>NZ_JGVU02000022.1 GCF_000708755.2 Metabacillus indicus LMG 22858 | reverse complement strand
TAGAAAAGCGGAAGCGCCCGTTTTGCTCCGGCAGTCAGATAAGAAATCACCCGAAAAGTCCGGGTTTGACTTTTTGGGGGATTTTGTTCTGACAGAGAAGTTGGGCGCTGCAGCTGGACAAGGAGTCATGTGCCTTCCGCTTCGGTCCACTGGAGTTTAAACATTCTCCAGTTTATTATGACCGCTTCTTGCCCCCTTTTTCAAGTGGAGGGGTTTATCTGCCGGCTGCTTTGTTCACCGGTAAGTATCCCGCTTCTTTGAGCGGCTCGAGGTCTTCGTCCTCTTCTGCCATTTCAGTGAAGATGAGGTCTTCATCGAGTTCGTAAAGAGCTTCGAGCTGCTCTGCAGCTTCTTTAAATCGTTTCATAGAGGCAAGGTAGCATGCTCTGTTATAAAGGCAGAGAAGATCCTCAGGCTCGAGTGCTATTGCCGATTCAACGGCTTCAAGAGCTTCCTTCAGCTTGAATTGATGTCTGTAGATGAGGCCGAGCTGATTGTAGTTGTCGTGGTCGTCAGGACTGATCATCATTGCCTGCCTGATGTGAGCTTCTGCCTGCCTGTACTTTTCAGCTTCCGTATAGAGTCTTGCCAGATGGAAATGTCCCTTTTCCACTTCCGGATCAATCTCCAAAGCCCGTTTAAACGCATCTTCTGATTCTTGAAAGTCTCCGAATTCAAGCAGGGCGATTCCAAGGAGGCTGTAATAGTCTGCATCTTCATCGTCCTCAATCAGTGCTTCAAGGAGACCGCATGCTTCTGACAGGAAGCGGATGGCTTTCTTTTCGCCTGCAGCAGCCGCTTCTTGAACAAGAAGGCCTGCAAGCTTATAGGCAGCGGCAGGTTCAAATGAATGGCGCAGTGACTGCTGCAGCACTTTAATGGCATCTTCATTAAGACCAAGCTGAAGGTTTAGATCAGCAAACCATATGACTGCAGTTGTATTTTCCCTGTCAAGCTTTATTGCCTCTTCGTACAGGTGAAGAAGGACTCCAAGTTTTAAACTTGCTTTTGAGATGCCTGTAATCCGCTTCAGCCAGCCTTTTTGCTCCTCCGCTTGTTCGAATGCATCCTGCATGTCTTTTAAGTGTCTTTCATAAGAAACGGCTGCCTGCATGTAAATGATGCTTTTTTCTTCTTTTGAAGCCTTCAGTTTTTTCAATTCTCCTTCAAGCTTTTGTATCGTTCTTGTTTCCATCATCAGATCAATCAGTGTGTCATACAGCGTCCTGGTATCAGGGTGGTCAAGGATCAGCTTGAAAAGCAGAGCCTTTGCCTCTTTTGTTTTCCCGCGCCTGATCAGAAATGCTGAAAAATGATGCTGAACCTGCAATTGGTCCGGATCAACTTCAAGAGCCTGCATGAGGTGCTGTTCCTCTTTCTCAGCATCACCGAGTTTTGCATAGACATGTGAAAGAGAATGGTGAAGGAATGCCTCCTCCACTGTTCCTTCAAGCTTCAATAGGTCCTGTTTAAAGGACTCTGCTTCTGCTTTTGTTTCCATTAGATTCAGCAGAACATCTGCCGATAGGCAATAAGGGTCTGCATGAAAAGCAGACAGAAGATATTCTTTTTCTGAAGTCTTATCTTCTCTGCGATTTGCAACAGATGCAAGATCGAGCATCGCCTGTGAATGCTCTGGGTCAAGCTCAAGAACTTTTTTATAATACCGCTCCGCCTCCGCGTACTCCTCAAGCTTAAAGGCAACCTCGCCAAGACGGTAAAACGGAAGAACGTCTTCATCGCAAAGGGCAGCTGCCTGCCTGTATAATTTTCTTGCTTTATCAAGCGAGCCCTGCATTTCGTGGAGATAACCTGAGTGGCTTAAAATAACCGGTTCCCTTATCTCTCCTTTTAAGCGCTCAAAAAAGGCAAGGCCTCTCCGGTAATGCGGCGTTTCGGCAATCATACCCGTATAGATCTCGATCGCCTCTTCCACATTCTCATCTGCACAGGAGATTCCCTTTTCCATATAGGATAATGCAAGCTCTTCATATGCCTCATTTTCATCCATATCGCGGCTTGCAGCAAACATCAGTTTTCCGGCGTTAAATAGAAACTCGCTGTCGTGCTGAAAGGCTTCATAATGTGACTGAATTTCTTTAAAGAAGCGGGATGTGTCGCCTTCTTCTTTGAAAAGAGCAGCCAGAGAAATCCGTGAAAATGCGTCCTTTTCATCAAGTGCGGCCGCCTTCTTGTATAGTTCCCTTGCCAGATCATACTCTTCTCTTCGCTCCCGGATTCCGCCTGCTGCATGAAGAAGCTCTGTCTTGTCTTCTGCTGATTCTATTCCCTGTTCAAGAACGCGGAGAGCCTTCTCCTCATCCTCAAAAACGGAATCATAGAGTTCCGCAAGTTCTGTATATGCTTCTGCATCAGCCGGATCAAGGGCAGCTGCGGTCTGGAATCCGCGGAGTGCAGCCCGGTATTTTCCAATAGCAGCGTCGCACCGTGCCCTTTGGAGCCAGACATACCCGTCATCTTTGTTATCCCTCAGGCATTCATGCAGCAGGCTTCTTGCTTCCTCCGGCCTGTCTGCTTCAAGCAGAAGGATCCCGTGATTGACGATTGTGAAAAGATCCAGGCTGTTAATATCCATTGCGATTTCAGAAAACCTGAGAGCTTCTGCCAACTGGTTTCTGCTGTATGCCGCCATCGACAGGTAGGTCCATAAAACATGGTCTTCAGGCTCTTTTTTCAAGGCTTCTTTAAAAGCCGAATAGGCTTCATCGTACTTGCCCGAACCGTAGCTTATTCTGCCTTTTGTAAACCAATAGACCCCCGGATATTGGCGGGACTTTGTGCTGTTCAAATAGCTTTCTGCCTGTTCATTGTTTTTTGCGCTGTAATAGGCCATAGCAGCTGTAAGACTGTGGTATTCCGCCTGTTCTTTATGCTTTGAAATGACTTCTGCAGCAGCGCTTAAGATCTCTTCGTCCACAACACCCGGCAAGTATTTCATGATGTAGGCGGAAACGGCCATATGTCCGAGATTCGATTTCAGGAAATCATGATCTTCTCTGCTGAGTTCTTTATGAAAGGTTTCTGTCAAAGCGAAAAGTTTTTCAGACATCTCATGGATGTGATCAGGGAGAAGGCCGGACAGGTCCCAGTGTTCCATTGGAGAAATGGCAAGCGACAAAGCACCATTGTTCCCGTATTCGCGCTGCAGATCTTCATACATCAGCTCGTGCGTATATCTGTTGTTTGGATCCTGCACGTGAAAAACCTGTAGCCTGTCATCATACCCGACAATCAATTGCACATGTGAGGCCGTAGGGTAATCAATATTAACCATAATGGCAATATCACGGTCCAGCAGCTCTTTAAATACCTCTTCGTTTCCCAGAAAATATGTGCACCGGAATTCTTTTTCTATAAAATAAGCAATCATCTTAGACAGCTTTGATCCGTTTACGGCAAAAATGGATTCGGCAATTTCATCCTGTTTGACGGTTTTCCCGTACATGCTGAAGACCATCTCTGCACAAGCAGGAACGCAATAGTTGTACTTTTGCACGACCGGTTTATAACCAATATGTTTCTTTTTGAAGCTGCCTTCTGTTTTAAAATGCTTAAAATAGGACTTCTCTTTAAAATGGCCGTGTTTGTTCAAGTAGGATTCAAGAACGCCAAACTCTTCTTCCCCGTAATAAGATTCGGCCGTGTAGTATTCGGTCATTTTTTTGTAATCGTGGTATGGGGAAAGCTCATTCAGCCGCTGAATCGTCTCCCGCATCTCTTCCCACTTCTTTTGCTTTGAACACAGTCTGATTTTTTCGATAAGAAGTTTTGGATAATCGGGGTACACGGCCATCGCTTCATCGAGCTCACGCTGTGCACGTTCAGCCTCCCCTTGAAGAGCCCAATGCTGAACGAGAAGCAAACGGGCAATCACACCGTCTTTTTTATCCTTTTTCCCCGCCTCGAGAAGGGTAACAGCCTTGTCCCAATCGCCGCTTTGAAGATAGTAATAGCCCCATCTTGTATGCATGCTGTCCTTCGCCAGCGCTTCACATTTTTTCATATACTCATAGGCTGCCCCAAGCCTTCTCATCTGCATGAGAACTGTCGCCATGGAGAAAGAGTGTTTTTCTGCCAGTTCCTCTGTCAGCTCCTGTTTCTCAACCTGGACAAGAAGCTCCTCTGCCTCAATCAGCTTGTGTTCATCCGCAAGCTGTTCACTGTACCAGATGGCCGTCTGCTGTGAAGGAGCCGTCCGGTACATATCCCGAATCATAATGGAGCTCAGCTGATCCATCAGGCTTTCCTCTGCAGCAATCAGCAATTCCTTCCTTTCCTTTTCATTTCTGCCGCAGCGGATAAAAGATTTGAAAGCTGTCAGACTATTTTCCGCTGCCATTTCCTGATACGCCTCTGAAAAATGGGAAACAGCCGCCTTGTATTCTTGCTTTTCAAGCATTTCTTCTATGTACGATAGATTCATGTTTACCCCTCGCCCGTTAGTTTGTAAAACGCTTTATAAGGTAACTATACTCTGTTCAGGGGCTTTTGCAATCCATTTTTTCATGCAAAAAAACCCGCATGAAATCGGGTTCAGGCAGACGGTATTCAGCTGATTTCGGATGACATAACTTTGATGAAATCAGTCAGAAAATCCTGATAGTTAAAATTCAGTGCAATGGTATGCTTCGCGCCCGGCGGGGTGAGGTGATTGCGGAAATCGGTAAAGCTCATTCCCCTCGCGTCACCTAGCACACAGACAGATACTGTCTTTTTAACCGAATAGATTTTTTCCTGATTCATCATATAGTAGAGGGCAAAGGCGTCATGGATCGACGGGCCATTCTGGTGCGGCCTGAGCTTGGCATAAGCAGCAGCGTAATAATTCGTTACAGCCGGAATCAGGTCTTTAAAAGGGTTTTTCGATATAGATTCAATATGAGCAGCAGCCTCTCTTGTTACGATGGCCCGGTCCGTCACATTAAGGGGTGCTATATGGACACTTTTTGCATATTGAAGAACAACATTTGCGGCAACTGGATCACCGTGGTAGTTCGCTTCGGCAAGCGCCGTAACATTACCGGGCACAAAAAAGGCGCCGCCCATGCTGAAAATATCTTTAACCTGCTGCAGTCTTTCAAGGTTTAGATTGAAGGCATGTGCAAGCGATGTAGGCCTGCCGATATCCGCAATCGTTAGATCGGGGTGCTTTTCAATCAGTTCAAAAACATGTGAAAATCTTTTCAGATTCACCCGCACTCCTTTTGGAGGCCTGATCGGTCCGAGTCCTTCCGCTCCGTGTATTTCTGGATAGTAGACAGACAATTCACCGCTTAACGGGAAGGTTGCTCCTTCAATGACCGGGATATCTTGCCGCCCTGCAAGTTCCAGCAGATAGGCGGTATTCTCTGTTGCCTGCTGCTTGGATACATTGCCGAAGCTTGTAACAACTCCAAGCACGTCTATGTCAGGGTGCAGCAAAGCATAAATAATGGCAAGCGAGTCATCGATGCCGGGATCGGCAAACAGCAGAAGTTTTCTCATGCATCAGTCACCTTTTTCCATTTGATAGTTCACTATATGAAGGAAAAGCCGTTTAGAGAATTCCTATTTTATCCAAAGGATTTTTGAGGAACCGGGTGGTATATAGTTCTTAAATCATATTGGGAGTGAGAAAATGGAAGCACAGGTGCCGCGCAGAGGGATGGCAGGTAAAAAGAAGGGAATTTGGATTGGAACGATAGGACTGCTGTTTTTGATGACTGGAGTCCTGATTTTTGTAAACCTTTACATAAGCAGAAGTCTTCCTGTTTTATCCGGTGAGGCAGCCGTTACAGGTCTTTCGGCAGAGGTGAACGTCACAAGGGATGAGCATGGTGTTCCCCATATCCTCGCTGGATCGGATAAAGATCTCTACACAGCTCAGGGCTATGTTCAGGCACAGGACAGACTTTTTCAAATGGATTTAAGCAGAAGGCAGGCATCCGGAACACTCAGCGAAGTCGTTGGGGAAGCAGCCATTGAAAGAGACAAGTTTTTCAGGACACTCGGACTTAGAAGAGCAGCCGAGGCGTCCTATCCAATTTACGATGATAC
The DNA here is from genome assembly GCF_000708755.2 of Metabacillus indicus LMG 22858. Lineage (GTDB taxonomy): Bacteria > Bacillota > Bacilli > Bacillales > Bacillaceae > Bacillus_P > Bacillus_P indicus. Next base: position 252,109 of record NZ_JGVU02000022.1, on the reverse strand, counting down.
ATCAAAAAAGGCGATGCAATGGTTTGCAGACGGTGTGAATGCCTTCATCCGCGATGCGGAAGCAGAGGGAAAACTGCCGTTTGAATTCAGGATTCTCGGCTACAAACCAGCTGAATGGACACCCGCTGATTCCCTGACAATCGGGAAATATATGGCCTTTGACCTCGGCGGACACTGGTCGGGACAGGCCTTCCGCTACTGGGCTATGGAAAACCTGCCGGAAGAAAAGGCACTGGACCTTTTCCCCACGTATCCAAAGAATGCACCGGAAATCATCTCTTCCTACAAAGATTGGGATTTAGATATTGAATCTGGATTTGCTTCTGCCGTTATCCCGCCGGAATTTAACGGAAGCAATAACTGGGTCATAAGCGGGGATAAAAGTGAAAGCGGAAAACCGATGCTTGCAGACGACCCCCACCTTTCGCTCGGCACACCGTCCATCTGGTATCAGATGCATCTGCAAAATGACAGCATGAATGTAAGCGGCGTTATTTTTGCGGGAGTTCCGGGAATCATACTCGGTCATAATGAAGACATCGCATGGGGTGTGACAAATACAGGCCCTGATGTGCAGGATTTATATATCGAAAAACGCAATCCTGAAAACCCGAACCAATTTTTATACAACGGAAGCTATGAGAATGCCGCTGTCATAAAGGAACCGATTGCTGTCAAAGACGGAAAAACGATTGACTTTGAAGTGATAGAAACGAGACACGGTCCGATTATTTCTGATTTTGCCCATGATTCAAAGAAAGACACAGCACTTTCAATGAAATGGACGGCTCTTATGCCGTCAACCGAATTCCAGGCCGTTCTTTCGATGAATAAAGCGAAAAACTGGGATGAATTTGAGCTGGCGCTTGCCGACTTTCATGTGCCGACCCAAAACTTTGTGTTTGCCGGCAAAGACGGAACGATTGCCTACAAAGCAAACGGGAAAATTCCGATCCGCAAAAAAGGCGACGGCATGCTTCCTGTTCCGGGATGGACAGATGAATACGAGTGGGAAGGATTTATTCCATATGATGAGCTCCCGCGGACTGTTAACCCCAAGGAAGGATTTGCTGCCACTGCAAACAATAAAGTGATCGGCGATGACTACCCTTATCACATCAGCCATCACTGGGCGCAGCCATACAGGTATATGAGAATAAAAGAAGTACTTGAGTCCAAAGAAAAGCTTTCCCTTCAGGATATGAAAGACCTTCAGATGGACAAGAAAAATCTGTATGCCGAAGAATTTTTGAAGCCCCTTCTTGAACAGCTTGAAACTGCGGGTTTAAATGAAACGGAACAAGCAGCAGCTGACCTTCTTGGCAGCTGGAATATGACTGATGACAAAGAGCTTGCTGCACCCCTTTTGTTTCATTTATGGATGAAGCAAATTCCAGCCGTGCTGTTTGAAGATTCCATTCCGGAGAAAATGGATGATTTATTTGAAGGGAAACAGGGGATAACGGATGAACTATTAAGACGGGCGCTGAATGGAGATGAATCTCAGTGGTTTACGGATCAGGGAGGATTCCAGCAGGTTCTTCTCACTTCATTTCAAAATACAGTCAGTTTTATTCAAGAAGAATACGGCAATGATCCCGGCAGCTGGAAGTGGGGAGAGTATCATCAGCTTTATTTCGCTCATCCGCTTTCTTCCGCTTCGCCCGTCCTGAAATGGCTGTTTAACAGGGAAAATCCTGAGCCTGTGGGAGGCAGCCAGATTACAGTTCAGGCTGCAAACTATAACGAGGAAGGGACAGTGAATCACGGAGCCTCATGGCGGTTTGTCATCGATGCAGCTGATCTTGGCAAAGGCCACCATATTGTCGGACCGGGCCAGTCAGGGCATGTGAAAAGTGAATGGTATAAGGATCAGCTTGATGATTGGGTAAACGGAACCTATCACGTGACAAATATTAAAAAGTCTGAGGGGACAATGACGCTTGTGCTTGTGCCGGGAGACTGAATACAGAAGATGAAACAAAAACGGCCCTGAAGGCCGTTTTTGTTTAGATTGTCGTTGTTTTCTGGGCAGAAACGTATTCTCTGCATGATTGACGCTTCATCAGCTTATGCGGAATGATGATCCGCTTGATCGGGTCCATCGGATCTTCCACCAGCTGAATGACATGCTTGGAAGCTTCATAGCCTAATTGAAAGATATTGATATCAACGGTTGTAAGAGGCGGTCTTGACACTTCAGAAAGCATAACATTGTTGAATGAGACGACAGATACATCATTCGGAACGTTAATGCCCATATCATCAAGAGTATTCAGCACGCCGAGCGCCATCAGGTCGTCTGCCACGACAAGAGCTGTTGGAGGCTCATCCAGGTTAAACAGTTCCTGAACGGCTGCCTGCCCGCCCTCTTTTAAAAACTGTGCGTGAATGATGTAATCATCACGGTAAACAAGGCCCGCGTTTCGTATAGCTTTTTCATATCCCAAAAGGCGCTCGACTGTTACGACAAGCTTGAGATTTCCCCCGATGAACGCCACACGCTCATGACCAAGCTCGATCAGATGTTCCGTCACTTCTTTTGCTGCACGGTAGTTATCATTGTCTACATGTGTAATGTGCTCGACATCTTTAAATGGCTTTCCGACAATGACAAACGGGAATTTTTTTCTCAGAAGATATTTAGTCAGCTTATCGTCTACTTGAGAATACAGGAGAATGATGCCGTCTACCCGTTTCCCTTCAACCATTTGCACGACGCCCTCCATAATTTCAGCGTCCGTTTCACCCGTCGACATATGCAGAGCATAATGTTTTTGATGGGCTCCTTTGCTTATGCCGCGGATAACTTCAGGAAAGAATGGATTTAAGAACGCTTTGTCAGCAGAACCCGGAATCACGATGCCGATTGCCTGGGTTGACTGATTGGCAAGACTTCTGGCAATGAAATTAGGATGATACCCAAGCTCACTCATCGCCTCTCTTACTCTTTCTTTTGTTTTTTCACTTATACGCGGGTTATTAGCAATCACTCTGGAAACTGTTGATGGAGCTACATTTGCTAACTTTGCGACATCTTTAATTGTTGCCACAATCCCATCCCTCTCTTACTGGCATGATCGGAGCTTTCAGGCTCCGGCAAATAATCATCTGCGAATGCTATTGTAACCGCATTCACTCATAATCTGCAAAAAGGGAAAAGCATTTCCCTTATGTTCGCTTCCTTCTGTTCCGGTACAAAAATCCTGCAAATAATACAGGAACGGCAATAAAGACACTGATCAGAGGAATATTAGGACCTGTTTTTTCAACAGTCTCATAGATTTCCGCAGTCTCTCTGTCGAGAATAAATTCGTACTCTTCATTTTTCTCTTCAGTCCTGTCCCCGGTTAAAAGCCCGTTCAGTTCTTTATTTTCAGCGAGAGCATCAGCCGGAACAACAGCCGTTCTTGATTCTTCGGTATTGTTTACGGCAACCACCGTTGTTTCACCTTCGTATGTCCGCTTGAAAATGGTCATGCCCTTTTCATCAAACAGCACTTCCATCTCTCCTCTTCTGAGAGAAGGAAATTCATTTCGGATCTTTCCAAGCTTTGAAACATATTTAATCAATTCATCATTTGCACGGAAATTCATCATTCTGCGATTATCCGGATCATTGCCCCCGTCCATCGCAATTTCAGTTCCGTAATACACAATTGGCATACCCGGTGCTGCATACATATAGGTCAGCGCCATTTTAATGCGGGTAACCGGATTCTGTTTATTGACGAGTGCTTTTCTAGTAAATCGTTCGTTATCATGATTATCAATAAAATTGCCTAAAACAAATGGATCCTTGTACAGAATCTGATTTCTTTTAAACACATTGGCAAGCATTCCGGCAGTGCCCCCTGTATTGGAGAACACTTTGGAAGCATCCTCAAAGAAAGGATAGTCTACAACCGAATCAAGTCCTGCTTCTGTATATCCCGCAACATACTGCGGATCTTTATCCCAAACCTCTCCCATTAAAAAGAAGTCGCTCTTTACTGATTTCACTTCTTTGGAAAACTCTTCCCAGAATGCTTTCGGGACGTGGCGCACTGTATCAAGGCGGTACCCGTCAATATCAGTTTCTGTAATCCACCATTTTGCAGCATCAATCAGAAACGCTTTCGTTTCGGGATTTTCCGTATTCAGATCAGGCAGACCGAAAAGCCAGCCATTTTCTACTTCCTCTTGGTTTTGCCAGTTGGCAATGTCCTTTTTTTCGTGAAACCAGTCTTTTTTGTCCGGATCATTCACCCACGGGTGTTTGTAGCCGGTATGATTGACAACAAAGTCAAGCATCACTTTCATGTCGCGCTTATGCGCTTCTTTGACTAGAGTCTTAAAATCTTCAAGTGTCCCAAAGTTTTCATCAACGTTCTTGAAATCGCGTATCCAGTAGCCATGATATCCGCCTTCTTCGTTATCAAAAACAGGAGTCAGCCAGATGGACGTAAAGCCCATGTCCTGAATGTAATCAAGCTTGTCGGTGATTCCTTTCAGGTCCCCTCCGTGATAGGCTTTCGGATTTTTCGGATCTGCTTCAAAATCATTGGACGAGTCGCCGTTATGGAAGCGGTCCACCATGATAAAATACATGCTTTCGTCCTGCCAAGAACGATTTTCCTCCTTCTTCTCTGCTCCGGCATGCACAGCCGGAAAACCTGAAAGAAGGAAAAAAGGGATGACTAGTCCTTTTATAAACCGTTTAAACATCCCTCTGCCCCCCTTACTGTGTAATAGCTGCCCGGAACCGGACAGCTTTACACATAAGACTATTAAACTGTTAAGGCGATTTCAATATGAAATCGTTCTCTTGCTTATCCTTTATTCGCTCCCGCTGTCAGTCCTTCAACAATGTACTTCTGGAAGATCAGGAACAAAATCGTAATTGGAACGGCTACAAGAACAGCTCCTGCTGCAAATGTTGTGAACTGCGTGCTCGTTCTTCCTGTAACAAATTCAAACAATCCGACAGCAAGTGTTTTGTTTTCATTTGAACGAAGAATCAATCGGGCAAAGATGAAGTCCATCCATGGACCGATAAAGTTATTTACAGCGATAAAAACAAGGATCGGTTTAGAAAGCGGCATCATGATTTTAAAGAAAATCGTTGTATGGCTCGCTCCGTCAATCTTTGCTGCTTCTTCAAGACTTCTTGGCAGACCGTCAAAATATCCTTTAACAAGCCAAGCGCCGAACGGAATGGATCCGCCTGCGTATACAAGAATCAGACCCCAGTGATTGTCCAATAGGCCAATTTGAAGCAGAAGAATGTAAATGGCGATCATCCCCATGAAGCTTGGGAACATCTGCAGAACGAGCATGGCCATAAGACCCTGCTTGCGTCCCGGAAAACGGAAACGGGAAAATGCGTATGCTGCCGTTACAACAAGGAATGTTGAGATGAGCATGTTGAAAAAGGCAATTTTAAATGTGTTTTTATACCATGTCAGATACTTTGTCTCTTCAAACAGATAGCGGTAATGATCCAGTGTAAGCGCCTCTGGAATAAGCTTTGTTTTGAAAAGAGAATCCCCTGGATTCAGTGACCCGATAATAATGAAATACACAGGATACAGCACTGCAATAGCTGTTAGAATTAAAATGGCATATATAACGCCTACGACGAGTTTATCAGTTAGTTTTTTGTTCATCATGACATCATATCCTCTTCCTTGAAGGCTTTTGTTTTTCTGAAGTTCCAGATAGAAAGAGTTGCTACTACGATAAAGATGAGGATGGATACAACCGAAGCTGTAGCAAACTGGCTCTGCTCAAGCGTCATTTTGTAAATCCAGCTGATCAGGATATCTGTAGAGCCGGCATAGCTGTATTCAACGTTTACAGGGTTACCTTGCGTTAATAGATAGATAATGTTGAAGTTATTGAAGTTCCCTGCAAAGCTCATGATGAGAAGAGGAGCCGTTGAGAACATAACAATCGGCATTGTGATTTTCCAGAACTTGCTCCAAGGAGTTGCTCCGTCAACATCTGCTGCCTCAAACATTTCTTTATCAATCGTGGTCATAACACCGCTCATCAGAACCATCCAGAACGGGAATCCAAACCACATGTTAACTGTGACAAGCGTCACTTTTGCCCACATCGGATCAGAAAGCCATGGAATTGCTTCAAGACCAAGCGCTCTTAAGTACTGGTTCAGCGGACCGAATTCTCCGTTGAAGATGTTTCTCATAATCAAAATGCTGACAAACTGCGGGATAGCCCATGGCAGAATGTAGATGGAGCGCCATAAGCGCTTAAGTTTGATTCCTTTATGGTTGATGAATACAGCAAAGATTAAGCCTAGGAAGAACGTTGTCGCTGTTGAAAGAATCGCCCACAGAACCGTCCATCCGAATACTCCGTAGAACGTCGTGCTCCATGTTTTCAGCTGGAAAAGATTCAGGAATGTATCAAATCCTACCCAGTCTACAAGCGCCTTCGGCGGCAAGTGGTTTGGACCTGAGTAGTTTGTAAAAGCAATCATTACTCCGAATAGAAGCGGAAGAATGGTAAGGAACATTGTAAATAGAATAGAAGGTGTTAACAGGATGTAAGGGAATCCGTTCTCCCATACGTTGGCAAGCGTTTGCTTAGTTGTGTTCGGCTTGATGCCGCGTTCGCGTGCTTGACCGACTTTATAGGCATCGCGCACGTTCAGGTAGTAAACCCACAAGAACAAAATGAATGAAATTAAGAAGATAATTCCTTCGATCATCAGGAAGATTGAGTGATCGCCCTGAACTACTTGGAATCCATTTCTTGATTGAGGTGTGTCTCCTAGAGTTGTCAGACCCCACATTGCATATCTGAAAGGCAGTGACCAAAAAACGAGAAGATAAACTTCCAAAAGGATAAAAAGAATACCCTTTAAATATTGACGGTGGTAAATCTGTCCAAGCCCCATTAATAAAAACGATAGTAATGCACCTATTCTTGCTGGTCCGCGCATTATGCCAGGCCTCCTCACGTTGTATGAAAATCATGTTTATTGAGAAAACTTCTTCGAAAAATCCCCATTGTCCCTTTGCTGTCCCCATTTACGGGCAGTTGACCCCCACCTCTTTCTCATGCATGTTCAGGGCATAGAGGTAGAGGCTGCTGCCTGCCAATAAAGGATAAAAGTTGAGCCAATACCATAGGTATCGGCTCAGACTGACTATTACTTCGTTTGTGAAGAGATAGCATCCTCAATTTGCTGACGTGCAGCGTCAAGTGCCTTTTTAGGTTCAGTTCCATCGTTCCACATTGTTGTATAAGCCGTTTCCATCGGGCCCCAAACTGATTGCATTTCAGGGATGTTCGGCATTGGAAGTGCTGATTCAGCCTGCTCAAGGAAAGCTGAAGCAATTTCGTCGTTTTGGATAGCGTCGCTTTCAATCAATTCTGTTTGAGGAGGAAGCTGTCCTGTCATTTCAAAGCGTTTTTCAAGCATTTCTTTGCTAGTTGCAAATTGTGCAAGAAGAGTTGCTGCTTTTGGATATTTAGAATAAGAGTTTACATAGTAAGCTTTGATTCCAGAGAAACTTTTTGGTGTTTCGCCGTTATCTAATTTAGGAAGCGGAGCAATACCGAAGTTGATGCCTGCTTCTTCATGGTTTTTAATATCCCATGGACCAGAGATGCGGTACATTAAGTTGTTATCGTTAAAGAAAGAACTGATCAAGTCGCCAGTAATGTCTTCTTTTTTAAGCGGAAGAAGTTCTTTGTTCATTTTTTGCATGAATTCACCAGACTTAACAGCGCCTTCGTTGTTCACTCCAAGATCAGCTGCATCTGTGTTGTCGCTGCCGAAAATGTAGCCGCCGTAGCCAGCGAAGAATGCATGTGCAAAGTAGAAGTTTGCAGGCTCCATCATGAAGCCGTATTTGCCGTCTCCAGCAAAGCCTTTAGACTGTTCGAAAATTTCGTCAAATGTTTCTGCAGGCTTGTCTACTAAATCTTTGTTGTAGTAAAGTGCATATGTTTCAATAGCCATCGGGAATCCGTAAAGCTTAGAATCACCGTTTTCATCTGTGTAAGATGTTCCGCTGATTGCAGCTGGAAGGAAGCTTTCTTTATATTCATCAGCTAAAACGTTTTCATAAATAAGACCCGCTTTAACCATGTTTCCTACGTGATCGTGAGGTGCGTGGAATACGTCTGCGCCAAGTCCAGCAGGACCGTCTACTTCAAGTTTGCCGGCAGCGTCAACGTGGTTAACTTCCTGCACTTCAACCGGAATGTCGTATTTTTTCGTGAATTCTTCTGCTACCATAGTTGCCCATGCAGCTTCTGAATCTGCATTATCCCAAAGTACAAGCTTAGCGCCTTCCTCCGGAGTTAAATCTACTGCTTCTTCTGTCTTTTTGTCTCCCTCTTTGTCGCCGCCTTCTGTCTTTGCCGGCTCTGAGCTGCCAGGCTTGCTGCATGCTGCCATGACGAATACAAGCAAAGCAATGAGAGTAAGTGATAAAAACTTTCTCATAATTTCCCCACCTTTTATTTTGTTGTAATCTATTTCATTGTACTTAGTGCCCAGAGGACGTTCAGCACAACTGAAACCAAAGTCTCATAGCTTTGCAGTGAAAACGCTTCCTATTACCCTCTTAAAAAAAGGCTTTCATTTCTATCATTCAGCCGTTTCTGCCAAGGTTTGTGCAAACGTTTTCCCTACTAACTAATTTTTATTTTAAGTTTGCAAGAATTAAAAGTCAACACCTTTTTAAAATAAATGCAAACGTTTTCCCATTGCCTTATAATAGAAAAGAAATCTATTATTTGGCTATAGACGGTGCACAAAAGGATGGGATGATAGTCACGCATCCTACAATACTGTGCCCCGCTGCAAAACGGCCCGCAGAAAGAGAGTGAATGTCTTGTTAAAAGAAGCTGTATATCACCGCCCTAAAAATCAATATGCCTATGCATATGATGAAAAAACACTGCACATCAGACTGCGCACAAAGAAGAATGATGTCGAAACCGTCAGCCTCGTGCATGGCGATCCATATGAATGGAGCAAAGACGGCTGGACGTTTAAGCAAAATGAAATGAAGAAAAGCGGATCGGATGAGCTGTTTAACTACTGGTTTACAGCAGTTGAACCGGAATACAGAAGAATGCGATACGGATTTGAGCTGACTTCAGGAGATGAAAAATGGATTTATACGGAGAAAGGATTTATTAAAGATGTTGTCTCGGACGATACAGCTCCGTACTTCGCCTTCCCTTTCTTAAATAAAGCGGACGTCTTCCATGCACCTGAGTGGGTGAAGGATACAGTCTGGTATCAGATTTTCCCGGAACGCTTTGCCAACGGAGATTCTTCTATTAATCCAGAAGGCACCCTGGAATGGGGAAGCATAGAACCGACAAGCGGCAATTTCTTCGGTGGTGATTTTGAAGGAGTCATCCAGAACATCGGATACCTGAAGGAGCTTGGCATCAGCGGCATTTATTTCACCCCTGTTTTTAAAGCGTATTCAAACCATAAATACGACACGATCGACTACATGGAGCTTGACCCGCAATTCGGTGATAAAGAAACCTTTAAGCGCCTTGTCAGAACGTGTCATGATAACGGCATTAAAGTGATGCTTGATGCTGTTTTCAATCACAGCGGCTACTATTTCCCGCAGTTTCAGGACGTTCTTGAGCATGGTGAGAAATCTTCTTATAAAGACTGGTTTCACATCCGAAAGTTCCCTCTTAAAAATGAAGACGACACTATAAACTATGACGCTTTCGCCTTTGTAGAAAGCATGCCTAAGCTGAACACCGAGCATCCAGACGTACGCAGCTATCTGCTGGAAGTGGGCCGCTACTGGGTGAGGGAGTTCGATATTGACGGCTGGCGCCTCGATGTTGCGAACGAAGTGGACCATGCATTCTGGAGAGAGTTCAGGCAGGCTGTGAGAGCTGAAAAAGAAGATGTCTACATACTGGGTGAAATCTGGCACGACTCTATGCCTTGGCTTCAGGGTGATCAGTTTGATGCCGTCATGAATTACCCCTTCACAACCGGAACGATGAACTTTATCGCTAATAACAAAGTAAAAGCGGAAGAATTTGTTCACATCATGGAAAGCGTCCTCCACTCTTATCCTAAAAACGTGAACGAGGTCGCCTTCAACCTTCTTGGCAGCCACGATACGCCAAGAATATTAACAACATCAGGCGGGTCCAAAGAAAAACTGAAACTGCTATTTGCCTATCAACTAAGCTTCATCGGCACACCGTGCATTTACTACGGAGATGAAATCGGCATGGACGGAGAACAGGACCCGGGCTGCCGCAAGTGCATGATCTGGGAAGAGGACAAGCAGGACCGCGAACTGTTCACCTATGTCAAAAAACTGATCAGCCTGCGCAAAAAATACCCTGTATTCGGAAACGGCGGCGACATCACTTTTATTGAAGCAAACGATGAGACAAACCATGTCATTTTCACAAAACAGAACAGCAGCCAAAAAATGATAGCCGTCCTGAACAATTCAGACAAAGAACTCTCAGCCACTCTTCCATTCAGCCTCGAAGACACGAAGCTGACAGACTTGCTCACCGGAAAAGAATTTGCAGCACATGCAGAGAAACTGACCGTGACAGTGCCTCCTTATGAGATGGCGTTTTATTTGGTTCAGGAGTAGGGAATGAAGGTGCCTCGTTTTATGGGGTGCCTTTTTTTGGTTGTTTTATTTGGGGATTGCTTTGATGAAGGGTTATATCGTTTCGGTTAGTGACCTTTCACGGCGGATCAGCTTTGGTAAAGGGTCTTATCCTTCCGCTTATTGACCTTTCACGGCGGACCAGCTTTGATAAAGGGTCTTATCCTTCCGCTTATTGACCTTTCACGGCGGACCAGCTTTGATAAAGGGTCTTATCCTTCCGCTTATTGACCTTTCACGGCGGACCAGCTCTGATGAAGGGTCTTATCCTTCCGCTTATTGACCTTTCAAAAAGGACCAGGTCTGATGAAGGGTCATATCCTTATGCTTATTGACCTTTCACGGCGGACAAGCTCTGCTGAAGGGTTATATCTCACTGCTTTTGTGACCTTCACACCAAGGCAGCAGCACTGAAGGGTCATTAATATTTTTTCAGCATAATGCTCAAAAAAAAACACGTCGGGAAATGTTATCCGACGTGTTTTACAATTTTCATTCTTCCGGCCTTGGCCCCGCATCAATGCCTCTGCTTTCAACCGTCATAATCGGCCTGCATGTGACATCGCCGTTCACGCGGATCTGGCAGGAAAGGCGCAGATGATCCTCCACTCCTTTTTCCGCAAACGCGTTTCGTTCTGTATTTGTTAAGTCTTCAAAATCACCTTCGAGAATCTCTACGCGGCAGCTTGTGCATTTCGCTTTCCCGCCGCAGCGGTGGAGAATGTGCACTCCATTATCCTCAAGTGCTAAAACAAGTTTCTTTCCCATTTCTGTTTCAAATGAGCCGTGGCCCGGCACGTTAATTGTCGGCATGTTTATTCCTCCATTGGTTTATGTTTTTATGAACCATCAAGCCGTGGGTTTTCCGATTTGATGGCACTTATCTCCGAGTTCGGTACCATCAAACCAGCGTTTCTCCCGTTTGATGGCACTTATCTCCGAGTTCGGAACCATCAAGCAAGCGGTTTTCCGATTTGATGGCACTTATCTCTGCGATTGGAACCATCAAGCCAGCGGTTTTCTGGTTTGATGGGACTTATCTCCAAGTTCGGTACCATCAAGCAAGCGTTTCTTCCGTTTGACGGCCCTTATCCCCGAGACCGGAACTTCAGTATCATCCTGACCTATTATCGGTCTTATTCATACATGTTTTATTTTTTCCTTGATACTATCTTTCGATATTCAAGTGGTGAAACTCCTTCCAGCCGCTTAAATATTTTTGTGAAGTAGGCGGGATCCTGTATGCCGGACTCTTTTGCAATGAATGAAATTTTATCGTCAGTAGTAGACAGAAGACGCTTCGCCTGTTCCATCCGGTACTGGGTTAAGTACTGTACAGGGGTGACGCCCATTGTTTTCTGCATGCATCTTGTGATGTAATCGGGATGAAAGTGAAGTTCCTTTGCAACGTCCTCCATCTTCTTTTCTTCTTTGTAATGTTTCCTGATATAACGCAGCGTGTCTTCCACTACTTTTTCAGCCGCACTTGAGATCTTAAGTGATTCTTTTTGGAGATGAAGAACGATTTCCTGAAAATAAATCTGCTGCCTCAGCGGAAAATCAGGCGTCTGATGATCAAGGCGAGTAATGTTTTCAAAGATTTTTTCAACAAAATCGCGATGCAGGCATTCCCCGAAAGCCGGAATTTTAAATTGAAATTGGGGCGGAACGACAAAATCTCCGTCACGCGTCTGGATTTCTGCCCAATTTTCATACCCATCCCTGTACAGTGAAAAAGCACCTTCCATTTTGAAATGGCACCAAAAGACTCTTGTATCTTCTTTGCAGCTTTTATGTCCATAGTGTTCGAAGCCTGGAGTTAAGATGATGAACTGGCCGTCTTTTATTGTAAATGGTTCGCTGTTTTCCGTTATGTAAAGCTCTCCCGACTGGACATAGATCAGATCAAAGACGGTAAAAATGCGCTTAAAGTGCTTGGATCCCTTTTTAAAAATCGCATCCCCGCCTTTTATAAAAGTTGGAAATGGAGGAATGTCAAAACCGATGTAGGACATGGCGCTCTCTCTCTTCAGGTCGTATTTTTCCAAAAATGATCGAAATCATCTCTTTTTATTATAGAAGATCATCTGTAAACTAGTAATGATTTTACGTAAGTTTTTGGGAAGGAGGATGTTTTTTGCCTCAACTGAAGAAAGATCGAAAATTGACATTATTTGCTCTTACCTGGCCTATTTTTATTGAGCTGTTTCTTCACATGCTGATGGGAAATGCCGACACCCTGATGCTCAGCCAGTATTCAGACAACTCGGTTGCAGCCGTCGGAGTCGCTAATCAGATTCTGAACATATTAATCGTGATGTTCGGTTTTGTTGCAACGGGAACGATCGTCCTGATTACACAGAACGTCGGTGCCGGCAACAGCAGAAGCGCCCTTGAGATTTCGCAAGTATCCATTGCAGCCAATCTGGTTCTTGGCCTGATTATCGGTGCAGCGGTCATTGCTTTCAGCGAAAACATGCTCATGATGATGAATATCCCGCCTGCCCTGATGGCAGAAGCTGACTATTACCTAAAGATGGTCGGAGGGCTCTGTTTCCTCCAGGCGCTTATCATGACCATTGGAGCTGTGCTTAAGAGCTACGGATTTACAAAAGATACGATGTATATCACAATCGGCATGAATATCCTTAATGTCATTGGAAATTATCTGTTTATTTTCGGTCCATTCGGCATTCCGGTTCTTGGAGTGGAGGGTGTTGCCCTTTCGACTGTTGTATCAAGGCTTGCGGGACTGATTGCTATTTCTTATCTCCTTGTAAAGCGGATTTCATTCCAAACGAAGGCGCTGGATGTTTTCAAACTGCCTGCTGCCCACCTGAAAAATCTGCTGAAGATCGGGGTGCCGTCCGCAGGCGAGCATCTTGCCTACAACGGATCCCAGATTGTCATTACCATTTTTATTACCATGCTTGGAGCTGAAGCGCTGACAACAAAGGTGTATGCTCAGAACCTGATGATGTTCATCTTCCTCTTCAGTCTCGCCATCAGCCAGGGAAATCAGATTCTCATCGGACAGATGACAGGAGCTAAAGAATATGATCAGGCTTACTCCAGATGCATGAAGTCGCTGTACTGGGGAATCGGCACATCGGCCGTCATTGCTGTCATATTCAGCATCTTTACTGACAGCCTGTTCGGAATTTTCACAGATAACACCGAGATTCTGCAGACAGGAGCTGTCCTGCTTCTGCTGACCATTATCCTTGAACCCGGCAGAGCTTTTAATCTGATCATCATCAGTGCGCTGAGAGCCGCAGGAGATGTAAAGTTCCCTGTATATATGGGTATTTTGTCCATGTGGGGAATCAGCGTTCCTCTTGCCTATGTGCTTGGGATTCAGTTTGAGCTGGGTCTTGCAGGTATCTGGATTGCTTTTATTGCTGATGAATGGCTGAGAGGCATTCTTATGCTTATAAGATGGAAGTCCAGAGTCTGGATCAATAAAGGATTTGTTTTACATTCAAAAGCAGCAACCTGACATCCGGCGGTTTCGCCGGATGTTTTTTCGCGTCAGCTTATGTGACGTAAATTGTAACCGCTATCAAAAAACACACAGGAAATTAGTCCTTGTTTTTTATTATAATTTTCAGAAAAATGCTTGCTTTCTGCATACTCTTGCCATATGATAATAAACATAACAACAGGTGTTATATTTCCTAACATGAAAATCAGTCTTTATTATCTTTTATTAAAAGGAGTGTGTTGAGGAATGGATGCTGTCGTGCTAATGGATAATTTATGGGTCGTCATTGCGGGTATACTTGTTTTGCTCATGCAAGGAGGATTTATTCTTCTTGAAGCGGGATCTACCCGGATGAAAAACGCCGGCCATATTGCGGGCAAGACGATTTTCACAGTTGGAATTGCCTCTCTTGTGTTCTGGGCAGTAGGGTACGGGTTCATTTACGGTGATGGCAACAAGTTTATCGGTCTTTCAAACTTCTTTTACGGAGATGCTTCTCCAGCAACTGACGGGCTGACCACTTCCGTTGATTTCTTTTTCCAGCTCGCCTTTGCAGCGATTGCCCTGACAATTGCCTTTGGCGGATTTGCAGAACGCGCTAAACTGTCTGCATATGTTATCTTCGCAGTCTTGTTCTCTGCATTGATCTATCCGGTTGTTGCCCACTGGATTTGGGGAGCCGGCTGGCTTAAGGATTTAGGCAAGCAGGACTTCGCAGGATCTACAGTTGTCCATTTAACTGGTGCAATGGCAGCACTCGCTGCAACGATTGTGTTAAAGCCAAGACTTGGAAAATACGCTAAAGACGGCACAATGAATCAACTTTTCGGCCATAACCAGGTGTACACGGCTCTTGGCGTTTTAATCCTTTGGGTCGGCTGGTTCGGATTTAACGCAGGAAGCACATTCGGCGTATCAGACGGATTTTTCGGATATGTAGCATTAAACACGCAGCTTGCAGCTGGTGCAGGTGCCATCGCAGCGATGATTGCGGTCCGTGTAATGACCGGAAAAGCTGATATTCCTACAACTTTAAATGGCGCTCTTGCCGGACTTGTCGCAATCACTGCCTCCTGTGCATTTGTTGCCCCGTGGGCAGCCGTTGTCATCGGACTTGTCGCCGGTGTTCTTGTCTACTTCAGCATGAAGCTGTTTGATAAAGCGAAAATTGATGATCCGATTTTCGCCCTTTCCGTTCACGGTGCGGCAGGCGTCTGGGGTACACTATCCACCGGTTTCTTCGCTACTCCGGAGCTTGCAGAGCGAAACGGAGGACTTGCAGGACTGTTCTACGGCGGAGGCCTCACACAGCTGGGCGTTCAAGCCATCGGCATTCTCTCATGTGCCGCTTATGCGTTCATCGTGTCTTACGTCATCCTGATTGTGATGAAAAAGGCCATGGGCACAATCCGCGTGACAGAAGAAGAAGAAATGATCGGTCTTGATATGAGTGAGCACGGCAGCTACGGCTACCCTGAATCATTCGCTTCTTTAGAAGAAGGCAAACCTGAGAAAAAAACAACAGCTTAACAGAGTGGTTTAGAGCGGTGTGATGCCGCTCTTTTTTTTGTGCAGAAAAATCTGTTCAGCCCCTCTGCGCACGGCCAGAGCGCGTTTCCTTGTACATCCTCCTGCGGTTTCTTATAATCAGAGTAGAGAGAGAGGTGCACAAATGAAAATTGATCAGTCCATCTATTATTTTTTCCTTTTCTGGTATGCGTGCGGTGTTGTTCTTTTAAGCTTTGATATTCTTCCTCCCGCCCTGGAATGGGCAAATGTGGTGTTCCTGATAGCTGCAGGCTTGATCGGAGGCATTTATTTCGTCCGTTCATACGGAACTTCAAAAGGACTTTCCATTTCTGCAATCATCGTCTTTTTCTCCATTTTTGCAGAGCACCTCGGCGTTGAGTACGGTATTTTGTTTGGCGACTACTACTACACGCAGGATTTCGGCCCTAAACTGATCGGCGTTCCCATCGCCATCGGATTTGCATGGCTGATGGTGATCGCCTCGTCGCATGCACTTGCCAAAGTGATCGCCTATAAGAAAAATGTGCTGATCTATGTTCTCACTGGCTCTTTGCTTGCGGTTCTGATGGATCTGATCATTGACCCTGTAGCCTACGAGGTTAAAGAATACTGGGTATGGCAGGCAGAAAGTTTTTACTACAACATTCCCTTTTCCAATTTTGCTGGATGGTTTATTGTCGCATTCATTCTGCATGCTTTCATCTACTTTCTTGTACATAGCGAAATGAACAAAAGCGGCATTTGGCACAGCCGGATGGTCCTTGTTTTCATTCTGATGCAGGCCATGTTCATCCTATTGGCGCTGATCAGCAAACTGTGGCTTGCCGTTACGGCCACCCTTGTGCTGACTGCTGCAGCGCTTGCTGTTTACTATTATTCTTTAAAGAGGTTCACTCATGATTGAAGCTGCCAAAAAGCCTTACTTTGAAAAGTTGTTTTTCCTTTATAACAGGCAGCTGTTTAAGCGCCATTTTAACGGGATTTACCTCGATGGTCCTGCTGAGCTGCCGGATCAGGCTATCATCTGCATGAATCACAGTTCATGGTGGGACGGTCTTCTTCTTTTCCACTGCAACCAGGTAAAAATAAAACACGATATCTATATCATGATGCACGAAAAAGGACTGAAGGAATTCCCCTTTTTCAGAAAGCTCGGCGCGTTTTCTGTTAACCGAGGGAAACCGAAAGACATTGTGCTTTCTCTTAAGTATGCCGGCAGAAAACTGGATGAGGGCAAGTCCGTCTGTCTTTTCCCGCAGGGGGATGAAATGCATCTCGAGAAGCGCCCTCTCGGCTTTTTGCCCGGGGCCATTTCATTGCTTGAGAAACACCCTCACGTTCCGGTCCTTCCCGTCATTTTTTACTATTCTTTTGGAGACCGGAAAAAGCAGGATCTTTTCGTCCGCATCTGTCCTCCCATTACATACAAAGAACTTACAGGGATATCCCGTAAAGAAAAGAACAGTTGTTTTGAGGAGCTGTTTACGAAAGAACTCGATTTCCTGAGGAATCAGGTCATCGAAAAGAACGTAAGCCATTTTGAAAATGTGCTGTAGAAGAAAGGTCGTTGCCCTATGAAAAAAGCAGTCGTTATCGGAGCCGGTCTTGGAGGGCTGTCAGCGGCCATTACTCTTGCAGCCGAAGGCTTTCAGGTGGATGTGGTGGAGAAAAACAGGCATGCAGGCGGAAAGCTGATGCCTGTTTCCCTTTTAGACTATCATTTTGACTTTGGTCCAAATACGATTACCATGCCACAGGTTTTTGACCGAGTGTTTTCAAAAGCAGGCATGAGGATGAGTGACGTTCTGAACATGAAAAAGCTTGATGTTCATACGCGCAACGTTTTTAGTGATGGAACGGTCTTTGATTTTACAAGCGATTCCGCCGCCATGAAAGAGCAGCTGAAGAAAATCGATCCGTTCGCCGCACAGCATTATGATGAATTTCTAAAAGAAATCACAAGATTGTACAAACTGTCGGAAACGCACTTTTTCCCAAAAATGTTTCAGTCGTTTGCAGACTACCTTTCACCTTCCCTTGGAACAGCGCTGCTGAAAGTCCGGCCGCTCGAGTCCATGCATCACTTTTTCGGCAGATATTTTAAAAACCCTGAGCTGATCAAGGCATTTGACCGGTATGCAACATACATCGGTTCCTCTCCGTATATCTCCCCTGCCACGTTTTCAATGATTGCTTATCTTGAGCTTGTGCAGGGCGTTTTTTACGCAGAAGGAGGGAATGTAAAAATTGCAGAAGGATTTAAGTCGGCTGCAGAAAAACTTGGCGTGCGGTTTCATTTCGGGTCAAAGGTGAAAAGGCTTCAAGTGCAAAATAAGAAGGTGTCATCTGTTCTGCTTGAAGACGGACGATCTTTTCAAGCGGATGAGGTCATCATGAATGCCGATCTGCTTCAGGCTTATCCTGAATTTGTTGACGAGCAGCACCGTCCGGGATTTAAAGTTTCCAAGCGCGACAGCTACCAGCCGTCCATCTCTGCATTTGTTATTTTGGCCGGCCTGAAAAAAAGACATAGGGAGCTGCTGCATCATAATGTCTTTTTCTCAAAGGATTATAAAGAGGAATTTATTGATCTGTTTTCAGAGCATCGGTACAGCAGCGATCCGACCATCTACATCAGCAATTCCTCGTATACTGATAAAAGCGTATCCCCGTCAGGAGATAATTTGTTCATCCTGGTCAATGCCCCCGCTCTTACAAGAGATGGTGAGCTTTCTTCCGATGCAGAAGCCTACAAGGAACGGATCTATGATATTCTGGAGGAAAAAGGACTCGAGATCAGGAGTCAACTTGCCTGCGAAAGAGTGATAACTCCACTTGAAATCGCTGACACCTTCGGAGCATACCGCGGAGCTCTTTACGGCATCTCAGCCAACAGAAAAATGGATGCCTTCCTCCGCCCTTCCAATTTTTCAAAAGACATCCGCAATCTTTCCTTCGTTGGCGGCAGCACCCATCCCGGAGGAGGTTCACCAATGGTAACCTTGAGCGGAATGAACGTCGGAGAGGCTGTTGCTTCGAGGTACAGAAACTAAAAAACTGTTTCCCTGAATGCGGGAAACAGTTTTTTATTAGCTCATTGCTGCTTTATGATTTCACGTACCGCAATAAGTCTTGTAAGGCTGGTCGCCACTCGGAGGAAGCTTGCAGTATTCTTCCTGTTCCGGGGAGTACGCATAAGGATTTTCCAATACACGCAGCAGCTTCTCAGTCACACTGTAATCTCCATCTGCCGCGGCTGCAATCGCCTCTTCTACCCGGTGATTGCGGGCAATGACTGCGGGGTTGCTGTTTTTCATCAGCTGCAGCGAATCCTCTTTTGATTGCGTCTGCCTGCCCAGCCGCTCTTCCCAAAGACGGTTCCACTTTCCGAACTCCTCTGATTGAAACAGGGCAGATTCCCCGTATGAACCAGTCGTGAGCGACCTGAATGAATTTGTGTAATCCGCACGATGCTTCTGCATCATCTTCAGCCATTCCTGAACGAGAGATCCGTCCTCTTCTTCCTGATGGAACAATCCTAATTTTGCCCTCATTCCATTAAGCCAGTTCTGCTTATATAAATCACTGTACGCTGAGAGGGCATCCTGCGCGATCTCAACCGCCTTTTCCTCATCCTCATGAAGCAGCGGCAAAAGTGATTCTGCCAGTCTCGCAAGGTTCCAGCCGCCGATGTAAGGCTGATTGCCGTATGCATAGCGACCGTTTACATCAATGGAGCTGAATACGGTTTCAGGATCATATGTGTCCATGAAGGCACATGGTCCGTAATCGATCGTTTCTCCGCTGATTGTCATGTTGTCGGTGTTCATGACACCGTGAATAAATCCTGCAAGCTGCCATTTCGCAATGAGGTCAGCCTGCCTGTCAATCACTTTCTTTAAAAAAGACAGATAGGCGTTTTCACTTTCATCAATCTCCGGATCATGCCGCTTAATTGCATAGTCAGCAAGCGCCTTTAAATCCTCTATGCTTCCCCAGTTAGCCGCATACTGGAAGGTGCCAACCCTGATGTGGCTTGAAGCGATCCGGGTCAGAACCGCACCAGGCAAAAATGATTCCCGGATGACAGGGTCTCCCGTTGTGATCACTGCAAGACTCCGTGTCGTCGGGATGCCAAGGCCATGCATGGCTTCACTGATGATGTACTCCCGAAGCATCGGACCAAGAGCAGCCCGGCCGTCGCCTCCCCGGGAGAATTTTGTCCTTCCTCCGCCCTTCAGCTGAATATCGATTCGTCTTTCATCCGGCGTCAGGTGTTCACCAATCAGGATTGCCCGGCCGTCGCCAAGCATAGTAAAATGGCCAAATTGATGACCTGCGTATGCTTGTGCAAGCGGCTCTGCACCGTCCGGAATCCGGTTTCCTGCAAAAACGTCCGCATCCTTTTTTAATGTGTCAGCACCGAGCCCGAGAGAAGCAGCCAGTTTTTCATTGAATAGCACAATCTCAGGAGAACTTGCCGGAGCCGGTTTCTGACTGGCAAAAAAGAGTGACGGAAGACGCATGTAGCTGTTGTCAAAGTTCCATCCGCTGGTTAATTTTTTCATCCTGTCTCCTTTTCTATCCTTATTTGGTTATTTTCTGTTATGACTCAATTATTTCAGAGGAAGCGGAATTACTCAAGAAAGAACAAAAGCGCAAGCGCCTTGAACAGATCCGATAGGCAGATAAGAATCCGGCAGAAAAGTCCGGGTTTGACTTTTTTGCTGGATTTGTTCTGACAGAGGATCTAGGCGGTGGAGCTGGACGCAGAACACGTTTTAATGTTTTTTACAGCCCATTTTTTATAATTTCCATCAGAAAAACAGCCCGAAACGGACTGTTTTCATTCTGCTCTATTCATTTCCCTTCCATCCACTCTGGCTTTCCAAATCCTTTAAAATCTTTGTCTATCGCTTTCTCAAACTCGTCTGATTCAACAACGTCTTTAATATCCTCAGCGATTTCAGATTCTGCGTCTTTTGTATTCATCACAACACGATTGCGGTGCACGTCATTCATATTCTCCAGAGTCACCGCATCCGCAAGGTCCATTTTAGCCGCAAGGGCAAAGTTCCCCGGCACGGCAGATAGGTCGGCATCTTCTCCAGCTCTTGGAAGCTGCGCAGCTTCAATCGGAAGGAACTTCAGTTTTTTAGGATTCTCTGTCACATCTTTTTCAGATACTTGAAGCGGGCTGACCTCTTCATTTAACTGAATCAGTCCTGCGTCCTTCAGAATATGAAGCGCCCTGGCAGCATTCGTCGGATCGTTCGGAATAGCGACAGACGCACCCTCTTTGACTTCATCAATGTCCTTTACTTTATCTGAATATAATCCCATTGGAGCCGTCGGCACTGTGATAATTTCCGAAAGTTCCAGTTTGCTTTGCTCAGCAAATGTTTCCATGTAAATTTTGTGCTGAAACAGGTTGGCATCGAGTTCATCATTGCCCAGGGCATTATTGGGCTGAATATAATCGTTGAACTGAACAACCTCAACTTCATATCCCTTTTTTTCAAGACCGGGTTTAATAGCCAGTTCCACCATATCTGTGTAGGGACCGGCTGATGCGCCGATTTTAATTTCTTTTTTCTCTCCGTTTGTTTCTTCTGCGCCGCACGCAGACAGGATTCCCGCTCCTGCTACTAATAATGCCAACACCATTTTCTTCATGTCTTTTTCCCCCTAGATTGAATAAAAAAATTCCTCCTTCATTCAGAAAGAGGAATCGTATGTATGACGACTTATCTTTCAGAATGAAGGACATTCTGCAGGATTTAGCACCGTTCCATTTAAGGAGGTTGCCGGACGTCGCAGGGCCTGTTCCCTCAGTCACTCTTGATAAGCAAGCTATTAAATTGAATAACGTAATCTTATACTGCGTAATGGGTTCTGTCAATCATTATTTTAGAATAATCAAAATAGTGAGATTAACAGACTGCCAAAAAGCACCGTCCCGATGAAGACGGTGCAGCGCTGAGCTGTGTTCAAAATCAGATTTGCGAAAGAATCGCATGTTTTTCTTCACTTGACACAAAATTCCGCTCACCGAACACATTGTAGTCATTCAAGCGGATTTTATTAAGGATTGCACGGTAGAAGTGTCCGGCAGCTTTCACAGGTGCGCGGGAATGCAAAGGATATTCATGCATAGTCAGCATCGCTGTATCGTAATGCTTTTCCGCTTCTGCGGCAAGATGCTCCCACACTCTGATAAATTCAGGGGTTACCTTCTGCTGCTGCAGATCAAATTCGGTCATTTTATGTTTTGCCATTACCTCTTCAGGGACGTAAATGCGGCCGCGTTCGAGATCTTCTCCGATATCCCTGAGGATGTTCGTCAGCTGCATGCCGAGTCCAAGAGCGATAGCCCCTTCGCGAAGAACGTTTGTCTTCTTCGGAGCAAGCACCGGCAAAAGCATGAGGCCGACTGTGCTTGCAACGTGATACGAATAATCAAGCACTTCTTCCATAGACTGATAGCGGATTTTGACAAGATCCATTCCCTGGCCTTTAATCATGTCCCGGAAGGCTTCCACATCCATATCGTAATTGGTGAATGTATCGTGCAGGGCCACCCACATGAAATTATCTTTAGAGTAATCCCCTCTTAGAAAAGAGTCGAATTCAGCCGTGAATTCCATTAACTCTTCACTTGGCCTCTCTCCCTCGTCTACGATGTCATCGACGATTCTGCAGAAGGCGTATACAGCCCACACTGCTTTTCTTTTTTTAGGAGGCAGAAGCGAAAAAGCTTTATAGAAAGTTTTAGAATGATGCCGGATGACTTCTTCACATTGCTGATAGGCCTGTTTTAAATCAACCACTCAGACTCACTCCTTCCCTCTCTTTGTTTTGATGATCGGATAAGATGGCAGAAACCATCAGCTTCGCCCCCTGCATAACGATCGGGATCCCGCCTCCGGGGTGGATCGAAGCTCCTGCTGCATAAACGTTTGTGAGCTTGGATGGTTTAACCTGCGGTCTGAACACGCCGGATTGGAACAAAGTCGGAGCGATGCCGAAGCTTCCTCCCTGAAAGAGTCCTTCCATTTCTTTGTCATCCGGTGTTCTGACTTTTTTCCACTGGATTGACTTTCTGAGACCGGGAAATCCTCTTTCTTCAAGCTGATCAATAACCTTTTCAACAAAACCTTCCTGTTCCCCCCAGTTGATCGAGCTGCCTGATGGCACCGGCACAAGTGCGTATAAAACGCCGTGGCCCTCGGGTGCAAGTGAGGAATCGATTACAGAAGGATGAAATGCGTAGATGGAAGGATCTGACGGAACTTCTTTCGTTTCAAAGATTTCTTTCATATGCTGCTGAAAATTCGAGCCCATAAAAAACTGATGCACAGGTGAATCCGTGTAGACTTTGTCCAGTCCGAAGTAAAGCAGAACACAGCTGGATGACGCCGTATAGTTTCTTGCAGGCATTGACTCCTTTGGAATCATCTTTGATGCGCCTGGAAAATCGCCGTTTAAAACAAAGGCATCCGCCTTGACTTCTTCTCCGTTTACAATCAAAGCCGCTGCTTGATCGCCCTCTGTCACTACTCTTTCAACATTAGCATTTTTCATCACCTTTACGCCAGAATTTAGAAGGGCATTTTCAAGAACCGTTACAAGAGAAGCATAACCGCCTTTCAGATAATAAATGCCATGCTTGTGCTCGCTGAATGAAATGAGCGAATAAAGGGCCGGTGAATCAAGCGGATTGCCTCCAATATAAAGTGTCTGCAGGGAATAGGCCTGCCGGATTCTCTCATCCTGAAAATAGGCTTTTAACGAGTTGTTTACAGATTTATAAGCTTTCAGGTGCACGAGCGTTTTCAGGTTGTTGCGCGTCCAGAACGTTCGCTTATCGTGAAAGGATTTCTCGAGAAACTGGTCCTTACCAAGGTTGAAGCGGATTTCCATGTCTTTCATGAACTGAACGAAGCCCTCTTCATTTCCCGGAAAGTTCTCCTTTATCTCCTGGATCTGCCGTTCAATGGAATTATATTTTGTGTACGAAGACCCGTCTTTAAAGTGCAGTTTATAAAGCGGATTGATATTGATTAATTCGTACTGATCACGGCTAATTCCTGCTTCATTCAAAATGGATGTGAGCATTTCCGGCAAAAGAACAATTGTCGGGCCCTCATCAATCCTGTACCCCTGCTCTTCTGTAAAGGCAAGCCTTCCTCCAAGTCTGTCTCTCTTTTCAAACAAACTGACCTCATATCCTTTTTTCCTGAGCATCAGAGCTGAAATAAGCCCGCCAATGCCGCCGCCCGCTATTGCAATTTTCATAGTGCATTCCCCAATTTCTTTTCAGATTTGATTGGTACAGCATGACTGGTTTCGTTCAATATGGCATTGGTCGTGATCCTTGCTGATTCTAGGATGGTTGGAAGCCCGCTGCCCGGATGAGTTCCTCCTCCGACAAGCCAGCAGTTGTTCAGCTCTTCAAATTTGTTGTGGGGTCTGAGCACCATCATCTGTGTCAGCTGATGGCCTAAATTAAAGGTTGCTCCTTTATAGACAAGAATGTCTTCTTCCCAGTTCTTCGGCGTAATGATTTTTTCCGTTTCAATATGATTTTTCAAGTTTTTAAACTGCGTTTTCCGTTCAATTGTCTCAAACACCAGTTCCCGGAACTCTTCCTGATGCTGTTCCCAGTCAATATTGCTGAAGTTGTTTGGTACCGGGGCAAGTATGTAAAGCGCAGACTTGCCTTCAGGCGCCAGAGTATCATCTGTTGCAGCCGCATTCTGAATATAGATGGACGGATCCCCTGACAGCTTGAGGGTTTTCGTGATTTCCTCTACGTTTCTCTTATAATCTTCAGAAAAAACGATTGTATGGTGAGGCAGATCATATTTTTTATCGAGACCGAGGTAGATCATGAAGGTTGAACAGGAGTATTTTTTCTTCTCCAGTTTTTCTTTTGAGAATTTCTTTAATGTACCCGGTTCAACGAGATTTGACATAACGTGGGCGAAATCGCCGTTGATGACGACTTCATCAGCAGCTGCTGTCGTTCCGTCTTCAAGAATGACGCCTTTCACATCCTTGCCTTGGAGCAGCAGTTTTTTCACTCCTTTTCCGAGGTGGATCGTGCCCCCGTGCTCTTTAAGCACAGCTGCCATTGCTTTTGACAGCTGGTTTACTCCGCCTCTTGGATGAAAAATGCCATATTCATGCTCCATAAAAGAAAGGATCGAAAATGCGCCTGGACATTCCCATGGTGACATGCCAAGATACTTGGACTGAAACGTAAAGGCATATTTGACTCGTTCGTCTTTAAAATACTGAGATAGAACATCGTAAAGTGATTTGGTAACCGTCAATTGCGGAAGAGCCTTGATGACCTTCCAGCTCAAGTAATGACTGAAGCGGTCCATTTTGCTTTGCAGAATCGGAGTCAATGCCGCCATTTTTCTGCGCGTATCGTTCATGAACCTGTTATAGCCTTTGCCGTCCCCCGGCGAAAACTCTTCTAATCTCTCGACCATTTTTTCCGGATTTTTTGTCATTTTTAAGGACTGATCGTCAAAAATCAGTTCGTACATTTCTTCAAGTTCAATCATGTCCATATAATCATGAAGGTTTCTCCCGGCTGAAGCGAAAATCTCTTCAGCAATATGGATCATGCTCAAAAAGGTCGGCCCCATATCAAACGTGAAGCCGTCCAGTTCAATGGAAGCATTGCGCCCCCCGACATATGGCTGTTTTTCATATACGTCTACCTGGTACCCCTGACTCGCTAAATTCATGGCAGCTGCCAAGCCGCCAGGCCCTGCACCGATGACTATGATTTTTTTAGCCATGTTTACTCCTCCTAATTCCTGTACAACAGTTATACAAACATTATACAATTCAATTTATTAAAACACAATCAATTAGGTTCTCCCTTTTTTTACTATTCCCTAATAGGAACGATTTCAGCAGCTTTTCAGATCATTTGACGCACAGAAAAAAGCCCGGCTATTTAGCCGGACTCGTTTCTATCATATTCACCGTTGCTTCAAATGTCAGGATTTCGTTCTCCCAAACGGCATTTCCCTTCATGACCTGATCTTTCAGTCCCAAAGGCACAACATAAACGCCGTTCACTGGTCTGAGCTCCTTCACTTCTTCTCCTTCGAGATAATAGATCTCAAATTCCGGTTCTCCTTCTCTGTTAGCAGCACTCAGCGTGAAAGTGTTTGAATAATAGGTATCAAGCACATCACCTTTCAGGCTGTCTGTATAATATGGATCCATTTCCTTAGTACAGCCTTTAACTTCAACCTTGCAGTATTTGGGCTTGATAGACTCAAGCGTTTTCTCATTCCATACGACCGATATAACCGGTGGTTTGGACAAGTCCGGTAAGTCGTCATCTTCCTCTCTGCCGCTGTTCCATATGGCCATAAATAAGGGGACTCCAATACAAACAAGAACAAGTGCAACAAATGCAGTGTCCCATTTCGTTCCTTTCACCGGCTCATGCTTACTGTGATACAAAAGCCATTCATCAAACAGAAAATATAAAAACCCTGCGAAAACAGTCAGGAGAATTCCATAAACCTCCCGAAAAATAAAAAAGCCGGCAACCGCAGCAGATAAGACGTGAATAGAAAAGTTCAGAAGCCTTCTGCTCTTGCCCTTGTTGCGCACTATGTAATAGGAGACGATGCTCACAGGCAGCCCAACAGCCACAATAAAGCCCCCGGCAGCCAAGAGAAAAACCGGCATCATCATCCATGCATCCCAATAATCCAAATAACCATTAACAGCACCAGAAATAAGGCTCAACAGAAGGAATGTCAAGCTAAGGCCAAAAGCTGCCAAGACTGCACTCAAGATTTTTTTATAAAACATCATCTTCACCCCGCTCCTAATTTTAACATAAAGAGGAAATTAATAGAGTTTGTTTCATTACAAAAAGCCGGCTCAGCCGGCTTTTACGATTCATCAATATCAATTCTGTAGGTTTCAAACCAGACGTGGATCTGTGCAAGATGGGCAAGAAGCTGCGGCCCGGTCATCAGCTGTCCGTACCACGGCGCCTTGAAAGCACTGCCTTCTGATTCGATGATGTCATGCAGCGCCTTTTTATCAAAAAATGTATGCAGCGCTGAATCCTTTTTCTGCGTAAGAGACTGCAGCCACGTTTTGACCGCTTTTGTGTAATGAGGATTGTGCGTTTTAGGATACGGACTCTTTTTCCGGTAGAGCACCTCGTTTGGCAGAGAACCTTCGAGCGCTTTGCGGAGTATGCCTTTTTCCCGGTCTCCGTGCATCTTCATCTCCCACGGAATGTTCCAGACATATTCAACAAGACGGTGATCTGCAAACGGCACCCGGACTTCAAGGCTTGCGCCCATGCTCATGCGGTCTTTGCGGTCAAGCAGCGTCGTCATAAACCAAAGGATGTTCAAATAAAACAGCTGTCTGCGTTTTGACTCTGTCTCAGATTCCCCGTCGAGCAGCGGCGTCTCTTTCAGCGTCTCCTGATATCTCATTTTCACGTATTCTTTTAAGTTCAGCTTGCTTTGCCAGTCCTTGTGAAGCAGATTCATGCGTGCATCCGTAGACCTCATCCACGGAAAGGCTTCTTCCGATAAATCCTGCGGCCTGTGGAACCACGGATAGCCTCCAAAAATTTCATCCGCACACTCTCCGGACAGACCCACAACAAAGTCTTTCTTTATCTCACGGCAGAACCAGAGCAGAGATGAATCAATATCCGCCATTCCCGGAAGGTCTCTGACTTCAACCGCTTCCGTCAAGTTGTCAACGAGCTGCTGCTGCGTGATAACAGACCGGTGATGAACAGTCTGGAAAGCTTCTGTCATTTTATCAATCCAAGGGGCATCCGAGTTCGGCTGAAATTCATTTGCTTTGAAAAACTTCTCGTTATCTTCATAATCGATTGAAAATGTGTGGAGCGGACCTTTTCCCTCTTTTTCAAAAGCCTTTGCCGCAATAGCGGTAATGGCGCTTGAATCAAGGCCTCCGGATAAAAAGGTGCAAACCGGCACATCGGATACAAGCTGCCTTGTCACAGCATCATTCACAAGGAACCCGACGCGGCTTACCGTTTCATCAAATGTATCTATATGCCTGGCACTTTTCACATTCCAGTATCTCCATACCTTTATTCCATTCTTGGAAAATGTCATGGCATGGGCAGGACGCAGTTCTTTTATCCCTTTAAAAACCCCGATGCCAGGCGTTCTGGATGGTCCGAGGCCAAATATTTCGCTCATCCCTTCCCGGTCTAGCACAGCCTTTTGATCCGGGTGTGCAAGAATAGCTTTCAGCTCGGAGCCGAAAATGAGAGATGCGTCCTTCTCTGCATAAAATAACGGCTTTACTCCCAGTCTGTCTCTTGCGATAAATACGGATTCACGGGCAGCATCCCACACCGCAAAGGCAAAAATGCCGTTTAGATGATTGACACACTCTTCTTTCCATTCCATATAGGCAGTCAGCAGCACCTCTGTATCTGAATGGCCTCTGAATGTGTAGCCCCTTTTAAGAAGTTCCGTGCGGATGTCTTCTGTATTATAAAGCTCCCCATTGTAGCAAATCGTGTACTCATTTTCTTCCCTGCTTCTTGTCATCGGCTGCCTGCCGCCTTCAGGGTCCACAACAACGAGACGTTTATGTCCAAACAGAACATGCTGCTCTCCCCACAGGTTCGTATCATCCGGTCCGCGCTTGGATAAGCACTCCGCCATGGCTTTCATGACAGTTTTTTGCTGTTTGAGGTCTTTCTGGTAGTCAACCCAGCCTGTTATTCCACACATCTGCCTTTCACTCCCCGTTTTTACTGTCTGATAGGTCTCAGACGGTCAAAGATGTACCTATCCTATGCTTACTTTATGAAGTGTTGATTTGTCCTTATCACGTTTTCTTCAGGCAAGTATAAAGGCATTCTGCATAATTCTTCCTCCTTTTGGAAAAAACGAATGATAAGAACATGGGCAAAGGAGGCTGCGTTATGCTGTCAAAACAGAAGCACCGGCTGTTTGAGCGTCAAAAAAGAGCGCACATAACCGGATTTATTGAGATTGGCGAGGATCAGGAAATCTTATTTTATGATGATGAGCATGAGGAAGTGACGATTCTTCATTTCAAAAAAGATGAAAAAGTGGAGATTCTTTTAGAAGACAGCTGGTATCATGGGATTTATAGCGGAAACGGCCAGCTATCGGTTCCGACGGGGATGCATAAGCTCCGTGAAAATGATACCCTCCGCATTCCCAAAAAGGTGCAGTATGCGTTTGATTATATGCTGAAGGAAGCTACTGATGACTCATTTGTTTCCTTTACGTCAAAACTGAATGAACTTTCCTTTTCGATTCATGACTGCATCTACAGCTACAATCAGATGGTCTTTCTTGAAGAAACAGAAGAGAAAAAAGGGGTTTCCTTCTACCAGTTTGATAACGAAGAAGCCGTCTGCGCCGTGCAGCATCACTTCCTGAGAGGAAACAAGCATGAAGACAGATTCGAATTTACAGTATGTACTGGAACAAGAGCTCTATTAACCCAGCTGAAACCATAAAAAAACCTCCGCAAAAAGTTGCGGAGGTTTTTTCATTAAAACAGCTTTAAGCCAAGCGGAAGACGCAGGCCAAGCAGAATAACAACAATCAATGCAATGACAAACTGAATCCAGAAAATGCGTGTCGGCTTGCCCTTTTTTCCGCGGACAAGGATCATTTCCATCATGCCGATGACATAGATTCCAAGAATGACTTTTCCGATGTACTCTCCAGTGATTGCGCCAAGGCCGAGCAGCAGCTGAATTCCTGAAGCAATAATCAGCAGATAGAACAGTCTTAGTGTCATGTGAACAATTTTAAACGGTTTTTCTTTTCCCGACTTGAAGAGGGAGTTCGCAACGAAAAATAGAATGAGTGCGACAACCCAGGTCGTGATATGCAAGTGTGTCATGTGGCATTCCTCCTCTTTTAAACATGGTAATCCATCCATATAATATCATGAATCTCACCAAAAAATGAAATGTAAGCGCATCTCCCCGCCTATTGTTTTCTTGAAAAAGGTAGGCTATTGTAGTACTTGAGGAATGCTAGATTCCTGTTTTACAAGACTTAAACGCACCAGGAGGGGATATTGTGTCTAAATCAGTACAAATCATCAGCTTGACTGAAAAATACGGGGCAAATAATTATCATCCGCTGCCGATCGTTATTTCCAAGGCAGAAGGGGTTTGGGTAGAGGATCCTGAAGGAAACAAATATATGGATATGCTCAGTGCTTACTCAGCAGTCAATCAGGGCCACCGCCACCCTAAGATCATTGAAGCACTTAAGGAACAGGCCGACAAAATCACCCTGACTTCCAGAGCTTTTCACAACGACCAGCTCGGACCGTGGTATGAGAAAGTATCGGCTTTAACTGGGAAAGAAATGGTTCTTCCGATGAATACAGGTGCTGAGGCCGTTGAAACCGCTGTAAAAACAGTGCGCCGGTGGGCATATGATGTGAAAGGGGTACCTGCTGATCAGGCTGAGATCATCGTGTGCGAGGAAAATTTCCACGGCCGTACAATGACAGCGGTATCAATGAGTTCAAGCGATGAATACAAGCGCGGTTTCGGACCGATGCTTCCGGGAATAAAAGTCATTCCGTTCGGTGATCTTGATGCACTGAAAGCAGCAATCACACCGAATACGGCTGCTTTCATTTTCGAGCCGATTCAAGGCGAAGCAGGCATCCACATTCCTGAAGAAGGCTTCCTGAAAGCTGCTTTTGACATTTGCAAAGAACAAAACGTTCTCTATGTTGCAGATGAAATCCAGGCAGGCCTTGGCCGGTCCGGCAAGCTTTTTGCCTGCGACTGGGAAGACGTTAAGCCTGACATGTACATTCTTGGAAAAGCACTTGGAGGCGGGGTTTTCCCTATTTCCTGCGTAGCTGCAGACAAAGATGTCCTTGGTGTATTTGAGCCGGGTTCACATGGTTCAACGTTCGGAGGAAACCCTCTTGCGTGCGCTGTTTCCATCGCTGCACTTGACGTCCTGACAGAGGAAAAGCTTCCTGAGCGCTCACTTGAACTCGGCGCTTATATGCAGGAGAAGCTTCGCGAAATCAGCAATCCTGTCATTAAAGAAGTACGCGGAAGAGGTTTATTCATCGGCCTTGAGCTGACTGAAGCTGCCCGCCCTTACTGCGAGAAGCTGAAAGAAGAAGGCCTTCTGTGCAAGGAGACACATGATACGGTCATCCGGTTTGCACCGCCGCTTGTCATTTCAAAAGAAGATCTTGACTGGGCGATTGAAAAAGTGAAGAAGGTTCTTTCCTAATAGAGAAGATTAAAGAAGCACACCGGTTTCGGTGTGCTTCTAGCATGTTATTCAGCAATCGTGTTGCTTAACGTTCCGATGCCTTCAATTGATATTTCGACAGTATCTCCAGGGCTTAAATATTTTGGCGGCTTAAACCCTTTCCCGACTCCTGCCGGTGTTCCGGTTGCAATGATATCACCCGGTTCAAGTGTCGTGCCCTGTGAAATGGTTGAAATTACATTTTCAATGGAGAAAATCATGTCTTTCGTATGGCCTTCCTGTCTGACTTCGCCATTTACTTTCGTAACAAGGGAAAGTGCGTATGGATCAGGAACCGCAGATTTATGTACAATATATGGTCCCATCGGACAGGATGTATCCAGGCTTTTTCCAAGAAGAAACTGTTTATGCCTCGACTGAAGATCCCTTGCCGTAATGTCATTTAATACAGTATAACCGTATACATAATCCATTGCCTCAGCTTCCGGAATCCGTTTCCCTTTTTTCCCGATAATGACCGCAAGCTCACCCTCGTAATCCAGCTCACTTGTCAAATGAAGGTGAGGGTCTATCTTTTGTCCATGGCCCGTTACGGCTGTAGGGGCTTTTGAAAAAAGCATCACATGTTCAGGTATATCCGCTTCGCTCCCAAGCTCAATCGCATGTTCCCTGTAATTTTTGCCCACGCAGAATATGTTCTTCCGCGGAGAAGCAATAGGAGGAAGCCATGTAACATCCGTCAGAGAATATAAAAAGGATTCTGTCTCAACCGCCTTTTTCACATACATCTGCAGCTGTTTCAGGTGATTGAAAAACTTTTCTCCCATTTCAATGCATTCAATCATTGACTGCGGGGCTGATTCCATGTCAAACCACTTTTTCTCTGCCCTTTGAATATCAAGAATCTTGTTTTCTTCCATAATCAGTCCGATGAAGGTCCTTCCGCCAATCTGAGCTGTTGCAAGTTTCATTGTTACCCCCCGTTATCTCTTTAATCTAAACTGCCTGATAATGTATCTTATTCGATAAAGAATGACACATTTCCTCTAAAAAAACGCCTGTCTGTCCGGCAGCATTTTTCTTTGGCATAAGACCTATGAAAAACAGATCGAAACCTATCCCGCTTTGTAGAAACCTGTAATGTTTTTTGTTATTTTAGCGAAATCAAACCATTTTGTACAACCCTGTGTATAATAAGTGTAACCCGTTTGGAACAAGCCTTTTTGGAATTCCATTTCTCAAAAAAACCTTCCTATTAAACCATGAAAGTTGGAGGAAAATCATGGCAGTGAATGAAATCGAAGTGCACAGACAAAAGCTTTTTGAAGCAGCAAAAGAACATGGAATGAATTCTTCTGAAACGGTGCGCCGCAGCCAGGAGCTCGACCAGCTCATCTTAGAACAAATCAAGCGGCAGATGGAAGGTGAACTGCAGACGGCAGTAAACTAAGCTCTGCTGAACAAGTAAATCCACTTCCTCAAGAGCCATTCTGCCGGACCAAACCTAAATGTTCTAAACCAATAATAGCTGACAATCAGCTGCACCGAGTAGAGAATCGCTGCAATCATGACACCTTCGGCTGCTGAAATGTTTCCGTACAAGCCAAAACCATAGGAATAAAAAAGAAATGTACAGACCACTGACTGCATCAGGTAATTGCTTAAAGATGCCCGTCCCGCTGCCTTAAGAGCGCCAAGCTTGAAAGAATAGTTATTCAGCAGCAGCAGAATCACCGAAACATAAAACAGGGTCAGTGCCGGACCCCCTAATGACAGCTGCAGATGCTGAGTAAGCAAATTCTCCTCCCAATATAAGGGTGCACCTTTTAATAGAACTGCGGCAGTTCCTGTTATAAGTGCCGTCCGTTTCCATTCAGACGACAGATCCTTATGAAACCAGCCACGCTTATAGGCGGCAGCACCAAGCATGAAAAGCGGTAAAATGGATATCACAAGAAAAAATGCATTCTCAAAGTTATTTACATACAGCCAGTCTGTCACTCTCTGCTGAGTAATGTCAAAAAAGCTCCCTGTCTGGTACGCGTCAGCTGACTGCTGAACAGCTTCCTGCGATTTGTAGTGACTGAGCATCTCCGGATCAACTGCATATGCCGCAATAAGAGCAAATGAAATCAGCACATTCGGAAGCAGCAGGATGAATAGCCCCCACTTAATGAGCCCCCTGGAATTCCACTTGATAAATAACAGAAATAAAAACCCAATCAAGGCGTAGTTTGCCAGAATGTCTCCATGCCAGATCAAAAAAGCATGCAGGAGGCCAATAATCAGCAGACCAATGAGCCTTCTTGTATAATACACATTGAACGAATGCCCCTTTTTCAATGCCCTCTCATAAAAAATCACCGTTCCCGCTCCAAATAAAAATGAGAACAGCGGATAAAAGCTTGCCTGAGCAAAAAACGAAATCAGCTGCTCAACAATCCGGTCAGACCCGCTGCCGCTCACAAGGCTCGTCTCATAAAGAGCAGGCGCATAAAAAGACTTCATATTCACAAGCAGGATGCCAAGCAGAGAAAAGCCTCTTAGAATATCAAGCGTATGCAGCCTGTCCTTCTCAGGGACTGCTGTAAGTGGATCCATTGTTACTCCCCTCCTTTTATTTCATACGATCAATTTTGTGGTCTTTATGGTTTTGGGGTGCGCGTCCGCTTTTTTAGTGCCCTCAATTTCCGACTTTCGGTTTTTGAGGGTTCTATTCTGCGGTTTTAGTGCCCTCAATTTCCTACTTTCAATTTTTAAGGGTACTATTCTGCGGTTTTAGTGCCCTCAATTTCTGACTTTCGGTTTTTGAGGGTACTATTCTACGGTTTTAGTACCCTCAATTTCTGACTTTCGATTTTTGAGGGTACGGTTCTGCGGTTTTAGTGCCCTCAATTTCCTACTTTCGATTTTTGAGGGTACTATTCTGCGGTTTTAGTGCCCTCAATTTCCTGCTTCCGATTTTTGAGGGTACTATTCTGTGGTTTTAGTGCCCTCAATTTCCTACTTTCGATTTTTGAGGGTTCTATTCTGTGGTTTTAGTGCCCTCAATTTCCTACTTTCGATTTTTGAGGGTACTATTCTGCGGTTTTAGTGCCCTCAAGCTCCGATTTCCAGGTTTTGAGGGCACCATTCCCGTTCTCCAGCACCCCCAAGCTCTGTCTCCAAGGGTTTGAGGGCACCATTCCCGTTCTCCAGTGCCCTCAAGCTCCGTTTTCCAGGTTTTGAGGGCATCATTCCCGTTCTCCAGTGCCCTCAAGCTCTGTCTCCAAGTGTTTGAGGGTACGGTTCAAATATTCACCGCCATTGATTACCAAAGAGGACGAGCAGCATGCCGTAAAGGCAGGTTATTCAAACGAAAACCCAATCTTCCCATCCTTCAGGACAAGACTTGCATCAAACGGCTTTTTACCTTTGAAGCCTTTGAGCTTATTGGTTTTCCCTTTTTGGCACAGTGTTTTGATCTGCGCGGCGGATATGGATTTTCCGAGCAGTTTTTTCGGAAAGGTCTGCTTGCATCCGCTTTTGTATTCTGTGCAGCCGTAGAAGGTTTTTCTGTCCATGATGCTGCCCTTTTGGCAGGCGGGGCAGGCACAGATTGCAGCGCGCGTTTCCTGCTGGGGCGGAATGGCGACCTCAAGTTTTTCCATACTTTCTCCTGCCTGGCTGATCAGGGTGTAGCAGAATTTTTTGGCCGTTTCAATAAAGACTTCTTTGGATTTTTCGCCGCTTCCGATTCCTTTGAGATAGACTTCCCATTTGGCCGTCATTTCAGGCTTGGAGAGCAGAGTGCCGTCAACGGCTTCACAAAGAACTTCCCCTTTTGGCGTGACAAACACTTCATTTTTCTTCACTTCAATAAACTTCCTCATAAGAAGCGTATCAATAATTCCGGAGCGCGTTGCTTCTGTCCCGAGGCCTTCTGTGCTGTTCAGCGCTTCTCTCATCTCTTTGTCTTCCACATGCTTGCCGGCTGTTTTCATGAGCGTGATCAGCTGTCCCTGGGTGTACGGTTTAGGAGGCTGTGTCATGCCGTCCTTCACTCCGATTTCCGCTTTTGCGGGCTCGCCCGCCGCCACTTTTGGAAGCATTTGAAGATCTGCTTTTTCTTCCGGGCTGTCAGTCTCTTTTTGGTACAGCGTCTTCCAGCCGGGCTTTTTCATCGTTCTTCCCTTGCTGATAAAATCATTTTTGCCGA
The DNA here is from genome assembly GCF_000708755.2 of Metabacillus indicus LMG 22858. Classification (GTDB taxonomy): domain Bacteria; phylum Bacillota; class Bacilli; order Bacillales; family Bacillaceae; genus Bacillus_P; species Bacillus_P indicus. The sequence continues at coordinate 216,958 of NZ_JGVU02000022.1, read as the reverse complement.
TGGACGTCAGAATGGTTGTTTCATCATAGACGTAATCCTCCATAAACATGCCGAGAGCTGTTTTGATCACTTCTTCGTATACAGCCTTTTGTTCACCGCTGAAGGAATTGTATGCAGCTTGCGTGACCCTTTTTTCAGTAGGCACGATGGCATAGTGATCGCTCACGCGTTTGGCATCCACGAACCGTTTTGAAGGCGACAGTCTAGCAGGGGTACATGACAGGGACAGGGTCTCCTGATACTGGCCGATTCGCGCTTTGATGTATCCGAATTCTTCTTCTGTTATGTACTGGGAGTCTGTTCTCGGATACGAAATATACCCTTTTTCGTAAAGAGACTGTGCTGTTTTCAGAACCCCGCTTGGACTCATTTTTCTCTGTTTATTCAATTTTGCCTGGAGGGTTGATAAGCTGTGAAGCTTTGGCGGCGGTACTCTTTTCTCCGCTGTTTCTGCACTTTTCACTGTCGCTTCATAAAGCGTTTTTCCCTTTACAATTTCAGGACCAACAGCAGAAAACAATTCTTCCGGGCTTTTAAAGCGCCCCTTCAGCTTTCCGGTATAGTTTCCTGCGGACACTTCAAATGCAGCCTGAAGCTCAAAGAAAGGTTCAGGCTTAAAGTTTTCAATCTCCTTTTGCCTGTCATAGATCAGTTTCAGAACCGGAGTCTGCACTCTTCCCACACTGAAGACATCCCTTATCCCTTTCTTCTGAAGATGAAGGGTATACAGCCTGCTCGCATTTAAGCCAACAAGCCAGTCAGAGATTTGCCTCGCCTGGGCTTCATGGTAAAGATGGATGGTCTTGCTCCCGTCGTAAAGCTCTGTGAATCCTTTCATGATGGCGTTTTCTGTTAATGAACTTGTCCAAAGACGCTTCACGCTCTTTTTTTCTGCACCGGCCATCATGATCAGAAGTCTTGCAATATTTTCCCCTTCACGGGCAGGGTCAGTGCCGATGATAATTTCATCTGCTTCCTTTAATAACTCTTTGACAATCTTAAACTGCTTCGCTTTCCCTTTGCTGACTTTATATGAAAAATGATCTGGAATAATCGGCAGTGTTTCAAACCGCCATTTTTTCCATTCGTCTTTGTATTCATCGGGGTTTTTAAGTTCGACCAGGTGGCCGATTGCCCACGTGATTTTTGCGCCGTCCGGAAATACCTGGCACGGTTTAATCTCTAAATATCCCTCTTTTTTCACAGAAGGAAAAGGGGCTGCAAGCTTGCGGCCCTGATCTGGTTTTTCAGCTAGAATGACCACTTGGGACATGTTTGCATGGACCTCATTTCATTTAAGAAACAATGAATCTGCTTCTCTTGTATTCTTATCCAGTATGGATCATTTTGCTCTAAAAAGAAATAGCTGCAGCTTCAGTGAAAGCTGTCAAAACGTCTTTTCCCTGATTAATAAAGGATGAAAAATCAATTATCGCGCTGCAGGAAAAACTCCGCTTTTATCACAAGTCTGCCTATTTTTCATACGATATTTTACAGGTGCCTTACTGCCTGAATGAAGCAAAGGATGTTGAATATGCCAGCCATTGTGGGAGCATTTAAAGTGAATGCCGTCGGAACAAGCAGCATTGTTCACGTCGGGGATTGCATTACCATCTCACCTTACAGCGAGGTCAAAACCTTTGCCGGGGCAGGATCTTTTAATACAGGTGACGGACTGAACATCTACAATCAAAACAGTGTGACGAACGCTTACGATAATGACGTGGTTGACCAGCCGATTGTCGGCAATGCATAAACGGGGTGAAAAAATGAATTTTTACATTAACCAGACCATTCAAATTAATTTTTTGAAAGTGGATGCCGTCAGCAACTCTTCCGTTCTGCAGATTGGAAGCGCAGGCATCATCAAGCCGCTTGCAAATCTCTATAACACCGGGGCTTTCACGACGCCCGCTCCTCCTGCAATCAGCCCCGGAGGTTCTCAGTCTGAAGGCCCGCTTGTTCCGCTTGCACCGAGTTAATTCAAATAGGCATTCACCCATATCTGCAGCGTGCATATAATAGCCCATAATCGCTTTGCACGTGATCTAAAGAAACGGGGTGAATGAATTGTACTATGACCAGTCGATGATGCAGTGCATTCAGCATTTGTATGGAATGGTTCAAGCTCAAGACCAGAAGATTCAAAAGCTTGAGGCCTCTGTTTCCGCTATGATGGAAGAAATAGAAGAACTAAAAAAACGCCCCAGTACAACGATTGAAAAGATTGAATATAAATTTGATCAATTAAAAGTGGAGACACTTGAAGGCACGCTTAATATCGGGCTGAATCCAACTGTTCCTGACCAGATTGAACAGTTTGAAGTAGAGCAGAACGGTCTTCAAGTAAATAACCAAACGTCAAATCCAAAACGCGACGAAGAGATATTTGAGGCGGTTCAGTCCAATTTGCTCGTCTTCCTGACTGAAGATGTCGCAAAATACATTGAAACACTTGCCGAACAGAACAACTACCAGCTTGATGATGCTCATAAAGAATTCATCATTGAAGATATCCGCAAACAGATCGACAGCCGGATCAGATTCTATTTGAAGCAGGGAGGATACAGCGAGTCTGTCCCTGCTGAAAAACAGATTGAAGAAATAACGGCTAAAGTAAAACAGGAGGTTGAACGTTCAATCACCTACTTTATCCAGGCCCTGCCCCAAGAAGGAGCTGAAAGCGAAACATGAAATTCACGGTTGTAAACAAGGACATTTCAGTTGGTGCCATCAGGGTAACAGCTGTTGCGAGTTCAAGCGTCTTTCTCATCGGAGATGCAAACTGCATCACCATGTCATCGGTTTTTGATACGCCGCCTGAATCACTGATCATCGGTCCTTTTGTACCGCTTGCCCCGGCATGATCCAGAATCGTTTATCCATCGTCAATGGGGCGTACATTGATTCGGTGGGGATCAGTTCGGTATTTCAAGTCGGCGACAGCGTTGATATTATCCCGCGTATAAAGGTTTATGCCGTACAGAGGGAAGAAGAAATTGATTTCGGAAATGAAGGGGACCTGAAACAGTATAATATTTATTCTGAAAACCTTCCCCGGCCGCTTATATACGAAAATGTCCAGACTGCATTTTTTCATGAATGTCCGGTCATCCGTGTCGGTGCTGTAAAAGTTACCTCTATATCCTCTGCCGGGGTTGTCCATTTCGGGTCAACCAATACAATTGACGGCGAATCAAGGGTGAAGCACATCAGACAATTGCGGAGCAGGAATGAACGTTCCGATTCATAATGCATAGACTGAAAGTATGACAGAAAGACAAAGGGTGTTCGTTCATGCCAGCAATCATCGGTCCGATCTGCATTAACTCTGTCGGCGGCGGTGTCGTAAACTTTGGTGATTCCTTTTATCTGTCTCCTAAAAGCTCATCAAAGACAGCTTCCGGTTCCGGCGGCGGAAATACAGGCGACTTTATCATAGTCAACAACATCGTAAGTGCAACCAACTCGTTAGACCCAGATGTAAATGATCAGAATATTGTAGCCAATAATTAGAAAAAGACGTGCCAACTCTCCGGCACGTCTTTTTTCATTTCCGTTTCTTCCGCTCATTTGATTTTTTTGTCCTGACAAGCTTTGAGGACGGCTGCTTGCGGATCCATTTGATGAAGCTTGAAATTTTCGGATCGCTTCTTAAATCCTGGATGGTATTCAGCCTTACAGCCAGTTCGTCATTTGTATAGAGGGCATGGATCTGTTTATGGCACGGAATGCAGAGCATCGCGGTCGGCATGAAGGTGCCGCCCATTTCCTTCGGGGTTAAATGATGTTCTGTTGTTTCAACCTCCTGCCTTTTGCACAGCTCGCATGTTCCAAGTTGTTTCTTTGCCATTATCAACCTATCCTCTCTACATCAGTTCAAGCTGGACCGATGTGCCGCTTCCTGTCGGCTCTGCAGGTGTTACGACAAGCTTCCTCGGAAGTCTTGCACGAAGCTCCTGCACATGGCTGATGACGCCGACGGAAAGGTTATTGGACTGCAGTTTTTCAAGAGCCGTTATGACTGTATCAAGCAAATCTGCATCAAGCGTCCCGAAACCTTCATCAAGGAAAAAGAACTGAAGCGGGTATTCTCCCCGCAGCTGGATCTGAGATGACAGAGAAAGCGCCAGTGCCAGGGAGGTCAGGAATGTTTCTCCGCCTGAAAGGCTTGAAACGGGACGCCTTACTCCTCCGTTTGCATCATCACGCATGACAAATCCGCCGGAAGAATCCACTTCAATGGCATAGCGCTGTCTTGTAAGCTGTCCGAGCCGCTCAGAAGCATCCTCGCTCACAAGGTGGAGCTGTTCTTCTGCCAGGAACTCAACGAACGCATTTCCTTTGAATACCGTCTGCAGCTTTTCAAGTCTTGCTGCAAGCTCCTCAAGCTCAAGGCGTTTTTGCTCCAGTTCCATGTATCTTTCGTGCTTATCCTTCAGGATATGAAGAGCTTTTGCGGCAGCTCCGCGGGCTTCTGAGGCAGCATCTGCCAGCTGTTTCGTTTCTGCTTTCAGCTCTTTTATGGACTCCCATTCATCCAAGCTGACAGAACGGTTTTTCCGTTTCGCTTCCACACGTTTAAAGTCTGCCATGACTTGTTTCTTTTTATCCTGATAGACGTCAAACTCTTCCTTCAGACTTTGCTTAATTGCTTGCGGCATAAAAGCAGAGGCAGCCTCCGCAGCATCTTTGAAAGGCGTCTTCTGTTTGATCTGCTCCCATTTTTCAGCCGCATCGCGCAGTCTTGCTTCAGCCTGTTCAAACGTTTTTTCTGCAGCCGCACTGCTGCTTTCTGCTTTTTGCACAGCCTCCATCGCTTCCTGAAAGGATTTATAGAGGCTTTGTTCCTTGGCATAAAGCTCCTTTTGCATGGCCTCGTTTTCCCGAAGCTGAAGGGAGAGATGTTTATCTCCTGTTTCTTTTTCAATCCGTTTTTGTTTTTCACCCGCAGTTTGCCTCATGCTTGTTAAATAGGCCGTCAGCTCTGCGCGGCTGATGCTCAGCTGCTGGCATTCTGTCTCAAGCTGTTTTATTTCCTTTTCTTTTTCTTCAATGAAATCAATGCTTTTTGCAACCCTGGTTTTCAGCTCTTCAAATTGTTCATCTTTCTCCCTTATCAGCCTTTGCTCTTCTGCTGCCTGGTCAGCTGTAAGGTCACCAAATGCTTTTGTCCACTTTTCTAGTGCAGCATTGTATTCTTTTTCTGTTTGCTGCCATTTTTCTGCTGCTTCCTTGTGCTCAGCAACATGACTGCCATGCGTAAACTCAAGCTGACGGAGAGCTTCATTCTGCTTCCTTACGGTTGAATGGAGCTTTGTATACTGTTCTTTCATTTGAAGAAAATCCTGGGTTAATGATTTTGATTCTGTCAACACATCCATTTCATCATTACCGTCTTCAAGTTCAGTTAAGACAGATGATAAAAACGAATAGGATAAAATCATTTCTTTTGAGAGATCTTCCCACTTTTCTTTTGCATTCTCCAATTGCAGCGTAAGAAGCGCATCTTTATCTGCCTGCTTTTCAAGCATTTCAAGATTTGATCCATCTGAAGATTCCAAGGCTTTGAAGTCAGCCGGCGCAGGGTGATGAACAGATCCGCATACAGGGCACGGCTCATCAGTGGTGAGGCTTTTTGCGAGCATTTCTGCCATGTTTCTTTGAACGTTTTTCTTTTCCTCCTGAAGCAGCTGTCTTCTCGTCTCTGCATGCTTTTTGTGCTGGTTCAGCACTTCGCAGCTTGCATGATAGCCCTTTTGCACATTTTCATAAAGAGCTTTCATACTGTCTTCATATTCATGCATTTTCTTCTTTGCCTGCATTATGGTTTCATCTGACTGCAGGATTTTTTGCTTCTTTTGCTCAGTTTTATTCTTCCATTCAGTAACGACCGACTCGGCATTTGTAAGGAACATCCTTTGTTCTGACGCAGCCCGTATTCTTTCTCTTTCTTTGCTTGTTACTGTATTTTGCTCCATCTGCTCTTTTAGAAGGTTTTGCTTTTGAACAGCTTTTTTCAGAAGCTCATTTGCCCGCGCCGCACTTTCCTCTTTTTCTGTAAGTTCAGTTGTCAGGCGTTTGTTCTGTGCGGCCTTTTCTTCCAGCAACCGGATTTCATGCTGCAGTTCTTCTTCCAGAGCAAGCAGCTGCAGGAGCTGTTCTTTTCTTGAAGCAAGCGCCGGCTCTTCGGCTGCCTTTTGTTTCCGGATCTCTTCATAGGCGGCTGCCGCAGAAGCATATGACTGCTTTTGTCTTTGCCATTCTGCTACAGATTCTTCCTTTATCCTTCTGCTGCCTTCTTTTTCCCGCTCAGCCGTCTGCAGTGCTTCCGCGTAGGGTTTTGCCAGATCAGCTTTTTCTGCGCGGTCGAGTTTTGCTGCAAGCTGTTGGATGTCCGCTTTCTTTTTTTCAAGCTCTGCAAGCTCTTTTTCATAGCTTTCCTGTTCAAGCTGAAGTGCCCGGACTTCCTCAAGCTCTTGATGGTGCCTGACTGTTTCTTCATATTCCTTCTGCCTTTTTTCTAAAAGGAGATTTACACCTTTAAGCTCTTCTTCCGCAAATTTAACGGCTTCCTTTGATGCATCTCCAAGACCAGCCTGTTCGGCTGAAATCTCGTTCTGCTCTCCCCTGGCATCCGTCAGCCGTTTTCTGACCTTTTTGACAAGCTCTTCCCCGTATTGTTCCAAGTGGAAAAGCCGCTGGAGCATCTGCCTTCTTTCAGCTCCCTTGAGAGATAAAAATTCTGCAAACTTGCCCTGCGGAAGCACGACTGCCCTGGTGAAATCATCAATGGTCAAGCCTAAAAGAGCATGTACTTTTTCATTCACTTCCGCCGCTTTATCCGCAAATACCGCTGTTTCCTCGCCATGCTCAAGAATTCTGCACAGCGCGGTTTTCACCCGGTGCTCATCCGTCCGCTTAAACATCCTTTCAACTGAATATCGTTTCAGGCTTTCTGCATTTTCCAGTTCAAATGTAAACGACACATGAACAGTATCCTCGGCATGATTGATGATTCCGTGGGTATTGTTTGCCGCCCGCTCCACTTTTCCGTACAGAGCAAGTGTCATGGCGTCAAGAATCGAGGATTTCCCGCTTCCGGTCGGGCCGAAAATGCCGAATACGCCGCCTTCGCAGAGAGAACTGAAATCAACGGTCTGTTTTTCCCTGAAGCTGTGAAGCCCCGAGATAGTAAGTGCGATTGGCTTCATCCTCTGTCCTCCTCCTCTTTCGTCTCATCATGAACCATATCGAGAAAAAGTTTCATCGTTTCCCCGTCAGGCTTTGCCCCACCGGTCTGTTTTTCATAAAATCTCGTAAAAAGCTCGTCAATGGGCAGGTTCGCCCTGCTTTCACGGATTTCTTCGTTCATGTTCTTTTCAAAAACCGGACGAATATGAACAAAGCCAGGATGTGATTTTCTCAGCCTGTGAATTTCCTCAAGAGAAAGTGTATCCTTCAGGTGAACCTCAAGATCAATCCAGGCAAGCTTGTCCTTCCCTTCATCCAGCCACTGATGAACCTGATGCAGGCCTTCCTGGGCTTTCCATTTCACAAGAGGCTTTCCGCTTGAGAGCAGAATCTCGGATACCTGTGCCTGTCCTCCCGGATCGGCCTCCACCATCGTGACGGATTTCGCATAGCCCGTTTCAGAAAAACTGTAAGCAAGCGGTGAGCCGGAATATCTGGCGGCAGAACTTGCCCGCTTCAGCGTTTGAGGACGGTGAAGATGGCCAAGCGCCGTGTACTGAGCAAGTTCCGGAAGACTTGAGGCAGCGACCGTATAGGCCCCGCCCACTTCGATCGGTCTTTCCGAATCAGTCGAGCTCCCGCCTGCGACATAAATATGACTCATCGCAAGATTTACTGTTTCTTTTCTAAACTTTCCCGCCATCACGGCGAACAAATCTCTGATGCGCTCGTCGTATGAATTGCGAAGCAGAATTTCATCATGGGTGTCTGACAGAACCTCTTTAAGCCTTGCCTCAGAAGGATAGGCAAGAGCAGCCATCGCCATCGTCTGGCCGGCAGACGGCACATCAATTGTCAGTACATCCGCTGTCGGGTAGCCAACCAAGTAGATCCCCTGGGTATCTGCAAGAGGCGAAGCAGCCTGAACACGTTCCGGATTGTCATGATTTCCTGCAATCACAACGACAGGCCTGTTTCCCTTGTCCGAAAGTCTCGAGATGCTCTCATAAAAGAGCTGTTCAGCCGCTGCGGGCGGATTGACTGTGTCAAATACGTCTCCAGCCATAATTATGGCATCCGCTTTTTCTTCCGCCGCGATCAGGGAGAGCTCATCTAAAAACTGGGCCTGCTCTTCAAGGCGGCTCCTTCCTTCAAGCGTCCTTCCAAGATGCCAGTCTGCTGTGTGCAGAATTCTCATAAGCTTCTCTCCTTTAAAAAAGCTCAAGCTGCGCCAAGAGGCGCACCCTGAGCTTGTTATTGTTCTTTTTCTTTACATTTCCAGCACATGCCCTCCGTCAAAGAAATACAGCACCTTTGAAGATAGAGGTTTTTTCGTTATTTTTTCAATGGCTTTGCCGTAGAGGTCAAGCTGCACGCTGTAGCGGCTTGCAAGAACAGGCTTTGCCTGCTCGAACCCTCCCGGAAATTTGCCGTGAATCGCATCTGTCTTGTAATCAAGCAGCACGACTCCTTCTTCGTCTTCAAACAGACAGTCAATAACCCCCTGAATGAGCACCTGTTCACCGCTTGCTGCCTCGTACAGCTCTTCAGCCGGCAGGGCATAGCTGAAGGGAACTTCCCGTTCGATGCGGTCTGCTTTTTGAAGACGCATGCCGATATCTGTTTCAAAAAAATGAACAATGGCAGCAATATTGATGCTGTCCGCCTGCGCTCTTGTGAGGATTTCTTTTTCAACAAGCTCATTTACTTTCCATGCTGTGTTTTCTTCCGTCACAGGCTCTCTGACATTCAGCTGCTGCATGACGGCATGCATGGCTGTCCCTTTTTCGGCAGCTGTGAGGGTTTTCTTCTGCATGAACTTAGGGCGGTCAAACATATATGAATCCTGCTGATTTTCGAGAATCCGGAAGTCGCTGAATTCATCCCGCGTTTCCTGCTGCCTCTTCACTTCTGAAACAGACTGCTTGGATCTGAACACAGAGGCAAACTGATGAGGGTAGATCCATGAGAGCTGTTTTTCAATCTGATCGCGGTATGCTGACTGCTCTGCGATCGGCTCCAGTTTTTTCAGGGCTGTGAGCATGTCCTCATCGTATTTCTTTTCTTCTGCCCGGATATCATAGAGGTCTGTTTCTTTCACCATCGTGATTTCAAACCGGGAAGGATGCGAAAGAAGGTGCGGTACCCCCTCTGCCTGCTCTCTCAGCATTTCTGCGTCTTTGTGGCGGACAAGCGACGGTCCGATCCAGTCCAGGTAGGACTTTGCCTGCGCCCGTTCAAAATCAGGCAGCAGCCATTCTTCCTGACCCAGCGCTGTCTGCCAGTCTGAAAGAGATTTTGCTGCATCTTTAACTGTTCCGATTAAAAAGAGCTTTTCCTTTGCACGGGTAAGCGCAACATACAGCACTCTTAGCTCTTCTGAAAGCAGCTCAATCTTCATTTTTTTCTTCATGGCTGAAAGCGCCAGTGTCGGATAGCTGATTCTGAGTGACGGTTTAATCAGCTTCGTGGCAAAGCCAAGCTCCTTATCCAGCAAATACTTTTTGTTCATATCCATCATATTGAACTGTCTGGCGAGACCGGCTGTGAAAACTACCGGGAACTCAAGCCCTTTGCTGCTGTGGATGGTCATCAGCCTGACAACATCCTCCTGCTCGCCCAGTGCCCTTGCTGCACCGAGGTCATCTCCGCGCTCCTGCATCCGTTCAATAAAGCGCAGGAACCGGAACAGTCCCCTGAACGAAGTCGCTTCATACTGTCTTGCCCTGTCATAAAGGGCACGCAGATTCGCCTGGCGCTGTTTGCCGCCCGGCATGCCGCCGACGTAGTTAAAGAACTTGGTATCTCTGTACAGCTGCCAGATCAGCTCTGAAACAGAGCCCATCCGCGCCCGTTCTCTCCACTCCTGGAGCTGATCATAAAATCCTTGAAGCTGATCTCTTAAAGCCGCATCAGAGCCATGAGCTTCAGAAAGAAACACCTTCAGCGCTTCAAAATAAGTGCCCTTTTTTGAATAGGTGCGGATAACAGCAAGTTCGTTCGTGCCAAGGCCCGCAACAGGAGACCTTAAAACAGACGCCAGAGGAACATCCTGATACGGGTTATCGATGACCTTAAGCAGCGACATCATGACAGCGACCTCCGCCGCTTCAAAATAACCGCCTGAGAGATTGGCATAAACAGGAATCCCCTCCTGCTTAAACTCTTCCATGATCTGCGGCGCCCACGGCATGGAACGGAGAAGAACGACAATATCTTTGTATGCGATATTTCGCGTGCCTCCAAGCTTTCGGTCATAAATCTGATATTTTGTCTGAACCATTTCCCGGATTTTTTTGGCCATCACTCTTGCTTCGAGCTGAACGGTTTCCAAATCCTCTGCAGCAAAAACATCTTCTTCAGAAGCATCATCTGATTCTTCTTTTCCGCGGTCCACAAGCAAAAGTTCCGCACTCATCGTTTCAGACTCAGGATAGGACGCGCCAAGCTTCAGCTCAGCGGCTTCGTCATAGGCGACCTCTCCCACTTTTTCTCCCATCACCTGTTTAAAGAGAAAATTGGTGCCGTCTATCACTTCCGCACGGCTTCTGAAATTTTTCGACAGGTCAATTCTCAGGCCGTCTTGTGCGTGCCCGTCTTTACTGAACGTCTTGTATTTGCTTAAAAACAGAAACGGCTCTGCAAGGCGGAAACGGTAAATGGACTGCTTGACATCACCTACCATAAAGAGGTTTCCCGGCCCGCTTTTTGAAACAAGCTTCAGAATCGTTTCCTGAACAAGATTTGTGTCCTGGTATTCATCAACAAGCACCTCTGCAAACTGCTGCCTGTAATCAAGCGCAGCTTCGCTCGGCTGCAGACGGCCGTGCTCATCCGGCACACCGAGAATCTGCAGGCAATAATGCTCAAGGTCCGAGAAATCAACGATGCCTTTTTGTTTTTTCATCTCATCAAAACGGATTCCGAACTGATGAACAAGCCCAATCAGTGTTTCGATTACAGGCTTCAGTTCCTTAAGGTCATTCATGTGGCTTTCATAAGAGCGCGCAAACAATTCTTCCTGCAGCTGTTCGACCTGCTTTTTTGCGGAATTGCGGAGCGATGTCGCTTGTTCAAGCAGCTCTTTGCTGTATTCAGCCCCTCTGCATGCCTTGGCGCGTGAGAAAGAAATCAGCTTGATTTTCTCAGCAAGATCGTGCCATGACCCTCTTACCTCAAGCAGCCCCTGAACCTGTCTGATATCATCCGTCAGATTTTCTGCTCTCGGTGCCGGACCGCCGGGCTTTTCAGTCAGGGCAAGCGCCCGCTTCAGCTTTTCAAGACTGCTCGTCAGCTGCATCGAGATGTCTTCAGCCAGATACGGGAAGAACGGCAGATTTTCAAGCGGTTCTTCTCCGCCGTACATATCAGACAGCCCTTCAAGCCAGCTTGCAGGACTCGGATGGGAGCGGGAAAAATCATACAGCGTTCTGATCAGTGTCTGCAGGTCTGTATCGCTTCTGTCTGTTGTATACCTGTCAACAAGGTCAAAAAAGCGTTCGTTATCCGGTATGCTGTACTGCTCTTCAAACAGATCATCAAGCACTTCATCGATCAGAAGCTGGCCTTCCGTCTGATCGGCAATCCGGAATCCCGGGTCAAGGTCAATTAAATAGTAATACTTTCTTACAACATTCAAACAGAACGAATGCAAGGTGGAAATGGCAGCCCTGTTCAGCAGTGACAGCTGGCGTCTTAAATGGAGGGATGATGGATTTTCCTTCAGCGCCTTGTCAAGCGCTTCGCCGATCCGGTTTCTCATTTCAGCTGCAGATGCATTCGTAAACGTGGCAACAAGCAAACGGTCAACGTCCACGGGATTTTCTTTTGAAATGATTTTACGGATGATTCGTTCGACAAGCACCGCTGTTTTTCCTGAGCCGGCAGCTGCAGCAACCAGGATGTCCTGTCCGCTTGAGACAATGGCTTTCCACTGGTCGTCTGTCCACTGGCTGTCTGCTGGTTTTTGCAGCATCATGATTCCTCCCTTCCCGCTTCGTTCTGAAGCCGTTTTAAAATCACATCATTCTTGTCATCTTTCAGAACACGGTACTGATTTTCTGAAAGCGACTGGTCAAACTGGCAGACCGATTTAAATGAACAGAAGGTACACGGTACTTTATCCTTCAGCTTGTAAGGAGAAATGTCCGTTTTCCCGTTCGTAATGTCCGTTCCAATCGATTGAAAAACGGATCTGACGTGGCCTCTGAGAAGATCAAATTCCGCTTCGCTTGCAATCGCGGAATCTGACCTGAATCCGCCGTCTTTCTTAAGGCCGGCCGAGACGATTTTTGAGAGGCCGGAATCCAGTGTCTGATCCATCAGCCTCACAGCCTCCTCATCTCCAAGAAGCAGGCCTTTCATTTTAAACTTTTTGAAAATCTCTTCATCGATTTTATCCTGCGGCAGCATGGCTGAAGACTGGATCATCGGGTCATGCACATGGAAATAAAGAACACCCGCAGGAGTCGCCTCGACGCCAAGCCACGATTTTGAATGGGTAATGATGACATCAAGATACGTCAGCATCTGCAGAGCAAGCCCGTAGTACACTTCGGATAAATTCAGCGTTTTGTCGCTCGATTTAAAATCAACAATCCGGAGAAGAACGCCTTTTGAACTTTCCGCTTTGTCCACTCTGTCAATCCGGCCGACAAGCTCCATTGTGCATCCATTTTCAAGCTTGAAGCGGATTGGCGGCAGCGGGCCGCCTTTTCCGAATCCGAGCTCAAGGCCTGCCGGGGCAAAACCGCTTGCCCTTGCATGCTCGCTCAAGATGGAGGATGCCCTCGTAATGATGGTGACGAGCTTTCTTTTTAAATAATGATGCCTGTTTGAGCTCAGCAGAATTTCGCGCTGAAGTTTTGGCGCCAGTGTTTCAACGGCATCCCGGGAAAGAAGGGAGCACTGATCATGAGACAGGTCCTTCCAGCCGATTTTCAGCTGCTGCATCCGGTCTGAAATCAGTTTGAGCGCCGAGTGGAACAATTGTCCGATATCAGGGGCCTCAAGACGGAACTGCTGCCTGTCCTTTAATTTCAGGCCGTGTGAAGCATAATGGGAGAATGCACAGGCTTTGAACATTTCCATCCGGGATACACTTCCCTGAATGTGTTCACCGTAAAGCTCTCTGCTTATTCCTTTTTCAAGTGTTTCCGCTTCGTTCCGGTAAAACAGGCTTCCTGTCACTTTTGACAGCGCAGCCCGATCCTCTTTTTCTGCAAAATGTGTATAGGCATCCCACCAGACCGGGCTGATCGGATAGCTTCTTTTCCAGTTTTGAAGCTGAGAGGTTAAATATGAAAGTGTGACTTCCTCATTTACGATAAATGAAAGCTGTTCCTCTTCTGATAGCTCTTCCGGCTCATTGATGAAAATCTCTGTTTTGATGTCAGGAAATAAATCTCTTAATCGTTTCACGATGATGGAAGGCAGCATCGCCTTTCCTTCTTCATCTGCGAGAGGATATGAGATATACAGCTCGCGGGATGCACTTGAGAGGGCCATGTATAAAACAAAGGTTTCATCAAGCAGCTGCTCCCGTGCAGTCGGGGCAAGCTCAATCCCCTGATGATGAAGGGAGATGCGGTCTTCCTCCGTCAGGACGCCTTCTTCCATCGGCCTTGCTGGCAGAATACCGTCATTTGCTCCTGCAACAAACGCAACGCTCACATTCAGCAGCCTTGAACGTTCCAGGCTTGCAATCACTACCTGATCCATCGCAGGCGGCACAAGTGCAAATTTCATCGCTTCAAGACCTGTGTCAATCATATCTGCGAACAGACTGCGCGAGACGCGGTGTTCATTCATCATTTCAGCAAATTCATCGAGCATTCCGATGACCGCGCTCCACACCTGAGCATGCTCTCTTGCCTCAACGAGTCTCCCCGCTTCCTCTGCTTCCGCTCTCATCTGTTCGAGTTTATACGGAATATGGAGTTCTTCGAGGAATAAATAAAGTGCCTCGGCCTTGCCTGATGCATCTTTCGTGCGCTTCATCCGTTCACCGAGCGTCTGAATCGGAGGTACAACGATGTCCTTCAGCTCATTAATCATCTCTTCTGTTTCATTTTCTTCATCTGTTCTGACATATTCGTCATCAAGGGAATAATAGCGGCGGTAGACAAACCGCTCACCGCTCGTCCATTTGCTGCCCTGAATGCCATAGGAAAGGACATAGTTTTCAAACTGATCCATTTTTTCTCTCATGATGCGCTTATCCGTGTCAGCGGGGAACAGGAGCTCTGTTTTAACAGCCCTGAACACAGCCTCATAACGCCAGCCCCCATTCAGCACTTCAAGAGCAGAGCGGATCAATTCTATGACCGGATGATTCAGCATCGATCGCTTTTGATCAATGAAAAAAGGAATCTCGTAATCTTTGAATACCTGTTCAATAACATCCTGATAGTCTCCAATATTCCGGATTAAAACAGCAAGATCCTTATACCGGTAGCCATCATCCATGACAAACCCTCTTATTTTTCTCGCAATGCCCTCAATTTCCGCCCTTCGTGAGGAAGCTTGTGCAAGTACAGCATGTGTCTCTCCCTCATAGGGCTTCACCGGCCTTGACTCAAGGAAACGCTCCAGATGGGCAAGGGACGGCCGCTCTGCAAATCGCGGCATTTCGTTCAGCACCGTCACATCCTCTATTTCGGCACCGTTATCAGCGGCGAGAACAGACAGCCTGTGATAGGTCATGCCTGTTATCCTGAAAAGATGGAGTTCGTGCGGCAGGTGTTCATGAAACGGCTTGTCTGTTGTCAGCGCAATCGTTACACTCTTTGCATGTTTCATTAACGCACCGATCACCATGTATTCCTGAGGCGTAAAGCTGTGAAAACCATCGAGGTAAATATCAGCCCTCTGAATATAGGATGAATACTGAATTTTTTCCGCGAGAAGACGCAGATAATCCTCTGAATCGACGTATGTGCCGCTCAGTTCCTTTTCCATCTGCTTATACAGCAGAACAACGTCATGAAGTTTGTCAGCGAGCGCCTGCTCTTGTTTCGTGGCGTTGACTGACATCCCGTTTATTTTTTCTTCCATCTCCTGCGGCGTGAGGCAATAGCGTTTAAGCTCCGTAATCATCGCTTCCATATGGTCAATAAAACCGCTTTTGCCGCTTGCTTTTGCAAACAGCCTGAAGTCCTGCTTGTGCTGCTCAATCAGCTTTCTCAGCATCATCTGAATGCCTGTCCCGGTAATATGATAGCGGCTGATCCCTCCTGTTTCCTGAAGAATCCTCCACGCAAGACGGCTGAAACTGAACGTCTGCGCCCTCATCATGCCGCCAAGCCCGGGCGTTTTAGCAAGCTCATACTCTATGCCGAATGTCATCTGATCGGGCACAAGATAGACCACCGGATCCCCTTCAGGCTCCCTGAAAAGCTCTGAACGGATTTCATTCAGCATACGGTGTGTTTTTCCGCTTCCCGACCTTCCCAAAATAAACCTGACACCCACCGTCAGAACCCCTTTCTATGTAAAAAAAGGCATATTCACTCATACGCCTTTCTGTTCCGTTTCACTCTCTTTTATCTATCTGTCTATTTTACTTGAAAACAATATGGAATGCCATTCTCCCGGGACTTCCAAGTTTTGCAGAAGCCCCGTGACCGCTATGGCGGCATATGCATAGGCTGTTTTTAAAGGAGGCAGTCTGATGAAAAGAATCCATCTGCTCTCGGCCTTTTTTCTCGTGACGGCCATTATGGTAGCAAGCAGCATCTATGTGCTGATTCCCCTGTATGCATCTATATCGGAGGATACAGGCCTTTCCTTCAATGAAGCCGTTCTCGGCAGCACCTTTTTTACATTCTTTTATGCGGCCGGCCTTTTTACGTTCGGGCCGCTCACAGAAAAAGCCGGAAAGAAAAACGTCCTGATCGCAGGCTTTGCCCTCGCAATTGCAGCAACCGCCATGCTTGCGTTCTCCTCATCCGCCACATTTATTCCGCTCAGATCCCTGCAGGGGTTTTGTCTCGGATGCTTTGCCCCTGTTGCCTATGCCTATTGTTTTGAATCGTTCAGGGAAAAAGAGGCAACCATGCTCATCTCCCTGATTAATATGGGATTTTTAATGTCCGGCATGATCGGGCAGCTGATCAGCTCTGCCATCGCCATTTCGCATGACTGGAGAACAGTTTTTCTCTTTTTCGCCGTCGCCTATGCCCTGCTTACAGGATGTCTGGCATGGCTTTTGGACGGCAGGAAACATCAGAGCGGTGCAAAGAACCTGATCTCGTCGTTCCGGTCCATTTTCCGCAATCCTAAGCTTGTTCTGTGCTATATCCTGACGTTTGCCATGCTGATGTCATTTGTCTCCTATTATGAGGGGTTTCACCGTGCCTATTCGGGGATTGTTTCTGAAGAAGTCCTGTTCTGGTGTAAAGCAGCAGGACTTGCCGGAGCGCTGTTTTCCTTATTCAGCGTAAAGTGGATCGGAAGGTTCGGGAAAACAGCTGCTGTCAGGTACGCTATGCTGTTGATCATTCTGGCTTTTCTGCTGAACTATGCAAGCGGGAGCCTCTACATGTCCGCCGCTTTATCTGTTCTGTTCACAGCCTCCCTTTCTGTTTGTATACCGGCCGTTATTTCCATGATTGGAGAGACCGCAGGAAGTGACCGGGCAACAGCCGTCTCCCTGTATTCCTTTATTTTGCTAGCAGGTGCAAGCATAGGGCCTTTGCTTGCGGGAGTTCTGTCTTTTCAGAGCATGCTGCTTGGGTTTTCTGTTTTTTACGGGATTGCTGCTGCGGTTACGTTTATTGGGTCAGGGAATGATTGAATCGTTTTAGCATTGGAAACGGTCTATCAGCTTTTATGGCTGTTATTTACAATATAGTTCATGAAGTTTTTTACCGCGGGGGAAAAATGATTCCCCTTTTTTTTACATAGTTTTATTCTCCTTGTAAGATACAGATCATTTACCTTCACAACACTTAGGAGACCTCTGTCCATATATGGGGAAATGGCCAATCGCGGTGCGAGCGTAATCCCATATCCAGATGCAACAATCCCGATTGCTTCTTCTAGCCTCTCAACTTGAACGGGTGTCCTCTGCAATTGCACCTGTTTTATCTGACATAATGATTCTACTAAAGCCCTTGTAGAACTTCCTTCTCCCCTTAATATAAAATCTTCTTCCATAAGATCTTCAAATTCAGCCCTTTTTGATGCTAAAGGGTGATTCCAGGGAACGATAAAGAATAGCTCATCATCAAGCAGATGAACAATATCGGCTTCATCAGACAGTGAAGAATGGCTTGCGATGACCGCAAAATCAATTTCATTTTTCATCAGCTTATCCAAGGCACTTTTTGTGTTTCCGGAAAATATCTGAATACCAGTTTCCGGATAAAGCTGTTTAAAACCGGCAATCCATCCGGGCATTAAGTAGCTTGCCGGAAAATTCGTAGCAAAGACCCTGATATTCCCTGTGACTCCGCTCGTATACTGTTCAATTATTCTTTCTGCTTCTTCTTCGGCCAAAAACAGTTTGACAGCCTGCTGATAGACAACTTCCCCCGCCTCTGTCAGCTCAATTCCCCTGCCCCTGGCTTTAAAAAGTGTGTGGCCAAGTTCTTTTTCCAGATTTTTAATCTGCATGGAAATGGCCGGCTGACTAATATGCAGCTCCCTCGCTGCCCCTGTGACACTGCCAGTTTTTACAACACTGACAAAATGTCTTAAAGCATTTAGATTCATTAAAACTCTCCCATAATTAAAACTTATCAATTGATAAAATATATATATTTTTCTTATTATTTTACATCCTTTAGAGTAATGATGAAAGAGAGGTACATCATGACAAAAAAACCAAACCGCTCAAACATCATTTTTACAGCTTTAATTACAGGCATCTGCTTACTCACGGACTCCATGTTTTATATCGCTTTGCCTCTTTATTTTAAGGAAGCAGGATTATCTTCGCTAATTGAAGCTGGAGTTCTGCTGTCGGTAAACCGTTTCATTCGAATTCCTCTCAATCCGTTTGCAGCTTTATTGGTAAAAACGCTAAAACTTCAGCACGCTTTACTGCTCGCGATTCTATTAACCTTTCTGACAAATATCGGTTTTTTCTCTCTGAACGGTTTTCTATGCTGGTTTATTCTCCGGTGTATATGGGGGTTTGCCTGGGCACTGCTCCGTCTTTCCGGACAATTGCTTGTGGTGCAATTATCCTCCGAGTCAAATAAAGGGAAATTCATGGGGATCTATAATGGCACTTACCGGCTGGGAAGCCTTGCCGGAATGATTTTTGGAGGTTTACTGTGCTATCAAATTGGGATGAAACTAACGTGCCTTGTATTTGCAGCAGCTTGTTTGCTCTCAGTCCCATTGGTCTTTTTGTTAACTCCTGCCTTATTACGGCCAAGGGAAGAAAAATCAGAAAAAATCGAAAAGGTTGATTTTAGCAAAAGGACAATTAGGCTCTCTCTCCTCAGGGGATTGATCGCGGCGTTTCTGCTTCAGGGCGTATTTGCTTCTACTGTAAGCTATTACCTGACCAGGCACTACGGAATGCACGTATCTATAGCAGATGGCTTTATACTTGCTTCTGGAGCCGCATCAGGGCTTCTCCTTGGTTTAAGATGGACATGGGAGCCGTTTCTTGCTCCATTTATAGGACATGTTTCCGACGGAGTACTTGGCAGGCATCCTCTTTTGTTCATTGCATTACTCATGACAGGCTGTTTATTTCCGCTTATCAATTGTCAGCTTCCGTTCTTCATTTGGGCATCGATCATCGTGCTTCTCCTGATTTGCTCAACCATTATAACAACGTTAACCGATGTATTAGTATCTGATGCTGCTTCCGCAATGAAGCAAAAGACAGCCATCATAACAAAATACTCTATGGCTGCTGACCTCGGAGCTGCATTAGGTCCGCTATCTGCTTTTCTAGTAATAGAAAAAGGAACAACATTCCTTTACTTCTGTTCAGGCTTGAGTTTGTTTCTGGCATGGGTTTCGAATAAAGAGTACAGGAAGTCTGAAGGAGACCGAGAATATATGCGGAAAGAAGAACAAACAGCCTGAAAAGGTTAATTTGAGATGGATGTCCGTACAGAAAAAAAGTGCATGATCACCATCGTGCACTTTTATTGGGATCTTCCCTATTCTTTTGTAGCCTTGCCAATCACATAATCTGTGCTGATCAATCCAAACTGTCTGCTGTCCCTGCTGACAAGGCGGTTGTCACCCATAACGAAAAGACAGCCTTCGGGAATCGTTTTTTTGCCCGTAATCTCCTCAAGCGTAAAATTGCCGGTCAGCTTTCCCATGCTTAACTCTTTTTTGACCGGATTTAAATATGGTTCTTTCACAGCCTTCCCGTTGATATACAGCTTGTCGTTCTTATACTCCAGCTCATCTCCCGGCAAACCGATAATTCTCTTGATGTAGGCCTCTTTTTCCCCTGGAGGCTGAAAGACAACAATATCAAATCTTTTCAGGTCAAATAACCGATGGTTTACTTTATTAATAGACAGAAGGTGGCCCGCAGTCAGAGTAGGCTGCATCGAAACCCCTTCCACCCTGTAGTCGACAAATAGAAGATTTTTTATAGTAAGTATGAGCAAAAAGGTGATGACGGCAGACAAAAACCAGTATCTTTTTCTCATCTTTACTCCCCCGTAAAAAAATTAATGGCTTCTTTTCCTCTCAAGCATTCTGACATTCAGGCGCTTTTCCACCTGCTTGCCGATCAGCCAGAGCAGAAAAATAACAACCGCAGCGATAAGCGTTCTTTCGGGCTGCGTGATGATGGCACGCAGGTCATATCCAATAAAGCTGACCAGGAAAATCATCACGAGCTTCCCGGACATCACAGCAAGACAGAACTGCCAGATGCTGACCTTCGACAGGCCGGCCACCACATTGACGGCAGCAGACGGCGTAAATGGAAAGCACAGCAGGATAAACAAAGGTCCGAATCCATGCCTTTCAATCCATCCCATCATTTTCTGAACCGATTGATGACGGCTTATAAATCTGAAAAACCGCTCCTGTCCGTACTTTCTTACAAGAAAAAACAGGATGAGCGCTCCGAGACAGCTTCCAATCCAGGAATACAAAAAGCCGAACCATAACCCGTACGAATTGGCATTCGCTACAATAAACACAACCAGAGGCAAAAAGGGAAGAAATGCCTCAAGCAAGGGAAGCCCAATGCCAAGCAGCGGTCCAAACGATTTGTAATCCTTAAAGAATTCCATCATTCTTTCAATTGTAAAATAATCCAGTATTGCCTGAAGTTCCATCCTGCAAGCTCCTTCTATCTTTCTCTATGCTCATATTCTACACGTTTGTGCAGAGACTTTAAACATTGAGCATTTTTTCAGGAACTGCCTGAATAAAAGCGGCTTGCATTTCGTATACTGATAAAGTAAAATAAAAACGAACATACGTTCTCTTTATCATGTTAAAGCGAGGTTTTTGCGATGACACGAATTCCCTCAGACCTGCGTGATGCGATTGAGATGTCCATCTACCTCCCCATGACCATCTCCATCTTCAGCAGGGATCTGTTAATCATTGAAAAAAGTCCATTCAAGCTGCAGCAGCCCTATTTGAACCTCGTGGAGGAATCACTGAAGCTTGCCCAGAAAGACCTTGCTGCAGTGCGCCGCGAGCTGAAAAAAAACAGCATCAAAGTAAGTGAAGTGAAAAGGGATGAAGCTTTTACGATGTATTCCTTTATCTTCAGAGGCTACGAAGAGCAGCACAACTATTTTAATCCGAGAATACGCAATAAGGTATGCGAGTTGATGGAAGAATATTTGTTCAAAGCGGTAAAAGCCTGATTAGTGTTTGTTGAGTTCACGGATAATCTGTTCGTAAATGAAATTTGTCTGCTTTTCCTTTGGAAACATCAGCATATTCATTTTGCGGTGCTCCTCTTCAATTCTTGCCGTAATAATGGTCCGCAGCTGAGCTGTTCTATAAAGCTGATTTTCAAATGACGAAGAGGAAACTGGTATGGTTTCAACCAGTCCGTTCGTAAACAGCACTTCTGTATTGTCAAAATCCGCAGCCGTATAATGCTGGATGTGGGCGTGCGATATCCAGGCGCACTGACTCCTCGTTGAGGCCAGTGTAGGAAAAAAGAACATATAGTTTCCGGGGTCAATGACAATCGGCGGCTTATGTGTAATTCCCATAAGGTCCCGTGTCCCCGCCTTTCTTCCTTCATAGCTGCTGCCGAAGTACATGCAGCTCTTGCTTACAATCTCCTGCGGGCTGAGTTTAACGGCAATCTCTTTCTCTGTCTCGATCACCTTGGAATAGAGCTTTCCCATATGCGGATCAGGAAGAATGGCCATCGTAAACCGGTTTGCTATGTAGTCCTTCATAAACTTATTTTCCATCGCTATCACCTCAATTTTAATAGGAGTAAAGAACTACTTTTAATCTAGCACAATCCCTCTCTGCATTTCTACATTTTTACATTATTTTTACATTATTGCGATTTGATCACCAATTAAAAGAACTGCTCTTTGACGCTTTTTATGAAAAAGGAAAAACGTGCAAAATTTGGTGAAATAAGTTTTCTAAAAATTTTAAATATTTAGTTGATTTCTAGGCTCTTTATCCATATAATTAAAAAAAGGCATCAGGGGTGATCTTTCTTGAAAAACAGGAAAACTTATACCGAGATCATGAAGTCCCGTAACACGCTCAAGATGGAAAAGAAACAGGAAACCGTACTTGATATTTACATTCAAATGGTGTTGGATGAAGCTGTGTTGACCCGGAAACTGTCCCTCCTTCAGGAAAAGATCGATGAGTCCTTAGACCGAAATGACAAACCGCTGTTTTTTAAACTGGCAAAAGAATATGCAGAATTGAGACTGATTATTTAAAAGAGGCTAAGATCATAACTGGCTCCGAAAATGAAAAAGGTGAATTTGAGCTTGTGCTCAAATTCACCTTTTTCTGTTTTATGAAGAAAGTTATCTGCTTCCTTAGCGGACGGATATGAACTTTCTTTCCTTCATCTCAAGGTTCGGACAGGGCCCTGTGTTCTTTTAACAAACATTGAAAAGATTGAACCAAAAAAGATCCGGGTATCACATACTAAAGGATGACACGAGCCGTCTTTTCTCAGTGCCTGTGTGTCATTCACATTTTGTTTGGAGGGATTAGTATGGCGATGCTTAAAGTTGGCAATGAAAACGATGCTCCAATTGAAATTTACTATGAAGATCATGGAACGGGAAAACCGGTTGTACTCATTCACGGATGGCCGCTGAGCGGACGATCATGGGAAAGCCAGGTGCCCGCTCTCATTGATGCCGGCTACAGGGTGATTACATACGACCGCAGGGGATTTGGAAAATCCTCTCAGCCCTATAGCGGCTATGAATATGATACATTCGCAGCCGACCTGAACGCTTTGCTTGAGCATTTAGATCTCCGTGAAGCCACACTTGTCGGATTCTCAATGGGCGGCGGAGAAGTAGCGCGCTATATCAGCACATATGGAACAGAACGTGTGAGCAAAGCAGTGTTCGCCGCAGCCGTTCCTCCTTATCTGTACAAGGCAGAGGATAACCCGGACGGCGGCCTGGATGACGGGGCGATCGAAGAATTCCAAGACGGAATAAAGGGCGACCGAATCGCATTTCTCGATACGTTCACCCAAAATTTCTTTGCAGCAGGCGACAGAACAGACCTTGTCAGCGAGCCATTCCGTCTCTACAACCGGGATATCGCCGCCATGGCGTCCCCGAAGGGAACCCTTGACTGCATCAAAGCTTTCGCCAAAACCGACTTCCGGGACGACCTGAAAAAAATAAACATCCCCACTCTGATTCTTCATGGAGACTCAGACGGAACGGTCCCGATTGAAGTGAGCGGCAAGCGTACACATGAAATGGTTCAAGGGAGTGAGCTTGTGGTGATTGAAGGCGCCCCTCATGGATTTAACGCTACGCACGCCGAGGAATTTAACCGCGGTTTAATCCGCTTCCTCAATTCTTAAAGGCGGAAGAGTCATCATGAGTAAAAAAACCAGTTTGATTTCCAGACTGGTTTTTTCTTTGCCGTTTGCAGACCTTAGTTCATCGTTTTTATAAAGGATTTCAAATTTGATGCAATTTCTCTTCCCATTTCATTCAAGGCCGTTTTTGTCCCGTATTTCCCATGGCTAAGGCCGTTTACATCTTGACTCCCGCCGAGCCCCAGAAATTGCTCGGACGGTTTAAAATGAAGGCCAAGCAGCGGAATTCCAAGCCTTTGATGGAAGCCAAGCTGATAGTGTGCGCTTGGATACAATTCAATCGTTTTCGGAGGGTCAAATGTAATTCCTTGTTCGATTCTTTCAAACAGAGCTGTGTGTTCTCTTCCCAGAAGAATGACCATGCCCGGTCTTAAAAACTCAAGCTTATCCTGCATAAATTCCCGCGAAAAATCAGAACCCAGCAAATTGAGTTTCTCTTTAATCCTCCCCATATGCGTGCGTGTTGCAAAGGGAAAAAAATCCGAGTGAACCACGTTTTGAAGACGGGCAGATTCGTAAAAAGAACCGCCCATTCCATTTATAAAACCCTCAAGCTTCGCTCCCCCTGGTTTGCCAAACCATGTGCGGTACGTCTTCCCTTCCTTAAAATACGTTTGATAGAACTCAACGGCTGATTCTAACTGAGTCTCGTCCTTTGCAAACTCTGCTAATGATTGTCCGTTTTCAAGGATATGAAATCTTGCCTGTTCCCCAAGCAGCAGCTGATTGTTCCGATTGAGAAATTCTTTAGGAGACGGATTCGTGGCCATTGTGACCCAGCTGCCCGGAACCGCCTCTCCCAGCCACGCAACCGGTGTGGCTCTTTCGATAAACTCATGAGAAATCGGTTCCCCGAGCAGCTCTTCCTGGTGCAGAGAAGCTTTGGCTATTAATGATTTCGCTTTGCTAAATCCATCTTCGCCAAGAGAGAAAGAGCTCATAGGGGTTCGCCTCCTTTTTCAGGACAAATGGTATATAAACCATCTCCTAAAGGATGGCCTGTTAAACCTTACGACCTTCTAAAGCCGGTGGAATTGAAGGACCAGTAACACAAATAACACATATTGCAGACGGAGGATGTGTCATGTTTGGATCTTCAGCAAATCGTAGATATCTTCTTCGGTCAGGGTAAACGGCCTTTTTTCATCGATATCCACAATTTCGCTAATAAGCTGCCGTTTCTTATCCTGCAGCTCGTTCATTTTTTCCTCAATCGTTCCGCGGGTGATGAGCTTGATTACGTTCACTTTACTAGTCTGGCCTATCCGGTGCGCACGGTCTGCTGCCTGCTCCTCTACCGCCGGATTCCACCAAGTATCGAAATGAACAACGGTATCTGCACCCGTTAAGTTTAAACCCGTGCCTCCCGCCTTCAGCGAAATGAGAAAAAGATCCCGTTCCCCTGCATTAAAGCGTCTGCACAGGTCAACCCTTTCCGGCATTGCAGTTTGACCATCGAGATAAAAGTAGGGCACACCCTGTACGGCGAGTTTTCTCCCAATCAAATCGAGCATAGAGGTAAACTGGGAAAAAATCAGCACTCTTCTTCCTGAATGCCCGGCCTCCTCCAGAATCTTGAGGAGCTGGTCAAATTTTGCCGACCCTCCGCTGTATCCATCAACGAACAGAGAAGGATGGCAGCAGATTTGCCGAAGTCTTGTGATTCCGGCCAGGATTTTCATCCGGTTTTTCTGAAGTGTGTCTTTATCCAAATGCTTTAGGGTATCCTCGCGAAGCTTTGCCAGGCAGGCTGCGTACAGCTTCTTCTGCTCCGGAAGCAGTTCGACGATTTCCATTGATTCAACTTTTTCCGGAAGCTCAGGCAGTACATCCTCCTTCATTCTGCGGAGCAGAAAAGGGCGGATTCTCCTTGCGATCTTTTTTCTTGTGAGCGTGCTGTATTCCTTTAATCCCATGAACAGCTCCGGAAAGACAACATGAAAGATCGACCACAGTTCTTCCCTCGAATTCTCAACAGGTGTGCCTGTCAGCGCGAACCGATGCGAGGCCTGAATTCTTTTCACCGCTCTTGCCGTTTGGGTGAGCGGATTTTTAAAGGCCTGGGCCTCATCATAAAAAACCGTATAAAAAAACCGTTTTTCATACTCATGGATGTCCCTTCTAATGAGCGGATAAGATGTAATGAGAACATCTGCCGCTGCATGATCCTGAACGTGCCCCGCTCTCTCTGTCCGGCTGCCATCGATAATTATGCTTTTGATTTCCGGTGCAAAGGATTCAATTTCGTTTTTCCAGTTATACAGAAGGGAGGATGGACAAACAATCAGGACCGGCCTTTTTAGCCGGCGAATCTCAGGAAGAACCGACACAATATACGTGATGCTCTGCAAGGTTTTCCCAAGACCCATATCATCTGCCAGAATCCCTCCAAATCCGTACTTCTCAAGAGATTTCATCCACCGGTATCCTGTCTTTTGATAATCCCTCAGCACCGGTTCCAGCTCTTCTGGAACCGAAAATTCCTTCTCGTCCGGGTGGAGAAGTCCATTCAGCAGCTGCTGAACCGAATCACCGAGCGTCATTGTGCCGGAAACAGGAACCGAATCGAGAAGCTGAAGTCCTTTGATCAGAGGCATTTCAAGCTCTTGTTCCCAGTCCTCCGCCTGTACCGGTGCCGCATTTAAAAACCGGTAAATCTCCTCATATTCTCGTTTTTCAAGGGAAAGCAGCGCCCCGCTCCTCAACCGGTAATACTTCCGCTTTTCCTCGAGGGCCGAGAGCACATTGCGGATTTCCTTTTCGGAAATTCCATCCATTTCAAACTTGAATTCCAGCCAGTTCGTCCTCTCTTTATGCGCCTCCACCTTGATTCTCGGCGGGGCTGCTTCTTTAAATATCCGGCTCCGGACAGCAGTTGTTGCAAGCACTTTGGCAACCTTCTCAACCTTCGGCAGGATATGATACAGGAACTCATATTCCAGTAGTTCATTTTGAAGATAATAGCCGCTGTCCGTCCGGGCAAATGAGCTTTCCTCCATTAGTTTAAGAATCAGATCCTCCTTTTCACTATCCCGGATTATCACCTGCAGAGATCGTACCTCCTGTTCGTCCAAGGGATTAAAAACGATGTTTCCGTAATGAAATTCAAGTCCCGCAAGCAGCCGGTTTTTCACCCGGTCTAAATAGAGCTTCGCTGTAAGCGAAGTTTCCGCTAACCGCCTGGAAATCGTTTCCGATATGGCCACATCCCCTAGTTTCCGAAGCCCCGGCACCACTTTCTCCAGATACAGGCTGACCTGCTGCGGCGGGATTGGGACCGTATTTTTTCCGGATGCAAGGATGACCCGATTCAGTTCGGCCAAGCGCTCGAAATTTTCAGGTTCTAAGTGATACCATGTCCCTGCGGCGAACACCGATTCATAAGGCTTTAACAGGAGCAGCTCCTTTAGACCGTTTACTCTCAGCACATATCCTGATCCTTCTTCATACAAATCAAATTGAAGCGGCAGGATGCCTTCTGACAAATGAAGTCCCGAATAAATTTCTCCGTTGACCTCAAGCTCTATATTGGGCGCTTTTATAAGGGCCGGCAGGAGCAGGTTCCATGAAATAGGAGAGAGGAGAATCTGAGGGCCTTCCTCAGTCCTCTCATTCCGTACAATCCTGACAAGCTGCTGAAAGACAGCATCCGTCTCTTTTGTGAAGCAATGAGACTCGGGATCAAACAGGAAGCCGGGCGCAAGCTGAAAGGACTGTCCGCTTTTAAGCTGTTCAAGAAAAGCCCTCGGTTTCACGATTTTTACCGGTCCAACCGTAATCTCCAGTGCAAACAAAATCCCTCCGTCTTCCCTTGATACCGGCTTAAACGTAAACACGGCAGGCTGTACGGTTCGCGTTTCAAAATAATTTTGCGCCTCCGTTTTACGGTCTTTTCGCTCCTTAAAGGCCGTCAGCAATTCCTCCGTCAGCGCATAGTCTGGGTTAAAGGGGGCCTCTCCTTCGCTCAGAACCGGAGGAACCGTCCCTTGTTTCTGATGTTCCATAATCTCAAGCAATACCGCCGCAATATGCTGGCATTCCTGATTAAAGGAGAGTAGCTTCGGACAACTGCAGACTGCCTGAAGGCCGCCGCCTGTGTCCACCTTTATCGAAACACAGAAATCTTCCGTACTTTTAACGACCGCATGACAGCGGTCTTCATGATACTCACGGAACTTTACTTTATTGGAGCGGCGCAGCGAATCCCCGCTTTTCAAGGAGACGCGGCCGCAGAGGTTTTCAATCATTTTTTTGTTCAGCTTCCTATTCAAGGCAAAGGCTCCTCAAAGTTAAATTTCGGTCTTGCATACTGTTCTATATCTACCATTTTATCAGAGAGGGAACAAAGGCATAAAAAAACCGCTGCATCCCGATGGATGCAGCAGCTTTTTTTTTAGGACTGTGCCGTAAACTGCTCTTCTTCTGTCGATCCTTTAAGCGCAGTTGTGGAGGATGTGCCTCCTGTGATAACCTGTGACACTTCATCAAAGTAGCCTGTTCCGACTTCACGCTGATGTCTTGTCGCTGTGTAGCCGTATTGTTCGCTTGCAAATTCAGCCTGCTGAAGCTCCGAATAGGCTGCCATTCCGTTGTCGCGGTATTTTCTGGCGAGCTCGAACATTCCGTAGTTGAGGGCATGGAATCCGGCAAGAGTAACGAACTGGAATTTGTAGCCCATTTTCGCGATTTCTCTTTGGAACTTGGAAATTGTTTCTTCATCCAACTTCTTTTTCCAGTTAAAGGATGGTGAGCAGTTGTAAGCAAGAAGCTTTCCAGGGAACTTCGCATGAATGGCATCCGCAAACTTCTGAGCCTGCTCAAGGTTCGGCTCTGACGTTTCGCACCAAATAAGGTCGGCATATGGCGCATAAGCAAGTCCGCGTGCAATAGCCTGATCGATGCCGGCTGTTGTCCGGAAAAACCCTTCCGCCGTGCGCTCGCCTGTAATAAATGCCTGATCTTCAGGATCAACGTCGCTCGTAATCAAATCTGCTGCGTCAGCATCCGTCCGGGCAATAATGATTGTCGGTACACCCGATACATCTGCTGCAAGGCGGGCAGAAATCAAATTCTTCACAGCTGTTTGTGTAGGAAGAAGCACTTTTCCTCCAAGGTGACCGCATTTTTTCTCAGAAGAAAGCTGATCTTCAAAATGAACAGCGGCTGCTCCCGCTTCAATCATGCCTTTCATCAGTTCAAATACATTCAGCTGTCCGCCAAAACCTGCTTCAGCATCTGCAATGATTGGAGCGAACCAATCCACGTCTCCTTCTCCTTCCATATGCTGAATCTGATCTGCACGCTGAAGGGCCTGGTTGATTCGTTTTACAACGGCCGGAACGCTGTTTGCCGGATAAAGGCTTTGGTCAGGATACATATGGCCTGAAAGGTTTGCATCAGCGGCAACCTGCCAGCCGCTTAAATAAATCGCTTTCAATCCTGCCTTTACTTGTTGAACGGCCTGATTGCCGGTTAATGCTCCCAGTGCATGAATATAGTCTTCCGTCTGAAGCAGATTCCAGAATTTTTCTGCACCTCTGCGTGCAAGAGTATGTTCAATATCGATCGATCCGCGCAGACGAATCACTTCTTCCGCCGAATACGGTCTTTCTACTCCGTTCCATCTCGCATCCATTGCCCAGCTTTCTTCCAGTTTTCGCGCTCTTTCGTTTGTCATTTCCAGTCCCTCCAATAGTCTGTACGTTTTGTTATAATACAGTTTGTATTTTATAGTATTAATATATAACAGATTGATTGAAAATGGAATCTTTTTCTTTTAATTTTTTTGATTTTTTTAAATTAATTGACTGAAAGGTTGATATAACTGGGTTTTGTACGATTCATAAAGGAGCGGAGGCAGTCTTCCGCTGTATGATAACAGAAGGAAAGCAGGAGGAAGTATCACTCTAAACGAAAAAATCCGAACCAATAACCAGTTCGGATTTTTTAAAAGTAATAATCAGTTTCTTATTATTCTTCCCTCCCGCTGCCCCATTCTTCAAGATAGTTGATTCTTTCTAAAATGGTCGGGTGGCTGTATCTGAACACTTTCACAATAGCCGGCGGATTGACCTGGCTTAAACCTGCCCGGGTCAGTTCCTGGAATGTGCTCACGGCAGCTTCGGTATTCTCTGTCATTTCAATAGCATACAGATCTGCGTCCTTTTCCTGGTGGCGCGATATGATATTTGAAAAAGGATCCGAGGCAAAACTCAGCATTCCGAGCAGCATAAGTAATAGCGGAAGTGAGGCAAGCTGTTTTTTTCCGTCAAGCTTCAGAATGTGCCCGTAACGCCTGATGGAGAAGTTCATGAGCCTGTTGATCATATAAAGACCAAGCAAGGTGAGCACGAGATAGCCGCCTATCCCGATATAAATATGCTTCATCACATAGTGCCCCATCTCGTGGGCCATGATGAACAATATTTCATCCTCGCTCAATTTATTTAACGTTGTATCCCAGAGAACGATCCTTGAGTTGTCTCCAATTCCTGTGACATATGCGTTCAGAGCATTTGTCTTCTCAGACATGTTCACTTCAAACACATGGTCTGCAGGAATATTGGCCTCCTCTGCAATCGCGAGGATCTTCGTTTCAAGCTCTTTGTTTTTAAGCGGCGTAAACTCATTGTACAGCGGGTCGATCAGGACCGGCTGGATGAACATCAGGAACAGGCTGAACGGTACAGAGAGAATCCACGCAAACAGCCACCATTTTCTTGAAAATTTTCTGATCAGGCCGTACAATACGGCGACAATCAGCACCATAAATGCGCAGTTCACCCAGAAATCAATCAGCTGATCCTTCATCCACCCTGAAAAGGTCTGGGTCGTAATGTGATAGGACAGCGAAATTTTATAGCGCAGCCATTCAAGTGGAAAAGCACAGAGCGTTACAAGCAGAGACAGCGCGAAAACAAACACGGCCGTCTGGAGAATAAAAAACCTGGAAATACTTTCGGCCCAGCGCTGCATCTTTTTTGCAAATCCGGTAACGAGGACAACAAAAAAGATAAACCATTCAAAGGGCGCGGCTGTAAAAAACATAAAATCCCTCAGCTTAGAGTAATCCTGTGAAAGGGTAAGCTCCCTGCTGTTCATAAACGTATTCGGGTCGGCTGAACCGCCCTGGAACTGTGCCGGAAGTGTCGAGTCCGCTCCCATATAGATATACCAGTAGACAAACAGGCCGTATAAGAAATAAATCAGGACTGATACAGTAAGCCATTTGCGCATGATGTTGTCCTCCCCCGAACAAGCTCTTTGTACTAGTGTAGTGTGAAAGCGGCAGAGTTAGAACTTATTCGTCCGGATTAAAACAGGAGCCCGTACACGATAAGGGTTAAAATGGAACTCATGACGACAATAATGACATTCACACCAAAATAGGCGACTGCAAATGCAGCCGCTGCGCCAACTGCCCCGAACCAAATATCCTCCTGTATAAAAAAGACACCGGGCAAAATCAGGGCTCCGAGCGTTGCAAACGGAACATTCCGCAATACATTCTGAACAAAAGGCGGCAGATCTATACCGCTCAGCGCAACAAGAGGGATCATTCTTGGAAGATAAGTGACAATGGCCATTCCGAGAATCATCATCATTATATTACTCAGCATGCCGCTTGCCCCCCTTTGAATAAGCAAGTTCAACTAAGACAGCCGATAACAGAGTGGACAGGACAATTGACCAGCCTGTTGAAAGAGAGCCTGTCAGATAGAAAACGGAATTAAAAATGGCTGCCGCTCCCGCTAAAAACACGACCTTCCGCTGCTTTTTCATTGACGGGACGAGCAGCCCGATAAACATCGCATAAAGCGCAACCGACATTCTTTCCTGCAGGGTCTCCGGAAGATTTGCGCCAATCATATGGCCGACACCGGAAAAAACAACCCAGCTTGAGTATGAAATAAAAATAAGCCCGAACATATATCCCGCAGATACCGTTCCCTCTTTAACCGAAGCTACGGAAAAGGTTTCATCTGTGATGCCGAATGAGTAAAGAGCCTTTTTCCAAAGACTGTCCTCCTCCACCTTTTCATTCAGAGAGGCTGACATTAAGAAATGCCGGATGTTCACAATGAACGTCGTAAACACAATTTCAAAAATGCCCGTGCCTGCCGCAAGCAGGCTGAGCGATATGTATTGTGCGGCACCTGCAAACACAAAAATGCTCATCATCACCGTTTCAGAAAGGGTCAGTCCTGTATCCCCCGCAAGCAGGCCGAATGTCAGCGCCACCGGCATATACCCGATCGCAATGCTGAGTCCCGCTGCCATTCCCTCTGAAAAGTGCGTCTGTTTTCTTATAAACGCTGTTTCCGCCATCCTGATTACTCCTCTCCTTATGGATAATAGATAAGCAGAAAGCATGATGAAACCGCTTCTGTCTTATTTTCATATACATGCTCCCGGTTAGCTGTGAATTTCATTGAATCGCCTTTTACAAGTTCATAGTAATCGTCTCCAATTGAAACAGCCATTTCCCCTTCACTGACAAACATGTATTCTTCCGCTCCGCTCAAATGCTGCTGCGATACATGCCGGCAGCCCGGCAAAAGCTCAAGCAGAAACACTTCAAATTTCTTCTGCTGGTCGTAAGGAAAATAAGGAAATACATGATACTTGTCGTTTACGTCCTGCAAAGCGGCCTTTTCTTCTCTGCGGACAATCGAGATTCCGGAGGTCTCTTCCTCAACAAGAGATGAAAAAGATACCCCGAGGCCGTTAGCGATTTTCCACAGCGTGTTGACGGTCGGACTTGACTGCCCTTTTTCAATTTGGGCAAGCATCCCCTTGCTCACTCCTGTGACGCCCGAAAGCTGATCAAGACTGTACTGCCGCATTTTCCTGATGCTTTTTAAGTTGTAGCCAATCTGCTCCTGCAAGGATTTCATATCTAATTCCTTTCAATATGTTTTTTATAGTATACATTTGTATAATATTTTGAACAATAGGAAATATTCAGACATAATAACAAAAGCGGAAGCGCCTTGGTCAGATCCGATAGGCAGATAAGAATCCGGCGGAAAAGTCCGGTTTTGACTTTTTTGACGGATTTGTTCTGACAGAGGATCTAGGCGCTTCCGCTTGCCGATGATAACTTTGTTATGTTATCCACAGCCCTATTATTCTTTATTATTTGATAAACAAGAAAAAAGCAGCCTCAGGCTGCTTTTTTCTCACTTTCCTTTAAAAACGGGTTTTCTTTTTTCGCTGAACGCGGCTAATGCCTCGAGGCGGTCTTCCGTCGGAATCGTGACTTCATATGCTTTGCGTTCAATATGAAGGCCGGTCTGAAGATCTGCATTCATTCCCTGTTTAACGGCAAACTTTGCCTGCTGCAGGGCAATTGGTGCATTTTTAAGAATTTCCTCAGCAAGCTCCTTAGCCGCTTCGAGCGCATTCGGAGCCGTTTTCAAGGCAAGTCCATAGGCTGCTGCCTGCTCGGAAGTCATTTTCCTCGCAGTTAAAATCAGCTCCAGCGCCTTTGCCTCCCCAATGATTCTCGGGAGACGCTGCGTTCC
Source organism: Metabacillus indicus LMG 22858 (assembly GCF_000708755.2). Classification (GTDB taxonomy): domain Bacteria; phylum Bacillota; class Bacilli; order Bacillales; family Bacillaceae; genus Bacillus_P; species Bacillus_P indicus. Next base: position 184,222 of record NZ_JGVU02000022.1, on the reverse strand, counting down.
GCCTGCGCCCGGAATAATTCCGAGTCCAGTCTCTGTAAGGCCGACTGACGTTCCATCAGCTATGATTCGGAAATCACATGACAGAGCAAGCTCCATGCCGCCCCCGAATGCATAGCCATTGATGGCTGCAATAGTCGGCTGAGGCAAGGCATCGATTTTTGTGAAAACTTCTCCTATTTTAAAAAGGTTACGTTTCACCTGCTGATCAGTCAGCGTTTTTCGTTCCTTCAAATCAGCTCCGGCACAAAAGGCTTTATCTCCTGACCCTGTAAAAATAACGGCCCTTACTTCCTCGTTTGTCCGAATATCTTCTACTGCCTCCTCAAGCTGAAGAAGCGTTTCGTAGTTGAAACAGTTGAACACTTCCGGTCTGTTCAGCGTAACGACCGCAAGATTTTTTTCCACAGAGTATAGAATATTTGTCAAAACAGACTTCCCCCCGGCTATTTTTGAAGTACCTGATCCTTAAGTGCTCTGCGCAGGATTTTTCCAGTCGTATTCTTTGGAAGCTCCTCCAGAAATTCGATGGAGCCAGGGACTTTATACTTCGCCAGATGCTCGCGGCAGTGCGCTTTCAGCCCTTCTTCTGTCATTAATTTGTCTTTTACAACTACAAAGCATTTCACAGCTTCTCCCTGATTCGGGTCAGGCACGCCGACAACCGCAGCTTCCACTACACCCGGGTGGCTGTAGAGAACTTCCTCCACTTCGCGCGGATAAACATTGTACCCGCCGACAATCACCATATCTTTCTTGCGGTCGACAATTGTGAAATAGCCTTCCTCATCCATCGTCGCAAGATCCCCTGTGTAAAGCCAGCCATTGCGAATCGTATGGGCTGTTTCCTCAGGCATGTTATAGTAGCCTTTCATGACATTCGGGCCCTTGACGATCAGTTCCCCTACCTGTCCTGGAGGCACTTCCTCACCAAGCTCATTCACCACTTTGTTTTCAACGTTTAAAATGTTTGTCCCAATAGATCCGGCCTTTCTCGGACGGTCCAGCGGATTAAAGCAGGTAACAGGAGAAGCTTCCGATAAGCCATACCCTTCCGACACAACGACATTAAATTTCTGTTCAAATCCTTTTAATAGAGCAACCGGCATCGAAGCTCCGCCGGAAATGCACAATCTGAGGGTCCGAAGATCCTCTTTGTCTCCGCCTTCATGCTGAAGAAGGAAATTATACATCGTCGGCACTCCTGCAAAAACAGTTGCTTCATACGTTTTAACAAGCTTAAAGATTTCAGCAGGGCTAAAGCGCGGAACGATCAGCAGTGTCGCACCGCTGATCAGCGGCGCGTTAAGCGAAACCGTCAGACAGAATACGTGGAACATTGGAAGTGTCGCCACGACTTTGTCCCCGTCGTTCATTTTCAAGTAAGAACCTACATCACGTGCATTGCTGTACAGGTTTTTATGCGTCAGCATAGCACCTTTCGGCTTTCCTGTCGTGCCTGATGTATAGAGAATGACAGCCGTGTCATCGTCTTCAAGCGTAACTTCAGCCGGGTTTGCGCCAGCTTGGGCTACAATACTTGTAAACGATTTCAATTTTGGGCTGATTGACAGCGAAGACGCATCTAACCCGCTCTTTGCTTCTGACGGCGGTGTTTCACATGAGATAATATGCTCGACCTGAGGCAGAACCCCATTCATTTTTTCAAAAAGCGGAAGCAGCACATCAAGTGTGACAATTGTCTTTACATCACCATTGTTCAATATGTACCCGATTTCATCCGGTGTGTAAATTGGATTGATTGGTATAACCGTAGCCCCCGCACGCATTGCCCCATAAAGAGAAATCACGAAATACGGAGAATTGCCAAGCACAAGCGCAAGATGATCCCCCTTTTTGACCCCAAGCTGCTGCAGACTGTCAGCGAATTTGCTGATCAGCACATCAAGTTCCCCGTACGACGTTTCTTTCCCTTCAAAAATAAACGCCGGCTTGCCTCCGTACTTCTGTGCAGACAGAGACAGCTGTGATAGTAAATTCATTCTCCCACCCCTTGCGAAAATGAATGAACAGCCATTCATTTTCTAAAAATTTAAAACTATAAATCTATTATATTTTATGACGGAAAAATTCTCAACAAACGGCTTGGCGGATATGGGAGAAATTTGCTGAATTGTGAACGCGGGAGATTCTATGACGGATTGTGACCTTCGCACAGAGTTGATCATGCTGAAGGGTCATTTCCACGCGCCTTTGTGACCTTCGTACAGATTTGATCATGCTGAAGGGTCATTTCCACGCGCCTTTGTGACCTTCGCACAGATTTGATCATGCTGAAGGGTCATTTCCACACGGCTTTGTGACATTCGCACAGAGTGGATCTCGATGAAGGGTCATTTCCACGCGGCTTTGTGACCTTCGCACGGAGTGGATCTCGATGAAGGGTCATTTCCACGCGCCTTTGTGACCTTCGCACAGATTTGATTATGCTGAAGGGTCATTTCCACACGGCTTTGTGACATTCGCACAGAGTGGATCTCGATGAAGGGTCATTTCCACGCGGCTTTGTGACATTCGCACAGAGTGGATCTCGATGAAGGGTTATTTCCATTCCAGGACAACCAAGGCCGTGCCGAGGAGATAATCTGAGCAGCATATTTCCCATCAATCAATAAAAAAGCGCCCTAAAAAAGGACGCCCTTCACGCTCAATAAATAAGCTCAATAAATTGTTCTTTTTCAATATTGCCGAAATAATGTTTGATATCTGTGTCCCTCAAAGCCGTTTCTATGGAAGAACGGTCATATTGCAGGCCGGTGAGAAGGTTTTCGATTTCTTCAACATCACCCACTCCGAAAAAGTCTCCGAAGATTTTGCAGTTTTCGATTTTGCCTTTCTTCACTTCCAGACGGATGTCAATCTGTCCGATCGGAAAGCGGTGGGAATGCTGGAGGTTAAAGGATGGCGATTTGCCGTAATTCCAGTTCCAGTTCTGATAGCGTTCCTCAGAAAGAGCATGGATGTTTTCCCAATCCGCTTCCGTTAAAACGTATTGCGGAATTTCGCCGTCTGTATCAAAAATATAGCGCAGAATCAGTTCTCTGAATTCCTCAATCGTGATCTTCTCTTCAAGAAATTCACTGATGTTTGCCACACGGCTGCGAATGGATTTAATTCCTTTTGATTCGATCTTGTCCTTTTTCACTTTCAGCGCGGACACGACGTTTTCCATTTCCGAATCAAACAGCAGCGTTCCATGGCTGAACATTCTGCCCTTTGTAGAAAACTGGGCATTTCCTGAAATCTTTCTGCCTTCAGCAAGGATATCATTGCGGCCGCTCAGCTCTGCATCTACACCAAGACGCTTCAATGCCCGTGTCACAGGCTCAGTGAATTTTTTGAAGTTGTGGAAGCTGTCTCCGTCATCTTTTGTAATAAAGCTGAAGTTCAGGTTTCCAAGATCATGATAAACCGCACCCCCGCCTGAAAGCCTCCGCACAACATGAAGACCCTGCTCTTCCACATACTTTGTGTTGATTTCTTCAATAGTATTTTGATTTTTTCCGATGATAATGGAAGGTTCGTTAATGTAAAAAAGCAAATAAGATTGCTCAGGATCAAGATTTTTCAGGCAATACTCTTCTATGGCCAGATTGATTCTCGGATCCGTTATTCCTTTATTATCAATAAACAGCATGTACTTTTCCTCCTAATTGCCCTTTGTCCATTGCAGGCCGGATGCTGCAAGACGGACAGGACCTTTGTAAATCGTTTCGGCCTCACTTACGAGATTTGACACTTCTCCGAAATGAGGAAGGTGAGTCAGGATCAGTTCCTTTACAGAAGCATGCTCAGCAAGTTTGCCGGCATCAAGACTGTTCATATGCCCGGCCGACGAGCCGTCCATATCTCCGTAAAAATTGCATTCGCACAGCAGAAGATCCGCATCTTTTGAAAATGGCACAAACTCTTCTCTGTAGCTTGAGTCAGCCGTGTAAACTACTTCTGATGAACCATCCGAAATCCGCATCGCATAGCAGTCTACCGGATGCTTTGTTTTCATAAAACGGATGTGAAAAGGCCCAATCTGGATGGATTCTTCCGGATTATATGCTTTCCCTGCCGTTACTTCTTTGTATGTAAGCCCTGCAAATGCTTCTGCATCAGCTGAATGGCCGTATATAGGCAGCGTCCTGCTGCTTTTATTCATAAAGGATCCAACAAGTCTGGCAAATTGCAGCGGCCCTACATCAGCAATATGATCATGGTGATAATGAGACAGAATTACCGCATCGATTTCTTCCGGTTTTGCATAATTCTGCAGCTGGGATAAAACCGCGCTTCCGCAATCAACTAAGAGCCGGAAACCATCTGATTCAAACAGGTATCCGGAAGAAGCTTCATTAACAGCAGGAAATCCTCCCCAAAAACCAACAACCGTTATTTTCATGTGAATCCTCCCTCGCTCATTCCTATCTTACAATATACCCATTTTCCGCTGATAAGCGCAAGCTGAGGCCACTATAAACATGCAGACAGCAGCCCATTTTTTGAAAAGAAGCACATTGTTACAAAACAGATGTTGACATACCTCTATCTGTTATAATACAATGTGTGTAATAACAACTTGGAGGGGATACCAATGTTAGTTAAAATGACTGAATTTTTCAAAAACCTGCCGGCGAAAAAATGTCTTGAGTGCGGGGAAAAGATTGAAGAGCAGCACGAGTGCTACGGCAATACTTGCGATAAGTGCATGAACGTCGGCAGCCTGTAACCATACCGATCCTATACCTATATTTTTGAGAAAGGATACATTGTCCTTTCTTTTTTTTGCGGACTTTTACAGCACTTTCTCGATTTTCATTAATTACGTTTGTGTTCTTAAACTCCGTTTACAACACTTTTGCTATTTTTGGGGGCTACGATTGTGCGCTTAACCTTCGTTTACAGCACTTTCCCTCTTCTTCCTAACCACGTTAGTGTTCTTAACCACCTTTAACAGCAAAATTCTCCTTTTTCTATATCCGCGTTTATGCGCTTAACCACCGCTTGCAGCACTTTCCCTCTTCTTCCTAACCACGTTAGTGTTCTTAACCGCCTTTAACAACACTTTCTCCTTTTCCATAACCGCGTTTGTGCGCTTAACCGCCGCTTACAGCACTTTCTCTATAATCCACGACCATAAAATGCTGCAAAACAAACGTGAACATACAAACCCCTATAAATAGAAAAAAAAGACACTGATTTCTCAGTGTCTCCATCGTCAAACTTCCCGATCCCAATGACGGTGATCGGCTGCTGCACTGATAAATGCATCAGAGAATACCGCCGGATCTTGTGATTGTTCTGCTACAATAACGCCGGGACCATTAGCTATTCCCGCTGCTTCAAGTACTTCTGCAGCTTCATAGGCAGCTCCAATTGGCTTAAAATGACTGAATCCTTCTTTTAGAAATGCTGCGGCGTCTTTTTTGCCGAGCAGGAGCTCTTTACTCTTCTGCCCGCCCGCTACATAAAATGAGTCGAACAGAATGGAATCACTTGTGAGGAAGGTATGATCAACCTCAAGCTCTTCGCCGCCCTCACTTTTCAGCGGACTCAGCGTATGGCTGATGACTTCAGGCATCATTCCTGTTTCTTTCATCTTACTAATAAAAGCGTTCAGGGAAGCCGAATCGTAGCCGTCTTCAGCAAGCACTGCCACTTTGCGCGTATCGGGAACTTTGACCGTTTTTTCCTGGCTAAGTGCCGGAGACTCAAGAGTGACGCCTGATTCCGTTTGCTCATTCGGCACCGAAGCGCCAATCCCCTCAGCCACTTCACCGGCAAGTGTGCTGTCAATGCAGCTGATCATATGAACGACCTGCTGCTGAACGCTCTTGCTTTTTACTTTGCCGAGCTCAAAGCGGAAGGCAGAAATCATATGCTGCTTTTCAACTTCTGTCATGCTGTTCCAGAACAGCTTAGCCTGCGAGAAATGATCTTTAAAGCTCTCGCTGCGCTGGCGGATCTTCCGTCCATCCACTTTTTCCTGATAGTGGACATATCCGCCTTGCTCCCGCGTTGCAGGACGCGGAGCGTTTTGGGCAAGCGAGTTCTGATGGTAGGCCGTCTGACCGCGGTTTATGGTCATGCGGTGCATGCCGTCCCGCTGGTTGTTATGAAATGGACAGACAGGACGGTTGATCGGAATCTCATGGAAGTTCGGACCGCCAAGTCTTGTAATCTGTGTATCTGTGTAGGAAAAGAGACGCCCCTGCAGCAGCGGGTCATTTGTAAAATCAATGCCCGGCACGACATGTCCCGGATGGAACGCAACCTGCTCCGATTCGGCAAACACATTATCCTGATTGCGGTCGAGCGTCATTTTACCGATGATTTTAACGGGTACGATTTCCTCCGGCCATAGTTTCGTTGCATCAAGGAGATCAAAGTCGAATTTGAATTCGTCCTCTTCCTCAATCATCTGAACTCCAAGCTCGTATTCTGGATAGTCACCGTTCTCGATGGATTCGTAAAGATCTCTTCTGTGAAAATCAGGATCTTTTCCGGCAAGCTTCTGGGCTTCGTCCCATACTAGAGAATGCACGCCGAGCTTCGGTTTCCAGTGGAATTTTACAAATCGTGCTTTTCCTTCCTCATTGACAAACCTGAATGTATGTACGCCGAATCCTTCCATCATCCGGTAGCTGCGGGGAATCGCCCGGTCAGACATCGCCCACATCATCATGTGTGCCGATTCCTGATTGTTGGCAATGAAGTCCCAGAACGTGTCATGCGCAGATGAGGCCTGGGGCATTTCATTATGAGGCTCCGGCTTTACCGCATGGACGAGATCCGGAAATTTAATCGCATCCTGGATGAAAAAGACTGGGATATTGTTCCCGACCAGATCATAGTTTCCCTCTTCCGTATAAAACTTCACGGCAAATCCCCTGACATCCCTGACTGTATCTGCAGACCCTTTTGAGCCAGCCACCGTTGAAAACCGTACGAATACAGGTGTTTTAACCGAAGGATCCTGCAAAAATCCCGCCATCGTAAATTCCTTCATCGGCTCGTATACCTGGAAATACCCGTGTGCCCCGTAGCCCATTGCATGGACAGCGCGCTCCGGAATCCGCTCGTGGTCGAAATGGGTCATCTTTTCCCGGAAATGAAAGTCCTCCATCAGTGTGGGCCCGCGATCGCCAGCTTTTAGAGAATGCTCGTCATCTGAAACCTTAAGCCCCTGATTGGTGGTCATGTTCCCGTCTTTATCATCAACCCGGTATGCTTCCAGCTGCTCATCCTTGCTGTTTTTACTCTGCTTGTCCAAATTTCTCATCCCTTCCGTACAGTAATAGTCACCCTTTTGAATTACCACTATTTTCTTTCCAGTAAACATTCATGGCGCATGCACATAAAAAGGCACCAGCCTCTGGCTGGTGCCTTACTCTATTAAACGTTTGCGAGCTTTTTGCCGCCCGTTGAATCTCTTATAATCAGTTTAAGCGGAAACTGATAGACTTCCCTGGCAGCGTATGATTTTCTGTTTATTTTTTCAATCATGATGTCCATGGCTTTTTGAGCCATTTCGCAGACAGGCTGCTGAACGGTTGTAATCATAGGATCGAGCAGTTCTGTGATGGCCTGGTTATCAAATCCCACAACTGCAAGGTCAGAAGGAATGCTCCAGCCGTTTTTTTTCGCTTCAGAAATAACGCCTGCGGCCACTTCATCTGCTCCGGTAAAAAGAGCGGACGGCCTATTCTCCAAAGCAGCCAGCTCATGAAAAACACGTTTTCCGTCTTCGATATTGAAGGCATTCCGGAATGCGGCATTTTCATCAAACGTTAATCCCGCTTCCATCAGTGCCTGCCTGAAGCCTCTTTCCCGTTCTTTGGCAACGTTGCTTCTGTGCCCGCCGCAGCAATAGCCGATATGGGTGTGTCCCTGTTCAATCAGGTGCTTGGTTGCTATGTATCCGCCAAATGTCTGATCGAGCCTGATCATCGGCACAGATGCGTCCTCTTCAAACTCATTGCAAAGAACAATCGGACCGTAATCGGTGAATGGCTCGATTTTGCTCCAGTCATTCTCCAGGGATGCCAGTATCACACCATCCACCTGCTTTGTTTTAAGAAGGTTTAAATAGGTGAGCTCTTTTGATTTGGAATATTGAGTCTGGCACACGATCAGCTGATAGTTCCTGGCTGACGACGCCATTTCAAGTGATTCGATAAATTGGCTGAAAAAGGGATTCAGCACCCGCGGTATAAAAACGGCAATAATTTCAGTTTTTTGATTTCGAAGACTTCTTGCAGATGAATTCGGAACATAACCAAGCTCATCCATTGCTTCTAAGACAACCTTTTTCTTCGAATCGGAAACGTACGGATGATTGTTGATGACCCGGGAAACAGTGGTCCTTGAAAGTCCTGCAAGTCTGGCCACATCCTCGATTGTAGACACGTTCACTCCTCCTCATCTTGCGAACGATCAGCGTACACACAGTGAAATCGTTCTCATTTTTCTATTATATGTTAAAATGTAAGGGCTTTCAATAATAGTTTTATAGATTTTTCCATTGCAAAAAACACCCGAAGCTTTTCGCTTCGGGTGTTTAAGATTATGCTGCAGCTTTCTCTGTTAAGCTGTTCTTGTTTTTTCTGATGGCCATGAAGAAGTAGGCAATCGTTCCGGCAATCATCGCTGCAATGAAGATGCCGAGGATACCTGCCTGCTGCCACATAAAGCTGTAATCACCTGATGAGATGACCGCTTTAAAACCTGAAACCGTATAGGTCATCGGCAGCCATGCATTAAAGATCTGCAATGGCTCTGGAATCAATTCAAGAGGGAATGTTCCGGCGCTTGTAGTAAGCTGAAGAATCAGGATAATAATAGCCACAAATCTTCCCGGATCTCCGAGTGATGTTACAAAGAATTGAACCAGTGTAAGGAATGCCAGGCTTGTGATGATGCTGAATAAAATAAACAATGGAACACTTTGTACTTCAATATCAAGTCCATAGAGTAAAACCGCATCGGCAAGCAAGGCCTGGATAACTCCGACTGCTGCCAGAACACCAAACTTGCTCATGAACCAGCCAATTGCGCTCTTAGGCGTTCCTGCTGCCTGTCTTAACGGGAATACGATGGAAAGCAGCAGGGCCCCAACGAATAGTCCGAGTGACAGGAAGTATGGCGCAAAACCTGTTCCGTAGTTTGGAACGGCGTTGATTTTTTCATCTTTTACTTTTACCGGCTCTGAAATCATGTCATAGGTTTCATCTGAGCCGCCGGCATCTTTTGTTTCCTCTGCTGCGTCACCAAGTTTTGATGACAGCTCGCCTGTCCCTTCAGACAATTTGCCAACGCCTTCGTCCACTTTTCCGGCACCGTCAGCAAGCTTGTTTGTGCCGTCCTGAAGCGCACCTGATCCTTCAGCAAGCTTTGAAATTCCGGAGCCGAGTTCACTATTGCCGGCAGCAAGTTCAGCGGAGCCGGCTTTAGCTTTCGCGAATTCCTGATTAAAAGTCTTTTGTCCTTCTGTTAATTGTTTTTGACCACTCAATAGATCGCCTGAGCCCGCATACAGTTTTTCCTGTCCGGCCACAAGCTGATTGATGCCTTCTTCTGCTTTCTTTTGGCCTGCTGCAAGTTCAGAAGAACCGCTTGAAAGCTTGGAAGCACCTTCCTGAAGCTTTCCGGCTCCTGCTGAAAGCTCTGCACTTTTATCTGCAATAGTAGCTGCTCCCTTTTGTGCATCGGCAGCGCCCGCAGAAAGCTGGCCAAGACTTGACTCCAGCTGTTTGCTTCCTTCAGAAAGCTGGCTGACGCCTTTTGCTGCTTCAATCAATTTTTGTTTCTCGGCTTCCGGAAGAGGAAGCTTCTCAATTTGCGGCAGCATGACTGCCAGCTGGTCATTCAGCTGTGTCAGGCCTGCAGAGAGTTCTCCGGCTCCCTTATAGGCAGCCTGATTACCGGCAGAAAGCTTATCCAGCCCTGTAGATAATTCACCTGCTCCGGCAGCTAATGCCGTGCTTCCGTCAGAAAGGCGGTTAAGGCCTCCGGATAATTCACCCGCTCCGGCACTGATTCCTTCTGCCCCGGCAGTAAGTTTCGGAACATTGCTCTGAAGCTCTTTCATTCCGGACAGAGACGTTCCAAGACCTTCGTTCAACTGGGCAGCTCCTTTTTCAGCGCTCATTGATCCGCTGTAAAGCTTCCCGCTCCCGTCCTGAAGCTGTCCCAGACCGCTGTCTAGCTTTTGGGCTCCGTCTGCCAGTTTCTTTGCTCCGGCAGAAGCGTCATTCAATCCGTCCTTAAACGTAATCGATTTTCCTGCAAGCAGCTCAAGCTTTTCTTTCAGTTCAGCTGAACCGCCTTTCAGGTCGATGACACCCTCATCAATCTTGCCTGCTCCCTCACTTGCATCGCCAAGTCCGTCTGCAAGTTTGTCAATGTTTTCAAAGATGCTTTCCGCATAGGTTTTCGTAATGGTATTTGAGACTTCTTCTTTAATTTGAGCAACGGCTGTTCCGCCAATTTGCCCTGACAAGAAGTTAAAGCCTTCATTCGGAACATATTTCAGCTCAAGTGACTGAGGATCCTCGTCCATCAGTGTTGTCGCATTTTCTGAAAAATTCTCGGGTATTTCAATCATCATATAGTACTGCTCGTTTTCAAGGCCTCTCACAGCCTCATCTTTTGAAACAAATTCCCACTTGAACTTTGGATTTGCTTTCAAATTATCAACAAGCTCAGATCCAATTTGAAGCTCTGTTCCTTCATAATCAGCTCCAGTATCTTCGTTGACTACGGCGACAGGAAGCTGATCTAGCTGCTCATACGGATCCCAGAACGCCCAAAGGAACATCCCTGCATACATGAGCGGGATAAATAAAACAGCAAGGACCGGAATCAGCACTTTTTTGTTGGAAACTAACGCTTTCCACTCTTTAGCCATTAAACTCATTGCATTTCCTCCTAATTTAATACATATTGACCAATTTGTTCAATTGGTCACTTTTTCCCAAAAAGATAGGACCATCTATGTTGATAATCCTTTGAGTAAGTATAATTCAAATAAATGCGCAATTTCTTCTTTCTCAAGCGGTTCATGGTGCTTTTCCCAGTCAAAAATGAGAGAAATATATAGTTTCAGCATCACGAATGCTGTTACTTCAGGATTGCACTCCCGGAGTTCTCCTTTATTTACAGCTGCTTCTATTTTGGCAGCGATAAACTGCAGGATCATTTTTTCAAGCCTCTGAACGACTTCCTGAACGGCAGGTGTGCCGACATCAGTGCTTTCCTGAAAAATTTTAATCGTGAATTGATGCTTTTTTCGAAATTCAAGCAGATTGTACAGGGCACGATGAACATTTTCAAAAAATGGAAGATCTTCATCCATTGCCTCTTCAGCAGCAACCCGCATTTCCGTCAGCAAAGATGAGACAATCTCATCAAACAGCTCTTCCTTGTTTTTAAAGAAGGTATAGATCGTTCCTTTTCCCACATTTGCGAGCTTTGCAACAGAATCCATTGTCGTTGCCTTATAGCCATAGTGGGTAAATGATCTTGTTGCTGCTTCTAAAATAAGCTGTTTGCGGTCCACGCTCAACCCTCTCACCTCCTAAAAATGACCGAATGACATTTTTGGTCATTTAGTACAAAAAGAAATATATCATACATTTTTTAAAGAAGCAACTGCTGTTACAGAGAAATTCGAGTCAATATTTTCATGCTTCATGTGTTAGAAATTATACCCGTTCCCTTCCGCTCCGGTCACTTGCTTTCCGCGGGGAGTGCCTGAAGCTTCCTCGCTGCGCTTGCGGGATCTTCAGTGCCCTCTATTTCCCGCAGGAGTCAAGTGCCCTCCGCTGCAGTCCACTGGAGTTTTGTGCTTTGCTATATCTCTGAGGGCCTCGCTTTTTGCAATATATTTTGGATAAAAGAAGCTTTATTCTCCGTATAAGCAACTCTGTCAAATCGGTACTTTTCTGCCAGGTACATTTTAAGGTAATAATATTTTCTTGCATCATCAGGATTTCCCCTTAAGTAATTTCTAAACAAAAGCTGATTATTCCAGTGCTCTCCTTCAAATTCATAAAAGTGCAAGTGGTGTGTACCTGCTCTCCGCCGGCCTTTTCTAAAAAAACGTCGTTCTGGAAACTCTTTATGGTAAACAAATTCATACTCTAATTGTTTTAAAGGTTTGATAAATTCACTAACTGTCTCCAGATTATTTACTCCAGCAGCAATATCTATGACAGGTTTGGCTCCAAGGCCCTCAACGGCTGTACTTCCTATATGTTCAATGGATTGAACCCTGTCCCTTAGAATATCGTTAAGCTTTTTCTTTTCTTGTTCGAATTGCCTCGACCAATTCATGCTGTATTCTTCTATAATAATTTCTTTATCCACGTTTTTCTCCTTGATTGAGCTGATCCAGTAATAGTGCATATAAAAAAACAACCCTTTTTAAAGAGTTGCCTTTTTCAAATAATCCAATGCGTGCGAGACGGCTGATTTTCCCTGGTCGATGCAGTCGGGGATGCCTACTCCTGCATAGGAGGCACCGGCCAGGAACATGCCGGGATAGTTGTTCATGATTTTTTCTTTCATTTTGTGGACTTCTTCCTGGTGGCCCACGTTGTATTGGGGCATGGCCTGTTTCCATCTTGAAACGACGGTGAATTCAGGTTTTTGATCCAATTTCATGATTTTATTCAAATCTTCCAGGACAGCTGAAATGATTTCGTGATCCGGCTGTTCAACAATGGCCTGGTCACCTGCTTTTCCTACGTATGCACGGATAAGCGCTTTTCCTTTTGGAACGGTATGCGGCCACTTGCGGTGGGTCCAGGTGCAGGCTGTGATGGTATAATCGCCGTTTCTGGAAATGACAAATCCCGTGCCGTTTCCTTCAATCGAGACAGCATCCTCGGGGAAAGCCATGGCTACTGTTGCAACAGAAGTAGAAGGCATTTCCTGCATGTACTGAAAGTTTTCCTTGTCCGGAAGCATGCCTGCAGTGTGCTGATGAGGCGTGGTCACAATTAAAGCGTCAGCTTCCATCCTCTCGCCGCTGCTTAGCTTTAAGGAATACTGGGCACCTGATTTTTCAATGGCCTCAACTTTGATTCCTTTTAGTATCCGCGTATCTGTCAGCTTACTTTCGGCAGCGTCGACCAAGCTTTGAAGTCCGCCTTTGACGGTCTGGAAAATGCCTTTCTTTCTGGAAGGCTCATGCTTTTGGTTTGATGCAGGAAGCCCTTTTTTCATTCCCAGTATGAGGCTTCTGTGATCCTGCTCTACTTTATGGAATTGCGGGAAGGTCGACAGGAGGCTCAGCTTGTCTATATCTCCGGCATAAATCCCTGAAAGCAGCGGTTCAATCAGATTCTCAACCACTTCATTTCCAAGGCGCCTTCTGAAAAAGTGACCCAATGACTGGTCGCCCTGCTCTCTGCCGGCAGGCATGATAAAGTCGCCTGCAGCCCGTGCTTTTCCAAGAACGGAAAAAAGGCCTGTTGTGACAAACGGCATAATTTGTGTGGGGATGCCCATAACAGCACCGGCCGGAATCGGATGAAGCCGGTCTCCTACAAGTACGTATGATCTCCCCGTTGCGTTATTGACAAGCTCTGAACCCAGTCCTACGTCTTTTACAAACTGAGGTCCGCTTGTTTTTCGCTCAAGAAAAGAATCCGGCCCGCGTTCGATAATAAAGCCGTCCTTATGAACCGTCTGAATTTTTCCGCCAAGCCGGGGACTTGATTCAATAAGAACCGTCTCAGCCTGCAGGTTTTGTTCGCGTATTTCTTTTTGCATGTAAAATGCCGCGGATAATCCTGTGATTCCCCCGCCAATGATGACAACTTTTTTCTTTTTGCCAGTCATTGTTTATCGCCTTCTTTTTTGTTTACTTTTGTGCATCACATATTTGAGCGGAGCTTCACTTGCTGAAACTCCGCTTCATTTCTACTTTTTCATGCCGAGTTCTTTAAGAACGACGGTTGAAAGACAGTCAATAAACTCTTTCTTTGCATTCGGCATTTCAGGTCGGTAATAATTTGCACCCAGTTCATCTGTAATAATTTTGCATTCATAGTCGTTGTCATACAGAACCTCAAGGTGATCTGCTACAAATCCAACTGGAATGTATACGAATGTCCGGTACCCTTTCTGTTCAAAAAGGGCTCTTGTCAGATCCTGAACATCAGGTCCAAGCCATGGCTCAGGCGTATTGCCTGCACTCTGCCATCCAGTCTCATAATTCGTGATGCCGGCTGCTTTTGCAATTAGGTCTGCCGTCTCCTGCAGCTGTTCAGGGTATGGATCGCCTGCAGCGATAATTTTTTCAGGAAGGCTGTGGGCAGAGACGATCAGAACAGCCTTTTCGCGTTCGTCTTCTGTCATCTGCGCATAGGTTTCTTTTACTTTCTTCGCCCAGTAATCTATAAACTTAGGCTCTTGGTACCAGCTTTCAACAGACGTAATAGCCGGTCCGCCGAGATTTTCGGCTTCCTGCTTTGCCCGTCCATTGTAGGACTTGACGCTGAATGTTGAGAAGTGTGGCGCTAGAACAATGCTGACAGCTTCTTCAATGCCGTCTTCTTTCATTTGTTTCACCGCGTCTTCAACGAATGGTTCGATGTGCTTCAGTCCAAGGTACATTTTGAATTCAACTTCGTCCTGAACGGCATTTAAATGCTCTTCCAGTGATTTGGCCTGATCAAGCGTAATTTTAGCGAGCGGCGAAATGCCGCCGATTGCCTCGTAGCGGTCTTTTAAATCCTGCAGCATCTCAGGAGCAGGCGTGCGGCCGTGTCTGATATGTGTGTAATAGCGTTCAATGTCTTCTTCTTTATATGGCGTTCCATATGCCATTACAAGAAGACCCATTGTTTTCTTTGTCATTTTCATACACCTCTTTTGGATTCGTTCTGATTCTTATTTTGCCATTCCTGAGGTCAGGATTCCAAATTAGATGCTCCGCGCACTCTTGGCATTTTTTGTATAGTCATGAATGAAAGCGGTCAGTCTTTTTAAAACGTCCGGATTAACAGACGGGAAAACACCGTGTCCGAGGTTGAAAATATAGCCGTCCTGCTTCATTCCCTGGTCAAGAATATGCTTGGCGCGCTCTTCAATGACGTTCCATGGTGCAAGAAGAATAGCCGGATCAAGGTTCCCCATAAGCGTCTTCGTCAGACCCATTTCTCTTGCCTTATCGACCTGAAGTCTCCAGTCCAGTCCGACAACGTCAAGCGGAAGGTCATGCCAGTCGCGTGCAAGATGGCTTGCCCCTACTCCGAACATGATCATTGGCACATTTTCTTCCTTCATTGCGGAAAAAATGCGCTCCATGACAGGTTTTATATAATAGCGGTAGTCTGCTTCATTTAACGCTCCTACCCACGAATCGAAAATTTGAAACGCTTTTGCCCCGGCCTTAATTTGAGCCTTTAAGTAGACAATCGTCATTTCTGCAAGCTTGTCCATTAAAGCAAACCATGCCTTTGGCTCTGCATACATAAATGCTTTTGTTTTATTGTAGCTTTTTGACGGTCCGCCCTCGATCATGTAGCTTGCCATCGTGAAGGGAGCTCCCGCAAATCCGATCAGCGGCACGTTCAGCTGCTCCTGCGTCAGAAGCTTGATCGTATCAAGCACGTATGGAATATCGCTTTCAGGATCAATTTCTCCAAGCTTTTCAACATCTGCGAAAGAGCGGATCGGATTGTCAATGACCGGTCCGATGCCGGACTTGATTTCAACATCTACCCCTATTGATGGAAGCGGTGTCATGATATCCTTATATAAAATCGCTGCATCTACGCCGTACTGCTCCACCGGCAATCTGGTCACATAGGCACACAGCTCAGGCTGATGCGTGATTTCAAACAGACTGTATTTCTCTTTAATCGCACGGTATTCAGGCTGCGAACGACCTGCCTGTCTCATATACCATACCGGAACGTGATCTGTTTTTTCCCCTCTGCACGCCTTAAGGAATGTATCATTAAACTGCAAATCCGTCATAAATCCTCAAATCCACCTTTCTATGTAAGCTGTTCCCCAAATAGAAACAGCGCTGCGCAGGCAAACCGCGCCTTCCCTATGTTTTTGCTTCTTACACTATAACTGTTTCACACCTTGTTGTATAGATTTCACAATTAAATGTCAAAAAATTGACGTAATCAAGCAGCATGCGGAATCTGCATGCTGCTCATAGACCTGATGTAAAAAGCTCGGGTTTGACAGGATCTGACCCTTCGCCTTCCTGGTCTGTCTGCTCGTTGTACGGAACGACTTTATACTCTGCGTTTGAAAAGAGATTGGAATAAGGAATCTCATACGAATCCTCACCCTTAACGAACCCTACGAGCTTGTCTTTGCTCCCGCTTGTCTCATAGATTCTGTAGATGACGCGGTCATCCTTCTGCGCATCCCATTTCAATGTCACGGTGAAAAGGCCAAGCGCTTTAAACGTATACCCTGCCTTTACTTCACCCAGATTCTTCAGTCTGATCGGCTCTTCAAGATCTTCAACGCCGTCAGGCATCTGGAATGCCGTTTTCAGGTCTTTGCCGGACTCACTCAGGATTTCTTTGAAAAGACGTGTAGGATAGGAGCTGCCCTGCTTTAGGTACTGTTTGCTGTCCGTGCGGTCATATCCCATCCAGAGAGCTCCGGATACAGACGGAGTATATCCGACAAACCATGCATCCTTTACAGCACCATCTACATCGGTAAATGAAGTTGTGCCTGTTTTTCCTGCAAGTACACCGTCATAAGTTCCGATGCTTGCTGTCCCTTCGTTTACTACCTCCTCAAGCATTCTCGTCATGTTCCAGGCGGTCTGTGCGGAAAAAATCCGCTTCTTTAGGTGCTCTGGTGCCGAAACTTCTTTAGCATCTCGGTCTGTAATCTTTTGGATAAAATACGGCTCACTGTATACACCGTATTGCGCAAAAGCTCTGTACGCGTTTGCCATCTGAAGAGGGGTTACACCGTTTTTAAGTCCGCCAAGCGCAATGGAGAGGCCGTTGTCCTCGATGGGCAGGCCGGATTTTTCCAAATACTTCTTGCTGGTTGAGACACCCATTTCATTTAATGTCCACACAGCCGGAGCATTTTTGGAGGCTGTAATCGCATCGTACATCGTAACCTCTTCATCATACTTGCGGTCGTTATTTTTTGGCTGATAGCCATCATATGAGACGGGCTTGTCTTCAAGCAGGGAGTATGGACCGAATTCTTCTTCCTCCATGGCAGGAGCATAAACGGCAATCGGCTTGAACGTAGACCCGGGCTGACGCTTTGTCGTTACGCGGTTATACCCTTTTTGCACGTAGTTTCGGCCGCCAATGGCAGCCTTCACACCGCCGGTCTTGTTGTCAATCAGGACAAATGCTCCCTCTGCGCCTTTTGTCGTTCCTGGAAAATACGCATCTTTCTGGAACAGTTCGTAGGCGGTCTTTTGCATGCCTGCATCAAGCGGCACTGTGACTGTATATCCACCCCGCATCAGTTCTTCATTTGAGAGGTTGTATCTTTCTTCTGCTTCATCCATTACCATGTCGATATATGAGATAAGCCATGGAGTCTCAGATTCCTCAGAAATCGAAAGGCCGAGCGTTCTCCCCTGTGATCTGACAACTTCCTCAGCCGTCAGATAACCCTGATCACCCATTAAAGAAAGGATTGTGTCCCTCCGTTCTTTGCTTCTATCCGGATGAAGGACAGGAGAATAATTGGAAGGTGCTTTTGGAATTCCTGCCAGCATCGCTCCTTCTTCAACCGTCAGATCCTTCACTTCTTTATTAAAATAGTAAAGCGAAGCACTCTGGATACCGTATGCACCGTGGCCAAAATAAACCTGATTTAAATACAGCTCAAGTAGCTTGCTTTTGCTGTATTTATTCTCAAGGCTCATGGCAATGGCGGCTTCTTTGACTTTCCTGAGCACAGATTTTTCAGAAGTCAAAAATGTGTTTTTTGCAAGCTGCTGGGTAATGGTGCTTCCGCCCTCCACTTTCCCGCCGGCAAGAAAATCCCTGTACAAAGCCCTTGAAATGGCTTTTAAATCTATTCCGTTATGTTCGTAAAACCGTTTATCCTCAACAGCTATAAACGCTTCGCGGACATGAACGGGAATGTCTTTGACCGAGACAGGCTCCCGGTTCTGCAAATACAGTTCCGCCACCTTGCTGCCTTCAGGATCAACAAGTGTAGTCGTAGAATCCATCACAAGCTTTTTTTCATCAATGGAATAATCTCCAATGACAAGGATGAGGAGATAAACTGCCAGAGCAATAATAGCTGTCAGCAGAGCTGCCAGAGCAGAAAGAATGACTTTTTTTCGCATGCTGTCACCTGCGTTCCGTAGATTTATACATGTTTAGTATTGTTAAAAAAAGGGTTGAATATGTAAGCAGAGGCTCATAATAGCCTTCTTTGTCCAGTCATTGTTATAATGAAACAAAAAGAGGTGTATGTAAAATGAACTTTTATGTCACATTTGGAACTCCGGAATACTTGGCAAAAACCGCAGCAGAACACACAGATGAAAACATGCTGCTGATGCAGAATGAGGATAAGGGCATCCTTCTTCATGAAAGCGAATCAGATTCCCTTTTTAAAGAGCCTAAAAAATACGAAGTGCTTGATGGAGTGGGAGATTTCAAGACCGGCAGCTATGCCGTTTTGAACAATATTCCTGTCACAGACGAAGGCAGACCGCTTTTTGAACAGCGCTTCAAAGAACGTGCCCGCATGATCGAAAACGAACCGGGATTTGCGGCCATCCGCGTCCTGAGACCTGTTCAAGATGACACATACGTCATCTTAACTCTATGGGATAAAGAAGAATCGTTTAAAAACTGGCAGCAGTCCCAGTCCTACGCAAAAGCCCATAAAAAGCGCGGAACAAGCGAGGGCGTGGATCAAAAGCCGATTTTCCCGAGACCTTCTTACGTGACGACCTATCAGGTTGTAAAAGAACACTAAAAGAACCGCTCCTCCGACCTATGTATGGAGGAGTTTTTCATGCCTAAATTGCGACACTATTTCCTTGGAAATGACACAATTCCTCCCTGTACCTTTACCCATCTTTCATTTTCCGTTAACACACTTGTTTACATGAAAAGAAAACAGCAAAAACAGGGTTAATCTAAGTGATTAAGATCAACCCTGAAATTCTTTGCCATTATATATCGCTGCCGAATCCGGCTATGCGGATAGTGAATTCTTAGAGCTTTGGGTAAATAATGTTTGAACAACTTTGCTTTTCCAGATGAAATATCCAATTAAAGCACCTGACATATTAAGAATGAAGTCATCAATATCGAAAATCCCCCTTTTTGCAGCTACTTGTATTCCTTCAATAACTAATAGCAAGATCATCATCGAAATTGAAAAAACACTTACCTTGTTCATTCTTTTTATAAAGTAGGGCAGATAGATACCCATCGGTAAAAACATAATAAAATTTCCAAACAGGTTTTTTATTGGTGTATCCATATTCATACTTCCGTCAAAAATCGCATGAACATATGTATTGATCGTTTTTAAAGGAACAAAATTTGAAGAATTCTTTATGTATTCTATCAATGACACATCTGTCCAATAGCCTCTTGAACCTAAAAATAAGAGAGAAATTAATGCTAATAAATAGAACACAAAACTTATACTAAGCATGGCATTAAATATTTTTTTCATCTAGTCCCCCATTACTTGCTGTACTTCTTTTCATTCCAATAAATTTAGTATAAATACAACAACCAAATTTATCCATAAAAAGTTTCGTAATTTAAAAGAGTAAAAGAATTATAAAAGGAAAAAAAACAGGCACTCTCATTAAGAGAATACCTGTTTTTTTAAGCAGAAACGTCGCCTTTTTTCTTTTTTGCAGCAGCAAGCAGATTCTTTGCCCATTCATAAATAAGAATGGTCCCAAGAAGAAATACGAGGCCGATGAAGTACCCGCCAATCACATCTGTGACATAATGCGAATTGGTGATGACGCGGCTGATCCCAATCAAGGCCATTAGCAGAACAACCGCTCCCCAAATCCCTTTTTTAAGAGCAGGAGACTTGATTTTTTCCATAATCATATAGGCAAAAAGACCATAAAAGATGACGCCTACCATGGCATGGCCGCTTGGAAAGCTGAACCCCTCTTCAAGATGAAGGGGCTCTGGCGGACGTTCTCTTGCCGTCACGCTTTTTAGAAATTTGTTTAAAACATCTCCAAGGTACACCGCCAAACCAATCATGAGCGATTGAAGATAATGTCTGAATAAAAGAGAAAGAACAACAATAGCTATTGCAAGCAGACTGATGATTCCAGGCTTTGAAGCAAGATAGCCTATTCCCTCAAAAAAAGCAAGAATGCCTTCTGACTGCTGGATGTATTGTGCAAATTGCGAGGCTACGTCATCTGCAGGTTTTATAAAAGCCGTGTGGATAAGTCCGTACAGAATGAGAGCTGCCAGAAGACATCCTCCCATAATCGAAATCTTTTTCACCTTTTCACACCTTTCAGATTTTAATCTTGTAATTTTCAAACAACTTCCCTAAAATTGACCTAATATCAGAATTTATTTTATCTTATGAATCATTTGGCGAATATATATTTTTTAAAAAGAAAGGATGAAGTGATTTGTTTCAGGAGATTTGTTCAGAACTCGATGCAGCCTATGAGGAAATGGTTGAAATCAGACGCTACCTTCATATGCATCCCGAGGTTTCGTTTATGGAATTCAAGACAGCAGCCTACATAGCAGAATATTACCAGAAGCTCGGCATTGAGCCCAGAACCGGAGTGGGAGGAAACGGCGTTGTAGCGGTGGTAAAAGGCGGACTGCCTGGGAAAACAATTGCCCTCCGCGCAGACTTTGATGCCCTGCCGATTCAGGATGAAAAGGATGTACCCTACAAGTCGACGGTTCCCGGTGTCACCCATGCCTGCGGACATGACGGCCATACAGCGACACTGCTCGTTTTGGCAAAAGTGCTGCACAAGCACAAAGAGAATCTTGAAGGAAATGTGGTGTTTATTCACCAGCATGCAGAGGAGTACGCTCCAGGCGGTGCAAAAGCGATGATTGAGGATGGATGCCTCGATGGCGTCGATGTCATTTTCGGCACCCATCTATGGGCAAGCGAGCCTGCAGGTAAAATTCAGTACCGGACAGGACCGATTATGGCAGCTGCAGACCGTTTCCAGATTAAGGTGCAGGGAAAAGGCGGACACGGAGCACAGCCGCAAAAAACGAAGGACGCTGTTGTCATTGGCTCCCAGCTCGTGCTGAACCTCCAGCAAATCGTGAGCCGGAAAGTCGATCCTGTAGAATCAGCCGTCGTTTCTGTCGGTTCATTTATCGCTGAAAATCCATTTAACGTTATTGCCGATTCGGCTGAATTAATCGGAACGGTCAGAACGTTTAATGAAGAAATCCGCACTCAGATCGAGCAGGAAATTGAACGGACGGTGAAAGCTTCCTGTGACCTATATGATGCTGCCTATAAGTATACTTTTGACAGAGGCTATCCTGCCGTTGTGAACCACCGCGAGGAAACAGAATTCCTGGCAAACCTCGCAGGAAACGTCCCTGGCGTGGGGGTTGTAGAAGAAAGCCCGATGCAAATGGGCGGCGAAGACTTTGCCTACTTCCTTCAGCACGTAAAAGGAACCTTCTTCTTCACAGGCGCAAAGCCGACCTATTCAGATACAGCCTATCCGCATCACCATCCAAAATTTGATATCGATGAAAAAGCGATGCTGATTGCTGCCAAAACCTTCAGCCTTGCCATCCTTCAATATCAGGCAGAACACGCTCCTGTGGCGGCTGGGAAATAAAGCAGATGAAACGGTGCTTCGGCGCCGTTTTTTTATATTCCCAAAACCGTGTTCGGCGAAAGACCGAATGCCCTGCTATTCCATAAAAAAAAGCACAATCCATTAGATTGTGCCGAGCCTTCTCAGTCTGTAGCAATTCATGGCAGTCTCCCCGAGGTGCCTCACAAGATGATAATTGGCAACTCCTCCGACAACGGCGCCGATTCCGGGCATGACCTGCAGCAGTTTGACAAGGTCAATGTGATCTCTGTATTCCTGCTGGAAGGTTTGCCAGTCGATTTCCTTAACCGTTTCCTTCCGCTCTTCCCAATTCTCAATCAGATCGAATGTTTTTCTGCGGTGATCATCGCTTGAATAGGCAAGCTGGAAAATATAAAGCAGAAAGATCCTCTCTTCAACCTGCTTTGGGTTATATCCATAAAGTGTGGCAATTTCAAACAGACACTTCATTTTAATCCCCAGCAGCAAAGGGAAATCAGCTGCAGAAGCAAGCAGACCGCCTGCACCTGTCCCCGCTCCCTCGACAGCCGCCGCCTTCTGATAGGCTGAGATGGTTTGGCGCACCTTATTTTCCCGCTCTTCAAACGAGATGCCTTCAAGCTTTTTTTCGGACGTTGTCAGATTAGATCCGGCAAGTGTTGCTCCAACCATTTTCTTAATGCTTTCTGTAATAATGGTGTGTATTTTTTCAGGAATATGCGCGTTTATTTTCGTTTGTGTTTTTTTCGAAAAACGTTCTAACCTGGAAGACTTTCTAAGCAGTTTCTTTTTCCATTGGAAAAGATCTTCTTCAAGCTGCTTTTCATACAGCATGTTTATCAGCTGCCTTTGCTTTAATATACGCTGGCATCCATTTTAGCCAGCCTCGGTTTTACATACAGATATACAAAAAGGTAAGCAAACGCGATGCCCGCTCCTAAAAGGATAATGGAAGGCATCCATTTACCGGAAACCAGTGACACCACCGTCAGAATGAGATGCTGGAATAAAACGATGCTGAAGAGAAGTTTCAGGAACTTCCCTTTTTTATGCTGCCTGTTGACGGGATACAGGTCCGGCAGCGACAGCATATCAAAATGCTTATACAAACCGAGAATCTGGATGCCTGTTAAGTACAGGATTAAAATAGCAATCGCAAGGACACTGAACTGATTCGTCGGAATGATAAACAGAATGATGCTTCCGATGACAGTCAGCCTCAAAAAGATGCCCAGAAAGTCACCCGACCTTAAAAAGGCGCGTGTATAAAGGTAGGCATACATGTTTTCCTGTTTGTATTTAATCAGCGTAAGCAGGCCGTCAAGCATCTTTCTCCGCTTGGCCTTTTTCTTAAGCTTCGGCACATCTGTAAAGAGGTTGGCAATCCGGTAAAAGGATTGCTTCTTCTCAAGCTCGCGGTCAATAAGCGCTTCCCATTTGATGCCCTTTGCAGCTGTTGCTTTTTTAAAATACAGATAGAGAACGGCCATGACCGCAAAGACAACGATCGCATATAAATAAGCTTTAGACAGGATGAAATAGACGGCTGCTGCATTCAAAGCAAAACGAACGGCAAGATCAGCTGCTTTTGCAGACTGTTCAGTATAAAAAGATATTCTGAAACTCATCAGCAAATTCCATGCTTTTGCAAGAAGAATCAGCAGGCACATGAACAGGTAGTCTGTTCCTGTAAAATTTTCTGCCCGGAAAATCATCGGAGCGAATACAATCGCTGCAATAAAAAAGATGTACAGCTGGCTGAAAAAGCTGTAAACCGTCGCTTTTCTGAAGTAGTCCGCCATTTTCACTTCAAGCGGCAGTAAAAAAACGAGATCTGCTTCCTTCAACAGCGTTCGGACGCTGGAAGCTGTGATAATCAGTGCAAACACAACGGTCAAAATCAGCAGGGCCGGAAAATTTTCCGGCATGGTTTTAAGCCATTCCTGATAGGACAGCGCCCCTCCTGCCCCTAAAAAAACCAGTACAAAAATGAGATGGTCATTAAACATATATTTAGTATAAGACTGCACTTCTTTTACATGAGCCTCAAGCCGGGTTTTCCATATCTGGTCGAGATTTTTCATTGCTGATCTTCCTTTGTCAGCTGAATATATAAGTCATCAAGCGATGCACCCTTCATCCCGAATTCATCCTGAAGCTCTGAAAGGGTGCCTTTTGCACGGATTTTGCCGTTATGTAAAATGATGAAGGAATCACAGTATCTTTCTGCAGTAGCCAGGATGTGCGTTGACATCAGAATGCCGGCTCCTTCCTGTTTAGCCTTGTTCATCATTTCAAGAAGCGCATTGATGGCAAGAGGATCTAAGCCTACAAACGGTTCGTCAATGATGTACAGTTCAGGCTCAACTAAAAAAGCACACATAATCATGACTTTTTGCTTCATCCCTTTAGAAAAGTGGCTTGGAAACCATTTCAGCCTTTTTTCCATTCTGAATTCCTTAAGGAGCGGATCAAGACGTTTTTTGAATGTCTCGCGGCTTAATCCATATGCCATGGCCGTCAGTTCAAGATGTTCGTAAAGGGTTAATTCTTCATATAGAATCGGGGTTTCAGGAATAAAGGAAAACTGGCTGCGGTAAGCCTCAGGCTCATCCTGAAACGAAATGCCATTGATGGAGATCTCCCCTTTATGAGGTTCCATCAGCCCGATCACATGACGGATCGTCGTGCTCTTTCCGGCACCGTTTAACCCAATCAATCCGACAATGGAATGCTTGTCAATTTCAAACGATATATCTTTTAAAACGGGGTTTCGCGTGTAGCCTCCCGTTAGCTGGTTTACTTGTAATAAGCTCATCGTTTCGTCCCTTCGCCGTTTTCTTTTATCTTACCAAATCCGCCGGACATTTTGCTAATTTCGCATGCATAATTGTGATTTACCTGGACATCATAATGGATGTAGAGGTGAGGAGCTGTCACAGACATTCATTCAAATGAGGTGTTTGTTAAAGACAGTTTAGTGAAGGAATCCATGAGCTAGTTAACATCATGAATATTTCCATTTCGAGATGAGGTGTTTGCGGGCCGTTACTTTCAGTAATAGATGCTCTGTATAAATTCATTTTCTGAATGAGGTGTTCGTCAAAGACAGTTATTGATTAGTTAAGACTCATTAATGATACTCTTAACTGGGAGATGGTTGCTTTGAACCATGTTTAACAAATTCACTCTTTTTTTCCTTCATTTCCAAGCAAATGAGGGAGATGACAAAGAGATCTGCGAGTCTTGCCATTAAGCTGCGCCGGCTCTTCCTCCTCTGCAGAGCAGGGTGATCATTGCGATCATCCTGTTTCTTTTTTTGTCCTAAACCCTTTTTAAAACATTTTCCTCTCTTCTCCAACCAGGGTTAATGTTGCTAAACCCTTTTCAGAACACTTTCCTCTCTTCTCCAGCCAGGGTTAATGTTTCTAAACCCTTTTTAGAACACTTTCCTCTCTTCTCCAACCAGGGTTAATGTTGCTAAACCCTTTTTAGAACACTTTCCTATCTTCTCCAGCCAGGGTTTGTGCGGCTTAACTTTTTTTAGAACACTTTCCTCCATTCTTCAGCCTGAGTTTGTGCAGCTAAACACTCTATAGAACACTTTCCCCTCTTCTCCAACCAGGGTTAATGTTGCTAAACCCTTTTTAGAACACTTTCCTCTCTTCTCCCACCAGAGTTTGTGCGGCAAAAGCAATTTAGAATCCCCTCTCTTTTTTTGAATCCGCGCAGCCAGCTATGGTACTATATGGATAAGCAAACCGTACCCACGAAAGGATGAATGGAATGAGCGGATGTATTTTCTGCAAGATCGTAAACGGGGAAATTCCTAGTGCAAAAGTTTTTGAAAATGAACATGTTGTTGCGTTTCTCGACATCAGCCAGGTTACAAAAGGCCATACTTTGGTCATTCCGAAAGTACATAAGGAAAACATTTATGAATTAACACCTGATATTGCCCGCAATGTTTTTGAAACCGTTCCTAAAATTGCAAATGCCATTAAAGAGCAGTTTCAGCCTGTTGGCATGAACATCCTGAACAACAACGGCGAAAAAGCCGGACAGTCCGTTTTTCACTATCACATTCATCTGATTCCGCGCTACGGAAAAGGCGACGGTTTTGGAGCGGTCTGGAAAACCCATACGGAAGATTATACGCCTGATGACTTGAAGCAAATTGCTTCTACTATTCAGGAAGGTCTTCTATAATACCCGCTTACGAAGCGGGTTTTTTCATGCCCTGAAATATTTTTTAAAAATTCCGACTCCGTTTTCTCATTTCATGTTAGGATATAAAAATAGATTTTTTAATCATGCACCGCGACAAAGTGAGGAGTGACATTTTTCATGAAACGAACGCACAATTTTAATGCCGGACCTGCTGCCATCCCGCTTGCAGTTCTGGAAAAAGCCCAAAGCGAACTTATTGATTTTAAAGGTACAGGCATGTCGGTCATGGAACTCAGCCACAGGAGCAAACCGTATGAAGATGTACATAACAAAGCTTCCCAACTGATGCGGGAGCTAATGGACATTCCTGAAGAATACGAAGTTCTGTTTCTGCAGGGCGGAGCGAGCCTTCAATTTGCGATGATTCCGATGAATTTTTTAAAAAGCGGTTCACCTGCTCACTTTGTGATGAGCGGCGTCTGGTCTGAAAAGGCCCTGGCAGAAGCGGAAAAGCTGGGAGAAACAGCTGTTATCGGCTCTTCAAAAGACGACCGTTATACCTTTGTGCCTGAAGAATTTGAAGATCCTTCTGAAGGAAGCTATGTCCACCTTACATCCAATAATACGATTTACGGCACACAATGGAAGAGCTTTCCTAAAACAAAACTTCCTTTAGTAGCTGATATGTCAAGCGACATTATGAGCAGGAAAATCGATGTCAGCCAATTTTCCCTTATCTATGCAGGAGCGCAGAAAAACCTCGGTCCTTCAGGCGTCACAGTTGTGATCGTGAAAAAAGAGATGCTTGAGAATGCCAATCAGGAGATCCCTTCCATTTTGAAATATGCGACTCACTCGAAGCAGAATTCGCTTTATAATACACCTCCCACTTTTGCCATTTACATGCTTTCATTAGTGCTTGAGTGGATGAAAGAACAAGGCGGCCTTGCAGCCATTGAAGAGCTGAACGAGCGTAAAGCGCAAATTATCTATTCATGCATTGACAAAAGCGGAGGATTTTATAGGGGCCATGCGAAAAAAGAAAGCCGCTCGAACATGAACATTACGTTTACTTTGGAAAATGAAGAATTAACAAAAGCGTTTCTTAAGGAATCAAAAGAAAGAGGATTTTCCGGTTTAAACGGCCACCGCTCCATTGGAGGATGCCGTGCTTCCGCTTATAACGCCGTACCGCTTGAAGCCTGCGAAGCGCTTGCAGAATTCATGACGGAATTCCAGAAAAAACACAGATAATCTTTTTTACAAGGGAAGAAATACCTGTTATACTGTTTTTAAGTTCTCCCGCAATAAGACAGAGGTCATTATTGGGGAGGCCAAAAAAAAGAGCTTAGACTGAGGAGAGTTGAGAAATGAATACAAGAGTTTTAGTGGTGTTATCTTTATTTGTCGCAATGGGTTTGGCGCTTCACGGTATTATTCCGCCGATCTTCGGAGGCATGAAGCCTGATATGATGCTGACGATGATGTTTTTAGGCATTCTGCTTTTCCCGCACATCCGCAACGTTTTCCTGCTTGGAGCAGTAACAGGTGTCCTTTCGGGCCTGACAACCAGCTTCCCCGGGGGATTGCTTCCGAATGTGATTGACAAGATTGTAACAGCCTTTGTTTTCTACTTGCTTGTACTGATGATTAAGAAATATGCTTCAACTGTAGCAGGAGCGGGCGTCTTGACAGCTGTCGGCACACTCGTATCCGGAACGGTTTTCCTGACAGCAGCCTTTTTTATTGTAGGTCTGCCTGGCGGAGCTGGATTTACAGCATTATTTCTCGCAGTTGTTCTTCCTGCTGTTGCGATGAACACTGTGGCCATGGTCTTTATATACCCGATTGTGCAGACAATCCTTAAACGTTCAAAAATTGCACTTAACTAAACGAAAACCCGATCCTAAACGGTCGGGTTTTTTTAAAACTTATACGGTATAAAATAAGATCCCAATTAAAAGCGCAATGGCTCCTCCGCCTGCAAGGACTGCTGCTTTTTGATGAACAATATGCTTAGGCGGATAGGAAGCGGACTGCTGAGCCAATTTCAGATAGTGAAACGATCCGGTAAACAGAAGCAAACTGACGGCAAAAAACAGAAAAATAACTCCTGCCACTCTTCCCCCTCCCCTTTCATGTCCCTACTCATACCTATGCAAAAACGGCATATGCTATGAGTAAAACAAGCGTTTATCTCCCTTAACAGAGGGTATTTAATAAGGAATGACTTCCTTAGAGTCTATATGTACATAACAAAAAAACTGGAGTGATACTTATGGCAAATGGAAAATCTTTAATGACAGGCCTGCTTGTAGGAGGCGTAATCGGAGGACTTGCGACCATCCTGACAGCACCTTCTTCCGGCAGAGACCTGCGGACTCAGTTAAAGCAAAACAAACAAAAACTCGAATCCATTCTCATACAGCTGAAAGATGACAGCATCTCCCTGAAAGAATCGGTTGTAAAGACCGCTCAAGAAAGCGCTGTCGTACTAAAGGATGTAACGGCTGATCTGCAGAAATCGATTCAGACCTGGCAGGAGGAAATTGAGCCGCATAAAGCAGAGCTTCAGAAAGAAATCAGCCAGATTGAAGAAAAAATAAAAGAGCTTGAGCAAACACTGAACAAATAGATTGTTTTTGTAGACAAACCAATTATGAAATAAGAGCGGCAGATTTTCTCACAGGCCGCTCTTTTTTTTATGTGAGTAAAACAACGCTTTTCCGGCTTTTTCACAATTTATTTAAAAATTTTGTAAATTTAATCTTTATTAATCTTTATTTTATTGGCATAATAGAATATAAGAGTAAAAGAGAAAAAGTAGGTGACTGGGGATGAAACGAAACGAACAGGATTATTCCATTAAAGAAGCCTTGTTATTCAGCCAGAGAATCGCTCAGCTGAGCAAAGCTTTGTGGAAATCCATCGAAAAAGACTGGCAGCAATGGATAAAGCCCTATGACTTAAATATAAATGAGCACCATATTTTATGGATTGCCTATCATTTAAAGGGCGCTTCAATCTCTGAAATTGCCAAATTCGGGGTCATGCATGTTTCAACAGCCTTTAACTTTTCAAAAAAGCTTGAAGAAAGAGGCTATCTTGAGTTTTCCAAAAAGCAGAATGACAAACGGAATACGTACATTCAGCTGACAGAGCAGGGAGAAGAAATTCTTCTGAAGCTGCTTGAAGATTATGATCCAAGCAGAAATGCCGTTTTTAAAGGAGCCCTGCCCCTTCAAAACTTATACGGAAAATTCCCTGAGATTATGGAAATGATGTGCATCATTCGAAACATTTACGGGGACGATTTTATGGAGATCTTCGAGCATTCCTTTACGAACATCGAAAAGGAATTTGTTGAGGAAAACCGGAAGCTGAAAAAGCTTGCAGACCCAGAAGCTGAAACTGTTCCGGCTATTTCCGAATAATGTTTCTGAATTCACCCATCAGCGGCTCATAAAGCCCCTGTTTATGCAGGTGAATAATGGTGTCATCGACAGAAAGCTTATAATTCAGCTGACCCGCAAAAAGAGTAAGAAGGCTTTCGTAATTCAGAAGCCCTTGCTCTTTTTGTTCTGCAAGCATATCTTCGAGTTCTCTGCATATACGGTGGATCTCTTCAATTTCCTCTGCTGAAAGTCCCGCCTTCATAACCGATACATAAAAGGGATATTTTTCAGCATCAGCCATCTTAATCAGCATCTTTTGATAATACTCCAAATTGGCCATGCGTTTTTCAAACGATTCCACTCCCGTTCACTTCTTTCCTTCTGATTCGTTCCTATATTTTAAATCATTCCGCCTCATTTAGGTAGGCTCATCTTTTGTAAAAGATTCCTATTTTTCATTTTAACCGTTTTCATCCGAAATTTCATATTGCAATTTCTGTTCAGGCATCGTAAAGTATGTAACGGAGCCGGACTGAGCTCCCTTTTTTCAATACCAATTATGTCACAGACATGATTTTCGGACGGTGATTTTAATGAACTGCTGGAAAACCATTAATCTTTCAAAAGATTATGGATTCCATAGATTGTCTATATTAGCTGCATTCATCATGATGACTACGTTTATCGGCATCTATCTGCCATTAATGGTCGTTTTCCCATACATCCATCTTAAAGCAGATCACTTTCTCCTGCTTCTTTTGTTTGCTTTTTGCGTTGTACCATGCCACAAGCTGCTGCATGCCCTGCCGCTTTGGATGGCCGGATACCGCGTATCACTGAAATGCAGGGTTCAATCCTATATACTGCCGGTTATCTATTTAAAAACAAACTGCAATGTATCAAAAACGATGATGCTGCTGTCTCTTGCAGCGCCAATTGTGCTTGTGAACTCAGCTCTTGCTGCAGGCTTGATCGCATTCCCTTCTTACCTGCATTATTTCAGTCTGGGAATCGCCTTTCACACCGGCATTTGCATAACAGACTTTATTTACATGAATCATCTGCTAAAGGCTCCAAAGGCCTGCTACATTGAAGAAGCGGACGAGAGCTTTGAAATCCTCTTCCAAAAATAAGAGCATAACAGGGAGCATTGCCGAATAGGATAGGCTTGACCCCGGTTAAGAAAAGCAGCTCAATACTGAGATGCTTTTCTTTTGCTATTTATTAGGAGTCATTGCTATCTTTTTCACTCGATTTTTGGTAATCTTATATGTATCAGTGAGGAGAGGGGGAATCTCATATGATAGCTTTTTTCATTTTGTTTGCAGTGTTCATCTTATTCTATATCAATAAATTAACCAGCGCACTCTGCCTGGTAAGAGAGATTCCTGAAGACCGACAAACAAAAGTATTCCGGACAATCAATGTCCTGATCACCATCTTATTGGTTTCATCTTACATAGAAATCTTGTTTACTTAGATTTCAATCAGAAAAGCGTAAGCGCCCGGTTTAGCTCCGAAAGGCAGATAAGAAATCACACGAAAAGTCCGGTTTATGACTGTTTGGGGGATTTTGTTCTGGCAGAGGAGTTGGGCGGTGAAGCTAGACAACAAAGTGCAAAATTATGTACATCCTTAACACTTAAAAAGCTGTATGCAAACTGACGCATACAGCTTATACAATGATAGCTGACAGATTATCTGTCAGCTATTTTAGTTTTGGCTTACAGCCAAGCAGCACCAACAATGATCAACAAGATGAACAGAACTACGATTAACGCGAAGCCACCTCCAGCGTATCCTCCCATAATGACACCTCCTTTATACGTCGGTAAGATATACTATGCATGATCACTTTACAGCGAATAGGCCACTGTCTTTTGTTTGAAAATTTTTAGCCCTTCGCTACCTAGTAAAGATAAGAAGCACCAATAATGATCAATAAAATGAACAGAACCACCAGCAATGCAAAACCGTTTGAATATCCATATCCCATAATAAAACCTCCCTTATCGGTGTTCCATACATCATATGGACGTTTTGCAGATTTGACCTAGACGAATGCCCTGATTACCCTGGTCCTATTGCAAAACTTTTTAGTTCATGGCACAATGTGGTATAGTGTTCCAATAATTAGGCAGTCCGCTGCCTTAAGGGATATTTCGCCCTGCCGTTTTGCATTGTACATACTTGTTTTCAGACATAAATCAGCAGAAAAGGCGAAATTATCCTTACTAAAAACAGAATCAGGAGTTGTATCAGATGAAAAGATTTGCTCTCGCATTAGCAGCATCCAGTGTTTTAGCACTTGGCGCATGCAGTAACAATGATGGCGGCTCAGAAGTCATCGCTGAAACAAAAGCAGGCAACGTAACGAAGGATGAATTTTACGAAGCAATGAAAGACCGCTTTGGAAAAGATGTTCTCACAGAGCTTGTCCACGAAAAAGTACTAAGTGAAGACTACAAAGTAACGGACAAAGAAGTAGATCAAGAAATCGACAACTTAAAGCAGCAATACGGCCCTCAATTTGAAGCAGTCATTCAGCAGCAAGGCGAAAAGACTGTTAAAGATATGGTAAAAGTGGACCTGCTCCGCAAAAAAGCAGCTGAAAAAGAAGTAAAAGTAACGGACGAAGACACAAAGCAATACTACGAAACACTTAAAGGCAAAGTAAAAGCAAGCCACATCCTTGTTGAAGACGAAAAAACGGCAAAAGAAATCAAATCACGTCTTGATAAAGGCGAAAAGTTTGAAGATCTTGCAAAAGAAGCATCTAAAGATCCTTCAGGACAAAACGGCGGCGACTTAGGCTGGTTTGGCGAAGGACAAATGGTTCCTGAGTTCGAAAAAGCAGCTTTCGCTCTTAAAGAAGGAGAAGTAAGCGCGCCGGTCAAATCTGAATTCGGCTACCACATCATCAAAGTAACCGAAACAGTAAAACCTTACGAAGAAATGAAAAAGCAGCTTGAAGCTGACGTGAAGAAACAAAAAGTAGGCCAGCCAGATGCTGTTCAGGGAGCTCTTGACAAAGCCCTGAAAGAAGCTGATGTAAAAGTGAAAGACAAAGACCTCGAAGATACATTCAAAGCTCCTGAAGCCGCTCCGGCTGAAGGACAATAATAAAGAATCGATACATGCCCTGAAGTGAAAGCTTCGGGGCTTTTTTAGTTCGTATGGTTGTATAGTCGTTAAAAGCACGTTCTTACATATCCTGAAACTGCACATTCCTTCCTGTTTTGTGACCTTCACACCTTGGAACACTTCACCAAGGGCACATTCCTTCCTGTTTTGTGACCTTCACACCTTGGAACACTTAACGAAGGGCAGATTCCTTCCCGTTTTGTGACCTTCGCATCTTGGAAAACTTCACGAAGGGCACATTCCTTCCTGCTTTGTGACCTTCACACCACGGAGCACCTCACGAAGGGCACATTCCTTCCTGTTTTGTGACCTTCACACCTTGGAACACTTCACGAAGGGCACAAATCTATATTTCATCACACACAAAAAACAGCCGGGAACATACTCCCGGCTGCTTTTTCACCATCTTCAGTTCTCTTCATCCTCATTCTTTTTCCTCGATTCGCGTTCTTTCATCATCCGTTCGATGTACACATTGCCCTCTTTTTCTATATAGGCTTCTTCAACGATTCTTTCTTTTCTCGTTGTTGAAAAAGCCATGTAGCCGCTGTATAAAATCCCAAGTACGCAGAGGTAAACCCACCATGGCAGCAAGATCATGCCCTTTTCCCCCTTTTCTTTGACAAGCCTCTTACTGCACTATATGTGAGAGCCTGGCCGATTATCCCTTTATCTGAAAAAATTAAAAGCCCTCCTCTTTAAAAAGAGAAAGGGCTTTGTTATCACTTATGAAAAGCAGGTTTATAAAACGACCGGTTATCAAGAGCAAAAACGCGCTCTGTGTATTCGCCTGGTTTTACGCGTTCAAGTGCGCGGTCAAGCATGTTCATTTTTGCATCAAGGTTATCGATGTAATGAAGAATTTCAGCTTCTTTGATCAGCGGCGGTTTAGGGCTTCCCCACTCCGCTTTTCCGTGATGGCTGAGCACCAGATGCTGAAGGATCACAACCTCTTCCCCTTCAATGCCAAGATGCTCTGCTGCTTTTGCGATTTCGTTTACCATGATGGAAATATGTCCGATCAGGTTTCCTTCTACCGTATAGGTCGTACCGATCGGGCCGGAAAGCTCTGTAACTTTTCCTAGGTCATGAAGGATGACACCTGAATAAAGCAGATCTTTGTCCAGGGTCGGATAAAGGTCTGCGATTGACTTTGCCAAATCCAGCATGGACACGACATGGTAGGCAAGACCTGATACAAATTCATGATGGTTTTTCGTTGCAGCCGGATATTCAAGAAATTCGTTCTGATGCTTTTTCATGAGATATCTTGTGATGCGCTGGATATTCGGATTTTTCATTTCAAAGATGTACTGTGTGACTTTTTCCATCATTTCTTCCTGTCCGACTGGAGCGGTTTCAAGAAAATCCGATATTTTCACGTTATCAGCAGCGGATGCTGTGCGGATGTTGCGGATCTTCAACTGATTGCGCCCGCGGTAATGATGAATGTCTCCATATATTTTAACAATGCTTTGAGAACTGTATGATGCTTCATCCTCAGGACCTGCATCCCAGAGCTTTGCTTCGATCTCTCCGGATTGATCCTGCAGAATAAGCGTTAAAAACGGTTTCCCGTTGCTTGCAATGCCTTTAGTGGATGTTTTAACAAGCAAGAATACGTCAGCCTGCTCTCCTACCCCGTAATGATTAATGCCTTTTGGCGTCATAATGCGGTCCCTCCCATAGTGACTCAGTATTCTGAGTATAGCATAATCAGTCTGTTTTATCTGCTGTAAACCGTGCGTCAGGAATGAGGAGACAGGCCCGCAGCCCTCTTCTTCTTTTCCAGGTCCAGAATTTCGCTTTCATGAAACAGCTTTAACAAATGTTCCTGACAGGTGAAAAATAGAATTTGATGGTGTTCAGACAGCTCTCTGAGCAGGTCCATCACCCTGCCTGTCCGTTCCCTGTCAAAATTCACAAACCCATCATCAATCAGCAGCGGCATCGCTTCTGAAGTACTGATATGGCATGAGAGCGCCAGCCGGATCCCAATATAGAGCTGCTCTGCTGTTGCCTGGGAAAGTTCGTGCGCTGCAAATCGGGTTCCATCTTTTCGTTCGACTGTGATGGTTTGTTCATTTTCAGGGAGAAAAACTTTCACATACCGTTCATTCGTCAGCCTGCTGAAGAAAGATTCGGCCTGCTCTAGCAAGCTTGGCAGCCTGACAGACCGGCTGTACTCTACCGTCTGGTTCAGCATATGTCTGGCAGCAGCAAGAACCGCCCATTGACGGGCAAGCTGCTTCACTTCTTCTTTTTGGAGCGCGGCCTTTTGTTTTAAATCTGAATACACCCCTGATTCTTCCATGCTTTTAATGTGTACTGTCAGCTCAGCAAGCTTCTTTTTAAGCTGGTTCTCAGTGTCTGCTGCAGCAATAAGCTCCTGCTCACACCTGGCTTTTTCTGCTGTATAGTCCTTTGAAAAATCGAGAGGTTCATGTGCCAGCAGGTGCTGCTTTGTCTTCAGCTGCTGCTGAATCCAGGATGCCTTCTGTTTAACAGCTGCCAAATGCTCTGCCTCTTTCGCCTTTTCACAAAACTCTTCTGTATCACAGGCGCCGGCAAGTGATAAAAGTTCGTTCTTTTTCTCCTCGAGCAGACCGATCTCGGCATCAATCTTCTTAAGCTTATCTTCCGCTTCTGCTCTTTTTGCAGCAGCCGTTTCCCGCATCCGCTTATTTTCTTCAGAATCCTTCAATGCTTTTAAAAGGCCGTCAAGAAGGCTGCTGCAAGCAGTACCCTCGATCTCAAAGGACTGTGCCAAGGAAGCGACCTTTTTTTCATAAGCCGTGAGATCAGCTGAAAGCTCTGCTGCTTTCTTTTCTGCCTGTCTGAATGCCAGAATATCGTTCTGCAGATTTGCAGCCGACTGCAGGAGGTCAGGGAGGGAGAGAGGTGAAAAGGAGCTGTCCATATGCAGGGCTTCAAATGCGCGCCGTGCCTGCTGATCAGCAGTATAGTATTCCTTTTCCCAGTCATCAAAACTGGACACCGTACGGTCATAAGCGCGCTCACTCTGCTTAAAAACCACTTCTTCAAGTTCGTATGAGCGCCTGATTTGTTCATCCTTCCACAGCATTCCCTTTGCCGTTTCCATATCTGAGGTGGTATCAGAGTCATTGTCCGCCGCATCCAGCTGCTCTTTTAATTCCTTCTCTTTTTTCTCTAGATGCTCTAAGAAAGACGTATCGGATTTGCTGTTTTTCATTAAAATGAAGAAACCTGCAAGGCCAAGGCTTAAGAGCACAGCCGCAATCAGCCAAAGTTCTTCAGAGAGCAGCCAGCCCGTGCAAAGAAGGATGATAAGAGCAAAAAACACGCCCAGCCCTTTCAGCCGGCTGTTCTTTTTTTCCACGGCATCTTTTTGTTTCCGAATGTCCGTTTGTACCGCGCGGTGCTCTTCTCTTAGTTTTTTCTTGTCAAGACTTGCCCGCTGCACGTCTTCAAGGTCCCGTACCCGTTCCTCAAGCTGCCTTCTTTCTTCTTCCTCAAGCATTCCTTCGGCATAGTCAGACAATCTGCTTTCACTTTCTTCAAGGTTTTCCTTCACCCGTTCAAACTGCTGATCAAGAAGTTGTTTCTTCTGCTGCAGGTGCTGATGTTTGCCTACAATTTCTCTGATTTCTTCTTTCACTGCTGCACCTGTGTTCAAATCAAGAATGGTGCGGTTGTCGATTTCATGGGAAAACAGCCGTTTTTTCTCCTCATGTATTCTGCTCTCAGTTTCTTCTAGTTTCGTCCTGATCTGGCCATACTGAGCACGCTTCATTTCCCAGGCAGAATACTCTCCGCGCAGCCGTTCGATTTCTTCTTTATACTCAAGAATACGCTCATCATCCGGCACTTGTTCGATAGCCTCTGTTTGTTCGCGGATGATGGTTTTCAGTGCCATATATTCAGACCTGAGGGGAGATTCTCTTCCTTCAAGCTCTTCCATGCGCTTCAGGCCATTGGACGGAAAATGACTCCGCGCTTTGTCGAGTTCAACTTTAAGGGCAGCTTCTTCATGAAAAAGCGGAAGGGCTTCAACGATTTCGCCAAATCTTTTCGCATCTGCTTCAAGCTCTCTTTTTCTCTCTGTGATTTCCCTTAATGAATGTTCTGCTGCTTCTTTTTCATTTAACAGATCACTGTAGGGCTCAAGGTGCTGTTTTGCCTTCATCACTTCGGTGTGGATGTCTTTAAGGGCAGCAAGCGCTGCATTGATTTCAGGTTTTTTGCCATTTGGCTTAAACAGCTGCTCCTGTTTTTTTGAAAGGCTCAGTTCTGTCTGCAAAACAGCGTCCGTACCAAGCAGTCCTGATGATAATAAAAATTTGCCCAAGTCTTCGGCACCAACTTTGCTTACCTGCTGAATACCATGAATATCAAAGGAGTAAATGGACTGATACACAGTTTTATCAAAATAGGACAGCAGCTGTTGAAGAACATCTGCGCCTCCCGTTTCGCCATTTTCAAAATAAACCGTGACACCGCTGCCTGCTTTTCCCGGCAGCCTCTCAATTTTCACCCGCCCGTGCTGGACCGTATCTGCCACAAGCGATCCCCCATATGCATTAACATGCTTAGGCTCATATCTCTTTTCCTGCTGCACTTTTTGGGGAAAGTCAAATAGTATGCTCTGTATAAAGGACATGATGGTTGATTTCCCCGCTTCATTTTCACCGTAGATGACTTGAAAAGACGGAGAATCAAGCATGATTTCAGTGTGGTGAAACTGTCCGTATCCGTATATGTTCAGTTGGATGATTTTCAAGTGCTCCTCCGCCTCACAATCTTCTATGTTTAAAAAGCTCCTGAAAAATCAGGGTTTCTGCTTCTTTTTTGATCTGCTCTTTTTCCTCTTCCCCGAAATCCTGCATGTGTTTTCTATAAACCGGATGATGTCTGAGCGGCTGCAGGGCCTCATCAAATTGATCAAATTCCCGGATCATCTCTGTCAGGTCTTTCAGAAAATGAGAATCAAGCTGCAGAGTATCTGCGCTTGAAACTGGCATCGTTTCATTGATAACAGACGAAATCCATACAAAATTTTCTCTGTCGCTTTCTTCTTCGTTCCACTGTTCAAGCATGTCAGAGAGGACCGGTTCGTCTTGAAGGGCATGATAGAAATCAGTTGTACCGGTTAACCGTACGGTAACAACAACCGGTTCCCTGCTGCTTCTCATGTCATCCAGGCCCTGATGCAGGCGGTTCAGCATCTCCTGAAAGCTGCCGTCTGCTGAAAACTGAAGCTCCTCCCACCTCACATCGTGAAGCGGCATAAACGAATAGGAGGTTTCCGCTTCCGTCATGGAAACGAGATAACAGCCCTTTTCGCCTGTCTCCTTTCGGTTCCTGCCCTGTACATTGCCTGAATAAAGAATGGGAGGATTCTGTTCCCGGAGAGACATGCGCTTGTGTATATGCCCGAGCGCCCAGTAGTCGAATTCTTTCTGGAGCAGATCTCCTGCTGTAAACGGCGCATACGCATCATGCTCCGTATTTCCGCTGACAGAGCCATGCAGCAGGCCAATATGAAAATCTGCGCCATTCCGCTTTTCAAAAGCTGCAGTCATGTTTTCATAGACAGCTCTCTCCGGATAGCTGCGCCCGTACAAATGAACGATCGTTCCATTCTTTTCAAACACCTTGCATTCAGCCTGTTTTTCCGAAAAGACATGTACATTTGCAGGCCAGCTTAAATCAAGCCATTTTCCGCTTAAATGATCATGATTTCCGTGGATGACGTAAACGGGAATACCGTATTCATCCAGCTTTTCAAATGCCTTCTTCAGCCTAAGCTGCGCTTTCAGGCTGCGGTCCTCCCCGTCGTACAAATCACCGGCAATCAGCATAAAATCCACATTTTCTTCTATCGCTACTTTTATTAAACGGTCCAAAGCAGCAAACGTACTCTCTTTAAGCCTCTCAAAAATCGGACCTGCGATCTGCCGCATCCCCAAAAAAGGACTGTCCACATGCAGATCAGCCGCATGAATAAATCGAATCCCCTTCATCTCGAACCTTCCTTTACTTTTCTCTTATTCTATATTGTACCATCAAGAAAAAGCGAATGCACGTTCTGGATAGAAATGCGGAATCAGCCGTTTTGCTCCGGGAGTCAGTCTTTACTTGATTGTTCTTATCAGCCCGATAAGTGCCACCAAGCTCTGAGTTTTTTGGATTGATGGTTCTTATAAGCCCGATAAGTGCCACAAACCTCTGATTTTCTTGACTTGATGGTTCTTATAAGCCTGATAAGCGCCACCAAGCTCTGAGTTTTTTGGATTGATGATTCTTATAAGCCCGATAAGTGCCATCAACCTCTGAGTACCCTGATTTAATGGTTCTTATAAACTCGATAAGTGCCATCAACCTCCGTGTTTTTTGGATTGATGGTTCTTATAAGCCTGATAAGTGCCACCAAGCTCTAAGTTTTTTTGAATTGATGGTTCTTAAAAGCTCGGTAGGTTTTACCAACCTCTGAGTTTTTCGATCTGCCCACAAAAAAACCAGAGCCAATCCGGCTCTGGTTTCCCTTCCTTATTAATCCTTCGCAATTTCCATCGCTTTTTTAATATCCTTAAAGGAGGATGACTTTCCGTACATCAGCACTCCGCCTTTATATACTCTTGCACCAATGACGGCAAGAGCGGCGATTGTGGCAATCAGCAGTCCGATTGACAGCGCCACTTCCCAGACAGGAACCGCGAGCATGCCGACTCTGAGGAACATGATCATCGGCGAGAAAAGCGGGATAAATGAAGTAATGGTAATAAATGCAGCCTCCGGATTGCCAAGTCCGAACATGGCGATGAAAAAGGCTGCCATAATGATGAACGTCAGCGGCGAAATCATTTGCTGAACATCTTCAATTCTTGTAACGAGTGATCCGAGAAACGCAGCAAGGGTGGCAAAAAGAAAATAGCCGAGCAAGAAGAAAACCACTGCGTATACAAGAGTTGCAGCCGGTATATCTGAGAAGCTTAAGAATCCTCCGCCTGCAAGTCCTCCGCTTTCAAGACTTTCCCGCATCGAAAAATAGCCGACCAGAATGATTAATCCAAACTGAGTCAGGCTGAGCAGCCCGATTCCAAGCAGCTTTGCAAACATCTGCTTGACCGGAGAGACGCTGCTGATCAGAATTTCCATGACTCTCGATGATTTTTCAACCGCAACCTCCATGGCAATCATGCTTGCATACAGGATGACAGCGAAATAAATAATGAAGAGAAGAACATAGACAAGTCCTCTTGCCTGATTTAATTCTTCCTCTGATTTCGCATTATCAAGAAGCGCTGTGCTTTTTACCTCTACAGGTGAAAATAACTGGTTCAGGTCCTCCTGCTTCAGGCCAAGATTTGCCGTGCCCGCTGCAAGCTTCGTCTGCTGCAGGGCCTGTTCAAAAGTGCCCGCAATGCTTGAGTCCGCTATGCTTCTGGCAAAATAGGAACCTTGCGGAAAACCGTTTCCATCAAGAGTCAGAATGAAGTAGCCTTCCATCTTTTCATCAAGGACGGCTTTTTTCAGCTCTTCCTCGGGCTGATCCGTTTTTTCAAGTTCCAGATTTTTATCAAGGACAGCCGTATTCTGTTCAAAAATGCCATATAACTGATCGCTCTCAGTCTGATCAATCACAGCTACCTTATCAGCCTCTTGATCTTCCTTGTCAAAAAACTCAATGACTGATTGCACGTTTGAGAGTCCGACAATCAGCAGGAGGATAATCCCTGTTGTGATTAAAAAGGATTTTGTCTTTAACTTGCTGACATACGTATGAAAAAGAATGATCCAGAACTTATTCATAGACGGCACCCGCCTTTTCAATGAAAATATCATTCAGGGACGGTTCTGCCAGTTCAAATTTCCGGACAAAACCTCTTCCTGATAAGGATGCGAAGATTTCCTGCGATATTTCCTCTCCTGTGATTTGAAGCTCTGCACCTGCTGACGTCTGTTTGAACTTCGTCACGCCTTTCATATGCTGCAGGTCATCCATCTCAAAATCACCGTGAATGATGACATTCTTTTTGCCGAATGACCGCTTGATTTCCTTCAGGTTGCCGTGAACAACGGGCTTTCCTCTGTGAAGGATGCACAGATGCTGGCACAGTTCCTCTACATGCTCCATTCTGTGGCTTGAGAAAACGATGGAGGTTCCCTGTTTTTTCAGATCAAGAACAGCTTCTTTCAGCAGCTCCACATTAACAGGATCCAGACCGCTGAACGGTTCATCGAGGATCAATAGCTTTGGCCTGTGAAGAACAGCCGTTATAAATTGAATTTTCTGCTGGTTGCCTTTTGACAGGTCTTCTACCTTTTTGCCTGCATATTCAGGAATCCTGAATCGTTCAAGCCATTTTTCCATTTCGGAAAGAGCTTCCTGCTTTTTCATCCCTTTTAACCGTCCAAGGTAAATAAGCTGATCCCGCACTTTCACTTTTGGATACAATCCCCGTTCTTCAGGCAGATATCCGATCGAATCGCTCGCATGATAGCCTATTGGTTTTCCGTCCCATGAAATCTGCCCCTCTGATGGATTTAAAAGGCCAAGTATCATCCTGAAAGTCGTCGTTTTGCCTGCGCCGTTTGCTCCTAGGAGCCCGAACATTTCACTTTCCGGAATGGCAAGCGACAAGTCGTTTACAGCTGTATGAGTCCCGAACTTTTTTGTAATGCCTTCGAGTTTTAACGTCATCCTGATTCCTCCTGTCCGTTTATGTACGTATCGTGTCATACAAATGTTTCATCTATTGCAGGAAAAAAAGAAAAAAGTGAGAATACCTTAAGAGAAGCCTGATCAATCACAAGCAAAGGGGGCCATCATATGGGCTTGTATTACTTAACGGCATTTGGCAAAGACGGGGAAAAACTATTGGATGAAAGCTTTGAAGCAGCCACTGATCATGAAGCAAAGCAAATTGGCACACAGAAGCTTGAAGAAAAGGATGCACTGAAAAAAACACACCGCTGCACAACCGCAAGCGGACAATTAATCCTTTTTGAAAGATAATATAAAAAATCGCTCAAATGATGAGCGATTTTTTACTTGTGTCCGACATCCAGCTGAGGCCTTTTATTTCCCCGTAAACTGGGGTTTTCTTTTTTCAAGAAAGGCTTTGATGCCTTCTTTGTGATCTTCAGACTGACGCATGTTGTACTGCGTTTCTTTTTCAAGTGTAAGAATCTGCTGCAGCTCCTCTTTGCCGACAGCTGAATAAATGTTTT
Source organism: Metabacillus indicus LMG 22858 (assembly GCF_000708755.2). GTDB lineage: Bacteria > Bacillota > Bacilli > Bacillales > Bacillaceae > Bacillus_P > Bacillus_P indicus. Next base: position 142,495 of record NZ_JGVU02000022.1, on the reverse strand, counting down.
TAGAAGCGACCATTGCTTTGACCGGTCTTTGGAGCATGCCGCCTACAAGCGTCTTTACTGTATCAAGCAGATCCGCATCTGTCACCTGGTCAACAAGGCCAAGATTGAGGGCAGCGTCTGCCGTCAGCTTTTCGCCGCTCCAGATTAAGTGTTTGGCTTTTGTTTCTCCAAGCCGTTTTTTCATAAAGTAATGTCCGCCGCCGTCAGGAACAAGTCCGATGCCGATGAAATTCATGGCAAGGACCGCGCTTGAATGGGCAACGACGTAATCAGCTGCAAGGGCAAGGCTGAAGCCGAGTCCTGCTGCAGGCCCATGAATGGCGCTGATTGTTACTTTTGGCATGGTATGAAATGTGGTGACTACCTCTGAAATCAGATCCATGACCTGCGAAAAGCCTTCGTTATCCATTGAGTTCAGCATCGTTTTAATATCTCCGCCGGCAGAAAACCCTCTTCCGCTTCCGGAGAGAATGACGACATCTGCTTCACTTTCTGCCGCCTGTTTAAACGCCTGCAGCAATTCTTCAAGCATTTGCCCGTTCATCGCGTTCAAAACTTCCGGTCTGTTCATTTCAATTGTTGCATATCTTCCGTGCACCCCGTATGTAACTGTTTCCATGTTCATCCCCCTTGCTGATATTTAATCCCATCTACTTTATTATAGCTCGTTTCAGACTGAATTGATATTATTTTCAGATAACTTTACATTCGCTCAATGATTGTTGCGGTTGCCATTCCGTGACCGATGCAGATCGTCAGCAGCCCGTACCTTGCATCTCTTCTGTGAAGCTCCTGGATCAGAGACGTCATAAGTTTGGCGCCCGTTGCGCCAAGAGGGTGTCCGAGTGCGATGGCTCCGCCGTTTACGTTCACTTTATCAAGATCCGCTCCAATTTCCTTTTGCCATGCAAGTACAACAGGCGCGAACGCTTCATTGATTTCAAAAAGATCGATATCGTTCACAGTTAATCCGCTTTTCTGAAGCACTTTTTGCGTAGCAGGAATTACTCCTTCAAGCATGTAGGTCGGATCAGATCCGACTACTGCCTGTGCCACAATCCTTGCTTTTGCTTTCAGGCCAAGCTCTTTCGCTTTTTCAGCCTCCATAAGCAAAACAGCAGCTGCCCCGTCACTCATCTGGCTTGCGTTTCCGGCCGTCACAGCACCATCCTCTTTAAACACTGTTTTCAAGCCGGCAAGTGCTTCAAGAGACGTGTCCGCCCGCGGTCCTTCATCCTGATGGAAGTTGGTCTCTTCCCCTTCCTTATTCAGGCCTTTCATAGGGACGATTTCAGATTGGAAGAGTCCCTTTTCTATCGCGGCGAGCGCCCGCTGATGACTTCTTAATGCGTATTCATCAAGCTCCCTCCGGGAAATCCCATGTTTCTCTGCGATCATTTCAGCGGAAATTCCCTGATGGACAAAATGATATTTAGTATGGAGGCTCTCAGGAATGGTCTGCTCATTTCCATCGCTTAAGATCGGCACCTTTGTCATGCTTTCCACACCTCCTGCAATGACGATGTCCATATCGCCAGAACGGATTTCCTGACATGCAAAATGGATGGCCTGCTGGCCGGAGCCGCACATCCGGTTAATTTGAACGGCCGGCACACTGACCGGGAATCCCGCATCAAGGAGAGCGAGCCTGCCGATGTTGAACCCCTGTTCAGCAATTGGGGATACACAGCCCATGACGACATCCTCAATCAGATCTTTTGAAACGCCGGCTCTTTTCACCACTTCATCAAGCACGGCTGCGGCAAGATGAACAGGGTGAGTCTCGCGCAGAGCCCCTTTTCTTTTTCCCACTGCGGTTCTTACGGCTTCAACGATGACGACGTCCCTGGTCATTTTTTCTCCCCTCCGTATGTGTAGAATCCTTTTCCGGTTTTTCGTCCGTAATGCCCTGCTTCAACGAGCTTTCTGAGCAGCTGCGGCGGAAGAAACCGGTCACCGTAGGCATCTGCCATGCCGTTGCTGACAAACAGCATCGTATCAAGTCCTACTAGATCGGCAAGCTCAAGCGGTCCCATCGGATAATTCAGCCCGAGTCTGACTGCTTTGTCAATGTCCTCAGCACTTGCAATTCCTTCCTCATAAATGCGGATGCACTCGAGCATATGGGCAGAGAGAGCCCTTGTCGTGACAAACCCTTGAGCGTCTTTGACAAGCACCGTTTCTTTCCCTGTTTTAGCAGAAAGCTCCCTGATAACTTCAATTGTTTCATCTGACGTATCAACGCCTCTTACAATCTCTATCAGTTTCATGACAGGAGCAGGATTGAACCAGTGCATGCCAATGACTTTGTCCGGCCTCTTTGTTGCGGCAGCGATTGCTGTGACGCTGAGCTCAGACGTATTTGTTGCCAGAATGACATTGGGAGCGGTACATCCATCAAGCTCGGCAAAAATGTTCTTTTTCAGCTCCAGATTTTCAGGAACAGCTTCTACAACAAGTTCTGCCTGTTTAACGGCATCTGCAAGCACCGTATACGTTTCAATGTTTGCCAGAGCCTGCGATTTCCCATCATCCGTCAGGTGTCCTGCTTTCACAAAACGGGAGAGACTCTTTTCAATGCCGGCAAGTGCTTTTCCCAGCACTTGCTCTGAAAGATCGTACAAATAAACGGTTTTACCTGCTGCTGCAAATGCCTGGGCAATCCCGCTTCCCATCAGACCGGAGCCGATGACGGCAATTTTTTGTATGCTCATAGAAGCTTCCTCCTCTGCCTTTTAAGCAAGATCCATATTTTTAACGATGATGGTTTTCATAATTTCATTTGTTCCTGCATAAATCGCAGAAACAGGTATGTCCCTAAACCTTCTTGCAATCTCGTACTCTTCCATGTAGCCGTAGCCCCCGTGCAGCTGCATCACTTCAGCGGCTGTCTTTTTGGCCATGTCGGTAATCCAGTACTTGGCCATGGAAACGCGCGTGACTGCATTTTTGCCTGCAAGATGATCTTCAATCACCGAATCAAGAAATGTCCGGCCGATTTCAATTTCTGTCGCCATTTCAGCGAGCCTGAACTGCACGGTCTGAAAATCGCTGATTGATTTGCCGAACGCTTTTCTTTGTTTTGTGTAGTCTTTTGCGATGCTGAGCATTCTTTCTGCTGAAGTCTGCGCACCGATTGCCACAAGCAAGCGTTCCTGCTGGAGCTTTTCCATTAAGTAGTAAAAGCCCATTCCTTCCTCACCCAATAGATTCGCAGCAGGCACTTTGCAGTCTTCAAAAATAAGTTCAGCTGTGTCCTGGGCATGCAGCCCGACTTTTTCAAGCTTCCTCCCTCTTTTAAAGCCGGGAGTGTCCCTCTCCACTACAATCAGGCTGATCCCTTTATGTGCAGGCACTGCCTTAGGATCTGTCTTGCAGACGACAATCACAAGGTCAGATGAAATGCCGTTGGTAATAAAGGTCTTTTCGCCGTTTAAAAGATAATAGTCTCCGTGTTTAATAGCGGTTGTTTTTACCGCAGACAGATCAGACCCCGCCCCCGGCTCTGTCATGGCGATGGCTGTGATTGTCTCTCCAGTCACGCACGTTGGCATGAACCTGTCTTTAAGTTCTTCCGAGCCGTACGACTCGAAGTATGGAACGGTAATGTCATTGTGAAGACTCACTCCGATAAAGCTTGACCCCACTTTTTCAAGCTCTTCGTTAATAATGACGGAATAGGAAAAATCAACGCCTGACCCGCCGTATTTTTCATCTGCCCATGGACACAGGAATCCCTGCTCCCCCATTTTGATCCATAATTCTCTTGAGATCATCCCCACTTTTTCCCACTCATCATAGTACGGGACCGCTTCTTTCTGTAAAAATTTTCTCAGCGATTCCCTGAAAATATGGTGTTCTTTCTGCAAATACGAAGCTGCCATTTCGTTCATCCCCCTGTTTTATGCGCTTGGCTGTTCAGCAAGTTTTTCCCTTAATAAAAATTTCTGGATTTTTCCGCTTGCGTTTCTCGGCAATGCATCCACAAAATGATACTTCCGCGGCCGTTTATATGGCGCAAGCTTGTCGCTTGTTCTGCAGAACTCATCAAGCTCCTCTTCTGTTAATCCGGCTTCTTTTCTCACAATGAAGGCCGTCACGCACTCGCCCCATTTTTCGTGCGGTTCACCTAAAACAGCTGCATCGAGCACTCCTTTATGTTCGAACAGAACATCCTCGACTTCCCGAGGATACACATTTTCACCGCCGCTGATGATCATGTCATCCACCCTGTCGGCTACAAAAAGAAAACCGTCCCCATCGAGGAATCCGAGATCCCCAGAATGATACCAGCCTTTATAAAGAGCCTTTTCGGTCGCCTCAGGCATATTAAAATACCCCGCCATCACGCACGGTCCTTTGACGATAATTTCGCCGACCTCGCCTGGAGGCAGAATGTCATCGGGTTCTGACGGGCCGGATTCATTTGGCTTTACAATCCGAAGCTCATGGCCAAAGCACACTTTCCCCGCGGACCCGACCTTTGTCAGCTGCTCATCCTCTGAAAGGAAGGTGACAGCAGGTCCCATTTCCGTCATACCGTAAGCCTGAATGAGATCTGTTCCAAGCTTTTCCTTGCAGAGTTTAACAAGAGCGGGAGCCATAGGGGCTGCACCGTAAAGCCCAAGTCTCAGTGAAGACAAGTCGTAGTTTTCGATTTTCTCCTGAAGCATCATATTCCACATTGTCGGCGCACCGAAGAAAACGGTGATTTTCTCCTCTTCCATGAGCTGCAGCACAAGCTCCGGTTCAAAATGGTGAAGAATCACGTTGCTTCCTCCAACCTGGACCCTCGGAAGAAAACAGCAATGCAGCTCAGCACAGTGAAACATAGGGGCTGCGACAAGGCCTCTGTCGTCCTTTGTCAGTCTTTTGGTGGCAATGCACACGTGGTTCTGCTCGATCATATCCCGATGTCTGTGAAGCACGCCTTTTGGACGGCCAGTCGTCCCGCTTGTGTACATGATCGCATACAGATCATTTTCAGTAATCTGCATGTCTTCAAGCCGGCTGTCCCCGTGTTTTACCTGTTCGTGATAACTTACCGCGTAAGTTGGTGCTTCATTGTCGGTAAACCAGAAGGAGATTTCGCTGAACTGCGAATGAATCTCATCAATCTGCGGCTGCAGCGCACGCTCAAACAGAACGATTGCAGGCTTGGCATCATTCAGAATATAGGCGACTTCCTGTGACTTCAGCCTGAAGTTGATCGGATTGATGACAGCGCCGATCTTCGCACTTGCAAAGTAAGCCGTGGCAAGCTCGATTGTATTGAAAAGATAGGTTGAAATTCTGTCTCCTTTTTTTACGCCGGCATCAAGGAATGCATTGGCAAGCTTGTTTACTTCCTTCTGCCATTCCGAATAGCTCCATCTGATGCCTCTGCGGACATCGTAAATGGCTTCTTTTGAAGGGTACTTTTCAGCAGTTAAATCAAACACTCGGCCGATCGTTGAATACATGGAAACTCCTCCTTATAATAGAAAGCGTTTTCAAAATAAGTGTGACTTCTATGTATGCCCTTTAATAACATTCCTCTCTTTTCTGAAAATTCCTTCAATGGATTGTAAGTTTTGGGTAACACCTTCTTTAACTTACTATTTGAAAAAGCACCTTGTACCCGTTCCCTTTCGCTCCAGGAACTTGCTTTCCGCGAGGAGTGTCTGAAGCTTCCTCGCTTCGCTTGCGGGATCTTCCGTGCCCTCTTCATCCCCTAGAAAAGCGGAAGCGCCCGTTTTGCTCCGGCAGTCAGATAAGAAATCACTCGAAAAGTCCGGGTTTGACTTTTTGAGGGATTTTGTTCTGACAGAGGAGCCTGAGCGCAATTATTTAAGAAATCTTTGTTATATAAATCATGACGTTTTTCTTTAAAGGTATATTGACAGGAATTCATTTATACCATAAATTATACATAGAATAACTATACATAGATTTACTATGTATTTGGGAGGAGGACTGTTTATGAAGATAAGCAAAGAATTGTTAAAAGGTAGTACCACTACTCTTATTTTAAGTTTGCTTAATTCTAAACCTATGTACGGCTATGAAATTATCAAAGAACTGGAATCGAAGTCTAATGGGATTTTTAGTTTTAAGGAAGGCACGATTTATCCCATCCTTCACAGCCTTGAGGAAAAAGAGTTAATTGTATCTTACTGGGGCGAAGGGACCGGAAAAAGAAAGAGGAAATATTACAAGATTAATAACCAGGGCAAAGAATTGATTCAAGAAAAAAAAGAAGAGTGGTCCGTTTTCAAGAATGCTGTGGACGAAGTTTTAAGCGGGGAGAAAATCACATGGGACTAGATACTAAGTTTGAAATGTATATTAGAGAGCTGTGTAAAAGGATAAAAAATAAGGATGTACATGCCCATATAAAACTGGAAATTAACGATCACCTTCATACGCTTAAAGAGGAGGCCATGAGTACAGGACTTTCAGAAGAGGAGGCTATAGACCAAGCATTGGCACGTATGGGAGGTGCAGATGTTTTGGGAAAGCAGCTTAACAAAACACATAAAGCCCCAATGGATGTGAAAATCTTGCTGCCAGTGCTGACAGCTTCCCTATTCGGGCTGCTGGTTATGTATTATTTGCAATTCCATTCGGCTTTTACAGAGCTTCAAGAACTGAAAGTTTTTAATAAAAGTCTTGGCTTCTACTTGTTGGGTGTCGTGCTCATGCTAAGCATCTTTATGTTTGATTACAGAAGATTGATGAAATACTCCAAGCACTTCTATGCGGCAACAATCCTCATCCTTTTATTGACCGTTCTCATTGGAGTTAGAGTTAATGATGTGCCATTTTTAAATGTAGGCTTTGCCACTATTAATTTCACCGAAATCACTCCATTCCTTTTGGTCATTGCCTTTGCTGGAATCTTTCATTCCTGGGATTGGAATGATTATCGAAAGTCTTGGCTTGGAATAGGTATGATGTCAATACCAATCTCATTAATGGCGACTACAGGAGCCTTCGCAGCTACTATTATAAGCATCATTGTATGCGCTGCAATCATGCGTACGTCAAGGTCCAGCCTTAAGCAAGCGATAACATTCGCAGTTGTTGCTTCTATTTGGCCCGTCTGGAATGTGGTGTCTCTTTCTCAGATATCCCCCATGGTAAGCTCCTATTCAGATCTTAATATAGGTGAGGCTTATTTTATAGGACGTGCCCTTAAGGTGATCCCAAGTTTCATTTCTGAGGTCCATACAGATTTTATCTTGGCGTACATCATCTATTCGTTCGGGTGGTTAGCCGCAATTACCGCTATAACCCTGGTTATATTTTTCATTTGGAGAATATCGATTACCGCCAAAAGTGTGAATTCACCTTATGGAAAATTGCTTATTACAGGATTAACAGCAGTCTTTTCAGCTCAGTTTATACTAAGCCTGCTGACGAATCTCGGTTTATCTCCACTCACCGGTGTTTCCGTCCCATTCATGAGTTATGGAGGTTCACATTTATTGCTGGAAATGATATCAGCAGGACTGATTCTAAGCATATATAGAAGGCGAAAAGCTAAAGAGACAGTTTCCTTGATTCATGATCCGCAAAGTAATTAGAAACAAACCATAATGGATTCAATGCTGCAAGAGGCCATTATTAAAAATCTCAGGCTTTTGCCAGTCTGAGATTTTTTAATGGAATACTATATTAGTGATAAATAAGTGCCAAATTATACTCAAACCGTTCTTACCGTTGCGGTTTTTAATTACTTTCTTCCACGAACCTGCTACATTTTTTAATGAATTCAATGAAAAATGAGTTTATTCTTGAATTAACGCCCCCAATAGTTGAATAAGAAATCATAATTATTCCAGATGTTTTATAAATAATACTCTGTCTTGATTTATTCCATCGTAATTAGTGTTAACGTAGACACCATCAATTTCTTTATCGCCTTCTTCAATTTCGAATCCCATCTTAGTGTGATAAGCAATCGAAACTTTGTTAACAGGAGATGTTACACAGCGGACAATGTTACGTCCATTTTGTTTTACTACATTAAAGAATTGATTATATAGTTTAGTTCCAATATTGTGTTTTCTAAATTCAGGATGAACTCCTACAAAGTGAATATAGGACTCCTTAGGTTGAGATTGGGATAGAAACCCTATTAAAAAGCCTACAATTTCCCCATTCTTTTCTGCAATAAAACTTGTATTTTTAAAATGGTCAAAAAATAATTTTGGTAACATATCAGACATATTCCTTCCACCCCACCACTCATTTATAAGTGGCGCTAAGGTATAATAATCTGAACCTTTCACTATTCGGATATTCATTTTTACCCCCATTTTTGTACATACTGCACCATCTAATGTTATCAACAGATTAATTCCTGATATGCTTAATTTGTTAATAAAAAAGGCGATCCACTGTGCTGCAATCGCCCCCGATTGTTGAGTGTATAGCTATAGTGCATTGATATAGCAATATAATATATCTCTATTGTTACTACATACAGAAAAAAAGCGAAATAATTATAAAAAAGAGTATTCATAGGTATTTTTCAAACTACTAAAAAGAAATGACCGCAATCATATTCCTTCAATTCCAAGATGTGCTTATATTTCTCATACCAACTGCCGCACTCTAAATCTGTTTTTAATTTATCCAAACACACCTTAACATCTTCACCTTTGGCAAGTGGAGAAGTTCCTTTTTGAAAGTCTCTATCTAAATATAATTCAGGTTTCCTCCAAGCACTAAAGAAAAAGTGATCTTTCAAATCGAAGGGCAGCGGATAATCTACAATTTTAACTGGACGTTCCAGTTGTTGCTCAAGCAATTGAGATAATTTATTCAAAGAAGGATGAATTAGATATGCTGATTCCAAAATAGGCTTAAAGTAATCAAACAACCAACAGTATGAATGACACAATCTAGGGTCTAAGGTAAAAATGACAATCTTCCCGTCACCCTTTATTACCCTTTTCATTTCTCTAAAAGATAGTGATAGATCTTGAAAATGATGAGATGCAAGAGTACATACAATACCATCCACTGAGTTGTCTTCTAACGGAATATTCTCAGCAAAACCTTCTTTCCATCTTAAATTCCTATGTGTTTTAGCCTGAGCCCTCATCATTTCAGATGGCTCAAGAGCGATGACATCATATCCCTTACCAGCTAATTCATAGCTGTAATTTCCGGTACCTGCACCTATATCTAATATGGTTGAGAATGGTTTTACGTCTAGTTCTTGCAACAATATTTCTGTAATACGTGGGTCCGCTTTTCTGGTGGTGTTATATGTCTTTCCTATTTGATTGTATATTGGCATCTTTGCTATACTCCTTTTTATTCCTTTTAAAAAAAGAAATTTTAAAAACGGCGGTGCGACGATGTGCAGCAATCGCCCCCGATTGTAAAAGATTCATTCAAGTAATTATTGAGACCGCTACAAAATTTCAGCAATATTATCAGAGTTACTTAGTGGCCAAAACAAGTACGTTAACTCCATATTCTTTTAACACCCACTAGTTCCTGATTATTAAATTCAATTCTATATATATCAGGTTTTGATGTACTATGTAAAAAATCCAAGTCAAAATTACTATCGAAATATCCCATCATTAAAGTCATCACAGCCCCGTGAGAACCTATTACTACTCTTTTATCTCTAAAAACATCTAATATATTTTTTAAAACCTTTATAGCCCTTTTTTGACAATCAACATTTGATTCTCCTCCGACTAGAGCGAAATTTGAGTCTAAAAAAGACCTCTCCAACAGTGGAACCAATTCATTATCAGATATTCGATCGTCTTCAGAAGAAAAAATCCTCTCTTTTAAATCTTCAAATATTAAAACTTCTTGTCCTAATTGTTTTGCTAATTTTTCGACAGTTAAAATTGAACGAATGTAAGGGCTTGAAATAACTGCATCAATTTTCATATTTTTCAATTTGTCATACAATCGTTGAGCATCCAAAAGCCCTTTTTCGGTTAAACCTCTTGTTCTTTCATTGCCTTCCCTTGGTGAGTCACCGTGTCTCACCATATAAACAAATGTGCTCATTTTCCCCTCCAATATGGTTCTCTCCGTTCAATAAGAAACGAACCATTTTTTATGAACTGTTTAATTAATATACTGCTCATCGGCGAAAGAGTGTCCTACTAGTATATATAGAGGAATTATATTTAATTTATCTAAAAGTTCTTTCAGTTCCTTTACCATCTCTTTGCTATTCCTAGGATTAGAACTTGATTCGCTTTTACATAAACCTGCTCTATCATTCACAATAACTTCTGTTAGCAAAGAAATTTCGGAAATTATGGCATTCACCCTTTTGAATAATCCCCATACCCAGCATCCATAACAACGGTTGGTTTATCTTTTTTTGCTCCCAACAAGTTAGCAAACATTAATAAATCACAAACTTTTATATACATCTCTTTAGACATAACAATAAGATCCTCACTTTTTTTATTCCTTTACTATCAAACACTTTAGCTAATTCAATTAAATTGCCTAAATGTTCAATACCAATAATTTCAAAAGTTAGTGTTTAACTCAACATTAATTAATTTAAAATGACACTTACCCTATTACAGATAAGCGCCCTTTAATTGAAAAAATATTGTTTTTATCTAATTTGTTCCTGAATCTTTTGTATAACTTCTCTGTAAAAAATAACTTGATGTGGGACGAATTTATCTCTGTTTACACTTTCTTTAATTATTTGCTTTTGTCCTACATCATTTATTTTAAATCCACTGATTTCGATTTCACCTTTTTCTCCAGACCAAAGTTGAGCGAAATCAATAAATTTGGTTTTTACTATTCCTGAAACCTCGTCCACTTGAAGTGTGAAGTCATCAAAGATATTTCCGCACTTGTATAAAAAAACGTTTGCTAATTCTTTATCAATGAAACCTTCTTGCACAACACAATAATCAATTACACCTAACCTTATTAACTCCTTAAAAGCTAAATCTATACCAATTTCTTCTTTAATTTCCCTTACTCCGTCCTCAAATGTTTCATCAGCTAGTAGATGTCCAGCAGCAGTTATATCTAATAGGTTAGGGTAGTCTTTTTTATTATTACTACGAAGCTGTAAATAAATATAATCTATTCCTTGTTCATTACTAACAAACCAACAATGAAACGCTTCGTGCCAATATCCAATCCTGTGAACATCACTCCGAGTAGCTACACCTATTAGATTCTTATTATCATCAAAGATCTTTAATTTCTCTTGCTCTCCCATAAAATGCCCCCAAAAGTCACTTATCTTTCTATTTCTGGTTCTTTAACTATTCGACTAAATAGTGAAAGGCGTATCTGCTTCTTCCAAACATTCATCTTTACTTAATGTACCTTTCACAATCTATCTTCCAAATGAAAATAAACATCTTACTATTCAGTGATTGCATTTAATATTATTGTACCGATGAGAAGGATTGCTGGAACAGAAGAGCACCCCAATCCTTGCCTCTGGTCAGTAAAATTTTGAGTTTTTGGCCAATTTAAAGAGTACTTTTGGCCATGTTTTTGAAATCTGAATCAATCAAGAGACCTTTAAGTATTAATTAATATAGAACTGAAATCAAGAAAAAAATCGCTGATTGGTGAGCCTATTACTATTATGAAGTGCTTTTCGGCTTCTTAAATGGTATTTTTTTAAATATGTTCCTTCCAGCTAACAACGCAACATATAAAGAAATTGTGACAAGTAATATTACATAAAGGTCTCGTCCAGCAAGGTAAGTGGCAGAGTGAAGACCTTTTATAAGTAAGTGAGCAAACAGGTACGAGATAGGCAATAGAATCATTTTTTCTAGTCCATTTCTTATTTTTTCGTTCTTACGGAATATGACCAATCCAATTCCACAAATAAGTAAAAATCCTATAGCCAACAACACATAGTAGCTTAAAACAAGCCGAGGTAACGTCATGACAGAACCATCCGTTATTGGATCTCCATAAATTAAAGTATTTTCACTTCCATCGGTATTGTAATAGTAGATCGAAGCGACCGTTTCCCCATTCGGGTTTAAGACCGTATTTTCCAGGTTGTTTTTGTTTATTTTCTGTTGCCAAATCGTTTCCCATGTTGTTATATCATAGACATAACCTGAATTGTCTGCTGCTGGATAGTGATTTACATTAAATCCAGAGACTTCTTCACTAAAATTCAAAAGTACAGTTCCGTCATCCTTTTCAATAATTGAAACCGCATTTTCATTATAAGAGATGTATGCTGGGGTTGTCAGATAAGCGATTGTAACCACTGCAAAAACCAATGTTACCATGACTGAAAGAATAATAGTTTGCAGCTTTTTCTTTCGCAATGTATTTTGTATGTTTCTTAAGGGAGCTATATCGGTATCTACTGGCGGTTCTTCAAAAGTCCTCATTTCTTCAAGTCGTTTTTTACAGTTCTCACAAGAAGCTATATGTTCTTCAACTAGATCTCTAGTATCTTGACTTGCCATATCCTCGACATATAACGGCAGTATATCCCTAATCATATTACAGCTAATTTTCATCGATAATCCTCCGATCGCGCTTTAATTTTTTCTCTAGCACGGTGATAAGTAACACAAGCCCAGTTTTCACTTTTTCCAAACAATTTGCCAATTTGCTTAAATGACAGTTCTCCAAATACACGGAGAGTAAAGACCTTTTTGTATGGCTCTTTCAAATTCTGGATAACTTCATGTACCTTCATAGACGCTTCTGAAATGGCTATTTCTTGTTCTACATTGTCTCCACTAGCTGATTCTGAAACCGACTCAAGATCCACCGAGCTTTTATTCTTACGCAAATAAGAGTAATAACTGTTCTTGGCAATTTGGCATAACCAAACACGGATATCACTATTCCCTTTGAAACTGTCTAGCGATGTTAATGCCTTTATAAAAGTTTCCGAAGTGATATCTTCAGCGATATGCTTATCACCAGATAAACTATACACATATAAAAATACATCTTTAAAGTATGTATTATAAATATCCTCAAGCTGTGTCACCAACTCACCTCCTTACATATAAGACGCGATAAACTCAAATATCTTACAAAAATATAAAAAAAACCGAACAAAGTACGCCCGGTCCATTTTTCTTCTACCCTAATTATTAGGGACTGTAGTCGATACATCTTCCCATGTATTCCTTTATAATATTCATGAAGCATTTCTTCTCGGCATTGTTCACAATGAGATCGGCTTAGTTCAAGTGAAATATATACATCTATATATTAACTATTAACTTATTACTAAGCGATCTTCAACAATCTGGCCCGATTGTTGCAAAGAAACAAATACTCACTCTTCCACAATCCTGCCCTTTAACGGAATAACTGGTATTTCCATTTTATCATACATACTACTGACGTCAGTTTCTTTATTGAGTGCCTTAAAGTGTATATGAAATCGCATGACATAATTTGAGGAACAGAAAGTTCTGTCATCTATTTTAGGGTACATTTTGTATGACAAATTATGAAGATTTATCGGCAAAAACGCCGAGAAATCAAGAAAAAGGAGTTACAAAATCAAGACGATTTGGCTCTCCTTTAGATGTGTAATTTTTAGTTTTGCACTCAAAAACCGACTTCGTTACCAACAACTTGGCTTTCTTTAATACTCTTCCTCAAGCGTCACATCATGTTTTTCAGCAAGCGCCTCGAGGTCTGCGGTGTACTCTCTGAGCATTTTACGCGCAGCTGCAAGTTTTTCGTTTGCTTCAATGATTTTTCCGCGATCCTGCTGTTCAAGGCCTGCGATTATCAGGATAAATCCTGCATGCTGAATATTGGCTGCTTCGATATAGTGCTCATGAAGCACTTTCAGCTCTTTTGATTCAATTTCTACTTCTTCCAGGTCGGCAATGAAGGAATTGTAAACGGGTGATACTTCATCCACCATCACGGAATACATGACATCATCACTTGTGTAATTATCTCCTGACACACTGTCATAGGCTGTAATGGCAGACACTTCTTTTTCGGTGACCTCAGGAAGCACATCATTTACATACGTCAGCAATTCTTCCTGAACAGGATCGGCCGAACACCCGGCTAGCATAAACGCAAACATCAGCATACATCCGCCCAATCGTTTAATCATCTCCTGCCTCCTCTCACTCCTTAAAGCTATTCAGGCAGGAGATGTCTGATGTTAGGGGGATGAGCTGAAAATTTTTTAGATACTGAATCTTATTGGCGTCCTGTCTGTGATGTAAACCTGTAAATAACACGTTTAAGGGCAGTTCGATGAAAGAAGGAATATAATCATACAGCACAGAATACCTTAAAAATTTTAATGAATCTGATGAAAAAAGGGGGCTTTCAGGTGTTCGAGAAATCTGCATTAGATTACCTTTATCGTGAGAGAGATCATGTTACCCCTTTAGTAGTAATAATGTGCGGACTAGCCGGTTCTGGAAAAACGACCTTCTCTCAAAAAATGGATAATAAGGGTTTTGTACGCCTTTCTATAGATGAAGAAGTCTGGTCTGCCAATGGCCGGTACGGAATTGATTATCCAATTGAAAAATATAGAGAATATCTGAATAAGGCTCATTTAAGGTTACGGAATAAATTAGTAAGACTGATTCACAATAAGGAACAAGTAGTAGTTGACTCCAGTTTTTGGAGAAAGGCTGAAAGGGTTGAATATAAGCAGCTAATTGAAGCTGCCGGAGGTAAACGGTGTATGATTTATTTGAAAGTGAGTCATGCTGATTTACTTAATCGTCTAGAGGTGAGAAGCAACCGTTTTGACGCAAATGCCGCCTTCCCAATAACAGAGGATATACTAACTGGTTTCCTGAATAGTTTCGAAGTTCCAAAGGACGAAGGAGAGATTGTAATTGAGTATTAAGCAGAACACATTCCAGTAATTATGCTGCAAAAAAACACACACCGCTAAATGCGGTGTGAATTCGTGTACTTATTTTAATTAGATTCGGAGCTGTGATTTAAGGATTTCCTTTAAAATCAAAAAGTCTCATGACTCAAACATTTCTTCAAGAAGCCTGATTTTTTCTTCTGTGTAATGCTTGAAGCTGTCATTGTAGGACTTCGGATCTTTCGGATTCGCAAATTGCGTGATTTTGCCTGTTTCAGGGTGGATGAATTTGCTCGCAGCACCGCAGCCGATTCCAATAATGGTCTGCTGTTCTTCCATGATCATGATGTTGTAGATGCTGTCCTGGCCTTCGAGCGCATATCCGACGTTTTCGAGGTTGCCCAGGATATTTTTCTGGCGGTACAAGTAATATGGCGTGTAGCCGTGAGCATCTGTCCACTGCACAGCGCGGTTCATCATTTCTTCGATTTCTCCGCGGTCTGCCACTTTGTACCTTTGTTTGTTGCGCGTCATTTCTGAGGCCCGTTTAAAAGAAAGTGTGTGAACCGTCAGTGATTCAGGCATAAGCTTTTCAGTTTCTGAAAGAGTATAATCAAATTCCTTCACTCCTTCACCAGGGAGTCCGATTATCAGATCCATGTTGATGTTGTCCATGCCCATTTCTCTTGCTAAATGGAACTTATCAATGGTTTCCTGAACGGTATGATGGCGACCGATCGCTTTCAGCGTTTCATCAATGTAGGACTGGGGATTAATGCTGATGCGGCTGATGTTCCATTTGTTGAGCACATCCAGCTTTTCTTCTGTTATCGTATCCGGACGGCCCGCTTCAACGGTAAGTTCCCGTATGTTTTCGACACCGGGGAATGCGGCGTACATTTCTTCGTAAAGCATGTCCATTTCTTCTGCGGTAATGCTTGTCGGAGTGCCACCTCCGTAATAAACAGTCGTGATTTTAATGCCTTTTTCTTTCAGCCATCTGCCCATTTCGCGGATTTCGTAGTGCAGTCCGCCAAGGAAGGAATCAACAGAACCCTGTCTTCCGTTGATCGCGTAGGCTGGAAACGTACAGTAGGCACATTTCGTCGGGCAGAACGGAATGCCGATGTAGATGCTGACTTCCCTGGATAAGTCGTAGAGATCGGGAACAACACTCAGCTGTCTGTCGACAATCCTCTGCATGAGCGCAATCTTTTCATCCGAAATTAAATATTCTTCTTTCAGCATGCGGTGTGCTTCTTCTTTTGACATGCCTTCGCGCAGCTTTTTGTGAAGCAGCTTCGTCGGCCTGATTCCAGTCAGAATTCCCCATTGCTGAATGATTCCTGTGTAATCCTGAAGAAGATTCAGATGCACGTATACGAGGGTATGCTTGATTTGTTTGAAAATCTCTTTTTCCGTCAGCTGTCCGGACAGTTCTTTTTCATGCCGGGCTTCCCCGTTGTATCCGTCCTGGCCTGAAAGCACGCCTTTTACAGAAACGCTTCCGTTTTTCTGTTCCACTTCGTAGCCAATACGGATATCGGCTTCTTCCTCTTCGAAGAACAGCTCGGTTTCTTCGTAAAACAAGTTTGATATTAACTGCAGCGGCCGGTGAAGACGTTCATCTTCTATGCCATTTATATAAAAACGCAAGACTCTCACCTTATCTTTATTGGATTCAAAACTCCTTTTAGTGTACAAAACATGACGCGTGCGGTCAATTTTATTAACAAAAGCGCAAGCGCCTTGATCAGATTCTTAACAAAGAAAAACAGACGGCCGCTAAACCGTCTGTCCATTTTAAAGCACATATTTTTTAATCGCTTCAGCGACTCCGTCTTCATCATTCGACAATGTTACCCAGTCGGCAGCCTCTTTGACGGTATCCTGTGCATTGCCCATGGCGATGCCAAGTCCCGCCTCTTTAATCATGGCCATGTCATTCATGCTGTCTCCGCATGCCATGACATTTTCCATTGTGATGCCGAGAAGGCCGCACACTTTTTCAATGCCGCGCGCTTTGTTCACGCCCATCGTGTTGACTTCGAGATTTGTCAGGCTTGAATTTGTGATTTCAAACTCTCCTCTGTTCTGAAGTTCTTTCAGGATGGTCTCGCGGGCTTTGTCGTCTTCAATCTCAAAGCCGAACTTCAGCCACTGGTAGGCAGTCAGATCTTCTGGCATCTCATTAAAGAAAACCCGCTCTGTGCTTGTTGCCCAGTATCCGGTTTTGTGTGTTTTGGAAAGATCATACATCCATGTGATCGCATCGTTTTCCACAATGCTTCTGTGAACAAGTTCACCGTGCTCATCCCAGATTTCGCTTCCGTTTACAGTAACAAGGTATGATTTCAGACTTAGAGATTTAGCAAGGTCTCTTAGTGTCGCCATGCTTCTTCCGGTGCTGATCACGACGTGCAGCCCTTTTTCTTCTGCTGCTTTTATAGCGCTGCGGTTTGCTTCTGAAATCTCTTTTTTCTCATTCAGAAGGGTGCCGTCCATGTCCAGTGCGATTAATTTAATATCCATTTTGTGAATCCTCCTATACCTTTTCAGCTCACTACATAATATCATGTCCATGAGGATTCACCAAAAGAATGGTCCTATACGCCTGCTGATTCCATGACATAGTATTCTTTAAACGAGTAGCTGAACAGCTGGCGCTTGATTCTTCCTTTGTCGCCGATCAGCCTGTACCAGCTTTGGCCCACATAAAGATGATTGGATAATAGAATTTCAAGCACATAGGCAATTCTGCTGTCTGCTTCTTCGCTCTCGATTTTCATTTTGCTTGAAAAAGCGAGAACAAAGTATGGTTTATCAGTATCGAGCTCAAGCACCTGCAGATGATAATGATCTCCATGCTTCCGGTTGAACTCTTCCAATACCTTCTCAAGACCGGCTTTAATGTCTATTTCAAATTTGGCAGCTTCATTCCAGTTTTCAATAAGTGCATCATAGAGCGACAGGGTTAGAATATAATGAGACGGATAGTCGGAAGGAGTGAATTCCTGCTTTGCATTTTGTTCTTCCAGAGGCACGATAATGAATTTTTCATAGTTTGAAAAGAAATCCCCTTTCATCTCTTTCCCTTCTTTCTTTAGTTAGTCATTCAAAACGATGTAATTGACCGAGAGACTTAAGCTTAAAATAAAAATAATGGTTCTTTATTATTTCTAAACATAACGCGAAATCCCTTCTCAAAAAATGAAAAGAGCTGTATGCAGCCCCCTTTCTCAAATAAGGGAATCTGCCAGCTCTTCATTGGTTGCAAGCAATAGATCCGTATGAACATACCGGGAATCAAACATGCTGTACAAGTCATCGATTGTGAGATTCTTCATTTTTACTAAAGTATCATTATCCTGATAGACGTAGATTGTAAAATACCGGTTCAAATAGGCGAAAAACTCCTTCACGTCCACGCCTGATTTCCCGAAGTATTCACTGTTGAACTCAATAAACCCGAGAACACACCGGCTTTGTTCAAAAAGACGCTTCATGCCTTTCAGCACAAACGCTTCGTATCCTTCTACGTCAATTTTGAAAAGAACCGTCTTGTTTTTCAAGTCATTTTTAAACAGCGAATCAACCGTGATGGCCTTTACTGAGACCTGGTCAATCATACTGTGGGAAGGTTTATAAGAAGCCGAAGACGTTCCAGACCAGTGGTTATCAACGAAAAATTCCTTTTCCTCCCCGTCTTTATCTGATGCAAACGCATGAATGATCCTGATCTGAGCTGAATTTGGATGAGCATCCCTTGACTTCTGGATATATGTAAGCAAATTGCGGTTTGCTTCTATCCCGTAAATCTTGGCATGCTTTGGATAAGGAACGGAAAAGATGCATTCTCCGTAGTTGACGCCAATGTCTATGACGGTATCCGGCTGCATGTTTGTTACGGCGTCTTCCCAGAAAGACAGAAGTCTTTTTTGCGTGACTCCGCCGCTGATCAATAGGGCTCTTCCCCGGTTTTCCTTTGCATCCACGTACAGAACGTTTGATGAGGGCATGACCACTTTATCAGGAAGCTTCCTGATATCAAGCGTTTTGTATTTCAGCAGGATTCCTGCATCAATCAGCCCTTTCCAGAGCTTCGGGTAATGCTCCCACATTTTCATCAGAAACGGTTTGCGGACTGCTGCTTTGTTTATCATGATGAGCCTCCTTTTTCAGCATTCTTACGTATTTCTTATTAATCTATAAAAATCCTTTTGAAAGGGATACAGATTAACATAGAATTTACAAATGCTTTTGGAGGAAAAAATGAAAAACCGCAGCTCCCCGGCTGCGGTTTCCTAGCGGTCCACCTTCAGTTTATCCAAAAATTCAATGCGGTGCTGTTTTCTGAAATGCTCTTTGACCATATAGGCAACTCCCTGGTCATCGTTGCTTCTTGTTATCCAGTCCGCTGCTTTCTTAACGGCATTCGGCGCATTTCCCATCGCGACGCCCAAACCTGCCAGTTCAATCATGTTAATATCGTCCTCTGCATCACCGATTGCAACCATTTCCTCCTGTGCAATGCCGAGATGCTGGCCCAGCAGCCTCAAACCATTTTCCTTTGAGACTCCTTTTGCTGTTATCTCAAGCATGGAAGGGTTCTTCACTTTTACTGTAATCCCTTCAAACGCATTGGTTAGAACATTCTCCGCCTCAAGGCATGACTCCGCCTCTGAGAAATAAACATCAAGCTTCGGCGCAGCGAGCGGTTCATCCCTTAAATTTTCACCAAGCGATTCGACGAATTGAACAGGATAAAAAAGCGGATCTTTCGGACTCAGCAGTGTTTTCCCCAAAATAGAAGAAGATACCTTTTTCCGGTTGCCAAGCGAAAACCGTTCGTGCACGATGCGCACGTTGCAGTCGAACGTTTCCAGCACCTGAACGAGGTTAAAGGTCTTTTCCTCTGAGATCCTGTTTTCATAGAGCGATCTGTCCACTTTATCAGAAACAAACGCACCGCTGTGAGTGACCAGCAGGTTATTTATCTTCAGTACCTTTGCAAGTTTTTTTGCCATCTGAAAATGGCGGCTTGTCACGAGAGTCACATACACTCCCTTGTTTTGAACATATTGGACCGCTTCCCTTGTTGAAGGTTCAAGACGGCCGTTTGAACGGAGCAGGGTTCCGTCAATATTTAATGCCAGTAGTCGGTAGATCACAGTGAATCCCCCTTCAGCTGATGTCTGATTTCTAATATAGGAATATGTCCTTTAGAACTGAAATAGAACGATAGAAAAGCAGATAGGCCATAACAGAAAAGGAAAGAGCCACGTAGTCGCCCAAACGCAAACAGCTCTGAGACATGTGCCTCAGAGCTGTTCTATAAGTTAAAACCCCGATATTTGATTTTCTCCCATTGTTTCAGGTCCTGTTACCCGCAGGATCTGAACGCAAAACGGCACTGCTGGTCATCCCCATAACCGCAGACCAAAGAATAGGTATAATAAAAACGCTTACATTTATTATTACAAGTTTTTTCCGTTTTGACAAGAGCTTTTCGAGAAAAAATGTAAGCGGTTAAATAGTTCTTTTATTTCGAAAACTCGAATTTCAAAGCGTGTATGGGGCTGGGCCACAGAATGACGCCACAAAGAAGAACCCTTCTCCGGCAAAAGTGGCAGCACTACGCGGAATGACGCCACAAACAAGAACCCTTCACTGGCAAAAGTGGCAGCACTTCGCGGAATGACGCCACAATCGAGATCCCTTCTCCGGCAGAAGTGGCAGCACTTCGCGGAATGACGCCACAAACAAGAACCCTTCACTGGCAAAAGTGGCAGCACTTCGCGGAATGACGCCACAATCAAGAACCCTTCTCCGGCAAAAGTGGCAGCACTACGCGGAATGACGCCATAATTTTTCCCCAGCTATATCAGTTCTTTAACATAAAAAAGTCCGAACTATTTATACTCCAGTTCGGACTTTTTCAATGACTTAAATAAGTATGTCACATCTTCTTTTTGTTACTGCTCAAGACTCCCATAAAGCTCTTCAAGCGGCTTCATGATGATTTTGTTTAGTTCTGCAATCGTCATGCTCATGCGCTGCTCTGCTTCCATGAGCTTCGAGATCTTGTCGTGCTGCTGAACGAGGGCGACTGATTTTTGAGCCTGTTCGATTTCATCCTGTGTGATTTCCTGGCCGGACATTTGCTTTTGCTGAAGGTTCAGCTGAACGTCTCTGAAGCTTTCAAACAGCGTGCGTGCCGAGCTGTCTGAGTTCACTTCATCATAAAGGTTTTTTAATGTTTTAAAGTCATCGCTTTCGCGAAGTGCTTTCTCAAGGCTGTAGCCTAAATCATATACATTTGCAGACATAAAAAGTCCTCCTAACATCTTTTCGCCTTTTACGCAGGCTCCTACCACTATAACAGACTATTCCCGGAATTTCATTTCGTGCCCATTGCGCTAGTTTATCAGCATGACGATTATTCCCTGAAGTGCTCCGATCAGACCGCCGAGCAGTGCGCCAAGATAGGTGATCATCGTAAATTCGCGTCTTGAAATGCCAAGCACCATTTCTTCAAGCCTTGAAACTGAAAAGGATTGAACCTGCTCCCTGACAATCTCCTGAAGGTGCATTTGTCCGAGCATGTGATCCAGGTTGTTATGCAGATACTCAACGGCTTTTGCCGTCATTTTCGGAATCAGGTCCTCGTGTATCCAATCAGAGTAAGGCATCAAATATTGTGAAACCGGTGCATTCAGCCTCTCTTTAATGCCGATTTCTTTGAGGATGGCCTGATGTGCCGCCTCAGCAAGATCTTCGAGCCTGAATTTTTCTGCAGCTTCGCCAACATTCAAATTCTGTATGTTTCCCCATTCTTTTTCAAGGACAGATGTAATCAGCCGCTTTGTTTCCCCGTTGCGGAGAAATTTCAGGACTTCCGGCTGCACTTTGTCAAATACACTTGTGTTTCCGAGGAACATCTGGACCATGCCGCCGAGCATGCCCCTTTCTGCCAGAAAATCATCAATCATCCGTCTCAGGCGCTGTTTTCCTTCTTCGCTCTGGAAATAATCACTGCCTTTTTTCAGAATAAAATCAGCGGCCTGCGGAATAGAGTGCTGAATTTTCTCAAGAAGTGTTTCCGGGAGAGCTTCCTTGATGGAAAGACCTTTATAATGAGCTGTTTTTTCTGCTATTTTTTTTCCCAGCAGATCCTTAAGCCGTCTTTCCGCCTTGTCATCCAGCTCCTTTATGCCAAAATCGGCTGCAAGCTCAGTCACGGTTTTGCTGCTGGAAATGAGCTTTTCCGCTTCTTTGGCTGTCCATGACGTCACTGTCTGGTGAAACTCTTCATTGGCAATCTTCCGCTTGATGCCGTCCGGAGTGAGAAGGTGCCCCACAACCATTTTCCCCATTTGATCTGCCAGCTCATCACGCCGTTTAGGAATGAGACCTGGAGTAAATGGAACCTTTTTCCCAAAGATGTACTTTGCTTCATGCGGCTTAAAAAGCATTTTGATGGCGAGATGATTCGTCACCCCGCCGATTGCCGCTCCGATCACGATCATTAATGCAATTGTTACAAATACTGTCATCTTCATCTACCTTCCAAAATCTCACCGTTTGAGTAATTTTTCATAAGATGCTTCTATCAGCTTCTGCCTATAAGAATATTATAGAGCTTGTTAGAAAAGTGAGCAAATGAGGGTTCTGTATGATAACCGAAAAAATTCAGATTAGGGCCGCACGCAAGGAACAGCCGGGCAGATGCATTTATATCAGCCGGTCTTTACGCGAAGCGCTGAACATTCCTTCCGGGGCAAGAGTCCGGGTGATGTGCGGGAGGAATAGTCTTTTTGCGCAGTTCGTAAGTATAAGGGAAGAACATTCCCTCGTCTCCGTGCATCCGGAGCTTTTGAATGCACTTGCCCTGCCGATGCACCCGTTTGCCTGCAGCATGACGTATGACCCCAGAGTGAAAACCGTCAAGCTTGGACCTGTCATTGCAGTGCTGACAGAATGTGAAAAAGCAGGACTGCCTCAGTCACTTGGTAAAATGGATGGCTTTTGCAGAGAGCTTGCTTCCTGCAGCCTTGAAAAAGGTGTTCTTTTTTATGTGTTTGATCTATCAGGCTTTGAAGAATCCGAAATGCGCGGGTATACACTTTTTCAGGATAAATGGCTGGAAAGCTCCGTTCCTTTCCCCGATGCTGTTCACAACCGCCTTCACTCGCGCGCTCTTGAGCAGTCAGACGTTTTTATGGAGATGTCTTCCCATTTCATCCGGGAAAGAGTTCCTTATTTCAATGACCGGTTTTTAAACAAATGGGAAGTCCATCAGATTCTAAGTCAGGCCGGGGAACTCGCACCGCATCTGCCAAGAACAGAACTGCTTGCTTCAAAAGGGATTTTTGAAATGCTGGTGAGGCTCTTCCCCGTCGTTTTTTTAAAGCCTGCAAGCGGAAGCCTGGGCAGAAGGATCTTCCGGATTTCACAGACCGATGACGGCTATGAGCTTGATTATTCGACCTTCTCAGGCCACCTGCTCAGGCACTATGTATCTGCTGATGAGCTTTTTAAAAGCCTATATCCGAGAATAAAAGAAGAAGCTTTTATCATTCAGGAAGGCATCAGCCTTCTGACCTTTCAAGACAGACCGCTTGATTTCAGGATTCTTTGCCATAAACGGAACATGGCGGAGTGGGCGGTGACTTCGGCGGTCGCCCGTGTTTCTGCTGAAAATCAGTTTGTTGCCAACCTTGCAAGGGGAGGGTCGCAGCACCCGATTAAACGAATCCTTGAAGAGTCATTTGCTTCAGATGACGCTTTTCACATCCGCAAGCTGTTAAATGAACTGTCCATTGAAATTTCCAAAGCACTCAGCATGTATGCGGGCGGGCTGTTCGGTGAATTCGGCGTTGATCTTGCCGTGGATTTGGAAGGACGTCCCTGGATTATTGAAGTGAACACGAAACCTTCTAAACATCAGGATGACAGGACGGCAGCCGGTCCGAGACCGTCGGCCCGCGCCATTATTGATTACTCTCTTTTCCTTTGCCAAACCGGGAGAGAAAAAGATGAATCCGGAGGTGTTTTATGAGTTACCCGATCAGCCTGAGCTTTACTGACTCCTTGATGCTGACTCTTCCATCTTCTTTCAGGCATGAAGCAGCAGACGAAATCAAGCAGGCCGTATTTGGTTCTTCCGTACGCGGCTGCAAGGTTGATTTTCATGATAAACATGAAATCAGACTATCAAAGGATTTGTTTGATCACCTTCATCTTCCCCTTCAGAAAACACAGGTTTTTGTGCACGGTGAATCTGTTTATTTCGGTCCTCTTATCGGTATTTTCACAGCTGGTTTTACGGAGTCCATCCTAAGGCCGGTCGGCAGCCGCTCTCTTCTGTTTGCGAAATTTCTGACTGCACAAAGGGCTGCAGGCGTGGCAGCGTATGTATTTGGCAGCCACTCCATTGACTGGCTTTCGGGCACAGTCAGCGCCTGTGTCTTTGATGACGATGGATGGAGGCGGACAACGCTTCCCCTGCCGAATGCGGTGTATGACCGGCTGCCGAACAGGCAGATTGAAGACCACCGGGCAATACAGGAGATCAAAAAACGCCTGAGTTTAGAGTATGGGATTCCCTGGTTTAATCCCGGTTTTTTTGACAAATGGACCATTCACAAGCTCCTGGTTGCGAGTCCCGAGGCATCAGCCTATTTGCCTGAAACTTTGCCGGGTGCGGACGTGTCGGA
Organism: Metabacillus indicus LMG 22858; assembly: GCF_000708755.2. Classification (GTDB taxonomy): domain Bacteria; phylum Bacillota; class Bacilli; order Bacillales; family Bacillaceae; genus Bacillus_P; species Bacillus_P indicus. The sequence continues at coordinate 117,967 of NZ_JGVU02000022.1, read as the reverse complement.
CATTCACACTATGCTTGTCCGCTGCGGCAGTGTTTTTTTGAAGCCGAAAAACGGCAGTCTCGGCCGCGGCATCTTTCAGCTTATTTATGACCCGGAAAAAAAGGAGTACTACAGCAGGTACCGCTCAGGCACTGACAGGAACATGTTGAGGAAATACCAGTCTCTTGATGCCTTTTTTACCCATTCCTTCGGTGACCGGAATCCTGACGAGTATGTCATCCAGCAGCGCATCAAACTGCTGAAGTCAGGCAAGCAGAAAATGGATTTCCGTGTCCACACCAATAAAGACGGCAGCGGCCGTTTTCAAGTAACAGCCATCGCCGCGAAAGTAGCAGGCAAAGGAAGTGCCACAACTCATCTTGAAAACGGAGGAGCAGTCAGGACGCTCCAAGAGCTTTTCCAGACTGAAGCTGAACGGAACTATGCCTTCCGGTCACTTAAGAACGCGGCACTCAATTTAAGTGTGGAGATTGATAAAGGCACCTCCGGCCACATAGGGGAAATCGGATTTGACCTAGGCATTGATACTGACGGTGCGGTCTGGATGTTTGAAGCAAATTCGAAGCCCGGAAGATCGATTTTTTCACATCCTGACCTCAGAGAAGCAGACAGGATTTCAACTGAGCTGTCGCTTCAATACGCGAAGTATTTGACGCGGAAGGCGATTATGGAGCCGGAGACTTTATTTACATGACAGCACGGCGGCCGCTTGTCGGTATTCTTGCAGGAGATGGTATAGACGGTGCGGTCTTTCACGGAGACGGTGCCTACTTTAAAAGTCTGCAGTATGAAGTGCAAAAAGCCGGGGAATTATGCTGTGTGATGACATTGAGCTCCTTTCATGAATCGGGTGTCAGCGGCTTTGTCTACAGCCGCAGGCACCAGCAGTGGGCAAAAGTTGAGCTGCCTTTGCCGCGAGTCATCTATAACCGGCTGCCGGACCGTGCAGCAGAGGAGACGACTGGATATCGTCTGTTTATGGCACGGATGAAAGCTGAAAGGATTCCGGTCTTTAACCCGTTTTTCTTCAATAAATGGGATGTCTATTGTCTTTTGAAGCAGAAACTTACTTCATCCCTTCCCCTTACTTATAAGATAACAGCTTTTGATGACATTCTTACCTTTATGAACAATTATCCTTCTGCCTATTTAAAGCCGGTGGACAGCAGCCATGGCCAGGGAATATTTCGGATCCGCAAAGATTCATCCGGGTATAAGCTCACGTCGGCAGACGGGTCTGACAGCTGCTATAAAGATTTAAAGTCTGCCTGCCATCCCTTTTTAACAGGGTATCTGATCCAGGAAGAAGCTCATTCAGATACTGTCCTGGGCAGAAAATACGATTTAAGGGCACTTGTTCATTTAAGCCGCGGTGAATATGAAATAACCGGCATTGGTGTACGTGCATCCGGAGGGCCAAGCCACCCGACGACGCATGTGAAATACGGAGGAACTCTTCTACCATTTGAATCTGTCAGCGAAAAGGCTGATTTGAATCACTTGCAGGCCATCTTGAGCACAGCGGGAAACGAGCTTTCCAGAAGCTTCGGACTGATCGGGGAATTTTCTGCCGATATCGGTTTGACAGAGAAAGGTCCGGTCATCTACGAACTGAACAGCAAACCGATGTCCTTTGATGAAGCAGCTATTCAGAAAAAAAGGCTGGACCAGCTTCTTGCACTCTTTTTTGAACTCAGCAAAGGAACCGCTTTCCAATCTCCCCGAATTCCATTAAGATAAATGTACAAGGGGGCGATGGCTGATGATTACACACTTCCAATGGAAGCCTCTTTTCAAACAGGCAAATCTGCCTGGATGGAGGGTTTCTTTTTATTTTAAAGGCATCCGTTATGATGCGGTCTATCATAAAAACGGGGAAATTGAATGGGAAAAGGCTTCACCCGCAGCAGAAGATGAAGAGGCGATAAGGTCTCAGATTCATGAACTTATGCTCTTTCATGTCTATGACGGTTAATTTACGCTTCACCTCCGCAAAATAGGGGAAAAGGAGGCGAAGCCATGAAAGAGGAACAGAAAGATACGGAGTATGAGGGCCGGGACAAAGCCTATCTGGATATCGACCGGATGATTAATGAAGGTTTGTCAGGCGGTTCTGTCCACAGCAGATATCACTCCGCAAATATTGAAGAAGCCCGTGACCTCGAGCAGGAGGAGCCGCCGGCAAAAAGAGAGAGCTAGGCTATCGCCTGCTCTCTCTTTTTTATATAATAAGGAGAGCACACAACCGGCAGAGAAAGGAGACAAGACAGCCTATGATCGAAAAATTAGCAGCCCATTATAAAGATGCCTTTTCTCTTGCCTATTCGCATGAAAAGAAAGGCTACAAGTGGTATAAAACAGATGAAGGCCAGATTTTCGGCATTTTAAGCGAAGCTGTAACGGAGGAAGAAAAAAATCTGCTTACGACACTTTATACCCCCTATGATCCTGGTCTTGGCGAGCACAGTGAGCGCTCTCTCAAATGGCTTCACTATTTATACGGGGACGGCGGACCTCCTTTTCCCCCCTCTGCAGATGCAGTCAGATGCTATTATTTTTTCAGCAGGCAGCCTGTTTCTGACAGGCAGAGCTTTGAAGAAGCGATGCAGGGATCGATTCCATCTTCTACAATTCTTTGGATCAGCCAGCAAAAAGGCATCATCTTTGAAGATCATCCAGAGCCCGTCATTGATAAAGAAAGCATCGACCAGTGGATTGATTCGTTTACGAGTGACTTTTTCATCGAGCTTTACGTCTGCATCGGACAGCTGAACAAACTGGATGCCGGGGTAAAAGAGAGAATACAATCTGAACAGGCAGGCTTTGAAGTGATTTGCCAGTCCTTCAGAATCAAGCAATGCATCACCTTCTCGGAAGCTCTTCCCGTTTTCTTTTTAAATGGAAGCGTAACAGATCAGCTCTTCTCTGAATTCCTGACTGAATCGCTGACTGACACAGAGCTTGTCCAGACACTCAAGGTGTACTTTGAATGCAACCTGAATGTCTCGCTTACTGCCAAAAAACTGTACATGCACAGAAACAGCGTCCAGTACCGAATTGATAAGTTCATTGAAAAAACAGGGCTTGATGTTAAGCATTTTCATGAAGCAGCGGCGGTTTCCCTCATGATGAAGTACATCGAGCAGATGGCTGATTGACTCTCTGTACACGTTGCACGAAAACCCTTACATTTTTTTGTGCAACCTGTCCATAGGCTTATCCTCTGAAATGGCTTACACTGAATCTATAAATAAAACGCTTTCACTTCAGAGGAGGATTCACATGGCTGAGCTTAAATTAGACCATATTTACAAAGTATATGACAACAAAGTAACAGCGGTTGAAGATTTCAACCTTCATATTCAGGATAAAGAATTTATCGTATTCGTAGGCCCGTCAGGCTGCGGTAAATCAACAACTCTTCGCATGATTGCAGGTCTTGAAGAAATCTCAAACGGAGATTTCTCAATCGACGGCAAACGCATGAACGATGTTGCTCCTAAAGACCGCGATATCGCGATGGTATTCCAGAACTACGCGCTATACCCGCATATGTCTGTATACGACAACATGGCATTCGGACTGAAACTTCGCAAATTCCCTAAAGACGAGATCGACCGCCGCGTGAAAGATGCTTCCCGCATTCTTGGCCTTGATCAGTACTTAGACCGCAAACCAAAAGCACTTTCAGGCGGTCAGCGCCAGCGTGTTGCACTTGGACGCGCAATCGTCCGCGACGCTAAAGTATTCTTAATGGATGAGCCGCTTTCAAACCTTGATGCTAAACTCCGCGTTCAAATGCGTGCTGAAATTTCAAAGCTTCACCACCGTCTGCAAACGACTACTATCTATGTAACGCATGATCAGACTGAAGCAATGACAATGGCAACACGCCTCGTTGTTATGAAAGACGGCATCATCCAGCAGGTCGGAGCTCCTAAAGAAGTATATGAAAAGCCTGAGAACCTCTTCGTTGGAGGATTCATCGGTTCACCTTCCATGAACTTCTTTACAGGCAAACTGACTGACGGAAAGTTTGCAATCGGCACTCAATCAATTGTTGTTCCAGAAGGAAAAATGAAATACCTTCGCGAACAGGGCTATGTAGGAAAAGAACTGATCATGGGTGTGCGTCCTGAGGATATCCACGATGAGCCGGTATTCATCGATTCATCTGCAGGATCAAAAATCCAGGCTAAAATTGAAGTTTCTGAGCTTATGGGTGCAGAAACAATGCTTTATTCCAAAATTGACGGACAGGACTTCATCGCACGCGTTGATTCACGCACAGATGTAGCACCTGACCAAATCATTGAGCTTGCGCTTGATATGAACAAAGCTCACTTCTTCGATAAAGATTCAGAGCAGCGCATTCGTCCTGCGAGCGAAAAATAAGAAAAGCGGAAGCGTCCGGTAAGCTCCGATAGACAGAAAAGAAATCCCCCAAAAAGTCCGGTTTTGACTTATTGGGGGATTTTGTTCTGGCAGAGGAGTTGGACGGTGGAGCTAGACATCGAAGCGCAAAACTTAATTGTTTTGCGAAATAAGAAAAGCGGAAGCGCAAAAACTGCCTGAGACAGCTCAGGCAGTTTTTTTATGCTGAATTATTCCTGAATCTCCCTAGCCTCTTCATGCAGACAGTTCATGCAGGAAAACAAATGCACACAGCGGTGTGCTTCAAGTGATTCCCGCACTCCGTCAAACAGCTTCATTGTATCAATCTCCATATACGCACTGTATTCATCAAGGTAATCTGTCATTTTCCCATGATCGATCATCAGCGTCTGGCAGTTTGGACAGCTTGCAGCGCTTGCTTCATCGCTGAATCCATTGCATAGCGGACACATATTCATTCTAATCACCTGCGGACGAGTTTTTTTCTATCTTCCCTTACTTTCTTCTACTTTATGTAACATGCAATTTTCCATAATATTTACCATTTCAGGTTCGTGCATAATACCGCCCATTCTACCCATAATACCTAGTAACAGCAACGAACAACCCGCTGCCAGCTAACATAGTGGGTTAGCCGAGACGGCCATGGACCTCATGCACTGGTGCAACTCCAGAGAACCCAAAAAAAACTATACTACATCAAGGAGTGTTATTACATGGCACAATCACGCAGCAATTCTTCAAACCAACTAGTTGTACCTGGTGCACAACAAGCAATCGATCAAATGAAGTACGAAATCGCTTCTGAGTTCGGAGTAAACCTTGGACCAGAAACAACAGCTCGTGCTAACGGTTCAGTTGGCGGCGAAATCACTAAGCGTTTAGTTTCTTACGCTCAATCTAACATGGGCGGAAAATTCTAATAACACAACTGCATAACATGGCTTAAAGGACCCCCGGCATTCTGCCGGGGTCTTCTTTATTTACTTTGAAGTTTATCCATTCCTAGATACTTTTTAAGCTAAAGAAGACGTGAACTTCTCCTCTCTTCTTATTGGCAGGCTGTTTTATGATCATGTAGATTCCAAATCATACCCGTTCCCTTGCGCTCCAGTCACTTGCTTTCCGCGGGGAGTGCCTGAAGCTTCCTCGCTGCGCTTGCTTGATCTTCAGCGCCCTCTTCATCCCCTTAGAAAAGCGGAAGCGCCCGTTTTGCTCCGGCAGTCAGATAAGAAATCACCCGAAAAGTCCGGTTTTGACTTTTTGGGGGATTTTGTTCTGACAGAGGAGTTGGGCGCTGCAGCTGGACAAGGAGTCAAGTGCCTTCCGCTTCAGTCCACTGGTGTTTTAAGTTAGATACAGTTCATCCATTTCCGATATACTCTTTTCTAACTGGTCCACTAAATTTCTGATTGTACTTGTTAAAAGCAGAACTGTTCATCATCATTCTGCCTATGATCCAAAGTAGTTTCCTCACGCTAGTATCAAACAAGTTCCTGTTTCCATATATATAGAGAAAACGTCCATGAGGAGAATGCTCCATGCTTGAAGCGATTGATTGGAAAGCGGTCACTTTTGTTTGTGTCAGTCTTGCGCATGAGATGGTTGTCCATTTTAACATGCCCCGAGTGTATTATTTTGAACAGGAAAAAAAAGAGCTGCTTGAGCGTTTGGCGGCAAAATAAAAAGAGCAGGCTTTCCGCCTACTCTTCAAGCTTTCTGAGGAATTTTTTGGTCCGTTCTTCTTTTGGCGAGTTGAACAAGGCTTCCGGTGTGCCCTGTTCGACTATGACTCCCCCGTCCATGAAGATCACTTCATCAGCTGCTTCTTTTGCAAATCTCATTTCATGCGTTACGACAACCATCGTCATTCCATCATTTGCGAGATCCTTCATTACTTTCAGTACTTCGCCCACTAACTCAGGATCAAGTGCTGAGGTTGGTTCATCAAACAGCATAACCTTAGGCTCCATCGCAAGAGCTCTTGCAATGCCTACACGCTGCTGCTGACCGCCTGAGAGCTGGAACGGATAGAAATCCATTTTGTCTCCCAGGCCGACTTTTTCAAGCAGGACCTTCGCTTTTTTTCTCGCTGTTTCTTTGTCTGTTTTCTTAACAATCACTGGCCCTTCAATGACATTTTCCAGGGCTGTTTTATGAGGAAAAAGATTATAGTTTTGAAAAACCATTCCTGTATTGCTTCTGAATTGTGTAATGGTTTTCTTAGGGACAGGCTTCGTAAAATCAAGTGTTTGCTGATCAAGTGTAATCCTGCCTTTATTCGGCACCTCAAGCACGTTCAAACACCGAAGCAGCGTTGTTTTGCCTGAACCTGAAGGACCGATGACAACAACTACTTTCCCTTTTGGAATATCAAGATCGATTCCTTTTAGAACGTCCAGTTCACCAAAGCTCTTATGCAGCTCTTTCATTGAAATCATGCGTATTCTCCTTTCTTATTTTGCAACATAGCGGTCCAGCTTTCCTTCAATCTGCTGCTGAACGACAGAAAGGATAAAACAGATGATCCAGTACAAGAGTCCTGCCATGGAATACATCAGCAGAAATTCATAATTCGTTGAAGCAATTTCCTGAGCCTTTCTGAACATCTCTGTTACAAGAATTAATGAAGCAAGCGACGTGTCTTTCACCAGACTGATGAACGTATTGGAAAGCGGCGGTATTGAAACCCTCGACGCTTGCGGCAGAATGATGCGCTTCAGTGTCTGGGAATAGCTCATTCCAATCGAGTATCCCGCCTCCCACTGGCCTTTCGGTGTTGACAGAATCGCCGCCCTCATAATTTCAGAAGCGTAGGCCCCTACATTCAGAGAGAAGCCGATAATGGCCGAGATAAACGGGCTGATCGTCACCCCGATACTCGGCAGGCCGTAAAAGATAATGAACAGCTGGACGAGCAGCGGCGTGCCTCTGATAATGGAAACATAAAACCGTGCGATCCACTGAAGCGGCTTAACCGTTGAAATTCTCGCAAGAGCTGTCAGGACGGCTAAAATCAGTCCGATTGTAAACGTGATAAGCGTAAGCGGCAGGGTATAATACAAAGCTCCCTTCACCAAAGGGAGAAGGGAACTTTGTGCAATATTAGCCAAACGTTCTAAACGTTCAGGATCTGCAAAAATATTATTCAGATACATCTTCGCCAAACCATTTCTCTGAAATCTTCTTGTACGTGCCGTCTTCTTTCATTTCAGCAAGTGCTTTATTGACTTCTTCCACTAATTTTCCGCTGTCTTTGCGGAACATCAGACCGCTTTGTGCAGCATCCTTGCTTTCATCCACGATTTGAATCGGTGCGTTTTTGCGCTGATTCTGGAAATCAAGAACAGAAAGCTTATCATTGATGGTTGCATCAACACGTTTAGAATTAATTAAATCAATTGCCTGTGTGAACCCTTCAACGCCTACAAGCTCAGCTCCGTTTTCTTTCGCAATTTCTCCGTAGTTGCTTGTAAGTGACTGTGCGGCTTTTTTGCCTTCAAGATCTTTAAATGACTTAATGTCTTTGTTGTCTTTGTGTGTGACAAGTACAGCTGCAGATGAAATGTACGGATCAGAGAATGCATACTTCTCTTCGCGTTCAGGCTTAATGCCGACCTGGTTTGCAATCATGTCAAAACGCTTGGCATCAAGGCCTGCAAACATGGCATCCCACTGTGTTTCTTTAAACTCAGCTTTCACGCCAAGTCGTTTAGCAACCTCCTGTGCAATTTCTACATCAAATCCTGTCAGTTTGTTGCTGTCATCATGAAACGTAAACGGCGGGTATGTACCCTCTGTACCAATCACAAGCACGCCTTCTTCTTTTACTTTATCGTATAGTCCGGCGTCACCAGCCTGCTCTCCCCCGTTCTTTTTATCGCCGCCTGTTCCGCAGGCAGTTAAAATCAGTGCTGAAACTGATAAAAGTGCAAGTAAACTAAAAAATCTCTTCATTTTTAAACCCCCAGTAACCTTATCGGATTTTATAATCATTACGTTAGAATATTACTCGGATTGCATATGGCTGTCAATCTATTTGTTTTCGCCTTTTTAGTGTAACCAGTTCTTGGCTGTGTATGTTTTATTCTGAGGGGATTTTAAAGTACACTAAAAGAAAAGAACTGGAGACTGATACGATGAACATTGCATTATTCGGAGGAACCGGAAGAGTCGGCAGAGCTTTCTTAAAAACAGCTTTAGAGGAAAACCGCCATGTGAGGATGCTGGCCCGTGATCCTCAGCAAGTTGAGGCTCATGCTCAAATTATTGAGGGAAATGCAAGAGAGCTTGCAAGCATCGAAAAAACGCTGACCGGCTGCGGGGCAGTCGTAAGCTGCCTTGGCACTGACGGCAATGATACACTGACAGTTGCTGTGCCTCTGATCATTTCAGCTATGAAAAAAGAAGGCATCAAAAGAATTATTACAATCGGAACAGCAGGGATTTTGCAGGCAAGAACGTCACCTGATCTGTATAGATTTCAATCCGGCGAGTCCCGCAGAACGCTGACCCGCGCAGCTAACGAACATTTAAATGCCTATTTGTCCCTGAAAGAATCAGGACTGGAATGGACTGTCGTGTGTCCGACCTATTTGCCGGATGGCCAATTGACAAAAGAATTCAGAGTGGCGGAAGATTTTCTTCCTGAAGACGGAAAACAAATTTCTGCGGAAGATACGGGGTATTTTGCCTATAAAGTGCTTGCGGAAGATCTTTATGTGAAAAAACGCGTTGGAATTGCTTACTGAAACTTAATCGACACAAAAAAGAGCGCCCGCAAAGGACGCTCTTTTTTAACCTGCAAGAGAATTTTGTTTTCCCTGCTGCAGTTCATACATTTGATAATACTTGCCTTTTTGTTTCATCAGCTCGTCATGGCTGCCCCGCTCGGCAATTTCGCCGCGGTCGAGCACAAGAATCTGGTCTGCATTCTTAATCGTTGAAAGTCTGTGGGCGATGATAAAGGTTGTTCTTCCTTTTTTCAGCACCTCAAGCGCTTCCTGGATGACCGCTTCTGTTTCGGTATCTATGCTCGCCGTTGCTTCGTCGAGAATCAGGATCGCAGGATCAAATGCAAGTGCTCTGGCAAATGAAATGAGCTGTCTCTGTCCTGATGAAAGCGTGCTTCCCTTTTCAATAACCGGTTCATCGAAGCCAAGCGGCAAATGTTTCAGGAGTTTGTCAGCACCTACATCAGTGAGTGCCTTTTCAACTTGCTCACGGGAAATCGCAGGGTTGTTCAGACTGACGTTTGCGGCAATGGTTCCGGTAAACAGGAACGGATCCTGAAGCACAATCCCCATATGCTCCCGCACAGTCTGACGCGGCATCGACATGATGTCTTTTCCGTCTATCATGATTTTCCCTTCCTTGCAGTCGTAAAAGCGGAAGAGAAGATTCATGATCGAACTTTTTCCAGAGCCAGTATGGCCGACAAGCGCAACCGTCTCGCCCTGTTTTGCCTGGAAGTCAATATTCTTCAGGACATATTCGCCTTCCTTATAGCCGAACGAAACATGCTCAAATGTAACATCACCCTTGTAGCGCGGCTCTTTCTTTTCGCTGACATCAATCCCTTTTTCATCAAGCAGCGTAAAAACTCTTTCTGCTGAGACACGTGCTGTTTCAAGCTGGGCAAACTGATTGACAATGCCTGTAATCGGCTGAAAAAGCCGGTTCAGATAATCAACAAATGCGTAAAGAACTCCGATTGATACCATGGAGCCGACACCGATTGAGGCGCCCCCAAAATACCAGATCAGCGCAACAAACGCACAGTTCCGCATAAATCCCACCATGTTATGGGAGAGCAGGGAGTTCAGGCTCAAAAGCTTATTCTGATAATGAAAGTGCGAATCATTCATCTCTTCAAATTCAGCTTTTGTTTCTTCCTGTCTCCGGAACGCCTGGATGATCGTCATCCCCTGGATGGATTCGTTAATCATTCCATTAATATCACTGACAAGCGACCGGATTTTATGGTTGTAGTCTGATGCATATTTTCTGTATACCACGCTCCAGACAGCAAGAATCGGAAGGATGACCATACAGATCAAAGCAAGTTTCACATCAAGGAGGAACAACGCAACAAAGATTCCTGTAATATAAATCGCACTTGTAAAGAACGTCGACAGAACCGCCACGAACAGCTCTCTGATCGCCTCAGTATCATTTGTGATCCTTGCGACGACTTTTCCTGCAGGAAGGTTGTCAAAATAGACGACCGGCAGTCTCTGAATATGGGCAAAAACATCCTGGCGCATTTTCTGGATAATCCTATTGGCTGTAACCTGCAGAAAATACCGCTGTCCGTAATGAAAGAATGAGGCAAAAACAAGCAGGCCGAAATAGACAAAAATTAACGTCAGCAGCCCCCCGATTTCCGGTTCATAAAAAGCAAACAGCTCTTTAGAAGACAGCTTCGTTCCCTGATAGGACTCGGACTGCTCTCCCTTTGAAATGGTGACTGTATTTCCTTCAGCTCTGCGTTCTCCGTCAAACTGGAGCTCGCCGGGGATAAAATAATAATCCCGCTGCACTTGAAGAATGTGCACTTCTTCCCCTTTTTCCTCACCCGGCTCAAAATAATCTTCCCGTTTATAAAAGGAGTCTTTATAGGCAGCCGTCTGCTCTCCTTTTTCTGTTTCATACCATGTTTTTTCGATGCCTAGAATATGATCATCAATCATTTTCTTGGCGATAAAAGGACCGGTCAGCTCTGCGCCTACGGCAACCGTAAGCATCAGAAGAGCTGCGATCAGCGTTTTTTTATAAAGGGCTGCATAGCGGAATAATCGCTTTCCTGTGCTCATGCTCCCACCCCGCCTTCATTTTCAGCTTCAATTTGCTGGCGTTCAAATTGCTCCTTGTACCAGCCGTTTTTGGCAAGCAGCGATTCGTGCCTGCCTTCCTCGATGATTTTTCCTTCATCAAGGACAATAATCCAGTCCGCATGCTCAACCGCAGACAGGCGGTGCGTTGTAATAAAGGTTGTTTTTCCGGCACGCTCGCTGCGGATATTCGAGATAATGGCCGTTTCCGTTTTTGCATCTACGGCTGACAGCGAATCATCCAAAATTAGAATTTCAGGATCTATCAGAAGAGCACGGGCAATGGAAATCCGCTGCTTTTGGCCTCCTGACAGCGCGACTCCTTTTTCTCCGACGAGCGTGTTCAGCCCCTCTGGAAGCATCTCAAGATCTTTTCTGAAAAACGCAAGATCAATGGCTTTGTTCAGTTCTTCATCTGATCCGTCTTTTTTCCCGAAAAGAATGTTCTCTCTTACCGTTCTTGAAAAAAGAACATGATCCTGCGGGACATACCCGATAAACCGATGCAGCGTTTCAAGAGGGATCTTCTCAATCGGAACACCGGATATCAAAATCTCGCCGCTTCCTGAAGGATATTGTCTCAAAAGCTGTTTGACAATCGTTGTCTTGCCGCTGCCGGTTTTGCCGACGATCCCGATTGTCTCTCCCCGCTTGACCGAGAAGCTGACGGCGTTTAAATTCCCCACATTTGATGATGGATAACGGAATGTGACATTTTTGAACTCAATGGATTTAGGCGAACCTACCTGCACCTGATGATCGGCATTTTTCACATCCGGCTCATAGGAAAGAGTGTCATTAATTCTGTCCAGCGAGGCATTGCCGCGCTGCATAATATTGATCAGCTCGCCAATCGCAAACATCGGCCAGATCATCATGCCAAGGTAAACGTTGAAGGAAACCAGTTCACCAAGTGTAATTTCATTATGGAAAACAAGGTACGCTCCGTATCCGAGACCAATCAAGTAGCTGATGCCGACAAGCAGCTTAATCGTAGGTTCAAACAAGGCATCAATTTTGGCTACATGAACATTCTTTTTGTATACATCATCAGTCAATTCGTTGAATCTGTTCACATCAGCCTGTTCCTGAACATATGCGCGAATGACCCTTACTCCAGACACTGATTCCAGCACCTGATCGTTCATATCGCCAAAGGCATCTTGAGCAGCCGTGAACCGCGTGTGAATCTTCTTTCCGTAGATTCCCATGGCGATTGCCATGATCGGCAGAGGAAGAATGGCGGCAAACGTAAGCTTCCAGCTGATGAGAATCCCCATTGTCAAAAGGATCGTCAGCATGAACATGCTTGAATCAACCAGTGTCAGGATTCCAAAGCCGGCTGTAGTCGATATCGCTTTTAAATCGTTTGTCGCCCGGGCCATTAAATCACCCGTTCTGTTTTTTTCATAAAAACGCGGAGTCATGACCAAAAACTGGCCCATCAGCTTGGATCTTAAAATCCTCTCAGCGAGATGAGCTCCGCCAAATAAACTGTACATCCAGAAGTATGATAAAAAATAGACAAGTACACCAAGACCGATGAATAAGACAATGTACTCCACAAGCAAATCACTCGTAAAATTCCCTGTCTGAATATCATCAATCGCGTTCCCGAGAAGCTTTGGAGGAATAATCTCCAGAACATTTACAACGAGAAGCAGAATAATCGCTGCTGTGTAGCGCTTCCAGTACTTCTTAAAAAACCATCCTAATTTCACTAAAACTGCAAACATGCTTTCATCTCCCCTAAAACTTCCTATTAAGTGACTAGCCGCTTTCCGGATCGCCTTTCTTCACGCGCTTTTCAGCTTTGCTTACCCAAACATTCATTTCATTTCCTCCTTCTTTTTGTTTAAAAAATATAAAAAAGGCACATCTCTGTTTAGAGATCTGCCTTTTTACACAAACATAAAAAGGCACATGAGTATACAGTGCAGCATACCCCGTGCCTTTTTCTTATCTTTATTTAGAGATAAAACTCTAAATAGCCGTAAGGCAAGGCGGGGCTGCATAAAAACGGTTTTTGCGATCGAACTGACGTGCAATGAACTTTTTCATGTTGTACCCCTCCTTTGCCAATTTCTTGATATTATTCCTAAAATAGATTACCATTTGCTTCATTATTTTGTCAATTAAGATTTTTCGCTATTTTTCTCATTTTTATAAAGAAAGGTTTCAACATCTTAAAAATAAGGTAAAGAACACTATCAAACGACATAGGAAAATCAAAGGAGGAACATGATGAGCCAGTTAGTATCCACAAGTCTTTGTACTCAGAATCCATTCAGAATGGACCAGCTGATCAGTTTGAATCAGCTTGCCAAAAATTATAGCGGGAAGGTGTATTTCATAGCTGGAAGACGAAGCATTGTGGATGTTTCAAAACTTCCTTCTTTGATAACGTTCTCTCTTATGACGTCAAGCTCAAAGCAGATAAAAGTTTTAATTGACGGTGAAAGTCCAAGCGAGCTTCTTGCTGAAATGGATGACATCTGCTCAACAGAATCACGCTTTACATCAAGCTTTCTGAATACAGCTGAAAAAGTAAAGGTATAAAGCTGCAGGGATATTACAAAAGATAATGTCAGAACACCCTGTTTTCAATCCACCACAGAAAAGGAGACCGCTGCCATGATCAGAACTATTTTAATCGTAATTGGAGCAATCGTCGTTATCGGCTGGCTGCTTAACGTTATCCTATAAAAACCAATAAGGGAGAGGAACCTTATGTCTGAGCACAAACAAGTGAATGTTGAACGAAAAGAAGAGCATAAGACAAACAACAGCCTTCTTGGCGCCACTTTTATTAAATACACAGCATACCTTGTTATTTTCTTCGGAATTATATGGTTTTTAATTACGTATATTATGCCAATGTTTTAGGATAGAGAGTTTTGAGAACCGCGTCTATAAGGATGCGGTTTTTTGTTGTGTTTAGTTTTTCGTTTTGTTTTGTGCTGGCTGTGACGGGAGCTGGTGTCATCAAGCTTTTGATTCATGCTTTTGATGGTTCTATTACGCCTGATTAGTGCCACCAAGCTTTTGATTCATGATGTTGGTGGTTCTATTACGACCTTTTAGAACCATCAAGCTTTTGATTCACGCTTTTGATGGTTCTATTCCGCCTGTTTAGGGCCATCAAGCTGCTCATTTTCGGTTTTGATGGTTCTATTCTGCCTGCTCAGTGCCATCAAGCTGCTCATTTTTCGTTTTGATGGTTCTATTCTGCCTGTTTAGGGCCATCAAGCTGCTCATTTTCGGTTTTGATGGTTCTATTCCGCCTGTTCAGTGCCATCAAGCCGATCATTTTTCGGTTTTGATGGTTCTATTCTGCCTGTTCAGTGCCATCAAGCCGCTCATTTTTCGGTTTGATGGCTTTATTCCACATGACATGCAAAAAAACCGAACAGGAGTCTCCCTGTTCGGTCTGATATTAACCGCCCCCGCTGTCTGCCGGAGGTTCGGCAGGCTCAGCAGGTTCAGCTGGCGGTTCTTCCGGTTCGGCCGGCTCACTTGGCTCGGCTGGCTCTTCCGGTTCCTCAGCTGGCGGCTCAGCCGGCTTTTCTTTTTCTTTTTTCTTTTCTTCTTCTTTTCTTCGCTGCTCTTCTTTTCGTGCTTCTTCTTCTGCTTTCCTCGCCTCTTCTTCTGCTCTTTTCGCTTCTTCTTGTGCTGCTTTTTTAGCTTCTTCGTCCTGGCGCTTTTTCTCTTCTGCTTGTTTCTTTTCTTCATCGGCTTTTGCTTTTTCTTCCTGCTTCAGCCGTTCCTGTTCTTCTTTTCTTGCTTTGGCATCTTGTTCTGCCTTTTTGTCAGCTTCTTTTTTTCTTTCTTCAGCCCGTTTCTTTTCTTTTTCCTCTTTGCCCGTATCTTTTTTCTTCACGGGTTTCTTTTCTTCTTTCTTTATTGGAGCGAGTTTAAAGTCTTCAGGCTTTTCGTTTTTCAGGGCTGCATCCATAATGACTTTATAAAGCGGTGCAGCTGTTGCACTGCTTGATGTTTTCAGGTAATGATTTTCATCTGTCTGATCGTAGCCGAGCCACAGCGCACCAACTACGTTCGGTGTATATCCGACAACCCATTGGTCCTTAGTCCCATCGATGCCGTCGATGCCAAGCTGGGTGGACCCTGTTTTCGCCGCAAGCTCATGCTTTTCGAGAGCAGCTTTTCTACCAGTTCCTTCTTTGACAACCCCAAGCATCATGTGTGTCATCGTTTGAGCTACTTCTTTAGTCGTTACTTCTGTTTCTTTCTTTTTCCATTCCGCAATGGTGTTGCCCTGCACATCAACAATTTTCGTGATCGCATGAGCTTCTACGCGCGTGCCGTCATTTGGAAAAGCGGAATAGGCTTCGGCCATGTTAAGCGGTGCAACCCCTTTATCAAGTCCTCCAAGTGCAAGACTCAGGTTGCGGTCATTTTCGGTAATCGGCAGTCCGAAGCGCTCGGCTGCATCTACACCTTTAGCCACGCCTATTTCGTTTAATGTCCAGACAGCGGGCACATTATGAGACTTTATTAAAGCTTCATACATGGTAACCTCGCCATGGTACGATCCATCAAAATTCTTTGGCTGATATCCGTCAATATCCAGAGGTTTATCCTCAAGCTTGGAATTAACGGTCATTCCGTTTTCAAGAGCGGGCGTGTAAACCGAAATCGGCTTCATCGTCGAACCCGGCTGCCTCTTCAGCTGTGTAGCCCTGTTGAATTGCCTGAATGAATGTTCTCCGCGGCCGCCGATCAGCGCCTGGACTCCTCCTGTTTTAGGGTTCAGGAGAACGGCACCGCTTTGCACCAGCTGATCTCCTCCCAGGTCAGGGAAGTTCGCATCATCTTTAAACACATTTTCGATCGATGACTGCATGTCCTGGCGCAGTTCGGTATGAATCTCAAACCCGCCGGCAAGGATTTCATTTTGCGTCAATCCGTATTTTTTGATCGCTTCTTCAATTACGTGATCTACGTACGAAGGGTAGCGGCCTTTATATTGATCCAGTTCTTTTCTTTCAAGAACGACTTTTTCCTTTTTCGCTTCGTTCATTTCTTCTTCAGTAATCACGTTTTCTTCTTTCATCAGTTTCAGAACGACGTCTCTCCGGTCGAGAGACTTTTCCATATTCTTGACTGGTGAATAATTCGTCGGGGCTTTAATCAGACCGACAAGAATCGCTGATTCGTTCAGGGTCAGATCTGCAGGCTCTTTTCCAAAATATACTTTTGAAGCCCGCTTAAGTCCCCAGGCACCCTCTCCGAAATAAACTTTGTTTACGTATAGTTCCAGGATTTCTTCCTTTGAATATTCATCTTCAATTTTCTGCGAGATAAAATACTCATCAAATTTCCGTTTAAATGTCTGATCGTGAGTAAGCAGGGTATTTTTGGCAAGCTGCTGTGTCAGCGTGCTTCCTCCCTCGACAACTCCTCCCGCCAGCACATTCTTGAATGCAGCGCGGACAATTCCGATATAATCGATCCCGTTATGCTTGTAGAAATTTTGGTCCTCTGTTGCCTGAAGCGCCGCGTAAAAGTGTTCGGGCACATCTTCATACTTGACCCATTCCTGTTTGGAGCTTGAGATTTTGCTTGCGATTTCTCCGTTTTGATCATAAATAATGGTCGGGGCGTTTGCTCGTTCCTCTAATTTGCTGACATCCTGCGATGCAATAACTGAGTTGTGCACCATAAAGACAAGGATGACTGAAAGCAGCACGAAGATGAGCAGTTTCATGAACACACCCTTTATGGAAAATAGTGACTTAAACATGGATAACCCCCTGATATAGAAAAATAAATCCTATCTTTTATTACCCCAATTACAACAGGTGTACGCCTAATTATGAAAAAATCTGTCCGCCTAAGCTAAATTTCTGACAGATGAACGTTTTCCCAAGGAAATATCAGGGTATTTCAAAAATATGAAATCATCTGCCAAAAGAAAGGAATGAATGAACTTGGATACATTTCACCACATTGTAGTAGCTTATGACGGACAGGATGAAAGTTCAGCAGCTCTAACTAAAGGAATTCAGCTGAGCAAGCAGCTCGGAACACGATTAACTGTTGTTCACGTCTATCAGGCAGAGCATGCCATGAATACTGGAGGCGTCAGACCCGGTATTCCGAGTGCTCCTGCAAACGGTTACCTGACTGATAACCTTCAGAACTATCCGGTTGCCCCTGATGCGGCACGCCAGTTTGATGATCAGCCTAAAAATGACCACTTCGACCATTCTGATGAGGTCTCGTCGAGGATTCGAATGAAGCTTGATGAGAACCAGGCAACCGGAGACGTTGAGATTCTGTCAGGCTCCCCGGCAGATGCCATCCTTTCATTTGCCGATGAACATGCAGCTGACCTCATCATTATGGGCAACAGTGATTCAGGCGGCCTTAAAAAACTGCTTTTCGGCGGAGTAAGCGATAAAGTGCATCATCAGTCAAATATTTCAGTGCTGATTGCAAAATAAATGTGCTAACGGGTGCTTTTTTAAGCATCCGTTTTTTTGAGAGCTAAACACTTAAAAACCCCTGACACAAACAAAGTTTCAGGGGTTTTTTCGTCCCTTGCTTAATCCTGTTCCATTTACTTTTATCACCAGTTGACATAGATCAATAGACTGATATAATACTTTTATGCACAAAAGCATAAAAGCGTTTAAGTATAAAAGGAAGGAATTTCAATTTATGAGTCAATCAAAATCACTTTCATTCACTGGTTCAGTGATTCTATTTTTATCGATGATCGGCATTATTTTCATCAGTTTATTTTACTTAAAAACAGAACCGCATCTTCCGCTGATGCTTTGCCTTGTTTTTCTAAGCGGCGCAGCCATTCTTTATAAGTACTCCTGGAAGGAAATTGAGGACGGGATTGTAAAAGGCATTCAATCCGGTGTTCAGCCTATTATTATTCTTGCTTTAATCGGGATTCTTATTGGAGCCTGGATGTTCAGCGGAACCATACCTACTGTCATGATGGCCGCTTTGTCCATCATAGATCCCGCGTACCTCCTGATTTTGACTCTTTTATGCTGCACCATTATTTCAAGTCTTGTGGGCAGCAGTTTTACAACGGTCAGTACAGTCGGAGTTGCTCTTATGGGAGTGGCCATTGCCGCAGGAGTTCCCGTTGAATGGGCTGCAGGGGCTGTTATTTGCGGGGCATGCTTCGGGGATAAAATGTCGCCGATGTCAGATACAACGAATTTTGCCTCAGGTGTGGCTGAAGTCAATATTTTTACTCATATCCGCCATATGGCAAAAACGACGATTCCCGCTTATGCGATAACAGCAGCACTTTTCTGGTATATGGGGACAACTCTTTCTGCTGACGGAGCAACACTTGATAACATTAAGGAAATTATGACGGTCATGAAAGAGCACGTCACAATCAGTCCATGGACCTTGATCTCTCCTCTGATTGTGATTGGACTTGCCATCTCACGGGTTCCTGTTATTCCTGCTCTTGCAGCAGGCATTGCAACGGCCGGCATCACAGGTCTCCTCATTCAGGACGGGACAAATCTTTCCGGTTTCTTAGCCGTTCTGCAAAATGGAACAGCGTTTGATATTCAGCAGGAAACCGTCCAGCAAATGCTTAACCGCGGCGGGCTTCAGTCTATGATGTGGTCCATTTCGCTGATTATGATCGCCTTTGCTTTAGGCGGATTGATGGATAAAATGCAGCTGATCCAGACTTTATTAAACGGATTGATTGAGAGAATTAAAGTCAAAGGGCAGCTGATCCTTGCAACTATTTCTTCTTCAATCGGAGTTAATCTCGTAACGGGAGAGCAGTATTTGTCCATACTCATTCCCGGTCAGTCGTTTAAACCGGCCTATGAAAAACTGAACGTTGAAAAGAAATATTTATCAAGATCCCTTGAAGATGCCGGAACACTGATCAATCCCCTTATTCCCTGGGGAGTAAGCGGAGCCTTTTTCGCGCAGACACTCGGTGTGGACGTCATAGCGTACCTGCCATTTGCGTTCTTTCTCTACCTGTCTCCATTGTTTTCTGTCCTTTTTGGATTCCTGCCTGTCAGGAAACATACACTCTAGCAGAAAATCCCGCCTAAACCAGGCGGGATTTTTATTATTATTTCTCGACCACTTTCGTTTCTTTTGCGATCAGTTCATCAAACAGCTTTTGAAGCTTTCTTGTGACCGGGCCTGGAATTCCTTCTCCAATCTTTCCTTCATCAACCTTTATGACAGGAATCACTTCACTGGTCGTAGATGTGATAAATGCTTCATCAAGAGAGACAAGACCTTCAGTGCTCAATCTTTCTTCCAGAAACTCAATTCCGTTCTGTCTGCAAAGCTCTTCTACTTTCATTCTCGTAACACCATTCAGGATCAGGTTATTCGCAGGATGAGTAAACACACTTCCGTTTTTCACCCCGTAGAAATTGGAGGAAGAACCCTCTGTAATCATACCGCTTCTGTGAAGGAGCGCCTCATAATCCCCGCGGTCATGTGCCTCCTGTTTTGCTAGGACATTGCCCAGCAGATTCAGGCTTTTAATATCGCATCTGAGCCAGCGCACGTCTTCAAGCAGGCTGAGAGAAATCCCTACCTCCTGCTCTTTTGCCGGTTTTGAGCATGGAATTGGATAGGCCGTTAATTCAGGAACCGTACCCTTGCCAGGAAACAGATGCTTTCTTGCGGCAGCTCCTCTTGTAACCTGCATATAGATACCGCCGTCTTCTGTCTTATTCAGGCGGAGAAGTTCTTCAAGCTGATCTGTCAGCTCCCCTATCGTATATGGAAGGTCGATTTTGATTTCTTCTGCGCTTCGAATGAACCGCTCCATATGCTCCTTCATCGCAAAAAATGCCCCATCATATACCCTGATGACCTCGTAAACCCCGTCACCGAACTGATGGCCCCTGTCTTCAAGATCAATCGCTACTTCATCACGCTTTTTATATTCGCCGTTAACAAGTATGTACATGATAAATCTCCTTTTTATAAGACTTAGTGTAACCTTCCCTTTAACCTATGGTATGATGAAACACGCTGAACTGTAAAATGGTTTTCTATTTTTCTTTCGACATTTTCATAGATTTCAGTTGAAATTATAACCCATGTCATTTATGATGAGAATATCAAACAACACAACATATTGATTTTACTACTAAAACTACATACCACATATTGAAATAATCAGCGAATTAAGGTGCCAACATGTTGGCTTAAAAGGGAATCCGGTGCAAATCCGGAACTGTCCCCGCAACTGTAAGTGTGACGAACTGGGAATACCACTGTACGAGAGAAATGTATGGGAAGGACTCAGCGCAGAGTGATCACAAGTCAGGAGACCTGCCTTAGATTTGCAGAAGTTTCGAATTCTTCGGGGACTGAGGAGATGAAACGATGGCCAGTAACAGGGATGCGTGCACCCTCTTATTCTATCGTTTGATCCGCTCATGTTCTCATGGGCGGTTTTTTTGATTTTCCGCAGTTTTTTTCCTGAAAGATCAATGACCGTTATACGGAAATCCGAACTATAAATGAGGAGGATGTCTTATGGCAACCAAAATAACCACTGTCATCGTAAACGAACTGACAAACGAAAAAGCCCCGTTCTCACCGCAGCGGCTGACTGACTTTATTTCTGAAACCGGAAAAGATTTTAAAGAGCTTGACCTCCATACATACACCGAAAGAGCTGTTCAAAGCATGGAAGGCCGGACTGTCTGTTCTGCCTCTCAGGTGACCAACCTGCTCATTCTCGAAGGCCTTTCAAATATCAGTGAGCTTCAGCCGGAATGGACCTTTTTCTGTGCCCGGATTTATCTAAAAAAGCTGTATAAAGAAGCGGCATATAACAGGGAATCAGGAGGCGGCACCTTTCTGTCGCTGATTAAAACCCTTACAGCAAAAGGCATCTACAGCAGACACCTTCTTGACTCTTATTCCGAAGAAGAAATTGAACAGCTTTCAGAAGTCATTGACCATGACAAAGACAAGCTTTTTACATACATCGGGCTCCGGACACTCTCTGACCGGTATCTTGCGAGAGATTATGACAAGTCGGTTTATGAGCTTCCCCAGGAGAGGTATCTCGTCATCGCCATGACGCTGATGGCAAAGGAGAAAACGGAACACCGCCTCCAGCTTGTAAAAGAAGCGTACTGGGCACTCAGCAATTTATATATGACCGTTGCGACTCCGACTTTGTCAAACGCAGGAAAGCCTGTCGGACAGCTGTCCAGCTGTTTTATTGATACAGTTGATGACAGTCTGCAGGGCATCTTCGACAGCAACACAGACATTGCCAATCTTTCAAAATCAGGCGGAGGCATCGGCGTTTATCTCGGGAAAATCCGCAGCCGCGGGAGTGATATTAAAGGCTTTAAAGGAGTATCGTCCGGTGTCATACCGTGGATGAAGCAGCTGAACAATACGGCGGTAAGCGTGGATCAGCTCGGGCAAAGAAAAGGTGCGATCGCCGTTTACCTCGACGTCTGGCACAAGGATATCTATTCCTTCCTTGATTCCAAGCTGAACAACGGGGATGAGCGTTTACGCACACATGACCTCTTCACCGGCGTCTGCCTGCCGGACCTTTTCATGGAACAGGCTGAAAACCGCGGAGAGTGGCATTTGTTCGACCCTCATGAAGTTCGGAAAGTCATGGGTTACTCCTTGGAAGATTATTATGATGAGCAAAAAGGCGCAGGGTCGTTCCGCGAAAAATATTGGGAATGCGCCAATCATCCGGAACTCTCAAAAACTACCGTTCCTGCAATTGACATTATGAAGGGCATTATGAAAAGCCAGCTTGAGTCAGGGACCCCCTTTATGTTTTACCGGGATGAAGTGAACCGGAAAAATCCCAATGCGCATAAAGGAATGGTTTACTGCAGCAATCTCTGTACAGAAATCACTCAGAACCAAAGCCCGACAACAATGGATGAACAGTATACAGAAGACGGCAAAATCATTACTGTTAAAACACCGGGAGATTTTGTTGTGTGCAACCTCTCTTCCATCAACCTTGCCCGCGCTGTGTCAGATGATGTGCTTGAGCGGCTGATCCACGTTCAGGTCAGAATGCTCGATAACGTCATCGATTTAAATGACATTCCCGTTCTTCAGGCTAAGCTCACAAACAAAAAGTACCGTGCAGTCGGCCTCGGAACCTTTGGATGGCACCACCTTCTTGCTCTTAAGCGTCTGCGCTGGGAAGACGAAGAAGCCGTTCAGTATGCAGATGAACTCTATGAAAAAATAGCCTTTTACACGATTCAGGCAAGCATGAGGCTTGCTGAAGAAAAAGGCGCCTATCCTGTCTTTGAAGGTTCAGGCTGGCATACCGGCGACTACTTTAAGAACAGAAACTATACATCTGACTCTATGCCATGGGATGAGCTTTCAGAAAAGATTAAAGTAAACGGCATCCGAAACGGATATTTAATGGCCGTTGCCCCGAATGCTTCAACATCGATTCTCGCGGGAAGCACGGCAAGCATCGATCCTATTTTTCAAAAAATGTACTCTGAAGAGAAAAAAGACTACAAAATACCTGTTACTGCACCGGACTTGAATGCAGAAACCACCTGGTTTTATAAGTCAGCCTATTTGATTGACCAGATGTGGAGCATTAAACAGAACGCAGCCAGACAAAAGCACATCGATCAATCTGTCTCATTTAACTTTTACGTCCGCAACACCATAAAAGCAAAAGAGCTGCTCGACCTGCACCTGACAGCATGGAAAGCGGGTCTTAAAACCACTTACTACGTCCGGTCAACATCAAGCGATATCGAAGACTGCGAATCCTGCGCAAGCTGATAAAGGAGAGATCGTATATGACACATTCATTGAACGCGCGTCCGATCATGGACGCTTCTGCACCAAACCGTTCAACTTCCATCATTAATGGAAGGAGCTCCAATGTTTTAAACTGGGACGACGTATCCTATCCCTGGGCTTATGCAAAATACAAGAAAATGCTCTCCAATTTCTGGACGCCGTTTGAGATCAACATGTCGGGGGACATAAAACAGTTTCCCGAACTTTCAGGTGACGAACAGGAGGCATTTCTTAAAATCATCGGCCTTCTCGCCCTTCTTGACAGCATCCAGACTGATTATGCCGGAAAAGTAGCGGAGTATATCACAGACTCAAGCATCAATGCCCTGATGATTATGCTCGCCCAGCAGGAAGTCATCCACAACCATTCCTACTCATATGTTTTATCAAGCATCGTTCCAAAGCATGTTCAGGATGAAGTGTTTGAATACTGGCGCAGCGAACCGACGCTGCGGAAGAGAAATGAATTTGTGACAAACGGCTACCAGGCGTTTGCTGAGGAAGCGAATGTACTGAATCTGCTGAAATCGATTGTGTATGACGTCATTCTTGAAGGGCTCTTTTTCTACTCGGGATTCGCGTATTTTTATAATCTCGCGCGTAATCAAAAAATGGTCGCCACCTCCACGATGATTAACTATATTAATCGGGATGAGCAAATTCATGTGGATCTGTTCGTGAAAATTTTCAAGGAAATTCTCCGCGAATATCCGGAGTATGATACACCTGAGCTGGCAGCATTCGTTCAGAAAACCTTTAAAGAAGCAGCCACCCTTGAAATCGAGTGGGGACGCACCATTATCGGGAACAAAATCGACGGCATCCATATGCAGGATGTGGACGATTATATTAAATTTTATGCAAACTTAAGATGCAATCAGCTGGGCTTTGAGCGTCCGTTTGAAGCAAACCGGACAAACCCGCTGAAATGGATCAAGGCCTACGAAGAGGTTGACCTCGGAAAATCAGACTTTTTCGAGCAGAAGTCAAGACAGTATACAAAGGTCAACTCAATTGACAACGGATTTGATGATTTGTAAATCATTTGTAAAAAACGCCACTACGGCGTTTTTTTTTTTTTTGAGAATGTGATACAAAATTATATTTAATCCGTTAGCTTTACAGCAGGAATAAACCGTCTCCCGCTTTCCAATATGCGACAATAAATGATATTCTTTAATTTAGACGAATGTCTGATTAAATTAGAGGAGATTAGGAGATGACAGTAAACGACGACGCTAAGTTGTACGAAAGGATCCTGAGGAAAGACAAGGATGCTCTGGAAGCTATGTACGACCGCTACGAAAAACTGCTTTACTCTTTTGCCTTCCGCATCACTCATGATCATACTCTCGCTGAAGAAGTTCTTCAGGATGTTTTTATGAAGCTGTGGCACGGGAAAAGTGTCTACGACAGCAGCAAAGGAAAATTCACCTCCTGGCTATTAACCGTCACAAGAAATCAGGCCATTGACCTGATTCGCAAACATAAAAAGGCGGACACCGTCGAAATATTAGAAAAGGACTCTGTTTCCACTCCGGAACAATCCGTCGAACATGAGGTTGAATGGATGGAAAAAGGCGAGATTTTAAGAGAAGCTGTGTCCAAACTGAAAAAGGACCAGCAGCAGATGATAGAACTTTTCTATTTTAAAGGGTTTACCCAGCAGAAGATCTCGGATGTGTACCAGATACCGCTTGGAACAGTGAAAGGACGAATAAGGCTTGCGCTGAAACACCTGAGGAGCATGCTTGAAAAAGAAGGGAGGGTTATGGATGAGTAGCCAAATGTGTGAAAAGCTGTATGATTATTATAGTGAAAATTTGACACCGGCAGAAAAGGCTGAATTTGAAGCTCATTTGAAGTCCTGTCCTGATTGCTCAGAAGAATTTCAGGAATTGACCTCGCTGACCGAAGACCTCCCTTATTTGTCTGTGCCGGTGCAGCCGCCGAAGGAAATGAAGCAGAGAATTCTCGGAAATGTGTTTGAGTCTGATACTCCTCTTGAAATGAAGGATGAAAAGATAGAACCGACCAAGGAGACCGTTACCCCTATTGGCATTAAGTCCGAAAAACGGCCAAAACGATTTGTCCTCCCGTCTGTTGCAGCTCTGCTTTTTGCATCATTGCTTGGAAATGCTTATTTTGTCACTCAGATGGAGAATGAAGCTCCTCAGGAAAAAGCTTTCAGTATGGACGATCTTAAAAAACAGGTTGCACTAGCACCTGTCGATGATCAGCTGAGCGAAACAACAGCTATGGCAGCCCTGATGGAAAAAGACTCTAAAGAAATGGTCTTTCTTCAGGCCGAGCAGTTGAAGCAGCTGAATGACGGCGAAGTCTATCAAGTATGGCTGATAGAAAATGACAAGCCGGTAGCGGCAGGTTCATTCGTTCCAGATTCATCCGGACATGGTGCCGTCATGTACGAAATGAATCTGGAAGGCGGATTCAACTGGGATACGATAGCCATAACGATTGAACCAAAAGCAGGAAATAAAGCTCCTGAAGGCGCTGTTGTACTTGCGTCACAGCTATAGTCCCCCAGAGAGTACGGTAATACCGTACCCTCTTTTTTTTATGCTGAAACCCTTTATTTGAGCCAAATTCCCTCCCTCATGCATCATAAAATGACAGAATTGAGCAAAATACCCCAATATTTACATTATTTTTACGTCAAATTCACGAAAACCCTACATCTTCCAACTAAAATTGAATTTGTGTAAAAAAATTGTAAAAAAGGAGATTTTCATGTCACGCCAAAAAAGACGTTCGTGTTTTATTTATCCCTTAATTCTTATGATGCTTGTCTCAAATCTGCTTGCCGCCTTTACTCCGGCAAACGTGTCTGCAGAAGTAAATGAAGTTCCATCAGGTTCAGTAACTGCTGTTCCAGCCGATGAAACGGAGACGGACAAAAAGGAGCAGGATGCTCTGCCAGCAGAAGCCGAAGCAAATCCTGTGGCACCTGAAAGCAAGCTGGAAATACCGGCTGAGCAAGATGGTCAGCAGACACCTCCCGCAGCTCAAACTCCGGATCAGGTAAAGGAAACGGAGACAGAACAAAAACCTGTTCAATCTAAAAAAGCAGAGCCTGAACAAGAGCCTGCTGAATCAAGTGAACCAAAACCTGAACAGGAGCCTTCCGATGAACCAAACATTGAGCAGGAACCTTCTGAAAAGGAGCAAAAAACACCGTCTGAAGCAGCCATTGAAACAGAAAATAAGAGTGGTGTGCAGATGACCGGCTCCCCCCTCCTTATTACAGAAATAATGGCCGACAATGCCGGTGCAGACGAATTTGAATACATAGAAGTACACAATCCAACAGATAAGCCCGTCATCTTAGACCACTACACCATTTCACTCCGCTATACGGACGGAAGCAGCACGGATAAACCGGCTCTTTTCAGTCCTTATACTCTTGGTTCAGGGAAGACAGCCGTTCTTTGGCTGAACCTGACAGATAAATCCCTTGAAGACTTTAATCAAAAATACAGTGTCCAATTAACTTCTGAGCAGGTTGTAGAATTTACGGGCACGCCTAACTTTGCAAATGGCGGAAACCGCGGCTTTGTGATTACGGGTCCAATTGGAGATGCCGCAACAGCCTCATATCTCGCAGAAGATATCAGCAGCGGCAAGTCCGTACATTACACCTTCCCTGAATCCGGCACGGAAATGAAGAAGCTTGAAAAAAAAGCTGATCCCACGCCGGGAACCATTCTGAACACACAGGCACCGTCGGAAACTGTCCCGACACCTGAAAATCAGGCGCCTACTGCTGTTCACGAGACATTAGCATCAATTACGGAAGGCAGCTCTCCTTCTTTCACTGCGGTCATTACAGATGACACTGCCGACATCAGAGCACATCTTTATTACAAAACAGACGGTGAATTCAAAAAAGCGCCAATGGCTTCTGAGGGGAATACGTTCAGTGCCTCCATTCCAAAAGAAGAGCTGACCGGCGAGAGTTTCATCTATTACATTGAAATGACCGATCCAAATAACCGGGTGCTGCTGAACAACAGCGGCGCAAACTACAAGGTGGTCATTGACCGGCCGGAAGCCCCTCCGGCAGAACCTGATGATCCGGAAGATTTCGACAGTTATGCGCACCTCCTGATTACTGAGATTTCACCGAATTCAGCAGGACCGGGTACTGACTACTATGAATACTTTGAAATCTACAACAACACAGACAAGACTCAGTCGCTTTCTGATTATTCGTTTGCATACCGCTATACGGATACAGGCAGCGAAGTGCCTTTTAAGATTCCTGAAGGTCTGACGGTTAATCCGCAGGAAACGCTGGTCCTTTGGTTTAATAATGGAAATCTGACAGCCGGGGATTTCAATAAACAGTTCGGAACAGCGCTGGAATCAGCCAGCCTCGCGTTCTTTAAAGATGTATTCCCAGGCTTCGCTAACGGAGGCAATAGAGCCATCTCGATAAAAGACCGCACAGGAGCTGAAGTTATCTCCGCAGCTTATTTGGCCAATGAAACCGATAATAACGGGAAAACGGTTAAGTACCAGTACCCGAAAACAGGAACAGAGATGGGCAAGCTTCAAACTCTTGCTGATCCTGATCCGGGAGCCATATTCGCAGAACAGGTCCCATCCTCTCCTGCGAAAGCTCCTGAAGAAACAAATGATTCTGTTAAGCCGGAAATCACGCATACTCCTGTAACGAAAGCAGAAGGCTTTGTAGAGATAGTCATTGAAGCTGACATTACCGATGATAAAGCTGTCCCTTTTGCGACGCTGTTCTACAAATCAGCAAATGACAGCACGTTTTTATCTGTTCCGATGAACCCTGCTGAAGCAAAACCTGAACAGTACAATGCAGTGATAGCAGGTACTGACGTCCATTCAGATTTGATTTATTACATTGAAGCCTCTGATGGCATCAACACTGCTGCTACAGAAGAACAAACGATTGCCGTAGATCTTCCTGAAGTGGATACGGAAAAGCTTCCTTCATTCCTTGTGACGGAAGTCGTTCCTGATTCGACCAATGTCGGTTCAGGTGACGGGTATGAGTTTGTTGAAATCTACAATAATACGAACCAGACTGTTAATTTTAAAGACTATAAGATTAATTACCGTTACGGCATGGAGCCGTCTACCGACGTTGTCTGGCCTTCGGTACCTGAAGATCTTTTGATTCCTTCCGGTGAAACACTTGTTTTCTGGATCATCAATGACCACAACAAAAACAGCACAGTAGCCGACTTTAATAAGAATTACGGCACAGACCTTGAAGAAAACAAAGATATTGTCCGTATTTACAGTGGTGGTATGGCAAACGGAAGTACAAGGGGTCTTGTCGTTTCAACCAACACAAACAAAGAAGTTTCTGTTGCCTACTATAATGAGCAAACCGGAATTGACGATACCGCAGCAGATAAAGGAATCTTCTACAAATATCCTTCTGACGGATCAACCGTTCAGGTGAAGGTCAGCGCAGGCGTGAAGGCGGCAGCGCCGGGTTCTGTTGAAGCCTACCAGATTCCAAAAAAACCGGTTACTCCAAAAGAGGACAACAGTCCGCCAACTGTAAAAGATCTTACTGATCTGACAGAAATAGATCAGAAAGAAGATATTCATATTCTTGCAGATGCGAAGGATAACAACTCTGTTAAATCGGTCCGTCTGTTCTACAAGACCGATAAGCAATCTGACTACCAGAGCGTCATTCTTAAGGAAGATTATGATGATATGCTCTATCACCATACCATTTACTCACCTGACTTGATTGGAAGAAAATCAGTCGAATATTATTTTACTGTCTCAGACGGAATGAATGAAACAGTCAGCAGCAAAAAGAAAATTGCCATTACAAGTGATTTTGATGGTGCCGATCTTCGGTTGAATCTTGAAAATGGACAGATTCTAAGCGGAGAAAAAGTCATAAAAGCTACAGCAAAAGAGGGAAATCCTGATCAGATTTCCATTAAAATTGACGGTAAAGAGGCAGAGGAAACCTACCGTTCTATTGAGCGCACCGCGTATTTCGCATTTGAAGCGAACGGTCTCAATACGTACTTCCAGAACGCTGTTACGATGGGCGAGGACATCCTTTATTTAATGGACAAGGATTGGTTAACAGACTGGAAAACGTACACCGTTCCGGTTGATCCTGAGAGAATACAGACTGGCGAAAATATTCTCACAGTCCGTTCCGGAAATAAAGCGTCGCCATTTGATCTTGAATCAGAGGAAAACCGTGATGATTATACAATTCGTAACGTAAGACTTGTTTTATCCGACGGCACTGTCCTGAGACCGGACAATTTCGCAGATGAAAAGAAAATTATGACCATGAATGATGCTCACCCGTTTGAAGATTTTTCTTTTCAGCTTGCAGATGAGCTTGCAACAAGCAAAACCTATAAATGGGATACAAAATCTTCGTTTGACGGAGACCATGTCATATCTGTACAGCATTTAAATCGTGCCGTGACAGCCGCTGTTAAAGTAGACAATACGGCTCCGGTTATCACTCCTTCAATTGAAGAAGGCAAAGAATACAAAGGTTCATTTGAAATCAATGCGGGGATCGAGGATTCAATAGCAGGCATTGCTTCTTCAGAGGCATGGCTTGATGGTGCAAAAATTGATCTTCCGTACAGCACCGCCTCCGGGAAGATGAAGCCCGGTGACCATCAATTAACAGTTAAAGCAGCAGATAAGGCAGGAAATCACGTTGAGAAAGTCATCAAATTTAAAACGGCAAACGAAAATCCTGACAAAATTGAACTGATTGGACCGGCAGACGGTGCAAAAGGACTTCCTGCAGGCGATCCGAAGCTGCAGATAAAGGTAACGGACCCTTCAAACGACAGCATGAACGTCTCCTTTTATAAAGGGTATCAATATACACCGTCTGACAGCAGTGTTAAATCATTCAAACATGCAGCGGACACAGAACCGCCCAAGCAGCAAGCACCGGCAGGCGAACAGGCTTTTACGTCTGAAGATATACAGCTGACGTCAAAAAAAGACGGCACTTATCTGACGACAGATTCAAGCACCCAGTTCCCTTATCACAGATTCGATGTAACTGTTGATCCGGCTGTGGATGATAGTGACCACATTGAGCTTAAATGGGACGGAAATTCATTAGAAGGCAGAAAAGTATCCATGTATGCCTGGAGCCATAAGCAAAAGAACTGGTCCTTGGTAGATGTTGAAATTGCAGGGACAGAGGACTTCGAACTTACCGGAAGCGTGCAAGCAGGAGAATTTGTAAAAGGCTCAAAAATCAATGTTCTTGTACAAGATGAGATTCCAAAAAGTCCGGAAGAGTATGATTACACATTTGCCTGGATGTCCGACACGCAGTATTATTCGGAAAGCTACCCGCATATTTACCAGCGCCAGACAGAATGGATTGCCCAAAAACAGGAAGAGTTAAAGATTAAGTATGTCTTCCATACCGGAGATCTTGTCAATATCTCTACAGATGAAAAGCAGTGGAAAAATGCCGATACGTCAATGAAGGTGCTTGACGATCAAAACATCCCGTACGGGGTGCTGGCCGGTAACCATGATGTTGATCAGGTATCAAACGACTATACCGATTACTATCGTTATTTTGGAGAGGACCGCTTTCAATCAAAAGATTATTACGGCGGCTCCTATCTTAACAACCGCGGCCACTACGATTTAATTTCAGCCGGAGGCAATGACTACATCATGGTTTATCTTGGCTGGGGAGTAACAGATGAAGGGATAGACTGGATGAATGATGTTCTTTCCGCCTACCCTGAACGAAAGGCCATCTTAAGCTTCCATGAGTATTTACTGGCAAGCGGCACACGTCACCCATTGGGGGAGAAATTATATAATGAAGTAGTCGTTCCAAATAAAAACGTATTTGCTGTACTGAGCGGCCACTATCATGCCGCAAAAACGTACATTGATCAAATTGACGATAACGGCGACGGCACGCCTGACCGCACGGTTACTCAAATGCTGGCTGATTATCAGGCAGGACCTGAAGGCGGGCAGGGCTATATGAGACTGCTTCATTTTGATCAGGACAACAACAGAATCCTTGTAAACACGTATTCACCTTATCTGGATGACTATAACTATTACGATACAGGTGAATTCCCAGAAATGGATGAGTTTGAAATCAGTCTTGACCTTGCCCCTGCCGAGAAGAGAATTGCCACCGATTCTTTCTCAGTAAATGTTTATACAGACCAGGCAATCGGCTCGGATGAAAACATAGAAAGCGGCTCGATTGCAGAAACAATCTGGACAGGCCTCGAAACCGGCCAGACCTATTTCTGGTACGCATTAGCCGAAGATTCATTTACAGGAAACACCGTTTCAGACATCTGGTCCTTTACAAAAGGAGAGAAAGGTAAGGCCCCTGATGAAGAAGACCCTTCTTCACCTCCTGCTGACGGAGGAGAGGATACAGGAAATCCTCCTGCTGACGGCGGCGGAAATACAGGAAATCCTCCTGCCGGCGGCGGTAATCCTGGAGAAGACAGCGGCAATAACGTCCCTGGTGCTTCCCCTGATAAAAACGGCCAGGCTAAGGAGTCTGAAAATCCCCGGGTTCCAGACAATGAGGATTCGGCACGTGATCATGACAGTACACCAGAGGACAGCAATGATGCAGCTAAAGGAAGCCATTTGCCTTCCACTGCAACAGAAATGTACAACCTGCTTGCTGCAGGAGGCTTATTTATCTTCGCCGGAGCATCAGTTTTGCTTTACCAAAGAAGAAAAAGAAGCGTTTCATAAGAAAACCTCGAACAATAAAAAGGAGACGATCCAGCGGGATCGCCTCCTTTTTGTTTATAGCCCAAAATGATCCATACCGCGGTTTTGGTTATGCATCTGCTGTTCAGCTCTCATTGCTTCAGCTTTAGGGTCGGAGTGATAAACATTCAACTTTCGTCTTCGTTTTGATCGCAGGTCACTGATCCATCCTATAAGAACAAGTACGAGAAATCCGGCCAGAAGCCAAGCCCAGAGCGGCATTGCTCATCCCCCGTTTCCATTTTAAGGTATGTTCTAACTATATTCCGGATGATCTGCCTTTTCAAGAGACAAATGTGTCAAGGATTCACATGGCAGCAGGATTTACGGCTTTACAGCTTCTTCTTCCGCTTTCTCAATTAAAGTCGCTTCATACATTTCCTCATCAGTCTGCACTTTAATGCTCTCTTCCACACGAATTCTTCCTTTACCCATTTTATCTCCTCCTTTATTGATATCATAATTAATCTGAAAATTTAGTAAATAATAATTTCGCCCTATTTATTTGACGAATTTTTGAAGTCTGTGCAGAAGGATAAGAGAACTCATCCTACTTTATCGGCAATGTTTCGACTTTTATCATTCCAAAAACCACTTGCACGTACATTTTGGCGAATCGTTGAAAAAGAGGACTAATGACTTATGCGAGAATTGTCTTTTAGAATCACTTGCTGAAATTTTTTTCCGAATTGTGTCATACTAGTGGATACTCCTCTTTTTAAATCTTCCGCCTCTGACTTCAGTAATGTTTGCTACTGCCAAAAATGCGGAAGGATCCAGCTCTTCGACAATCAATTTCAGCTTAGCTTCTTCAAGTCTTGTAATCACGCAGAAAATGACTTTCTTGCCTTCACCTGTATAGGCGCCTTCTCCGTTTAAATAAGTGACTCCACGTCCAAGCCTAGCAAGAATCGCCTGACCGACCTCATCTGGATTTTCACTGATGATCCAGGCAGATTTTGATTCATCAAGTCCCTGAACGACAACATCTATCGTTTTGTAGGCAATAAAATAAGCAATCAGCGAATACATGGCCCGGTCCCATCCGAATACAAATCCCGCACTTCCCAAGATAAACAGGTTGAAAAACATAATCAGTTCCCCTACAGAAAAAGGCGACTGCTTATTGAACAGAATAGCCAGAATTTCCGTACCGTCAAGCGACCCGCCGTATCTGATGACAAGCCCGACGCCAATGCCGAGAATAATTCCTCCAAAAACAGACGCAAGAAGCAGATCTTCGGTTAAAACAGGAACAGGGTGCAAAAGAGCAGTTGCAAAACTCAGCACGACGACACCAAACAGAGTGGAAAGAGCAAATGTTTTTCCGATCTGATTATAGCCGATGAACAGGAAAGGGACGTTGAGAAAAAAGAGAAAAAGACTCAGCTTCATATTTGTCAGGTGAGACAGAATAATCGAGATTCCCACAATACCGCCGTCAATGATGCGATTTGGAACGAGGAAAATCTCAAGACCGACAGCCATAAGGACCGCACCCGAACAAATGAGCACCATCCGCTTTCCAATCTCTGCTTTTGGCAGCTTTTTATGCTGTTTGATCAAGGAAACTTGATGGGGCTCCATTTATCCTCCTCCTTTTAGTCACTCTTTTTCTTGTGGATTTATATATTAAATATAAGTACAGAATGAGCGCGGCATGACTAATGAGCAAAAAAAAACCACCCTTGATCCGGGTGATTGCTGCAAATCTCTGTGATAAAATGAAAATAAAGAAAATTCGGACGGTGATGCGGATGAAACTGGTCAACATTTGTTTGAAATGCAATGGAAAAGGAAAAATCAGATCCAAACTGCCTTTTTTCAAGAAAACCTGCACTCTCTGCAATGGGACGGGCAAGCGTCAGACAACAATTAAAGATTCTAAGCGCGCCTGAACGTCCTCACCCTCTTTTCATTCTCTATTGATTCTCCTGCCACTTGCCCAATGCTTTTCGATTGGTGGCGATAACCGCTTCCTTGATCAGACGGCTGTATCCGCCCTGCACCAGAACGTTTATCCCTTCCGCTGTAGCTCCCCCTGGTGTTGTCACTTGTTCTCTAAGTTCCTTCGGCGCTTTTTTCAGCTTCAGCATGGCAGAGGAACCGGCCATCATTTGGGAGACAAGCTTTACTGCATGTTCATGTGAAATGCCGTATGTCTCTGCCTGTTCGATTAAGCTCTCCGCAAATGCATACAGAAATGCAGGGGCACTTCCTGTAATGGCCGTTAACTGATGAACCTGTTCCTCTGTGCACACTTCTGATTCACCTATCGCATCCAGTACATCCTTCAGCATCAGCTTATGATATTCTAAAGCAGCCTGACCGTAAGCGACAAGTGACATCGACTCGCCGATTTCAGAGGCTGTATTTGGCATGATCCATGCTGCAGGTACGTCCCTGCCAAGATGTTCTTCAAGAATGGACGGGCCGATGCCGGCTGCAATCGTCACAACAAATTGCCCCGTTAAAACCGGCTTAAGCTCCTTCAAAAATTCAGGGTGAGCTTCAGGAGGCAAAGCCAGCAGAATCATGTCCGCTTTTTCAGCATCACTGCTCCAGCTAAGCGAAGGCCTGATGCCGTACTTGTTCTCAAGATACAGAAGCTTTTCTCTGTTTCTATGATTTGATACATAAATATCCTCGATATTCGGCGACTTTACGAGGCCTGAAATAATGGATTCTGCCATCCGGCCTGCCCCGATAAAAAGAATCGTCTGTTTCTTCAAAGCGTTCTTCCTCTCTTTCATGTAGTGTAATCAGTGTACCAGAAAAACCGGTGGATCCGCACCGGCTTCAGCTGTACTGCTTTTCTTTTTCTTTCACTTCCTGTTTGGCTTCTTCAACGTAAATGGTCCGGCTTGGGAATGCGAAATCGACGCCTTCCTCTTCCAGGATTCCCATGATTTTAAAGTTGATGTCCTGCTTCACACTTAAATGGTCGGCATAAGCGGTTGTTTTCGTAAAGAAATTCAGGAAAATATTGAGGCTGCTGTCGCCAAAAGCGTTAAAAACAACGTTGATTGTTTCATCATGAACGCCGTCATGCTCTGCAAGCAAATGCTCAATTCTTTTCACACACGTCTTAAGCTGTGTCTGCGTTGTATTATAAGTGACCCCAAGCGTAAACTGAATCTGCCTTTTCCCCATCTTCGTCCAGTTTGTAATCGGCTCATTGGCAAGTGTAGAGTTTGGAACCGTCACAAGGGCCTGAGCGAATGTCCGGATTTTTGTGCTTCTGAAGGATATGTCTTCTACAACTCCTTCTACACTTGGTGTTTTGATCCAGTCACCAAGGGTAAACGGCTTCTCTGTGATAATAATGATGCCCCCGAAAAAGTTGCCGATCGTCTCTTTGGCTGCAAGGGCAAAAGCAAGACCTCCAAGACCGAGTCCGGCGACAAACCCGTTCACATCATAATTAAATTCCTGGGCAATGATGCTGAAAGTAAGAGCCAGAATGACAAATCTCATGACTTTGGATAAAAACGGCCCAAGAATATCATCCATCTCAAGCTCAAACCGCTTGTTTACTTTATCAAAAAGCAGGGATGATGATGCTGTAAGGTTATACAGTCCCCACGCCAGTGTGAGAACAATGGAAGAACGGTAAAACTGGCTGAGTATGTCCCTTTGATTGTCCAAAAAAGGAGAATACAAAATCGCCAAATACAATCCGATAAGAATAAAAAACATCCGCAGCGGTTTTTCATAGGCAACTAGGACATTTCTGAACAAATCCGTCGGTGTTTTGCTGCTGAATTTAAGAATCATCTTAAACACATATTTCGTAAACAGCTTGCGGAGAACCATGAACAGAACGAAAATCCCTATACTGACGGCGATCTCAATCAGGCTTTCAGTTGAGGTATATTTTTCAAGCAATACGTTTCTCTCCCTTATATTTCTATCCCTTATATTTTTCACAAAATACTATTATACTAAACTCTTCGAGATCCTCATGGTCTTTTGGTCCCTATTTTAAAAGACATTTTTCTTAAGCTTCCCTTAAGGGATTATGAATCAATCCGGCTCAGAACAACTTTCTGGATTTTTCCCTGAGATTCTGATACCGTTATCATAAAAACCAGAGAGAGGTACATTCAATGTCACTAAACGCTTGGTTTGCAAAAGGGTTAACAGCACAGGAATACATGGAGCAAATGAATGTCAACAAAGAAGAAATGACGATTATTCACGAGGGATTTTCACTGGATGAAGACGACATCTCCATTCTCGAAAGCATGAGAAGCCAGTCTCTTCGCGTCATCATCCTGACAGAAGACTGGTGCGGAGACGCCATGCTCAACAACCCGATTCTTTTGAAAATTGCCGAAGAGGCAGGAATGGACGTGCGTTTTCTGCTTCGCGACTCCAACCTTGACTTAATGGATCAGTACTTAACAAACGGTACATCCCGTGCCATCCCAATCTTCATCTTCATCGACCGGGACGGAAATGAAAAAGCGGTCTGGGGTCCGCGCGCCCCGAAAATCCAGCAGCTTGTTGATTCGCTCAGAAAACATCTGCCTGAAAAAGATCACCCTGATTTTAAAGAAAAGCAGACAGAGATGATCCAAAAACTGACTGCCTCCTATAAAGAAGACGAATCGCTCTGGAAAGAAGTTTCATACAGCATCATTACAACGCTCAAAAAACGAAGATTGCATGTATAATCAATCCGAATAAACAGCAAAGCAGCCGTTACTTAAGCGGCTGCTTTCTTGATTTCTGCCTGAAGTTCAATTTCCACATTCCCTTTAACCGCACGGCTGATCATACACGAGCTTTCAGCACGTTCAGCAAGTTTCTTCGCGAGCTCTATATCTTTTTCTGAAGCTGCAGCTGTTAACGTGATAACAGGGCGATGCACGATTCGCTTATAGGTGATGACCCCGTTTACCACTTCAACAATCCCCTCAGATTCCATCGTTAAATCCTCTTTATCAAGGCGGCTGCGCTCCATCATGGCCGCAAGCGTAATAATGTAGCACGTTGCTGCAGCGCCGAGCAGCATTTCATCAGGATTCGTTCCGACACCCGGCCCATCCATTTCAGGCGGAATGGAAACCTTTGTTTTCAGCTGTCCGCTCTCGATTTCCCCAACGTCATTTCTGAGTCCGGGCCAATGGGCTTTCAGATAAAAAGAATGTTCAGCCATATAGATCCCTCCAAAAATAATGTGCATCTCACCATTAAAGTATAGCTTCAGCAGACCGGAATGTCAGAAATTGTGCTCAGTCAGGAAACCGACACACCTGACATCAGTCCCAAATAGGCTGAGACAATAAAAAGCAAAGCAAGAACAACCGCTGCATAAGCGTTTCTTTTTTTCATAAAACTTAAAACAATCATTCCTAGAAAAAGACCTGCCATAAATAATAGAAGGATGCCATCTATTGAAAAATGAAGGCTTACCGTTCCCTGAGGCTCTATTGTGCCCTTGACCCACTCAAACAGGGGAGCTGCTCCTTCTGAACGCAGCGTCACATTCACGTCGTGAGGCGGGGCCTGTGTTCCAAGAAAGCCTGTCAGAAAAAATACAGCGCCAATGATCAGACTCTCCGCTCTGATCCACGCGAATG
Source organism: Metabacillus indicus LMG 22858 (assembly GCF_000708755.2). GTDB lineage: Bacteria > Bacillota > Bacilli > Bacillales > Bacillaceae > Bacillus_P > Bacillus_P indicus. The sequence continues at coordinate 80,538 of NZ_JGVU02000022.1, read as the reverse complement.
TTACCGTTTCTCCCGCCTTCTTTCTTACAAAGCCATTTAGAAAAGCAAAAACAAGCAGGGGAATAATGCTTAAATGCTTCAGCAAGATCACCTGTCCATATGACAGCGGCCATGCCTGCACATAGTCCCGTAAATCAACCATCATGTTCATTACAAACAGACCCGCTGCAGTCAGGACAGAAAAGCAGACAACCGCAAAAGGCGTAAACCACTTTAAAAAGGACTGCAAGTTTTCAGGATGGACCGTAAACCAGGCAGCATGCAGTAAAACACCCGCCCATAGAGCCACAGCAAGAAAATGAATACTGTGCGAAGCCATGCCCGCCCAAAACGACAAGGACGCAGCGTGGCTTGCATAGCCAAGTGCAAAGATTATAAACAGCAGCAGCATCCCCTGAATGACTCTCGGGCCGTCCATATATAGGACGAGCCATAAGACAATGGCTGCAGCCGCTGTCATCATCCAGGATTGTCCAATCTGGAAATCCATCAGCACAGACTGCACGGTCTGGCTGATTCCTGCCGCCTGATAAAAGCTCAGGATTACTTTTAACACAGGCAGAAATGTGAGCCCGATGATCAGCACAACAGACAGCAGCAAATATTTCTTAGGAACAGCCATTTCAGGTTTTTTTGAGGCCGGCACAAGCTGCAGAACCACATGGCCAATTAAAAAGGAGAAAAGAATATAGGTTATTCCTTCTCCGATGGGTATTAGGATATTCACAGCTCTTTACCGTTTTTTTCTCATGAGAGAAATGATGAAAATAACCGCCAGAACGCCAATTGCCGCAAGGGCTATTGGCATAACCGGAGAGTTTTCCTCGGAAGCTTCAGCACTTCCGGTCTGCTCATCAGCCGGCTGTTCCTTTGCAGCTTCCCCTTCAGATTTCCCGCTGTCTTCAGGTTCTTCTTCCGTTTGCGAGGCTTCCTCATCTGTTTGCGGAGCTTCTTCAGCCTCCTGCTGAACATTGAAAGAAAGCGTTCCTTCCATTTCATGTCCGTCTTCGCCGATAATTTTCCATTCAGCTGTGTAAGCTCCGTTTTCAAGCTCATTTTGAGGCGTGCCAACCAGCTTTTCCACTTCTGCTTTAACCTCAACAGGCACCTCAGATCCATCTTTCACAAGCTTCATCGAACTTAGAGGTTCTATCTGTGTATCAAATGTCAATTCTATTGTTTTCAAAGGTTCTGTAACAGTTGAACCCTCTTCAGGAAGAGAAGAAGTCATATGTGTGTGCGCCATGACGGCATTGGGGAAAATCAGCAAAACGGCCATTACCGCTATACTTATCCATTTTTTCATCTCGATCAATTCCTTTCACTTATATCATCCACTGTATCTTATCACGGTATACCGGCGGGACATTCGCCTAATTTCAACAGTTTTCTAAACTTCTGTCAGCCCTGATTACATAGAGAACGCGTTTTTTATAAGTTTGGATGTTTGTTTACACAAACAAAAAAACCCGGATATGTCCTACCATCCAAGTTTTGCTGCATGAAGTTTCAGCTGATTTAAATCATTTTCAAGGAGAGTGCGGTTTTCTTCTTTCTCAATTTGTCCAGCAGCAAGAATTGCAGTCTCCATATACTCGCTGTATTTAGTGCCATCACCAGCCGTCAAATATGCCCGCGCGAGGGCTTCATATGCATAAGCAAGATCAAAATCCCTGATTTCATTCGAAAGGCAGATCTCCAAGTTTCGGTGCGCATGATACAGTGCCGGCTCAGCTCTTCCTAAAATGGCGTAAACTCTTGAGATCTGCCATTCTCCCCTTGAGAGATTAAGAGCATTTCCAGCCTGCTCCCAGTGGTAGCGGGATGCATGAGCCATATGAATCATCGCATCGGTTTCCTGCTGACTCCTCGTTTCCTTTTCCATCAGGTCCCAAACTCCATTAAATAAGGTTACTGCCGTTTTCTTATGAAACACATCCATCGTTTCAGTACTCATTCCCTAACCCCCATGCTGCTGTGATTTTATTCTTTTTCTCTGAACGTAGCGCAGCAGGATCATTCCTGCAAATAGTGCACAGCCTGCAGCTATAAAAGCCGGACCAAAACGGTTGAACAGGGCATTGACTGTTTCAGCCGAGTCGCCAAACCGGTTTCCGAGCCAAAAAAACGCGAGAGCCCATATAAATGCAGAACCGTATGCAAGCAGCGCGAATTTCCAGAACTTTACCTTGTTCATCCCTGCAAGCACAGGGCCTAAATGACGCAGAAGCGGAAAAAAATAAGTGATTCCAAGCGTATATTCTCCGTATTTTGAGAAGCGGTGCTGAAATCGTTCAAACCGTCTCTTTGCTCTTTCTTTTCTGACAAGAATGGAAAGGGCAAGCCCGCCAAAACTTTTTCCGATCAAGAACCAGCATGTAAGGGCAGTCATGATACCCAAATATGAGGTGAAAAAAGCAGGAACCGGATGCAGGATCCCGTGTGAAGATGCAAATCCTCCCATCATGATGATGACTTCGTTAGGAAGGGGAATAAAGAAGGTACCCGCTGAAAGCATGACGTAAAGGGCAACATATCCGTATTCCTCCATAAAAATAAGAAGCTCCGAACTCTCCATGTTTTTCACTGCCCTTTCATTTAAGTGAGCCTGATTATTCTAAGGAAATGAAATTCGGAGTTCTGATTCCTACTCAGAACTCTCGGCTGCTTCATGGCCATCTCCCTGAAAGATCGCTTTAATTTTTTCGCGGTTCTTTTTCGAAACAAGAATATACAGGGTGTCACCTGAGAAAATATTCGTTTCCCCCCGCGGCGTATGAAGTTTTTCGTTCCTGATGACAGCTGTTATAAGCGCATCATTCGGAAGCTCAATGTCCTTCAGTTCTTTTCCTGAGACGGCAGCCCCTTCTCCGACCTCCAGTTCAACCATTTCATTGTTCGTCCTCCCGATTGAAATCAGCTCAAGCGAATGCGGCACAGAGTTTTTCTTGCTTTCAGACAGCTTTAATTTGTTTGCAAGAGGCGTCAGTGTCGCTCCTTGAAGCAGCGCAGATGTCAAAACGACGAAAAAGACGACGTTAAAGATCAGCTGGCTGTTTTCAAGCCCCGCGAGCATCGGATAGGTTGCGAGGACAATCGGAACGGCGCCCCTCAGTCCGGCCCACGAAATAAACAGTTTTTCTTTCAATGAAAACTTGGAGGCTATCATGCTCAGGAACACTCCTGCCGGACGCGCGACGATCATCAGAACGATGGAGAGCAGCAGTCCTTCCCAAACGATATCAACAAGCTGGTTCGGGAAAACAAGCAAACCAAGTAAAATGAACATCAGAATCTGCATCATCCAAGCTAGGCCTTCGTTAAAGCGGATAATGGAATGACGGAAAGTAAGGTCTGAATTTCCTACAATAACCGCCATCACATATACCGCAAGCAGTCCGCTTGCATTTGCTGCGGTAGTCAGAGCGTAAGTCAGGACAGCCATCGCTAGTGAAAGAACCGGATAAAGACCGGAAGAATCCAGATTGATTTTGTTGATGACCCAAACAGCGAGTTTACCAAAAAGCAATCCTGCAGCAAGCCCAAAGCCCATTTCCCAGAAGAAGCGCAGGATAAGGCCGAAGAATCCCGTTTCCGGCTGGCCAATTAAATGGATGATGGTAACGGTTAAAAAAACAGCCATTGGATCGTTTGTTCCGGATTCTGCTTCAAGTGTTGAAGTCAGCCGTTTCTTTATGTTTTTATTGCCGAGCACGGCAAAAACAGCTGCTGCATCCGTTGATCCGACAATTGCACCGAACAGAAGCCCTTCAAGCCACGTCAGACCCAGAACATATTTAGCAAATACCCCTATGATGATGGTTGTGACAAAAACGCCGATTGTCGCAAGCATTGAAGACGGAACGATGATCTTGCGTACATCCGTCCATTTCGTCTGGAGACCTCCGTCAAAGATGATGATAATGAGGGCAATCACCCCAAAAAGCTGGGCAAGCTTTGCATTGTCGAAGTAAATATAATGGCTCAGCACCATTCCGACAGCAATGAAGAAGACAAGTGAAGGCAATCCAAGCCGCGAGGAAAACTTTGCGGTCATAACTCCGATTGTCAGGAGAACAGCGAATATGAGAATGATGTTATCTACAGAAAATGTCAATATGGCCTCACCTCTAGATTCAGATTTATGGTAAAAAAGTGTTTTAAATGAAGATGGCAGCCTGGGGCTGGTATAAAGGAATTTCTGGAATAACCATCAAAGCTGATTCGGTTTTGAAGGTACTAAATAGGGGAATAAGTCTATTTTATCGCATTTCTGCCTGTACAGTCTAATATTTGAACCGGGAAATGGGGTTTCTTTTCAAAGCTGATGGATGCTTCTTCCTCCTCTAAATCAGCCCCAATATGGTAAGATAGGTTGAAGATGGCAGAAATCGGGTCATAACATTTAATTGATGGATTCTGAGGTGACAGAATGAATATAGATACTGCTGCTTTTACAAGATTGCTGCTTGACGGCAATCAGAATGGCGCGTGGGATATCTTAAAAAAAAGCCACGATGACGGTGCACATCCTCTGGCGGTTATGCAGGAGCTACTTACTCCTTCTATGGCAAAGATTGGCCTGCTGTGGGAAGAAGATGAGATTTCTGTAGCTGATGAACACCTTGCAACCACAACCTGCGACTTTATTCTGTCGCGGTATAAAGAATACAGTTTAAAGCAAATACCAAAAACCGAAAAAAAAGCCATGTTTCTTTGCCTGGAAGATGAACTTCATCACCTGGGGCTGAAGATGGTTTCTATTTTGTTTGAATGGCACGGTTATCAGACGAGGCTGTTTGGAGCGAGTCTGCCGCTGGAATACGCTCTTGAATACGCAGAAGAATGGAAGCCGGATGTTGTCGGACTTTCTTTTTCACTCCGTAAAAACTCTGAACGTCTGTCACACTATATAGATGAAATAGAAAAACTTGATCACTCTCCTCAGGTGATTGTGGGAGGAAGACTGGTTGCTTCGTATGACTTCAAGAACATCTGTTCATCAAACACCCAGCTTTTCTCCAGTCTATCTGCAGCAAATGACTGGCTGCTGAAGGAAAACAGCTATGCTTGACGGCAGACACCTTCCGCTTCCTTTCTTTAAATTAGATAAAAAATTCCGTATCCTTGAACGCTCTCTTGCAGCCGGCAAGCTGTTTGCAGAGAAGGAAAGCTTTCTTGATCTGGCTGATGAGGACAGCAGAAGAAAAGCCGAGAAAGTGTTATCTTCCGGAAAAAACGACTCAGAGCTTGTACTCAGAACCTTACAATCTCCCCTTGCTCTGTTTAAATTGAACATAAATACAGATAATGAATTTCTGTATCTGATTCTTACTGAACAAAACTCAAAAATGGAGATGCTTGTTCAGCAGGTCGAGCTTCACCGCAGAAGACTTGCGGAAACAGACCTGCAGCTGCTTGCAAAAAAAGAAGAGGCCGAGGACGCATACAGGAAAATCATTGAGCTTTCGTGCCCATTTATTATGCTCACGAAAAAGACAGCCCTTCTCCCCTTGTACGGTGATTTGACCGAAGAGCTGGTTTCAGCTAATGCCGGAAGACTTTTAAATCTTCTCCAGGAAACCTGTGCAGAGCAAGTCACGATTGATTTTCATGGTGTAGGATCCATTACTGAAACCGGTATGAAGGCTCTTGCAAATCTCGTGAAGGAGTTCACTTTGATGGGAGCTTCCACTTGTTTTGCAAGCTTGAATCCGGTTCAGGCGAAACAAGTTTACAGCAGCAATACAACACTTGATGCCACATATGTCAGCAGCCTCAGTTCCGCGCTTGAAACCTATCTTTTATGATAGGTTTTTCTTTTTATCTTCGTACATGCAAGGAATTTGGGAATGGATACAGAAGTTCTCTTAAAAGAAGGCAATACGGGAGGCTGCGATGAAAAAAGAACCACACAATAAAGAGAACAGAGATTTGATGAGCTCGATTTACGGTGACTTTGAGAAAAAAGGCGGTGCTGCAAAACTGCCGGGGATGGGAAAGCCCCTGCCAAAAAGTGCTCTCGAAGGGGATATTTTCTCCAAAATCGTCAAAAATGCTAACTATCTGCCCGCATGGCTGCAGCGTCAAAAAGAAATCAGACAGCAGATTGAGAGGGCAATGAAACTTAAAGATAAAAATCAGCGTATAAAAGAAGTTGAGAAAATCAATCAGGACATTATCAGCTATAATCGGATATGTCCGCCTGCTCTCCAGAAAAATAAGCTTTCAGCAGACCAGCTTGAGAGCCAGTACAAGCAGTGGGAATAATCACATGGTTTCATTCAATCCCTTCTCGGGAAAAGCTGATTATGGCAAATTGCCGAAGCTCATGAAAGTGAGAAATACGACAGAAAGTGGTGCATCTATTTGCCGAAAGACAAAATGTTTAAAATCGGATACGGCATTATTATTTTTCTGACAATCATTCTTTTATCAACGAAAGTGGATTTCATCTTCAGGCCTCTTGAAATCATTTTCACGACTCTTTTCTTTCCGTTTCTTGTATCGGGCATCATTTTTTATCTGCTCCGGCCCATTGTAAGGTTCCTCGGAAGAAAAGGTGTTCCAAATACCATTTCCATCATCATTATTTACTTGCTTGTGATTGGACTTGGCACACTCGCTGTTTTCCTGATTGGCCCGCCGATTCAACAGCAGTTTCAGCAGCTGATCAACAACTTCCCGCAAATTGTCCAGACCTTGCAGGACAACCTTCTAGCACTGAGGGAAAACAAATGGTTTGCCCGCTTTGAACAGAATGACATCATGACGTTTGAAAAAATGACGGCTTCTGTAACAGATTATTTCCAGTCAAACGTCAGCAATATCGGGAGCAGAATTACAGGGTTTATCGGCATTCTGACAAGCATAGCGACCATATTTGTGACCGTTCCGTTTATCGTCTTTTATCTGCTGAAAGACGGGGACCATGCACCTAAACAAGTGCTTCGCTTTCTTCCATACACAAAAGCTGAAGAAGCAAAGCTGATTTTAAAGGACATGGATCATGCCCTCAGCTCCTATATTCAGGGGCAGGCTCTTGTCAGCCTTGTCGTCGGGGTCATGATGTATATTGGCTACCTGATTATCGGCCTTGATTACTCCATTCTCCTCGCTCTTTTTGCGATGCTGACGAACGTTATTCCTTTCCTCGGACCATTTATTGCGGTGATTCCTGCCGTGATTGTAGGCTTTTTGGACTCGCCATTTATGGTCATACAGGTTCTGATTGTGGTCATTATCGTCCAGCAAATCGACGGCAACGTTACATCCCCGCTGATCATGGGGAAAAGACTGGATATTCATCCGTTAACCATTATCCTGCTGTTGATTGTTGCAGGAAGCATGGGCGGCCTTTTGGGCATGCTGCTTGCCGTTCCGACTTATGCCATCTTAAAAGTCATAGTCAGTCATTCATACAGGCTGTATCTGCTCAGAAAAGAAAAGAAGGATCCGCTCCGCAACTCAGCAATTGACATTGAAATGGAGTAATTTTTACGCATTTGCAGGATAGTAATAGGAAATGACCAAATAAAAATGGGCAGGTGGACTATGTCGTTTTTTCAACTATTGAAAAAGGGAAACAAATCATCAGGGATTGCCGCTCTTGGAAATACGGCTTTGACTATTATTAAAGGGATTGCCGCCTTCATAAGCGGCAATGGAACGATGTTTGCAACTACTCTCCATTCAGCGGCAGACGCAATCAATCAGGGCTTCGTTTTTGTGGGAAGCGCGCTTGCAGAAAAGGCTCCGACGAAACGGTTTCCAACAGGCTTTGGCCGGGTAGTGAATCTTTTTGTTCTGATAGCGGTTATTGTTATATCCATTATGGCTTATGAGACGCTGCATAAAGGATGGGAGCTGATTCAGCATCCGAAAGAAACCACAAATATCGTGCTGAATGCCAGTATCCTTGTGATTGCCGTTATCATTGACGGACTCATTCTGATAAAAGCAATGAAGGAAATTGCGCACGAAACAAGAACGGAAGGAAAAGGACTTGCGCTCGCATCAAATGCATTCAAAAATGTCAGCCTTGCCTCTCCCCCGACCCGTCTTGTTTTTTATGAAGATATTATTGCAACGTTCGGTGCGCTTCTTGCCCTGGTATCCATTGTTGTTTCTTATTTCACCGGCCTCTATGTGCTTGACGGTATCGGCACGCTGCTGATTGGAATCCTGCTTATTGTCATCGCCGTTAAAATCGGTTATGAGAATACGATCGGCCTGATCGGGGTTGCTGCACCGAAAGATGTGGAAGACCGGATTGCCGAATTAATCCTGACTGATCCGGACGTTGAGGACATTAAAAACCTCCGCATACTCCAGGAAGGCCGGAAGTATCATGTTGAAAGCTACCTTGAGCTGAAACCGGGATTATCCCTTGCCGTAGCCGACGATATTAAAATCAGAGTACGGGACCTGCTATATACAGATCCTGATATCGCGGATGTCACGCTGGGCATTTTTGAATCTGACGGAATCAAAACATGGGGCGACGAACCTACCGTTTAAGTATTAAAGCTAAATAAAATCCGAGCTGGGTTAGCCAGTTCGGATTTTTTTATGGAAAGGAAGGCCTTTTTCGGCAATGGAATCCCTGATGTGTTCTATTCCTGCTATTTTCCTATTTAATGGTTTTAAATTGGATAACAAAGGGAAAAGTTCAAATGATTTACAGGTAGTGTCAGGGGGTAAAAAAAGTGAAACTTTAAGAGATTTCAAACGTTTATAAGTATGTACAGCTTGATAGACCAAACCTGAGAGGAGCTTGTTTATTTTGAAAAAATGGGGTTTATTGATCAGTTTACTGTTAACACTCGTTTTGGCCGGATGCGGACAGAGCGCTGCAACAAGTGAGGAGAAAGAAGACAAGCAAGCAGAAACAGAGAAGTCTGAAACAGAAAATACCGAGAAAGAAGCTACAGCTGAAGAAGTCCTTGCATCGGCTGCTGAGAAATCAGCTGATCTCAAAAACTTCGCTATGGACGGAACAATGGATATGACAATTACATCAAGTGAAGGAAAAATGGAAACAACGGCCGACATGCAGACAAAAACGAATATCGAGCCGCTTGTCATGCAGCAGACAATGAATATGTCAGCTGAAGGACAGACAACTTCCATTGAAATGTATATGGATGACCAGTACATATACATGAACGATCCTGCTTCAGGAGGCTGGATCAAAATGAGCCAGGCAGGACCGGGCATGGGAGAAATGATGAATCAGGCGAAAACAATGACGCCTGCAGACCAGATTAAGCAAATGGAAGCAATGGCTGATGACATTCAGCTTGAAGAAACAGACACTGAATATATCCTGAGCGTAAAAGGTAATGGAGAAAAACTGATGAGCCTGACTGGAAACATGATGGGCTCTGATCCGAATATGCAGGCTGTTATGGACCAAATGGACATTGAACAAATTGATTATACGTACACACTTGATAAAGAAACCCACTATCCGAAAGCCCTGGATATGGTGATTAAAATGTTCGTTACGGAAAACGAACAGAAAGTGGAACTGCAGCAGGCTATCTCTACCAAATTCTCAGAAATGAACGAGCTTGAAGGCTTCAGTATTCCTCAAGAAGTCTTAGATCAAGCTGTAGAGGTGCAGCCAGGAGGTTAATTGCAAATCACCCGGGATTTTCCCGGGTGATTTTTTATATTAAACAGAAAAAAGACCTCCAAAAGAAGGTCTTTTCATCATTCAACTGCTATCCAATTAGCCCAAGAACGATACCGCCGGCAGCAGCCAGCAGCACGACAAGCCATGGAGGCAGTTTAAAGTAGACAAGCAAGGCGAATGCTGCCAGGGCAAGTGCAAAGTCTCCTGTTGATTTAATCGCACTTGTCCAGACCGGATCGTAGAGTGCAGCAAGAAGGATACCGACAACAGCGGCATTCACTCCCATCAGTGCTGCCTGCACGCTGCTTTTCTCCCGAAGAAAGTTCCAAAACGGAAGCATGCCGACAACCAATAGGAATGAAGGCAGGAACATGGCAGCTGTCGCAACAAGGGCTCCTGTCACTCCGTTCATTGACGCCCCGAGATAACTCGCGAACGTAAACAGCGGTCCTGGAACCGCCTGGGCCGCACCGTATCCGGCAAGGAAGGTTTCCTCAGAAATCCAGCCTGGAGGCACGACCTCTCTCTCAATCATCGGAAGAACGACATGCCCTCCGCCGAAGACGATCGATCCGACACGGTAAAACGTATCAAACATCGCCATCCAAATAGACGGGAAGAGCTGGCGGAGCAGCGGAAGTCCGATCAGCAGTCCGGCAAATAGAATCCAGGCTGCAGCTCCTGTCTTTTTACTTATGGAAATAGCGAGTTTATCAGCCTTTGGAACATCCTGATTCCGGTACATGATATAACCGGTCACGCCGGCAATGATGATGATGGCAATTTGACCGATCGCTGTCGGGAAAAACAGGGCGCATACTGCGGCAATCACAGCGATGGCAATTCTCGGCCGATCAGGTGCGAGATTTTTCCCCATTCCCATAATCGCCTGTGCTACAACCGCAACTGCGACAATCTTCAGACCCGTGATCCACCCGGCGTCTTCAGCCTGAAAACCGGTAACAAAGTAGGCAAACAGGATAAGAGCAATGACAGACGGCATTGTAAATCCAAACCAGGAGATAAAGCCTCCGACCAATCCCCCTCTGACGATCCCTATGGATATGCCTACCTGGCTGCTCGCAGGACCGGGCAGAAACTGGCAGAGCGCCACAAGATCTGCATAGCTGCGTTCGTCAAGCCACTGCCTCTTTTTCACATATTCATCTCTGAAATAACCCAGATGAGCCACTGGCCCGCCAAATGAAGTGAGGCCAAGCCTCGTTGACACCAGCAGAATTTCAATCCACGTTTTAAGCATTAATACTCCTCCCTCAACACTTCTTTTGCAAGCTCTCTCAGCATTCTCTTCGCATCGATGAGCGCTTGCTCTCCTTCTTTTGTGATGCTGTAGTATTTGCGGATCCGGCCGTTTTCCTTGCGGTCTTCTCTCGTTAAGTAGCCTGCCTTTTCAAGATTGTGCAGGTACGGATAGAGTGTTCCCGGACCGATTTCATATCCGTGGCTTCTAAGCTCCTCAATCATGAAGGACCCGTAGATCGGCTCGATTTTCGCATGGTACAGAATGTGAATTTTAATGGCGCCTAAAATAAATTCACGCACGATTGACCATCACCTTTCTTGATATCGGAATTCGATATCGCTAATCAATATTGTAACAAAGAATGATTAATTCTATGTAAAGATTGAAGAATTTCATACTATAAAAAAAAAGCCTCCGCTGGAAGCTTTTAGTGATGAGAATGGTCTTCTTTTTTATCTTCTGACTTATCCGTGAGAGTCCCTTTGCCGACAACAAATTCTTTTTTGGGCATAACATGCAAGTCACGGGCCGTGACATGAGTCTGCACAAAGTAGCTGCCTTCTTCACTGAACGATTTCTTAACTTCATAGATACCGTCACCTGTGTGCTCCGCTCTGATCATTTCACTTTCTTCCTTGCTGTCTGCTTTCCAGATTTCAAACTGCACGTCAGAAGCATCTTCCACAGCCTGATTTCCTTGTGTGACAGAGACGGAAAGGGTTTCTTCCGTATTCAGGCTGATCTTTTCAGGAACGCTGATTTCGGCATGAACCATCAGTGAACCTTCTGCCTCGCTTTCGCCTTTTGAACAGGCAAAAAGAACAAAAAAAACTGACATCAGCAAAATCCCCGCTGCAACTCGTTTCATCTTCCATTCATCTCCTATGAAAAAATAAATCTTCCATTATTGTAACCGCTTCAATGAACAAGCACAACTCGGCCTTCATGGTTATTCTGTTTCATATACAGCCTTTCCTCTAAAGAACACGGCCTTTCTTTTTGTTCTTCTCGCGATGGCTTCCGCAGAGCAGGATGCTTCCGTTAAAAGAAAATCCGCGCGGTCTCCCGGTTTTGGCCAAAGCTGCTCACCTTCTTTTGACAGCGGAGTTATTCCCTTTGTGATGTAGCCCAGCGACTGACTCAAGGCAAGCTCATCCTTCCACCGGTTTACCTGTGAAAGCACGTTTGCCTTCTCAAGCAGATCCCCGGTACCAAAAGGATCCCAGTGGTCTGTAATGCTGTCATTGCCCAGATAAACGTCTACCCCTTCAGCCTTCATTAAAGCAAGCGGCATCTTAAAATCAAGGGGTACGGTTGAAGCAAGGCTGACTCCAAGTTCTGCAAATCTAATCGCGAGCTCCCGTGCTTCGCCTTCTGAAAGGGCAGCAAGTCCGAATGCGTGGCTGATTGTCACAGGCTTTTTGAACTTCGCATCTTCCAGCATGCTCAATAAACGTTTAATTGTATAAATGCCAAGGTGTCCTCTGTCATGCAAATGCAGATCAATTCCTGCCCCAAATTCCACAGCTATCTCTACCATTGAAGAGAGTGACGTTTCAATATCTTCATCCACTGTAGCCGGATCAACACCTCCGACAAACTGTGCTCCGTTTCTCATCGCCTCTTTTACAAGCTCAACGCTGCTGCTTCTGAGCAAACCGTGCTGGGGAAAAGCGACAATCTCACCTTCAAGCCTATTTTCATATGTCTTAAATGCCTGTTGAAGCAGGTCAATATGCTTCACACCCACAACCTGATCGACATTGCAGTGTGTTCTGACAAATCCGGTCCCGTTCATCAGCTGGAGCTCAAGCAGCTTTTCTGCACGTTCCTGCACGGAGGGCAGCTGTTCAAGGAGCAGGATCTGTTCCTCTTCTATTCTCGTAAAAATCGATTTCGCCTTAGTCGGAGCTTTCCATTTCCCTCCGTAATAGGTCTTGTCCAAATGGATATGCATTTCCGCAAACGAAGGAAGTGCCAATGCGCCTTCTGCATCGAACAGCTCATAATCTTCAAATACTTCTGAACCGGCAGGAACAATTTCTTCGATTCTCCCGTCAGAAAGAATGAAATCAGCCATGTCTGTTTTTGTAGCGGTGACATCTCCCAATTCATTAAAAGCATAGCCCTTTTCAATCATCACATTCTTTACAAGCGTTTTCTTCACAATTACCCCTCCGTCTGTCCCTTTTTCTTTTCTTGCAGAAGATCAATAAAGTTCTGTGCCGTTTTCGGCAGGTAGTGATTTTTTAAATAAATGAGTCCTGATTCTCCCAACCCCTCCGTTTCTTCCATCAGATAAACGTGAAGACCCTCAGGCGGTTTTAATCTGATGACCGTCTCAGGTACAATCGTTGCGCCAAAACCTGCTGCGACCAGATCAAAGAGAATGGTGACATCCGAGCATTCGCATATGACGTCAGGTTCCAAGTCTCTTGATGTAAAAACAGATAAAATCTTGCTGTAAAGACCAAGTCCTTCTGTACTTGGAATAATGAGAGGAACCTTTATGGCTTCCTCTGCTCTAACGGTTCTTTGATCAGAATCAAGCGGGCTTGAAGAGACAAAGTAAAAAGGTTCAGGTTCAAGGTGAATGACGTGAAAATCATTCAGATCGAGCGGCAGTCTGACGATGGCAAGATCCAGCACTTTTTCCTTTAACAGCCTGCAAAGCTGGGCTGAATCATTCTGCTGAATTTTATAAGTTACATCAGGATAATTCTTTTGAAAATCCTTTAATAAACTGGGCAGATTATCGTTTGAGAGTGTGTTCACCCCAATGGACAGCTTCCCTTTTTTTCCTGTACCTGTTTCTTTCACTTCAAAAAGGGCCTCTTCCATTGCATCTATTACTTTTAATGCATGCTGGTAAAGTTTTTCCCCGGCATCTGTCAGCTCAAGTGATTTCCCCTTTCGCTCGGCAAGAATAAGTCCAAGCTCTGTCTCCATCTGCTTCAGCTGCTGGCTGAGGGGCGGCTGGGCCATTTTGAGTCTGTTTGCAGCAGCTGTGATCTGGCCTTCTTCAGCTATTGCAATAAAATAATTCAATTGTCTGATATCCATATGCAATCCTCCTTACTATCATATGATTTACATATACTTTAACGATCATATAAATATTTTCCATATACCTGACTGTATGATAGCATAAATTGAATGGTTGAAGATGGGTGTTTTTTAAAAATCTACTTGCCGTTCCCAACTGAAAAATGATGTTTGATAGACTAGATACTGAAGTATGTCAGAGAGGATCGATTGAAACATGAACAACTCTAAATTCACGACACCGCTTGCCTCCGTGCAGTGGCTGTTCTTTATATTTGCAAATACGATTGTGGTTCCGATATCAGTCGGCACTTCTTTTGATCTGACTCCGGACCAGATTGCCGTCACACTCAGAAGCTCCCTGATTTTTACGGGTATCGCCTGTTTTCTTCAGGGGTGGATCGGCCACAGATACCCGATCATGGAAGGCCATTCAGGGATTATTTGGGGACTGATTCTTAACCTCGGCATGTCTGCATCCTCTCTTGGGATGAGTTTTACCCAAATTGGAGGCGGGATTGCTTCCGGCATTTTGCTCGCGGGCATTGTCACCATCATCCTTGCTGCTTTCAACTTGACTTCAGTGGTTCAGAAGATCTTCACGCCAATGGTTGCAAGCGTCTATTTATTCCTGCTTGCCTTTCAGCTGATTCTCACCTTTTTTAAAGGGATGCTGAAAATAGAAGATGACGGAACGCTAAACGTGGCTGTTAGCTTATTCTCCATCCTGCTCGTTCTGTTTGTCAGCTTCCTTAAAATAAAAGGTAATGCCTTTCTCGGAAACTTTTCAATTCTGCTTGGAATTGCGGTCGGCTGGATTCTCTATTTGATCCTCTTCCCAGGCGAAACTGCAGCCAAATCCGTTTCTCCTGAAGGATCCATTTTCTTCCCGCTTGGCCTTCCAAACCTGGAATGGGGCATTGTCTTAATTGCCTTTCTTGGCGGAATGATGAACTTAAGCAATACGATCGCTTCCATCCAGGCGGCTGCGAAGCTTTATCAGGACGAACCTGAACCTGCATCCTTCAGAAGGTCCTTTTTCCTTACAGGCTCTTATTCCGCTTTCGCCTCGGTACTTGGGCTGGTTTCGTATGCTCCCTTTACCTCTACCATCGGCTTTTTGGAAAGCACTCAGCTTTTCAAGCGCAAGCCGTTTCTGATCGGCGGAGCGATGATCACGATTATGGGAATCTTCCCGCCTCTTGTATCCATTCTGGTTACTCTCCCGGTAACTGTGGGCAACGCCGTCCTGTTTGTCGCCTACCTTCAGCTTTTCGGAACTGCGCTGAAAAGCATACAGGGAACAGCATTCGATTCAAAAACCATCTTCCGGATCGCCGCCCCGCTCCTGATCGGCGTCAGCATCATGAACACAGATCCCGCCGTGTTCCGGGATCTTTCCGTCTACATCTCACCGCTGCTTTCAAACGGACTGATGATGGGGCTTTTGCTGTCGATTTTGTTGGAGGCGTTTGTGAAGTGGGAATAAAGAAAAGCGGAATCGCTCGTTTAGCTCCGGGAGCCAGATAAGAAATTGACCAGAAAGGCCGGGTTTGCCTTTTTGGGCAATTTTGTTCTGGCAGAGGAGTTGAGCGATGGAGCTGGACAATACGAAAAGCGGAGCCGACTGTTAAGGCCTGACAGGCAGAAAAGAAATCACCGGAAAAGGCCGGTTTTGCCTTTTTCGGTGATTTTGTTCTGAGGAACAGTCTTTTAACAAAAATAGCCGAACTAGTGATACTCTAGTTCGGTTGTTTAAGTACCAAATATAGTTTTGTCGATTATCTTTCAATTCAATTACCCACTCTTTAAGCTCAATGCCAAAGCAACCTGTAACTTATTCCACTACACCCGTCCGAACGATTTGAAAATCCATTTTCACATCAACCTCAATATCTTTGTACAGCTTATGCCACTTCTTCCTGGTCAATCCCTTATTTCCAACAGTGCTTCTGTATGTTTCTCCGAATCCAAAGACGTCTGACTCTTTGGATTGGCATAAATCAATAACCTCTTCGATTTCTCTTGTGAATTTTTTACTGATCGCTTTTTCCAACAGGTGCAGATTTTTAGGTTTTTCAAGATCAATGTAAATGCCCTCCGTGATTTCCAGCAGCCTTGCATCAATGCTGACAGATACTTGAAATTTATTTCTGCTTTGTTTTTTAAGCTTTATTTTACTTTTGCTTTTAATCGTATCGAGAACTACGCCCACATTGTCACGATCAGATTTAAACGGCTCTAATTCTTCGTATTCATCTTTATCCATCTTTAACTCAATGTTACCCGCCTCGTACCTGTTTCTTAAAAGTTCAATGTAGAAGCCGTCATGAGAATCAACTCTTCCTACCATTTTTTCATCTCTAAAAAGAGCCAATCCTGATATAGAAATAAGTTGATTGTCCATTGATACAATAGGTAATACAGAGTCTTGCACATGGGAATGGTAGTCCCTGAGTGACTCTTGAAGTGTTGAGGATGGAATGGATTCACTCTCAACATTCTGTTCCAGCTCTTTGTAGATGCTTTGGCCAATATTACCCATATTTTTACTATTTGGCTGATTTAACAAGTTTGCTGCTTCGCCGTCTACAATTGCCAAATATACCAAATCAGATATGGCGGGGTCTCTTGCTAATGTGTCTGCCAAGCTAATAATCCCATTTCGGGCTAATTCAGTACCAAACAAGGCAACTCGGAGCTGACCGGATTGAAGCTTTTTCGGTGCCTTCCGGTTTCCTTGAAGTCTCCCGCCTTTGCTTGTAAGAGCTTTAGCTGTAATAATATCGGCATTTGGTGTAGCCGTTGGATCAACCTGGAGAAGAGACATGGTTGTAATTATTTCCTGACTGCTGCTTAAATCATATCCGACAGTTGTAATTAGTCCCATCTCCTCCAAAATTTTAGGATCAGCACATCCACAAAAAAGAAAAGCCGACAAAATCAATGCATATAATTTTTTCCTCTTCATACCTTGCGGCTCCTATTTTTCACGGCAGCTAATAGATAGAGTATAACGGGGTAACAAAACACAAAGCAAAATGAAATAATGGCAAAATAATTATTCATTTCGTTGATTTGTATTCTAGTTTTAAACATTTGTGAGATTAGGATTATCGCCACGACAAAAAGAATTATAACTAATTTTTCTTTTCGAGGAAGATACCCGCTCACCCCTCTTGTAGCTGCCCACAAATATAACATAAGGTTTGGGATAATGATGAGCATCCAAAAAGCGATTGCTACATATTCAAAGCGCTCAATAAATGGCAAGCGAACAATTTTAAACAGAGAAAGTGTTCCCCAAATCGTCTGCTTTAGCTGATCTCCACTGAAATAAGCAAGAGAGATCACGATCAGAAATGTATAAAGCAGTGTCGTGTAGATTAAGCCCAACTGGGTATATTTCATCGCTTCCTTCTTGTTCTTGATGAAGGGATATACAGTGTAAATGAGTTCAAAACCAATGACAGTAAAGGTCATTTGATAAGCCCCCAAGAAAATATCTGATAAATCCGACTCGAAAATCGGTAGTAAATATGTCCAATTACTGAATTTTGCTGGATAAGACAGCAACAGTAACATCCACAGCGATAACACCACACTAAAAAAACTGACGCCAACTACTACTCTTAATCCTCCTAAGACCCCGTAAAGAACTAAAACCATCAGAGTAAATGCTAAAAACCATGTCGGGAGCTCTGGAAACATCCACGCCTGAACGACTTCTATATAATTTCTTAGAATGGTCAGCAGCGCACCTAAACAGTATACGACGTAAGTGGTGTTGAACAAAAATCCGATCCACTTCCCAAAGATATCGTTGTGAATGAAGTAAATATCAGCTGTTTCATACTTTGAGAGAGTTTTCAACATAATAAAACCAATTATGCAAGTGGCTGCTCCAGAGAGGATAACAGAAATCCAGGCATCTTGTTTTGATGCCTGATAAATTATCCGCTGATATCCCTGTACCCCAACACCAAGCTGTGCAGAGTGGATAATAAAGAATACTAATAAAGCAGGAATCAGTTCTTGAGGTTTCGGTTTTATATTTTGCATCAACAGATTACCTGCTTTCAATCCATTTATTTGGTATCTTTTTGTTTTCCGACATCCTTACTGTACTTAACCTGACTTTCAGGCCGCCCTAAACTTGGTCTATTATTGGTAACAGAAAGAGGAAGCCTGATGATATTATCTTTCCAATCTGCAAAGCGCGGCGGATAAAAAGGATTCAAATATGGACTGCCCAGACTGGTTTGTTTCAGCAAATGAATCAGCAGAAAACAAAAACCAAACATCACTCCGTAGAATCCCCAAAAGCCTGCCAAAAGGATGAGCGGAAAACGTATGATTCTTATTACATTGCCCATCATATAACTTGGAGTAGTAAAGGATGACAGCGCACCCAAGGCAACAATTATCAGGAGAATGTTACTGGTAAACCCGGCATCTACTGCAGCAGTCCCAATAACAATACCGCCAACGATACCCATTGTCTGGCCAACCTTGGTCGGAAGCCTTGCCCCAGCTTCTCTTAACAGTTCGATAATGACTTCTAAAAGGAGAGCCTCAAAAATAGGCGGAAAAGGAACCCTTGATCTGGATTCACTTAATGGGATTAGCAACGGCTGAGGAATCACTTCATAGTGAAAGGTGAGTGCTGCCACATAAACTGCAGTAAAGAAAACGGAGATAAACATTGCAGCCATGCGCAGGAGCCTGAAAAATGTTGCTATATGCCACCTGACATTTAAGTCTTCCATACTTTGAAAAAACTCAATAAAGGACTGTGGACAGCTAATCGCAAGTGAGCTTCCATCAACAATTACGGCAATTTTTCCATCCAATAGGTTCGAACAAATTCGGTCAGGTCTCTCAGTTAAAACCATCTGGGGAAAAATGGTCAAAGAATTATCCTCAATCAATTGAGCCAAAGTAGAGCTGTCAAGCAAACTATTGACTTTCAGGGAGGATATCCTTTGTTTTAAAGTTGTGACCATTTCTTCTGAGGCAATTCCATCAATATACAGGACAGAAACAGGAGTGTTTGTCTCATTTCCTACCGATAATTGATCATTGCACAGGTTAGGATTGGCCACGTATTTTCTAACAAGAGAAATATTCGTGTCCATACTTTCAGTAAAAGCAAGCTGTGCTCCAATGACCTGAGATTCGTTCTCGGGCTTTGCCAGAGATCGGCTCGTTTCAGAAGGGATGACTATGGATGCCAGTTGACTGTATCCTTCTACATGAATAAGCACTCCCCCGGTTAAAAGGGAATGTACCGCCTGTTTCATTTCATGCACTAAATTGGCATCGCCTACAGTAATTTGCCACAGCAGCTCCTCAGGCGAAACTTTTTCAGAGCAGCTCTTTTTTATAGGAGATAATATTCCATCCTGCAGCATTGTTTTATTGATCAATGAACTTATGTAGACAGCTGTAAGTTTTTTATTCATGTTGAAAATTCGAATATCAGAACTGAATTTAATCAGTTGTTTTAATTGATCTAAATAAACATTTTTATCAGGAGAAATATCTTGGCAAATGTCATTCAAAAGAAAGCGGCCTCCTTATTAAACAGACATAGCTTTTCTCTTTTGATTATTATGTGCTGTACGTCACATTTCTATTAAAGCAATTTGAATGATTTCCCATTGCCACACAATGATTCTTTATAACAGGAAGATAATATTGTTATGAAAAGGGGGGAATCGTTAAATACAAACAATTGATACTCTTCATCAATCTGATGAAGTTTCACTAATAGGACATGATACTGGCTTTTCTTTTTTCAACAGTTGGAGCAAGCAGAGAGTTTGAATTGGAATGGGGGCCTGTTATTTTGGGGTTAATTGGGGCAGTAATTGGTTTTCTGACAGGATTTATCACCGATTAAGTAACAAAAAAGTTATTAGAAGAAAGCAGAGGTTTCCAATGGGACAAATTCAGAAGTCATTCTCATTGTTGAATGTGGGCCGCATCAGAAAGAACATGTAAAAGAAATCCTCTGAAACCATCTAGCCTTTGGTGTAGCAGAATTTAATCCAAATTCATTACAAATACTGAACTAGATTATTTATCTTTCGTATTTCTGCTCTGGATTAATCGACAGCAGATAAGGCGAGAGAAACTCAAGTAGTTAAAACATAAAAATCCTTATAAAACTTAATACAAAAATCCCCCACTAGTATTTCCAAGCTATAGCTTATCAGGCACTATTCTAGTCGGGGAATTTTACCATTGGCAATTCATAATTCACATTTTTTCTGAAGATATTTGATTCGTGGCTCTATTCCGCTTTTTAATTCTAACCCTCTTAAACACACTTTTTCCCATTCTTCTCACAGGCTTTAATCGCATTGATCTCTCCTCCGATCAAGATAGCAAAACCTGATAAATACAGCCACATGATCAGCACGATGACGCCCCCGATACTTCCGTATGTAGCATTATAATTCCCGAACTGCGAAACATAAAAGGCAAATCCGAGAGAAATTACCTGCCAGATGACCGTGGCGACGATGGCTCCGAAATACACACTTTTCAATGTCATATCCTCATTAGGTGCAAGATAGTAGAGTACCATCAGCACCGCACACATCATAAAAAATGAAATAATGAATCTCAAGACGTTTAAGAAGATTTCATTTTCGCTCACGACAGAAAAGTAGTTGCCGACAAATTCTATAATGGCGCTTCCGAAGATCGGGAGGACGAGTGTCAAAGCGAACGTGAGGACAAGTCCCACCGTCATAATGATGGCCTGAAGGCGGATTTTCCAGAACGGCCTCGTTTCCTCGACAATAAACGCTTTGTTCAGTGAACGGATTAAGGCGTTTGTTGCATTAGAAGCAGACCAGAGGGCGGCAAGAAGACCGAATGAAAGCAAGCCGCCGTTTGGCTCATTCATGAGACCGGTCAAGTGGTCCGTCAGCATGGATCCCGCCTCAGCCGGCGCATATTGCTTAATAACATCCACGATTGTCGCTGTCTCAATCTGCAGGTATGGAAGCAGTGCTACAAGAAAAATCAGCAGCGGAAATAATGAGAGCAGGAAGAAATGGGACAGGACGGCTGCCTGATCCCCAGTTTCATGCAGCTGAATGCGTTTTATCAGTTCTTTTATCATTGTGCAGCACCTCCAATTGTAGTATTCTAATTTCCTAAAATCCTGCAATTGAAACCACATGTTTGCTTGCTTGTGAAACGTGGTATTCCTACAATTAAACGCATAAGGAGCATGTTCATGAAAAACGAAGCACAAGAGCGCCTGTCCAAATCATTCATCATGTACTCCATTCTGCTCATCGGCGCGTGCTGTTTTGTCTTTATCGAATTTGCCGATGAAGTGATTGAAATGGAGCTTAAATCCTTTGATAATCCTATCATTCAGTACATACACGGCTTCCGCACTCCATTCTTCGGCGAGATCATGTCCGCCGTCACCTCCCTCGGATCTGTAACAGGCATTATGATCGGCATGTCCATTGCCCTGATCTTTCTTTTGATTGCCAGACAATGGTGGGAAGGTCTGTTTCTGATCGTATCGGTATCCGGCTCATCTCTTCTGAACTATTACTTGAAATGGCTGTTTAAGAGAGACCGTCCGACCTTTAATCCACTTGTAGAGGAGAGCGGCTACAGCTTTCCAAGCGGCCATTCCATGGTATCCTTTTCCTTTATCGGCATCTTAGCCTACCTGCTGACGACCATGGTCAGAAAAAAGAGCATGAAAGTCCTGATTCTGACCCTGTCGATGCTTCTCATTCTATTAATAGGCTTCAGCCGCATCTACCTTGGTGTTCATTATCCAAGCGATGTGATAGCAGGGTTTGCAGCAGGCTGCGCCTGGCTTGTGATATGTATAGCTGCATTAAAATATAAACTTCAAAGATAATAAAAAGAGGGACCCCAATGATTTTGGGGTCCCTCTTTTTATAAAAAATCAGTCTGCGTTTTTGACATAAACCAAATGATCCGTCCACTCGTCGTTTTCGTATATAAATCCTTTGCGTGTGCATTCGTATTCCATGCCCGCCCTTTCTGCTAATCGGACGGAAGCAGCATTATCAAGATTGATATGAGCTTCAATACGGTGGAACTTCAGATGATGAAAAGCGATCGCCAGAGCTTCTTTCACCGCTTCGCTGCCGTATCCCTTTTTCCAGTGCTGATTATGGATGGTATATCCGATCCGCCCCCACTGAAAATCATCTCTTGCCAAGGTTGAAAAATCAACCGTACCTATGTGTCTGTCGTCCGTTTTTCTAAAAACATCAAAAACGTGGGCAGTATCTGAAAGAGCCAGCTTTTGATATTTGTCTACAAGCTGATCAAACCATTCCCTTGTGCACTCACTCATATCAAATTTTCCGCTGTCGTGCCGATTTTGTGATGGATGCCGTGCTTCAAATTCATTCAGCCAATTCTCATAATCTTCTTTTTTCAATGGTCTAATGATTAATCTTTCTGTTTCTGAAGTGATTTGAAATCCTTCCTCTGTCTCTTTCAATGCTGCATCCCCCTTGAACTGGCTTCTATGCTTTCCATTATTTCTCTATTTAAGTTTATCACAGGCTTCTGCATCAGTTTTAGAAAAAAAACACAAACCCTCATCCGGATTTGTGTTCTTTGCTCTGATTTAAATCCACCCTCTGAAACGTGATGCTTCAGCCATTTTACGGCTTCCGATCATGTAGGCGGCAAGTCTCATGTCAACTCTGTGAATGAGTGCAGTCTGAAACGTGTTTTCAAACGAATCGACCATGACCTTCTGCAGACGCTCAGCGACTTCTTCCTCGGTCCAGTAGTAGCCCTGATTGTTCTGCACCCATTCAAAGTAGGAAACGGTTACCCCTCCCGCACTTGCCAGGACGTCCGGAACGAGCAGGACTCCGCGCTGGGTGAGAATTTTGGTAGCTTCAATCGTCGTTGGCCCGTTTGCTGCTTCTACGACAATGGATGCTTTAATCTTACTGGCGTTTTCAGCCGTGATCTGGTTTGAGATGGCTGCCGGCACAAGGATGTCGCAGTCAAGCTCTAGAAGCTCTTGGTTTGTGATGGTATCTGTAAAAAGAGTTGTTACCGTGCCAAAGCTGTCGCGGCGGTCAAGCAGGTAATCAATATCAAGCCCGTTTGCATCATGCAGAGCGCCGTAGGCATCTGAAATGCCGATGACTTTTGCCCCTGCATCATGCATGAATTTGGCGAGGAAACTGCCTGCGTTGCCAAAGCCCTGAATGACTACACGGGCACCTGCAAGGCTGATGCCTTTTTTCTTTGCCGCTTCTTCGATGCAGATCGTCACTCCCCTTGCTGTTGCGGTTTCTCTTCCGTGGGAACCGCCAAGGACAAGCGGTTTGCCTGTTATAAAACCCGGTGAATCAAACTCGCGCAGTCTGCTGTATTCATCCATCATCCACGCCATGATCTGGGAGTTTGTAAACACATCCGGGGCAGGGATATCTTTTGTAGGACCTACAATCTGGCTGACGGCACGGACGTATCCGCGGCTCAGTCTTTCGAGCTCTTTTAATGACATTTCTCTCGGGTCGCAGATGATGCCGCCTTTCCCTCCGCCGTAAGGAAGATTGACTATGCCGCATTTTAAGCTCATCCAGATGGAGAGGGCTTTTACTTCATCTTCATTTACTTCCGGATGAAAGCGCACGCCGCCCTTTGTCGGACCGACGGCATCGTTGTGCTGGGAACGGTAGCCGGTAAACACTTTAACTGATCCGTCATCCATCTGAATCGGGATGCGGACAGTCAGCATCCTGACAGGCTCCTTCAACAGCTCATAAAATTCTTCTGAGTAGCCTAATTTCCCCAAAGCCTCTTTAATAATTGTCTGCGTCGACTGAAATAAATTCAAGCTTTCTTTTTCTTTATCTGCCTGTTGTACGTCCTTAATAATCCCCATGATTCCACCCCATTGATATGATAATAGCTTTTTATTTAGAAAGTACTCTCGTAATACGTTCGATTGCCCACTGGAGATCGTCTTCTGAAATCACAAGCGGCGGTGCAAAACGGATAACCGTTTCATGCGTCTCTTTGCAGAGCAGGCCTTCTTCCTTAAGCTTTTCGCAGTAAGGGCGTGCAGGAACTGTCAGCTCTACCCCAATAAATAAGCCTCTCCCTCGCACTTCCTTAATGAGAGGATTTTTTATTTCTGCAAGCTTCTCTTTAAAATAAGCTCCAAGTCTCAGTGAACGCTCAGCAAGCTTCTCCTCTTCCAGCACCTCAAGCGCAGCAACCGAAACAGCACATGCCAGAGGATTTCCTCCAAACGTGGAACCGTGTGATCCCGGGTTGAAAACACCAAGTATGTCCTTATTTGCGGCCACACATGAAATTGGGAATACCCCGCCTCCGAGTGCTTTGCCCAAAATGTACATATCAGGAGCAACATCTTCCCAGTCACATGCAAATGTTTTCCCGGACCTGCCAAGACCTGACTGAATTTCATCGGCAATAAACAGGACGTTTTGTTCCTGACACAGCACGGATGCCTGCTTCAGGAAACCATCAGGCGGAATGACGATGCCTGCTTCTCCTTGGATTGGTTCAATTAAAAAGGCTGCCGTATTAGGCGTAATTGCTTCTTTTAAAGCTTCAAGATCTCCGTATGGAATCAGTTTGATGCCCGGGAGCATTGGACCAAAGCCGCGCTTGTATTCTTCTTCTGATGACAGGGACACAGCTGACATTGTACGGCCGTGAAAATTCCCGATGCATGCGATAATCTCAGCACGATTTTCTTCCACGCCTTTCACCTCATATGCCCATCTGCGTGCTGCTTTTATGGCCGTTTCTACTGCTTCTGCCCCCGTATTCATCGGCAGAACCATCTCTTTTCCCGTCAGCTTTGCCGTCATTTCATAAAACGGGCCTAACTGGTCATTGTGAAAAGCTCGGGATGTCAGGGTAATTTTATCTGCCTGATCTTTCAGGGCTTTGATGATTTTCGGATGCCTGTGACCCTGATTCACAGCAGAATATGCGCTCAGCATATCCATATACTCATTTCCTTCAGGATCCTTCACCCATACACCCAGCGCTTCAGAAATTACGATCGGCAGCGGATGGTAGTTGTTTGCTCCAAACTTGGATGTCTGCTGGATCAGTTCCTGTGATTTTGTCAAAGTTGTCATTTTGTTTCCTCCTTCATACTTTCCTTACACATGTAAATGCAAGTTCTGTGCCAACGTTCATTCGCTGAAAGAATCAGC
The DNA here is from genome assembly GCF_000708755.2 of Metabacillus indicus LMG 22858. Classification (GTDB taxonomy): domain Bacteria; phylum Bacillota; class Bacilli; order Bacillales; family Bacillaceae; genus Bacillus_P; species Bacillus_P indicus. Next base: position 55,346 of record NZ_JGVU02000022.1, on the reverse strand, counting down.
TTTGATGTGCAAAGTCATTTTGCACCGCCAACTTTTTTTGCTTATTAAACGCAAAAAATTTTTGCACTCCATTCAGAATGAGAGTAAAATAGAAGAAAAATCCGGAGAAAATATGATGAATATAAACATAGAATACATGCAGCTTTTCATGGAAGCCATCATCGATGAAATAGATGTCGGGCTCCATGTGATAGACAAAAACGGCACCACCATTCTTTACAACAAAAAAATGTCCCAGCTTGAATCAATGGACAGCAAAGATGTGATGCACAAAAACCTCCTTGACGTCTTTATGTTTTCAAAGGAAGGAAGCACACTTGTGCAGGCTCTCCAAAACGGAACGGAAACAAAGAACAGCAAACAGACTTACTTCAACAACAGGGGCAAGGAGATTACAACGGTCAATAACACTTTTCCAATCAAAAACGGCCATGAGATTATTGGCGCGGTCGAAATTGCCAAAGACATGACCAAGATTGAAAGTCTGATGAAGAACACGATAAAAGGAAGAAGCGGAACATCTTACACGTTTGACAGTATCATCGGAGAAGGTTCTGCTATAAAAGATGTGATTGAAGGTGCAAAAAGGGCGACAAGGACAACCTCCTCTGTTCTGATAGTCGGCGAAACCGGAACAGGCAAAGAGCTGTTCGCTCAAAGCATACACAATGGAAGCAGCCGATCAGCCGCCCCGTTTATTTCCCAGAACTGCGCCGCACTTCCGGACAACTTGATTGAAAGCCTGCTGTTCGGCACAAAAAAAGGGGCTTTTTCAGGGGCTGTTGATCATCCGGGTTTATTTGAACAGGCAGAAGGCGGCACACTGCTGCTTGATGAAATCAACTCATTGAATCCAAACCTCCAGTCCAAGCTGCTTCGGGCTTTGCAGGAGAGAACGATCAGAAGGATAGGCGATACGAAAGACACTCCGATTGATGTGCGGATCATCGCTACCATCAACGAAGATCCTGTTGAAGCCATCACGAAAGACCGGATGCGAAAAGACCTTTATTACCGATTAAGCGTAGTCACTGTTTTTGTCCCTCCTCTGAGAGACAGAACCGAAGATATCCCTCTTCTTATTCAGCGCTTTATCAGAAAATATAATGAGCTGTTCCAAATGGACGTGCGGCGTGTTGATCAGGAGGTCATGGACATGCTGATCACGTATGACTGGCCCGGCAATGTAAGGGAACTGCAGCATATGATTGAAGGTGCGATGAATGTGATGGCAGATGAAGATACGATCCGCTTCAGCCACCTTCCCATGCATTTCCGCTCAAAGTCATTTACGAGAACATCTTCCTCTGCCGCACCTTTTGAGATACACCTCGAGGAAGGGACAGAAGACATACAGCTGAAAGAGCATTTGGAGCGGACAGAAGCAGGCTATATCCGCTCCATGCTGAAAAAAAACCGGGGCAACATCACAAAAACCGCGGCAGATGCCGGGCTGAGCCGTCAGAGCCTGCAGTATAGGATGAAGAAGCTTGGTATACAGGCATAAAAAACTTTCTTAGCTGCGCCCATTACGTTTAGAAATGCAATTAAATAAATCTAAAACTTGCACATCATTTATTAATGGTGTGCTTCTTGTAGTGCGATCCAAACAAAAAAAACGATTTGGAAACATTCCAAATCGACTTTTTTGGTATTACTTTTCAGGTTTCTTATTTAACATAAAGCGAAGTTCATTAATATCATCATCAGATAGTGTATCTTCCTGAATAAATTGGACAAGCATGGATTTCAGGGTGCCTCCGTAGATGCGGTTGATAAATGATTCAGTCTCGGCACGCTGGCATTCTTCCTGCGTATAAAGCGGGTAAAAGGTGTAAACTCTCAGATTTTTATTGACACCTACTACATCTTTTTGAACCAATCGATCGAGAAGAGTGCGTATTGTTTTCGGCTTCCAGTTGGAACTTTCCTGTAAGGAAGATATGATGTCACTCGCTGTTCGAGGGGCTTTGTCCCAAAGTACGTTCATGATTTCCCATTCTGATTCTGAAATACTAGGTATGCTTTTCTCCATATTCCACCCCTCCATTCCCTTTATAGATTCCTAAATCTTGTAAGATTGATAATGTGATTTCTGCCGCCTTGCTTCCTGTTGAATTAACTTCGTTTTGTATATTGGCAGCAAAGAAGTATGTATTGTCCTTCGTCTCTACATAACCGATAAACCAGCCATTGATATTTTTTCCATTTACTGTTCCTGTACCAGTTTTTCCCGAGAGGCGGGCTTCTTCATGATTTTCTATGAGCAGTGCTTCTTTCACAGTTTTGATATGCTTTTCATTATATCCAAATTTATTGTAATAAAAGGAATGCAGCAGTTTAACTTGCTCGACAGGAGATATTTTCAATGAGGATTCTAGCCAAAATTCATCCATTCCCCCTGATATATCAGAATTTCCATAGTTTATCTCTTTTAGATTGGAGTGTATAGTTTCAAATCCTGTTCTGCGATCTACTTCCTGGAAATACCAGCTTACAGATTTTTGAAGAGCAGATGAGAGATCCTGATCCTCATTCCAAGCGTTATAGGGCTGCTCCTTCCCATCCCATGCAAGAGTGGATTCTTCAGGTGAGATTACATTTGATTCCAGTGCGAATAAGGCACTGTAAATTTTGTATGTGGAATCAGGTGACACCCGCAGCGTACTTTTCTCTTCATTATAAATGTGATATTGCTGTGCATTATGATCATATAAAACAAAGCTTCCTTCATACCCACGAAAGAATTGATGCAAATCTTTATACGCTGCTCTGTCATTACTGAAATAGTATCGGTCGTTTTCCGTAGAAAATGCAGAAACGAAAGGTAACTGAATCGTTAGTATGACACTGGCCAAAACATAAATAAAGATGCTTTTTCTGATTGGTTTTTTTGCGGAATTCTTGTAGGCAGAAATTTGCTCAATTCGTTTTTTAATTTGGACCTTCGAACCGTCTAATTGCGTCACTAACTGCAGCTTACTTGACCGCTTTGAAAGAGCCAGAAAGTTAATGATTGTATGTCCATAATCACTAATAGAGTGATCATCCAGTAACTGTAAGACAGATGCATCGCATGCAATTTCCCGATCGAATCTCATTTTTTTAAAAGCAAGCCAGATAAGGGGATTGAACCAATAAATGATTTGATAGAACAATATCACGACATTTGTCAGCAAATCCTTGTTTTTATAGTGACTCAGTTCATGAAGAAAGATATACTCGTAATTTTTCAAGCTAAGCCAGTGTTCATGCTGAAAAGGTAACACGATATATGTTTGAAAAAGTCCGAAAATCATTGGAGATTGGACACTCTTCGAATGAACAATCTTAATTGATTTTTTAATCTGCAGTCTTTTCTTGCATTCTTCGAAAAGGACGAGAACTTCTTTATTGCCAAACGAAGAAGATTCCTTCTTTATCCTTCTAAGTTTGATCCATCCGCGCAGCATCATAAAGGTAAGTATAAGCACCCCTGACATCCATAAGCCCATCACACTCATATTAAGGAAAGACAGGTCAGGCCGGTTGACAGATTCAGAAAAATCTTGTAAAAGGTGCAGACTCTGAGTTCCATTTTTTCCAGTATTAGAGCCTGGCGCATTAGTCTGATACGTCTCCCCACTGCTAAAGAGAGAACTAAAATTATACAAACTAGCAGGAATGAATGGAAGTGCTAAAGCAAAAAAAAGCAGCATCCACAAATGATAGGTCCATTTTGCCGTTAATTGTCTTCGGAACCACATTCTTATAAGCAAGATCACAGTAACGGAAAAGGAAGACACCAATAGACCTATTATAAACTGAGTTAAAATCATGTCCTTCAAAACCACCTCTCTTGACTATAAAATTTTTAAAATACAGGAATATAGCATACTCATAGTGGCTTGATGATAAAAAAATTAAGGATTGACTTAGCTTGATTACATATGTAATACTTTACTACAGATGTAGTCGGACTACAAATGTAATCTTTTAATAGTCTTAGATGGTCTTCATTCTACATCAAGAACTAAAGGTGCGGTTGCTATCAGAGAAGATACATAACAAATATTTTTCAGAAAGAGGTTGAATTTTAATGAAATCATTGAGCTTTAGTACTTTCACATTTAGAAAAATTGTCCCTGTACTATTTCTTTCATGTGCAGCTCTTGCAGGTTGTTCAAACAACGATATTCATACCAGTTTAACTAAAACCAAGGAAAAAGAAAATGCCCATCATCATGATTTTGCTGAGCTTGAAGAAAGATATGATGCCAAACTTGGTGTCTTTGCGTTGGATACTGGCACAAACCAAACAGTAAGCTATCATCCAGATGAGCGTTTTGCTTATGCATCTACTCATAAGGCTCTGGCTGTAGGAGTCCTTTTACAACAGAAATCTTTAGAAGATCTTAATCAAAGAATTGCTTATACAAGCGAGGATCTAGTTAATTATAATCCGATTACAGAAAAGTATATTGATACGGGGATGACTCTTAAGGAGCTTGCTGATGCTTCTCTTCGATACAGTGACAATACTGCAGGGAACCTTATCCTTAAACAATTGGACGGGCCGGCAGGATTTAAGAAAGCACTGGAGGATATTGGAGATAACACGACAAGCCCTGAGCGTTTTGAGCCAGATTTGAATGAAGTCAATCCTGGTGAAACTCATGATACGAGTACCCCGAGAGCACTTGCTGCAAGTCTTCAGGCTTTTATATTGGGAGATGCACTTCCACCCGAGAAACGTGAACTTTTAATAGATTGGATGAAGAGGAATACTACTGGAGATGCGTTAATTCGGGCTGGAGTGCCGGAAGGATGGGAAGTAGCTGATAAAACTGGAGCAGCATCATACGGTACGCGGAATGACATTGCCATCATTTGGCCATCAAAAGGAGATCCTATTGTGCTTGCTGTCCTTTCAAGCCGTGATAAAAAAGATGCTGAATATAACGACAAGCTTATTGCTGAAGCAACAGAAAAAGCAATTAAAGCGCTTAAAGACAAAAATAAATAGATTATAAAAAAACAGGAACTCCACTTCCAGCTGGAGTCCCTGTTTTTAGTTTGTTGAAGAGTTAAACTATTGTTCTCATGCAGCCTCTTTCACACTGCTTTTTCTAATCTCTGAAACAGTTTTAATCTTGAAATTTCTAAACACGATGGAACCTAGCAGTCCTGCGATTCCGCCTGCAATGGCGCATAGGGCTGCTGCGATTGTAACGGTCATTGGATCATTGAAGCCGTACATGACCGCAAGACCTGCAATCGGTGTTGCTGTTCCTGTGGCATCATTGACAAGTCCGAACAAGGAAACAACAACCCCTGCAGCTGCCCCGCCGAAGAAGTTCGTGACGTAAACAGGCACAGGATTCGCGGTAATAATGTCCGCCTGCGTCAGAGGCTCAATAGCAACGGCAATCGTCGTCCGTCTGTCGCCAAATTTCAGTCGGCTGAAGAGGACATAGTTCATAAAGGACGATCCAAATACGGCAAGTGCCCCTATGGCCATTGGCAGGCCTGTTAATCCAAGCATCGCAGTAAGAGCCATGGAGCTAAGCGGTGCAGTGGCTACCACCGTGATGACTCCACCAAGGATAATTCCCATCAGAACAGGATTGCTGTTGGCCGTTTCGGTAATAATGCCGCCAATGTTCAGAAGCGTCGCATCAACGACCGGCGTCAGACCATTTCCGATGAAGCGGACAAGCGGCGCCGCCACAATGATCGTAACGAGCAAATCCAATCCGGCAGGGGTTTTTTTCTCAATCCATTTCACCAGGAACGCCACAACATAGCCTGCAAAAAAGCCCGGCAGTAAACCGAGTCCCGCACAGGATACGCCAAGCATCAGGGCATAAACAGGCGACACCCCAAGCGCAAGTGCGACAAGAGCTGCAGCTGCAACTCCTCCCATACTGCCTGCAGCATCTCCCACTTCTCCGAGAAATTCAATTTTCAGGAGATCTCCCCCTACAAATCGCTGAAAGGCTTCAACCAGAAAGGCCGCCACAGCAGCGTTCGCGAGAGCTCCCATCGCTTTCATGCCCTTTGGAGCTTTATAGCTGAATAATGAAAATAAACCTAGTACGACTAATAAGAGCACTGTTCCTTTTACTAAATCCATCTGTCTCTCTCCTCCGGCTGAAAAAGAGCGTAATTGCTCTTTTACGTATTCTGCATAAAATCAAATAAAAAGCCCCTATTTTCCCACACCATCAGCCGCTAGACAGAAAGCATGGCAAAATAAGAGCATGGAAAAGACACGGTCAATCTGAAAGACTTCAGACTGCAGCATCCGTATAAACTCATTTTTTGCTGTACACACTTTCTTGTAGTCTGGCATTTTATCGGCTGCCAGGTAGAAACGTTCAGACCCTCTTACCTGAAATTATACAAGAATAAAAAATTTTGAATAATACGTAAAAGTATAACTCATAATGGCACTTCTAACAACAGCCTGAAAAAGTTCAGAATTGTTTACTTTTTCAGCACCTTCAGTACCTCGCCGAGATAAGGGTTGTCTTTATTCTCAACTTTATAAGCGGCAAAAATAGTATTCTCGACTTTGCGTTCCGGAAACAGGATCTTTATTTTTCCGGCATGGAGAGAGTCCTTTATCAAATATTCAGGCAGGACACTGATGCCCATCCCCATTTCAACCGCTTCAAGAATGGTTCTTAAATCAGGAAAAATGCAGTGGGGTTGAATTTCCGGACGTTTTCCGAAGTGGACCCTGAAAAATCTTCTGATAATCGGGAGTTCAAGACCATAGCTCAACCATTTCTGACTCTTCATCCAGTCTTCTGTTTCCTCCGCTTCTGGATAACCCGCAGGGGCAACAAGGACAAAGTGCTCGTCCTCTAATTTTTCATAGTCAATACCCGCTACCTGAACCTTCTGAGTCGTTAAAATGAGGTCCGTCTCATCTTTTTGCAGAGCATCCAGGAGAACCGGAGCCACATCAAAGTGAACTGACATCCGTATGTCCATAACAGTCAGCTTTCCTAAAGCCGTTTTTGTGAAGTATTCTGCCGGCGAACCTATTCGAATCAGCGGTGCTGAAGATGCAGATGCTGAGGCATACCGGATCGACAGCGTCATTTTTTCAAGGTTCTCAATCAGCGGCACAAGCTTTGTGTATAGTTCCTTCCCCTTTTCTGTCGGGATCATTTTCCGCGGAGCACGCGTGAACAGCGGTTCCCCGACTTCAGCCTCAAGTGCTGCCAAGTGCTGGCTCATCGCGGGCTGAGTAAGAATGCGTGCTTTTGCAGCTCCGGAGACAGACCTGTGCTGGTAGATGCTGATAAAGCTCCGGTACCATTCAAAATCAATCATTTCAAGCTCTCTCCCTTTAATTCTGTTATAAAAATTTTTATCGTTATCGCTATGAAGTATTCTTTTATTATATAAAAAAGGACACCGACGGACTAAGCGGTCGGTGTCTGGATGCCGTTTTATGACAGTTTTCTCAGTTTAAGCACTTGCCGGCTTTCCATTAAATCTGCCGTATTTTTTCTGTAGGCCTGATAATGTGCCGAATCAATGTGCTGCTGCAGGGCCTCCGCATCCTTCCACGTTTCGTAAAAGACGAATACACGTTCATCTTCTGCAGATTCGTGCAGCGAGTATTCCATGCATCCTTCCTCAGCACGAGAGGGGGCAAGCAAGTTTTGAAGCTCTGCTCTGAGTTCCGCTTCTCTGCCTTGTTTAGCTGTTAATATCGCTGTGATTGTAATTGGCTGCATGAATGGATTGCCCCTTTATGTTATTTTATTTTTGCAACGATTTTTCCTTTTACATGACGATTTGAAAGCTCCTCTAGCGTTTGCGGCACTTCTTCGAGTGTAATAACTCTCTCAAGCAGCGGTGAAACTTTTTTCTCTTCGACCATTTTCAGTAGCTCATCGCCCATTTTTGCAAGATCGCGCTCTGAGATTACATCATTGTGATGATGAATCGCATTCAAAGCAATTTCATGGAAGGAGATGACCTTTGTAAATGGTTTCACACGGGAGTAATCCGGTGCTCCGGCAATGTGGGCAATGTGCCCGTTGTAGGCAATCAAATCAAGTGATGCTGTTGCATTGTCTCTTCCGACTGTATCGAGGACAGCGTCCACTCCCCGTCCGTCTGTCAGTTCCATTACCTTCGCTTTTACATCTTCTTTTGTGTAATCAATGACATGATCTGCTCCGAGTGAAAGAACATAGTCATGGTTGCGTTCTGATGCTGTTGTAATGACTGTTTTGCCCGCCGCTTTTGCAAGCTGAATGCCAAAGCCGCCGACTCCGCCTGCTCCTCCGTGAATCAAGATGGTCTCAATGGCATTCATCGGAAGCTTGCGGAACAGCGCCTGATACGCCGTGTATCCTGCAGTTGGAAGAGCAGCCGCTTCTTCAAACGTGATGCTGTCCGGTATGCGTGAAATCGTATGAGCCGTTGTCACGCCATACTCTGCATAAGCCCCTTTTTTGTTAAAATCTCCGTGGTACACAACACGGTCTCCCTTTTTCCATTCAGTGACGCCTTCGCCGACTTCATGGATTGTTCCGGCTGCATCAAGGCCAAGAATGTGAGGGAATGACCAGTTCGGGTTGCCGTTCGTTCCTGTTTTATAGTCAACCGGATTCAGCCCCGCTGCATGGATTTCGACTACAACCTCACCTTTTTGAGGTGCCGGTTTTTCTGTTTCTTCAATCTTCATGTTCTTCCATTCATTTTTGCCGTTAAGCAGTAATGCTTTCATCATTTCTGACACTCCTTATATGTTCTTTCATCAAATAGTCTTTCCTGTGTTTTAAAAAAGTTCTTTTCTTTTTGCGGCAAAAAAAACCGCACATAAAAGAAGAAGACCTGTAAACCGCAGTTTACAGGCTTCCGCCGTGAGTTAGCTTAATTGTTTTACGACTTCTTTAGCTACGCTGATTGTAGACTGCGGGTTTTGTCCCGTAATTAGTCGGCCGTCAGCCTGAAGATGGTCTGTCCAGTTCTCTGCTGCAACAAATTTTGCTCCAAGCTCGCGCATGCGTGTTTCAAGAAGGAACGGCATGAAGCGGTCTAGTGTTGTTGCTCTTTCTTCTTCATCTGTAAAAGCAGTAACGGCTTTGCCTGCAATAAGCGGTGTGCCGTCTGAAAGCTTCACGCCTACAAGACCTGCTGGACCGTGGCATACAGCAGCTACAATTTTTTCTGCTTCGTACAGGTCACGGATCAGTTCCTGGAGCTTCACGTTATCCGGAAGATCAAACATGGTTCCGTGTCCGCCTGGAAGGAAAATTGCATCAAAAGCAGATACATCTTTCACGTCTTCAAGCTTTACTGTATTTTCAAGGTATTGAGCTGTGTCAAGAATTTCCTGCGGAGTTTCGCCGCCTTCTAAGCTGCGTGCATCAACCGGGGCTTTTCCGCCAAGGGGACTTGCCACTGTGATGTCAAAGCCGGCTTTTTTAAATTCAACGTAAGCTTCTCCGAATTCAGAGAGCCAAAGTCCTGTTGCGTGATCCTCGTTCATTTTGTCAGCCGTTGTCACGACCATTAGTATATGTTTACTCATAATGTGTTACCTCCTGAGTGTGTTGGTTTGTTTGTTTAACAATTCCTAGTTTAGCTCGATGTTATCTATAATACAAATTAGATATTTTTTGTTTATGTATAAATATTTTTATTGGTAAAATCCGTTCCTTTTCGTTCCAGGTACAAGATTAACCCTATGAACCTCTGCAGGCTGTTTTTGTGCTGAATATAAATCCAAAATCGTACCCGTTCCCTTGCACTCCAGGTACTTGCTTTCCGCGGGGAGGGCCGGGAGCCTCCTCGGCCAGCCTGCGGGGTCTCCCGTGCCCTCTTCATCCCGCAGGAGTCAAGTTCCTTCCGCTTCAGTCCACTGGAGTTTTGGGTATGTATGCTTGTTTTAAGCATCAAAAAACCAAGCCAAAAGCGGCTTGGTCTGAAAGGTTATTTTACTTTTACAGAAACAGGCTGGATATCAAGGACGGCATTTACGAATGAATAATCATCTTTGCCGCCGTCTTTGTAGCCCCAGAATCCGTGGGTTTTTTCTGTTTTTCTGAATGTGAGCTCAACGCCTTTTCCCTGGTTGAAGGCATAGCTTTTTACTTCTTTTTCTCCGAAGTTGTCAACAAGGTTGTAGGAAATGAATTTGCTGAGTGTTCCGTGCGGAGTCAGTACGCCTGAGTGCGGCGCAGCCTGGTAATCTCCGTATTCGTATCCTGTTGTGCTGACTTTGTGTTCGCTGATGCTGAATTCCTTCGTTTTAAGGTCGACAGAGTCGCCTTCTGCTAGTGAGGACAGCTGGATATTTTTATATTGGCTTTGAGCCGCCGGGTTTGTCTGAACTTCTGACAGATCAACGACTGTAACCCCTGCACGGCCGATTACTTCTATTTTCTTCTCGGCATTGCGGACAACCATGGCTGTATCTTCATCAATTCCGTAAGAAAGCTGATTGCGGTCTCCTTTTTCATAAGCTGTTGCAATCAGTCTTCCGAGACGGGCTTTGTTGTCGAAATGCTGGTCAATGATGCCGTATTGGAAGAAGCCGAGTCCGCGCTCGAGATAGCCCGGTCCGCCTTCCTGCTGCTGCATGCCGTCATAGGTGTCAGTGAACCCTTTTGCAAGAGTGTCAAGACTTCCTCCGCCTGCAAGCATAACGTCACTCATAATCGCAGCCCCGGCACTCGTTCCTCCAAGAACTGCACCGTCTTTGTAGATGTCCCAGATGGCCGACAGCGCTTTTGATTCGGACTGATCCGTGTTGAAAAGAGCTTTCGTGATTTTCGTTTGATCTCCCCCGACGAACCAGATGGCGTCTAGTTCTTTTATTCTGGAGACTGCTTCATCTGAATTCTTCGTCGCGTCCCATTCAGCTGCATCATTCTGAGGAGTATCCTTGTAATTTGTAACAGTCACAGGCAGGATTTGAATGTTTTCTTCTTTTACTCCGTATCGAATCAAATCCTTTTTAAACGTATTGCTTGAACTTAGTGATCCGCTCGCTGCCGGAACAATTCCGAATTTGGCATCCGTTTTCCCGTTTGCAAGATCGATGAACGATTTGTAAACCGACTCGTTTGTTGATCCAAGAGCGCCGCCTGCAATGACCAGATTTCCTTTAATGTCACCGCGGTCCTGCTTGCTAGGAACCGTAAAGTTAGAAGGTTTATAGTCTTTAAACGCCTTGTCATCCTTCTTGAATGAAACCTTCACCGGTGAGACATCCATTTTGACCTTCACAATTGAATAGTCATCTTTCTGTCCGTCCTGATAGCCCCAGTAGCCGTTTGTTCCATCCGTTTTGCTGAAGGTTAAAGCGAATCCTTTTCCTTTGCTGTCATATAAGTAGCTTTTTACTGAGTCTGTTGAGCTATTATCAACAAGCGAATAGGATAGGTACGGCTTCAGCCTTCCGTATGACGTTAGTACGCCGGTGGCATCAAGCGGTTTGAACGAATAATATTCGTAGCCTCTTGTGTCCAGCTTGTCGCTTCTGAAAGTAAAAGCTTTCGTTTTCAAATCGATCTTATCCCCAGGCGACAAAAAGCTCAGCTCCACATTGTTTACAGGGTGAAGATTTTTGCTCGCATGCTTCGCCTTGCTAGTATCCACAACCGTCACGCCGCCGCGGCCGGCAATCTCCGCTGTTTTGGTCTTGTTGTCTACGATTAAGGCTGTATCTTCGTCAATTCCGTATGAATAGTTTGTTTTCTTATTCGTTTCAAACTTCACAGCAGCTGCAGCGAGACGTCCAAGTCGTGCACGCTCATCGAAGTGCTGGTCCACAATGCCGTGCTGGAAAAAGCCAAGTCCTTTTTCAATGTAGACAGGGGCATATTCTTTATCAGGGTTAGACTGATCCTTTGTTGTAAACTCGCCTTTAAGGCCGCCAAGGCTGTCGCCGCCTGTAATCATCACATCACTCATGATGGCAGCGCCGGCGCTTGTCCCTCCGATGACTGCACCTTTTTCATAAATATCCCAGATGGCATCCAGCGCTTTTGTCCGCTTTCCTCCATCGTTAAAAAGGGTGCTCGTGATTTTAAGCTGATCCCCGCCTACAAACCAGATGGCATCGAGCTCTTTTATTTGATTAACGGTTCCCTGTTTATTCACATTTTCCGCCCATTGCTTTTCGTCAAAATCTGTATCGCTGAAATCATGATCAGAAATTGGGAGGATTTCAACATTTGCGGAATCAACACCGTATTTCACAAGGTCTGCTTTAAACTCATTTGATGATTTCAACTTCCCGCTCGCTGCAGGTATGATCCCGATTTTAGCATTCCCGGCGCCTCCAGCACGGTTAATGAAAGCATCATAAACCGCTTTGTTGCTGCTTCCTAAAGATCCCCCGGCAATAACGAGGCTTCCTTTGATTTCCTCTTTGCCGGCGGCTCCTGCCGGAATGCTGAAGCTTGACGCCAGAAGACAGGCTGCTGCTAGCATGCTGATACGTTTCTTCACTCCAATTCCCCCTCTTAATGTTGGATGTTTGTCTGTATACGCAGGCTGATTTTCATTTATTGTTCAAAGGTGCCCTTAACAAGCGGGACGCCTTCTTCAATCATTATTTTTCCTTTAGCAATGACCGTGTCGATCGCAAGCGATTCTTTTTCAAGCAGGACAAGATCGGCGTCATGCTGTTCGCGGATTTCCCCTTTTTTCTTAAGCTTCAGGATCCTGGCCGGGTTAGACGTAATCACCTGCAATGCCGTCTCAAGTTCGATTCCTTCATCAAGAACAGCCGATCGCACCTCCTGATAGAGAGAAGAAACTTTCCCGACTTGAAGTCCGGCAAAATCACCGTTTTCATCAAAATAAGGAAGACTTGCCTGTCCATCTGATGAAAACGTGATTTGCGTGACAGGCACGCCTTTTTCAAGCATCAGTCTGAGACCCCGGCTGCACTTTACTTCCCCTTCTTCGAGAAATTGGGGAATCGTGCTCGTTGTGAAATCCACATATCCCCCAATCTCTGCATACTTGATGCCTTCTTCAAATAATTCTTCGTTCCGGTTAATATGAGTCGGGTGGAAATGATGAATCGGGATATCCGTTTTTTCGGCGATTTCAAAAAGCAGGTCGAGTTTGCGTTCACTGTCGCCGACATGAATTTCAAGGACGCCTGCCTTCCCCGTGATCAGACCTCCGTTTCGTGCGGCGGCGGCAATTTTGGATAGCTCTTCAAACGTCGGTTCTGATGAACGGTGATCGGAAATCGCAATCTCTCCTACCCCGATCATTTTATCGATAAAAATAAGATCTTCTTCAATTTTCCCTGTCAGTGTTTTTACAGGAGTCTGGTAGGACCCTGTGTGCAGATACGTTGTTATGCCCTCTTCTTCCAGGGCATGAGCTTTTGCAAGCAGACTTTCAATTTTTCTTGTCGTCCCGTCTGTACCAAGCACTCCTACAACTGTTGTAACGCCTGCTTTCGTGGCATCACTCAAGTTCAGCTCGGGAGTACGGGTTTTAAACCCGCCTTCTCCCCCTCCGCCAATCAGGTGAACGTGTGAATCGATGAACCCCGGAACAAGAAGCTTCCCCGTTCCGTCAATGACATGAACGGACAGTGCTGACAGATCAAGATCAATCCTGTCTTTGATGTAGCCGATTTTGTCCGCGGTAAGAAGAACATCCTTCCTGCCTAAATAATGCGGCGCGTAAACTTCTGTATTTTTTATAAGTGTAAGCAAGTGTAAACCTCCTGTTTATCTGGGATGATCCGTCGTTTAAAACGGTCCGTAGTCTATCAAATGAGCAATTACAACGGCTGCAAGTCCGATCAGATATTGAATGAAAACAAGCGGAAGCACCCATTTTGCCCACTTTGTCCAAGGAATGCCTGCGATTGCAAGGCCTGCCATCAGCGTGCCTGCTGTCGGGAATATGATGTTGCCGATTCCATCTGCAAATGAGAAAGACAGAACGGCTGTCTGACGGGTAATATCAAGCAAATCGGCAAGCGGCGTCATAATCGGCATAGTAAGCATCGCGTGCCCGCTGCCTGAAGCAAGAATGAAATGGATGAGAGCCTGGAAATTGTACATTCCGATCACGCTCCAGAAAGCAGGAATGTTCTTAAGCGTATCAGACACTCCAAAAAGCATAGGGTCAATGATGTGACCTTCATTCAAAACGACCAGTGTCGCTCTTGAAACACCGATAATCAAAGCGCCCCCAATCAGCAGCGAAGAACCTTCAACAAAGGATTTTGCCATTTGATCTGCAGAAAGTCTGCCAATGATTCCGATAACAATGGTTAACACAACAAACAGTGCCGCAATTTCAGTGATGTACCATTGAAACTTAATAACTCCAAAAGCAAGGACAACATAGTTTAGAAGGAATGCACCCAAAATCAGCTTGTGCTTCGTTTGAAGCTTATCTTTTGAATGAAGAAGCACGTCCGCTTCCTCTTTTGTGTATTTTCCAAAGAACCCTTTTGACGGATCCTTTTTCACTTTCATCGCGTGACGGTAAACGAAGATAACAGAAACCGCATAGACAATCACGAATAATACAAGTCTGTATCCCATTCCAGAGAACATCGGAAGCTCGGCTATACCCTGAGCAACCCCTACCGTAAATGGATTCATGACCGCGGTAGTAAAACCGGCAGCTGCCCCGAGAATGACAATGGCCGTTCCCGTAAGCACATCAAATCCTAAAGCAAGAGCAAGCGGAATAAGCAGCGGAATATAAGCAAGCGTCTCCTCAGCCATCCCCATAAGCGATCCGCCGACTGCAAAAAACAGCATCATGACCGGAATCAATAGCTTTTCCCTTGAAGCCAGCCTTTTTGCAAGAGTGGTAATGAGCAAATTAATCGTGCCTGTAGCAGTTAAAACCCCAAAAAATCCCCCAATGATCAGAACGAAGAAAATAATGTTTGCCGCTTCAACCATTCCTGTATGAAGGGCCTTTACCATGCCGAACGGACTGACCGGCGTATTTTCAGCAGACGTGAAGGTATCCGGATCAATCTCGGTTCTTCCGTCAACCTCTACCCTGGCGTAGTCTCCTGCGGGCAATACATAGGTTAATAGAGTTGCAACAACCAGTACACCCAGAAGGAGGGCAAATACATTGATCTTTCTTTCCTTTTTTGGTTTCACTTCTTTTCCCTTTGGTTCATAAGCATTTTCTGCAAGAGCCATAATTGTTTTCTCCCCTTTTTCTTTTGATGCGTTTAATAAGATAAATGCAATTTGTGTGCCAAGATGAAAAAAAGAAGAGAAAATGCTGTTATCAACCGACCTCAATGCTTGTCATATGTAAGTATCATTCAAAATGATACTTTCTTCAAGGGCTCATATTCACTTTACTGCATAAAGAGTTATTATCTAAAATTTCTAATAACCCTTGCTTTTTTGGTCTTTTATTGGCGGCCAATTGTGATATTATAGAACCAATAGAACCAAAAGGAGCGAATATATGAAACGATCCCTCATTCTCCTGACAGGCGGTACAAAAACAAAGAAAACGCTTCACCATCAGCTCGTTCAGCTTTTGGGTGATGACCTTTCTATAAGGAGCTATGCTGCCGATGAAGGTCTTCCTTCGAATTTGAAAGCCGATATTATCCTGTATTCCTCTGAAGCCCTCAAAGATGAACTTTCCTACATAAAGAATATAGATGCAGAAAAAGTTATAATCGGCAAACGCACCGTTCATCATGACTATCTGGACAAACTCCTTTCCATTCCGGAAGGTTCAAGCGTTCTTGTCGTAAATGATGAGTACAATGTCACAATGGAACTGATTCAGTCGCTTTATCAGCTGGGGATCAGCCATGTCCGGTTTCTCCCGTTTAAAAAGAATGAGACCTATCAAGAGAAAATCGATGCAGCCGTTTCACCGGGCGAAATCGAACTTGTCCCCTCTTATATCCCGCTTATTCTCGATATTGGCGTGCGGCTGTTTGATATGACCACGATTTTAAAAATAGCGGACTACTGCAATCTGCCTGAAAATGCAGCTCTCCACATTTCAGAGAGGTACATCCGCAGCATGATTGAGCTGCAGCAAAAGCTGATGGCTGCGCAAAAACAGACAAAAGCGATTTATCAGCACCTCGAGAACGTAGTCAACACGGTGGATGACGGCATTCTCGCCATGAATGAAAAAAAGGAAATTACGGTTTTTAATGAAAAGCTTGAAGCTCTGTTTCATGTAAGAGGATCCGACATCATCAACACTCCCATTCAAAAAGCAGCCCTTCAGGAAGACGTGGTTTCATTTATTCAGAACGGCATCGAAGAAAGCCGTCTTTTCAGCATTCACGGAGTCGATGTTGCTGTTTATCGCTATTCAATGGCTTTAGAACAAACAACTGTCGCTGTCTTCAAAAGCGTCCGGCAGGCATCGGAAATTGAAAAAACGGCCCAGAGGAAGCTGCGGGAAAAAGGTTTTTTTGCCAAATACAGCTTTGATGACATCATTTGCGAGAATACCGGAATGAAAAACCTCAAACAGATTGCGAAAAAATTGGCTTTATCTGAACATCCGATTTTAATCCAGGGGGAATCAGGAACAGGAAAAGAATTGTTTGCACACGCCATTCATCAGCATTCCATGCGGAAAAACGGACCGTTTTTGCCTGTCAACTGCAGTGCTCTGTCTGAAAGCCTGCTTGAGAGCGAGCTTTTCGGCTACGAAGAAGGGACTTTTACAGGTGCTCAGCGCGGAGGAAAGAAAGGATTGTTTGAGCTTGCCGACAATGGGACGATTTTTCTCGATGAAATCGGTGACATCAGCCTCTCTATGCAGTCCCGGCTGCTGAGAGTGCTTCAGGAAAAGGAAATCCGCAGAATCGGCGGAACGAAAATCATCCCCATTAATGTCAGAATCATCTCGGCCACAAATAAACGGATTGAAAAGCAAATGAAAGAGCAGACATTCCGCAATGATCTGTTTCACCGTCTGAATGTCCTTAACCTCTCCATTCCGTCACTGAAGGAAAGAAAAGAGGATATCCCGCTTCTCATTCACCACTTCATCACAAAAAACGGCAAGTGGCTCAAGGTCGAACCCGCATTGATGAACTTGCTTGCATCAGCCGAATGGGACGGCAACATAAGAGAACTTAAAAACACGGTCGATTATATGATTACAGTCGCCGATGGGTCTGTTTTAACAAAAAATGACCTGCCTCATTCGTTTTCACCAAGCATTCCGCAGTCAGCAAGCGGCGAGCAGTCAGAGCATGACGCCATCCTGTCGATTGTGAAAGAATGCAACCTGGCAGGAAAAGCAGCAAGCAGAGATTTGATTTCGGAAAAAACAAAAGAATGGATCATTCCCCTTACCCCTCAGCAAGTGCGCAGACGGCTTGACGATCTGGAGGAAAAAGGATGGATCCAAAAACGGAAAGGACGCGGCGGAACGAAAATTACGGAGGCGGGGATAAGATATTTGGAGAGTACTGCTCCCGTGAAATAAATGTCAGCACAAAAAAGCCGGACACTTTTTTACAAGGTCCGGCATCTTTCTATTCTCTGTTCTGTGTAAAAATCAATACAAATTTCAGCAGCTCAAGCAGAGAGATGAGCGCCGCAGCTACATATGTCAGGGCGGCTGCTCCAAGCACTTTATTTACTCCGCGCTCCTCTTCATTCCGGATGATGCCTTCTGCAATCATAAAATCCTTTGCCCTGTTGCTTGCATTAAATTCGACAGGCAGCGTTATCAGCTGAAAGGCGACAGCTGCCGAGAAGAAAATGATGCCGAGTCCGATCAGATTCATTGAACCGAGCAAAAACCCTCCGATCAGCAGAAAAGGTGCCACCCCGGAGGACAGGCTTACAACCGGAAACATTTTATGCCTTAACGTCAGTGCCCCGTATGCTTCTTTATGCTGAACGGCGTGGCCCACTTCATGTGCCGCAACCGAAATGGCCGCAATCGAATGACCCGCATAGACAGGCTCGGAAAGGCGAACCGCTTTTTTCGTCGGATCATAATGATCGGAAAGAGTTCCTCTGACCGGTTCTACCGGCACATCGTGTAGACCGTGATGATCAAGAATTCTCCGTGCAACCTCCATGCCGGTAAGTCCTGATGACGCCTGAACTTTGGACCATTTATTAAAATTGCTTTTTACCTTGGCCTGCGCCCACAGGGCAAGCCCAAACGCGGCAAAAATGAGAATATCCATCGGATGAAAAAACATATAGCGCCTCCTGAGTAAAGTTCTTACTGTTATATTTCCTTGAAGCATCTGTTAATAAACAGCGAAGTGCTATCATGATGTGCCCATCTTGTAGTAAAATAATGGCATACCACATGGAAACGAAGGTGAAAGCATGACCATCAAGCAGGAAAAGAATACCCTTGAGGAACTGCAGAAAGCGGAAAAACACTATTCCGACTCAAAGTTTTGGGATAAATTAAAAAAATTCGGCAAAAAAGCCGGATCATCTGTCGTGTACGCCGTCCTTCTGCTGTACTATACCCTTCAAAAACCTGAAGTGCCCGCCAAAACAAAAGCCATCATCATCGGCGCCTTAGGCTACTTCATCCTGCCGCTTGACCTTATACCGGACCTTGCCGCAGGCGTGGGCTACACCGATGACCTCGGGGCTTTGGGCCTCGCCCTCCTTCAGGTAGCAATGTATATTGATGATGATATTAAAAGCCAGGCGAAAGAAAAGCTGACGGAATGGTTCGGACCTTCTGTCGACACGGCTGCCATTGACGAGAAAATAAAATAAGTGCGATAAAAAACGTCTGTTCCGCTTTGGAACAGACGTTTTTATGTGAAAAATGACTTTTATGAACTCTTCAGCAGGGCTGCGAACCAATTTCAAGGTCAAACAATCCAGTTGTGCCGGCTAACAGTCCGAACTCCCGGTCTAACAATCCAATCCGGTCCGCTAACAATCCGAATTCCCGGTCTAACAATCCAATTCGGCCGGGTAACACGCCAATCATTATAAGTGCCTGAAAAATAACCGCCTCAACCCCCGGTTAGATCTCTTTTTTCAAAAGCTGCAGATCAATATACAGCTGGATCCTCGTATAAAAATCATCAAAATCGATGGCTGTCAGCTCCTGGATTTGATTAATCCGGTATTTGAGGGTGTTTGTGTGTACAAACAGCTGTTCAGCGGTTGGTTTCAGCTTGCAGTTATTAAGAAGATAAATTTCAAGCGTATGGATCAGCTTTGTCTGGCTTTCTTCATCTTTTTTCCTTAAGATCTGCAGGCTCGTATTGTTGTAGCCGGTAATACTGTGGTGCTTTGAAATGGTCTCCAGGTATCTGAAAATGCCGAGCTTGCTGTATGTAAACGGCAGTTTTTCAGAAGAGCCGATAAACTTGGCTGCATTAATCACTTCAAGAGCCTCATAGTAAGATTTTCTGAGCTGCAGGATGGAGGAATACGAATTGCCGATCCCGGCATATATCTTATAGCCGCCAAGCTGGGAAATGACCGTCGACGTCAGTTCTGCTGCACTTGCCGCGAGCTGATCGGATACTTTTGCATTGCTTCCGATAATGACAACCACCTTCAGCTGATCGGTGAAGACGTGCGCAAAATGATTCAGGGCATTGGCAAACAGCCTGACCGTCTCCGTCAGTTCCTCCAGCTGCTCCTCCTCGCTTTGGGAAACCGTAAAGATCGTGACAATAAACGTCTCAGGTATCATGATACTGTGATTTGCCGCTTCCCATCTGATCTGGTTTTCCGTTTGAAAGGCTTCCCCGATGATCTTTTTGTAGAATTCATTTTTTTCTTCGTTTTCCCTGAGGTTAATCTGATTTTTCTGGTAGAGTAGCTTCCCGATATGACGGGACACTTCATGGAGAAAATCGAGATCCCCCTCTGATATAGGCTCTGTCTCCTGGACCCATATATAGCCAAAAACCTGGTCTTTATAAATAGCGCTTACAACGACACGCTGATTCAGGCCAATGTCTGCAATCTGTTTCACTCTGAACGGATGGGGAATGGTCTTCAGCTGTTCCACAATTCCCTCGTCCATAAATTTTTCCAAGATGGGAATGGGCCAGTGTTTCGTGAAAATGGTCTGCTGATTCGCCTGATCAAACTGATCGATGTAATACGAACTGTAGGACAAAAGAGAAAATTGATCATTTTCAATCACAACCGGCTTTTTCAAATAGGTGCTGACCATATCCGTAATGTCATTAATGTTTGTAATGGTCTGGATCTTCTCAAGGATCATGCAGATCGGCCCCCCGATTCTTTAGGTAAATGATGAACCTAATTATATACCTTTTATTCAGAAGAATGGAATAGCCGGGGATTTATAAAAAAACAGGAAGTCCGCATATAGGGACTTCCTGCTGAATATTACTGCTTCAACACTCGTTCAAATTCATCAAATTGCTCTCCTGCTTCTTTCGGAGGCTGAGGTGTGATCAGACTGACTGCCACAATGGCAATTAAACTTGCGGCAAATCCCGGAATCATTTCATAAAGCATGTCTGACAATCCGGCCATTGACCAGATGATGACCGTTGCTGCGCCTACAACCATTCCGGCGAGTGCACCCCACTTCGTCATGCGTTTCCAGAAAAGGCTCAGGAGGATCAGCGGTCCAAATGAAGAACCAAAGCCTGCCCACGCATACCCGACAAGTCCAAGAATCGTATCATTTTGCTCCCATGAAAGAAACAGGGCAATAATCGAAATCATAAGGACGGACATTCTGCCTAAAAAGACGAGCTCTTTATCTGATGCCGAACGTCTGAAGAAGGTTTTGTACATATCCTCCGTAAGCGAGCTTGCTGTTACAAGCAGCTGCGAAGAAATTGTGCTCATGATGGCAGCGAGAATTGCCGAGATTAAAAATCCGGTGATAAAAGGATGAAACAATACTTCTCCAAGGACAATGAAAACTGTCTCGGGATCTTCAAGCTTTGTGCCCTCTCCCGCAAAATAAGTGATGCCGAAAAATCCGGTAAGCATCGCGCCGATGCTGGAAAAAATCATCCATCCCATCCCGATTGCGCGTGCCTTTTTAATTTCTTTCACAGAGCTGATCGCCATAAAGCGGACGATAATATGAGGCTGACCGAAATAGCCGAGTCCCCACGCAAAGAGTGAAACGATGCCAAGGAAGCTTGTCCCTTTAAAAATATCAAGTAAAGCCGGATTGATTGTTCCCGGCGTTTCAAATGCAGGACCGAACCCTCCCACATGAATCACCGTGACAATCGGAACCAGGATAAGTGCAACAAACATAATAATTCCCTGAACAAAATCAGTCCAGCTGACTGCAAGGAAACCTCCAAACAGCGTATAGGCGACGACAACGCCCGTTAAAACCCAAAGACCTGTGTGATAATCAAGTCCAAACGTGCTTTCAAACAGCACTCCCCCGGAAACCATTCCTGAAGATACGTAAAAGGTAAAGAATATTAAGATAACTAAAGCCGAAATCAGTCTTAGAATCCGGGATCCGTCTGCAAACCTGTTCTCAAGGAAGGACGGAATGGTGATGGAATTATTCGCAATTTCCGTATACGTTCTTAAGCGCGGTGCAACATACAGCCAGTTTGCATAAGCTCCTAGCGTCAGCCCGATGACAATCCATATGGAACTTAAGCCCGTCGCATACATTGCCCCCGGAAGACCCATCAAAAGCCATCCGCTCATATCGGCAGCTCCAGCGCTGAGAGCCGTAACAGCAGGTCCGAGACCGCGGTCCCCAAGCATGTAGTCGTTTAAATTCGAAGTACGTTTATAGGCAAAATACCCGATCAGCAGCATACCTGCCATGTAAATGCCTATCGATGTAAGCAGTGCATAGTCTATCATAAAAGTACCCCTCTCCCGCCAAAAATCTCTCTATTTTATAGAGGCTGCTTCCTTTTTTAATGCAGCTTCCTGCATCTTCATGCGAAATCAGCCTTTAAAAAGAGGAAGCAACTTGGTTGGTCACTTCCTCCTTCTTTTTATCCCTTTTGTTTACCCTGGGTCTGAAATCAGAACGTTTCAGACGTTGTTTTTGCCTGCATGTGAAGCTGAAGGTAATCTGGTCCGCCCGCTTTAGAGTCAGTGCCGGACATATTAAATCCGCCGAATGGCTGGTAGCCGACAATGGCGCCTGTGCAGCCGCGGTTGAAGTAAAGGTTTCCTACATGGAAATCTTCGCGTGCTTTTTCCATGTTTTCACGGTTTTTCGTGATAACGGCGCCAGTCAGGCCGTACTCTGTGTTGTTGGCAATTTCAATCGCCTCATCAAAGTCTTTTGCTTTAGCGAATGCAACAACCGGTCCGAAGATTTCTTCCTGCATTAAGCGCGCTTTCGGATCTACATCAGCAACGATTGTCGGCTGAACGAAGAAGCCTTTTGAGCTGTCGCCTTCGCCTCCAGCTAGAATGCGGCCCTCTTCTTTGCCGATTTCAACGTAGCTCATAATTTTGTCAAAAGCAGCCTGATCAATCACAGGACCCATGAAGTGGTTTTCAGTCGGATTGCCTACTGTCAGCTTTTTCGTCAGTTCAACCGCACGGTTCAATACTTGGTCGTATACATCTTCAACGATAACCGCACGCGAGCATGCAGAACACTTTTGTCCCGAGAAGCCAAATGCTGATTTCACGATAGATTGAGCAGCAAGCTCAAGGTCTGCCTCTTTGTCTACTACAATTGTATCTTTACCGCCCATTTCAGCGATTACACGCTTAAGCCAAATCTGGCCGTCATTCAGCTGTGAAGCACGGTTGAAGATGCGAAGGCCTACATCGCGTGAGCCGGTGAATGAGATGAAGCGAGTTTTCGGATGGTCAACCAGATAGTCGCCAACCTCTGCTCCGCTTCCAGGAACAAAGTTCAGAACGCCTGCAGGAAGACCCGCTTCAAGCATAACCTCAACGAATTTAGCTGCAACGACCGGAGTTGTTGAAGCCGGTTTTAATAGAATCGTATTTCCTGTTACGATTGCAGCAACAGCCGTTCCTGCCATGATCGCAAATGGGAAGTTCCATGGAGAGATGATGATGCCTACTCCAAGCGGAATGTAGTCATAGCGGTTGTATTCACCAGGACGGCTTTCAACAGGCACTCCGTCTTTTAGCTTCAGCATTTGACGAGCGTAAAACTCAAGGAAATCAATCGCTTCAGCTGTGTCCGCATCTGCTTCATTCCAAGGCTTGCCCGCTTCCTTTGTTAAAAGAGCCGAAAACTCGTGCTTACGGCGGCGGATGATGGCTGCTGCTTTGAAAAGAACGTCAGCGCGGATTTCAGGTTTTACTTTTTTCCAGCTTTCAAATGCTGCAGATGCTTCCTGCATAGCCTTTTCAGCAAGCTCGCGGTTTGCTTTTGAAACGCGTCCGACTACCTGAGCTTTATCAGCCGGGTTGTAAGACGTGATTTTGTCTTCAGTCGTTACCTTTTCTGCCCCAATATAAAGCGGATAATCCTGGCCAAGGTAGCCTTCTACCTGCTCAAGCGCCTCAAGGTATGCTTTCTTGTTTTCCTCGTTTGAAAAATCAGTAAATGGTTCGTGTTTGTATGGAATCATGCAGATCCTCTCCCTTTAATAAAATTGGTTAGCTTTTGACCATACCTTTAAATGCAAATGCGATATTTGAAGGTCTTTCGGCAAGTCTTCTCATGAAGTAGCCATACCAGTCAAGACCGTATGGAACATAAACGCGCATCTTGTAGCCCTGCTTCACAAGGTCAAGCTGCGTTTTGCTTCTCATGCCGTAGAGCATTTGAAACTCAAATTGCGAATTAGGAATATGATGCTTTTTGGCAAGCATTTTCGTATATTCGATGATCTGATCGTCATGGGATGCTATAGCTGTATAGTTGCCGTTAAGCAGGCTTTGTTCAATCAGCTTTTTGTAGTTTTCATCTACATCTTTCTTTTCAGGAAACGCTACTTCCGGTGATTCTTTATATGCGCCTTTTACAAGACGGAGAAACGGCTGATAGTCAGCCAGGTCGCTTAAATCTCTTTCTGTGCGGTACAAGTATGCCTGCAGCACCGTGCTGATGCAGCTGTATTTTGCTTTAAACTCTTTGAAGATATCAAGAGTTGCCTGGCAGCGCACTTCATCCTCCATGTCAATGGTGACCATGACGCCGTGTCTTTCTGCCGTATCCAGAATCTTTGTCATGTTTTCAATCACAAGCTTCCGGTCGATATCAAGACCGAGCGATGTCATTTTCAGTGACACCTGAGAATCAAGCTTCTCTCTGCTGATCATTTCAATGGTTTCGATGCATTCTGCCGTCCGCTCGCGTGTAACGGCCTCTGAATCTACAAATTCGCCAAGATGATCGACTGTTACAGATAATCCGCTGTCATTCAGCTGTCTGATGAACTTTATGGAACTTTTAAAATCAGTTCCGCCGATAATTTTGCCGGCTGCAAAACTGCCTCCGCGCTTTTTAGCTATATTGTTAAGTAAATGGTTCTTTGATAAGAAGAGGAAAAAGTCTCTTGTAATCGCTTCCACTTTACATGCACCCCCTCATAAAAGTTGTTCTACACCCTCATCTTACGTCCTGTCGACAATTTTCACAACGTTCTAAAAAAACAATATTCAAGCGCTTTATTTGTTGGTTTTAGACAAATAGAAGCCATAATCCGGTATTTTCTGGATAGAGATGAAACCATTTCAACAAACTGATCACCATTTTTGCCATCCAAGACTAAACTCATGAAAAAGTAAGCAATTAAAAGTAAACACCTCTTGTTGACGCTTACATGACATTACCCCTTTTATGGCGTATGATGATATAATTTTCAGGTTACTAACGGACCCGGCTTTCATGAGAGTTGAAAGCCATAAAAAAATAAAAAGAGGTGTTTTTTGATTTGAACGTACAGACAATTAAA
This sequence comes from Metabacillus indicus LMG 22858, assembly GCF_000708755.2. Lineage (GTDB taxonomy): Bacteria > Bacillota > Bacilli > Bacillales > Bacillaceae > Bacillus_P > Bacillus_P indicus. The sequence goes on along the minus strand of NZ_JGVU02000022.1, from coordinate 30,511 downwards.
CAGGAATGGTTCGGCAACATACGCGGAGATATTCTATCCGGCATTGTTGTTGCTCTGGCGCTTATTCCGGAGGCCATTGCCTTTTCCATTATTGCAGGAGTAGATCCAATGGTCGGACTCTACGCTTCATTTTGTATTGCGGTGGTTATTTCATTTGTCGGGGGAAGGCCCGGCATGATTTCGGCTGCAACCGGGGCGATGGCACTTCTGATGGTGACGCTCGTTGCTGAACATGGTCTTCAGTATCTTCTTGCCGCTACTGTGCTCACAGGCATCATTCAGTATGTCATGGGTGCACTTAAACTCGGAAGGGCGATGCGGTTTATTCCGAGATCTGTAATGGTCGGCTTTGTTAATTCTTTGGCTATACTCATTTTTATGGCTCAGCTTCCACATTTTGCGGGAGAATCCTGGATCATGTATGCGATGGTAGCAGGAGCACTGGCCATTATTTATATTCTGCCTAGATTCACAACTGCCGTGCCGTCTCCGCTCGTTGCCATTGTTGTCATCTCGGTCATTGCGGTTATGACGGGTGCCGGTGTGCGCACAGTCGGTGATATGGGTGAATTGGCGCAGGAGCTGCCTATGTTTTTAATCCCCCAAATACCATTAACATTCGAAACACTGCAGATCATTCTTCCTTATTCCTTTGCGCTTGCTCTTGTAGGATTATTGGAATCCCTGCTGACAGCTCAGATTGTCGATGATATGACAGATACGGAAAGTGATAAAAATAAAGAAGCCAAAGGACAGGGCATCGCTAACATTGTGAATGGATTTTTCGGCGGTATGGCAGGCTGTGCCATGATCGGCCAGTCCGTCATTAATGTGAAGTCCGGAGGAAGAGGCAGGCTTTCAACGTTTGTGGCAGGTGTCTTCCTGATGGTTCTTATTGTTTTACTGAACGATCTGCTCGTTCAGATTCCAATGGCAGCCCTTGTCGGGGTTATGATTATGGTGTCAATCGGCACATTCGACTGGTCCTCGCTCACAAAGCTTCATGTGATGCCGAAGTCAGATGCGGCAGTCATGGTTGTCACAGTCGTTACCGTCGTCGCTACACATGATTTATCCAAAGGTGTGCTGGCCGGAGTTATTTTAAGCGCTCTGTTCTTTGCCGCTAAAATATCGAAGGTGCACGTCGAATCGTTTACAGATAAACGGACGATGGCAAAAACATACAAAGTGCACGGGCAGGTATTCTTTGCTTCCGTCCAAAACCTTGTAGCTGCTTTTGATTTTAAAGAAGAAGCCCGTACCATTTATCTTGATTTAAGCAGCGCCCACCTCTGGGATGATTCGGCAGCAGGAGCAATTGATAAAATCATCATGAAATACAGACAGCACGGCAAAGAAGTCATACTAACCGGTCTAAACGACGACAGCAGCAGTCTTTTAGAAAAGCTAGCTCTTTACGATAAACCGGATGCCAAAGCAGTAAATCACTAATAAACAAAGAGAGATGCCGTCGTGCATCTCTCTTTTTTGTTTTTCTATTAGCATGATGCTGCCTAATTGAGGAAACCTAAAGCATAGATTTCTTTTCGATAGGCAGGTGTGATAGTTGAGTAATGAAACAGAAATAGCCCGGCCCGCGGGAAAAAATACAAGGTGGACAATATCTGCGCTTTTAAGCACGTTCATTATATTGAATTACTTTGACAGGGTTGCCCTTGCTGCCGCTGCCCCTGAACTTCAGAAAGCCTTTTCGTTGAGCGCTTTTGAAATGGGGCTTGTTTTTACGGTGTATAACTATGCCTATACCCTTATGCAGCTTCCGATCGGCAGTATGCTCGACAGGTGGGGAGTCAGCTGGGTGACAAGGACCGGCATGGTCATCTGGACGTTTTTGACGATCAGCCTCGTCTTTATTCAAGGCACTCTTCTTTTATACATCATCCGTTTTTTCACAGGCATCACCAGCGCGTCTGCTTTTCCTGCCGCAGCAAAAGCTACAGCCAGCTGGTTTCCTTTTCATGAGAGAGGACTTGCCAATGCCCTGTTTGATTCCTCTGCCAAACTTTCAAATGTAATCGGCGGGCCTCTTGTAGCGATATTGATCACCCTTTATGACTGGAAAACCGCTTTTTTGGCAATCGGGGCGATTAACGTGCTGTTTACCTTTGTCTTCTGGAAATATTACGACGAGCCGGACACTCACAAGAGCATATCAAAAGAAGAAATCAACTACATTCATATGTACGAAGATTCTTCAGACCTTCCTTCTTATAAAGCGGCACTTGTGCTGAAATCGTTTTTTACAAACAGAAAGGCTTGGGGGCTGATGATTGGTTTTACCGGGTACGGATATACTTTTAACCTGCTGCTTCTTTGGCTTCCTACGTTCTTTAAGGAGCAGTTTCAGCTGGATTTGCTTTCCTCCGCTCTTTATACAGCCATCCCTTGGCTGATTGCCGCTCTCTCAGGGATTCTCGCTGGCGGGTGGCTTGTCGACAGCCTGATCAAGAAAGGATACGCCCCTGACAGAGTATATAAAAACATCATTGCGGCTGGACTTCTTATCGGCCTTATCTTTATCGGGTCCATCTTTACATCAAGCCCGGTCCTGTCGATGATTTTCATTTCCGTTGGCCTTGCCGGAATATCCGCAACAGCCCCAATCGGCTGGACGATTGCAGCAAAGCTTGCACCGCCCGGCACAACAGCGATCCTGAGTTCAATGGTCAATTTTGCGAACAACCTTTTCGGAGGGATCATTGCTACCTTCTTGACCGGATATATAGTGGACGCAACAGGTTCATTTAATCTTGCTTTCATCATTGCGGCGGCCGTACTCGTCATTGGCTTGATTTTTTACACCGTCGTGCTCGGTGATATTGAACAGATTTCTGTAAAAAGCAAAAAGCTCTGAAACAATTCAGAGCTTTTTTCATTATCCCCTTGTCACATCAATGACTTTCGTCACAACAATTGGAGACCTCTTCAATTTTTTATAGATGAAATCAGAAATAGCCGAACTTAATTTCCGTTCAATATCATCTGCTGGATGCTGATCAACAAGAGCTGCTGCCCTCGTTTCGATTTCTCCCATAAAGCTGCTTGATTCTCTCAAATAGACAAAGCCTCTTGAGATGATTTGCGGCTTGCGGATAATTTCTTCCCCTTCTTTGAAAAGAAGAATCGATAGAATTCCGCTGTCTGCGAGCTGTTTCCGTTCACCAAGCAGAGACGTTCCGACATCGCCGATACCGTGGCCGTCTACATAGACAGACCGTGCAGGCACTCTTCCTGCCTGGTAAGCTTTTTCTTTTGACACATTAAGAACCTGCCCGTTGTCGAGAATAAAGATGTTTTCTTCCGGAACAAAGCAGTCCAGGGCAAGTGCCTGATGCATCTTCTGCATGCGGTACTCCCCGTGGATCGGCACAAGGAATTTCGGTTTTAGAAGCTTAAGCATCAGCTTCAGCTCTTCCTGGCCGCCATGTCCTGATGTATGAATGTCATAAAGCTTGTTATCAATAACATCCGCTCCCGCTTTCATCAGTTTGTTGACGATGCGGTTCACGCTGAGAACATTCCCCGGAATTGGAGAAGATGAGAAGATGATCGTGTCGCCTTCTTCAATATGGATATGGCGATGCTTTCCTTCTGCAATTCGGGAAAGGGCAGCAAAGGGCTCTCCCTGACTTCCCGTGCACAGAATAGTCAGCTCGCTGTTTTTATAGGCACTGATTTCATTAGGATCGATAAACGTGCCCTTTGGAGCATCAATGTATCCGAGCTCAAGGCCGATGCCGATCGCTCTCTCCATGCTTCTACCTGTGTAGGCAACCTTTCTTCCGCATGCGACAGATGCCTGAATCACCTGCTGCAGACGGAACACGTTTGATGCAAACAGAGCGACGATAATTCGGCCGGACTGCTTTCTGACTACGTTCAAAATGTTCTGGCCGATTTTCTTCTCAGAAACAGAGAACCCGGGAATTTCGCTGTTGGTGCTGTCAGATAAAAGACAGAGAACTCCGTCCTGCCCGACTTTTGCAATCTTCGACAAGTCCTGTTCAGGACCTGCCGGAGTTAAATCAAATTTGAAGTCACCTGTGTGAACCACGTTCCCCTGCGGCGTGTGGATCACAACTCCGAATGAATCAGGGATACTGTGCGTTGTCCGGAAAAAGGACACTTGCAATTCACCAAGTTCAATCAAGCTGTCTTCCGTAATGTCGTGCAGTTCTGCTTCTCTCAGCAGCCCATGCTCTTCAAGCTTGTTCCGGATAAAGCCCATAGCCAGTCCTCCGGCATAAACAGGCACATTTAATTGTTTCAATAAAAACGGCACTCCGCCGATATGATCTTCATGTCCGTGAGTGATGAACAGGCCTTTTACTCTCCCTGCATTCTTCACAAGGTATGAGTAATCAGGAATGATGTAATCAACGCCCCTTAATTCTTCATCCGGAAACTTGACGCCTGCATCAACAATGACGATTTCTCCGCCATACTCAACCACATACATGTTCTTTCCGATTTCGCCCATCCCGCCAAGCGGTATGATTTTTACGTTTTTTTCTTTAGTCATGTTTAGTCTCCCAGCAAGCTGATTGCTTATCTTAGTATCGTTTCTTCACAAAGTGAACTATTGTTTCATTGTAACATAAGATGGCGCACAAAAGCGCAAGCGCCTTGCTCAGATCCGATAGGCAGATAAGAATCCGGCCGAAAAGTCCGGGTCCCGCCTTTTTTGACGGATTTGTTCTGACAGAGGATCTAGGCCCTTCCGCTTGCCGAAGATATCTTTATAACATCATCACTAGCCTAAAAAATTCTTTTCGAATTTATAGGGCATAAAAAAAGACCAGCAGTCAGCATACGCTTCCGCTGGTCTTCCGCACTTATCCCCGTGCCCTGCCTTTTCTTTTCATGAAGAAATTATACAGGAACACAATCAAAGCAAGGACAAGAAGAATATGAATAATTCCTCCAGCAACCTTGAAAACAAGCCCTAGAATCCAAAATAAGATTAAAAGTCCAATAATCGTCCATAACATAGCGGGTCCCTACTTTCTCGTTTAGTTACGTAGTAGTTTCCCTTAATTCTGCAGAAATAAACAGATCCTTTTTTTAAAGAAGTGCCGGCAGCATAACGGTTACCGCAGTCCCTGTTGAAGCGTCACTTTCAATCCTGAGTTCACCTTCATGGAGCCTGACAATTTCTTTGACAATTGAAAGCCCAAGCCCGGTTCCTCCTGTCAGGCGGCTGCGCGCTTTATCCGTCCGGAAGAAGCGCTCTCCGATATGAGCAAGATCCTGTTCCGACAGCTCGCTTCCAATGTTATGAATGCGGAAATGAAACCGGTGCTTCTCTTCTGAGAAGGAAATTCGGATCACGCTTCCTTCTTCTGCGTACTTTATCGCATTGTCAATCAAATTGTAGAACACCTGCTGAATCCGTTTCGGATCGCCCATGATCACAAGATCTTCATGTAAATGAAGCTTCGTCTGCAGATTTTTTTCATGCAGCCTAATTTCAAACAAAGCAAACGTGTCCAAAAACAGCTGCGAAATGGCGATCGGCTCTGTCTTCAGGGTATACATACTCTCCTGAAGGACGTCGAGGTCAATCAGGTCATGAATCATCTTGTTGACCCGGTTCGTTTCCCTTTCAATCGTCTTCAAATAGTGCTCTGCTTCCTCAGGAGATTCATACATCTGATGGGACAGCGCCTGGCTGTACCCTCCAATATAAGTAAGAGGTGTTCTCAGCTCGTGAACAATATTTGCAAGGAATTCTTTTTTGCGCGCCTCCTGCTTCTCAAGAGATTCACTCATCGAATTAAACGCTCTTGCCAGTTCTCCAATTTCATCCCGCTTTGAAATCTGGAGCCTGTTGGAGTAATTCCCTCTGGAAACTTCCTTTGAAAAAAGCCTGATTTCCTGAAGCGGCTGAAACAGGGAACGCCGAATCTGATTGACGGCAAGAAACAAAATCATAAAAAACATGGAGCCTGCAAGCAAAAGAATCGGAATGCTTCCCTCAAACACTTCCTGAAGATCAGCGAGAGGCACATAAATATAAATATAGCTTTCTGTGCCGCTTTTTCCGGCAACAGGGAAAACGGCTCCAATGATTTCCCTGCCGAACTCTTCTACATACCCGTCTTTTACAATAAACTCTTCATTCTCAAGCCTCTTTCTGTCTGAACGGGTAATGAGAGCCTGATGATTAATTTCATAAGGAAAATAAGAAGACAGATCTTCAATTTCATCAAGGACAATCACTTCATATTCAGAAACCATATTGTACCAGTGGATTTTCTCTGCAAGGTCTTCACTCAGCGTCCCGGAGTGATAGTGTGCTGCCGTTCTCTCTCCCTGAAAAATCACAGACTCTTTCACACTGTTGAAATAAAGCTCCTTATACAAAAAATGCAGAAAGAAAAAAGAAAAAACAATGCTGAAAAGAATGCAGGCACCAATCAGCATCAGCACTTTCTGACTTAAATTTAATCGCTTAATCAATCCCTACACCTCAAATTTATAGCCCACGCCCCATGCGGTCTGTATAAGATGCGCATGGTCTTTTAATTTAAGCCTTAATGTTTTGATATGAGTATCCACCGTTCTGCCAGTACCAATATAATTAGAGCCCCATACCGATTCAAGGAGCTGCTCCCTGGTAAAGACCGTTCCTTTATTTCTGGCGAGAATCGACAAAAGCTCAAACTCCTTAAGCGTCAGCGAAAGCGTCTCGCTTCCAATCATCGCCTTATAAGAGAGAGCATCCAGAACAAGCGGCCCCACTGCTGCCCTGCTGCCTGCAGACGTGCTCTGCCTTGCTCTCCTGAGAACAGACTCCACTCTCGCAAGCAATTCTCCCGGGTGGAACGGCTTCACAATATAATCATCCCCGCCAAGTTTCAGGCCCTGAATCTTATCCCACTCTTCCCCTTTTGCCGACAGGAAAATTAGCGGAATCTCATACGCCTTTTTTAATTCCGCTGCAAAAGAAAACCCGTCCATATACGGCATCATAACATCTGCAATAATCAGATCCGGAACCTCTCTTTTCAAAAGATCAAGAGCCTCTGAACCATTTGCCGCTTCAATCACCCTGTAGCCTTCCTGAACCAGGAACGTTCTGATCAGAGACCGCATTGCTTCTTCATCATCAAGTACCATCACCGTTGTTGTGCTCATAAGAATAACCTCGCTTTTGCCTGTCTATATAGTACCTCCTATTTTACCTGAAGGATGTGAAATTTTTATGAGGTTTTTGCTATTTTGGGTTTTGGTGCCTTGTATTCGCGCAGGGCAGGTTTATAGGGTACCATTTTGGAGTTTTGGTGCCCTATATTTCCTGAGGGGCAATTTATAGGGTATCATTTTCGCTTTTTGATGCCCTATATTTCCGGAGTACCGGTTTACAGGGTACCATTTTCGCTTTTTGATGCCCTATATTTCCGGAGTACCGGTTTACAGGGTACCATTTTCGCTTTTCGATACCCTATATTCCTGGAGTGCAATTTTATAGGGCACCATTTTCTTCACGTAATCAATGAACAGCTTGTAAAGAATACAGTCGGATTTTAAAATAAGGGTTATAACATCGGCTGATACTTCTTTACTGCCCGCGAAAGTTTATAAAGAAAGTAAGGGGACTACTACAATGAATTATCTGCTTATAGGCGCAGGAGGAGTCGCCGGCAGCCTCCTCAGATACGGGCTCGGACTGCTTACTCACACCTGGTACACCGGGGGCTTCCCGCTAGGCACGCTTCTTGCCAATCTGATTGGCTGTTTTGTCCTCGGATGGTTTACAAACAGCATCGTCAAACTGAAAGTCTTTCATCCCCATATTCTCGCGGGTCTTGGCACCGGACTTGTGGGCTCTTTTACTACCTTTTCCACCTTCAGCGTTGAAACGGTGCTGCTGATGAAAGACGGCATGTTTGCACTGGCCATTTTATATGTGCTGCTCAGCCTTTTCGGGGGTCTTTTCCTCGCGTGGTACGGATACTCACTGGGACGCTCTTTTAAAAGGAAGGGAGAGTCCGCGCTATGAACATGCTGCTGATTGCTGCAGGCGGATTTCTCGGTGCTATAGCCCGCTTTCTTTTAAGCTCCTGGATGAACAATAAAAGCAAAACAGGCTTTCCAATCGGCACATTGACTGTCAATCTTGCCGGCTCCTTTCTCCTCGGCCTGATGACAGGATACGGGCTGTCGGAAGGACTCTATTCTCTTTTTGGCATCGGATTTATGGGAGCATTCACGACATTTTCCACGTTCAAGCTCGAGAACATTCAGCTCAGAGAAAAAGAAAATCACCGTGTACTCATCACCTACCTTTTCATCAGCTATACAGGAGGAATTTTATCAGCCTTTGCCGGCATTATGATTGGTATGAGCTAAAGGCAAGAAAGGCATCCTACCTACTGGAGGGATGTATAATGGATAAAGATCTGCAGCTATTAAAAGACGTGACGGATCCGGAAGGTCCTTCGGGATTTGAAGCGAGAATTCACAAGGTCCTTGAAGAAAAAATCAAGGTATTCACCCCTGATTTAGTCAAAGACAAACTTGGAAGCATCACTGGGGTTTCCGGCAAAAAAGGACCTAAGATTCTGATTGCCGGACATATGGATGAAGTCGGGCTTATGGTGAAAGCGATAACCAAGGACGGGTTCCTGAAGTTTCAGACACTCGGGGGCTGGTGGGGCCATGTCATGCTTGCACAGCGAGTGAAAGTCATGACAAAAAAAGGAGATCTGACAGGGGTCATCGGTTCAAAAGCGCCGCATGTTCTGTCGATTGAAGAGCGGAAAAACGTTCTTGAGACCAAAAATATGTTTATTGATATTGGCGCATCAAGCAAGGAAGAAGCGGAAAGCTTCGGCGTTCAGGTCGGCGATCCCATTGCGACAATCTGCCCGTTTGAAGTGTTTCCAAACCAAAAGCTCCTGCTTGCCCGCAACTGGGATAACCGCGCAGGGTGTTATGTGGCGCTGAAAACCCTTGAAAAAGCGGCTGCGGACAAAAAGCATCCAAATATTTTATATGCCGGGGCCACCGTACAGGAAGAAGTAGGGCTCAGAGGCGCTCAAACACTCGTCAATACAGTAAAGCCTGATATCTCTTTCGCTCTTGATGTCGGTGTTGCAGGAGACACACCGGGGATGAAAGATGAAGGGCATACAGAGCTAGGAAAAGGACCGCTGATCGGCTTTTTTGATGCAAGTATGATCCCCCATCTGAAGCTAAGAAACTTTGTGACAGACATTGCAGGTAAACACGGCATCCCTTATCAAGTCGATATTATGCCGGGAGGCGGAACCGACGGCGGGAAATTCCATCTCGGATATGAAGGTGTTCCTACTCTGGTTGTAAGTGTTCCCGCGAGATATATCCACAGTCATGTATCCGTTGTTCACAGAGATGACCTCGACCATGCCGCCGAGCTGCTTTATCAGGTGATTAAACAGCTGGATGAAAAAACAGTCAGACAGCTGACTGAAATTGATGGGAATCTGCATTAAAAAAAGAGAGCCGCGGCTCTCTTTTTACAATTTCCCGCTCCGTCTTTCCAAAAACACCACATCTCTCCATACGCCATTCATCTTTCCGATTTTCTCCCTGACACCGATTCGTCTGAATCCGGCCTTTTCATGCAGCTTTAAGCTTGATGTATTTTCAGGGAAGATTCCAGCCTGCAGAGTCCAAAAGCCTTGCTGCTCACTTAGTTCAATGATCGCACGCAGCAGAGCTGTTCCGATTCCCTTTCCTTTATAGGCACTGGCTATGTAGATGCTCACATCTGCCACCCCTGCATAAACACATCTTCCTGATACCGGACTCAATGCCGCCCAACCATAGACTGTTCCGCCATGTTCAGCAACAAGCCGGCATTCTTTAGAATGGCTGCCGTCCCATTTTTCCCATTCAGGTGCTTCCGTTTCAAAAGTGGCGTTGCCGGTCGAGATGCCTTCGAGATAAATTTCTTTTACCTGATTCCAGTCGCGTTCGGTTAAATGGCTGATTTGAAAGTCCACTTAAATGCACCTCTTGTTTTCTATCAACTTTACCACATACCATTAATGCTGAAAGAAAAAAAGCCTCATTTCTGAGACTTCTTTCCAATCAGCAGCAGTCGCTGCCTCCAATTAAGACAAAACCGGCTCCATTTTCTGCTTCTTCCTTATCAAGAGACACACCGTCCACCGCAGCGGACACTTTAGGGTCGATGGCAACCTTTATGCCGTTCACTTCCTGGATAAGGTCTGTATCTGCAGGCGCATCCAAAGATAAGCCAATCTGCGGCCCGCAGCAGCCCGATCCTGCATCATAGACTCTGATATTTTCCGCATTTCTTTCTGTAAAAATAGTCTCGAGCAATTGTTTAGCACTGTCTGTAATCTTCATCTTCTCCGTCTCCCCCTCAGTCTTTATGCGTTCGGAAACAAGCGTTTTAACGTTTCTTTCATCTCAGGCTTTACGTTGATTTTCGGGCGCGCTTCCTTCGCCATTGCTTCTGCTTCTTCTATTGTTTTTGCCTGACCAAGAGCAAGGAGCGTGCCAATTGCAACGGTACCTGTTCGGTTGCTGCCGCCGGCACAATGAAAATACACTTTCTCCCCTTCATTATAGGCTTTTACAACATGATCAATGGATGATTTTACAGACTCATCCTGCTTATCAGCATCATCAACAATCGGGCTGTGAATGCGATTGTATTCAGGAGCATCATCAGGCGCTTCTGCCCTTAAGTCGAAAATAACGTCTGCTTTTTCATTCTCGGCAGCATGCTTTGCATCATCTGCGCCTCCAATAAAAATACGGTTCTTAATTAGTTCATGATAGTTTTTTTGTGTCATTGTGCATTCCGCCTTTATCATATTAGTTGTATTGTTTCACTTGAGAGTCAGAAAATCTTTTAGTTTTTCATAGCCGAATTTCTCTTCTTTCATCCAAGGGATAATGGCTGTATGAGAAGAAAAATCTGCAGTAACTCTTTTTATCCACTCTATTTCTGATTGAGCTCTTCCGTTTAAGACAGGATCTTTTGTATGTGCTGCATATAAACTTTGATTAATGACCCACCATTGCGGCGTGATTTTTGCCCGTTTCAAATCTGCCTGAAGCCTGCCTGCTTCAATGACAGGCGTTGCTTCTGCAAGAGTGACAATGACAACGCCGGTTTCACTTGGATTTTTAAGTCTTGGGAGCAGTTTTTTAACACTTTCAGGTATATCTCCCGATGAACGGCTCATTTCTCTATGGTAAGCCTCGGCAGAATCAAGCAGAAGCAGAGTGTGCCCTGTCGGAGCAGTGTCAATAACGATAATCTCCTGTTCTGACCGGTGGACAAGCTCTGCAAATGCTCTGAACACGGCGATTTCTTCCGTACAGGGAGAGTCAAGATCCTCCTTCAGGTAGGCAATTCCCTCTTCATCCAGCTCACTTCCTGTTTTCAAAAGTACCTCACGTTTGTACTTTTCGACTTCTTCTCCGGGGTGGATCCTGCTGATTGACAGGTTTTCAGTGCCCTTGCTTTGCTTAAACATATACTCTAAATGTGCCGCTGGATCAGTTGTTGTCAAATGCACTCTGTGACCCTTATCAGCCAGCCCTACAGCGATAGCAGAAGCCACTGTCGTTTTGCCTACTCCCCCTTTGCCCATTGCAAAGATGACCCTTGTTCCTTTTTGTGAAAAATCTTCAACGACCTCATTCAAGCCCGGTAAAGACAAGGAGTCTAGTCCATGATCCTTCGCCTCTGAAACAGGAAGCGTATACTGATTAAATAACCACCGGAGGTTTTGAACTCCTGTCAAAGAATAGGAAACATAAGGCAGGGAGTATGTAACGGCCTGTCTTAAAACATCAGGCATCTCCTGCAGAGCACGGCGCTGTCTTAGATAAAATGCGGCGGATACCTCATCGTCCGGCAAATACGTTTGGAGCAGTCCGTTAATGAGGAGCATTTGATTTTGAATGCCGATTTCTTTTAGCTCAAGTGAAGCACGGCCCGCTTCATGCAGTGACGAAGCATCCGGGCGGGAAACAAGTATTAGTGTTGTCCGGCTGGAATCGGATAATTCCTTAACCGTTTTTGAGTACACCTCTTTTTTATCCCCAAGACCGGAAAGAGGTCCAAGACACGATGCCCCGTGAGTGCTTTCTTCCAGGAAACCGCTCCATGCAGATGGGAGCTGCAGCAGCCTTAATGTATGTCCTGTTGGTGCCGTATCAAAAATGATGTGATCGTAAGAATCAGCAGCCGCTGCATTGCCAAGCAGTTTGGTGAATTCGTCAAATGCAGCAATTTCAACGGTGCATGCTCCTGATAGTTGCTCTTCCATAGAAGCAATCACACTGTCAGGGAGCTGTCCGCGATATGGCCCTACAACCTGTTCACGGTAAGCTGAAGCTGCTTCTTCCGGGTCGAGGTTGCATGCATACAGACCTTCGACAGAAGAGACGGGGGCAATCTGATTGGTCAACTCCATATCAAGGACATCCTGCAGATTGGATGCAGGGTCTGTGCTGACCAATAATACCTTTTTCCCCTGATCAGCAAGCGAAACGGCGGTCGCACATGCAGTGGAGGTCTTGCCGACTCCGCCTTTCCCGGTAAAGAATAAATATGGGGTCTTAATGCCGTTTTTCGGATTATATGGCTGATACACTTGCATTCACCTGTCTTTCCTCTTACAGTTGATTGAGATTAATGGACAGTCTTGTTTTAGGTTTTTGTGTTAGCTCATTCTGACTGACGCTGAACCATTCCGCCAGTTCTTCATTCGAAGGATATTCCCTCTCTTTTGCTACTTCACCATCGACAAGAGTAACCGGCAGAACATCAGGGCCTTTTTCATGTAGCAGCTGATTAACGGCCTGGCTAGCCGTGAATGCTCCCGGATCATTTGCAAGGTTGTACCTTGTAACTTTGTATCCCTTCTGGCTTAACGAATAAACAGCTGAAGCCACACGAGTTAATTCAGGATCCACACTTGGTCCGCAAACCCCTGTCGAACAGCACATGGCCGGGTCAAAAATTTGAACATTCATACTTACAGCCTCCTTTATTAAAATATAATCATTTACTTATGTCATAAATAAAAGGAAAGCCGGGAGATTTCCTCACGGCTTTTCATTTGTTTTATTCACCAGTCTTAGCAAAACGCTCGATGCGCTCGCCGATTTCATCACGAACACGCTGGAAGAATGCCCATTTCTCTTCATCTGTTCCTTCTGCTTTAGCAGGGTCGTCAAATCCCCAGTGAACGCGTTTAATGTGAGGAGGCGTTACAGGGCAATTGTCTGCTGCATGCCCGCATAGAGTGACAATCAGATCAGCATTGTTAAGGATTTCAGGATCAATGACATCTGAAGTTTGATTAGAAATATCGACTCCTGCTTCTTTCATCGCCTTTACAGCGTTAGGATTTAGTCCGTGCGCTTCAAGTCCTGCGCTTTTTACGATCCAGTCCTCACCAAGATGTTTCTTTGCCCAGCCTTCAGCCATTTGGCTTCTGCATGAATTTCCAGTACATAAGAAGTAAATTGTTTTTTTAGACATAGGTGCAGTCTCCTTTTAAGTAAGTATTTAGATTGTATGTTAAATAATAAGCAGCCACAGATAAAGTCCGACAAGTGTGATAAACAATGTTGGAATGGTTAAAATGATTCCTGTTTTGAAATAGGTGCCCCAGGATATTTTAACTCCTTTTAAGCTCAATACATGGAGCCATAAAAGGGTTGCAAGGGATCCGATCGGGGTGATTTTAGGTCCTAAATCAGAACCAATCACATTGGCATAGATCAATGCTTCTCTAAGTGTTCCTGTCGTATTTGTGTCAGCAATGGCCAATGCATCAATCATGACCGTAGGCATGTTGTTCATGACAGAAGACAGGATGGCTGCAATAAAGCCCATTGAAATGGTTGCGGCAAACAGACCCTGATCAGCGGCTGCCTGAATGACATCAGCAAGAACGGCTGTTAATCCTGCATTCCGGAGTCCGTACACTACGACATACATCCCGATCGAAAAGAATACAATCGCCCACGGAGCTCCTTTTAATACCTTTTTCGTATGCACGGCCGGGCTTCTTCTGGCCATGGACAAGAAGAAAATGGCGACAACACCTGCAACAATGGATACAGGGATATGAAGGAACTCGCTGATAAAGTATCCGATAAGCAGAATACCGAGTACGAACCAGGAAAGACGGAACATTTTCTCGTCTTTAATGGCAGCTTTAGGTGTTTTTAAATCCGCCAGGTCATAATTTCCCGGGATGCTTTTGCGGAAGTACAAGTACAGGACAAGAATACTCGCTCCTAAAGCAAAGAAGTTCGGCACAATCATCCGCGAAGCGTATTCGATAAAGCCAATATTAAAATAGTCGGCGGACACAATGTTTACCAGGTTGCTTACAACCAGCGGCAGCGATGTCGTATCTGCAATAAATCCGCTCGCCATGATGAACGGAAACACCATTTTTTCACTGAAATTCAAGTTCCGCACCATTGCAAGGACAATAGGCGTCAGGATGAGCGCTGCGCCGTCGTTTGCAAAGAACGCCGCCACAAGTGCTCCCAAAATCGATACATAAACAAACATCCGGAGGCCGTTCCCCCGCGCTGCTCTGGCCATATGAAGGGCAGACCATTCAAAAAATCCAATCTCATCTAAAATCAGAGAAATGATGATAATTGCAATAAATGCCAAAGTTGCATTCCAGACAATCGATGTAACGTCAATAACGTCACCAAAATCAACTACTCCAACCAACAAGGCAGCTAAAGCTCCTCCGCAGGCTGACCACCCTATGGAAAGATTTTTCGGCTGCCAGATCACCAAGATGAGAGTTAAAAGAAAAATACTGGATGCTAAAAGTACTGAAGTCAATCTTTCTTCCCCTCTCTATTCACATGATATACGAAGACCCTGTGTTTCTAAATCTGCCAATAAGTTATTTTGCTCCGGCAGGTGTTGCAGTAAACCTTTCAGAAAAGGATAAACGTCATTTTCTTTATTTATAGAATAAAAAATCCATTGTCCCTTTCGGTTTTCCTTCACTAGACCGGCATCGCGGAGCTTTCTCAAATGCTGGCTGATTGCGGGCTGGCTAGTTTTAAAAATAGCCGTAAATTCACAGACGCAGCATTCATTCGTCTCAAGCAGCTTCATCATGGTAAGACGCGTTCTGTCTCCGAGAAGCTTAAGCACTTGAGAAACCCGTTCGATTTCTATCGTAGAAGAGACTTCCATTTTGCCGACACCTCCATGTCGAAAACTATTATATAATAAAAGACTTATATAATAAAGAGCTTATGTGTAAAAAGTTTGTAAATGAAAAATTCCACTCCAATAAAAATAGGCCTGGATAGTTTCCAAGCCAAGTCAAAGGGCCGATTCAGACTTGCCGGCCAATACTGATTTCTTTTCAGCATGGAGAAGAATCCAAAGCAGGCCCAATAGAGAAAAGATGACAGCGCCTCCCCAAAACAGATAAGAAAATCCATTCTTAAGGCCGATAATCATATAGCCAAGAAAAGGCCCCAGCGCGGCTCCTGCATCCTGTACAACTGAGTAAAAAGTAAGGAACGTCAGGGCTCCGGTGTGTTTGGCTGCGTCTATCGCAAGAGTATCGGATAAAGTTGTAACAGCTGTCGCACACAGAAGAACTGCAACGGCAGCAACAATCCAGACTTCAGCAGGCAGGTTATATGATATAAGGGAAAACGACAGCGAGCTAAAGAACAAAGACCCTATGAACAAAGGATTCCTGACTGATTTCTGATCAGACCACCTGCCGATTTTCTTCGCCAGCAACGGCTCCCACATCCATCTTGCAGACTGGAGCAATCCGGATAAAAAAGTGACGCTGATGATTAGTCCCGCCAGAGAAATTTCTTTTCCAAAATGATGATTGATAAGAGAGCTCAAGGTGGCTGTAAGAACTCCCTGAATGAGAAGCGTGATGAAAAAACCGCTGACGATGATCAAAAGCTTTTGCCTATATTCAAAGGAAAAAGAAGAGATATGCTGAATCTTTTTTTCTTTTTCCACCTGTTTTTTCTCAGAAAAACCGAGCAAAATGAGGGGGATACCAATTAATGTGATGAATCCGAACACAATAGAAACCGCTGTTAATCCGAAGTATGGAACGAGCAGGCCGCCGATAAGCATTCCAGCCAGACTGCCCAGACGGTAAATGCCGTTGTATGAGCCCATAGCTTCTCCCCTGCGGCTTTCATCCGAATACAGCGCAACAGCGGACAGTCCACCGATCCTGAAGAACGACCAGGCAATTCCCCACAAGCTTCTGAGGATAATCCAGGCAATGAATCCTTTAAAGAGCCCATACCCAAGCGTAGTAAGTCCACCAATACACACAGCGATAAGCAAGCCGGTTTTCAGCGGTATTCGTTTGTACAGCCAGCCCACAGCAGGTCCGACAGGCAGACGAATGAACCGGTTAATAGAAAGCAGAATGCCAACCTGCCAGATGGAGTCCAGTCCCGCTTCTTTCCAGAAAATCGGAAGAGCAATATACAGCATGGAATCTCCCAGCAGGCTTAGCGCTGTAATGACAGCTGTAAGTGTGATGATGTTGTGATTTTTGGTCGTGCGGGGTTTTTTCGCCATGCTGCCACCTCTTTACTTCTTTTTCAGCTGATCAAAAGCGAGCAGAAACTGCTGATAGCTTTCTTTTCCCAAATACGTTTCCTGCGACTGAAACAGACGTTGAAAGGTCTTGTCAAAAGCCTCTTCATCCGTGCATCCAAATGCATTTATCATCAAATTCATATAAGCAATAAAATACTCTTTCCGCAGTGCTCCTGCATGATTGATGACCATTCCCATCACTCCGCCTTTCAGTTTAAGAACAGCAGGATTCTGTCTTGCTGCTTTTTGAAAAACTCACGCTGCACACCCCTGTTTCAGGAAGGTCAAGTTCCACTTTTTCTGCCGCAGCAAAGTCTCCGCACAGGTGTGCAACTACTGAACGGACCTGCTCATACCCTGTTGCCATTAAAAAGGTTGGAGCACGCCCATAGCTTTTTGCACCTACCATATAAAAATTCTTCTCCGGCTGGCGCAATTCCTTTTCACCGTGCGGCCGGACGGTACCGCAGCTGTGCACGTTGGGATCGATTAACGGGGATAAAGCGGATACGCTTTCTGTTGCAGAATCAATGGATATCCGCAGCTCGCTGATGATGCTGGAGTCCGGTCTGCTTCCCGCATTAACTATGATTTCGTCAAAGCCTGAAAGCTGCTTTGTTTCTCCAGATTGAGTTCCAATCAGTTCAATTCCATTATCCGACTTTTTCATAGATTGGATGAAAAACGGTGTTTGGACTTCTATCACTCCGGCATCGACAAGCTGATGAACCCTGCTTCCCAAAGCCCCCCTTGCAGCAAGCGCGTCCTTCTCTTCTCCGCCGTATGCATCTACCGCGTTCTGCTTGCGCATCACCCAGACAATGTCCGTTTCAGGGTGTAATTCCTTAAGTTCTGCCAGTTCAAGCAGCGCATTGACTGCAGAATGCCCTCCGCCGATCACAGCTGTCCGCTTCTTTGCATAACGCTCCTTTTCTTTTCCGGCAATATCAGGGATTCCGTAATAGATTTGACCGCTCAATGCTTTTTCTCCGCTGAGCCAGATGCCGCTTGAAGCAGCAGGATTTGGATTTCCCCATGTTCCAGCGGCATCAATGACTGCCTTTGCTTCGAAAATTTGAAGGTCTCCTTCTTTTTCTGCATAGATGACAAACGGAACTTTTTCCCTTCCCGCGGATTTCATCTTATCGATCTCTTTTTTCCCGACTGATAGAACCTTTGTTTTCGTGTGGATAAAAGGATTTATTTCAGGAAGATTCGACAGAGGCGCCAGATAGTGATCAACAAGCTCTTTTCCATAAGGCAGTGCATCCAGTTCAGGCTCCTGCCAGTTATGCTTCTTAAGCAGTGCGGCCGCAGCTTTATCAATGTTATAACGCCACGGTGAAAATAATCTCACATGACCCCAGGACAATACGTTTGCCCCCGCCTCCCCTGCTTCCAGCAGGAAAAAGGCTTCTCCCCGTTCAGCCAAATGTGCAGCAGCTGCAAGGCCGACTGGCCCTCCTCCTATGATGGCAACCGGCAATTTCTTTTCCTTGGGCGCTTTTTCCGTGGCATTGCAGCATGTGTTCACTTTTACATCAAGTTTCATTTAAAACCCTCCATAACCATTTTTATTAATACTTGCATATTGCAAGTATTAAACTGAAGAAATCACCCCAAAGGAGTGGTGCAGCATACACTGGACTTCGCCATTGCTTCATTTAACAGCTTAATCGAGCGGATAACCGTTTCTTTTTCAAACTCATTCATGTGCGAAAAAACCTCGTTCAAATAGGCATTCATCTGATGATCAATCGTTGTTGCCACATACTTTCCCTCTGTTGTCAGTGACAGGATATGAACTCTGCGGTCATCAGGGTGAGGGGTTTTTTTCAGCAAATTCAGCTTTACCAATGACTGGACCTGTCTACTGAAAGTTGTTATATCCGTGCCAAGCACTTCTGCCGCTTCCTGCATAGACGGGCGGGTCATCTTTTCCACTTCATAAAGGATATGGCTTTGTATTAAAGAAATATCAATTCCTCCTGCTGTACAGCAGTTCTTGTTCAACAGTCCGAAACGGCGGGTCATGATTTGAAACAACTCACGCGGGTTTTCCATTTTTTCTCACCTCATACCTTATTTATACGCTTATTACTTGTAAAATGCAAGTGTTTTTTAAAAAAATAAACTGGCCTGCCAGACAATTAGTCTTTTCGGCCAGTCCCTGCACTTATAAATACTTCCTGTGAATCGCCTTCCCGTCATACGTGAACAGCACCGGCTTGCCTTCGAGCACGGACTCCATATGAACCGCGCGGCCCCAAAGCTGGTGAATGTACGGCAGCACTTTTTCCAGGTATTTAAGGTCAAGTTCAATGTCTTCAAACCAGTGCTTCAAGTACAGCTCATTGTTTTTGAGATAATCGCCGTCATTCACCGTAATATACGGGAATCCTCCGTTTACTCTCATATTGATCAGCTGATCGCGGACATGCTCCCATTCTTTGTCGACAACCTTGTAATCTCTCCCCTGCTTCTGGAAAAGATACATATCTTCACGGGTGACGAGGTCCTTCGTTAAATAGTTCCGGATAAAGGAAAGATCTGATTCGACCTCGCGCACCTCAAACATTTTCTCCCGGCCGGAGTTCGGTTCTGCTCCACGTCTGATCATTTCCTTTGTCGGGTTATTGTACCGTTCCTCAATGTCTTCAAAGATTTTGAGACCGAGGTAATAAGGGTTGATTCCGGTCTTGGACGGCTGGACAACGCCAGCGTTGAGCTTGGCATACTCAATGGATTCTTCTGTGGAAAGATCAAGCTCTCTCAAGATACGCTGATGCCAAAAGGATGCCCAGCCTTCGTTCATGATTTTCGTTTCAAGCTGCGGCCAAAAATAAAGCATCTCTTCGCGCATCATCGTCAGAATATCACGCTGCCAGTCTTCGAGGTCACGGCTGTACTCCTCAATAAAGAGAAGAATATCCTTTTCAGGCGCTGGAGGGAATTTTTTCTTTTTCTTCGCCCGCTCAGGCTTAGGTTTGTCCTTTTGATCCAGCCCCCAAAGATCATCATAAGGTGATGCTTTTTTCACATCCTCTTCCTCTATATCCTCCATCGTCCAGGACAGCTTTGGACGCATAAGCGAAGGATCGATGTGCTCCTGAATCGCAAGCACCGCATCAAGAAATGTTTCAACCTCGGCTCTGCCATGCTCGATTTCATACTGTTTGATTCTGTCGGCCGTAGCAGCCATGCTCTCAACCATATCACGCTTTGTATTTTGGAATCGGCTGTTGTTTTTGAAAAAATCGCAGTGGGCCAGAACGTGCGCCACGATCAGTTTATTTTGAATGAGCGAATTCGTATCCAGCAAAAACGCATAGCAGGGATCCGAGTTGATGACAAGCTCGTAAATCTTGCTCAGCCCCAGATCATAGTGAAGTTTCATCTTGAAAAATTGCTTCCCAAAGCTCCAATGTGAAAAACGGGTCGGCATTCCATAAGCGCCAAATGTATAAATAATATCAGCAGGACAAATTTCGTACCGCATCGGATAATAATCGAGCCCAAATCCATCCGCAATTTCCGTAATCTCCGCAATCGCATATTCCAGTGATTTCCGGTAGGCTTCGTTCACACGTTTTCCCCCTATCTCGTCTTTAAGACAATGTATGAGCGGGAAGGGAAAAACATGAACAGACATTGCGTTCCGGTCCTTTTTCTTAGGGCGAATCGATGTTTTTTGTTGAAAAGGTAATGATTCGCTCCTTTCCTTGCCCTACGATTCACACCTTTGCTTACCCACCCCAACCGTTTTCTCCGTCTACCTGGGTACGATTCGCACCTTTGCTTACCCATCCCAACCGTTTTTTCAGTCTAGCTGGGTACGATTCACACCTTTGCTTACCCACCCCAACCGTTTTTTCGCTCTACCTGGGTACGATTCCCTCCTTTGCTTACCCACCCCAACCGTTTTTTCCGTCTACCTGGGTACGATTCACACCTTTGCTTACCCACCCCAACCGTTTTTTCGGTCTAGCTGGGTATGATTCGCTCCTTTCCTTCCCCTCGAGAACCGTTTTTCGTTCTGGCAGGGTAAGAAGAACTCCGGGAATCTAAAAAAGAGCCCACAAAAAAACATGAACCCCAAAGGATTCATGTTTTCTCATTAATGTTCAGTTTTAACAACCATTTCCCGCTTCAATGACCGCTTCTGCCAGATCATTGTCATCACCAGTGTGACAACGAGGAAGACGAGTCCGAGAACAAAGGGATACAGAATCTGGACATCATACAGCATGCCTGCAATCGTCGGCCCAAGCACGTTTCCAATACTCATATAGGCATTGTTCATCCCCATTGCAAAGCCCTGTTCGTTTCCGGCCATTTTAGAAATCAGGGTGTTGAGCACGGGGCGCAGGATCGAAGTTGCAAGGAAGATAAGCAGCGTAATTCCGAAGAACAAGACATAGCTCGTTGCAAACAGTGAAAGCAGGAATCCTGCAGCTGCAACCGCAAGGAAAATATTGAGCACAATTCCTTCACCGAAGCGTCTGACAACACGGTCTACAACAAACAGCTGGACAATGACACTGATAATCCCGGTTGATGTAATCATCAGCGCAATCTCCTGCGGCGTCGCGCCAAACTGATTGTCAACAAACAGGCCAAGCACAGATTCATACGCCATGAGGCCAAAGCTCATGACAAGCGTAATGATAAGAGGCACAAAGTAAGGCATTTTCACCGAGCGCACCATTTTACGCGCCATGGATTCATTGTCCTGAGGCATCATGGCAGCTGTCGTCATTTTTGATTCACTGTCTTCAAGCAGCACAATCGAGAAGATAACGGCTCCCAACGAAACAATCACAGAAATCAGAAACGGCATTTTCAGCCCGAAATCCGCAAGAAATCCTCCGATGCCGGGTCCGATGACAATCCCGAGAGACATTGCAGCAGAAACAAAGCTGTTCCCTTTTGCACGCTGGTCCATCGTCGTGATGTCCGCCACATAGGCAAAAATGGCAGGAACAAGCAGAGCCGCACCGATTCCGCCGATCACACGGGAAGCATAAAGCCACCAGATCGAATCAACGGCGTAAAAAACGAACATGGATAACGTCAATCCTGCCAGCCCGTAAATAATCATTTTTCTTCTTCCGTACTGATCTGCCCATTTCCCAGCTATCGGGGAAAAAATGAGCTGAGCGCCGGCAAAGATGGCAATCATCAATCCTGCGGCAGTTCCGCCCTGATTGATTGATTCAAGATACGCAGGCAGGATCGGAATAATAATCCCAAAGCTGCCGATGGCAATAAACATGTTGACCATCAAAATAAACATTTTCTTTTTTTGTTCTGCAGACAAAATGACAGCCCCGCTTTCTATAGTTAACGAATGTTGTAAGCATTATTTCAGCAAATACTTAACTATGTTAAATTGTTTGCTGCCCCATTGTCAATGGAAAGCACCCCCGCCTCGTACTGTTTTGCATCACAGAAAAAACCGGGAGAAAATCTGGTTGACTTTCTCCCGGTTTACTATCAACATTTTGATGTCATTTTAAACAATTGACGAATTTAGGAGACTGTTTCAGGAAGACTCTTCATATCAACAGCAGGCCCAAAAAACTCAGAATGGATCTGCTCTTCTTTGATGCCGAGCTCAGCAAGCATGTCGATGACGCACTTCATAAATCCGACCGGACCGCAAACATAAAAATCTCCATTTTTCGTTTGAAGCATTTTCTCCAGATCCTTCTTCTCGATCTGTCCTTCTCTAAAGAAGTTCCGTTCTGTGCAGTCTTCGTTCAGCGGATTGCTGTAAATGGTGTAGACACTGCTGTTTGGCATGTTTGAGCAGAGAGCCGCCACTGTAGATTTAAAGGCATGTGTTCCGCTGTTCTGCGTGGCATGAATAAAGGTCATTTCACGGTCACGCTGTTTTGCAGCAAGTGACGCAAGCATGCTCATAAAAGGTGTTACGCCGACTCCACCGCTGATAAGGGTTACAGGAGTTTCAGCCTCTTCGTTAAGTATAAACTCGCCTGCCGGAGCGCTGATTTCAAGCGTATCTCCAGCTTGAATGTGACTGTGAAGGTAGTTTGATACTTTTCCTGATTCCAGTCCTTTTTCTTCGCGCTTGACCGAAATTCTGAGATAAGGCATTTCAGGTCCTCCTGAAAGGCTGTACTGCCTGTTCATCGTATACGTTTCTCCAGGTATTTGTAGTCTTACGGTACAATATTGACCCGGTTTAAATTGTGGTTTTATCGCCTTATTTTCAAGGTAGAAAGATGTAACTGCATCGCTTTCTTTTTCGATCCGTGTAACGGTAAACGGCTGGAAGCCTTCCCATATAGCTTTGCTGTAGAGATTTTTTTCTGCATTGATAAAGACGCCGGCAATCACGCCGTACGCTTCGCCCCATGCTTCAAGAATTTCAGGTGTGGCTGCATCTCCCAAAACTTCTTTTATCGCTCCGAGCAAATATTCTCCAACGATTGGATAATGTTCTTCTTTTACCCCAAGACTGCGGTGCTTGTGGGCAATTTGTTCAACTGCCGGCAAAATCATGTGCAGCTGGTGAATATGCAGAGCCGCTGCATAGACGGTGTTTGCAAGCGCCGTCTGCTGCCGGCCCTTTTTTTGATTCGCATGGTTAAAGATATTCAATAGTTCCGGATAATCCTTGAATAAATTGCTGTAAAAACGTGTTGTAATGTCTACCCCTTTTTCTTTTAAAACAGGCACAGTAGATTGAATAATTTCAATGGTTTTTTGAGTAAGCATAAGAGATGCTCCCCTTTTCAATTAAAGTGGTATTTCAAATACATCTTTATCGTACTCCCGCTTCCCATTTAAAGCAATATCTAAAATACATCTTTAACGGATCTGTCACAAATGAGCCTTTCTTTTATATAAAGGACAGACTGTTGTGGTAAGATAAACGTACTTCTTGCAGTGGGGCGATGAGACATGAGGCTGACCAACTACACAGATTACTCTCTGAGGGTGCTGATTTATCTTGCCTCTAAAGAAAAGGGAGAACTGTCCAATATAAAAGAAATAGCTGAAGCATATCGCATTTCGAAAAATCATCTGATGAAGGTCACATACGAGCTTGGAAAAATGAAGGTGATTGAGACAGTCAGAGGGCGCGGCGGCGGCATCCGTCTGGCATTAAGTCCAGAAGAGATAAACATTGGCGCAATTGTCAGACAGACAGAGGATGACTTTAATCTTGTGGAATGCTTTGATCCGGAGCGCAATATGTGCGCCATTTCACCCGCATGCAAGCTGAAGGGTGTCCTGCATAAAGCTTTAAGAGCATACCTTGAAGTCCTTGACGGCTATACACTTGCTGACCTCGTTCAAAATAAATCGATGCTTTCAGAATTGCTGAAGCAATGAAAACTGCCTATGGGCGGTTTTTTCTTTTGTCCAAAAATAGTTCCCATTTTGTTACATAATAATTGAAATGCAAATATACTGGTATTATCTGCTTTATTTCAGAGGAGGAATGCTTTTGAAAACCAAACAAATTTTGCTGCTGATCTTGTTTGCTGTCATTATGATTGCCTTTCCGTCTGCACCCGAAGCATCCAAAACCGGAAGTAAGACCGTTGTTGAAACCATTGCCTCTAAAGCACTAAAAAAGGATGACCGCCCGCATCACCACAAACTCACCTACAAACTTTATTTGCCTGAAGGATACGATAAAAAACGGAAAGCCGGCTATCCCGTCATCTACCTATTGCACGGCAGCGGAGGAAATGAACACAGCTGGGATGATTTTTTTGGAACGCTTGACAGAATGATTGCGGAAAAAGAAATTGAACCTGTCATCGCCGTCGTCCCTTCTTCCGGAAATTCCTACTGGGTAAATTCAAAAAAGTACGGAGATTATGAGAGCGCTATCATTAAAGATCTCATTCCCCATATTGATAAAAAGTACAATACAGAAAGAAGCCGCAGCGGAAGGTTTATTTCAGGCTATTCCATGGGCGGATACGGTGCTCTACGGTACTCACTCATGTATCCAGATTTATTTTCAGGAGCCACTCTTCTGAGCCCCGCTATTCAAAATGGAGAACCTCCGGTTACATCAGGGGCTGTGACAAGGGGCAGTTTTGGTGAACCGTTTGATCTCTCTGAATGGCATGCACTCAATTATCCTGCAGCCATCCGCCACTACATCAGCCAGCCGCACCGGGTTCCGATGTACATCGTTTCAGGAGATGACGACTGGAATCATCTGAGTGAAAAAGAGGACCTGCCTCCTGATGCGCATAAATACAATGTGGAGGTTCAGGCTGTGCAGCTTTATCAGGAGCTTCACAGAAAAAACCTGTTCGGTCTTGATTTTCCAAAGTGGGAGGATGTTCCATCAAGCCCGGCCGAGCTCAGAATTGTAAACGGCGGGCATGGGCTGGATGTATGGCTGAAAGGGTTTGAAGAAGGTATCAAGTACATGTTCGGCAAGCCGGAAGGCACTGAATTCTCGCCTGTCTACCGTCCGGATGATTATATAAGCTCAAAAAATGGAGCCGTTCAGAGCCGCACGTTTCACTCTGACAGCTTATCAAAAGATCTGTCCTATGTTGTGTACACCCCGGAAGAATACAGAAAAGACCCGACTAAACGCTATCCCGTTCTCTATCTGCTTCACGGGTCATATGGAAATGAAAAAAGCTGGGATTCATTCTGGCCGATTTTAGACAAAATGATTGAAGAGAAAAAAATCGAACCTGTTATTGCCGCAGCCCCTGTAACAGGAAACAGCTACTGGGTGAACTCTGAAAAATACGGAGCTGTGGAAACAGCCGTTACCCAGGATCTGATGGAGGAAATGGATTCACAGTTTCGGACGATTGCAGATCGGAGCGGACGCGGGCTTGTCGGCTATTCGATGGGCGGATACGGAGCCCTGCGTTATTCACTTGTATACCCCAATCTGTTTGGAGCTGCTGCCTTGCTGAGTCCGGCCATACAGTCAGATGAAGCGCCAAGCACATCAGGGGCAGTTGAGCGCGGTTCATTCGGAGAGCCCTTTAATGCGGATCGCTGGGAACAGCTGAATTATCCTCAGGCGCTCGAAGCATATGGGAACCAGCCGCACGAAGTACCCCTTTTTATCATCGCGGGAGATGATGACTGGAACCATTTAAGTGAAAAAGAAGACCTTCCCCCTGACGCCTGGAGATACAACATGGAAGTTCAGGCCGTCACGTCCTATGAACGGATTCACAGATCCAATGTTTTTAAAAGATCTTTTGAAAAGTGGAGCCCTGTACCCGGAAGCCCGGCAGAACTTAGAATTGTAAACGGAGGGCACGGTATGTCCGTCTGGGCGGCGGGCTTTGAGCAGGGGCTGATGTATATGTTTGAAAATGGATTGTCTGCACGTTAAGGTATTGTTCAAAAAAAAGAACTGCGTCCACCGGGCGCAGTTCTTTTTGGTGTAAAGAATGATGGAACATATTAGAGAGAAGGATGGAGATAGTGAGAGATAAGATTTTAATAATGAAGATATCCATGAAAGAGGCAGCGGGAAAATGGTTATGTACGCTTGGCATCCGCCAAGCTTTTTTACTTTTACACAGCAGAAACCGTATGATCAGCTTGTTTTCCTTCCATCGATTCATACAAGCGCTTTACCCTCATTGCGATATCATCGCAAAGCTCCTGGTAGTGGGCAAACTCCTCCTCCTCGCTGTCAAATGCGTAAAGGGAAAGGTTTGGAAGGTTCCATGAAAGCACGTTCTCTGTTTCCCCGTCTACAGGGGGCGTTTTCTCCTGTTTGTAATCGTACATTTGAACAACGATATCCGCTTTATTTAACAGGCCAAGGTCAATTTTCTCAGAGTCAGAGTCTTCCATGGACATGTTCACTTCTTTCATTGCTTTCACACAGACAGGATCGACTTGAGTTTTGGCAAGGCCGGCACTTTTAATTTGCCATTTACTGGAGAACAATTTCTTTGCCCAGGCTTCTGCTATTAAGCTCCTGCATGAGTTGAAATAGGACAGAAAGTAAATGGTAGGTTGTCTCATCGCTGTACCTCTTTCTATGAGTTTGTATTATTCTTTACCCGCTCTTAACAAGAATTACACGTTTATTTAC
The DNA here is from genome assembly GCF_000708755.2 of Metabacillus indicus LMG 22858. Classification (GTDB taxonomy): domain Bacteria; phylum Bacillota; class Bacilli; order Bacillales; family Bacillaceae; genus Bacillus_P; species Bacillus_P indicus. Next base: position 3,791 of record NZ_JGVU02000022.1, on the reverse strand, counting down.
AACCATTTACTGTTAATCTTAAGGAATTTTGGAAAATACCACTGCTGTCCTACCTGCCAATTCGGGAAAATCGCTTTTGATGGCTAGCCAGGTCACTTTCCAAAATGGGTGTCAGCGTCTTAAAGGCCGTTTGGGCAAGCTGTTTAAAGGAACGCTTATTGACGGCATCAAGTTCCTCCTTGAGCTCTTCCGGTATAGATGCCGCTCCGCAGAGTGCTCCTGCAATGGCTCCTCCCATGCTTGCGATGGAATCAGCGTCATGCCCGTAATTCACACCGCCAATGATGGTCTTCATTGTGTCGCCGCCTGCAATGGAAAAAAGAGCGAGAGCAACTGGCAGCTCTTCAATGGCATGGATCCGGCTTGGAATGTTCGCATTTCCTTTTCCCTGCTTTTTCCGGTCTGAAAAGGATTTTACGGTATCAAAAGGTTCCATCGCTGTCCGTATATCTTCACGTGCCGATAAAACATCAAGGTGTCCCGCTGCCGCGTCAAGAACAGCTTCTATCGCAAGCTTTGTTCCATCTTTGGCAAGATCTCTAGCTGCAGCGAGAATGCTCTGCACGCTTGCATCCATGCTCATCGCTTCTGCAATGGCCGCTGCCATGACTCCCGCAGCTTCCCTGCCGTAGCTTGTCTGATGGGCACCTGCAAGGTCAATCGCTTCCCGGTAGGCACGCTCCGGATCACCCGCATTCATGATGCCTACCGGACTCATGTACATCGCCGCCCCGCAGTTCACCATGTTGCCTTGTCCAGCTTCACGCGGATCTACGTTTGCAAGCCTGTGTCTCAGGAATAAATACTGCTCCGGGTAATAAAGACGGGTAATGACAGGTGCCTCTTTTTTCAGCTCAGGAATGTAGACCTTGTGCTCTGCAATTTCTTCTACAAGACATTCAGCAATGTCATAGGCTGTCAGATGTCTCTGCTTTTTTTCATATACCCTGAGAAGCGCTTCTACCATCAGCGTATCATCCGTAATATGGCCATTGCCCTTTTCAAGAGGCCGCATGTTTCCAGGCTCCTTCCAGGCATTGCTTGCAGGTTCCCGGAAGGTTGTCACAACTCCGAATTTCTCTCTGATGACCGCCGGAACAAGCCCTTCAGTAGGTGATCCCATCGCATCTCCGACAGCCCCGCCGTAAATGGCGCCTTCGATTTTATCAAGCAGCTTTGCCTTCATATCCTTTCCCTCCTTCTACAGCTCTTTACACGCAACATTCGAAAGCAGCGCCTCGCCTTTTCCAAGCACAGAAAAACCGAACATGCCGGATGCAAAGCGGCTGTCTTCTGCAGAAAAAATCTTTTCATCATTAATGGAAAAGCAAATCTGACTGCCTGTGCATGTGACCTCGAATCTGTATGTTTCGGTATGACTCCATTCATAAGGAACTTCCACCAATTTCTTCACTCCAAAATCAATTAGATGCAGGGACACCTTGTTATGGCCGTCAAACCCCGCCCTGTAATGGCGGTATACACCTTCCGCTCTGGCAATCATCATGTGACAGCCGCCGCTGACCGGCTCCACGTCTGCTGAAACCGTATAATCCCGAGCATAATAGTTCCCCGTAAACGAGGAACATTCTTCATCAGACGAGCATTTCATTTTGCCGTTCTCAAGGACTGCTTTGCCTTTATGATGGGCAAAAGGCATAACGGACTGAAACTCCATTGCCTGTTTTCTGAAATCAATTGTGTAATCAGCCTTTCCGCTGACTTCAAATTCATCAAGATAGAGTTTTCCAAACGCCCTTTCAAGCAGATGAGAAGGGCTTTCTATCATAAATCCGGCTTCATCAATAACCGCACCGTGTGTATCAGGAACGATAAATGAAATCTCATTCCAGGCCCCATTGACGAGTTTGACCGGCTGCAGCTTCAGATTCTCTTCCGTAAACGTATTTCTGACATAAGGCGTCAAAACCACATCTTCCCCCTGCCATTTATCTGAAAACACCTTCATACTGATAGTCTGGCCGCTGCAGATTTTAGGAGAAAAAGCAGGCTTATATTTTTCGTCATTGAACTCTTTTCTGCGGTGGAACGGCTTGTAAAATACTTTTCCTGCCTCTCCTTCAATCATCCGGTCAATGAAGATCTCAAGTGAACCCTTTGTCATACAGCCGATATCAGGGCAGTGCCTGAGAAAAAGCTTAAAGGGAAAATCCGTTTGAAAACCGTGAGTCGATCCAGGAAGGACAAAATCGAAATAGAGATTTTCTTTTTTATAGCTTTTCACGAGCATGTCCGGCGCTTCTTCCCCAGCCAGTCTGCAGCCAAGCAGCGCAAGCTCTTTTGCAAAAGAAGGAATGTCCATGATGTTCAAATAGCCCGAGACACTGGACAGGACGATAGAGTCGTTGATTGGTTTTCGGTAATAATCAGGAATGCTGCGGGTTCCGTAGAGGACGCCTGCTATGGTTCCGATTTTTCCGGCATTACAGTCTGTATCCCACCCGCACATCGTGGCAATCTCAATGGTTCTTGCAAAGGAACCCTCTCCGTAGAGCATGGCAAGGATGCACACTCCCGCATTGGGGATAATATGGCACACTCCGGGGTATTTGTCATAGCCCCAGTTCACCTCAAGAAAATCTCTGCATGCCCGGAAATCACCCGGATGTTCCCAATGAAAATCCAGGACTTCGCCTGCAATTTTAGCGTACGTGCTGTCCTCTGGAATTGTCTTTAATGCTCTGGCAATCACTTCCTGAATGTCTGAAGCATCGAATGCCGCCGCTATGCAGGCCGCGATGAACCTGGCCCCGTAAATACCGTTTTTATCATGTGATACACTCGCTGCTTTTGCTGCATAATCGGCCGCTTTTTCCGGATTTCCGGGGAAAAGCAGTCCCCACGTATCTACAAAAATCTGCCCGCCGATTTGTTCGGCCAGCGTGAGGCCGTTTTTTTCTGCTGAACCGGAATACGGAGGCTGAATGCCTTTTTCAAGATTCAGATACGCCGTATGCTCCGTGCTGATACCTTCACCGCCCCACCAGAACATTCCGATGCCGCTGCGGGTATAATTCAGCCATGCACGGCCAACATCTTCAGCCGTCAGTTCCCGGTCCTTCGCGTCATCATAAAGGGCCCTTATAAAAAAAGCCGGCCCGTTCGCATCATCGTCTGCTGAAAAGACTTTATACTCTTTTAAATAGCCGTTTATCTCACCGTACACATCATGTATCCGTTCATATGTCCACTCAAGCGGCTCAACCGGCGCCCCGAGTCTTATTCCCGCATTCATGCCGAGAAACCCTGCATATACCCGCTCCAGATAATCTTCAGGAATCAACATGCATTCCCCTTCCCCTGTTTTCTGTACAAGCTATTCTTTCTACCATACGTTTGGGGAGAGGCAATCATTCTTACTTTTTTGCAGGAAAAAGTTTGATAGAGAAAGATTGCAGGGAGCTTTTTGAACGTGCTCCTAATAAAAAAGAGACTCTGCGAAGAATCTCTTTGAATCATAAAAATTAACACTGTTTTAGCATTGGTACCCGTTCCATTGCGCTCCAGTCACTTGCTTTCCGCGGGGAGCCCTGGGAGCCTCCTCGCTGCGCTTGCGGGGTCTCCCGTGCCCTCTTCATCCCATAGAAAAGCGGAAGCGCCCGTTTTGCTCCGGCAGTCAGATAAGAAATCACACGAAAAGTCCGGGTTTGACTTTTTGGGGGATTTTGTTCTGACAGAGGAGTTGGGCGCTGCAGCTGGACAAGAAGTCAAGCGCCTTCCGCTTCATTCCACTGAGTTCTGAGGATCTATACTAAATTAGCAGCGAATAT
>NZ_JGVU02000021.1 GCF_000708755.2 Metabacillus indicus LMG 22858 | reverse complement strand
TAAAAGCCATGTATTACGGTAAAATATAAATTTTAAAATGAATAAAAATAGACTTGAAGCTTTTAGTGATGGAGTTTTGGCTATCATAATTACCATTATGATACTGGAAATAAAAGTTCCAGAAGGAGAAAATTTTAGCGATTTGCTATCCCTTTTCCCTAAATTTATAAGCTACATATTGAGTTTTGTTTATGTAGGCATATACTGGAATAATCATCATCACATGCTGCAAAGTGTTACTAAAGTAAATGGTAAAATTCTTTGGGCAAATCTTCATTTGTTATTTTGGTTGTCACTAATTCCAGTTTCTACAGGATGGATGGGGGAACATAATTTTGCTAAAGCTACCATTACATTGTATGGAGTA
>NZ_JGVU02000020.1 GCF_000708755.2 Metabacillus indicus LMG 22858 | reverse complement strand
GGAGGATTAGCTCAGCTGGGAGAGCATCTGCCTTACAAGCAGAGGGTCGGCGGTTCGAGCCCGTCATCCTCCACCATATGATTTTTGGACATGCTTTTTATAAATGCCGGTGTAGCTCAATTGGTAGAGCAACTGACTTGTAATCAGTAGGTTGGGGGTTCAAGTCCTCTCGCCGGCACCACTAGGTTTCTTATATATGTGCCATTAGCTCAGTCGGTAGAGCATCTGACTTTTAATCAGAGGGTCGAAGGTTCGAGTCCTTCATGGCACACCATTTTTCCTTAATATGCGGGTGTGGCGGAATTGGCAGACGCGCTAGACTTAGGATCTAGTGTCTTTGACGTGGGGGTTCGAGTCCCTTCACCCGCATGATGTTGCGGAAGTAGTTCAGTGGTAGAACACCACCTTGCCAAGGTGGGGGTCGCGGGTTCGAATCCCGTCTTCCGCTC
>NZ_JGVU02000019.1 GCF_000708755.2 Metabacillus indicus LMG 22858 | reverse complement strand
AACGTTACTCAGTTTTGAAAGAATAACTTCTTTCAGCCAATTGCATATTGTCTGGTGATGATGGCAAAGAGGTCACACCCGTTCCCATGCCGAACACGGAAGTTAAGCTCTTTAGCGCCGATGGTAGTTGGGGGTTTCCCCCTGTGAGAGTAGGACGTTGCCAGGCTGTAGCAATGATTCTGATCAGCTTATGCTGTGAAGCATCAGCGGTTTTATCCGCAAGCTATAAAACTTCAAAAAAGATGTTGACTTTATGAATCTAGTATAGTATGATTTAAAAGTTGCTCTTGAAGCAAAAAAATGATCTTTGAAAACTAAACAAAACCAAAAGCGTACCAAACGTTTTAAATTTTTTAAGTCAGCAACATTTATGAGTCACAAATTTTCTTCGGAGAGTTTGATCCT
>NZ_JGVU02000018.1 GCF_000708755.2 Metabacillus indicus LMG 22858 | reverse complement strand
TATCTAGTTTGTCCAAGTTTCGTCCAGTGTCTACCTCAAAAAGAGCATAAAAAAAACGAAACCTAATCGTTTCGTTGTTGTTTACATAAATGGCGGTCCCGACCGGGATCGAACCGGCGATCTCCTGCGTGACAGGCAGGCATGTTAACCGCTACACCACGGGACCATTTTGGTTGCGGGGACAGGATTTGAACCTGCGACCTTCGGGTTATGAGCCCGACGAGCTACCAGACTGCTCCACCCCGCGACAATAATAAGTTATACTGTTTTTCGATGCTCATTTAGAGCATGGACCGTCCCGATCTCAGGAAGCTTAGCCAAGAAGCAGCTCGATCGTTACGCTGATGCGGTTTCGGAGAAGCTTATTCGAGCGTGCTCCAGCCCGCGACAATAATAAGTAATGCATTCAATATGTATAATTGCATTGCCTGGCAACGTCCTACTCTCACAGGGGGAAACCCCCAACTACCATCGGCGCTAAAGAGCTTAACTTCCGTGTTCGGCATGGGAACGGGTGTGACCTCTTTGCCATCATCACCAGACAATATGCAATTGGTTGAAAGAAGTTATTCTTTCAAAACTGAGTAACGTTTGATAACAAGATTCACGTGCAA
>NZ_JGVU02000017.1 GCF_000708755.2 Metabacillus indicus LMG 22858 | reverse complement strand
CCCTGTAAAGCCTGCATAGCATTTCCAGAGCTCATACTTTGACCTGTAATCGGTTTTAAATCTACTACAGTAACGGCACCTGTTACATCTACTTTTCGCTCCTTTGAATATCCTACTACAACAATTTCGCTTAAATTTATCGACTCTGGTTTTAAAACAACATTTATTGATTCCCGTCCGTTAACTTTAATTGTTTGACTTGCAAAACCTGTAAAACTAAATACCAAAGTAGCATTCTTATCTACATTGTTAAGCGCATAATGACCATCAAGATCTGTTGCAGTAGCATTTTTTGTTCCGGATACCGTAACAGATGCACTAGGGAGTGACATTCCGTCTTCGGAGGAAGTAACCACTCCTTTTATTCCTATGTTTTGGGCCGTAAGTGAAAAAAAGGAACCCATTAAAATTAAATAGAGGATGATTTTTTGTTTCATAATTTAGATAGTTTAGTTAAAAT
>NZ_JGVU02000016.1 GCF_000708755.2 Metabacillus indicus LMG 22858 | reverse complement strand
TCCTTCATCGGCTCCTAGTGCCAAGGCATCCACCGTGCGCCCTTCATAACTTAACCAAAATTGGTCAATCGTTTGTTTAGACTGTAAAGTCTAAGAAAATCACTATGGTAAGCGTAAATCTCAGTGAATTACTTGTTATCAATTACGTTATCCAGTTTTCAAAGAACAACTTTCTAGGTGGAGCCTAGCGGGATCGAACCGCTGACCTCCTGCGTGCAAGGCAGGCGCTCTCCCAGCTGAGCTAAGGCCCCGTATTAAAGAGATGGTGGGCCTAAATGGACTCGAACCATCGACCTCACGCTTATCAGGCGTGCGCTCTAACCAGCTGAGCTATAGGCCCATCTCATATAAGGATAAAAGAGACGATTGCGACGAACAAAAAAGCACGCGCATGACGTTCTCGCTTACTTGTAAAGTAAACTTCCTATTTAAATGGAGAACAAAGTTCTCTCAAAACTAAACAAA
>NZ_JGVU02000015.1 GCF_000708755.2 Metabacillus indicus LMG 22858 | reverse complement strand
CGAAAAGTTTAACTGAGCGTTCTGTTGGCGCATGGCTTGACAAAACGGAGCAAAAAAGAATATGGATGTTAGCACGTGACGGTAAGGACGAATATATGAAACACTTTGGTCACACCGTAACCCGTAATCGTTCAGAATGGTTTCCTAATGCTTGGTGGGCGATTGATGGTACTAAACTGGATTTAGTACACTTTGCAAACAATAAACAAAAGATGGCTGCTGAACTTAAAATAAACGTTGTTTTTGACGTTTACAGCGAAAAAATAATTGGTTGGGATATTGCGTACTCTGAGAACCATGCTTCGCATTTTAGAGCTATTAAAATGGCTGTAGGAGAATCAGGATGCCGCCCTTTCTTATTCACTTATGATAAGCAATCAGGTCACACCTCAGGCAAGATGCAAAATCTGTACGATAAGCTGCCTGTGAATGGACATCATTACAGCCATAAAGTAGGCCGTAAATCGTCACCGGCGGAACAAATTTTTAA
>NZ_JGVU02000014.1 GCF_000708755.2 Metabacillus indicus LMG 22858 | reverse complement strand
AAAAAAAGCTTGAAATCTTCGGATTTCATAGTATAATAATTTTTGTCACTATGTCTGGTGATGATGGCAAAGAGGTCACACCCGTTCCCATGCCGAACACGGAAGTTAAGCTCTTTAGCGCCGATGGTAGTTGGGGGTTTCCCCCTGTGAGAGTAGGACGTTGCCAGGCTTGTGAACAAATCATTATATTATTCCGCAGTAGCTCAGTGGTAGAGCTATCGGCTGTTAACCGATCGGTCGTAGGTTCGAGTCCTACCTGCGGAGCCATGCTTCCATAGCTCAGTCGGTAGAGCACTTCCATGGTAAGGAAGAGGTCATCGGTTCAAGCCCGGTTGGGAGCTTACATTACAACTTCAACTGGCCCGTTGGTCAAGCGGTTAAGACACCGCCCTTTCACGGCGGTAACACGGGTTCGAATCCCGTACGGGTCACCATTGTTTTTTTATGTGAAATACTAAACATTCTTTTCTTCTGGAGGATTAGCTCAGCTGGGAGAGCATCTGCCTTACAAGCAGAGGGTCGGCGGTTCGAGCCCGTCATCCTCCACCATAAGAATTAAATAATCTTACTTCAAATGCCGGTGTAGCTCAATTGGTAGAGCAACTGACTTGTAATCAGTAGGTTGGGGGTTCAAGTCCTCTCGCCGGCACCACTGAAATGTGGAGGGGTAGCGAAGTGGCTAAACGCGGCGGACTGTAAATCCGCTCCCTCAGGGTTCGGCGGTTCGAATCCGTCCCCCTCCACCATTTTTTAAAAAAGAATACAGGGGTATAGTTTAAAGGTAGAACAGAGGTCTCCAAAACCTCCGGTGTGGGTTCGAGTCCTACTACCCCTGCCAATTTAATTAATCTTATATAGTATAATGGCGGCTGTGGCGAAGTGGTTAACGCACCAGATTGTGGCTCTGGCATTCGTGGGTTCGATTCCCATCAGTCGCCCCTTTTTACTTAATAGGGTTTTTATTTTTGTTTTGGGCTATAGCCA
>NZ_JGVU02000013.1 GCF_000708755.2 Metabacillus indicus LMG 22858 | reverse complement strand
ATGGTGGAGGATGACGGGCTCGAACCGCCGACCCTCTGCTTGTAAGGCAGATGCTCTCCCAGCTGAGCTAATCCTCCGTATTCATTTGTGAAAATGATGACCCGTACGGGATTCGAACCCGTGTTACCGCCGTGAAAGGGCGGTGTCTTAACCGCTTGACCAACGGGCCAGAGACAATAAAAAATAATGGCGGAGAAGGAGGGATTTGAACCCTCGCGCCGCTTACGCGACCTACACCCTTAGCAGGGGCGCCTCTTCAGCCACTTGAGTACTTCCCCATAAAATGGCTCCGCAGGTAGGACTCGAACCTACGACCGATCGGTTAACAGCCGATAGCTCTACCACTGAGCTACTGCGGAAAATCATATATGCTCCCATAATAGGAATGGTGGGCCTAAATGGACTCGAACCATCGACCTCACGCTTATCAGGCGTGCGCTCTAACCAGCTGAGCTATAGGCCCATTATTGGAGCGGGTGATGGGAATCGAACCCACGACATCAGCTTGGAAGGCTGAGGTTTTACCATTAAACTACACCCGCAGTAAATAAAGATAAAATGGGGCGACTGATGGGAATCGAACCCACGAATGCCAGAGCCACAATCTGGTGCGTTAACCACTTCGCCACAACCGCCACTATCTGTAAAATGTCTAAAGCTAAAATATTTGCAAAAGAAAATGGTGGCTTGGGACGGAATCGAACCGCCGACACAAGGATTTTCAGTCCTTTGCTCTACCGACTGAGCTACCAAGCCTTTATAAGAATGGCGGTCCCGACCGGGATCGAACCGGCGATCTCCTGCGTGACAGGCAGGCATGTTAACCGCTACACCACGGGACCATTTGGTTGCGGGGACAGGATTTGAACCTGCGACCTTCGGGTTATGAGCCCGACGAGCTACCAGACTGCTCCACCCCGCGATAATAATAATTTTTTGAGAGCAAGGGATTCGAACCCTTGAGACGGGTTACCGCCTACACGATTTCCAATCGTGCTCCTTCGGCCACTCGGACAGCTCTCCAAAATGGCTCCGCAGGTAGGACTCGAACCTACGACCGATCGGTTAACAGCCGATAGCTCTACCACTGAGCTACTGCGGAATAATAATTTTCACCAGCCTGGCAACGTCCTACTCTCACAGGGGGAAACCCCCAACTACCATCGGCGCTAAAGAGCTTAACTTCCGTGTTCGGTATGGGAACGGGTGTGACCTCTTTGCCATCATCACCAGACATAGTGACAAAAATTATTATACTATGAAATCCGAAGATTTCAAGCTTTTTTTTGAAAGAAGTTATTCTTTCAAAACTGAATAACGTTTGATAACAAGATTCACGTGCAATTTACGCTTAGTTAGACTGTGGTTAAGTCCTCGAACGATTAGTATCTGTCAGCTCCACACGTCACCGCGCTTCCACCTCAGACCTATCAACCTGATCATCTTTCAGGGTTCTTACTCACAAATGTGATGGGAAATCTCATCTTGAGGGGGGCTTCATGCTTAGATGCTTTC
>NZ_JGVU02000012.1 GCF_000708755.2 Metabacillus indicus LMG 22858 | reverse complement strand
AAAAAAAGCTTGAAATCTTCGGATTTCATAGTATAATAATTTTTGTCACTATGTCTGGTGATGATGGCAAAGAGGTCACACCCGTTCCCATGCCGAACACGGAAGTTAAGCTCTTTAGCGCCGATGGTAGTTGGGGGTTTCCCCCTGTGAGAGTAGGACGTTGCCAGGCTGCTGACAAAAATTAAACCCGGAGGAATATGCGCCCGTAGCTCAATTGGATAGAGCGTTTGACTACGGATCAAAAGGTTATGGGTTCGACTCCTATCGGGCGCGCCATATTACGGGAAGTAGCTCAGCTTGGTAGAGCACTTGGTTTGGGACCAAGGGGTCGCAGGTTCGAATCCTGTCTTCCCGACCATTTTCACAGATTTAAGGGGCCTTAGCTCAGCTGGGAGAGCGCCTGCCTTGCACGCAGGAGGTCAGCGGTTCGATCCCGCTAGGCTCCACCATTTTAATAGAAGTAATTGACTTTGTTCCTGGGGCGGTGTAGCTCAGCTGGCTAGAGCGTACGGTTCATACCCGTGAGGTCGTGGGTTCGACTCCCTCCGCCGCTACCAAAAAAAGGACCTTTAGCTCAGTTGGTTAGAGCAGACGGCTCATAACCGTCCGGTCGTAGGTTCGAGTCCTACAAGGTCCACCATTCTATTTTCCATACGGAGGTATACCCAAGTCCGGCTGAAGGGATCGGTCTTGAAAACCGACAGGGGGGTCAAACCCCGCGGGGGTTCGAATCCCTCTACCTCCTCCATTTCTTTTATCTTCAGCAGCGTAACGATATGAGTATTTGATAACAGCATTATTTATTATTATCGCGGGGTGGAGCAGTCTGGTAGCTCGTCGGGCTCATAACCCGAAGGTCGCAGGTTCAAATCCTGTCCCCGCAACCAAATGGTCCCGTGGTGTAGCGGTTAACATGCCTGCCTGTCACGCAGGAGATCGCCGGTTCGATCCCGGTCGGGACCGCCATT
>NZ_JGVU02000011.1 GCF_000708755.2 Metabacillus indicus LMG 22858 | reverse complement strand
TCAGTTTTGAAAGAATAACTTCTTTCAGCCAATTGCATATTGTCTGGTGATGATGGCAAAGAGGTCACACCCGTTCCCATGCCGAACACGGAAGTTAAGCTCTTTAGCGCCGATGGTAGTTGGGGGTTTCCCCCTGTGAGAGTAGGACGTTGCCAGGCACGCAGAAAAAAAGGACAGCAGAGATGCTGTCTTTTTTTGTCGTTCAAAATGAGGATAATAGATAGCTGAATCGTACCCTCCAAAACTGTAAAACGATATCCGAGGGTAAGCAAACGCTCGAATCGTACCCTCCCAAACCGAAAAACGATATCCGAGGGTAAGAAACCGCCCGAATCCTACCCTCCAAAACCGAAAAACGATATCGGAGGGTAAGCAAACAGCTTGGATCCTACCCCTGCATACTCTGCTCCCTCATATGATGCAAAAAGGTCAGCGCCATCTGGGGTATTTTATCCTTTGTGGCTTCAAGGAATTGGACTATGAAGACATAGTCATCCTGGGAATGGCTGAGCATCAGTTCGTACCACCACTCTGTTTCATATCTTGAGATCATGCTGAGATTGTACAGCAGGAGATAGTGCGCAAGAAACTCAGGCAGACCTCCCAGATCATTCAGCGATGCCGGCAGACTGTACGTGCAAGTTTGCTGGTTATATAAAAAGGGCGGGCTGCTGAAAGCGTTAAAAGACTCTGGCAGAAGCAATGACATAACGTCACTAGTCTCACCGGCTTTATCAAGCTGAAAGTGATGATGCAAATAGTCAAGCATCCTATCCGGTGTCATGTGGTAGGATGCTGCCGCATCTTTCGGAAGATGAATGTGTTGATCGTCCACCCCAATTGCGATATGTACGTCTTTTTGTTTATGCATTTTAAACAGGTCACAGAGTTCAGGCACTCTTTGCAAAAGCTCGTGCATGGAGTACTTGTCATTCTCCACATGCTGAAGACTGTATAGGTGGAAGGCTGCATGGGCAAACAAACCGTTTCTTTGTATTTTTACTTCGTCCTGCAAAAAACGGTAGTGCTGTTTTTTTCTTTTGCGTGAAGATACTCCGTGTGCAAGAACAGAGGATGCGGCAGGGTATTCGGGATCTTTTGTCAGGATGCAGGCTTTGATGAGCTGGGCCATGCCGTAGAAAAGCAGCATGGGCTTTACGGGCAGTGACGCATTTTCAGCTGAGAGATAAAAGTTTTCTGCATGCTTCAGATGGTACACAAACGGGTAGCTGTTTTGATAAGAGAGTTCTGCCGGCAATGACTGGTTGGATTTTTGGTAACATTTTTCCAGAAACTTTTGGACGGTATCTGTTGTTTGGTAGGATTTAAGCTGATTCCACGCGTTTGTTGCAGTCATTTTGCAGACCTCCTTATTGTCGAAATTTTTAAACTCTTTTACCTGTTCTTGACAGTGGGTAGGCAAGTTGTTAATCTACTAATAATATTTTGCCGTAAAGAGGGGGATTTCATGATGTGGGAAAGTAAATTTGTTAAAGAAGGTTTGACGTTTGACGATGTATTGCTTGTTCCGGCTAAATCTGAAGTACTGCCAAGGGATGTAGATTTAAGTGTCAGCTTAACACCGACTCTTAAGCTTAATATTCCGGTTATCAGTGCAGGCATGGATACGGTGACGGAAGCTCAGCTTGCGATTTCGATGGCAAGGCAGGGCGGCATGGGCATTATCCACAAAAACATGTCCATTGAGCAGCAGGCAGAACAGGTTGATAAGGTAAAGCGTTCTGAACGGGGTGTTATTACAAACCCATTCTTTTTAACTCCTGACCACCAGGTATATGATGCAGAGCATTTGATGGGAAAATACCGCATTTCGGGTGTTCCTGTCGTCAACAATGAAGACGAGCAAAAGCTTGTCGGCATCATCACAAACCGGGATATGCGTTTTATTCAGGATTTCTCCATCAAGATCTCAGAGGTTATGACAAAAGATAACCTTGTAACGGCAGCTGTCGGAACAACGTTAAAGGAAGCAGAGAGCATTCTTCAAAAACACAAAATTGAAAAACTTCCTCTTGTTGATGATAAAGGTGTTTTAAAAGGGTTAATCACGATTAAGGATATTGAAAAAGTCATCGAGTTCCCGAACTCTGCAAAAGATGAGCACGGCCGCCTTCTTGTAGGTGCAGCAGTAGGTGTTACGTCAGATACGATGACCCGCGTTAAAAAACTTGTGGAAGCCAATGTTGATGCGATTGTAGTTGATACGGCCCACGGTCATTCAAAAGGCGTTCTCGACATGGTCAAAATGATCAGAAGCGAATTCCCTGAACTTAATATTATCGCTGGAAACGTGGCGACTGCAGAAGCGACAAGAGCTCTTGCTGAAGCCGGAGCGAATGTTGTAAAAGTAGGAATCGGACCTGGATCAATCTGTACAACACGTGTTGTTGCAGGCGTAGGAGTTCCTCAGATCACGGCTGTTTACGACTGTGCGACAGAAGCAAGAAACCTTGGCATTACTATTATCGCAGACGGCGGCATTAAATATTCAGGCGACATCGTAAAAGCACTTGCTTCAGGCGGACATGCTGTTATGCTCGGAAGCCTTCTTGCAGGCACGTCTGAAAGCCCCGGCGAAACAGAGATCTACCAAGGCAGACGCTTTAAAGTCTACCGCGGCATGGGGTCTGTCGGCGCTATGGAAAAAGGAAGCAAGGACCGCTACTTCCAGGAAGACAACAAAAAGTTTGTTCCGGAAGGCATTGAGGGCAGAACGCCTTATAAAGGACCTCTTTCAGATACGATATATCAGCTTGTCGGGGGCATCCGCTCAGGCATGGGCTACTGCGGAACAGCAAATCTTGAAGAGCTTCGCGAAAATACCCAGTTTGTCCGCATGACAGGCGCAGGACTGCGCGAAAGCCATCCGCATGATGTGCAGATTACAAAAGAATCACCTAACTACTCGTTATCATAAGATTTTTAGGCCGTTCGACCTGAAATGTAATACAATGTTCAATCTTTAAGACAGAGTCTCAGACTCTGTCTATTTTTTTTAATCATAGTGTGATAAAATCGACTTTGTTGTTTGTAAATAAGGTCAATAATTGAATAAAAAAATAGATAAAAAACGGTGGAGGTTATGAAGTTGAGCAACATGAAAGTAAAATGCCTGCTGTCTGTTTTTCTTGCAGCTGTTCTGGCAGTGACTGCAGTATTACCGGGTGCAGGAGCAAAAGCGGCAGAGAACGATCCAGTTGGAGTAAATGCAAAAGGAGCCATTCTAGTAGAGGCATCTACAGGAAAGATCCTGTACGGCAAAAATGCCGATGAGCTTCTGCCGATTGCAAGTATGGCTAAAATCATGACAGAATACCTTGTCCTTGAAGCTGTAAACGAAGGAAAAATCAAGTGGGATCAAACCTATACACCGAGTGACTATGTTTACCGCATCTCCCAAAACCGCAGCCTGTCAAATGTTCCATTGCGAAAAGACGGTACATACAATGTAAAAGAGCTCTTTGAAGCCATGAGCATTTATTCTGCAAACGGTGCAGCGATCGGTCTTGCTGAAATTGTAGCAGGATCTGAATCGAATTTTGTTAAATTGATGAATGAAAAAGCAAAAGATCTTGGTCTTAAAAATTATGAATTTGTTAACTCAACTGGTCTTGATAATGGAGATCTGATTGGACAGCATCCTGAAGGAACGAGTGCAGACGCTGAAAACAAAATGTCAGCACGCGACATGGCTCTTCTTGCACAGAAACTCATCAATGAATATCCGGAAGTGCTTGAAACAGCAAGCATTCCAAGAAAGATATTCAGAGAAGGAACAGATGATGCGATTAAAATGGATAACTGGAACTGGATGCTCAAAGGTCTTCTTTTTGAAACAGAAGGCGTTGACGGGCTGAAAACGGGTTCCACGAAATCTGCAGGCTCATCCTTTACTGCCACAGCAGAACGAAATGACATGCGTGTCATTACAGTTGTTTTAAATGCACAGGGCAGCGACGGGCTTCACACACCTCGCTTTAAAGAAACGAAAAAGATGATTGATTATGCATACAATAACTTCAAGATGGAAGAAGTTTACCCTGAAAACTATCAAATCAAAGATAAATCAAACCTTTCTGTAGTGAAAGGTAAAGAAAAAGAAGTGGCTGTTGCAACAAATGAGCCGTTATCTCTAGTTGTTAAAAACGGTGAAAAAAATGCGTACAAGCCAAGCTACGTTTTTGATGAGAAAAAAGTAAATGCTGATAACGAAGTGCAGGCACCGGTTAAAAAAGGCGAGAAGATCGGCTCTATGACCGTTCAATACAGCGGTGAAGGCCAGGATCTTGGCTTCCTTGAAGAAAAAAGCGAAGCAAGCGTTGACCTTGTCACAAAGAGCAGCATTGAAAAAGCAAACTGGTTTGTCCTTTCCATGAGAGGAATCGGAGGATTCTTTGCAGGGTTATGGGGCACTGTGACAGATACAGTAACCGGCTGGTTTTAAAGAAAGAGATTTGCCCGATTTGGGCAAATCTCTTTTTTTACAATAATTTCTTTTAAAGGAAAAATGACAGCTGTTTGTTTGAAATGTTACTATTATTCCGTTAATTTTGATAGGATTTTTCGATAACTTAGGATAGAATAAGCTATATGTGCTAGATCAATTTTTATCTATTACGAGGGGGATATAGAATGAACAATACAGGTACTGACCGCGTAAAGCGCGGCATGGCAGAAATGCAAAAAGGCGGCGTCATCATGGACGTTGTGAACGCTGAACAGGCTAAAATTGCTGAGGAAGCAGGCGCAGTTGCCGTAATGGCGCTTGAGCGCGTTCCTGCGGATATCCGCGCAGCAGGCGGAGTTGCCCGCATGGCAGATCCGACAATTGTTGAGGCGGTTATGGGAGCAGTATCCATTCCTGTTATGGCAAAAGCGCGTATCGGACATATCGTAGAAGCACGCGTTTTAGAAGCAATGGGTGTTGATTATATCGATGAGAGTGAAGTATTGACTCCTGCAGATGAAGAATATCACTTGAACAAGCGTGACTTCACTGTACCGTTTGTCTGCGGATGCCGCGATTTAGGCGAAGCGACAAGACGTATTGCAGAAGGAGCTTCTATGCTTCGCACTAAAGGCGAGCCGGGAACAGGAAACATTGTTGAGGCTGTCCGCCACATCCGCAAAGTAAATGGACAAGTACGCAGAATCGCAAGCATGAGCACAGACGAGCTGATGACAGAAGCGAAGCTGTTAGGCGCGCCTTATGAGCTTCTTCTTCAAATTAAACATGAAGGACGCCTTCCGGTAGTTAACTTTGCAGCAGGCGGAGTAGCAACACCTGCAGATGCTGCTCTTATGATGCAGCTTGGTGCTGACGGAGTATTTGTAGGATCAGGTATCTTTAAGTCAGAAAATCCTGCAAAATTTGCACGTGCGATTGTTGAAGCAACAACACACTTTGAAGATTATGAGTTGATTGCAAGCCTTTCCAAAGGTCTTGGAACGGCAATGAAAGGCATCGAGATCTCAACACTGCTTCCTGAAAACAGAATGCAGGAGCGCGGCTGGTAATCATAAAGGAGTAGAAGAGTCATGCTTAAAATTGGTGTACTTGGCCTTCAGGGTGCCGTCAGAGAGCACATCCGCTCTATCGAGGAAAGCGGAGCTGAAGGGATCGTTGTCAAACGGACTGAGCAGCTTGATGAGCTTGACGGTCTGATTATTCCCGGCGGTGAAAGCACGACGATGCGCCGCCTGATTGATAAATACGGGTTCATGGGTCCCTTAAAAACGTTTGCTGCACAAGGAAAACCGATGTTCGGAACGTGTGCAGGCCTTATTCTTCTTGCGAAAAACATTGTCGGATATGAAGAAGGCCATCTAAGTGTAATGGATGTAACCGTCGAACGTAATTCCTTCGGGCGTCAGCGCGACAGTTTTGAAGCGGAACTTAACATCACAGATGTAGCAGAAGACTTCACCGGCGTTTTCATCAGAGCCCCTCATATTGTGGAGGTTGGAGAAGACGTTGAGATCCTTTCTAAACATGATGGACGCATTGTCGCTGCAAGACAGGGGCAGTTCCTCGGATGCTCCTTCCATCCGGAATTAACGGATGATCACAGGATGACAGGTCTTTTTGTCCGCATGGCAGAACAGGCAAAAGAAAAATTAAGCGTATAAAACCCTTGCAACCGTACCAAACTTGTAGTAAATTATGAATTACTTAAATAAGCACAACGTGATGACAGGAACCAGTAGCAAGTGTTTCTTTCCAAAGAGAGCCGGTGGTCGGTGCGAACCGGTGTGAGAGCCTTGTGAATCCATCCTTGAATGATGTATTGAAATCTTCGGAGACTAGATATATCCGGAACAGGCCGTTATCCTGCTAAGAGGAAGGCGCAGGATTCTGTCTTCAATTAGGGTGGCAACGCGGATACAACTTCCGTCCCTTTACCAGGGACGGGAGTTTTTTATTTGTAAAAAAAGATAAAAGGAGTTTTTAGGATGCTTGATATTAAGTACTTGCGGGCTAATTTTGAAGAGGTAAAAGAAAAGCTCTCTCATCGCGGAGAAGATTTAGGCGACTTTGCCAAATTTGAAGAGCTTGACCAAAAACGCCGTGAATTGATTTCTGAGGTTGAGGTATATAAAAGCAAACGAAATGAAGTATCCGGCCAAATCGCTGTCATGAAGCGCGAAAAGCAGGATGCCGATCACCTGATTAAAGAGATGCGCGAAGTTGGCGACAAGGTGAAGGAAATGGATGAAGAGCTCAGACAAGTAGAAGCCGATCTTGAACATTTGATGCTGTCTATCCCGAATATTCCCCACGAAAGCGTGCCGGTTGGGGAGACGGAGGATGATAACATTCTTCACCGCGAGTGGGGAGAAGTTCCGTCATTTGCATACGAGCCGAAGCCTCACTGGGATGTAGCCGACCATTTGGGAATCCTTGATTTTGAACGTGCCGGCAAAGTAACAGGAAGCCGCTTTGTTTTCTACAAAGGTCTTGGCGCCCGTCTTGAGCGTGCATTGATCAGCTTCATGCTCGATCTTCATATTGATGAGCACGGATATACGGAAGTTCTTCCTCCGTACATCGTCAACAGAGCGAGCATGACGGGTACAGGCCAGCTTCCTAAGTTTGAGGAAGATGCTTTCAAGATTGCAGACGAGGATTATTTCCTGATCCCGACGGCCGAAGTTCCGGTGACAAACATGCACCGTGAGGAAATCATGTCTGCCGACCAGCTTCCGAT
This sequence comes from Metabacillus indicus LMG 22858, assembly GCF_000708755.2. GTDB lineage: Bacteria > Bacillota > Bacilli > Bacillales > Bacillaceae > Bacillus_P > Bacillus_P indicus. The sequence continues at coordinate 13,981 of NZ_JGVU02000011.1, read as the reverse complement.
CAATTATGCAGCGTACAGCTCTTGCTTCCGTTCTGAAGCAGGTTCTGCGGGAAGAGATACAAGAGGTCTGATCCGCCAGCATCAATTTAACAAAGTAGAGCTTGTAAAATTCGTAAAACCGGAAGATTCTTACGATGAGCTTGAAAAACTGACAGGACACGCTGAAAAAGTTCTCCAGCTTCTTGGACTTCCGTACCGCGTTCTGAGAATGTGCACAGCTGACCTCGGATTTACGGCTGCAAAAAAATACGACATTGAAGTATGGATTCCGAGCCAGGAAACATACCGCGAAATTTCTTCTTGCAGTAACTTTGAAGCATTCCAGGCACGCCGTGCAGGTATCCGCTTCAGACGCGAACCTAAAGGAAAACCTGAATTTGTTCACACGCTGAACGGTTCAGGACTTGCGATCGGACGCACGGTTGCAGCGATTCTTGAAAATTACCAGCAGGAAGATGGAACAGTCATCATCCCTGAAGTGCTTCGTCCGTACATGGGTAACAGAGAAGTTCTATCAAAATAATAGTTTGTCATACTGGAGGGCCAAAAACAGCCGTTTTGGCCCTCTGAATTTTTTTGAAAAAAGTTTTTTAGAAACGTTGACAGGCATATTTTCTATATGATATATTAATTCTTGTCAGTACGGAGGTATACCCAAGTCTGGCTGAAGGGATCGGTCTTGAAAACCGACAGGGGGGTCAAACCCCGCGGGGGTTCGAATCCCTCTACCTCCTCCATTTAAAATATGAATTCCGGTTATTACGCGCATAATAATTGGAGATTGTCGATAAAACCCGCTGCTTCTGCAGCGGGTTTTTTGTATCTATTCAATGTTCTGTTCAGAGTTTAGGCGGGTTCGCTATCAAAGAACAGTAAAGCCTGTAATGGAACACACACTAAAAACATAAATCTCCGATGGCACTCCGATAATACTGACTATTGTAAAGAATGCAAGACAGCCGCACACGTTTAAAACGACCAGGTTATTAAGACCCGTCAGTCCGTCAACGAGCAAGCTGACATTCAAACCGAATCTTGAGGCAAATAAAAGGTCTTGTGCTATGTTTTCTGCACAGCATCCGCAGCAGCACGTTCTCTTTTTCCTGTCCAAAGAATTCTGGCATGCAGCCCCAGCGCTCTGCAGGAAGCTGAACTCAGGGCTGCCGGCAGCAGCACTCACCCCTGCTGTTTTACAAATCTGAACGGTCGTATTTGGCCGGGGGGCAAGTTGACCCAGTCCCCGGAATGTAAAAGCTCCGCATTCGTTTACACCTGTAATAATCTGACCTCTAAAGGGGTTGACCAGCGATGGGGAACCAGTCAGATAAATATCAATACCGGTAGTATCTTCTGCTGTAGTTTGAAAGACCCTCAGGCTTTCAAGCAGTGCAGCCAGATCTCTTGTGCAGCAGTCGCAGTCATCATTGCATTTTTTCACTTTTTTACTGCCCGAGCATCCACAGTCTCTCTTTTTTTTGCAATCCTTGCATGTACAGCCCTTCTCGCAGCATTCTTTCAAAGGTTTTTTCTCCTTTTCGCAGCAGCAAGTCACATTTACCGTAACACCGCTGACATCAGTTGTGATGGTCTGGTTGTTAGTCAGAGGAGAATTATTGGTGTGCCCTCCTATTGTTTGTGCTCCCTGAGTCTGATCTCCATGGCGCTGCCGCTGAGTCTGACTTTCAAGCGTTTGCTCCTGATTAGGATTTAAAATAGGATTTTGATCGGCATTTTGCTGCAGGTCCTGTTCAGTTCCTTCAAGAAACGGATTTTGCATAACTGTCTGAGACTGATCCTGGGTCTGCCCGGTCTGGTCCTTTTCTTGGAATTGATCCATTCTATGCCCGGATTTTACGGATTTATTAAAGTTTACCTTCCCCATGTCTCGCTTCTCCTTTTTAAATACCAGCATTCATCTATTAAGATATTCACCTGTATCGCACAAGTGCAGGAGTGAGGAGCAGTTGGGTTTTTGCCTGCAATTCGGCAACAAAAAAAGCCTTTCGAAAAAGGCTTAAATCGGTTATTTTTTCAGCAGTCTGGTCTGCTCAATAAAATGGGCAACGCGCTCCACAATCGGCTCGATGGAACCTTCATCATTCATGATGTCGTAGTCATTGATGTTCAGACGCAGTACCGGGCACGCATTGAAGTTGTTGATCCAGTCTTCATAGCGGCGGTGCATTTCTTCCCAGTAGGCAACAGGCGTCTGCTGCTCCATCGGGCGTCCGCGCTCTTTGATGCGGGACAGGATGTCGTCAAGGCTGCCTTCGAGATAAATCAGAAGGTCAGGGTGAGGGAAGTAAGGCGTCATGACCATCGCATCGAAAAGATTCGTGTATGTTTCATAATCAACCTCTGTCATCGTCCCTTTTTCGTAGTGCATTTTTGCAAAAATGCCTGTGTCTTCATAAATGGAACGGTCCTGAATAAATCCGCCGCCGTATTCAAAGATGCGCTTTTGTTCTTTGAATCGTTCTGCGAGGAAGTAGATCTGCAGGTGGAAGCTCCATCTTTCAAAATCCGCGTAAAACTTATCAAGATACGGATTGGTATCTACTTTTTCAAATGAGGTGCGAAAGTTCAGGGCGTTTGCAAGTGCATTGGTCATTGTCGATTTGCCGACGCCGACTGTGCCCGCTATTGTAATGACAGCATTGTTCGGGATGCTGTATTTTTCTCTCAAATTCATTTAGCTCTAGCTCCTTCGTGTAAAGTTTCATCCAGACGCTTAAAGATATAGGCCAAATCTTTTTCGTTTTGGACAAAATCAAGCTCGTCCCCGCTGAACCTCAGTACAGGGATGGACGGGTGTTCCTCTTCCCACTGTGACATGGCCACTTCATAATCCTCGGAAAGCTGCTTCAGGTATCCGGGATCAATCTTTTTCTCAATCTCTCTGCCGCGCTTGTCGATGCGCGAAAGAAGCGTTTCAAGACTTGCATCTAAGTATATGATCAAGTTTGGTTTTGGCATGTCGCTTGTCAAAATGGAATATATGTCGAGGTATTTATCATATTGTTCTTTTTTAAGAGTGCGCTTTGCAAAAATGAGGTTTTTATAGATATGATAATCCGCCACAACAGGCTGACTCTTTTTCAAAAACAACTGGGCAATATCTTCAAGCTGTTTATATCGGTTACAGAGGAAGAACATTTCTGTCTGGAAGCTCCACTCTTCGATGTTTTCATAAAATTTGCCGAGAAACGGATTTTCATCCACAATTTCTTTCAGCAAATGAAAGTGATAGTGTTCTGCTATCGCCTTTGCAAGTGAAGTTTTCCCTACGCCAATTGGTCCTTCCACAGTAATAAACGGTACGCCATTCATCACGTGTCCTCCTACGCAAAAAAATCTATCAAAACAGACAAATTTCATTGTATCACAGTGTTAATGGGAAAAGAGCGGGCATTTCCCAAAAAAGAAAAGTTTCCAATTATCCTGCCATGGAAAGGAGGGATTTATGCCGGTCCGCATCACTGCAGAAAAGCGTTATAGCTTTACTTTGCACTCTTGCCTCGTCTGTTTCTTTTTCCGTATGATAGATTCGGAATAGTATTAATATTCATAAAATGGAGGGATTTTCATGCGTGAGGAAACAGTCGCAATGGATGAAGTGACAGAGGATTTTTTTCCGGTAAAAGATGTTGATTATTTGGAAATGTATTCAGGGAATGCCAAGCAGTCTGCCCATTATTTCTGTACGGCGTTCGGATTTAAACTTGTTGCCTACTCCGGACTTGAAACCGGCAACAGAGAGACTGTCTCTTACGTCCTGCAGCAGCAAAAGGTCCGTCTGATTATTACAGGTTCTTTGAATGATACCTCGCGTGTGGCTGAATTTGTAAAAAAACATGGTGACGGAGTAAGGGATATTGCCCTTGTCGTGGATGATGTTGAAAAGGCTTACAAAGGTGCGGTTGAACGCGGAGCCATTGCGATCACCCCTCCATCTGAATTAAAGGATGACCATGGAATGGTAAAAAAAGCTGTCATCGGAACATACGGGGACACAATTCATTCTCTTATTGAGAGAAAAGAGTACAAGGGTGTTTTTATGCCGGGGTATGAAAAAGCAGAAATGAAATTTCCTTATACAGAAGCCGGCATTATCGGGGTTGATCATGTCGTTGGAAACGTAGAAAGCATGCAGAAATGGGTTTCCTATTATGAGAAGGTCATGGGCTTCAAGGAAATGAGGCATTTCACGGATTCGGACATCAGCACGGAATATTCATCTCTTATGTCAAAAGTGATGCATAACGGCGGGAGGATCAAGTTTCCTATTAACGAGCCGGCTGAAGGAAAACGAAAATCACAAATCCAGGAATACCTTGAGTTCTTCAAAGGACCGGGCGTGCAGCATCTGGCTGTTTTAACGGAGGATATTGTTTCAACAGTCGCAATCTTGAAGAGAAACGGTGTTGAGTTCCTGAATACTCCTGATACTTATTATGAAACGCTGAGCGAGCGGGTAGGGGATATAGACGAGGAAATTGATAAGCTGAAAGAATTGAACATTCTGGTAGACCGTGATGATGAAGGATATCTGCTGCAGATCTTCACAAAACCGATTGTCGACCGTCCAACTGTTTTCATTGAAGTCATTCAGAGAAAAGGGGCAAAAGGTTTCGGCGACGGAAACTTCAAAGCGCTCTTTGAGTCCATTGAAAGAGAGCAGGAGCGGCGGGGAAATCTGTAAACGCGGGAGGTGAGTAAAAATGGATGTAAAGCCTGACTCGCTTCACTGGAAGAATGCCTATAAGCTCATGATCGGTTCAATTTTGCCGAGGCCGATTGCGTTTGTTTCTACATTAGATGAAAACGGGACGGCCAATCTTGCCCCGTTCAGCTTTTTCACGGCGATCTCAGCTGAACCGATGATGGTCTGTTTTTCTCCCATGAGAAGGGGAACAGACGGAACGAAAAAAGATACGCTTCTTAACATTGAACAGACGAAAGAGTTTGTGATTAATATCGTCAGCGAAGAGATTGGCGAACAGATGAATCTGTGTGCCGGGGAATTCCCGAGGGATGCGGACGAATTTGAGGAGAGCGGGCTGACAAAAATAAGCAGCGCTGCGGTTTCGCCCCCAAGGGTAAAGGAAAGCCTTGTGCACTTGGAGTGCCTTCTTCATGAGATCCTTCACTTCGGGGAGCATGCCGGGGCCGGAAGTCTTGTGATCGGCAAGGTCGTTCACATCCATGTTGACGATGCCCTTTTCTTTGACGGCAAAATCGATACAGGGAAGCTGAACCCGATTGGCCGGCTGGCAGGGAATCAGTATACAAAGCCGATGAGTGACACATTTGAAATTGTCAGAAGGTGATGGGATGAAATTTGTGACCTTTCAAACGGGTGATCAGCAACTGAGGGCAGGATGGATACAGGGAGATCTGATCATCGATATGCATGCGGCAAGCGGGGGGTATTTGCCTCAGGATCTGCTCCTTTTGATAGCGGACTATGAACGGTATGCTGATTTCATCAGCAGTCTTAAACCTTTTCGTGCCGGGGATGATGGGGTTTATGAGCTTGAGGAGGAAAGGCTTGCAGCCCCGCTTCCAAGACCGCTGAGCATCCGTGATTTTTATGCGTTTGAACAGCACGTGAAAACCGCACGGGGGAAAAGAGGACTAGACGTTGTGCCTGAATGGTATCAGTTTCCGGTGTTTTATTTTTCAAATCATCTGGCTGTTAAAGGGCCGGGAGATGCAATCGAAGTTCCTCCCGGCTGCGGGGCTTTGGATTATGAGCTTGAGATTGCCTGCGTGATTGGAAAAGAAGGCCGTGATATTCCAGCTGAGCATGCAGCTGAGTATATATTCGGGTACTTTATCATGAATGACTGGAGTGCACGCGATCTTCAGCAGGCAGAGATGAAAGTCGGCCTCGGTCCTGCAAAAGGAAAGGATTTTGCGACCTCGCTCGGTCCTTTTCTTGTAACGGCGGATGAACTCGGACACGAGCTTGATCTCGAGATGAAAGCAGCTGTCAACGGTAAGCAGCTCTCAAGCGGCAACGTACGGGATTGCTATTATTCCTTTGGCGAAATGATTGAACGGGCATCCGCCGGAGTGACGCTGTATCCGGGAGAAGTGATTGGTTCAGGCACCGTGGGCACAGGCTGCATTCTTGAGCTTGGTGAAGAGGTGCACCGCTATTTGAAGCCTGGAGATGAAGTGGAACTTACCATTGAGGGCCTCGGTTCTCTGAAAAACAAAATCACAGCTAAAAGCAGGTGAGAGGATGTATTACCGGACTCTTGGCACGATTCCGCATAAGAGGCACACAATGTTTAAAAAAGAAGACGGCAGCCTGTACAGGGAACAGGTGATGGGAACGAAAGGCTTTTCAGGTGTCCAATCGATTCTCTATCATCATTACATGCCGACTGAAGTGGTGAGATCTGAGCTGCTGCAGCCGTGCATGCCTGAATACGAAGAGACAGATTCATTAAAGCACAGGCACTTTTTCACAGATGCTTTGACAGAAAAGGGGGATGCCCTGAGAAGGGAGTATCTTCTGGGAAATGACGATCTTTTAATCGGCGTCATCAAAGCAGATACGCCCATGTCCTCTTTTTACCGCAACGGAGACGGCGACGAGCTGTTTTTTGTCCACGAAGGAAGCGGAAAAGTGGAGACGATGTTTGGTGTGATCACCTATCGCCCGGGAGATTACATCTCGATTCCCATAGGGACGATTTACAGAATTCAGCCTGAGACAGAGACAGCATTTCTCGTCGTTGAATCGTGCAGTCAGATTACGACGCCGAAAAGGTACAGAAATGAGTACGGACAGCTGCTAGAGCACAGCCCGTTTTGCGAGAGGGATTTTCGCGGACCCGAGGAATTGATTACCTTTGATGAGCGGGGAGAGTTTGAAGTCCTGACGAAATCCAGGGGGTATATGCACAGGCACATCCTGGGCCATCATCCTTTTGATGTCGTCGGATGGGACGGCTATTTGTATCCATGGGCATTTAACATTGAAGATTTCGAGCCGATTACAGGCAGGATCCATCAGCCCCCTCCTGTTCACCAGACGTTTGAAGGGAACAATTTTGTTGTCTGTTCCTTTGTGCCGCGTATGTACGACTATCATCCTGAGAGCATCCCGGCACCTTATTATCACAGCAATGTGAACAGTGATGAGCTTCTCTATTATGCAGAAGGAAATTTTATGAGCAGAAAGGGAATCAAGCGGGGATCGATCACGCTGCATCCGAGCGGCATTCCCCACGGCCCTCATCCAGGGAAGACAGAAGCAAGCATCGGGAAAAAAGAAACTTTGGAGCTTGCTGTCATGATTGATACGTTCAGGCCGCTCAAGGTTGTGAAGAAAGCACGGGAGATTGAAGATAAAGACTATATGTATACATGGGTTGAATAGGAAAGCAATCAGAAAAAGCAGCCGGGCGGCTGCTTTTTAACGTTTCACGACCTCGAAATTGTCGGTAATTAAAAGCCAGTTCTGCGGGAAGGAAAGTCCAAGCTTCCAATAGCTCATGCCGCGGAGCTTCAGTTCCTTCATCAGGTCGAATTTCGCCTGGATGGAGCGTGCGTCTTCAAACCAGACTTCATGTTCTTTTCCGTCCTCTGCACGGTAGTTGAAGTGCGGTGCCTGAGCTTTCATATCATATTGAATCGGGACATTATACCGGCTTGCGAGACGGATGGCCTGCTGCGGGCTTATGGCTTTTGCAAACTGGCCTCCCGGCTTAAACGGAAGCGTCCAGTCATAGCCATAGAGATTCTGCCCCATCATGACCTTTCCTGCAGGAATTTCTGTAAGCGTATAGTCGAGCACTTCGCGGACAGGGCCAATCGGAGACACTGCCATAGGAGGTCCGCCGCTGTATCCCCATTCGTATGTCATGACGACGACAAAGTCGACAATTTCCCCATGAGCCTTGTAATCGTGGGCTTCATACCACTTTCCTTTTTGATCTGCGCTTGTTTTCGGTGCAAGAGCGGTTGAGATCAGCCATCCTTCTTTCTTGAATCTTGCCTTTGCTTTTTTCAAAAAACGGTTATAGGCTTCTCTGTCTGCCGGACGCAAATATTCCATGTCAAAATGAATATCCCTGAATCCATATTTCTTTGCTGTTTCAACAATGTTGTTTAAAAGTTTATTCTGGACATCCTGATTGTTGAGGACAATCCGTCCGATTTCATCACTGAAGCCGTCATCATCCAGGTTCGTTACAATCATCATCAAAGTGACTTTGTTTTTCTTCGCGATATTGGCAAAATCATTTAATAGAGGTTCTTTCAGTGTGCCGTCTTTTTGGATGCGGAAGCTGAACGGGCCGAGATACGTTAAATAAGGAGCTGCTTCTCTGGCGCTTTCCTCCAGGTTCGGGCTGACCTGATTGCCGGACGGCTCTATATAGGCGTTAAATTCTGCTTTTGGTTTAGGGCGTTCGGGAACATAGAGCCTGAATCCGATCTGAAGCTGTGTGTTAATCGGGATCCCGTTTATTTCTGCAAGCTCTTTCGGAGTGGTGCCGAACTTTCTGCTGATGGACCAGAGGGTGTCGCCGGGCTGCACCCAGTAGAAACGCCCTTTGATTGGAATAACAATTGTCTGGCCGACGACAAGCTGGCCGGGATTTGGGATTTCGTTTGTCTGGATAATCTCTTCGGCAGTCGTGCTGTACGCCTGGGCAATGCCGTATAATGTTTGTCCTTCCCGGACAATATGTATCTGCATATTGATCCCCTCACTCATTCGTCATACTATCTCTGTTACATCCTATGAAGAAATGAGCGGGAGCATGTTATATTTTTAATTGGGAGGAAGCGGTTGTATCTGCCTGCAGGACGTTCTTCATCATCCTCAGGGCATACTCGTTGTCATGCTTATCGTTCGATGCAATGCAGTCTTCCGGAACCGAAAGCTGATATCCGCGCATATAGGCATCATTGGCTGAAAAGAGGACGCAAATGTTTCCGGCAATGCCTGTTAAAATGAGATGCTTTACTTGAAGGTGGTCAAGGAGTACATTTAATGCGGTTCCGTAAAAGGCGGAGTGCATGGGCTTAATTAAAAAATAGTCGGTATCATCCGGATAGAGCTGGTCGATAATCGGTTTGCTCCGTTCATTTGTGCAGGTCTCCGATATTTTTTGAAAATCGGCCTGCCATAATTTATAATGATCATTTATATAGACCACAGGAACATTTTGCTTCTGCAGCTTCTTTTTCAAAGTATAAATGTTTTGCGACACTGTTTTTGCTTCAGCGGCGAGTGTTTCGCCGTGCTTGAAGTCGAAATTGTTTATCATATCAATAATCAGCAGGGCACAGGCTGCTTTTTTATCCAAAGCCATTCACTCCTTTACTAAACCTAGCTTGTGCCAACCTGCTTGAATCTATAAGGAGCACATAATGGATAAAGATCAGATGTATATGGAACTGGCGGTAAAAGAGGCGCTTAAGGCAAAAGCCATTGGAGAGGTGCCGATCGGTGCTGTTATCGTTCTGAATGATGAAGTGATTGGTGCAGGATATAACTTGAGAGAAACGGACCAGCGCTCAATTGCCCATGCCGAGATGATCGCCATTGATGAAGCATGCAGACGGACAGGATCATGGAGACTGGAAGATGCGACAATGTACGTCACTCTTGAACCTTGTCCGATGTGTGCAGGTGCGATTGTGCTCTCAAGAGTGAAGCGGGTCGTTTACGGCGCTTCAGATCCAAAGGGCGGCTGTGCCGGAACATTGATGAATCTTCTGGATGAAAGCAGATTTAATCATCAATCAGAAGTGACCCGCGGTGTGCTTGAAGAAGAATGCGGACGTCTGCTCAGTGATTTCTTCAGAGAGCTGCGTGAAAAGAAAAAGGCGCTGAAGGCTTCTTCAAAAAATTTACAGTAGCTGGAGATTGCAATTTTCGGCAAAACCTTATATACTAGGTTATGCGTCGTACTAAACGGCGCACCTAAACTAGGTATCAATTTTGCCGTGCTAAGCGGGGAGGTAGCGGTGCCCTGTACTCGCAATCCGCTCTAGCGAGGCCGAATCCCTTTCCCGAGGTTAGCTGTCTGTAGGGCCTGCCTTAAGTAAGTGGTGTTGACGTCTGGGTCCTGCGCAATGGGAATCCATGAACCATGTCAGGTCCGGAAGGAAGCAGCATTAAGTGGAATCTCTCATGTGCCGCAGGGTTGCCTGGGCCGAGCTAACTGCTTAAGTAACGCTTATGGGCACTAATCGACGGAAGGTGCACGGCAGTTTAATTTATAATAATCAGCCCATCCTGATAAAGGATGGGTTTTTTATTTTGAAAAAGGGGTCAGTCCCTGCATGCTTTAAAGCAGTGCGGGACTGACCCTTTTTGGGCTTTGTAAATTCCTGTTTCCATAAGGTATAATAGAAAGGATGAATTTGAAGGAGGGCGTTAAGTGAGTTATCAGGCTTTATACCGTGTTTGGCGGCCGCAGCAATTTCATGATGTCGTAGGTCAAGAACATATTACCAGAACGCTTCAAAATGCCCTGCTGCAAGAAAAATTCTCGCACGCGTATCTTTTTTCCGGACCGAGGGGAACAGGGAAAACGAGCGCTGCCAAGATTTTTGCCAAAACAGTCAACTGTGAAAAAGCGCCAGCCGCAGAGCCGTGCAATGAATGCTCTGCATGCCGGGGGATCACGGATGGCTCTATTTCTGATGTAATTGAAATTGACGCTGCTTCAAACAACGGAGTGGATGAAATCCGGGATATCCGGGATAAAGTAAAATATGCACCATCATCGGTTAAATATAAAGTCTATATCGTCGATGAGGTTCACATGCTCTCAATCGGCGCATTCAATGCCCTTTTAAAGACGCTTGAAGAGCCTCCGAAACATGTCATCTTTATTTTGGCGACAACAGAACCCCACAAAATTCCTCTCACCATTATTTCAAGGTGCCAGCGGTTTGATTTTAAACGAATCACGGCAGCTTCAATTGTGGGAAGAATGCAAGAGATCATTGATGATCAGAAGATAATTGCAGATCAGTCTGCCCTTCAGGTCATTGCAAGCGCTGCAGACGGAGGAATGCGTGATGCGCTCAGTCTGCTTGATCAGGCGATTTCCTTCAGTGATGAGAGAGTGACGCTCGATGATGCCCTGCTCATTACAGGTTCTGTCTCCCAGGCGATGATTGGAAACCTGATTCATTCCATGCATGAAAAAGATGTATCGAGTGCGCTGCAGACACTAGATGAGCTGATGAACCAGGGGAAGGATGCATCAAAGCTTACAGAAGACTTTATCTACTATTACAGGGATCTGCTTCTCTACCAGACAGCTCCGCAGCTTGAAGAGGTGCTTGAAAGAGTGACGGCCGATGATCAATTTGTCAGCCTGTCGAAAGAAATTCAGACTGATGCCATCTACCATGCGATTGATGTTCTGAACAAGAGCCAGCAGGAAATGAAATGGACAAACCATCCGCGTATCTTCCTTGAGGTTGCCATTGTGAAACTATCAGAGTTTGAAGGCAAAGGCAGAGCGAGCAGCGAAGGCGGAGGTGGCGATTACAGCGAGCTTCAGGCTATGGTGAAGAAATTGTCCGGGGAACTTGAACTCCTGAAAAAGCAGGGTGTGCCGCAAGTCGGACAGCAGCAGGCGCAGCAGGGAGAGCAAAAAGCATCTAAAACAATCCGCGGAGGATATAAAGTCCCTTCAGGCCGGATTCAGGAAATCCTGAAAGATGCAACGAAGCCAAATCTTGCTGCCATTAAGGGCAAGTGGGGAGAACTCCTTGAAGAGCTCCGAAGACAAAATAAAGTATCCCATGCAGCGCTTCTGACAGACAGTGAACCTGTCGCAGCATCAGAGACCGCATTTGTGCTAAAATTCAAATATGAAATCCACTGCAAGATGGTAGCGGACGATAATAACGGTGTCCGCAGCAATATGGAAGCCATTTTGCTTTCCCTTACAGGACGGAACTTGGAAATGGTTGGCGTTCCTGAGCAGGAATGGGGTAAAATAAGAGAGGATTACATACGTGATCAGCGTCAGAACGATGACGGCAATACCCCTGATGAAAACGAGGACCCGCTGATCGCCGAGGCGAAAAAATTAGTCGGTGCAGACCTCATTGAAATAAAAGACTGATATGGAGGAGATTTATTATGAATCGTGGCGGAATGGGCAACATGCAGAAAATGATGAAGCAAATGCAGAAAATGCAGAAAGACATGGCAAAAGCACAGGAAGAGCTTGTAGTCAAAACAATTGAAGGATCTGCAGGCGGCGGGATGGTCACTGTGACAATCAACGGCAACAAGGAAGTCACTGATGTAATCATCAAGCCGGAAGTTGTTGATCCGGATGATATCGAAATGCTCCAGGACCTTGTGCTTGCAGCTACTAACGATGCACTCAAAAAAATGGATGATCTGACGAACGAAACAATGGGCAAATTCACTAAAGGCATGAATTTGCCAGGCATGTTCTAGGAGGAATGGGATGCATTATCCAGAGCCTATATCAAAGCTGATTGACAGCTTTATGAAATTGCCAGGAATCGGCCCCAAAACGGCGGTTCGCCTGGCTTTTTTCGTCCTGAACATGAAGGAAGACGTCGTTTTGGATTTTGCAAAAGCGCTTGTTAACGCAAAAAGGAATCTGACGTACTGCTCTGTATGCGGACATATCACAGATCAGGACCCTTGCTATATTTGCGAGGATCAAAGAAGAGATAAATCTGTGATCTGTGTCGTGCAGGACCCGAAAGATGTCATTGCCATGGAAAAAATGAAAGAATACACGGGGCTTTATCATGTCCTTCAAGGAGCCATTTCTCCAATGGACGGAATTGGGCCGGAGGATATCAAAATTCCTGAACTGCTTAAAAGGCTGCAGGATGATTCTGTCCAGGAAATCATACTCGCGACAAATCCCAACATTGAGGGAGAAGCAACAGCTATGTATATCTCAAGGCTTCTGAAGCCTGCGGGGATTAAAATGACGAGAATCGCACACGGTCTTCCTGTAGGAGGAGACCTGGAATACGCTGATGAAGTGACACTCTCTAAAGCGCTTGAAGGCAGACGCGAGCTTTAGAACAGGGGGAAGGGGGATTTTTCAATGTTTTTTCGCAGAAAAGGCTGGCTCAGAAAAGAATATGATCAGCTGCTTATTGACGACCTCCTCCATATGAAAAGTGAATGGAATCACAGAAAGCAGCTTGTTGATAAAAGTGTGGAGCCCTCACCGGAAATTCTATATGAACTTAAGGTTTCCCAGTCCAAATACTTCTTCTTATTAAGAGAAGCCAAGAAAAGAAATATCACCATCGGAAAGAAATAGCTTGTTCTATTTTTACCGTCCTTTCATAGATATGTAGAAAGTAACGATGAAAGTGAGTGGTGGAATGGAACCTGTATATGTTTTTTCCATTCTTGGAGGCATCATCGTCCTGCTCCTTGTGGCAGGCGCCCCGATGAAATCGATGAGGTGGATCGGGCAGATGATGGCTAAAGTTGTTGTAGGCGCATTGTTTCTATTTTTTATTAATGCATTCGGTACAAGCATTGACCTGCACATTCCTATTAACTGGACAACAGCAGCCATCTCGGGCTTGCTAGGATTGCCTGGAGTGGCGGCGCTTATCGTAATCAAAATGGTGATCTTAACGTAGAACGGGCAATATAAACTGCCTGTTCTATTTTTTTGTTGACACCCCGATGACACGATGGTATATTAATAAACGTCGCTGATGACATTAACAAAAACTTCTTCAAAAAAGTTATTGACTTAATAGGACATCGCGTGATATATTAAAGAGGTCGCTTCAAGACGATGCGACATCAAAAGTTCTTTGAAAACTAAACAAAACCAAAAGCGTACCAAACGTTTTAAATTTTTAAGTCAGCAACATTTATGAGTCACAAATTTTCTTCGGAGAGTTTGATCCTGGCTCAGGACGAACGCTGGCGGCGTGCCTAATACATGCAAGTCGAGCGGACCTCTTC
>NZ_JGVU02000010.1 GCF_000708755.2 Metabacillus indicus LMG 22858 | reverse complement strand
CTCCGAAGAGGTCCGCTCGACTTGCATGTATTAGGCACGCCGCCAGCGTTCGTCCTGCCTCCGAAGAGGTCCGCTCGACTTGCATGTATTAGGCACGCCGCCAGCGTTCGTCCTGAGCCAGGATCAAACTCTCCGAAGAAAATTTGTGACTCATAAATGTTGCTGACTTAAAAATTTAAAACGTTTGGTACGCTTTTGGTTTTGTTTAGTTTTCAAAGATCATTTTTAAAGATTGGAGCGGGTGATGGGAATCGAACCCACGACATTAGCTTGGAAGGCTAGAGTTTTACCATTAAACTACACCCGCATATAAAGTTATAAAAATTACCTGGTCGGGAAGACAGGATTCGAACCTGCGACCCCTTGGTCCCAAACCAAGTGCTCTACCAAGCTGAGCTACTTCCCGTAATATGGCGCGCCCGACAGGAGTCGAACCCATAACCTTTTGATCCGTAGTCAAACGCTCTATCCAATTGAGCTACGGGCGCACATGATAATTTGTGAAGAGACTTAAATATAATACCAAGATGTGATGTTTATGTCAACAACTTTTTTAAGTTTTTTAAAGCTCTTTTGGTGCGGCCGAGAAGAGTCGAACTTCCACGGGGTTACCCCCACTAGGCCCTCAACCTAGCGCGTCTGCCATTCCGCCACGACCGCGAAAAGAATAATGTATGGTGCGGGTGAAGGGACTCGAACCCCCACGTCAAAGACACTAGATCCTAAGTCTAGCGCGTCTGCCAATTCCGCCACACCCGCATACATTAGATGGTGTGCCATGAAGGACTCGAACCTTCGACCCTCTGATTAAAAGTCAGATGCTCTACCGACTGAGCTAATGGCACAAAGATATTCATTTTTCAAAATGAAAATGGCTGGGCTAGCTGGATTCGAACCAGCGCATGACGGAGTCAAAGTCCGTTGCCTTACCGCTTGGCTATAGCCCAATGAAAGTATGTAATTTATAAAATTGGAATTGACCGTAAAAAGGTTTATGTTAACTAACCTTATTATTTACAGTCCAGACAAAAACTATTCAATTCCAGCTTGTCTAAATAAAATGGTGGAGGGGGACGGATTCGAACCGCCGAACCCGGAGGGAGCGGATTTACAGTCCGCCGCGTTTAGCCACTTCGCTACCCCTCCACATTTCAGTGGTGCCGGCAAAAAAATGGCTCCGCAGGTAGGACTCGAACCTACGACCGATCGGTTAACAGCCGATAGCTCTACCACTGAGCTACTGCGGAATAAGATATTGCTGACAGACTTTCTTAATTATATGAAGGTTTGGACAAACTGTCAAGCCTTCTTTTTAGTCTTGTTTTGCGTCTCTTACGACGGCTTTTATAATTTAACACAGCTCCACGCAGAGCGTCAACCCTTTTTATAAAATTCTATGAAACAAGTTTGATTTTCCCTCCGCATTTGCCGCACACGTATTTTGATGTATCCATCTTCCTGCGGCGATTGTAGATAAACCGGCACTCTGTACATTGATACTGAACGGTTTTCCTTGTTTTTGCCGGAGGCTCGATCGGCGTGCAGAACCTTGGTGCACCCACTTGTGAAAGCAGCGCCCTGAATTCAGGATCACGGTGCTTATACCCTCTCCCTTCTATATGAAGGTGGTAATGGCACAGCTCATGCTTGATAATGCCGATCACTTCATCGATCCCCTGAGAAAGATATTTAGGGTTCACTTCGATATTGTGGCTTGAAAGGAGATATCTTCCTCCCGTCGTCCGCAGCCTGCTGTTGAAAACCGCTTTATGTTTGAATGGTTTTCTGAAGTATTCTGCAGAAAGCGATTCTGTCAGTTCCTGAAGTTTGCGTTCATTCATTCCAAAGCACCCCGCATAGTTTGTTTCTCTGAACAGGACATCCCGAGCCCGCATAAAGTAAGTCATACACATACTCCATTATAAACAATAAGGAGGAACGAGCAATGCCATCATGGTTAAAAAACCAAATGCAGCGTGCGTTTTATGAAAAGGACCGTTATCAAATCAAAATGCTGAACCAGTGCTGGTATTTTTATAGAAAAAAACACTGCTCGTAAGCAGTGTTTTTCATCAGTTGCCAACCATCGTGAGTGCAACCCGGCCTTTTTGCCTGTCGACTGAGTCTACCCATACAGTTACAACATCTCCGACTGAGACAACATCAAGCGGATGCTTAACGTAAGAATTTTTCAGCTTGGAGATATGGACAAGCCCATCCTGTTTCACTCCTATATCAACGAACGCTCCGAAGTCTACTACGTTTCGGACCGTTCCCTGAAGCTCCATGCCTGTTTCAAGGTCTTCCAGTTTCAGAACGCCTTTTTTAAGCAGCGGTTTAGCCACTTCATCCCGCGGATCGCGCCCCGGGCGCACAAGAGAATCGCAAATATCTTTTAAGGTCAGTTCTCCCATGCCGATTTTCTCTGCAGCTTCCTTCAGGTTGAGACTGCTTATCGCTTCTCTAAGCTTGTCTGACCCAAGGTCTTTCAGGCTCAAGCCAAGCATACGGAGCAGCTCTTCTGTTTCTTTGTAGCTTTCAGGATGGATTCCGGTAGAATCAAGAGGATGTTTGCCCCCGGAAATTCTCAAGAACCCTATGCACTGCTCATATGTTTTAGCTCCAAGACGAGGGATCTTTTTCAATTGCTTCCGGTCATCAAACTTCCCGATTTCATCACGCTGTTTGACAATGTTCTGCGCCACGGACTTGCTTAGACCCGCCACGTACTGAAGCAAAGAAGATGAAGCTGTGTTCACGTTAACTCCAACTTGGTTTACCACGGTTTCAACAACAAATGTCAGAGATTCATTCAATTTTTTTTGTGCAACGTCATGCTGATACTGCCCGACTCCAACCGACTTAGGGTCGATTTTAACCAGTTCGGCGAGCGGATCCTGAAGCCTTCTCGCTATGGAGACGGCACTCCGTTCTTCAACCTGAAAGTCAGGAAACTCTTCCCGTGCCAGATCAGATGCAGAGTAAACACTTGCACCCGCTTCGTTTACAATAATGTACGAGAGGTCTGCCTTCAGTTCTTCAATCAAGTCTGCCACGAATTGTTCGGTTTCCCTTGATGCCGTTCCGTTTCCAATCGCAATCAATTCAACTTTAAACTGTTTGATGATTTCAGAAAGCTTCTGTTTCGCTTCTCTTGCTTTATTTACAGGCGGGTGGGGATAGATCACCCCGATTTCAAGAACCTTTCCTGTTTCATCTACTGCGGCAAGCTTGCAGCCTGTCCGGTAGGCGGGATCGACTCCAAGGACGATTCTCCCCTTAAGAGGCGGCTGAAGCAGAAGATTCCTCAGGTTTTCAGAGAAAATGTGGATGGCCCGGTCATCTGCCTTTTCAGACAGTTCTTTTCGAATTTCTCTCTCGATGGAAGGCTCAATCAATCTTTTATAAGCATCTTCTATCGCTGCTATATACGTATCTTTTACAACTGTGCGCGGGTTTTTAAGTTCCCGTTTTTGAAGCTGCATCAGAATTTCTTCCGCCGGCGCTTCAACTGTCACTCTTAGAATACCTTCCTTTTCCCCACGGTTCAAAGCAAGAACACGGTGAGGCACAATTTTCAGAATAGGTTCCTCGTACGTGTAATACATTTCATACACGTTCTTTTCGTCTTTCTCTTCATCCTTGGCTGATGCCGCGATTTTTCCTTTTCTGAACGTAAGATCGCGGATCCACTGGCGATGGGACGGCTCGTCTGAAATCCATTCGGCAAGAATGTCTTTCGCTCCGTCAATGGCATCCTGGGCTGTCAGCACTTCTTTTTCTTCATTTATAAACGCGGCCGCTTTTTCTTCAAGCGTGCCATTCGAAGGCTGTTCTTTCATCCAGGCTGCAAGAGGTTCAAGACCTTTTTCCTTCGCGACTGTCGCCTTCGTTCTGCGTTTTTGTTTGTAAGGCCGGTAGAGATCTTCCACTTTCTGCAGTTTGAGGGCTTCACTAATTTCTTTTTTCAGTTCTGGAGTGAGTTTTCCCTGTTCCTCAATCAGACGGATAACCTCTTCTTTTCTGGCCTCAAGATTTTGGATGTACTGCCATTTTTCAGAGATGTCACGGATCTGTACTTCGTCAAGGGCACCTGTCTGTTCTTTCCGGTACCTTGCTATGAAAGGAACGGTATTTCCGCCCTCGAGCAATTCAATCACGTTCTGTACTTGCTTATATGTAATAGACAGCTCTTTGCTGATTGTCTGCATGATGCGTTCTGTTTTGTCTGCCATTCTGTTGCCTCCCCTTACATCGACTTAGAAACAGTTTACCAAAAGCCGGGCTATTTCAAAAATGACGAATGGCCCTTTATAGGAAAAATTGTGTTCCTGACTGTTTTCAATCACCCTTTTTACCAAACAAAAAAGCCCGCCAGCTAAAACAGCTGACCGACTACATAGGTTAAATCATCCTGACGCGATTTCGTGTATGGCTCCAGATGATTTGAGATATCTTCAATTGTCTGATAATCCTTCAAAAGAGATTTAACTGCCGGAATGTTGAGTCCGTCTGAATGCAAAATGAATTTTGCTCCTGCCTCATAAGAGTACGTATGAACGCTGAACTTCTGAGGCTTGCCTGACATATAGCCAAGAACAGGCAGAGGATAGATATACTTACCTGAAGGAGAATAAAGGACGAACCGGATATTCCCTACCGAACTGAATGTGAACGTATTCTGTCCAAAGTACGCCTTGAAAATAGCAACGGTCGCTCCGCGCTTGTTTTTCAGCACCTCATTTGATTTCGCTATCAGCAGTTCAACATCCTCTGCATGATATTCCTCAATGACTTCCTTGATGGCAGATGAGGATTCATACGCACGCTCGCCGCTTCCGAGACCATCAGCGACGGCGCAAATGAAATAGTCCTCAGTTGCTTTTATTAGAAAACTGTCCCCGCATAGGGTTTTCCCTTCCTTTTGAATCTGGTAGGCGTATGCGTAGACATGGCTGTTTTGTTCCGTTTGATACATTACTGCATCCCCAGTGACATATCAGCAGAAAGTGCTTCTTTGAGCTTTGTAATCGCTCTTCTCTGAAGCCTTGAAACGTGCATTTGAGAAATGCCGAGGATTTCTCCCGCTTCCTTCTGGCTTTTATTCAGAATATATGTGTGGTGGATAATCTCTTTTTCACGGTCAGACAAAACGTGGAGAACACTTTCAAGCATGAGCTTCTGGTTAACCTGCTCATATCCTTCTTCTTTTGAACCGACAATATCTAATATGGTCACTGTGCTGCCGTCGGAGTCTGCTTCAATGGAATGATCAACAGAAAGAGCCTGATAGCTTTTCCCCATCTCCATTGTTTCAAGCACTTCCTCCTCTGAAACCTCCAGATAATCAGCGATTTCATGGACCTGAGGTGAACGCTGAAGAGAATTCGTCAGTTCATCAACGGCCATCTTAATCTTCGGGCCAAGCTCTTTAATTCTTCGCGGAACATGCACGCTCCATGTCTTGTCGCGGAGAAATCTCTTTATTTCACCGATGATTGTCGGAATGGCAAAGGCTTCAAACGTTTTGCCGAATTCAGGATCATAGCGGCGGATGGCACCGAGCAGACCTATCATGCCGACCTGTTTAAGATCTTCATGAAAGCTTTTTCCTCTTGAATATTTCTTGGCGAGCGTTTCAACAAGTCCGCTGTAGTACTCTACAAGAAAAAGCTGGGCATCTTCATTTTGATTGTGCTGAAAATCAAAAATCAGTTCGTTTATTTCTTCTTTAGTTCGCTTCGTAGTTTTGGATGGTTGTGTCATGTTCTACTCGCTCCCCGTTTAAATACTTTGTCATGAAGACGGTAACGCCGGAATCGATTTGCACACGAACTTCATCCATGAGCGTTTCCATCAAGTAGAGCCCCAACCCTCCCTCAGGAAGCTGGTCTACAGGGTTTGCGGCAGAATATGGCCCCAGCTCATTTTTCTTTTGTTCAAAGTTAAAGCTCTGGCCGCTGTCTGAAACCATCACCTCAAGGCGGTCGTCATAAAGGCCAAACCCTAAGTTCACCTCTCCGCCTTCCGCGCTTTCGTAAGCATGCTGCACGGCATTCGTGCATGCTTCGCTGACAGCTATTTTCAGATCTTCAATTTCATCATACGAATAGCCCATTCTGCTCGCTATCCCGGAAAGAGTCAAACGGACGATTCCCACATATTCCGGCTTTGCAGGAATCTTCACTTCGATGTAATCCACTAACTGTCTCATCGAACCCCACCTTCTGATTTAGAAGAAATGTCAATAATTTCACTCAGGCCAGTGATATTAAAAAGTCTTTCAAGACGGGAAGATAAATTCACAAGCTTCATATCTCCGCCGTTTTTTCTGACAGCCTTCAGCAGGCCGACAAATGCACCGAGTCCGGTACTGTCCATGTAGGAAACATCCTTCAGGCTGACCGTCATCGATTTCCCTTCTTCAGCAAGCGGCATAAGCTGCTCTCTCAGTTTAGGTGCAGTATAGGCGTCAATTTCTCCAGCCAGATCTATTTGAACAAGTTCATCTGTTTGATTTGCATTTATTGAAAGGTTCATGTGTAGTCCCCCTAATATTATTCCTTTTGTCCTACTGAGTTATTTACCCCGTGTAATAAAGGATTAAACCTCACGCTTTAAAATCAGGAGAGTAAAATCATCATGCAGCTCAAAATCCTGCATCTGAAGAAAATCTCTGTAGATATGATCCACAATCTCCTGAGCCTTTAAATGACTGTATTTCTTTATAAGATCTGTAATAAAGCAGCGTTCTACAAATTCATCACCTGATTTTGATTCAGTCACTCCGTCGGAAAGAAGCACAACCATGTCGCCCTTTTCGATCACTTTCCTGTACTCCTTATATTTGACGGATGAATCAATTCCAAGGACTAGCCCTTTAGTCTGCATGTCTGAAAAAGAGTCTTCTGATGCACTGTAGTAAAATCCAGGCTCATGACCTGCAGAACCGTAGACAAATTCGTTCGTTTTTGTATCAAACATTCCGTAAAACATCGTGATGAACATGCTTGGGTCCACGTTATGCTCGACAACCCTGTTTAGATTTTCAAGCACTCTGCTTGGAGATTTCCGCGATTCAGGCAGACTGTCCATCGCATATTTGATCATCGACATGCAAAGCGCAGCCGGAATTCCTTTGCCAATGACATCTGCTATAGCGATGCTGACCGTTTCCTCGTCATAAACAAAGTGATAGTAATCTCCGTTCATATGCTTTGCAGGAACGCTTATTGCGCCTATATCAAGACCTGGAACATCCGGCACAGATGTTTCAAGAAGCATCTGCTGAACGTTTACCGCGACCTGAATTTCCGACTTGATCTCCTGCTGCTTGTCCCTGAGGCTTTGATGCTCCTGATAGGCAAGGCCGTATCCCATCATCACCTCAAGCAGAAAATCAAGCGAGTTCAGCACCTCCTGGTCTACATCAGGAAAAAGATCCTGAAGAACCTTCCGGTGAAGACTGATGATCTCCTCAGGGGGGATTTGCTCAGCAATTGCTTTCCTGCTGAACTTCTGTCCCTGGTACAAAGCCGTTTCAGTCAGTTCATTCAGGTAATGGCTGAGCAGTTCCTGATATTTTGACTCAATAACATCCTTAAAATCCATGCAGCTTCCTCCTAGCGAAGCCATTTAACAGCTTGGATATCCGTTCCCTCTCCCAAGACGGTATCGATACTGAACTCATCCATCAGGCGTTTAACTCCAGGCAAACCGGCTCCAAGTCCTCCGGAAGTTGAAAAGCCGTCTTCCATTACTTTTCGTACATCCGGTATACCAGGCCCGTTATCAATGGCTATTATTTTCAATCCTTTTTTGCTGAATTCGGAAATTTGCTCAATGCAAATCTGGCCTTGTCCAGCATACAAATATATATTACGCGCAAGTTCGGAGATAGCTGTCGTAATCCTCGCTTGGTCGACCGTACCAAACCCGAGCTCTTTAGCAACATTGCGGCCAAGCTGGCGGGCAGCCACAATGTCCCACTCCGTAATGATTTTTACACAGGATTGGTTATCCATGCTTATTCCCCCAACTCCTGTTGTAGAGTTTCAAGCCCTTTTTCAAGATCCAGCGCGGTCTGTACATCTGCCAGATGGATTCCAAGTTCGATAAGTGTTATGGCAACAGCAGGCTGTATGCCTGTTAAAACCACCTTTGCTCCCATAAGCTTCGACATGCCGATCACATCACCAAGCACCTTGGCGATGAACGAATCGATGACATCAACAGAAGTCAGGTCTATAACAACGCCGCTTGCTCCTGTTTCATGAATCTTGTGAAGCAGATCTTCCTGAAACTGCAGGGCAGTCTGATCATCAAGCTCCCACTGAATGGATACAAGCAGGCAATTATGAAGCTTTAGTATAGGTATTCGTGGAGTTCTCATTCCGGATCCCCCATTTCAACAATTTGTTTTTTGGTCATTTCAAGAGCGGCTTCCATTCCCTTTTGAAGGCTGTTTTTAGTAATGACCTGGCTTAGATCGATGCCAAGGTTTACGATCGTCTGGGCAATCTCCGGTCTTAGGCCGACAAGAAGGCATTTAGCCCCTACCAGACGCACAGCTTCAGAAGCCTGGATGATGTGATGCGCCACCATTGTGTCGACCACCGGCACACCGGTAATGTCGATCAGCACAACCTGGGCGCGGTGCTTAACAACGCCTGTGAGCAGGTTTTCCATAATCTGTTTTGCACGTTCTGTATCAATTGTACCAACAAGCGGCATAATTGTAATGTTTTCAAAGACAGGAATCAGCGGAGCGGACAGTTCCTGCAGCGCAATCTTCTGCAAGGATACCGTTCTTTCCCATGAAGCGGCATATTGATGAATCAGTTCATTGTTAATTGGGGACAGCAGTCTGTCAAACTCCCATACAACCTGCATTTTTTGCTCTTCAGACAAGTCCTCTGTCAGTCTCGTGAAAATAATTAGAGACAGCTGTTTCAAGCCTTCTGAAATAAACTTCAGGCTCCAGCCGAGCTGAACTGCTTTATGGGCAAAATCAGACACTCTCTCTGAAAAATCGGTTCCCGGACTGTGCATATGGCTGATTAAAATCTGAAGGTATTCATTGCACGCATTATCATAAGCCTGGTCTGACAGAAGACTGGAGTACTTTTGATCTCCAAGCTCTTTCAGACGGTCTTTCCATTCTTTTAGAATCTCATTCTGATGAGCCATTACATATTCAAATAATTGATTGGACTTTTCTGTCATGTGTCCGTGATCCCCCTCTTAGTAAATGGGCAAAAAAGGTAACAAGTATTCCACCTTACATTATACCGATTTATGTCAATAAAATAAAAAAAAGTTGCTTTCTGGCAGCAACTTCCTTAAAAAGAACCTTTTTATCCGTTAAAAATCAATGAGTCCCAAGCTTATTTGCAAAGCTTCGTCCACTTTATCCATCATTTCATCATCTAAGTGTGTAATCTTATCAGTCAATCTCTGTTTATCAATCGTTCGGATCTGTTCCAGCAGGATAACAGAGTCACGTTCAAATCCATATCGCTTTGAATCAATTTCCACATGGGTTGGAAGCTTCGCTTTCTGAATTTGAGCAGTGATGGCTGCTATGATGACCGTAGGACTGAACCTGTTTCCGATATCATTCTGAATGATCAGTACCGGACGGACCCCGCCTTGCTCAGAGCCGACAACAGGTGATAAATCAGCAAAATAAACGTCGCCGCGTTTGACAATCAAAGGATTAACCCCCGCTTACTAAGCGTTCAACGGTGTGGTCAGCCTCTGATTCAGCCTGAAATGCTTCGGAAGCAATGTTTAAGTTAATCTTGGCCATTTCCATGTAACCGCGTCTCATAGACTCGCGAATCTGACGCTTTTTGCGTTCGCGGATATACATTTTCGTTGCTTGATAAATTAACTCGCTCCGATTCCCATTTTCCTGTTTCACTAGACCGTCTAACTCCGAGACCAATGCTTGCGGCAGTCGAATTAAGATTTCTGTTGTTGCGCTGGATTCAGACACAAACATACACCTCCACCAAACTTACACACCTATTATTCCATTCCACATACAATAATAACACTATCAATGCAAGAAGCAAAGTTATTTTCTAATAATTCGGTCCTGCTGACTGTTTAACTCAGGCTCATTTATTCAATGAGACCCCTTTTAAAAATCGTCTTATCCTTTTTTTCTTCCGTCCAATAGAGTGTTTCTCATTTCAATTATACTCTTATTTCTCAAAAACATACGGGGAACGCGCGAAGTTATTGTACAAGTGACTTCATAGTTGATAGTCCCGAGTTTTTCTGCCACTTCATCCACCGGAATCTTCCCATGTTTCTGACTGCCGATAAGCGTAATTTTCGTCCCGATTTCTTTTTGCGAAGGCAGCTTGATCATGCATTGATCCATGCAGATCCTTCCAACAATTGGCACTCTTTCTCCGTCCACAAGAACGTCTGAATCCCTCAGGCGGCGCACCCAGCCATCCGCATATCCGATGGGAATCGTGCCAATCCACTCATCTTCCTCTGCCGTATAGGTTGCTCCGTAGCTGATTTTATCGCCTTTATTTATCTTTTTCACATGAACTAGCTTTGAATGAAGGGAAAACGCTTCTTTTAGTTGGAATGGCAGCAGAGGTTTCATTTCACTTGAAGGGCTTAGACCGTACATCGAAATCCCTAGTCTGACTGCATGGACAAGCTTATCCGGAAATCTCAGGCCCGTTGCGCTGTTGCCGCAGTGAATCATCACATCCCCATAGGATGCGGCTGCTTTTGCCAATGTTTCAAAAGCCTTGTATTGCTCATCAAAATAGGCCGTATCAAGTTCATCCGCTGTAGCAAAATGCGTAAAAACACCTTCTATGTTCAAGCACTGTTTTCCTTCTGAAAAAGAAAAAACCTTGTGAAGTTCCTCTTCTGTGCGGATCCCAAGGCGTCCCATGCCGGTATCGAGCTTTAAATGAACGGCTAATGTCCCGGTATGAACATTGCGGCCTGCTTCCTCCAGCCACTCGAAAGATGGTGCCGTCAGGATGATGTTCATGTCGGCTGCAAGCTGCACATCTGTTGGCCGGGATGCCCCCATCACAAGTATTTCCGTTTGGAATCCGGCATTGCGAAGGGCAATTGCTTCATCCAGAAATGCTACCGCAAGCATGTCCGCTCCTGCTTCAAGCGCCGCTTTTGCCACTTCTGCATCACCGTGGCCGTATGCATTCGCTTTCACAACAGCAATCAGCTTCCTGCCCTCTCCGATATGTGCTTTCATGTTGCGAACATTGCTCATGACGGCATCCAGATCAATCTCCGCCCAAGTATCTCTGTAAAAAGCCATTTCCATGTCTACACTTCCTCGTGGTAGTCTTTATCTATTGCTGATTATGAGAGGTTTTATGGCTCGTTGTCAAATCAAAAAGGGATTTGTTTTGGCCATAAAAAAATCGGATGGCTCATGCGCCATCCGATTTTTTACTTGATTGCCTGCCCCTGAACGGATTGTGCGACCCGGATCATTTCTTCCTGAGAGAGATCCTTTGAAGCAATCATGTATTCTACTCCGTCGTACGTCCAAGTCAGCGACTGTTCTGTGAGCGCTCCAACCGCAACTCCAAGGTCCACCGGCTCGCCGTTTACGGAGGAAGAAGTAGCGACAGTTGCCGCAACGGCTTTTTCCTGGATAAACGTATACGATTTTTCTCCGTCATACGTTTGTACGACCCGCTTGCCGTTTTCTGTTGTCATTTCTTTTTCCTCGGTAAGCTTCACGCCTTCAATTTCCTCAAGCGGATATTTCACCGAGAATGGTTTAGAGTCAACAGCTGCAGACGTTTCAACATCCACACTCGCAAATGACATATTCTTCTCCATGTCGAATGAATTTTTATCGAACTTCGCACCGAAGTCAAAATCCGTGAATTCTACGACAACCAGAGGGTTTCTGTCTGTATCCATCACTTTTACAACAGACGGCTTCAGGTCCTTTTTGTTAAAAGTTATTTCCTGGAGCGGAAGCATCTGGCTGTTCTGGTAATTGGTTTTCGTTTCAAACACATACTCATTTTTCGTTGATTTGAAGATTGAATCTGCATCACTCTTAATGTCTTTTACAAGCGATTCAAACAAGTATGCCTGACTGCTGTTCTGCGGCCACTCGCTTTGGAAGCGGAAGCTTTTCTTCAGAGCCGGCGTTAACACAAATACGCCTTCATTGTTTCTTAAAATCATCTGGCTCTGGTCTTTCTCTGCGTTTTTCAGATTCACTCTGTAGAAGGACGGCTGTTTATGCCAGATTTCCACCTCGTAGATCTGAGGCTCGCTTCCTGTCTGCAGGGTCATCTGCGCCTTTGCTTTATACCCCGACAGCTCTTCTACCTTTTTGTCCAGATTCTCCACAACATCCGTTTTGGATTTCTCGCCGCACGCTGCAAGCATCAGGACGGCAATGATCCCCACCACCAGCAATAAAAAGTGCTTTTTCACCTATTCAGCCCCTTTGTCTCATATGACGTAAAAAGGAAGAAACGCTCCTTGAAAGCACCGTGCTCCGGCACGGGTCGATCAAACGACTTGTCTCTCCTACCGCTGTACAAATATATGAGGGTCAGGGCGTGAATATGCAGACTAGCTTGACGAGCTTTCAATTATTACTTGAGCTGCCGCATACTCCCTTGTGTGGGTTATGGACAGGTGCACGTAAAATCCTTTCATATCAGGCTTTACAATCATTGGCCTGCCAAATTCATCTCTTATAATTTCAATATCCTGAAAGCTGAGTGCACCGCCTATGCCGGTGCCCATTGCTTTTGAAAATGCTTCTTTGGCAGCAAATCTTCCTGCTGCGTACTCTGTTTTTCTTCTTCCGGAGTAAGAGTGATAGGCATCCTTTTCCCGGTCTGTCAGGATCCTGTCAATAAACTTCGGCTGCCTGAGAATCATTTTTCCGATCCGGTCTATTTCCGCAATATCAAGGCCGATTCCTTTGATCATTAAACCGCCTTCTTTCTTTCTGATGTGTTTGCCGCAGTGTACTAATATGCCGTCTATGCTCATAACCGTGGTAATATAGAAGAAGCCTATAGAATAGGAGACATGTTCTATGTTTACAAGATCTGAAGATTTCCGGACGTTCATTCGTCTGTATCCTGTTGTAACAGCCATTGTCTGTATCCAGGTGCTGCTCTGGCTGCTGTTTTTACTGCCATTTCCTGAAATGACGTTCTTCTTTGCCTCTATTGTAGGGTACAACGGGGGCGTTGCCAATGGCGAATGGTGGCGGCTGATTACACCAATCTTCCTGCATGCAAACTTCGCCCACATTCTGTTTAACAGTGTGTCCATCATTCTCTTCGCGCCTGCCCTTGAGCGGATGCTTGGAAAAGCAAGGTTTCTTATCGCGTATCTTGCAACCGGAATGATCGCAAACCTTGCCACCTTTTTTGTCATTGAAGACTTAAGCTATACCCATGTTGGCGCGTCAGGCGCTATTTTCGGCCTGTTCGGGATTTACCTGTACATCGTTGTCTTCCGCAAAGACCTGATAGATTCATCAAACTCACAGCTGATCATCACGATTTTAGCTATTGGCATTGTGATGACCTTCATCAATACGAACATTAACATTATTGCCCATATTTTCGGTGCAGTAGGCGGCGCCCTGATTGCCCCTCTTTTTTTGAAGAGGCCGGGGCGTTAGCCGTATCCGTTGTTTACAGCAAGACGCCGTCCCATTAAAGGACGGCGTCTTTTCTTGCGCTTTTTTCATAAGAATACCATTCAAACATTTCCCCGGCATCTCTCAGGTCCACGCCTTTCACGTGAAAATGAGTGCCGCCGAAACCAGACGTAGTGGACGCCTGCATGGAAGCAAGCTCAAGCCGCTTTTGAAAATACGACTGTTTGCATTCCAGGACCTGGATTCTCTTTCTTTTAGCCAAATAAGTGGTTTTGACCACGGTCCGGGAGACAAGCGTGAGCTGGTCTCCCCTGATATTCCAGCCGCCGGAGCGAAACGCAGCAAGGCCTGCTGCCAATGCGGCAGGAATGGTTAAAAAGGCGAGATAGCCCCATGGCTCAAAGAAAAAGCCGATGATGCAGGAGAGAATGACGAACGGGATGGTGTAGATAAGAAGATAGCCCCTCTTCGCTCTTTTAGACAGCGGAGTCAGCTGATCCTCCATTGTATAGTCAGGCGCAAACTCCTTTAACATCTCTGCTATTTTTGCTTTTTTGATCAGCGGGAATAAGACGGCCGACATGTTTTGATTGCTTAAGCTGCCCCCCGCACTCAAAAGATGGACAGTAGCGTAGCCAAGCTTCTCCCTGATTGGATTTTCGCTGATTTTCACAGCCTGTATCCGCTCAAGCGGGATTGTAAGCTGGTGCTTTTCAAACAAACCTCTGGATATGATCAGGTCTTCATCTTTTTTAACGACCGTAAAGTTCGCAAACTTCAGGCACACCCCGATAATACTCAGGACCCAGGCGATCAAAAAAGCGAGAAATACGATAATGGCGTAAACCGTGATGCTGGCATCTGTTAAAAATGACACGCGGTTTATCAGCTTATCAAACGGAATCAGCTCGTCGAACTGGGAAATGAATGCAAAAGCGGCTGAGAGCACAACACCAATGCCGCTTGAGGTTGAAGCTGCCACAAGGAGCTCTTTCATGCCGATTTTATAAATAGATCCGCGCTCTTCAACCGGATTTTCCATCTCCGCTTCAGTTCCAGCTTCTTTTTTCCGCTCTGCCAGAGCCTCATTTATGCGGCGTGCTTCTTTTCGCGTCACGGCAGTCAGCACAGCCTCCGCTTCAATCCCTCCACCTGCTGTCTCGAGCTGGAGTTTAACAAGGCCGAACAGCTGCTGGACAATGCCGGCACTTTCGTTGATGGACTGAATCCGCTCAACCGGTATGTATTTTTTCTTTTTCACAAAAAGACCGTATTCAATCCGAAGCTCATTCTCTTCAAATCTGTAGGTGTATTTCGTCCAGCTGATGATGCTGAATAAGACCATGACCGACAGAACGACAGCAAGGCCGATGAAGAAATATAGCTTATAGTCATTCACAAAGAAAAGAACAACGAACGGAAACAGACCGTCTTTAAGCTGTTTAAAGAATGTCAGAATGGCTGCTGCGGGATGCAGTCTTTTCGGTTCAGACATCATCTTCTGTCACCCTCGCAAGCTTTGAGATGAAGTCGCGGAGCTGGTCCGCCTCCGCCACATCAAGTGCGGGTATTTCATGAACGGTCGCTGCCGTGCTCACCGTCACAGTTGCAAGGTCATGCTTCCTGAGCAAAGGTCCCTGCTTTGTGTTCACGTGCTGCACTCTTACCATCGGTACAATCACGCGTGTAACGATAAACAGCCCCGACTGAATATCAATTTCGTTCTCATGCACTTCATACCGCCATGTACGGTGCTGAATTTTCGGAGTGATAAAAATAAAAACAATTGAAAACACCAGCCAAAGTCCGAATGCAGCAATCGTGATCCAGATTGGAAAATCGAATGCATAAACCGCATAGGCAAGTCCCCCGGCTGCTGCCAGAAATATAATTGACTGAATAAGGGCAGAAAGCTTCCATACTTTTAAAGCCCGTTCACTGATTCTGTGCTTAGGTGCGTCTCTCATCTGTGTTCCCCCTAAATAAATCTCTCTTTTTATACGTTTATGAAATAGATATGTTTCACTTATTACTAAATGATTCCATATTTATTATAGCGGGATGCGGGGAACTTGAACAGAAACAGCACTAGCGGATATAAAAAGAAGCTCCGTCAATCTTTTCCACATTCGGATAGGCGCACATCTTGTCCATCAATGCAAAAAGAGCATCATCCTTCTTCTTTGCTTCAATCATACAGTCAATCTGGGGCACGCTCCCTTTGATTTCAGACAAAAACGCCATGAACAGCTCGGGGTCAACGTATTCCGCATGGGCATTGAACTCACTTTCGCTGCGAGGGCTTGAGATATGCATTTTAACCGGGAGAGGCGACTGCTCCCAGCTCGCTGTCACCCTGTCCCAGTGACTCCTCCAGTCTGAATCCTTTTCTTGATTTGCGAGATGGTGGTGATAGTCAAACACGAGCGGAATGGCAAGCTTTTCGCATAAATACAATGTATCCTGCAGAGTGAAAACGGTATCATCATTTTCAAGCATCAGCATTTCCTGGAGCTTTACAGGCACATACCCCCAGTTATGAATGAACTGCTCGAGCGCTTTTTCCTTGTTGCTGTATGCCCCTCCCACATGAATGACACATCTGTGCTCATGCGGGACACCCATCCCTCTTAGAAGAGCCTCATGCATGCTCAGTGTTCTGAGTGACGTATTCATAATCTCAGGTTTAGGCGAATTAAGAAGAACAAAATGATCAGGGTGAAAATCAACCCTCATCCCTGTTTTTTGGATCCAGCTGCCAAGCTCCTGAAGCGGCTCCTTCAAGTCCCGCAAATAATGAAAATCCTTCACTTCAGGGTGATTGGCAAGCGGAATGAGCTTTGAGCTGAATCTGAAAAAGCGGATATCATTCCCCGTATTGTGCTTGAGAATTCTAAGGCAATTTGCAAGGTTTGAGGCGGAAATTCTGGCCAGCTTTTCGATGGCCGCTTCTCTGTCCTGCAGTCGCTGAAATTGAGCGAACGTCATTGTTTGCGACGGGGAGCAATTGGTTAAATTCACACTCATGGCTACATAGCCAAGCCGGACAATGGTCAAAAAGAACACCTTCTTTTCCTGTTTTGGTTTAGGGTTCCCATTTCCGGATGCGATTACTTTTTTGAATGCAAAAAACGCACTGTGCAGGAAGCACAGTGCGTTTAACTTTGTATTAGTTAGATGATGATGAAGAGTTTGAATAACGGCGTTTTCCGCTGTTATTGTTCGGCTTTCCGCCCTGCTGTCCGTAAGAACGCTTGTTGTTCTTATTGTAAGGACGCTGGCCGTCTCTTCTGCCGCCGCCGCTGCGGTTGCTTGAAGAAGATGATGAGCGTTTGCCGCCTCCGCGCTTGTAAAGCGGAGATTCTTCTGTCAGGTTAACCGGAGTCTGGTTCGGCTCTTTCGTCATAAGCTTGATCGCTGCTGCAAGAACAGAAACTTGATCGAACTCTTCAAGCAAAGCTTCAGCTGTGCGCTTGTAGAATGATAAGTTGTTGTCAGCGATAGCTTGACGGATTTTATCAACAGATACAGATTGCTGGCCTTCAAGAGCCTCATCAAGAGTCGGAGCCTTCATGCGGTCCATTTTGCGCTTCGTTGTGCGCTCGATGATTTTCAGCATATCCTGTTCTCTTGGCGTTACGAATGTCATCGCAGCTCCTGTTTTACCTGCACGTCCAGTACGGCCGATACGGTGTACATAGCTTTCAGGATCTTGAGGAACATCGAAGTTGTAAACGTGAGTAACACCAGAGATGTCAAGTCCGCGGGCAGCAACGTCTGTCGCTACAAGCACTTCAATCGCACCTTCTTTGAATTTGCGAAGTGCAGACATACGCTTAGCTTGAGTAAGGTCGCCGTGAATTCCTTCAGCAGCATAGCCTCTTAGCATTAGTGCTTCAGAAAGCTCATCTACTCTGCGCTTTGTGCGTCCGAAAACAATCGCAAGTTCAGGTGACTGGATGTCAAGAAGACGTGTAAGCACATCAAACTTTTTCTTCTCCTGTACTTCGATGAAGAATTGCTGAATATTTGTAACGGTCATTTCTTTCGCTTTTACTTTTACGATCTCAGGGTTCGTCATGAACTTTTCAGCAATGCGTCTGATCGGATCAGGCATTGTAGCTGAGAAAAGCAAAGTTTGGTGCTCTGATGGCACATTTGAAAGAATGTTCTCAATGTCTTCGATGAATCCCATGTTCAGCATTTCGTCCGCTTCGTCCATAACAACAGTCTGAACATCAGATAATTTCAATGTTTTACGGTTAATATGGTCAATTAGACGGCCTGGAGTTCCAACGATGATGTGAGGGAATTTCTTTAATGAGCGGATCTGGCGGTTAATGTCCTGTCCACCGTAGATCGGAAGTACACGTACGCGTTTTGATGAACCGATTTTGTAAAGCTCTTCTGATACCTGGATAGCAAGTTCACGGGTCGGTGCAATGATGATTCCCTGGATCTTATCTTGTTTAACGTCGATCTTTTCGATAAGAGGAATACCGAATGCAGCTGTTTTCCCTGTACCTGTTTGCGCCTGGCCGATTACATCTTTATTTTGAAGCCCAAGCGGAATCGTTTGTGCCTGAATTGGTGTAGCTTCTTCAAATCCCATGCGGTTAATGGCGTCCATTAATAATGGGCTGATACCTAGTTCTTGAAACGTAATTGTCAATTTGTTCTACTCCTTTTAATCCTTATAGCTTCACAGACTTTCATGTATGGTGAAACAAAAAACGCCCCATCGGGCAAAACGTTAGCTTATAAAAGCCCGTAAACACTTAAATTCAATCATATCACTTTTTATATACTTTTACAACAAGGCGTATTATTTCACACTTGTCTTAGTCTGTGCCATTAAGAAATTTTCTATCACTTCTGCAAGCTCCGGAAACTCTTCCCCGTGGCAGATCAGATGCTTCGAACACGGCATAAAGCAAAGCTCCTTCTGCCTTGAACGGACTTTTTCATAAATATAAACAGCGCTTTTGACAGGCACCATTCCGTCACATTCTCCCTGAACAATCAGTACAGGTATAGTTATTTTCTCCAATAATGGACGAATATACCTGACGAGCTTCCTGAATTGCAGAGCTGCAGCAATCGGCGTTTCCATCACTTTTTTTCTGTATCTGATAAAAAGTTCATTCTTTGCGCCTTCTCCCCGGATGGCATCTGCAAGCAGCCCTTTCACATCAAGCAGCATCTGGCGAGGATTTAAGTAATGTGCAGCTGCACTAAGAAGCACAAGCTTTTCAACCGGATACCTCGAGGCCAAATACGCTGCAATCAAGCCGCCCATTGAAAAGCCTATGATATAGACCTCGGAACATTCTTCAAGCAAATCCCTGAGCTCATTTTCAGCGTGCGCAATCCATTCGCTGAATTCGATCCCCTTCAGGCTCGGCGTTTCTCCGTGACCCGGAAGCGTCGGCGTCTTCAGCACCCAGTCCGTCCGTTCCTGCAAATAGCTGACGAGAGGCTCCACTTCATAAGGAGCTCCAGTAAAACCGTGTATACAAAGGCATCCTTTCATATCACTCTCTCCCGAATGAACATATTTTTATACCGGGTTTTAAAAATAAGAGGATTGAAAAAAAAGAACCCGGGTATATAAAAAGTACCCTGGGTTACTATATTTCAAAACAAAAAGGAGCGTTCATCATGACCGTATTAAAAAACAGTGCATATGAAGTTGTAAGTGAGCTTACGCCGTATTCCATCGGTGTCGGACTTGTCGTACTCGTTATCTCTCCATTTATTTTCTGAACGTCTTGGACCAAGGTCCTTCCCTCTTTCTTTTCGTATTAAAAGAAGGACCGGCTGCTTTATTTCATATTTAGAGAAGAGCTTGAACAACCTCTTCAAGCTTCATTCCGCGCGAGGCTTTTACAAGAACAAGATCTCCCGCTTTCGCCGTCTGCTTCAGGCTTTTAATGAGCTCCTGCTTATCCTGGTAGACGTGAATCACTCCGTCATCAAGCTTCTTTCTTGCCCCTTCGGCTATTTCTGCCCCAAGATTACCGTATGTGAAAAGATGCTGCGTTTCGGCTGCATCGATTGTTTCGCCAACTTCACGGTGAAATTGAACCTGCATGTCATCCCCAAGCTCGAGAATATCTCCAAGAACAAGAATTTTCCGGCTGTATCCGTCCAAGTCGCCCGCAAGCCTGATGGCAGCTTTCATAGATGTCGGGCTTGCATTATAGGCATCATTGATAACTGCAAGGCCGCCTTCTGTTTTCGTCAATTCAAGGCGCATGCCCGTCATTTGAATATTCTTCAGCCCTTCGCTGATTTTCTCCTCTGTCACGCCAAGGAATTCAGCTGCAGCAATGGCAGCGAGAGCATTCCCGACATTATGCTTTCCAAGCACAGGCAGGAACAGTTCTTCCCCGCGTCCGCGAATGGTAAAAAACGTGCCTTTTTCTGTGTGTCTGATTCCCTCGGGAGAATACGTGTTTTCAGCAGAAGCTCCGAATGAAACCTTTTTATATGAAGCGTTCTGAACACGCTCTTCAAGCAGAGGCTCTTCACCGTCATAGATCAGCACACCTTGGGGTTTGAGGCCGCTGACAATTTCAAGCTTCGCTTTTGCGATTCCTTCTCTTGAGCCCAGATTCATCATGTGGGATTCCCCTATGTTGGTAATGATCGCAGCATCCGGCTTTGCAAGATTTGAAAGCAGTTCAATTTCCCCGAAGTTGCTCATGCCCATTTCAAGCACAGCTACCTCAGTATCTTCCGTCATGCTGAGAATCGTAAGAGGCATGCCGATATGGTTGTTGAAATTCCCCTGCGTTTTGTGGACACGGTACGTTGTTGAAAGCAGTGCTGCCACCATATCTTTAGTGGTTGTCTTTCCATTGCTTCCTGTCACGCCTACAACTTTCAGGTTCAGCTGGTCAAGGTAGCTGCTTGCAAGGGTTTGAAGAGCTTCCAATGTGTCTTCAACCAGAATGACGGCACCTGAAGGAGGGTTCGGTTTTGAACGGTTCCAAAGAGTGGCCGCCGCTCCATCAGCAAGAGCCTTTTCGGCGAAATGATGGCCGTCGAAGTTTTCTCCGGCTATCGGCACAAACAGCGTGCCTGCTTCAATCTTTCTGGAATCCGTTGTAATGCCGTGGATCATGGTGTTTTCATGCTGGGGCGCAAGGCCTGATCCTCCCGCCATTGTCTGAATGTCGCGTAAAGAACGTTTAATCATGCGCTGTAATCTCCCTTCTTTTATGTAAACTTTGTTCAAGCCTTCTGGACAATGAATAAGAAACACTATTCTTTAATGAATAGTGTTTCCAGGCTTTCCTTAAAACGTGTGTTTAATTTGCTGCTTGCCTTCGTGGCGTTCAAGGGCAAGCTCGACAAGACGCCCGATAAGCTCAGGATACTCAACGCCTGTATGCTTCCAAAGAAGCGGGAACATGCTGTATGGCGTGAAGCCCGGCATTGTGTTCACTTCGTTGATCAGCGCTCTTCCGTCTTCTGTCAGGAAAAAGTCTGCGCGTACAAGACCCGATCCGTCGATTGCCTTGAAGGATTTAATGGCAAGCTCTTTAATCAGTTCATATTCTTCTTCCGTAACCTGTGCAGGAATCATCATGTCCGTGTCGCCGTCTTCATATTTCGCTTTATAATCATAGAATTCTTTTTTAGGAGCAACTTCACCGACAACCGAACAGATCGGCTCATCATTTCCGATGACGCCGATTTCAATCTCGCGTCCGATGATGCCTTCTTCAATAATGATTTTACGGTCATAATTAAATGCTTCCGCGAATGCCTTTTCAAGTGACGCGCGGTCTTTGCATTTGCTGATGCCGACACTTGATCCAAGGTTGGCAGGCTTAACAAAGCAAGGATAACCAAGCTTCTGCTCCACTTTATCATAAGCTTCTTCAGGCGCCTTTTTCCACTCGCTCTTAATGTAGGAAACATAGTTTGCCTGCTCAAGTCCTGCCTGGGCAAACAAGTTTTTCATGATCACTTTATCCATGCCTGCTGCAGACGCAAGCACACCATTTCCGACATACGGAAGGTTCAGAAGCTCAAGCATGCCCTGAACAGTGCCGTCTTCACCGTTCGGTCCGTGAAGAAGCGGGAATACTACATCAATTTGTTCGTTCGTTTCATCTGCTTTTGCAGGGAAAAGATCCTGATTGAGCGCAACCGGAGAAACCGCTGTGCCATTTTGGCTGAACTGAAGCTCAGCAGGTGAAGCTGCCGGCTCAGTAAGCTTGGGTCCGCGGAACCATTCGCCTTTATCGGAAATGTAGATCGGATGTATATCAAATTTATTCGTATCAAGTGCTTTTATAACAGCAAGTGCCGTCTGCAGGGAAACCTGATGCTCTGCGGACTTGCCTCCATATAATAATCCAACTTTAATTTTCATGCGGATATCCCCCTAAGAAAAGTTCATCTCTACTATATTATCACTTTCGGCCCAAATTGTTATAGCCCATCATGGATTTCTTTATAACATTCGGGCAAAGGCACAATTTGCGTCCTTTAAAGGCGTTTCCAATTTCAGTAAGGCAGGCGATGTAAGCGCGTTTGTCTTTATCCTGTTTTTTGCCGGCAATCATTGCGCACTTTTTCATGCATCAGGCATTTCCTGCATGCAAAACACCTGTTTTGTATTAAAATAAGGGCAAGGAGGTCTGATTCATGAAACCAATTACATCAGAAGAACAGTTCCAAACATTAATTACCCAAGATCAAGAGGTGCTAATCAAATTTTTCGCAGACTGGTGCCCTGACTGTACAAGAATGAATATGTTTATCGGCGAAATTATGGAATCCTATTCCTCATATGAATGGTATGAAATCAATAAAGATGAGTTCCCTGAAATTGCAGAGAAGTACCAGGTTATGGGGATTCCGAGCATCCTGATTTTTAAAAACGGCGAGAAGCTCGGACACCTTCACAGTGCGAATGCAAAGACTCCCGACCAGGTGACGGAGTTCCTTCAGGAGAAGCTGGGCTGATTTTTTAGAATTGACATACTAATCAAATTATTTTATGATACAACTAATTTCATACGTTTCTTATCAAGAGAGGTGGAGGGATATGGCCCTTTGAAGCCTCGGCAACGGATCTGACAGCAGAAACCGTGCCAATTCCAGCAAACAGTTTGTTTGAAAGATGAGAGCTAGAACTTGCACAGCAGAACCAGCCTCTCTTGTCTAACAAGAGGGGCTTTTTTATGCAGATTAGAGAGGGGATTCCGCAATGAAATACGGTTTTTGGCTGCCGATCTTCGGGGGTTGGCTCAGAAATGTAGAAGATGAAAAAATGCCTCCTACTTACGCCTACGCAAAGGAAGTTATCCAAAAAGCAGAGGAGTGGGGCTACGACACCACCCTTATAGCTGAGCTTTACTTAAATGATATTAAGGGACCTGAGCATGATTCGCTTGAAGCCTGGACGACTGCTGCCGCTCTTGCCGCCGTCACAGAGAAAATTGAAATTATGACAGCAGTCAGACCCGGCTTCCACAACCCTGCTGTCACGGCAAAGATGGCAGCAAACATTGACCACATCAGCAATGGGCGGTTTACCCTGAACGTTGTTTCCGCCTGGTGGGAAGAAGAGGCACGGCAGTACGGCGGCATTTTTACAGAGCACGACGCGCGCTACGACCGGACCGAAGAATTTATTGAAGTCCTGAAGGGGCTTTGGGAAAAAGAAACGTTTACGTATCAGGGAAGGTTTTATGACCTGATGAATGCCCGCCTTTCACCGAAGCCGGTGCAAAAGCCTAATCCAATTCTCTATGCAGGAGGAGAAAGTCCGCGCGGAAAAGAAACGATCGCTGAGCATTGCGATGCTTATGTGATGCACGGGGGAACGGCAGACGAAATCAAAACGAAGATTTACGGCATGAAGCAGCTGCGGGCAGCACGCGGAAAAGAGCCCTTTCAATCGTTCGGAATGGCTGCCTACATCATCTGCCGGGATACCGAAGAAGAAGTGCAGCAGGAGCTGAAGCGGATAACAGATGTTAAAGAATCTTCCGCCTATGCAGGTTACAAAGACTTCACGACGAAATCCCAGCTTGAACAAAAGCTTGAGCTCTATGACTATTCGGTTTCAAACCGCGGGCTTCGTCCAAATTTGATTGGCACTCCTGAGCAGATTGCTGACAAGATCCTTGAGTATGAAGAGGCAGGACTTGATTTACTCCTCCTCCAGTTCTCGCCGCAGCTTGAAGAAATGGAGCGCTTTTCATTACAGGTCATGCCGCTTGTGGAAAAGAAACGGAAAGAAAGCACGTTTTCATCGTTAACTTGATTGATTGACGCAGAAAAACGCTTGGATCTTATTTGCCAAGCGTTTTGTGCGTTATTTTCAATTTAGCACTTAACGTACCCGTTCCCTTGCGCTCCAGTCACTTGCTTTCCGCGGGGAGTGCCTGGAGCCTCCTCGCTGCGCTTGCGGG
>NZ_JGVU02000009.1 GCF_000708755.2 Metabacillus indicus LMG 22858 | reverse complement strand
GAAAAGTCCGGGTTTGACTTTTTCGGGGATTTTGTTCTGACAGAAGGACTAGGAGTCGCAGCTGGACACCACGAAAAGCGGAAGCGCTCGTTTAGCTCCGGGAGTCAGATAAGGAAACAGCGGTAAAGGCGCTTTTTGCATTTGCCGATGGTTCCGTTCTGACAGAGGAGTTGAGCGATGGAGCTGGACAATGCGAAAAGCACAGACAACTGTTCAACCCTTTCAGTCAGATAAGAAATACCTAAAAAAATGAAACCAATTTAAAGATATTTCACAAAATCCCCCCATTTTTATTCACATGCCTATAGGGATAAGCTATAATGAGACTATCTATGTAAGGGTCAT
This sequence comes from Metabacillus indicus LMG 22858, assembly GCF_000708755.2. GTDB lineage: Bacteria > Bacillota > Bacilli > Bacillales > Bacillaceae > Bacillus_P > Bacillus_P indicus. Next base: position 27,081 of record NZ_JGVU02000009.1, on the reverse strand, counting down.
CATTTACATAAAAGGGAGGAATTGCCGCGATGAAAACAGCATTAGTGCTAGGGGTATGCATTACATTTTTAGTTTCGATATTTACTGCAGGGTACAATGATAAGCCAGGCGTGAAAAAATAATAAAAAAAAACGACCGCTTAGGTCGTTTTTTTTAGTAATAGGACGTAATTAGTTTTGCGCTTTGATGTCTAGTTCCAGCGCCTAGATCCTCCGTCAGAACGGATTCGGCAAAAAAGTCAAACCCGGACTTTTCTGCCGAATCCTTTTCTGCCTGTCGGATCTGAGCAAGGCGCTTACACTTTTCTCAATAAACCAGGATAATTCTGCTGTCTCAATGCCTCGTAAATCAAAATGGCAGCGGTGTTGGATAAGTTAAGAGAGCGCACGTTGCCGGTCATCGGCAGGCGCAGGCATTTTTCCATGTTGGCTGCAATGAGATCCTTCGGCAGGCCGGTCGTTTCTTTTCCGAACACGAAGAACGTGTCTTTTTCCACGCTGCTGTAGTCGAAGGTTGTATGGGGCTGTTCGCCGAATTTCGAGATAAAGTAGAAATCGCCTTGGGGGTAGGCTTCAAATAGTTCGTCGAGAGAATCGTGATACACGACGGTGACGAATTCCCAGTAATCAAGTCCTGCACGCTTCAGCATTTTGTCGTCTGTTGAAAATCCAAGCGGACGGATCAAATGCAGAACGGTGTTGGTTGCCGCGCAGGTGCGTGCGATGTTTCCTGTGTTAGCCGGGATCTCCGGCTGGTAGAGTACGACATGTAAAGCCACTTATTTTCACCTCATCTAAATCTGTTGCCTTTATTATACCACTTCATTATTGTTTCTTTGAGCCTGCATCATCTTCTATATGATAAAATCTGTACGCTATGTTTGGCGTATACGCTGTGGAATCCTCATAATCCCAGTAGCGCATTCTGCTGTTGTACGTATTCGCATTGACCAGGGGCATGTTTGATTTATCTTTTGCCACGACAATCGTTGTATGGTCAAATCTGCCGTCACCCTGAAAATCGTAGCAAATCACATCGCCGGGCATGAGAGCTTCAGGTTTATAGACTCTTGATGCGCGCAGCCCTGTTTTCGAATGTCCGAGGTGCATCGTAAGGGAATGCGCAACGGTCCAGCTGTAGCTCCAGTTGCTGTTTTGCATCCACCATCCGGCAGAACGCCCGGGATAGCCGCGCATCGGTGCTCCTCCTGCCCGGAGGCACTGAGAGACATAGTTCGTGCAGTTCACATCGAAGTTTTTATACTTCGGATTGTGCGTATTCCACCATCTCTCTGCATACTGAACCGCAGCGAGCCTGTCATACCGGAACGCAACCCTTTCATCTGACTCGTCTTCCCTGTTTTCATCTGTCTCATCTTCGCGGTTCACTTCAATCTTATCATCGCTGACAATCATGCCGTTTTGAAAAATGGCCATCCGGTCTTCCATCTTTTCTTCCATATAGAACGATTTCCGGTCGTTATGAAAATATTTAAAGTGGCACTTATACGTCACGTGCATTTCTTCGGCCGTGACGTTCTCAACCTGAAGCACCTGCACATCCGCTCTTCCTTTAAGTAGCTCCACTTCCCGGTCTTTTAAGATCTGCTTTTTTCTGAGCAGCGTTTCACTGTCTTCTATAAGATGAAGATCCCTTGCGCTTCTGCTGTTTACCAGCATCTCCAGTTTGCTCTTTACTGCAGCTGCAAGTTCCTTTTTCATATACGCCTCACCGCCATAAGTGTCTTTAGTAAGACTCTATGAATACCGGCCTGGAAGTATGAACTCTACTGCTGAAGAAGCGCAAGCCCTTTTTCCATTTCAGCGCGCGCCTCTTCGTCCTGCTCCTGCTGAAGAGCTTTCTTCAGATCAGGAAGACTCGCTGCTTCACCGATTACACCCAGCGCCCAGGCTGCCGTTCCCCGGATGACGGGGCGGGGATCCTTTTGCATCAAGAACGTTAGTTCAGGAACAGCCGTTGTATCCTTGAAATGGGCAAGAGCAATAATCGCATTGCGCTGAATCGGTTTTTTCCCGCGCCAGGAACCTGACACATGACCGAACTTCTCTTTAAACTCGCGGTTGCTCATCGTAAGCAGCGGTTTCAGCTTCGGCTTTGCAATTTCCGGATCCGGCTCCATTTCTGGATGAAGATGAAAGTCCTTGCCTTTATTCTCCGGACAGACTGTCTGGCACGTATCACATCCGTACAGACGGTTTCCAAGCTTTTTGCGGTACCTCTCTTCAAGAAATCCTTTTGTCTGTGTTAAAAAAGCAATACACTTGGATGAATCGAGCTGGCCGCCCTGAACGAGCGCTCCTGTCGGACAAGCATCCACACAAATGGTGCAGCTGCCGCACCGGTCCTCCATCGGTGTGTCAGGAGGAAGAGCAATATTCGTGATGATTTCTCCAAGATAGACATACGAGCCGAATTCAGGTGTAATAATGGCGCAGTTTTTGCCGCTCCATCCGATTCCCGCTCTCTCGGCGGCCGCACGATCAGAAAGCTCTCCTGTATCAACCATGGACTTGAGCTCTGCATCCGGCAGCTTTTCAAGGATATAGGCTTCAAGCTTTTTGAGTCTGTCTCTCAGCACATCATGATAATCCTGTCCCCAGGATGCGCGGCAGAAAATACCCCGTCTGTCTTCCTTCGTGCTTCTTGGAGCATCCTTCAGCTTTGAAGGATACGCAAGGGCAATCGATATAATCGATTTTGCTCCCGGCACAAGCAAATCGGGGTTCGTTCTTTTTTCAATATCCGGCTCCTCAAAGCCTGACATATAGCCCTTTTGCTCGTGCACAATCAGGCGCTGCTTCAGCTCCTCAAAAACGGTTGCCTGCGCAAATCCGATTTTATCAATGCCGATGCTTTTGCTGTATGCAATTAAATCTTGTTTCAACTCGGCTGCATTCATGGTCTATCCCTCCTTTCCGTTCGAATGGTCACTTCTTCTATGGTAAAATAATGTCATTAAAATGTGGAGGATAAAATGATGGAAACTTCAATCAGTCCTGAAATCACCCGGGAGATACCCGGTTTTAAAATCGGCGTAATCTCCTATGAAAACATCGAAGTATCAGAATCGCCGCAAATGCTGAAAGGCAGAATGCGCCTGTTCCAGGAGTCAATCTTCTTTGAAATGGAAAATAAAAAAGTCCAGGATCTTGAACCGATTAAAGAGTGGCGGGGCATTTTCAAAAAACTCGGCACAGATCCGGGTCGCTACCGTCCTTCAAACGAGGCACTGTACCGCAGAATCCAAAAGCAGCAGTATCTCGAACCATTTCATTCAGCAGTCGACCTCAATAATTTCTTCTCGCTGCAGCATCAGATCCCTTTTGGCATTTACGATGCAGATGAACTGTCGGGTCCTGTTGAAATCAAGGTTGGGGGGGCGGATGATTCCTATCTTGCCATCAACGGACGGGAAGTAAACATGGCCGGCAAACTTGTATCTGCCGATGAAAACGGACCGTTTGGGAGCCCATTTGTTGATTCCAGGCGAACGGCTGTCACGGAGAACACGCACAATGCCCTGCATCTGATCTACTTAAGACCAGGCATGGACGTGGAGCAGGCACTCGAGATGTTATCATCTTTAACGAAAATGTTCACGCAAATTCACGGCGGGACGGGAGATTATAAAGTGATACAGTAAATCCCTCTTTTCCGGAGGGATTTTTTTTGAACATGAAAAAACGCAATGCCCCGTTTTTCTGACAAACGAAACACTGCGTTGTATATGTATGGAGCGGGTGATGGGAATCGAACCCACGACATCAGCTTGGAAGGCTGAGGTTTTACCATTAAACTACACCCGCAAGAAGAAGCGATAAAAATATCTTAACAAATTCTTAACGATTCTTCAACACAAAATTATAATTTTTGTCGAAAATTGGGGTCAGTCCCGCACCGCGTTAAAGCGGAGCGGGACTGACACCTTATTTCGTCTGCCTGTATTCGTTCGGCGTCTGGCCGGTATACTTTTTGAAGACTTTGCTGAAGTATTTTTCGTTTTGGTAGCCGACCCCGTATGCGACTTCATAGATTTTGAGATACGGATTTTCAAGCAGCGACTTTGCCTTTTCCATACGGATGCCGGTCAAGTAGTCTGTAAGCGTAGTTTGATAATCCTGCTTGAATTTCCGGGAGATGTATTCCCTGCTTAAATAAAATTTGTCTGCGATCTCCTGGAGCGTAATGTCCTCCTGATAATGCTGCTGAAGATATTCTTCAATCTGCTGCATGTTGTTTTTTTCCTTCTGGTACTTTACGGTGGAAAGAATCGTGATCAGCTCTGTGAATTCCTTTGTTTTTTCTTCCTTGAATTTCGCCATAGAAAAATGTCCGTCTGAATCCCAGTAAGCTTTTCCCGAATAAAAGCCCTCCTTGTGGCTGACTTCATATTCCTTGATCCAGTTGCTTCGCAGGAGCTCAAACTGTTTTTCCCACAGCGTGATCTGCTCAAGGGAAAGATGATGCTGCTGTTCAAGCTTTGCAAATATCTTTACAAGCTGAGCTTCCGTTTGAGGGATGCTGCCTGACTGCACGGCCCACTTCAGCTCATTTGAAAAATCAAACAAGTGAAGCAGCGGTTTGTCTCCTTTATCCCTTGGTGCGGCAAGCGTTTTTTTCAGGCGGAGATCATGTGAAAGGAGAATCGTCTCCGCCTCACCGTACGTTTCATTGAGCTGAAAACCGGTGCTGCCCGCTGCAGCAAGAACGTTCAGCTTAAGCTTCTGTTTGACAAGCCTGATGAATTCTTCCGCCGCAGCAAGCGGATTTTTCTCCTTCCATAAGAGCAGAACAAGTTCATCTTCTTTATTCACGTTTTTAAAGCAGACCCCGTCCTTCAAGTGTTCGCTGCAGAGGCCGGCTATCGATGCCGCAGCAGCTTCCCTGTCTTCTTCACATGCCTTCAGCGAGAGAACAGCGGCCGTTTTGTGAACGCTTGAAAAATGCACGCCGTATTCTTTCTCAATTTTTTCTTCAGCATCCTTTGAGAGTTCTTTTTTCAGACAAAGCCCTGAAAAGAGCTGATCCCAATAGAGAGGCCTGACTTCATTGATGACGCGGCTCTCTTCAGCCTGGGCAGACTTTGACATCGCCTGCTCCCGCCATTCATTCACAGCCCGCTCAAGCGTCTCGTTCAGCACATTAGGCTCGATCGGCTTTAAGATATAATCGAAGCTCTTATAAGTGATTGCATGCCTCATATATTCAAAGTCATCATACCCGCTCACAACAATGGTTTTGCTTGCCGTGTTCTCGGCATGAAGCCATTTTAAAAGACTGATTCCGTCGCGCCTCGGCATTCTCATATCTGTAAAAATGATTTCAGGATTGTGTTCTTTGATGAGCGCTGCAGCCTCTTCGCCGTCTTCCGCTTCCATAATGAGATCAATCCCGTGCTTTTCCCAGTCAGCGAGCAGCATGAGCCCTTCCCTTACATGCTTTTCATCATCAACTATGATTGCTTTCACCCGTCTAACCCTCCAGCATGACCGGCAGCCTCATCGTCACCATGAAGCCGCCGTCCTCTTTATTTTCCAGAAAAAGCTTTGCTTTGTGATCATAATAAAGCTTCAGCCTTGAATAAACGTTTTTCAGACCTATATTTGTCCCCGGTCCCTTTTTATTCAGCGCCTCGGCTCTGAAATGCTCATGTATCTCATTCAGCCTCTGCGGCGTGACGCCAATACCGTTGTCGCTGATTACCATGACCAGTTCATCATCGTCCCTGAAGCACTTCAGCTCGATGCTCCCAATGCCTTCACGGATATCAAAGCCATGCTTAAAGTAGTTTTCAATCACGGGCTGCAGAATCATTTTCGGCACGGGGATATCCTGGACATTCTCATCAACTTCAACATGCACCTGCAAATGCTCGCCAAACCGCTCTTTTTGCAGGAATAGAAAAGCATTGGTGTAGGTGATTTCTTTCCTCAGAGGAACAAGATCCTCCTCCATATTCATCCCGTATCTCATGATCTTTGACAGGTGGGTGATTAGGGAGTAGATTTGCGGGACGTTATTTTTAAGGGCAACTGTTCCGATTGACTGCAGTGCATTATAAAGGAAATGCGGGTTGATCTGAGACTGAAGCACTTTAAGTTGATTTGTCTTATTTTCGAGCTCAAGCTTGTACTCCCTCGTAATCAGCTGATTGATCCGCTCGATCATCTGCTGAAAACGGGAGCCCAGAATCCCGATTTCATCTGATCCGAAGGACTGGGAGGCGATCTTCATATTGCCTTTTTCAACCTGTTCAATATTCTGAAGCAGAATTCTGATCGGGGAGGTCATTTTAAAGGAAACGAACAGAACAGCAAGCACCACAAGCGACAAACCGATCACGCCAAAAAGAATATTGATTTTAGCCACGCTGTATGCGCTGTCATAAAGAATATGAAACGGCACCCGCTTGACCAGTATCCACCCTCCGGACGATTCAGAAAGCCTGTCGTACATCATCACTCCGTTAAAAGAATCCTCTTCCCACTCAAACGTTCCTGATGCCGTGTCAGCATCCATCACGCTCTCAATCCACTTTTGATTGGAACCGTCCGGAATCTCGGCGTTTGAACTGTAAATCATTTTTCCCTCTGACGACAGCAGGAAAAACTCCTCTGATTCCCGGTTGTACAGATTCCGGCTCATATCAATGATCGTATCTGGAGAAATGCCCAGAGTGATATATCCAAGCACATCGCTGCCGGGCACATTCGTAAGCGCCCTGTGCATCATCACGATGTCTCTTCCCTTTCTGGGGCTGTCCTCATGGCTTGCGAACACGGGCTCAATGTACAAGTTGTAAGGACTGCGCTCAGCGCTGTTGAAGGCCTCATTTTTTTCATCTTCAATACTCGTTGAAAAGACAACAGTCGACCGTTTAGTGGCAGAAATCACCCTGTCATCTTTGGCAAACGAAATCTTCACCTCGTTGATCGTATCTCCTGTATAGAGGATGGTCTGCATAATATTTTTCACAATGCCGACATTCTGGTAGTCGTTTTTATCATCAGGTGCTCTGAGGTAGTTGATAAAATCCGGATTGTTGTAGAGGGAGAGTGTTAGACCGTTCAGCTCATTCAGATAGCTTTCGAGGTTTATTTTCCCTTGGTACAGCAGGTTGCTGCTTTCTTTTACAACCTGGTCTTCCAGCGATTCTTTTGTATAGAGGTACGTAATTAAAATGGAACTGCCGAACGGCACGATGGTCGTAATCATCAGAAGAACAATCAATTTGTTGCGGATGCTTCGTTTCAGCATGGGGTCTGACCTCCAGGGACTAGCTTATTCTTTAGTATATAGTCAGTTTCATAGGCTTGAAAGCACTTTTTCGAATCTTTCTTCAAATACCTAGGGGGATTGCAAAAGGATGCAAAAAGAAAGCACACCCATGAGGGCATGCTTTCTATCAGTCTATTACTTCAAGTTATCCCATGAAGTCTGGAAGCGCTCAAGCATTGTATCATAGTCGATTTTGCCTGCAGCATATTCCTGCATGGCAGCAGCGAATTCTTTGTTCGCTCCGTCCGGCCATTTGAACCAAGTCCAAGGGATTGTTTTCTCTTCTTTAGAGTAATCAAGAATTGATGTTCCAAGATCGCCAAGTCCAGCTGGCTCGATGTTATCGAATGCCGGGATGAATGCGAATTCTTCTGTGATGAAGCGTTTTCCTGTTTCAGATGAAACCATCCAGTTTAAGAATGCTTTTGCTTCTTCAAGATGCTCTGAATTTTTGTTCAGTACCCAGTTGTTCGGTACGCCGACTGGAAGGCTGTTTGCATTCTCGTCGTTGCTGATCGGAATTGGAAGGAAGCCCATGTTGATCTCAGGGTTGATTTCTGTGATCATGTTCTCTGTCCAGTTTCCTTGCTGAAGCATAGCTGTTTCGCCAGAAGCGAACAGTGTAACCTGTGTATTGTAGTCTGTTGTTAATGGATTGTCGTTTGCATATTTAAGCTCTGTATCAAGAACTTCTTTGAATTGCTTGAACTGCTCGTTGTCAGTGAATTTCTCTGAACCGTCATAAAGACCTGCGATAAATTTCTCCGGATCTTCCTGCTGGGCAAATGGGATGTTCAGTAAATGCTGCCCGATTACCCACCACTCGCCGTATCCAGCAGAGAATGGAGTGATCTTTTTAGCTTCAAGCTTTTTAGCCGCTTCTTTCAGCTCATCGATTGTTTTAGGAGGCTCAGTGATGCCTGCTTTTTCAAACAGGTCTTTGTTGTAGACAAAGCCGTATCCTTCAAGGTTGACAGGCATGCCGTAAAGCTTGCCGTCTGCATCTGTCATTGGCACTTTTCCGATTGGAAGAACATGCTCAACCCATGGCTCGCCTGAAAGATCAGCAAGCTTTTCTTTCCAGAGCTCAAGCTCTTTAAAACCGCCGTTGTTGAAAATATCCGGCTCTTCGCCCGAAGCAAATTTCGCTTTAAGAGCTGCGCCGTAGTCAGCACCGCCGCCTACTGTTTCAAGTTTGATCTTAATGTTTGGATTCTCAGCTTCATATTCTTTGATCATTGCCTGAAGCTGGTCAGCAATTTCTACTTTAAACTGGAAGAAGTTAAGCGTTACCACTTCATCGCCTGATTTTGAATCCTTGCCTGAATCTCCGCCTGATGATTCTTTAGACGAACAGCCCGCCATAATGCCGAATACGAAAACTAATGACATACATAATAACAGAAAGCGTTTCATTGATGGATTGACCTCCTTGAATCTTTTTATTTTATATAAATTTCTGCACTCTTAATCTATAGAATGCAGAAACTTTATATCTACTTGATCGAACCTGATGCAATCCCTTTAATAATATGTTTTTGCAGGAACAGGAAGAAAATCACGACCGGCGTAATGCCAAGCACCAGCGCTGCAAGTCCCATATCCCACTGTTTCGTGTACTGGGCAAAGAATGAACTTGCCGCAAGCGGAATTGTGCGCAGCTCCGCATCCTGCAGAACAAGCAATGGAAGAAGATAATCATTCCAGATCCAAAGCGTATTCAGAATGACTACCGTTACCGTGATCGGCTTAAGGAGAGGGAAAACAATTCTCCAGAACACGCCGAACTCGCTGCAGCCGTCAATCTTCGCTGACTCTTCAATTTCAACAGGCACTGTTTTCACAAACCCGTGATAAAGGAATAATGAAAGCGGAACACCAAAACCGAAATACATGATAATCAGACCCGGAATGCTGTTTGTCAGACCAAGGGTGCCTCCAAGCTTCATCAGCGGAATCATCACCGTCTGGAACGGAATGACCATTGCCGCTACAAACAGAACAAACAGGATTTTGTTGAATCTGCCCGGGGTGCGGACCATTTTCCACGCAGCCATCGAACTGATGATCACTAACCCAATATTACTGAAAACCGTGATGATAAGCGAATTCCAGAAAGCCCGCGGGAAGTTGATAACCTCCCACACTTTGGCGTAGTTAGAGAACATAAATTCCTTCGGCCATGCTGCAGCATCTATTAAGATAGCTGCAAACGGCTTTACTGAGTTTACTAGAACGAAGTAAAACGGAATCAGGAAGATGAGCGCAATCGCGATTGCTATGATTTCAAGGACAAATGTTTTGCCTGTATACCGGTTGCCCATTACGCCTCAACCTCCCGCTTCTTCGTCATCATTACTTGAACGGTTGTAAAGATGGCAACAACCACAAAGAACAGAATTGACTTCGCCGTACCAAGACCGTAGCGGTTATTCTGGAAGGCTTCCTGATAAATATTAATCGCTACAGACTGAGTCGAGTTGAACGGCCCGCCGCCTGTAAGAGAAATATTCAGATCGAAAATCTTAAACGCCATTGATATTGTAAGGAACAGACAAATCGTAAACGCCGGAAGAATCAGCGGAACAATAATCTTCGTCAGAAGCGTCCAAGCAGATGCTCCGTCCATTTTCGCCGCCTCAAGCAAGGAAGTATCTACTCCCTGAAGTGCTGCAATGTAGATGACCATCATGTAGCCGCTCGTCTGCCATGCAAACACGATGACGATTCCCCAAAACGCAGTCGTCTCATCGCCAAGCCAAGGCATTTTGAAAAACTCAAGACCCGTCATATTTCCGAGAGATGCAAAACCTTTAACAAAAATGAACTGCCAGATAAACCCGAGCAACAATCCCCCGATAACATTCGGAAGGAAAAAGACAGTCCGCAGAACATTCTTCGTCTTAAGCGCTGCATTCAGCATCAGTGCAAAAGCAAATCCAATCACATTACTGATAATAACAGCCGCAAACATAAACTTTGTTGTAAAAATAAATGAATTAAAAAAGGCCGGATCGTTCGTAAAGATCTTCAGATAGTTCTCCAAACCTACCCACTCAACAGCCGAACTGACTCCATTCCATGAAGTAAACGAATAATAAAGCCCCATTAAGAACGGCAGTATCTGGATCACAAGGAAGAACAGCAGCGCCGGACCCACAAAGGCGGCATATCCAAGCAGGCTCTTCACCTTAAACTTTTTCTTAGGAACGGGCTGTATCTGAGCCTTCGTGCTCACAGGCCCCGTTTGAATTTTCGTTTCCAACCGTCTCACCACCCTTAGTTTGTAATCGCTTTCTTTTATTATAATGATAGCGCTTACTAAAAAGGGGATACTGTATTGACGAAGAAGGTGCACTATTTTGACTAGATGTGGGGAGAAAGGCTTGTCCTGTTTTTATATGACAGTTCAAAAATCATATAAATGCTTAAGAAATGCACAACAACAGCTGTAATAAATGCATTTTAGCAAAAAAAAAAAGAACCTGGTGAGCTCCAGATTCTTTCTCATTGCTGAATTGAGGCTAATACTATGGAGTACAGCCATGACTATACGCTTTGCCCCCCTAATTTTTTGCTCTGCTGCAGAAGCTTGGACTCTCCCGTACGCTCCCACTCTTCCACTGTTTCATATGCCTTCTCAGGAGTGTATCCCTTCCCTACAAGCACACCCATCAAAATAAACTCCTGAAGAATGTGAACCGCATTGATTCCTCTTTGCACATCCTCCAGCCCTTCCTTCACCAAAAACTCCGTGTGTTTTACCCATTCATCCGGAGTCTTGCCATCAATAACGGTTTCTCCGCCGTTATGGCCGTGGCTTTTTTCAGCAGCCTCTGCATCCGCTTTAGTCTCATGAACCGTACCAAACGGATGGTTCGGAGGAGCATAAATCGAGTAAAGTTTCAGCGGAGATTTTCCTGTATTGGTGACATTGTGCCACGTTCCTGCCGGTATGAATATCGCCGAATCATCATAGACGTTTCTCATGAAAGGCAATTGGTCCTTGCTCTTGCCCATTTGAACAATCCCTTGCCCCTCTTCAACCCGCAGGAATTGATCAACATCAGGATGCATCTCCAACCCGATATCTTCGCCCGGATTAATGCTCATCAACGTAAGCTGCAGATGAGTTCCTGTCCATAAGGCCGTCCGGAAAGTATTATTCTGCAGCGTCGCTTCATTAATATTAATAACAAACGGCTCTGCTCCATAATCTTTTAACGACAGTCTGTACTCACTCATTTCATAAGGATAGCTGCCCGGATAACTCCAATAGGCCGGTTCTCTGTAGTAATTGTTCATCGGTGCATGAACTTGAGGATAATAAGGATTTGGATACCAATAATTCGGATAATAATACATTCTTCTCCACCCTTTCAGCGCATATGAAAGCATTATATGCAGGGGGGTGGGCGGGGGTACTTGGGGTTGAATTTATATGATTGAGTAAGGATTTTGTCAACACGATTGGCGTTCAGATAAAACAAAAAAAAGCCAATGCTTTGATTGCTAAAAGCATTGACTTTACTCGTTTTCGTAAGTTATAGATACCGGTGGTCGGGGTCGAACCGACACTCCAGAGGAACACGATTTTGAGTCCCAATCTAGAATAGCTTCTATAGAAAATCAATCTTATCGTAGGTTTGTTGAGATTCAAACAATTTTTATGAATACGATTACAGATAATTATGCCTTTGATAGCAAGCTCAGTCAAGCTTATTTATGTTGTTTATTAAAAGGAGCTTCACCTTTGCTCTTATACTTCTTAATTAGTTTTTGTTCTAAATTTCTCGCAGCTTCTTCTTCGTCAAACTCTGCAATAATTTTGTATTCTATCTTTCCATCTTTCATAAGCTGTTTATGTTCTTTATTTCTTCTATTGGTATATCGCCTACATCTGTACCATAAACCACTTCCAACATATACAACCTTACCATTAAAAATGTGCATATATACTATTAGCTTATTTACTTTTCTTAACTGATTTTGGTCCAGCTCATACTTCTTAGTAAGTTGGATTACCTTCTGAAATGAAATAGAATATACCTTACCTATATCTTTATTTGTCATCTTATCTTTCAAATGTATAACTAGTTCTTCTTTTGTTGGCACCAATTTAATCCCTCCCCCATCTTTATATCAAGAGATCAAAAAATGTAAAATAAAATACAAATTTTATTTTACTGCTACAAAATTCCCTTAATACTGTAAATAAAGATAGTGGCAATAGATTAAGGGTTTAGGAAAAAGTACCCATTTTTGATAGGATACTTTTTGCTACTTATTAAAATGAAATTGACTAATAAGATACTTTACTTTCTCCAAATTACCATCATCAAAAAAATTAATATTTCCAGATTCCAAACAGAGAAATTTAATTATATCAACTATTTCTTTTATTATTACTTCTTCACCTTCTGAAATTACGAATACTAACCTTGGTTTAAAATGTGCAAACTCATTTCTATATAAAATCAACTTATCAATAGCAACTTTTTGTTGCTCACTAACGTTTAAAACTTTACTATTTAATTTTTGATCCATGAAGGATTCATTTTGACAGTGATCTAATATAGCTCTAATACTTAATAAGGGACTCAAGTTATACTCTACTGTGCTATCTAATAGCTTTGAATCAAGCTCAATATCAAACCCCATGCTTTTGTAAAATTCGATTGTTTCTTTCTTTTTTTGATTAAATTTCTTTGTTCCTATTTTTTTTTCAAGAACTGTTTCAGTATTTATACCTTTAATAGCGCATACACCAAATCCGTAAAGAGCCCCATATAGTGAAATAACCAACCACTTAAACCAATAATCGTTATCTCTTTTGTTAAAATAAAAAGCGGCTTTTTCTAAGTAATCAATAGCGTTATTCAATTCGCTTGTTTTTAATATGTAATTCAAGTATTACACCTCAAATAGAACAGATATAATTTTTCGTTTTCAATGCCGTAAATCTGTCATTTCACTCTAAAAGCAGCATACCAATTTCAGTGTCTACTACAATTACTTCATCTTCAAACAAATGAATGTTTTCCCAATCGTATTCAGGTTCTTTTTCAAAAGAACCGAACAATTTTGACCATCTTGCATTGCTTTGAATATGTTCTTCTCCTTCATCAAAGATCTGAATCTGTCCGTCTCTTTTTTGATCAACTGCAACAAGCTGCCACTTTCCAGGAACGATTTCATTTTCTCCAACTTTATAGATTCCCGGTTGAAGATGCTTCAAACGTCTTTCTTTTCGTTCTTCTCGTTCTTCAATTTCCTTTTCAGAAAAGACTTGGATCTCAATTACTTGAGCTTCAGATTTTTGTTCCTTAACTTTTTCTACTTTGACCGGACGAATTCTTTCTTCTCCTTCTACATATTTAGGGAGCAATTGTGATACAGATAATGCTGCTCCAATACCAATGCTGAGGCCGATCAATGAATATTTATTAGTTAGTTTCATAATAACCCTCTATGTTTTTCCATAATATAACAATATCATATATTAGGGAGGGTTCCTCTCTTAGATTTAGAATACAACTTCAATTTTTAGTGATTTTGCAATTGAAAGAACCAATACTTTTCAATCATGTATTTATATGTACCAGCATCAATCACAAATGATGGAGCATGTAAGTAACACTCCTTATGTGTAAGACAATTCATTTGATTCATTACTACCTCGTCAGCTAAAGATAGAGCTTTTTTACATTCGCCACACCGAATTTGCATATATATTTACCTCCTTTCTAACTCAAGTTCTCCAAAGGAGGTAAATATACCTACTAATTTACAATTAAATCACAAAAGTATTTTTTTATTTTGCAATTTTACTCACATACAACTCAAATAGATATGTTACTCGATCAATATCAGTTTTAAATTTTTTTCCATATGCTTTTTCAACAGCTTTATCTAATCTCTGATGTGCTTTTAGAAGGTCTCCTGGCATTACAACAGGATCATACAAATCAGCTAAGGTACTACCAGTGCTAAAGTATTTTTCACGAATTGTAAGTATATCATTAGATAGATTTTCAATAGTTTTTACGTCTTTCTCATTAGATTCAGGAAAAACAAAGTTATTATATACTAGGGTATTTGAATAACGGTAATCGCTTTTCAATCTTCCACAAATAGTTTTCATCCAAGCCATGTGCATGGCAGAATTTAGAATCCCAAATAAATATAATGATGCTTCTATTACTTGAAACGCCGCATTAGTACAAATTGTAGGAGGTTCATAGTAACCCATTGGTATTATTTTACGTCTCTCTGAACTAACCGCAGGAATAATTAATATATCACTATCAACTGCTTTATCCTGTCTTAAACGTGTCGGGTAATCCGCCCACTGTCTTGTAGAAGGAGCTTTACTTTCTAAACGAAATTTCTTAACACTATCAACCCTTTCTAAAGATAGTGGCATTTTACGTAATTCACTAGGCGGGCAATCCGCTAAATATAAGCAATAACGCTGAAAACCATTAGTTAGCTCCTGAGCTCCAACCCAAGGTCGAAAATACTTCTTGGCTTGAGGTTCCCTCATGATAAATTCTTCCATTTCTACTTCTGTAAATATAAAAAAACCACCATCTGTAGGTTTACTTCCCCAAATCATTGATGGAACATTACTTAAGGGTTTCTTCCGTGCCTTTATAAATATTGTTGGTGCGTCTAACAAGTATTGATTTATTTGTCTAACATTACTTGTGGTTGGATCCCCGTTAATGTCTGGATATGAATATAAATTTTTAGGTAGACCTTTTTGGTTACTAAAGCCAATAATTACACAAAAGACAGCTGCTCTTCCTTTAGCTTCGTTTTTCCAATTAAACGTTTGGTGAGCAAAATGGATTTCTACACCTAGCTTATTTATTAAATGCCCCCATAAATTAATAGCTTGTTCACCTTGAACAACAGAATTAGTGGAAACAAGGCCCACAGAAATATTTGTATCTTTAATATAATTGGCGGCTTTAATATACCAACCTGCTACAAAATCAAGATGACCTACTACTTTCATTTCTTTAGTAACGAGTGCCAGGTCATTTTTTTGTTTATCAGTCATAAGGCTATTTCCTACAAAAGGAGGATTGCCCAGTATGTAGTTTAACTCGTTATTTCTAATAACAGTATGCCAATTTATTTCAAGAGCGTTACCATGTGTTATGTTTGCCTTTTTCCTTAACGGTAACCGTACAAAGTATTCACCAAACTCGTAACTTGCGACCATATTCATTTGATGATCAGTAAGCCATAGAGCTACTTGAGCGATTTGAGCAGGAAACTCATCTATTTCTATACCATAAAATTGATCCACATCAACTTTTAATAGATGATCTAGAAAAGCTATCCTTTGAAACTGTCCTTTAGTTAATTCTTTCAAAATATCAATTTCAAGCAATCTCAACTCTCTATATGCAATAATTAAAAAATTGCCGCATCCACAAGCAGGATCCATAAATTTCAGCTCAGCTAACTTCGAATGCAATTGTTCAAGTTTTCTTTTGTTTCCCTTTGCGGATTCAAACTCTAGTCTTAAGCTATCTAAAAAGAGGGGCTTTATCACTTTTAATATATTGTTTTCAGAAGTATAATGGGCCCCTAATTCTCTTCTCTCTTCGGGATTCATTACACTCTGAAACATCGAACCAAATATCGCTGGAGAAATTTTCCCCCAATCTAGTGCACAACATTCAATAAATAAATCACGCATTTCTGTATTAAAAGCAGCCGGAGCCAATCTTTCTTCAAATAGCTTTCCATTTACATAAGGAAACTGATTTAATGATTCACTTAAAGTTCTTAAACGATTTTCTTTAGGTTTATTTAACGTATCAAAGACAGCATCCAAATAATACGCTAAATCACTTCCATCTTTTTTAGTATTATGCTCGATATAATCTCGAAAGATATTTTTTTCGAATATACCTGTGTCATCTGCAAATAAACAAAACAAAAGCCTAACTAAGTACACCTCTAAATCATGTCCTGAATAACCTATTTCTTTTAATTGGTCATGTAGCTTAGCCATTTTTTCAGCAGCCTTAATGTTTACCGGATCTTGCTCTTTGTATTCCTGCTTTTGATAACCAGCAATAAAACCAAACAACTCAATATTTTGAGGGAGTTGCTCTATAGTAAAGGATCGTTTTAAATCTTCTTCCAGATCATATAAAGCAAAATTTTCAAAATCAGATACTAAAATATACTTTGGAAGTTCTGCTTCCTTTAATCCAGGAAAATAATCTTTAGCTTGTTTATATGCTCGTTCTAAATTTCTTCCTCTAGACTTATGCTCAACTAACAAGACACCCTTCCATAATAAATCTATAAATCCATCACGACCATCTAACACTTTTACTTTTTCTTCAAAAGTTGCAACTCGTCTTCTAGATATACCAAAAACATTAAAGAATTCGTTCCAGAAAGTTTTTGCTTCTGCATTTTCACTTGTTTCGTCTTTCCATTCTATTGAAAAACGTATTGCTCTATCTCTTATTTCGTTCCAACTCAACATTGCCAAAGATATTTCCTCCGTTCAACCAATAACTTATTTATAGTTAAATTTTACTACATTTTTGAATTAAATGTTAGTCATGATTGTCTCTTAGCTTGTATACTAATGATAGTTTATTATTCAAATGTAGAAATAGAGTTTGCTATTTTATACGAAATTTCAAGGCAACTATATGAGCTTCGGTTCCATGGTTCCAGTAACGGAGGAATAGAAAATGCCTAGAAAATCAGAAAAAACTTTAAGTGATCTCAAATTGAACATTTTTCAAAGAACCAACAATTCAATTAGCGTTACAGTGAGGAATCCCCATGAAGGAACAAAGTTTAAGTTTTCAAGTGTTGAACATACAGACCAACATCATGGAAACGATATGGCTAGAACTCATGTTAGTTTGTTTGATTTTTTTAAAGACGTTCTTATTTCAAATGGGAAGTGGAAAGATATCGAAGCTAAGCTTGGAAAAAAGAGAAAGCTTTCGGACAAGGTTGAGATTGATTTCGAAAACAGATTCGGATTCATCTATCTAACTACGAATCTTATAAATGGAATGAAGTATGTTGGAAAGCATTCAAGAAATGACGGCAAATATCTTGGGAGTGGAACTGAGCTTAAAGCAGCTATTGAAGAATTTGGTTCGGAGAATTTTTCAAGAGAAGAAATTGCTTGGGCATATACCCCGGATCAATTGAACGAACTTGAGAAGATGTACATTGATACTTTCAATGCTGTTAAAGATCCAAACTTCTATAACATGAGTCCTGGAGGAAATGGGTGGTATGATGCAGAAGTTAAAAGATAAAACGACTAGGAGCACTTTGCTTCTGTTTCTTTTCTGCTTTTTCATGTTAGCGTTTATCGTTCATACAGCTTACATGAATGTATATGATGCAGAGCTTGAGAAACAAGATGATGAAAGAAGAGAACGTGCTGAAATGAGAAAAAAGTATTTCGAGTCTTTAGAATAAGAAGCTAAAAAAACGTTTTGGTACCTTCGTGAAATTTTTTGAAGGGCCTTTTTATTTTGTACAGCATCTTGGACTAGCTTCACGGGGTTTGGGTCAATTGGTACTGTGAAAAAACGTTCCAGGACCACGTAATTTTAGTACGATTAAGCTTTTTTCAAATAAAAGGTAGGCGATACTTCTTTCAAAACTCAATCTCAGAATCCTAACTTCTTCACATAGCTGTAACTGATATCACTCGCTCCATGAGCTGATAGTATAAAGTTGACTATAGATAGCATTGTTCGTCTATTGATTTTCAGATTTCTTGCTTCAAGTACTTCAACATAATGTTTGATTATAATATTAGCTAATGAAGATCTAAAAATTTTCTCTCCAATGTCTTCTCTTACCACTTCTAAACTTTCAATCTTACATTTCATATAAATGATCCTTTCTATATATTATTGGTAAAGATTAAAGAAGCCGAATAAACGGCTTCTAAATTTGTAGAAATTTAGTAAGCTAAACAGTAGTTAACTTAGCAATAGCTTGAGGATTGTAAACTTGTCCATCTAGATATGAATCATAAACAAATCCAGTTAAACCTTTCAGAGCATTGTCAGTATCGACAACCTTCTGAAGTTTTGGACCTTGTTTAACCATAATTGCATATGATTGTTCGATATTTCCGAAGACACATGGTACTGTTCCATATTCTAAGTTTTGACTGACCAATACTTCCGCACCAAACAAAGTTTTAGTCGGTTTTCCATTAGCTGTGCCGTTTTGGATGTAGAAGTTTCCATTTTTGTCTTTCATCTTTGAAATTTCATTGTAAAATGTACGGCTCATTATATAACAAGCTTCACCATGATAAGCAGGATGTATTGACAGATATAGTTCTAGTAATTTATCTAATTTTTGTAAGTCTGTAGCTGCTGCTTCTAAATGAAAATTAGGTACTGTAACATCGTGAACGATTCCACGGAATTCTTCCTCTGCATTACCAGTCAACATTGATTTTTCAACTGCTGCTACTGTTTTACGCGCAAGCATTTCTTGAACATAACCAACTGTATCAACAGCTGCATCATGAATTAATTGATTTGATAGACGAAGTGCTGCTCCAACACGTTTTTGATTTAGAGTAATTTCTTCTAGTCCAATTTCTAATTCGCTAACAGAATTACCTTCACCCACAAAACCAGCTTCATCAGCTAATGCAGATTCACGCGGAATTTTTAAAGTTCCATTTACAGAAGGAAATTTACGAGCTCGACCAAAGATTGGGGAGATTTCTTCCATTTTTTAACTACGCCATTATAAACTTGCTCACCCATTACAGCAGCGCTCTGTTGTGAACCTTGTAGATTACGTTCTTCTACATATTCTTTAAATTGTTCTACTTCAAATTTTCGTTTTTCATTTTTATTTGCTTGACCATAAGTGTGTACTGTTTTCATATTGTTTTGCTCCTTGTTTTTTATTGCTGATACCGGAATATCAACTTCGGTAACTAAATTAATTCCACGAGCTGAGATAGTTGATTGACTGTATGCAGGATCTCGAACTACTGAAACTTCAAATAGCTCCAGTTCTGAAATTGTTCTTTCGTATATGCCTGATGCTGTAGATTTCCAAGAATCTTTAATAGTTCGGAAACCAAATGAGAGATTTTTTAAAATTTGTGATTCAATCAAAGAAAAATAATCTTTTCCATAAGTAGTAGGAACAATCTCTGCTGTCATGAATAAACCATTTGAATCCTCAGTAAGCGTCAAAGAACCATTTCTAGTAGATGCTAGAATTTGCTTGTGGTTATGCTCTGCGAGAAAATCAATGTCTCTAGAAGCATTTTGAATTGCTCTTGAAAAAGCTCCACGTGAGATTTTTTCTATGAATCTTTTTGTGACGCCCATAACTTCTGAAAAAGATTCAGTTTTATTAACATAACCACTCACAACCATGTGGCCGTTCTTATTTGAGCGTAATTCTACTTGTTTAACTCTAAGTTCAAATTGTTTCATGTGCTCTTCACCCTTTCATTTTCTGTAAGCTGAAATTATCAGCTATCATTTTTCATGAAGTATATTATGTGCGAAAAATGTTGCGCATAAGAAAAAAGACAACCATAAATTTGGTCGCCTCAATTCTAAATATAGTGTTATACTTGTCCCTCGCATAATTAATAGTTCAGGAAAATTGCACTATAGTGCAACAACTCACTGTATTATATATATACATTAGTAGAAGATACTGTACGACTACCAAATCCTATACGATTTTTCGTATCGCATTGGCACTTTTGTGAAATAATCTCCCCATTTATCATTTCCAAAAACGCTATCATCCTGCATCCATTCAATTTCGTATCCTGCCCCTTCGATCTTTGTAAAGATTTCTCTACGGTCCAAATCTTTTCTATCGTTTGTATAGATTAATTTTCTTTTATCTCCATCAATGAGGAATACTGCTTTGTACAAACCATTTTTGTCATGTATTATTCTAGCTTTCATTATTTAACCTCCAGTATTTTTTATATTCTCGCTTAAGTTTGTCTCAAATAAAATCCGGCATTTCATCTTCAATCTTTGTCCTATGTAATTCTTTCTTTTTCCAATGCTCAAAAGGAGTAACATATATTGGAGTACTGATACCATTTTTCTTATCGACTTGTTCTTGGTAGTCAATCAAGCCAATTTTTTTTAACTCTTTTTTTAATTTAAAGAATGTGCCCTTACTAATATTTAATTTCTGTGCAGCCTGAAATTCTGTAAATAAAATAAAAACCTGACCATTACCATCTGTGTACTTCTTAATATTTTCAGGCCGCTTTGAAAGGCCTATTTGATTTGCCATCATGCTATAAAGAACAATACCATTTGAATTGAGTGACTTAGTTTTTTCATTAGCAAATAACTCATAGTAAACTTCGAAATAACTTGATTTCTTCTCTACTGTTTCATCCATTTGTAACATCCTCCAATAATTGTTATGCGAATTAAATCACAATACATTTATATCTGATGTGTATAAAACGTAAACTGCTCTGAACAATTTTTTATATTCTTCATTGCAGAAAGTTTTCTTTCTGCAAGAATAAAGATATTTTATTAAGTTAATTTATATAAAGATAATTAGAGTACAATCCGTATACTAGTTTATTTCAAAAGTTATACTAGTTATGAAAATTAATGTACTACTTTTAATTTCAAAAAAAATACTACTAAATGCAGCACTAATAAAAAAAAGCTTAACAATTAATGTTAAGCTTTTTCGATGACATTTATTTGTATACCTTAGAAAATTGGCATATCCATAGGAGAGGTTGGAGTGGTTGGCATTGCACTTTTATCTTCTCCATGTGATTGAATTCCTTTACCAAATGCTTGAACTGTTGGAATAGTTGGTGCACTTTCCTTTTTCAACAGTTCTTGAATTTTTAGAGCTCTTGATTGTTTAGCAAATGCAATTTGTTCCGGGCTCAACTCTTTAGTGCCGAGATATGGTAGATCTCCTCCAATAATTTCAATCTTCCTAACATATTTTTTATTGGGTCCATTAGTTCCTTCAACTTCTACTTTAGTACCAAAACCAGTAGGTTGAATTTTAACATCTGTTAGATCTTCTTCAGCAAACCTATGTATTTGGAATGACAAGAGACCAGTTGAACCAGGTTGATATAGATTCATGAAAGCTTGAGCAATTTCTGCACAAATAAACGTATTTTTCAGCTCAATTACTTCCCCCCTCCATCCAATAGTAAAACCGTTAACATTGTAATGCCCAGTAGGAAGCTGCTCCTTGTCAAGTTCTCCAACAAATGAATCGACTACAGTTTCAATTGAAGCAACTGCTTTATCCGGAGTATCATCATTTAAATCAAGTCGATTAAATATATTTCCTCTGATTTCATTATATTGAATTAGATTTCCTTGATTATTAATAAATTCATTTAATTTAAGTGTACCAGTTACTTTTATTCTGTTTGCATTTTCAATTCCATCTTGATCAATAGTTTTAAACTCATCTTTTACTGTTTCAATTCCTTTGAATAACTTAGATGAGCTCATTACAAATACTTCAATTAAAATTTCATGAATATTCCCATCAATCATTGATTGAACAACAAGCTTGCCAGATATGAAGTTCTTGTTTGCCTTACTTGTTTTCAGTTCCAATTCTTTTGTTTTTAGAGTGCCGATAACTACCACATTATTTTGTAATTGATTTAATTCAGTTTGTATCATATTAAGTCCCTCCGATTTGTTTTTATCTTTCGGAGTCATTTATATCAACCTTATTTAAAACGTAAAGCAAAATATAATTTTTTTTGTAAAAATAAAGTTAATTATTGCAGTTTATACTAGAATGTAATTAATAGGGAGGTAAATTTATGAAAAAAATACATTTTAACCTATTCGGAGATTATTACGATTTTGAGAAAAATAAACTAATTAATCAAGAGATTATTCTTCAAAAAAATTTCGATTCAGAATTCTTTAGTAAAAGCGATTTAGAAGAGCTATTTAATCAGATAATTGCAATCAAACTTGATGGTTTGAAATACGAAATCAATGAGTCTATGAATGTAGTTTACGCTAGCATAAGTTTATTACTCTCGTTTCCTAAAGTGGAAATTGATGACCAACTAATAAAAATACTTAAAGTCGTAAACAATTTTAATTATAAAGAAAATATTAATCAATCAACAAATAATTCTTTTGTTGAATTCGCCGAGCATAAAGGAGAAGAAGGACTCTTATTGAGAATAAGAGATTTGTATGACTTTGAGGAAAATATAGTTTTTAATGAATTAAGGAAATTGAAATTAGAATATGAAGTCGTCTCTAGAAACGCTAGAAGAATGGAGAAGGGTTCTTCCGATATCTTTTCAGAAATAATAGTATTTATATTGAATTCTGCCGCCTCAGGGTATACTTGGGATAAATTAAAATCTAAGATTAAAAAAATTGAACCGAAATCGTACAATTACGATCTTATTGAAAACCGAAATATTGAAATGTTAAACTACAAGCAAATGCTAGAAAATGTTGGAGAAATGATTAACATAAATCCTAATGAATTAGGGCTTAGATATATGTACAAAGATAATGAAGCGTGTATCTTTGAGTTTTTGAGTAACAGGTCCATTATTACTGTCACAAGTGATCAAGACCACTTCATAAAAGAAATTTCTGTCAAAGAAATCAATAAAGCTGATGAAATAAACTGAAGGGGGTTAATCATGAAACGAATATATATTACACTTTTAGCTGAGCATATTGAATTTGATACAAATGAACAATTAACGGAAGTCGAAATGCTTAAAGATGTTAATTTTTGTAGCGATACAATTACCCAACAGGAGATAGAAGATCTATTTCATCACCTTCTAAGGATAAAAGGTGATTGGATTACTTATGATTTAACTGAAAATCATTACAATATTTATTTGGTTATTAAACTGCTATATCCTTATTTTAATGGAGAAAAAGAGAAAAATATCCCTTCGGAAATTTACAATGAATTAGATAAGTTTATATCTACTCACAAAGTAAACACATCGACACTGAACGAAAATATGTCATTATATAAAGTTAGCGGTTATGGATCAATGTATGTAATAGAAAAACCTTCAGAACTTGATGAAACTAATGTGTTTGAACAGCTTAAAGAAAATAATATACCTTATGAAATAATTTCGAATAATACTCAGCGAACTGAATCAGGTGCAGGAGCAGAATTTTCAGAAGCTATAATTTTTATCAAAGATAGCGTGGCATCAGGTGTAGCTTATGATTTATTAAAGGCTGGCATACTTATGTCTGTTTCATATGTAGCTGGAAATATTAATAGAACTCCAAGAAAAGCTGGAAATATTAATTACAAAAACCTATTGAAAGACATAAGTACAAGAGTTAACGTTAAGCCAAATCAAATTACCTTAACTAATATGTATGCTCAGGAGGATGAAACAATATTTGAATTTAGAGCAAATGGAAACTATATCACTGTAATTTGTGACGAAGATAATTTAATTAAAGAATTTAATTATGAAGATAATGTAACAATTAGCTGAATAAAGTCACCCTTATAAAGGGTGACTTTTTTGATGAATCAGTATTCTAATTCAAGTAATTTTGGTTTATCCGATGACTTATTGTAATATTTATCGTACAACAGGTTTAAAAGCTTCCATTTTTCCTCATTATCCATTTTTTCAATAATAATTAGAATTTCCGCTGCCGACATTTTCTTATTCATCTCCTTTTATTTAAGGGGAAATTTGGGTAAATAATATATTCATATTATCTTACATATTACCTAGTATTCTGGGTTATCCTGTGGCTTCTGAAGGCTATCCCTGGTTATCCCATTGCCTCATTATTTAACCTTCTCAAATTCCTTATTAAAGCTTATCTACTTTTTTATTTAATTTCTTAATTTTATTATCCATTTCATTAATACTTTCTAAAATGATATTTAGCTGTAATCCTTGTTGAATCATTAACTGCTTTAAATCAAGCTCTTTGTTCTTTTGTGGCTCTTTATTCAGTAAAATTTCTACTGACTTTTCCACAGTATTTCCTGGCTCATTCTTTAAATTGATTAGCTTTCTAAATAACTCAATTTCATAATCAGAAAAAATAAGTTGTCCCTGCTTGGTTCTAGTAAACTTATAATTATTCTTTTCAAATAGGAGATAATACTTTTTTAGAGCTGAAGATGTTACACCAAGTAGAGCTGCCACTTCATTAATCTTCATTATATCCCTCCAGATATATACATTTATTGTATCACTAATTATCTAACCAATTAAATAATTTACTACTAGTAATTGGGTTGTTAGATAATTGGTTCATCAGTTCTCTATACTCATCAAATTCTAAGGAGTTCTTATAGTTTGAGTTACTAATAATGATTTCAAGTGACTTATAAGCATAGCCTTTAATCTTATGTACTGGGACATTTAAATATCTTCTGCTCTCAATTGTATCACTAACGAATTTTTCTATAAGCGTGTTCCATTGCTTCTTTGAGTACCTTCCGATAGAAAATTTCGTATAAAGTTCATTAGAAGCGTTGGTTAATAAAACTTTGAATTGATCAGGAGTAAGAGTTTCCTTGTAATTACAATTGAAATTATTAATATCTTTATCTTGTTCTTTTTTATTATTTATTTTTAGGGTTCCTTTTTGGTCAGGCATGGTGTTCCCTTTGGGTAATGCTAGGTATTCCCTTTCGTCATTGCTGTGAAGTTGCTTCATTACGTTTGATTCAATGGTTACAAGTTTATTCAGGTCTTCCCTTTTGGAAGAGCTAGGAATACCTACTAATTTTTTTTCAATTTTAGACGTGATATGAAAGAATTTTTTTGAAGGCATTCCCATTACCCTTGTTTCAATATAGCCATGATCTTCTAATTCTTTAGCTGCTTTTAGTTGTTGCTTGTAAGTCAGTGCTGTTTCAGTTTCTAACGTTTCGGAAGTTAAGAAAAAATAATCTTTACCATTCTTGTTTGTTAACATATTCTTATTTCCGAAACTTTCATAACTGGAGCACAATTGGCCAAATATTATTGCCCCATTCACAGATACTTCATGAGCTAGTTCTTTGTTATACATCACAAATCCTTTTCCACTTAAAAGCGAAATTAACTTCATTCTTATCTCCCTTTGACACATCAAAGAAGACCTGCAATAATATGTTTAACAGAGGTCGACCTTCTGTGTGTTTATTGTAGAGATGGTAGAGCCGCCAAACTCGTATACCATCTCTTTTATTATTTTATAATACGAACTCACGTTCGTACACTTTCTATAACCTTAACCCTTTTAAAGCTCCGAATTGTTTGTGCTTCCTTTCTATATCAGTCCCCCACAAGTTTACATATTTTTTTGTTATCGCAATGTCCTGATGCCCTAAAATAGCCATTAGACTAAACGCATCAATACCTGCTACAATCATTCTTCTTGCCATGGTATGTCTAAAAGTATGAGGACTAACACGCTTCGTAATTTCCGCATCCTTTCCATACTTTGTGAATCTTGTTTGAATACTATGTGGCTTCAGATACC
This sequence comes from Metabacillus indicus LMG 22858, assembly GCF_000708755.2. Lineage (GTDB taxonomy): Bacteria > Bacillota > Bacilli > Bacillales > Bacillaceae > Bacillus_P > Bacillus_P indicus. The sequence continues at coordinate 1,237 of NZ_JGVU02000009.1, read as the reverse complement.
CATTATCTTGGTTGATAAATAATTTTTTAGTTTCTACTAGTCCCCTGATTTTGATATATCTTCTTAGTTGCTCAACTGTAAGTTCCGATAAATAGACAGTTCTTTCAAATGAATTTTTAGTGTTTCTAATAATAATTGAGTTGTCTAATACATCATGTATTTCTATCCCAACTAACTCTGATAACCGTACTCCAGTGTCTAAAAATACAAGCATTATAACTTCATCCCTAAAACTAACAAACGATTGTTTCTTTCTAATTACTTTAATTAGCTTTTCAATATCCCTGTCACTTAAGGTTTCAATTACTTTCTGTCTATCTCTAAGTAATTTAATATTCGACATTGGACTGTTTTGAATGAACTTGTACTTTACAAGGTAATTGTAGAAAGACCTTAAAGCCCTTAAACGAGTATTTATGCTCGTCACTTTCATGAATTGTTTGCTGCTGAAAATAAATTCCTCTAAATCTCCTTGTTCCCAATCAACTAACTGCTTATCAATAACTTTCCTAGCTGCTTTAAACTCATTTTTATAATATTCAATTGTTGCAGGTCTTAAATTTCTCAAATAACAATCTTTGAAGAAGACTTCGTAAGCTTGATCATCCGTAATTTTCTTTTTAATTATTTGCACTTCATCATCTGAAAGTTTTCCTCTTCTACCCACACCAGCCTCCTACGCACACGATTCAACGCACACGATTTTGTATAATTTAAGTCGTGAAAATAAACGCAAAAAAAGACTTCAACATAACCGTTGAAGTCTTGATTTCTATAGCTATTTTAGATACCGGTGGTCGGGGTCGAACCGACACTCCAGAGGAACACGATTTTGAGTCGTGCGCGTCTGCCAATTCCGCCACACCGGCAAATTGATCATTTTTTTGAACTGGATACTGGTTGATGCCGAGGACCGGAATCGAACCGGTACGGTAGTCACCTACCGCAGGATTTTAAGTCCTGTGCGTCTGCCAGTTCCGCCACCCCGGCTAAGGGTGAGTTCATAAAAATTGGAGGCGACACCCGGATTTGAACCGGGGATAAAGGTTTTGCAGACCTCTGCCTTACCACTTGGCTATGCCGCCTTAAGATTCTGGAGCGGAAGACGGGATTCGAACCCGCGACCCCCACCTTGGCAAGGTGGTGTTCTACCACTGAACTACTTCCGCATTCGCTGTATTTGTATCTTATGCAGCTGGTGCACAAAGATGACTGTTAAAGTGAAAATGGCTGGGCT
>NZ_JGVU02000008.1 GCF_000708755.2 Metabacillus indicus LMG 22858 | reverse complement strand
TAGAAAAGCGGAAGCGCCCGTTTTGCTCCGGCAGTCAGATAAGAAATCACCCGAAAAGTCCGGTTTTGACTTTTTGGGGGATTTTGTTCTGACAGAGGAGCCTGAGCGCTGCAGCTGGACAAGGAGTCAAGTGCCTTCCGATTCAGTCCACTTTATTTTCTGGATGTATTGGCTAAAAACTGTAATCAATCAACTGTCAGCAAAAACCACCGAGGCACCAATTTTCCGGGACTTTAACCAGTACCGCCCTTCAGCCCTCTTCCCTTTTCATCATTCCGGTTTTACAGCTTCAAACGTAATCGTCTGCCGGTCATGCTCCGGTGCTGCTCCATATGTATAGTCCGCAGAAATTACAATGTCTGTAAAGCCGAGGCGTTCTAGTACCAGCTTAAATTCCTTCACTCCGTACCACCTCATGGCAAACCTCTGAAGCTCGGTTTCTGAAAGCTTTCCGTCTTTCCACTTTTCATACTTCAGATAGGTCACGGAATACTGCTCTAGCACGCTGTACTCAACCTGCTTTGCCTCCATTGTGATGATGTGCTGATCGGGCGTTTCCCACGTGCTGGTGAACACTTGATTCAGCTGTTTTTCCGGCTGCAGGTCAAGATCGAGAATGAGACGGCCGCCCTCTGTTAAATGGTCATAAAAATTCTTCAGCGCATGGACAGATTCCCTCCGGTCTTCAATCAGCAGAAAAGTGCCTGCAGGCAAAATAATCGCGTCAAATTTTCCCGGAAGCTTGAATTCACTCATGCTTGCTTCTGTGAGCACAGGGCGAAGTCCTCTTTCCTCGCAGCGTTTTCTGCATGAGTCAAGCATATGTGCCGAGGTATCGATGCCCTCGATGGCGAATCCGTCCTCAAGCAAAGGAATGTACACTCTTCCAGAACCCGCTCCCGGCTCAAGAATTCTTCCCTGCACTTCTCGCAGACGTTCCCGGTAAAACTCCAGATCGCCAAAGGAATGGCCCACCGGTTTGTCTATATCATATACTTCTGTTGCTAGCTTGCTGTACTGGCTGAACATTCACATCCCCCTTGCCGCGCATTCTACTATTATTAATAGCCCTAAACGCATCCAACATACATTTAATCAAACGTTTGTTTAATTCGCTTACATTCTTTTTTCTCCTGCTTCATTTTTTTTCATTAAGTAATAGCCAATGCCAGCAAGCGTCATAATGAGTATCATCGGCAGCACAAACGGCTCTGCGGCTTCTTTAATTTGCGTCCAATTCGTGCCAAGCTGAATGCCCATATATAAAAAGAAAATGGTCCAGGGAATCATGGCTGCCACCGTGTACACGGTGAATCTCCACAGCGGCATTCTCCCAATCCCGGCAGGAATGGAGATGGCGTGCCTCACAACTGGGATAAATCTTGCCGTGAAAATAACCCCAGCTCCGTATTTTTCAAACCATTTTTCAGATAGATCCAGATGATGGCCGCTGATGAAAAGGTATTTTCCAAACTTCTCAAGAAAAGGTCTTCCTCCGTAATACCCCATCCAATAAAGAAACAGCTGCGCTAAGGTTCCGCCAACTACGCCGGCGATCACAGCACCTGTAAAGTCTACCCGGCCGAGTGAAATCAAATATCCTCCGTAGCCAAGCACAATTTCACTCGGAATGATTTCAATCATCAAACCGAGCGCAATCCCGTAATAACCAAGATCTGCAAGCGTCTCAAGCAGTGAGTAAATTAGCTCCTTCATAATGGCTCCTTTTCTCTTCATATTTCAGCAGCCTGTGCGGCCAAGCCTTTCACACATATATATGCTTGTTCCTCTTCCTCTAATCTCTTAAAAACTGAAAAAAGCAAACCGGAAACGGTCTGCTTTCTCTTTATCTTGTCATTACTGATTTGGCAGCGGCACCTATGAGAATAAACCATCCTAACACTAATAGAAGTGCTCCAACCCCCATCAGGCCTCCGTGGTATGCAAGCGCCTGTTCTCCTCCAAATTTGAATATTACTGCGATAAATTCATCCCGAACGGCCGGAATAAACAGAAGGACTGCAGCAAGACCAATAGCAGCATATCCGCCAAGGAGGCCAAAGCGGTAAAAAATACTTCCAAGCACAAAGAACATGGCCTGAAGAAAGAAGCAAATGGCAGTATCCACATAAAAATTCGTCAAATACGGGAACTCACTTTCAAGGATCATCGATAGGTAGAACAATTTCAGCTCGCCTGGTCCAAAGGCTTCCATCGCTTCGAGCACCATAATCAATACCGTATGGGAAGCAGCCATAAACAATGCAAGCATCAGCAGGAACAAGCTTGTCGTCACATAATAATTCCGTCTTGTCGCGCCCATTTTGATGCTGAACGGATACGTTTCTTTTACTGTCAGGAAACCGGCAATCGAGCTGAAAATGTAAACCGCCATTCCGCTTGAAACTGTCAAATTGCCTCCAGTTGATAACTGAATTCCGTAGGATAAAGCCATACATGCAATGAGAATACTCCAGAAGATCGCAAGGGAATTACGGATGTCCAATACTTCAAACAACAGTATGCCGCGGCACTGTCTGATCATGCTGATACCCCGCCTTTCGTTTTTTCTGTCAAGTAAACCATCAATTCCTGCACAGGCACATGCTCTACTTTGAGTCCTGCTTTTTGTGCCTCTGATTTGCTTTCCCCGTACAGCACCGCCTGTTCCATGCTGCCGAATGCTTTCCGGTGAATGACATTCTTTCCTGCTGTAAATGCGGATACATCTGATCTAGGGCCGTTTACGATGAACGATTCCTCGCGAAGCTCATCGGCATTTTTCTGCATCAAAAGCTTTCCGTCCGAAACAATCAGCACTTCTTCAAGCAGCCTGCTGACTTCATCGATAAGGTGTGTGGAAAGGATGAACGTTCTTTCCCAGACCTCATATTCTTCCAGAAGAAGATCGTAAAATCTGCTTCTGGCTGCAGCATCAAGGCCGATATACGGTTCATCGAAGATGGTGATAGGCGAGCGGCTTGCGAGTCCTACGGTAATTCCGAGCGCAGATTCCATTCCTTTTGACAGCGATTTAACTTTCATTTTCTTATCCAGTGAAAATTCCTCAAGGAGTTTTTCAGCTGTTTCAAGGCTCCAGTTCGGGTAAAAGTACCCGGCAAACTTGAAGATGTCGCCGATTTTCATTCCCTTTTTAAAATTTTCGCTTTCATTGATAAGGCAGATCGATTCTGTAATTGCCTGATTTTCAAACGGCTTCTGGCCGCCGATCAGAACCTCGCCGCCATCAGGCATGACCTGCCCTGCAAGAATCTGCATCAGCGTGGTTTTGCCTGCTCCATTTCTGCCGAGAAGGCCGTAGATTTTATTCCCTTCGAGTTGCATTGTAATGGCGTCCAATGCTTTCTTTTTCCCATATTCTTTTGTTAATCCCGTGATGCTAACGTTCATTTGCTCCGCCCCCTTTTTCAAGCATTTCTTTCAAATCGCTCACACTGATATTCAGCTTTTGCGCCTCGGATTTCAGCGGCAGGATATAGGCTTCAAAAAACTGCTCCTTGCGCTGATGAACCAGCTTGCTCTTTGCCCCGTCTGCTACAAACATCCCAATTCCCCTTTTCTTAAAAAGAATGCCCTTTTCAACCAGCTGATTAATTCCTTTTGCTGCAGTTGCAGGATTGATCTGATAGTGCGCTGCAAATTCATTCGTTGACGGCACCCTTTCTCCTTCCTGCACTAAGCCATTGATGATATCGTCTTCAACCTGTTCTGCAATCTGCTGAAATATCGGCCTGTCAGTGTCTAAAAATGGATTCATGTGACTGACCCCTCTTCCTGTCTGTTCATTGGTTAGTTACTTATGTAATTAACTATATATCATATTGGCAATCATTGTCAAACTTATTTGTAAACTTTTTCAATAAATATAGGCAAAAAAAAAAGAAACGGAGGCATTTGCCATCCGTTTCTTTTATGCGTCTTTGAATGTTACGTTCGTTACCTTTTTCGTCTTTTCGCTGTACTCCACATAGACGAAAATCTCAAACGTTTTGCCCCGCTCCTTAAGAACAAGCTTGAAGGTTTCTGTTGAGATGATGCCTTTTGTCTTCTTCCCGACATGAAGATAATCGGTGATCTGTGCACCGGGGTATTTTTCCATCGTTTTTTTCATAGCTACTCTTCCGTACTCTTCGTACGACTGAACGTGAGCTTCAGCCGAGGCTTGAGTCTGTTCCTGAACAAGAACGGCCGGAAGACATAGAAGCAGAAGAATAAGGATCCGGTTCATGTGCAGCACCCGCTTTCTTTTTCTCATAGGGTCTGCAGAGGACTGAACTTTATGCAGTCATCTCTTTTACCATAAAGACCTGCTCTGCTTTTACGATGAATCCCTCGTCTTCAAGAATGCCGCAGACAGAATGAGCTCTCGGGAAATTCACGGCTGTCCTGCTGATGTCAGCTTTATTTGAAAACGCAAATGCTTCGTGCAGCAAAGATTTAAGGACATCTTCTTTGTTTTCATGCTCAGGGTGAGCTTCGCACTGAAACAGGAGAATCCCGGAAAGCTTTCCTTCTTCATCGTATTTGCGTTTTGAAAGGGCATAGCCAATCGTTTTTCCGTTCTCAACCGCAAGCAGCGCTTCACCGTCACGAATGTTCTGCCACTGCACCTGCCATGGAATTAGCCTGCTGCAAAAAGAGTGCTCCGCTAAATTATGCGGCTTTTCCCAGTGAATATCATGCGTTAGAGCGGGCGGATCGAGTGTCAATGGAGCCGAATATCCGAGGTGAACAAGCTGATCTGCCGTCTGATATCCCATCTTCTCGTACAGCTTGATTGCCCGGTTATTATGCGAAAGTGCTTCAAGTGTAGCCGTGTGGACTCCTTCTTTTTCATAGATGGACAGGACTTCTTCCATCATCTTTTTCCCGACGCCTTTGCTCCGGTATGCAGGGGCAACTCCGGTGCCTCCGTTCCAGGAGACGTTTTTGCCGTCAATGGACCTGACGCCGTTTAAGATCAGTCCGACGGGTTCGGTTCCGTCAAAAGCCACAATGGACAACGCGGGTGAAAGATTCTCAAATACAAGTCTGTTCAGAAAGGCTTCAAGTGTGAGAGTCATATCAAAATCATAGCCTTCAAACCCCTTGTTCCATGCAATCAATGCATCTTGAAGTGTACATTGGGACAGCCGTTTACATGTAATCATTCTCTCTCCCCTTTTCTTACGTACATAAACACCATTTCTTCAAGTGTCTTCATCTGTTCCCGGAACGGATAATCGTTTCCGATGACAGAATAATGAAGGCAGGTGCCGTCAATTGTTCCCCATACCAATGACGAGATAATAGCAGGGTCCGCATCCGGCCGGAATTCCAGCTGATCAATTCCTTCCTGCAAAATCTCCATCAGCAGCGTCCGGTAAACCTCTTCATATCGTGCAGTCATCACCCGTTTCAGCTCTTCATCCCGTCCTGAATGAATCCAAAACTCAAGGTGAACGCCGATCATCCGCTGCCAGTCCGGTGAAAGCTTGATTTCCAGATAGTTTTCGAAGAACTGTCTGAGTTTCTCTTCGGCCGTTTCCTTTTTTCGGAAACGTTCTTTTAGCCCTGCTATATTCTCTTCTGTCTTCCTTTGCATCAGCTGCAGATAAATGTCTTCCTTGCTTTTGAAATAGTTATAGATGGCTCCTTTGCTCAATCCGGATTCAGCTACAATGTCATCGATGGTGGCCAGCTGAAATCCCTTTTCCCCGAATGCCTTCAGAGAGCTGTCCAGAATATGCCGCTTCTTCTTCTCCTTATATTCCTCTGATACAATTGGAGCCACATGCAGCCCGCCCTTCCTTTTTATAAAACCGACTATATAGTCCATATTATTCCATACACAGTGAAAAATTCAAACAATTTTGATTATAAATTGAGTAAAAACTGCCATTTGACTTTTGCACCGCAACCCCTTAATGTAGTAAAGGTATTTTTTAAAACACACATATCATCTTCTTATTAAGAGAGGCAGAGGGACTGGCCCTGTGATGCCTCGGCAGCGGACTCGCAATCCTTGTGAGTGCTGTGCCAATTCCAGCAAGCCATGCGCTTGAAAAATGAGAAGAGCTTATTTCCATTCCGGATATAGGATCTCTTCTTGTTATCAAGAAGAGATCTTTTTTTATGCAGTCAGTTTTTATCTGCAGAGAGCGGAACACTATGATTACGGAAGAAACGAAAGGTGGTTATTATGAAGACAAAAGCTAACGGCTGGGCACTTTTGCCCCTCGTTATTTTCATCGGACTATTTGTGGGATCGGGCATCATCACAGGAGACTTCTATAAAATGCCGATCCTTGTGGCAATCCTTGTTGCCGCAGCAGCAGCCCTTATCATGAACCGGAAAGAAAGCTTCACATCAAAAGTGGAGAGTTTCTCAAAAGGAGCGGGACACCCTGACTTAATGATCATGGTCTTTATCTTTATTCTTGCGGGTGCTTTTTCGGAAGTGGCAAAAGGAATGGGCGCCGTTGAGTCGACGGTTAACCTGGCACTGTCCTTCCTGCCTCAGAGCCTGCTGATTGCAGGGCTGTTCATCATCGGCGCGTTTATCTCGCTTGCGATGGGTACCTCTACAGGTACGATTGCCGCTCTTGCTCCGATTGGAGTCGGAATAAGTACAGAGGCAGACATTTCAGTGGCTCTTGCAATGGGTGCCATTATTGGCGGAGCCATGTTCGGAGATAACTTGTCGTTCATATCGGATACAACTATTGCAGCTGTCCGAACACAGCAAACAGAAATGCGGGACAAATTCAAAGCAAATTTCTTTATCGTGCTGCCCGCAGCCATTATTACGTGCATTGTGCTTGTCGTCATCACACTGGGCGGACAGGCACCAGTTACACCTGAAGCGTACAGCTGGGTAAAAATGCTTCCATACATCGGGGTTCTTGCAGCAGCACTGCTTGGAGTAAATGTCATTGCTGTTTTAGCAGGAGGCATTATCCTCGGCGGAGTTATTGGAATGGCAGACGGAAGCTACACACTAACAGCGTTTCTGCAGAAAATAACAGACGGCATCATGGGAATGGCTGAGCTTGTCATTCTTTCGCTCCTGATTGGCGGTATGGTAGAGCTGATCAAGCGAAACGGCGGCATTCACTTCATTCTTGAAACCATGACGAAGCGTATTTCTTCTAAAAGAGGGGCAGAATTTGCGATTGCGGGCCTTGTCAGCTCTACGAACCTTGCAACGGCAAACAACACAATCTCGATTATTGCAACGGGCCCTCTTGCCAAAGATATGGCGGACAAGTATGAAATCGATAAACGTAAATCAGCAAGTCTTCTCGATATCTTCTCATGCAGCATCCAGGGACTGATCCCATACGGTGCGCAGATGCTTTCAGCGGCTGAATTTGCTTCCATCTCCCCGACAAGCATTCTGCCGTACTCCTTTTATCCGGTACTGATTGCTCTATGTGGTATTGTGGCGATTTTGATACAGTTTCCGCGGTTTAAAAGAAAAGCAGCGTAAGAAAAAACAGCGTCCTAAATAACACGGTAAATCATATATCAATCAGCATACTAATTTGCATAGAAATTAGTATGCTTTTTTTTGATATTCGCAGGAAAATCCACCTTCCCTTTATTGGTAATCCGACACGTTTCCTGCTGCATTTTCTTTTTTTGATCTTCAAAGGAAAAAGTAGTTGACACCAAAAATAAATTTATGATATCATTAAAAATTTGATAAAAAATAATCTATATGTTAAGCTTTAGAAGGTTACCATATATGGAGGTGGATTATTTGTTTCAAATTGGCGATAACATTGTTTATCCAATGCACGGAGTCGGTATCATTAAAGCTATAGAAGATAAGGAAATATCAGGGAAAAACCAGCAATATTATGTCATAAATATGTTAATAGGCAATATGCAAGTCATGATTCCTACGGATAAAATACTGAGTTCACGTATACGCCCAGTTACTGACATACTTGCATTAAAGCACATCATACACATTTTTCAGCATGGAGAATCAGATAGATTACTGACGTGGAAACAAAGATATAAAGTAAACACGGACAAAATTAAAACTGGCAACATACAAGAAGGTGCTGAAGTTATACGTGATTTAATGCGTATGAAGAAAGAAAAAGCACTTAATACAAGCGAAAAAAAAATGCTGGATAACGCACATGAATTTTTGATTAGTGAACTGGGAGTCATTAAAGGGATCACTGATCATCAAATAAATAGTTTCTGTTAAGGCTGATTATAGGTAATGTCATACAACTTCCTGAATCTTACGGGAATATGATTACTATTAAAAGCAAATCTATTCAAAAACAGCCCACTTCTTCAGCTCACTATTAGAGCATTCACCTCTTTTGTTATTTCTGCAATCTAATCCATTTCTATTTTTTTAATTTCTTTTACGAACGTTTGAAGTTTCATCAAAAACTCGATAAAATAGTCGCTTGATTTTTGCAATCCTGACTCACACTGGCGCGGACAAGGAGCCGTAAGGATGAAAGAGAGGTAGGGCTTTCATTGTTTTAGGTATACAAAATACTATCCAGTCCGGTTATTTCCAGAAAAAAATAATCAATATTGAATGGTGATTTTTTCTTCTTAATGTAAAAAAGATAATCGAATTGGTAACACCATATGGTCAAATATAAAAGAGGCTGGGCTTCGAATAATTCACCTTTTTCTGTGTTATTCAGGAATTCACCCTGCTGCCTTAGTGGTTGGCAGTGAATTTTCATATTTTAATTTAAAAAGTATAAAAGCCGGTGACATTTTACTCCTCGTAAAATGTCACCGGCTTTTTCAGTTCAGAGGAGGGTTTTGTCCCAGCCTCTTTTTATTTTTTCATTAATCCATACAGCAGAAACTGAATGGTATATTCTTTTTCCGCCTCATCATCCCAATCCAAATCCGGAAGAAGAATAAACCTTGCAAACAAAAAGCCCATAATGCTGGTCACAATCATCCTCAGCACCGTTTCAGGCGGCATTTTAACCATTTCCCCTTTTTCCTGAAAGAAAACGATAAGCTCCTTCAGCTTTTCCATGGCGTGTGTTTCAATAACTTTTCTGATTTCCCCTCTAAATTCTTCGTGAAAGAATACTTCCTGAAGAAGAATTTTTACGACAGGCTGATTTTTTTTCACAAATTCATACCGGTTCTCCAGGATAAATCGCATGAGCTGCTCGGGATCTTCATGCTTTTGCTTAGAAATCTCTCCGATAAAGTTCTTCACGAGAAACGGAGCTGCAAATTTGGTGATCGTTGGCTTTACGATTGCAAACAGCAGATCCTTTTTCGTCTGATAATGCCTGAAGATTGTGCCCTCTGCGACACCGGCTTTCTTCGCAATTTCACTTGTTGATGCAGCTGCAAATCCTTTATCGGCAAATATTTCAATGGCCGCTTCCACGACCTTTTTCTGTTTATCGCTCATTTTCACATCTTCATCGGTCAGCCTCAATAGCTCTTCAATGGAAAAGTGTTCACTCATTTAAAAAACTCCTCATTCATCAATACATTTATTATATCTGAAAATGAGCAGTCACTACAGTCTTCTCACTTTTTTCAAAGCAAAGATGTTCAGAACAAGAAATAAAACGGCAAATCCAAGCAGCACATATACATCATTCGCAATATGCTCCCAGCCATTTCCCCTGATCATGATTTCCTGCAGGGCATCGGCCCCATATTTCAGAGGCATAGCGTAACTGATTGCCTGAAGCCACTCCACCATGGTTTCAAGCTTAAACAGACCTGAAAAGAACACCTGCGGGACGATGATCAGCGGAATGAACTGAAACATCTGCAGCTCATTGCCGGCAAACGCAGAAAGGAGCGTGCCGAGCGTCAAAGAGGTCATGGCAAGCAAGAAGGTTATGAGAAGCACGTAAAAGTAAGAGCCTTCCATCATCATATCCAGAACACTGATCGAGAAAGCGGAAATCAGGATCGCCTGAAAGGTTGTAAAGATACCAAACCCTATCACATAACCAAGGACAAGCTCATAGCGTTTAAGCGGCGTTGCCATAATCCGGTCGAGTGTCCCGCTTGTGCGTTCGCGCAGAAACGAAACACCTGAAATTAAAAAGACAAAGAAGAAAATAAAGACACCAATTAGAACCGGACCAATGTAATCAAAAGAAGACATTTCCTCTGATCCATGCACGTATGAAATGTCTGCCTTCCCTTGCTGTCCGGGCTGTGCGCTTTTTTGTATCAGCCCGAGTACAGACTTACTGACGCTTGGATCTGATCCCTCAACCAATATCTCCTGTTTCCCTTGATCAACACCAAGAAATGCATCAAGATCTTTCTCTTCGATGTAGTCTTTGCCTGCATTTTTGCTGAACTCCTCCACCTCTGCGCCATTTTTCTCCAAAGCAGCGACAAGCTGTTCAGGAGCTCCATGCACTCCGATTTTCGGCGTATAGGCTTCACTGTCAAAAATAAAGTGCATCAGCGTCAAGATAAACAGGGGCGCCACAAGCATAAGCGCAAGTGTCCGCTTATCGCGGAAAAACTGCTGAATGATTCTGATCACAATGGCCATCACTCTCATTTGCGCTCACCTCCGTATGCTAAAAATGCCCCTTCTATGGTCGCCGTTTTTGCTTCGCTTTTCAGTTCTTCTGGCGTACCCGCTGCAATAAGCTTTCCATCTCTCACAAAACCGATTCTGCCGCATTTTTCTGCTTCATCCATCACATGCGTAGTCACGACAATAGCCGTACCGGAATGCCTGATCCGCTCGAGCTCCTCCCATATGGACTGCCTTAGAATCGGATCAATTCCAACGGTCGGTTCATCAAGAACTAAAACCTGCGGTTCATTAAGCATGGCAATAGCAAGCGATAACCGGCGCTTCATTCCTCCCGAGTAGTCTCCGGTCCGCTTTCCGGCATGCTCAGCAAGATTGACAAGATCAAGCACGTATTCAATTCTTTCCTTTTTGTTCTTTCCTCTCAGTCCGCTTAACGAAGCAAAAAAGGACACATTCTCTTTTCCGGTAAGCTCAGAGTACAAAGCATCTGACTGCGCCATAAATCCTATATTCTTAAGCATATTCAAATCCGGCATTCGGACGCCAAGGACACTTGCCTCTCCATTGGTTGGCTCTTCAATTCCCACAATCATTTTGATGATTGTTGTTTTTCCTGAACCGGATGGTCCGAGCAGTCCGAAGATCTCCCCTTTATCGACTTTAAATGTTACATCTTGAATAACTTCTTTCTTTCCGAATGACTTTGAAACAGACTGAAGTACGATAGCTGGTTCACTCATCGTTTCCCCTCCGATCTTTACATGTGAGTGATTACTCACTTATAATATATGACACAGAGGACGTTTTGTAAAGTGAGTAATCACTTATTTTTTGCAGAAAAAAAGCAAACCTTAAAAAAGGTTCGCCTCTATTTCAATAGCCGCTTCACAATCTTCAAGCTGTTTTTCGCATTCGGATAACGGAAGCTAAAATCAAATCTGGTTGTCTGATTCAGAACGCTTTTATAGTGAGAAAAAGCATCGAAGCTGAATTTGCCGTGATAGTTGCCCATTCCGCTTTCTCCTACTCCTCCAAACGGCAGGTGCGGAGTTGCGATATGCATGAGCGTATCATTGATGCAGCCTCCTCCAAAAGAAACCCTGCTGACCACCTGCTCTTCTGTCTCCTTGCCTGAAGTAAATAAATAAAGCGCAAGCGGTTTAGGACGTGCCTGGATAAAAGAGATGGCTTCTTCAAGCTCCCTGTACTGGAGTACAGGGAAAACCGGTCCGAAGATCTCCTCCTGCATGACAGGAGAATCTGTGCTTACATCCCCAAGGATGGTCGGAGCAATAGTAAGCGTCTCTTTCTTTGACCCGCCTCCATAAAGAATGGTCCCTTCCTTGATGAACTCTGTCAGACGGTCAAAATGCTTTTCGCTGATCATTCGGCTGTACTTTTCATTCTGGAGAGGATCCTTGCCGAACATTTGCTCAATTTCTGACTTGAGTAGGGTCATAAATTCCTCTTTTATGTCTTCATGAACCATTAAATAGTCAGGTGCAATACAGGTTTGACCTGCATTTGTAAATTTTCCGAAAGCAATTCTGCGGGCTGAGAGCTTAAGGTCAGCGTCATTGTGGACAATACATGGACTTTTCCCGCCAAGTTCAAGAGTAACAGGTGTCAGATGCTTCGATGCTGCCTCCATCACAATTTTGCCGACCGGCACGCTGCCGGTAAAGAAAATCGTATCAAATTTCTCTGCCAGCAGTTGCTGATTGGTTTCAATTCCGCCTTCAATAACGGCGATGTACTCCTTTGGAAACGTCTCTTCAATCATACGTTTCAGCAGGCCGGATACAGCAGGAGCGAATTCAGAAGGTTTTAATACGGCCGTATTCCCTGCCGATATGGCACCGACAAGCGGCGATAAAGCAAGCTGGAAGGGATAGTTCCACGGGGCGATAATCAGCGCGGTTCCATAAGGTTCAGGAACAATTCTTCCTCTCGTGCCGATATGGGTAACCGCCGTTTTTACTTTTTCAGGAGCTGCCCACTTTTTTAAATGTTTGCCGGCAAAAGAGATCTCTTCAAGAAGGATCCCGATTTCCGTTGTATAAGCCTCAAACTCAGATTTGTTTAAGTCTTTATTCAGTGCATCTATAATGGCCTGCTCGTTTCTTTTTATCGACTTGCGGAGACGAACCAGGTTTTTTTTGCGGTCTTCGAGTTTTCTTGTATGTCCTTTTAAAAAATACTCTCTTTGGGCCGCAAGAATGGAGTGTATGTTGTCCATATTATTATTACCGCCTTTTAATTGTTTATATGTTTAATCTCATAAACGTATAGTACATGATTTGACGTGATCGTGTCAAACTTTAAACACTTTGCGTCATTCCGGTGAGTTGCGCCATTTTCTCTTATGATGCTGTGGGATTTGTGGCGTCATTCCGGCGAGTTGCGCCACATTCTTTTACGATGCAATCAGAAAAGTGGCGTCATTCCGGCGAGTTGCGCCACTTTCCCTTATGATGCGCCCAGCGTTGTGGCGTCATTCACCAGCTTTCCAGTACTCAAACAGAGGTCCATCTCTCCCGAAAAAAGGGTCATTTAAAGGCAACGGAACCTGCTTAATCCGGCTGAAGGCATTCTCATATTCCTCCGGTTTTCCGGTGCACATATCCATTTCCTGATTGTCCGGATAGGCCCCCATGACCTGGAAGTCCGCATCTTTTTGCAGGCACTTATGGCCTACTCCGGCCGGAATGATAGCCACATCGCCCTTTTCCAATAGAAGTTTGCGTCCATCCTCCCCTCCAAAAAGAACCTCAGCCCTTCCGCTGAGTACGCCGAGCACTTCATGCGCGGAACTGTGAAAATGATGATAGCTGTAGACTCCGTTGACCCAGGCTCCGTTCCAGCTGTTCTTTTTTAGGGCATTTTCAAATTCCTCTTTTTCAGAAAAAGCGGTTTTGTAGACGAGCAGCGGAAGCTCTGTGTTGTTCGGTATCGTTCCATCTCCTTCAAACAGCTCATGCTGGATGTTCATTCATCTTCCTCCTTTTTTGATGCCTGTCACGCAGACAGTCAGCTCAGGACGCACTTTTTTAAAGGATACCCTTACATCTTCATATCCGCAGGCGAGCATATCATCGCGGATCTGCCTGCCGAACATTTTTGTTTTTTCGGCTGATGCATCTTCTTCCCTGGGCTGCATCGTGATCGCGGCCATTCCTCCGGGCTTCAGGGACTTCGTAAGATTTTCAAGCCCTGCTCTCGGGTCATTCCAAATCGTGTAATTGTTGACTGAAAGCAGCTTGTCGTACGTGTTCGCAGGAAGTTCGACTGTTTCGGCATCGGCCTTCATTACTTTCACGCGTCCATTTTTCACATAGGTGCTGAACTGCTTTTCTGCCTGTTCCTTCATCGTTTCAGAAACATCCACTCCGTCTATAATGACTCTGCGATAATGCTTCAGCATGAAACCAATACTGTAGCCCGGACCAAATCCAATTTCCAGAACGCGGTCCCCAGGCCTTATCTTCAGTTTGCCGATTGTCCATTTATTAATCGTTGTGTTTTCAAGTGCCATGATTTTGCCTGCTACAATTCCTAAGAAACCTTTTGGCCTGCTGAAATTTTTTGTGAATGCTGAAAACATGTTCCGCACCTCTATTTCCGTCTTTTTCTTATCTTTATCACCAATTAGATGATTGTAAACAATCCCCGCCCCAAAAAAGAGAGATTGACAGCTGGGATGAAACTGCATATTCTTAACTTAAACGATTAAGTTAGTTCTTTACTCGTCTTTTAAACAGATTGTAAACCAGCGTAACTTAAACGATTAAGTAAAGGGGCTGAACATAATGGCTGAACCTCAGTCTGCTCACGTCTTGCTGCAAAAGCAAAGCTTATGGTCAAACAAAACCTTTTTGTCTCTTTTCACCGCTTATACCCTTTCCATTTTTGGAGGGACGTTCCATACGATCGCCCTGAATATCTGGGTGCTGAAAACCTATGACAGCGCCTCCCTTATGTCTGCCGTCCTGATTACCCATATGCTTGTGACCACGTGTTTTGCCTCCATAGCAGGCACGGCGGCAGACAGGATGAACCGGAAAAAAATGATGTGGATATCAGACTTGATAAGGGCTCTGCTTGTGGTTTGCCTTGCCGCAGCAATTGCGGTGGAAACTCCGTTCTGGGTCATCATCCTTCTTACTGCAGGCACGGCCCTTTCCGGGCTGTTCAAGGCTCCTGCTTTTAACGCTTCGCTCACTGATGTGGTCGGCAAAGAGAAAATCCAGGCAGCAACAGGGGCTATGAGTCTTGCAGACAATATTGCAAGAACACTGGGGTTTGCAGCTGGCGGAATTGTTGTGGCTGCTTATGGCGGTGTTGCGGCTATTTTAATTGATGCGCTTATGTTCTTTGTATCTGTCATTCTCGTACTCGCGGTGAAAAATTTCCCAGAACACAAGCGGACCTATGCAGAAAAAACAACGTTTAAGCAGGATTTGCTCACTGGATTCACATATATATGGCAAGAACCGTTCGCACGGGCAATTACCATTCTATCTCCTGTTCTCATTTTGTTTTTTACCACATCGCTAATGATCATTCAGGTAATTGCCATTAAAGAGTGGAAAGCATCCCCTGCTGAATTCGGCCTGATTGAAGCAAGCATCCCCCTTGGTTACATGGCCGGGGCAGGACTGATTATGGCATTTGAAAAGAAATTGGTTCATAGAGGCATGATTATTCTTGGCAGTACAATCGCCCTCGGTCCGCTCTATGCCATTCTTGGAAAAATTGACTCGGCTGTGATTGGGATTCCCGTCATTTTGCTGGTCGGATTTTTATTTTCATTCAGTACCCTGCTCATACATGTCATACTCAGACTTGAGGTAACGAGCAGCATGCAGGGAAGAGTGTTCGGAACAATCGGTGCTCTTACGAGTGTTTTTCCTCCTGCGGGCCTCGCTGCAGCTTCGTTTTTCACCGATATCTTTGGCGGCGGCCGCGTGCTCCTTATTTGCGGTTTACTTCTTACGATCATCGGTCTGATCGGGTGGTTCTGTCTGAAGGATTTGAGGAAGTACAGGTAAGTGATTAGAACTCCAGCATGCAGAAGCTGCCCGGCAAATGCCGGGCAGCTTCTGCTTATTATTTATGGTGAAAAGGGCATTTGCCCTGTATGGGTTCAATGTCATCTCCGATGAAGTACTGCTTCCACTCTCTGTGATCCGGGTCCCCGTAGTGGCTGATGTTCGGGTGCTTTGGAAGCTGATCCCACTTTTCTACCCGCTCTCTCACTTTTTCGCGGGACATGCTGCCTCCCTCTGACGTGCCTTCAAGCCCTTCAAAAATGCGGCGCGGCTGGAAACCAAGCACTAAGCTTGCCCCGAGGTCTCTTGTTTTCCGCTGCTTGTAGGCGGGGGCATTTCCAAAAACGAAATACGGCTCATCGGCAAACGAAAATGCCCAAAGATGATGATCCGGATCCTGCGGGTAATCCTTCGGCCAAGGCTCTTTGTCGATATCATGAAGGTACTGAAGCACATTCCAGAAATACTCCCGGTAGTACGGAATCGATTTCTCGTCCTCCTCCGGTTCAACGAACACGAACAGACCATGGCGAATGAGCTTCTCGGCTTCATCAAACAGCTTTTTAAACGCAATCAGGGCTTCCGGCAGATTGGACCAGTCTTCTTTTGATATGTACGCATATCTCAGCTCTCCTTTTTTTTCGGCTGCCATGCCGAAGTAGCACGGAAAGGTTTTATTTGTGACGACACTTCTGAAATTCTGATATTCCCTGATGACCCATTCGGGAACGATTTCAGGATTGGTCATATCTTCTTTTTCAAGCAAATATTTAGGCACCGTGATCATCGTTTCACTCCTTAATAGATTGTGAACAGCATCTTGTCTCTCTTTCCATACCCTGCAATCAAGTGCTTTAATCCATTAAATAAATATTAAACAAACGTTTAATTGAGACCTTGTCCTTTAAGTTTTTATTGTACAGTTAATGAATAAACCTAAAACCCCGGTCCTGAAAATCAGGCCGGGGTTTTACTGTGTCAGCTGAGTGATGTATCCAGGGGCTTCAGCTTTGCTTCAATTTCAGCACGACGCGGCTCAAGGAATGGAGGAAGAGCGAGTGCTTCGCCGAGATGCTCAAGTTCCTCATCCGTATCAAATCCCGGGCCATCTGTTGCAAGCTCGAACAGGATGCCGTTCGGCTCGCGGAAGTACAGGGAACGGAAGTAAAAACGGTCTACAAATCCTGAACTCGGTATGCGTTCAGCTTTCAGTTTCTCAATCCACTTGTGCATCTCTTCTTCATTTTCAACGCGGAATGCCACGTGGTGAACACCTCCGCGACCGAGACGCTCCTGCGGCAGATCAAGGCGCTCTTCAATATGAACCTCTGCTCCCGTGCCGCCTTCTCCTGTTTCAAACACCTGAATGTCCGGCTGGCCGGGTGCCTCGGACGGATAACTGCCTTTCGCCCGGAAACCGAGAATGTCTGTCAGAATTTCTATTGTTCTTTCGGCAACGGCCACTGTCAGCCTGACTGGACCAAGTCCGGTAATCGCATATTCAGCCGGGACCGGGCTCTTGTCCCAAGGGGTTCCGGCGGTAACTCCCGAATTGTTCTCATCAGATACCAGAATCAGGCGCTGCCCTTCAAAATCTCTGAAAGGAAGAGTCAGGCGGCCAAATGCTTCGGCAATGTCTCCGTGCTCCACATTGTGCTCCTCAAAGCGCTGCTTCCAGTAGGTTAGTGCCGCATCGCTTTTCACGCGGAGCGATGTGGCGGAAATGCTGTTGACTCCTTCGTGGACTCTGCCTGCATTGGCGATTTCAAAAAACGTCAGCTCCGTGCCCGGGTTTCCTTTTTCATCCCCGTAAAACAAATGATACACAGATACATCGTCCTGATTAACTGTTTTCTTAATTAACCGAAGACCAAGTGTTTTCGTATAAAACTCATAGTTTTGAGGTGCTTTTGCTGTAATGGCTGATACATGGTGAATCCCTTTTAACGGCAGCATGTAAATCCCTCCATAAAATTATCTTGAATTCGAGATATTATAGATTTACTATACACCCGCTGCAGGCAGATGTCAATGATTTGGGATTTGATAGGATGTTGGCTGTAAATCTGCAATAGTTGGATGTAAATCATGCATTCCCGGTCGTTTTAACTCCCTCCCCAACCAGGTATTCTTCATCTTGGAAATACTTTCATATTTTGCTAGTATCAAAGAAGAATGATTGTTCAGTACAGGAGGTATGGTTGTGAGCTCAGATGATGATAAAAAGCGCAGAAATTTGAAAGTGATTCAGTTTGATAAGGATAAAAACAGCCTGGTTGAGACGGTTCAGCCGAAGGAGACATTTGATGATGTCGGCGGACTTGAGGATGTAAAAAAGCGGATTCGCATGGATTTTATTATGCCGATCCAGTCGCCTGAGTTTTTTCAGGCTTTTGGTAAAAAGAGCGGCGGCAGCCTTCTGCTTTACGGGCCTCCGGGATGCGGGAAAACATTTTTGGCAAAAGCGATTGCAGGAGAAATCAATGCAAGCTTTATCCACCTTGAGCTGCAGGCGATCCTTTCCATGTATGTCGGCCAGAGCGAGCACAATCTGCATGATGTTTTTGAGAAAGCACGGGAGCAGAAGCCTTGTGTGCTGTTCATTGATGAGCTTGACGCCCTTGGGGGAAACCGGCACCGCATGAGTCAGCACCACGACCGGATGATTGTCAATCAGCTTCTTTTGGAGCTTGATGGACTGCAGTCGTTCAACGAACAGGTTTACATCATCGGGGCGACGAACACGCCTTGGTATCTTGACCCGGCGCTGCGGAGACCGGGAAGGTTCAACTCTCTCATTTTCATCCCGCCTCCCTCACAGGATGAGCGCGAGCTGATTTTGACGCTCAAAACAAAAGATAAACCACAGGAAAAACTTGATTTATCGAAAGTGGCTAAGGCAACCTCGCACTTCTCAGGCGCTGATCTGACTCAGGTTGTGGATGATGCCGTATCAAAAGCCATTGAACGCTCACTCGAACAGGGCTCCCTGCAGCCAATGTCGCATGCAGATCTCCTAAAAGCCGCAAAGAACCGGAACCCTACGACGCTTGAATGGTTTTCAACCGCCAAGAACTATGCAACGTTCAGCGATACAAATAAGGATTATCAGCACGTTCTGGACTATATGAAAGCACATGGCATCCGCTGATGTTCAGCTTTTATGAGGAGAGGATCCGCAAACTGACAGACTGGAAAAGTTACAGCCAGGCGATTGAGGAAGCACATGCCCTTATTGCGTCAAATCCGGAGGATGCCCGTTCGTTTTCACTTCTTGCCAGGATCTATGCTGATAAGGAAGATTATCCCGCAGCAGTCCATTTTTCAAAGGAAGCCCTCAGTAAAGATCCGGAAGACTTTACTGGTCACCTCATGCTTGTTATGGCCCTGTTCAATCTTGGGGAATGGAAAGCATTTGATGCGGCTGCAGAAAGTGCTCTCAACCTCTACCCGGACACTGCGCACCTCTATTATCTTAAAGCGCTCAGAGCCCTGCAAAAGAATAAACGGAAGAAGGCGTTGGGGCTCATGGAGCTTGCACTTGTTCATGAAACCGAAGAGGCCACATACCTTGCAGCGTACAGCAACCTTCTCCTGCTTGCAGGGAAAAAGAAACAATCAAAAGAATACGAGCAGATGGCTTTGAAAAGCAATGAGGATAATCCCTACGTCTACTATACTCTGGCCAATACGGCCTTCAACCGCGGCGATTTCAAGCAGGCAAGAGAGCTGAGCCGCAGCGCTGCTGCAATTGACCCTGAAGATCAGGATTACAGAGAGCAATACCTCGACATGCTGAAAACGGAATATGCTCTGCACAGGTATTTGCTTCGTATCCTGCAGACTCATTCTTTCATCAGAAGAACAGCCGGAATTCTTTTCTGGCCGGTGTTCATTTTTTTCTTCATTGTGTTCAATCCGCTTTTCTGGCTGTATGTGATCGTCATTCTTGTTCCCTATTACATCAGCCATTTCACAGCCGGTAAACTTGTCAGCCGGAAGATTGGCTATAAAAAACCCAAACCTGAATTCAGCAGGAGGAAGGCTGTCGCAGCCGTCATGTTTGCCGCACTTGTTTTGACCGGTTTGTATGCTGCCATTTTCAGATAACATTCTTTGTTTTCGGGTAAAGAGTACAGAGGTGATGGACATGGCATTTAATTATGATGAGGACTTCGAACATACGGATTTTCGCAAGAATCCCGAAAAGTACCGGGTCGGCAGAGGAGAGCAGGGCGTTTTGCTTGTTGAACCTTATAAAGGAGAAATCCTTCCCCACTGGCGGTTTAAAACGCCTGTGATTGCGAGGGAATCTTCGGAAACGATTTACACGATGTATGAGGAGTACAAAGAAAAAGGCGATTTTGTCGGTATGGACATGGCGCGGAAATTCATCCAGATGGGCTACACCCGTGCCAGACGCTACGCCAATTATAAAGGCGGTCGAAAGTATAAGGAGGACGGCGACCTTCACGAGCGTGACATTGACGATGAAAAAGCGGAATCTGCTTCTATTTTCAAAGAGAAATGGATTAAAATCAGAGAAGATGAAGACTATTTAAAATTGAAGAAAGAGCATCAGAAGAAGTATGGCTGAATGAAATCGTTCAGGCGCTGCAATCTTACTTAAAATCATTATTGGAGGAACCTATGAATATCCGGATTCTAAACGGACATGATGCCGCCGCATACCGCGGCATCCGCCTTGAAGGCCTGAAATCGAGCCCCGAAGCGTTTGGCTCAAGCTATGAAGAAGAGCAGCTTTATACAATCGACTTCTTTAAAGCAAGACTTGATGCTGAGCATACATTTACGTTTGGCGCTTTTGACGGGGATGCACTTGCAGGGGTTGTTACGCTTGTCCCTGAAACGAAAGCGAAACTCAAACATAAAGCCTCTATCTTCGCGATGTTTGTCTCTCCTGCTTACCGGGGAAAGGGAATCGGCAGGAAGCTTATGACGTCGGCTATTAACCATGCCGGTCAGCTTGAAGACACAGAGCAGCTGCAGCTTTCTGTTGTCAGCAGCAACCAGTCTGCACGGCATCTCTACTCCTCTCTTGGCTTTTCAGTATATGGCTATGAAAAAAGAGCCCTTAAAGCGAACGGCATCTATTTTGATGAAGAGCATATGGTGCTGTTTCTTTAAAAATGTGTAAAACCCCGACTCATGCAGAGTCGGGGTTTTTTTGGTTTTTACACTTCTCTTATTTCAAACGGTGCAAGCACCTTCTCAATCTTGTCCCTCTGAGGCTCATACCGCTCCGGCAGCATAAGTTTTTCACCAAGCACCTCTTCATCATGCGCAAAGCCTGGAGGATCTGTTGCGATTTCAAACAGGATCTCACCGTGCTCCCTGAAGTAGATCGCATTAAAATACTGACGGTCCTGCACAGGTGTCACCTGATAGCCGCTCCTTGCGACATGCTGCTGCCATTGAAGCTGATTGCTGTCATCCTCTGCCCGGAAAGCAATGTGATGAACGGTGCCTACTCCCATTCTTCCCCGTCCAATCGGAGTCATCTTCAAATCAATGATGTTTCCGATATCAGCCGTTGAACGAAAACGGATAAAGTCCCGCTCTTCGGCCACTTTTTCATATCCCATCACCTTTTCAAGAAGTTCTGCCGTTTTTTCAGGACGTGAGGACAGGAGAGTTGCACCTGCGAAACCTTTTATCCCAACATTGGCTGTTACACCGCCAAACTCCCATGCGTTCTGTTTTCCTTCTTCCCTCTCAACAAGCTCAAGATGCAGTCCATGAGGATCGTCAAACACAAGAAATGACTCGCCAAACCGCCCCATTTTTTCAAACGGCACGCCGTATCTCCCAAGTCTTTCTTCCCAAAACGGCAGAGCTCCTTTTGGAACAGCATAAGACGTTACACCGACCTGGCCGTCTCCAATCGTGCCCTGATACGCATCCGGCCAAGGGAAAAAAGTAATAATCGTTCCAGGATTTCCCCCTTCATCTCCGAAATAAAGATGGTACGTCCCAGGATCATCAAAGTTAACCGTTTGTTTCACTAATCTAAGCCCAAGAATTCCCGCATAAAAATCAGCGTTTTCCTGCGGATGGCCGACAATGGCCGTAATGTGGTGAATACCCGCTGTTTTCATTGAAACATCTCTCCTTTAAAAATAGTTTCTCTTTCCTTTATCTATATAAACATGAGTTGATATCTCGAATTCAAGATAATTTTAAGGTATTTTCTGCTGATTGTCAACATTGACCTAAATAACGGCACTGCTGTTTCGACAGGGCAAAAAAATGGCGCCTACTCAATTGAGTAAGCACCATTTTCATAAGAATTTAAGCCTGCGCTTCAAGCGTCACATCAATATTCCCTCTTGTCGCCTTTGAATACGGGCAGAATTCATGAGCTTTATGAACGAGGTCTTCAAGCTTGTCCTTTTCAATGCCGGTTCCCTTTACGTCGAGTTTTACCGCGAGCTTGAAGCCTCCGTCGGACTCGTCTTTCAGGAAGCTGACATTGGCCGTTACTTCAGAATCAAACTTCACTTTTTCTTTTCTTGCCATATGCTGAAGGGCTCCGTCAAAGCAGGCCGCATATCCCGCTGCAAAGAGCTGCTCAGGATTTGTTGCATTCGGCACTCTGTCCGCTCTCGGTGAGCCCGGCATGGCAATATCCATGTTGATGACGTCATTTGATGAATGTACTTTCCCTTCCCGTCCGCCTACTGCTGTAACCGATGTAGTAAATAATGCTTCTGACATGTTTCATACTCCCTTTCGTATTCAAACTTTCCTGCTCTTTTTTATATACCCTTTATTGAAAAGTTTATTCGTTTGAGTATGCAAAAAAGCATCTCTTCTCTAAAGAAGAAATGCTTCATTCAATCCCTTTCTGTTCATACATATTGCTGCGGATTTTCATCCATTCAAACAGGTGGGTCACAATGACCTTGAGCACGGCATATCCCGGTACTGCAAGGATAATCCCCACTACTCCAAACAGATTCCCAGCCGTCAATATCACGAAAATAATGGTAATCGGATGAATATGAAGATTCCGTCCCATAATCTGAGGCGAAATAAACTTCCCTTCAATCAATTGAACAATAGTCCATACGATGATCAGCTTCAAAACCATTAACGGTGATGTGACAAGCGCAATGATAAAAGCCGGTGTAATGGCAATTGCCGGACCAAGATACGGAACAACGCTTGTAAATGCCGCAATCAGGGCAAGCAGGGAAGCATACTCAAGACCGATCGTTAAAAAGCCAACATACATAAGCGCGCCAATGCAGAAGCTGACAATAATCTGTCCGCGGATATATGAACTGATCTGCTGATTCATTTCATGCATCACTTTAAATGTAGAACTTCTGAGGTTGACGGGCAAAAATTTAAGAACATATGGCCCAAGTTTTTTTCCGTCCTTTAACAGATAAAACAAAATGAACGGCAGTGTCACAATCGCCAGGATGAAGTCTTTTACGATTCCTACAATATTCCCGATTCCCGCAAACATATTATTGATGATTGTGGAAGCCTGGTCAGACACCTGCTTTGACAGATCCGCAACATTAATATTCAGCGTTTTCTGTGCCTGATCAACAAAATCGCTGCCGACCACCTGCATGACAAGCAGCTCTACATCTTTTGTATATTGAGGAAAACTTTCAATCAAACTCAGAACCTGCGCTTTTAAAAACGGAATGACCGACACAATCAGGATGGTCAGCAGCCCTGCAATCACAACAAACAGGAGCAAAATAGAATAAATTCTCCGTACGCCTTTCCGTTCAAAAAAATCCACCACGGGATTCAGCAGATAATAGACAATCGCTGCCATGATGATGGGCAGAAGAATGGTTTTAATCAGCACTTCAATCGGTGTAAAGATAAACGATACCTGCATAAAAACAAGAATGTTTAATCCAATCAAAAGCAGAATCAGAAGAAACAGAACAAATCTATTGTTAAGGATAAACCTCTTAAACGTACCTACTCTCGGGCTTGCCTGCTTCATGAGTGTCCTCCATTTCTCTCTATGCACTCTAAATTTCATCTAAGCTTATTATAGTGGGTTTTTTAAAAAAATGAAAACAGAACTCCCGCTTATGATAAGAAGTTTTTCAAAGCATAAAAAAGGACAACCCGTAAACGGATTGCCCTGTCTCCTCCTTGTCCATTATTTGCTGATAAACATCTGCGTCCAATAGTGGCCGTAAGATCCGCCTTTGGCGTACCCAACACCGATTTCCTTGAAATTAGAAGACAGAATGTTTTTGCGGTGTCCTTCACTGTTCATCCAGGCAGTTACAACACTTTGAGCTGTAGTCTGTCCGGCAGCAATGTTCTCACCTGCATAGCTATACTGAATGCCGAAGCTCTTCATCATATCAAATGGAGAGCCGTATGTAGGCGATGTGTGACTGAAGTAGTTTTTGTCACGCATATCTTCTGATTTGTACCGTGCAACACGGGCAACCTCCCAGTTGGCGGCAAGCGGCTTTAAACCGTATTTGGCACGCTCTTTATTTACAAGCGTAACCACTTCGCTTTCCATGCTTTGATAAGCGCTTCCAGAAGGGATGTTAAGAGACTGTCCTGGATAGATCATATTAGCATTCTTAACATTTGGATTGGCTTTAATCAATTCAGAAACGCCAACCTGATACTTCGATGCGATTTTCCACATCGTATCCCCGCTTTTAACTGTGTATGTACTTGCAGCACTTGCTTGACTGCTGAATCCAAAGGCTAGAGCGACAACCAACAACATAAGAGAAAAAGATTTAAGTGTTTTCATAGCTTTATTTTATACGAATACTAGTTTGCAAGAATAGCGGTAGTTTTTACCGAAAAAAAGGGGTTGACTAGCGGCACTTGATTAGTCAGTCAGCAGGAGGAATGAAGTGCATCACATCGGCGATCGAAGCAGTAACCGAATCCGCCGAGGTCCTGCCTGCAAAACATTAGCGCACTTTCGGCTGTTCCGGTTCCTTTGTTTGTGCTGCTGACTCGGTTTTACAGCACTTTCGGCAGTTCCGGCTCCCTGGTTTATGCTGCTAACTTATGTATAGCGCACTTTCTCCTGTTCCAGATACCTGGTTTGTGCTGCTAACTCTGTTTTACCGCTCTTTCGGCTGCTCCGGATTCCCCTTTTGTGCTGCTAACTCATGTTTACCGCATTTTCAGCTGAGCCGGATAACTGATTTGTGCTGCTAACTCAGCTTTACTGCACGATCTTTCCATCCCACTTCCCCATCCGCTGCAACCCCCATTTCACAGCACTTCTCATACGCTGACACCTCCTTTTTCCCATTGAAAAGGTTTACTTAACTTTGAAATTCACCCTATTAATCTTCGTTTTTTTCTCTAAAAATCTTTGACATAACCATACAAATGATGTAAAGTACCAAATGGACGAACAATTAAAAGTTAACTTAACAATAACATTCGTATTTAGGGGTGTATTTTACATGGAAAATGTATTCGATTATGAAGATATTCAATTAATACCTGCAAAATGTGTTGTGAACAGCCGTTCTGAGTGTGACACAACCATTGCCCTTGGAAACCATACATTCAAACTTCCTGTCGTACCTGCCAATATGCAGACGATTATTGATGAAACAATTGCTGTAAACCTTGCAGAAAACGGCTACTTCTACATCATGCACCGTTTTCAGCCTGAGAAAAGAAGCGCGTTCATCCAGGATATGAAATCACGCGGCCTGATTGCTTCAATCAGCGTCGGTGTTAAAGAGGAAGAGTACGGCTTTATTGAAGAACTTGCGGCTGAGAATCTGGTGCCTGATTATATTACAATTGATATCGCCCACGGTCATTCAAACGCGGTCATCGAAATGATCAAACATATTAAGAAACATCTTCCTGGAAGCTTTGTCATCGCAGGCAACGTTGGAACTCCTGAAGCAGTGAGAGAGCTTGAGCACGCCGGCGCTGACGCTACAAAAGTCGGAATCGGACCGGGCAAAGTGTGCATCACGAAAATCAAGACAGGGTTTGGAACAGGCGGCTGGCAGCTTGCTGCACTTCGCTGGTGTGCAAAGGCGGCAACTAAGCCAATCATCGCAGACGGCGGCATCCGCACACATGGTGACATTGCGAAGTCTGTTCGATTCGGAGCATCCATGGTCATGATCGGCTCCCTGTTCGCAGGACACGAGGAGTCTCCTGGTGAAACCATCGAAATGGACGGAAAGCTTTTCAAAGAATACTTCGGATCAGCTTCTGAATTCCAAAAAGGCGAAAAGAAAAACGTCGAAGGCAAAAAAATGTACGTTGAACACAAGGGCTCATTGAAGGACACGCTCACTGAAATGGAGCAGGATCTGCAGTCATCAATCTCCTATGCAGGCGGAACGAAACTTGATGCCATCCGCACGGTGGATTACGTCGTTGTGAAAAATTCGATCTTTAATGGGGATAAGGTTTATTAATAGAAAAAAGGAGCAGGGGTTTCATTCAAGCCCCGCTCCTTTTTTGTATATTTGAAGAAAGTTTCTTATTCATCTCCAGTCACGATCTCAATCACCACAGCGGAATCCTTCTTATTTAATTGAGCATACTTGCTCTCAGCGTCTATAACGAGTTCCACTCTGTCTTTATCAGGACTTATCCAAAGCTCGTAAAGAACAGCTTTTGCGTCGATTCTGCGATCCGTAAATTGAAAGGTAAACCTGTAATCAGCAGGACGCGCCATGCTTGCTTTCGCTGTTGTCCAATCAGCTTGATCCACAGCTTTTCTGACCTCATCAACCTCTTTAGTGCTGGTAATTTCTCTATCAACTTTATAAATGTTATCATCGCCTGCCCATTTTTCAACTTCAATATATTGTTCTTCATAGTCAGGATCCTCTGCACATCCTGTTAGAAAAAATAAAACCCCTATTGTCAAAATGAAGATAAGCTTATGTAATTTCATACCAACTCCCCCTTACTCAGTTAGACGAAAATAGGTGACAGAAGTTCCACTAAACAAAAAACGGAGAAGGTCTTAATGACCTTCTCCGTTTTCATTTATTTATCTGTATGATTTACTCAACCGTCACACTCTTAGCAAGGTTACGCGGTTTATCCACGTCACAACCTCTGTGAAGAGCTGCGTAGTAAGAGATCAATTGCAGCGGAATGACAGAAGCAAGCGGCGTCAGTTCTTCGTGTACAGCAGGAAGAACGAAACGGTCGTCTTCTTCTTCTAAGCCTTTAAGGGCGATAATGCATGGGTTGGCTCCGCGTGCTGCTACTTCTTTCACGTTTCCGCGGATGCTTAGGTTAACATGCTCCTGTGTTGCAAGCGCGATAACCGGCGTGCCGTTTTCAATTAGTGCGATCGTTCCGTGCTTAAGCTCTCCTCCGGCAAAACCTTCTGCCTGAATGTAGGAGATTTCTTTCAGCTTCAGGGCGCCTTCAAGTCCTACATAGTAGTCGACTGAACGGCCGATGAAGAAGCAGTTGCGTGTTGTAGAAAGGTATTCGCGTGCAATGTATTCCATTTCTTCTTTTTGATCGCAAAGGACTTCCATTGCGTTTGCGACAATACCCATTTCTTTTACGATATCAAAGCTTAGGTCAATGCCTCTTGCTTCAGCTGTAACTGCTGCAAGGATCGCAAGTACGCCTAATTGCGCAGTATATGCTTTTGTAGAAGCAACGGCAATTTCAGGTCCTGCATGAAGCAAAAGCGTGTGGTTTGCTTCACGTGAAAGCGTAGAACCAGGTACGTTAGTGATCGTTAGTGCCTGGTAGCCAAGCTCTTTAATTTGAACAAGTACAGCACGGCTGTCTGCTGTTTCACCGCTTTGTGAAATAAAGATAAACAGCGGCTTTTCAGAAAGAATCGGCATGTTGTAAGAGAATTCACTCGCAACATGAACCTCAACAGGTTTCTTTGCCCATTTTTCAATGAACTGTTTACCGACAAGTCCGGCATGATAGCTTGTTCCGCACGCCACGATGTAAAGGCGGTCAGCAGCATTCACTGCATCGACAATAGCCGGGTCCATCGACAGCTTGCCTTGGTCGTCCTGATATTTTTGAATGATCTTCCGCATAACAAGCGGCTGCTCATCGATTTCTTTAAGCATGTAGTGAGGGTATGTTCCTTTTTCGATATCGCTTGCGTCAAGCTCAGCTGTATATGGAGCACGCTCAATAACTTCACCCTGAAGGGTCTTAATCGTAACAGCTTCGCGTTTTACAAGGACGATTTCTTTATCCATTAGCTCTACAAATTGGTCTGTAACCTGCAGCATAGCCATTGCATCTGATGCAACAACATTGAAGCCGTCACCAAGACCGACTAGAAGCGGGCTTTTGTTTTTTGCAACAAAGATTGTTTCCGGATTTTGCTCATCTAAAAGGGCAATGGCGTAAGAGCCTTTTAAGATCGACAGTGTTTTGCTGAACGCTTCTTCAACATCTGCACCCTGGTTTACAAACTTCTCAATAACCTGTACCACAACTTCTGTGTCTGTGTCACTTGCAAGAGCTACGTCCTGAAGGTATTCACGTTTAAGGCTTGAATAGTTTTCAATGACACCATTGTGAACAAGCGTAAAACGGCTTGAAGCACTTTGATGGGGATGTGAGTTGCGTTTGCTAGGGGCGCCATGAGTCGCCCAGCGGGTGTGACCGATTCCAGCTGTAGAAAGAACATTCGCATCTACTTCTTCGCGAAGAATGGCGATGCGGCCTTTTTCTTTAAACACATGAACTCCGTCTTCATTTATTACAGCAATACCAGCTGAATCATAACCGCGGTACTCAAGCTTTTCAAGACCGCGAAGCAAAATTTCCTTTGTATCCTTTTGTCCTATATATCCAACGATTCCGCACATACTAAAGTATCCTCCCATTAGGCGGGGGACAGGCCAAGTCTCGGGGACCTGTTAATCTGTCCCCTCACACATGTCTATATTTTTAGGTGATTACGTTCTTCCCTTTGTGCAAAAAGTTGCCTCTTTGTTTTCAGGAGAGAGCTTGCGGCTGTAATCGTCAACCGGGAGGCATCCGCCGAACTTTCGATAATCCTCCATCCTCGTCAACTAAGCTTTTTTCGATCTGCTTAGTTCAGGCGCTTTTCGTAAAACGTACTAACTATGCTCCTTTCTCTGTCTAAAATCAAAACACAAAAGTAATCTTACTATACGACAATCAAATCGTCAATTCGTTTTGTGATTCAGAAAGATGCACCCTTTAGTATATGAATTATGAAAAAGATTGTTCCCCCGCTTTCATACCCTGTTCATCCGGTTTTTCAAACCTGTCGGGAGGAGACAATGAGGTATATTTAGTATGGGGCAGCAAATGTATCGATTATGTCTGTGAATTTTAGTTAAAAAAGACCTGCCAGTGCCGGCAGGTCTTTTCCATTTACGTGCTTATTCTGTTCCCATTTCAGCTTTTACTACAGCCACGATGCGTGACACATATTGCTCGCAAAGCTCTGCAGTCGGAGCTTCAGCCATCACGCGGACCAGTGGCTCTGTACCGGAAGGACGCACCAGGATGCGGCCGTCTCCGTTCATTTCCTGTTCCACTTCAGCAATGACCTGTTTTACTTTCATGTTGTCTGTAACTGCATGCTTATCTGTCACTTTCACATTAATCAGAAGCTGCGGGAATTTCGCCATTTCTGAAGCCAGCTCAGATAGAGATTTTCCGGTTACTTTCATGATATTTACAAGCTGGATTGCTGTAAGAAGGCCGTCGCCGGTTGTATTATGGTCAAGGAAAATGATATGCCCTGACTGCTCTCCGCCCAGGTTATAATCGCCTTTTTTCATTTCTTCTACAACGTAGCGGTCACCAACAGCTGTTTGAGCGCTCTTCATGTTGTTCGCCTCAACTGCTTTGTAGAAACCAAGGTTACTCATAATCGTTGATACAACCGTTTCTTTTTTCAATCTGCCATGTTCGTTAAGGAATTTTGCACAGATGAACATGATTTGATCGCCATCGACGATATCGCCTTTTTCATCAACAGCGATAAGGCGGTCGCCGTCGCCGTCGAATGCAAGTCCAACATCCGCTCCTTTTTCTTTCAGGAAGGCAGCAAGTGCTTCAGGGTGAGTAGATCCTACACCGTCATTGATATTCAGGCCGTTCGGCGTTGTTCCCATTGTGGAAACATCTGCATCAAGGTCTGCAAAAAGGTGCGTTGCAAGGGATGAAGTCGCTCCGTGTGCACAGTCAAGCGCAACGTGAAGACCTGTAAAGTCCTCATCAACTGTCTGCTTCAGGAACTGCAGATATTTTTGGCCGCCTTCAAAATAGTCGTTTACCTGTCCCAAATCTGATCCTACAGGTCTTGGAAGTGTATCTTCTGCCTGATCCATCAGTCCTTCGATTTCAAACTCCTGGTCATCTGACAATTTAAATCCGTCCGGGCCAAAGAATTTAATGCCGTTATCCTGAACAGGATTGTGGGATGCTGAAATCATCACGCCAGCCTGGGCTCCAAGTGCTTTTGTCAAATATGAAACGCCTGGAGTTGAAATGACTCCCAAACGCATAACTTCTGCTCCGATTGAAAGAAGTCCCGCTACAAGGGCACCTTCAAGCATGTGTCCCGAAATGCGTGTATCTCTTCCAATCAGCACTTTTGGACGTGTTGAATCCTTTGTCAGAACATATCCTCCAAAGCGTCCGATTTTAAATGCCAGTTCAGGTGTCAGCTCACTGTTTGCAACGCCTCTTACACCATCAGTTCCAAAATACTTTCCCATTCTAGTATCGCTCCTTTTGACTGTTTCAATCATCATGATTGCTTAGAAGAAATCTTTACGTTCACTTGCTCTTGCGGCAGGCTCCACTTAATGTCCTGAGGTCCGTTCACTTCAACTTTCACGTCGTGTTCACCGTCCGACAGGTCATTCACATTGATGAAAAGCTCGAGGTCGGAAGCCTTCATCTTCTCAAGGACGTTCGGCGCTGCTGTTACACTCAGATCAAGCTCCCTTGATTCAGGATCTGTAAACTGAAGGATTTTCCCTTCACCAAGTCCTCTGATCCGGACAGGCAGATTCTCAAATACGCGCTCTTCTTCCTTATCAACGTCAACTTTAATTTGTATTTTTTCCGGGCTTACTTTAGTCGCACCGTCAGGAACGGGGATATCAACATCCAGTACGGTGTCATCTTTGATCTTGCTCAGGTCCACTGTCACCCCGTCAATAAATTCAAGAGGATTCAGAACATCCTGCGGACCATAGACGGTCACTTCATTCGGCACAGCCTCAATGCTCGCTATGCTGATTCCTTCACCAAGCTCGCCCTCATTTTTAATGTTTAAAGGCAGCTTTTTGCTCGGGCTTGTAATCGGCACCGTCACGTCTACAACGGACGGATAGGCTTCAACAGGAAGGATATTGCCGTCTTCGTCGTACACCGTCACCTTTGATTCCTGCTCCAATGTTTCATTCGCATTTTGCAGGTTCACTCTTGTTTTGATCAGCGCAATGCTGTCAATAAGGGTTTTGGATCCTGTTACCCTGACAACACTTGGCTTTACAATCGGATCCTGTGCCGTATATCCGGCTACTATCTGGTTTTTATTAATAAAATCCACTTCAACCGGGAAATCACGTGTTACTTTTTCTTCTACATTCACCGTAATGACCGAAGGATTTAAATTCACTTCCAGGTTATCCGCTATATTTTTATGCTTCAGTTCAATTCTGTGTGAGCCGATTGAAAGGTCAGACAGCTCGGCATAAATTTCAAAGTCCTTCAGCTGCTTTGCTTTCAAAAGGGAGTTGGTCGGCCCGCTTAATGTGACATCGACGGTCTCCGGAACACCTGTTATCACCACATTGTCCTGGTCCTGATACGTCTTTACTTCTACATCCTGAATGGTCTCTGTCCCTTTAGATGATTGAGAAGGTGCAGAAGGGAAGACAGATGTAACAGGTCCTGTCGTCTGCTTCTTTGGTGCAGGAGATTCGATGTTGACAGATATATAGAGCATAAGCGCCATAAGCAGCGCGATGATTCTCATGACCCAATGATTGTTTATCATCTTATCCATTCTTCTTCCCCCTCCACTGCCACAGGTTTGAAGAAGCGGCTTTCGCCTGTTTTCCAAATTCCGAAACGAGTATCTCACTCAAAGCTTCAACCGTCAAATTTCTGTGAAGCTCGCCGTTTCTCGTTACCGAAATACTTCCGGTTTCCTCCGATACAACGATTGTAATACTGTCTGTTACTTCACTGATGCCGACTGCTGCGCGGTGCCTCGTTCCAAGCTCTTTTGAAATAAACGGACTTTCAGAAAGAGGCAGGTAGCAGGCTGCTGCTGCAATCTGGTTTTTCTGAAGAATGACAGCTCCGTCATGAAGCGGAGTGTTCGGGATAAAAATATTGATTAAAAGCTCAGAAGATAAAGCTGAGTGAAGCGGTATGCCCGTTTCTATGTAATCGCTCATCCCTGTTTCTTTTTCAATTGTTACGAGTGCGCCGATACGGCGTTTTGCCATGTAATCCGTTGCTTTCAGGATGGCATCAATAATTTTTTGCTGTTCTTCCTCCTCTGGGGCCCCGCTTCTTGAGAAAAGTTTTCCCCGTCCCAGCTGCTCCAGTGCTCTCCGCAGCTCAGGCTGGAAAATAATAATAATCGCAAGAAAACCCCATGTTAACGCTTGGTCCATGAGCCATTGCAATGTTTGCAGCCCTAAATACTGGCTGAGTGTCCGAACGAGGATAATCACGATAATGCCTTTTAAAAGCTGAACGGCCTTCGTGCCCCGTATCACCATAATCAACTTATATATAACGAACCAAACCAGGAGAATATCAACGGCGATGCCGAGGTAGTGCAAGAATGGAAAATCCTCAAGTGCCATATTCTCTTCCTCCATCAGTTTTAGTCATTTGCACAGGACTATAACTACGATATTATATCATATAATCTGCAATTAAACCGTATTGTAGTCATTTAAGGACGGACAGCCTGCGCTCCAGAGTCCATATATCACGGCACCCCTTTCAGACAATAAAAAAAGGCCGCCGGGGCCCATTACTGAAAAATATCGACGACCTCTTTTGCAAGAGACTTCATTTGAAACCAGATCCACTCAAAGGCTTCATCAATTTCTTCAACTTTGCCTGTCACCTGGCCGGCTGAAGCCATATACCGCTCACCGTTAATGACAGTCACATCTCCCTCTACTTTTCCCTCGATCTTCAATGTACCGCCCTTGACTGTTACATCTCCCTGAACCGTTTCGCCTTCAGGAACGATAACCGTATTATTTTCAACAACCAGATTCGGCTGTTTGGATACACTGAAGTCTGAATCTCCCGACCAGGAAGAAAACAGGCTTCCTGTCATCAGCAGCACAAACAGGGAGGCAGCCGCAAGCATCGGATGACCTTTAAGCCACCTGCCAACGCCTACTCGCTTCTTTTCTTCAGGAAGGCTGTTCATAACTGCCTGCGTGAAATTAGACGGAGCTTCAATATGTGAGGTGCTTTGCACCAGGGCGATGGATTTCTCCAGTTCATGCAGGTGCTGTGCACATTCAGTGCATGACTGAAGATGTTCTCTGAGGATCCTTTCATCCGCCTGCTTAATATCATGATCAAGATACTGATGAATCCGCTCGATCATTTCCTCTGAACATTTCACTTAACATCACCTCTACTTATAAATGCCTTAATTGCTTTCTGAGAGCTTCCCGTCCTCTGTGAATTCTTGTTTTTACCGTCCCGATCGGCATATTGAGAATTTCACTGATTTCAATTAAAGAAAGCTCATCTATATACTTTAATACGATGACCGACCGATATTTATCAGGGAGCTTTAAAATTTCTTTCTGAATCATTTGCTGAAGTTCCATTGTCGCAACCTGATCCTCAGGCAGCGCAACATCCGCTGCAACCTGGGAATACATAGTGAGCCCCTCTGTTCCGGCGACCTCTGCATCCAGATAGTAATCGGGCTTTTTCTTTCTGATCCGGTCAATTGTCAGGTTCGTTGCTATGCGGTACAGCCATGTTGAAAACTTTTTATCCATATCGTAGCTGTGAATATTGACGTATGCCCGTATAAACGCTTCCTGAGCAATATCCTCAGCCTCATGAGAATTCCCAAGCATGCGGTAGCAAAGCTGATAAATCTTGTCCTTGTACAGATCTACAATTTCGGCAAATGCATTCTGGTCGCCTTTTTTCACTTGTTTAATTCTGTTTTTTACGATCGTCTCCATGATACCCCTTACCTCCGCACAAATCGCGGATTCCCCTTATTACGTATAAGCCGAATAAAAGGTTTCATTTTTTTTCACATAAAAATAGTTTAACAAATTTTAGGTGTCCTGTAGATGGCTTTTGAGGAGGTTTATCTTAAATCTATCTTAAAAGAATCCCGTAAAAATGGAAAGGGCATAGCCTCAATCGGCTATGCCTTTTGTACCCGTTATTATTTGAGCTTCTCTCCGAATAAAGAGCCCATTAAAGCAACAGCAACTGTTGCGGTTTTATTTTTTTCATCAAGAATCGGATTTACTTCAACAAACTCTGCTGATGTGATAATCTCTGATTCTGCAAGCATTTCCATGGCAAGATGGCTTTCCCTGTAGCTGATGCCGCCAATAACAGGTGTTCCGACACCAGGTGCATCATGAGGGTCAAGTCCGTCAAGATCCAATGATAGATGAACTCCATCCGTACGTTCCTTCAAATACTCGATGGTTTCCTCCATCACCTTCGTCATACCAAGGCGGTCAATTTCATGCATGGTATATACTTTGATTCCCTTTTCCTTAATCAGCTCTTTCTCACCCTGATCAAGCGACCTGGCACCTATAATCACAATGTTCTCAGGCTTTACTTTAGGTGTGTAGCCTCCAATTCTCGTGAGTGCCTCATCACCGATTCCAATGCTGACAGCAAGAGGCATACCATGAATATTGCCTGATGGTGACGTTTCTCCAGTGTTTAAATCGCCATGGGCATCGTACCAGATGACTCCGAGATTCTCATAGTGCTTTGACACCCCTGCAAGCGTCCCGATTGCAATGCTGTGGTCTCCGCCGAAAACAAGTGGAAAAGAACCCGATTTGATCGCTTCATCCACCTGATCTGAAAGCTTCACACTGGCCTCTGACACCGCTTTCAAATTTCTCAGGTTATTGGCTGCTTCTTCTTCTCTGTTCGCACGACCAATCTCAATATCGCCCTTATCTTCAATCTTATAGCTGAGCCCTTCTAATCTCTCAACAACACCGGCATATCGAATCGCACTCGGCCCCATATCGACACCGCGGCGCATTTGTCCAAGATCCATTGGTACTCCAATAATTGATATTCTTTCTTTCATCTCAATCATCCCCCTTATTAGAAGCCTGTGCCTCTATTGTACGTTCAAAAAGGGAGATGACTCAACTCGACAAAATTATGTATATATATACAGAGTTTTCTGTTAAATAAATGACTCAATAACTCCTCCGAACCATTTTTGGAAAACAAAAAAACCTAAGACCATATAGTCTTAGGTTTAAAGATGGAGCCTAGCGGGATCGAACCGCTGACCTCCTGCGTGCAAGGCAGGCGCTCTCCCAGCTGAGCTAAGGCCCCGAATATGGAGCGGAAGACGGGATTCGAACCCGCGACCCCCACCTTGGCAAGGTGGTGTTCTACCACTGAACTACTTCCGCAA
>NZ_JGVU02000007.1 GCF_000708755.2 Metabacillus indicus LMG 22858 | reverse complement strand
TCTTTCAGCCAATTGCATATTGTCTGGTGATGATGGCAAAGAGGTCACACCCGTTCCCATGCCGAACACGGAAGTTAAGCTCTTTAGCGCCGATGGTAGTTGGGGGTTTCCCCCTGTGAGAGTAGGACGTTGCCAGGCACGCAGAAAAAAGGACAGCAGAGATGCTGTCCTTTTTTGTTGTTCAGAAGAAAATTAGGAACATCTAGTACAAACAAAATGCGGAATCTTACCCTGGAAAACAGTAAATCAATAGTAGAGGGTAAGGAAAAGCCTGAATCGTACCCTCCAAAACTGTAAAACGATATCGGAGGGTAAGGAAAAGCCTGAATCGTACCCTCCCAAACCGTAAAACAATATCGGAGGGTAAGGAAAAGCCTGAATCGTACCCTCCCAAACCGTAAATCGATACCGGAGGGTAAGCAAACGCCCGAATCGTACCCTCAAAAACCGTAAATCAATATCAGAGGGTAAGCAAACATCTGCCTGCCGGTCTTGAACAAAGCCCCTCCACTTGTATTTATCTTTATTAAATTGATCGCCCCCCCTCCCGCCACCTTCATAGCAGCAAAACAAAACACCCGTTATCTGTCCCTCTTCCATTGTTTCTTTCCCAAAACTTTAGTAAGATATGACCTGTTACCTTTAATATGAGCAGTTTGCTGCTCAGAGTATAAGGTCATCATGTTAGGAGGAAATTCATTGCTTTCCAATAGTTTAATGATGATTTTAATCATCTTGGTAATTAATATTGTTTATGTATCTTTTTTTACGATACGGATGATCTTGACGCTTAAGGGCCAGCGGTATCTTGCGGCTTTTATCAGTACGATAGAAGTTGTCATTTACGTCATCGGCCTTGGTCTTGTGCTTGATAATTTAAATGAGATTCAGAATTTGATTGCATATGCGGTCGGGTACGGAATTGGCGTTATTGTAGGGATGAAGATTGAGGAAAAGCTTGCTCTCGGGTATATTACAGTTAACGTGATTTCGACTGAAAGCGAGAAGGACTTGCCTGGTATTCTGAGAGACAAGGGATATGGGGTAACGGACTGGATGGCGAATGGCCGTGAAGGTGACAGGCTTGCGATGCAGATCCTCACTCCGAGAAAGTATGAACTGAATCTATATGCAGCAATAAAAGAGCTTGATCCCAGGGCGTTTATTATTGCGTTTGAGCCGAAGACAATCCACGGAGGCTTCTGGGTGAAGGCGGTAAGAAGGGGTAAGATTGAGGTATGACGGACAAGCCGAAAAAGCGAAAGTTTGAGGTTGGGGAGGGCGAAAGCATCGACAGCTGCCTTTCCCGCATGCAAAAGGAAGGCTACATGCCTGTCAGAAGAATGGAAGAGCCAATTTTCAAAGAAGAGAAGGTAAATGGCTCAATTGAAGTGGTACCTTATGGGAAAAAGATTGTTTTTGAAGGAAAGTTAATCTAAATACGAACGTTTTATACAGAAGTTATTACATCGTTCGATTTTTCGTTGACAACTTCTGAACCATGCTGTTATGATTGTGTTGGATATGAAAACGAATGAATGACCTCATATAAAGTCGGGAATATGGCCCGAAAGTTTCTACCCGATAACCGTAAATTATTGGACTATGAGGGAAAGTGATCGTTGACCAGACATGGAACAGCTTTTTTATTAATGTTCTTATGACCGGTTTGCAGTGCTTTCTCTTGTAGAGAAGGTTTGCAGACCGGTTTTTTCATGGAGAAAAAAATGCAGGGTGTCTTGCTTTAAGACGCCAGAACAGCTGGATAAGAGGCGGGGGATATAGATGGAACCATTGATTGGAATTATAATGGGCAGCACGTCAGACTGGGAGACGATGAAGCACGCCTGCGAAGTTCTCGATGAGCTTCAGGTGCCTTATGAAAAAAAAGTGGTTTCCGCTCATCGCACTCCTGATTATATGTTTGCTTATGCAGAAGATGCAAGAAACAGAGGATTGAAAGTAATTGTGGCCGGGGCAGGAGGAGCTGCTCATCTGCCTGGCATGGTTGCAGCCAAAACGACGCTCCCTGTGATTGGAGTACCTGTTCAATCAAAAGCGCTTAATGGCATGGATTCGCTGCTGTCTATCGTGCAGATGCCTGGCGGGGTTCCTGTTGCAACGGTTGCAATCGGCAGGGCCGGTGCAGTCAATGCAGGCCTGCTGGCAGCCCAGATTCTCTCAATCTCAGATACGCTTCTTGCTGAAAGGCTTGATGCAAAACGGGAAAAAACACGGAACACCGTGCTGGAAAGCAGTGATGACCTTGTCTAAGCAAACGATTATGCCTGGTTCAACAATCGGAATCATCGGCGGCGGTCAGCTTGGCCGCATGATGACAGTGGCTGCAAAAAGCATGGGGTATGACGTTGCTGTGCTGGACCCTACTCCTAATTCACCGTGCGGTCAGCTTGCAGACTATGAAATAACGGCCTCCTACAACGATTTGGAAGCTATTAAGAAACTTGCAGAACTTAGCGATGTGATTACGTATGAGTTCGAGAACATAGATTACGAGGCTTTAAAGTGGATTGAAGCAAATGCCTATTTGCCTCAGGGTTCTGCACTTCTGTCATTGACACAGGATAGAGGCACAGAGAAAAAAGCGATCACAGATGCCGGGTGCACTGTTGCAGACTACCGGATTGTCGAAACAGAAACGGAGCTTGCCTCCGCTGCAGAGGAACTTGAGCTTCCATGTGTATTGAAAACGTGCCGCGGTGGCTACGATGGTAAGGGGCAGGCGGTAATTAGACATAACGACCACCTTAAAACAGCTGCAGAGCTTCTGAAAAACGGAACCTGCATCCTTGAAAAGTGGGTGCCGTTTGTAAAAGAAATCTCGGTTATTGTGGCCAGAAACTCAGATGGAGAAATCCGTTCTTTCCCTATTGCGGAGAACGTTCATGTCAACAACATTCTTCATCAGAGCATTGTACCTGCAAGAATCGGGGAAGGAACAGCCCGTGAAGCAGAGAAGCAGGCTGGTCAGCTCGCTGCTGCTTTTAACCTTGTCGGCACGCTTGCAGTTGAAATGTTTGTCACAGAAGAGGGAAGCATTTTAATTAACGAGCTTGCGCCGAGGCCTCATAATTCAGGTCATTACACAATAGATCTCTGTGAAACAGATCAGTTTGAGCAGCATATCCGTGCTGTATGCAATCTGCCGCTTGGGAAGCCACTTTTGCTGCATCCCGGCATCATGGTGAACGTTTTAGGCGAACATATGCCTCTGATTTCAAATAATCTTTCGTTATTCAGTGAAGGTAAGATATACTTGTACGGTAAAAAAGAGGCAAAGCACAGACGGAAGATGGGGCATGTCACTTTTTTAACAGAGAGCATTGACCAAAAAGAAAAAGAAATCAATAACTTATGGGGTCAACAATAGAACGGAGGATTTATCAATGATTGAACGATACACAAGACCTGAAATGGGTGCGATCTGGACGGAGGAAAACCGTTTCCAGGCATGGCTGGAAGTAGAAATACTTGCTTGCGAGGCATGGGCTGAGCTTGGACATATTCCAAAAGAAGATGTAAAACTGCTCCGCCAGAATGCATCTTTTGATATGAACCGCATTAAGGAAATTGAAGAAGAGACACGCCACGACGTGGTTGCCTTCACAAGAGCCGTTTCTGAAACGCTTGGCGAGGAGCGAAAGTGGGTTCATTACGGATTAACATCTACAGACGTAGTGGATACAGCGTTGTCTTATCTTCTGAAACAGGCAAATGCGATTCTCTTAAAAGACATCGAAAACTTTGTTGAGATTTTGAAAAACAAAGCGATCGAGCACAAATATACAGTCATGATGGGGCGCACACACGGGGTGCACGCTGAGCCGACTACCTTCGGACTGAAGCTTGGCTTATGGTATGAGGAAATGAAGCGGAACCTTGAGCGCTTCAAGCGTGCAGCAGAAGGCATTGAGTTCGGCAAAATGTCAGGTGCTGTAGGTACATATGCAAACATTGATCCTTTTGTTGAAGCATATGTGTGTGAAAAATTAGGGCTTCAGGCTGCGCCAATCTCGACTCAGACTCTTCAGCGTGACCGCCATGCCGATTATATGAGCACACTTGCATTAATTGCAACTTCAATCGAAAAATTCGCAACAGAGGTTCGCGGTCTTCAAAAGAGTGAAACACGCGAGGTTGAGGAATTCTTTGCAA
Organism: Metabacillus indicus LMG 22858; assembly: GCF_000708755.2. Lineage (GTDB taxonomy): Bacteria > Bacillota > Bacilli > Bacillales > Bacillaceae > Bacillus_P > Bacillus_P indicus. The sequence goes on along the minus strand of NZ_JGVU02000007.1, from coordinate 299,143 downwards.
AAGGCCAAAAAGGTTCTTCTGCTATGCCGCATAAACGCAACCCGATCGGCTCTGAGAACATGACAGGTCTTGCGAGAGTCATCCGCGGACATATGCTGACAGCCTATGAGAACGTTCCGCTGTGGCATGAGCGTGATATTTCACATTCATCTGCAGAGCGCATTATTCTTCCTGATGCGACGATTGCCCTTAACTACATGCTGAACCGTTTCGGCAATATTGTGAAGAACCTGACGGTGTTCCCTGAAAACATGAAACGTAATATGGACCGCACACTTGGGCTGATTTACTCTCAGCGCGTTCTTCTTGCTTTGATTGATTCAGGTATGACACGCGAGCAGGCATATGATCTTGTTCAGCCGAAGGCAATGGAGGCATGGGAAAGACAAGTGCCGTTCCGCGAGCTTGTAGAAGCAGACGGAACGATTACAGACCGTCTGTCAGCTGAAATGATTGCTGACTGCTTTGACTACAACTATCACTTAAAAGGTGTCGATACCATTTTTGAACGCTTAGGTCTGTAAGCGGACATTTTTACAGAAGAGGTAAATAGAGATATTTGCCTCTTTTTTAAAAAGCGGAGTACGTGCTGTTTGGCAAACCTGGTACTTCCGCACTTCGAGGTTGTCCGGCTCCAGCACCCAGCTCTTCGGCCAGAACGGCTCCGCCGAAAAAAGCAAAACCGGCTTTTTCCATCGGATCCTTTTCTGCCCTTCAGAGCTAAACAGGGTGCTTCCGCACTTCGAGGTTGTCCGGCTCCATCGCCCAGCTCCTCTGCCAGAACAGCTCCGCCAGTAAAGGCAAAAAGCGCCTTTTCTGTCGGATCCTTATCTGGCTCCCGGAGCTAACCGGGCGATTCCGCACTTCGAAAGTTCCCAATATTCAGTCGTTACAAGGAGGATAAGGCATGACAACCGAAAAATTGAACCTGCTTTATGAAGGAAAGGCAAAGAGAATTTACCGCACGAATGAAGAATCCGTTTTGCTTGTTTCATATAAGAATTCCGCAACCGCGTTTAATGGCGGGAAGAAGGCAGAGATTGAAGGGAAAGGCCGCCTGAACAATGAGATTTCATCGCTGCTTTTTGAGAAGCTTGCTGAGAAGGGGATTGAGAGTCATTTTATTAAAAAGCTTTCAGAAACAGAGCAGCTTGTCAAAGAGGTAACCATTGTTCCCCTTGAGGTTGTTGTGCGCAACATTATGGCAGGAAGCCTCTCTAAGCGGCTGGGGATTGAGGAAGGAACACCGCTTCAAAAGCCGATTGTTGAATTTTACTACAAAGATGATGCTCTTGGGGATCCCCTCATAACTGAAGATCATATCGACGTGCTTGAAGCGGCGACGAAAGAGCAGGTACAGGAGCTGAAAACAGCTGCGTTAAAAGTTAATGATGTCCTCATTTCCCACTTTAAGCAGTGCGGAATCCGTTTAGTAGATTTCAAACTGGAATTTGGATTGACGAGTGAAGGAAAACTTCTTCTCGCAGATGAGATTTCACCGGATACTTGCCGTCTGTGGGATGAAGAAACGAATGAGAAGTTTGACAAAGATGTATTCCGCCGGGATATTGGCAGTTTAACAGATGCATATTCAGTGATTTTAAACCGTTTAGGAGGAGAAGCAGCATGTACAAAGTAAAGGTATTCGTTACACTCAGAGAGAGCGTTTTAGATCCGCAGGGAAGCGCGGTGCAGCACGCATTGCACAGCATGAACTACAAAGAGGTCAGCGATGTCCGGATCGGAAAGTACATGGAGCTTGCGATTGAAAAAACGGAGCGTGACCTGGATGCGACGGTCCGCGAAATGTGTGAAAAGCTTCTGGCCAACACTGTGATTGAAGACTACCGCTATGAGGTGGAGGAGGTTGTGGCACAGTGAAATTCGCCGTTATCGTTTTTCCGGGGTCAAACTGTGACATCGATATGTTTCACGCCATCAAGGATGAACTTGGAGAAGAAGCTGAATACGTATGGCATGATCAGACCGATTTAAGCCGTTTTGACGGCATTCTGCTTCCCGGAGGATTCTCTTATGGGGATTACCTTCGTTCCGGGGCGATTGCCCGTTTTGCAAACGTTATGAAGGAAGTTGTGAAAGCAGCCGAAGCTGGCAAACCGGTGCTCGGCGTATGCAACGGTTTTCAGATTCTGCTTGAAGCGGGTCTTCTGCCTGGTGCGATGAAACGCAATGAGAACCTGAAGTTCATTTGCCGCCCGACAAATCTTGTCGTTCAAAATAACAAGACAATGTTTACTTCTGCTTATGAAAAAGAACAGGTCATTTCAGTGCCGATTGCACACGGAGAAGGAAACTACTACTGTGATGAACTCACATTAGCGAGATTAAAAGAAAACAATCAAATCGTCTTCATCTATGAAAATAATCCGAATGGAAGTTTAGTAGATATCGCCGGGATTGTGAATGAAAAGGGCAATGTTCTTGGCATGATGCCGCATCCTGAGCGTGCAGTTGATGAGCTGCTCGGCAGCGCTGACGGACTGAAGCTGTTTAAATCGATCGTGAAAAACTGGAGGGAATCTCATGTCACTACTGCTTGAACCAACTCAGCAAATGATCAAAGAAGAGAAAATCTACCGCCAATTCGGCGTCAGTGATGATGAGTTCAGCATGATTGAAGGCATCATGGGCCGTTTGCCGAACTATACAGAGCTTGGCATTTTCTCTGTTATGTGGTCAGAGCACTGCAGCTATAAAAACTCAAAGCCGGTGCTTAAGAAGTTCCCGACTTCAGGGGAGCATGTTCTTCAGGGGCCGGGAGAAGGCGCAGGAATTGTTGATATCGGAGACGGCCAGGCTGTTGTGTTTAAGATCGAGAGCCACAATCACCCTTCTGCGATTGAACCCTATCAGGGTGCGGCGACAGGCGTAGGCGGCATCATCCGTGACGTCTTTTCAATGGGAGCACGTCCTATTGCTCTATTAAACTCTTTGCGCTTTGGGGAATTGACGTCACCGCGTGTGCGCTACTTGTTTGAAGAGGTTGTAGCAGGAATCGCAGGCTACGGAAACTGCATCGGGATCCCGACAGTAGGAGGCGAAATCCAGTTCGATCCTTCCTATGACGGCAATCCGCTTGTAAACGCCATGTGTGTTGGTCTAATCAACCATGAGGATATTAAAAAAGGCGTGGCAAAAGGAATCGGAAACACCGTTATGTATGTTGGAGCGAAAACAGGACGCGACGGCATTCACGGCGCTACTTTTGCCTCAGAGGAACTGACGGATTCATCTGATGAAAACCGTCCGGCCGTACAAGTCGGAGATCCTTTCATGGAAAAGCTTTTGCTTGAAGCTTGTCTAGAGGTTATTAAATGTGATGCCCTTGTCGGCATTCAGGATATGGGAGCAGCGGGACTGACGAGCTCGACAGCTGAAATGGCGAGTAAAGCGGGATCCGGCATTGAGCTCAACTTAGATTTAGTGCCTCAGCGCGAAGCGGGCATGACACCTTATGAAATGATGCTCTCCGAATCACAGGAGCGGATGGTTCTCGTTGTAGAACGCGGACGCGAGCAGGAGATCACCGACATTTTTGACAAATATGAGCTTGAAGCAAAAGCAATTGGCACTGTAACAGACGATAAAATGCTCCGTCTTCTTCATAAAGGAGAAGTTGTGGCGGAAATTCCAGTTGATGCGCTTGCGGAAGAAGCGCCGGTTTACCACAAGCCTTCAGCTGAGCCTGCCTACTATAAAGAATTTCAGGCTATGGAACAAACCGCACCTGAAACGGGCGACTTAAAAGAAACGCTGATCAGTCTTTTAAAGCAGCCGACGATTGCAAGCAAAGAATGGGTGTACGATCAATACGACTATATGGTCCGCACAAATACGGTTGTGGCACCGGGATCAGACGCTGCTGTTCTCCGCATGCGCGATACGAACAAAGCACTTGCCATGACGACAGACTGCAATTCAAGATATCTTTACCTCGATCCTGAAACAGGCGGCATGATTGCTGTTGCAGAAGCAGCGCGCAACATTGTCTGCTCAGGAGGAAAACCGCTTGCTGTGACAGACTGCCTGAACTTCGGCAATCCGGAAAAGCCGGAGATTTTCTGGCAGATCGAAAAAGCAGCTGACGGCATGAGTGAAGCGTGCCGCGTGCTGAATTCACCGGTTATCGGCGGAAATGTTTCTCTGTACAATGAAACGAACGGCACGGCTGTTTATCCGACACCGGTCATCGGCATGGTCGGTCTGATAGAAGATACGAAGTACATTACGACTCAATCATTCAAAGCAGCGGGAGACCTGATTTATGTACTTGGCGAAACGAAGAATGAGTTCGGAGGAAGCGAGCTTCAAAAGCTGACATACGGCAGAATCTTCGGCAAAGCACCTGAGCTTGATCTTGCAGTGGAAGCAGACCGCCAGGCAAAAGTAGCAGCAGCTATCCGTGCAGGACTTGTTTCATCAGCGCATGACGTTGCAGAGGGCGGCCTTGCAGTAGCTGCAGCTGAAAGCACATTCGGCACAAACGGACTTGGCGCAGATTTGACAATTGACGGTGAAGCTGTTGCTGCCCTGTTCAGCGAAACACAATCCCGTTTCATCCTGACAATAAAACCTGAACACAAGACGTCTTTTGAAGAATTGACAGGTGCTGCACTGATCGGGCGTGTCACAGGAGATGGCATCTTCACGGTGAAAAACGGAGCAGGCGACCTTCTTGTTCAGGCTGAAGCAGCTGAGCTTGAAGCGGCCTGGAGAGGAGCGATTCCATGCTTGCTGAGATCAGAGGACTAAATGAAGAGTGCGGAGTGTTTGGTATTTGGGGACACTCTGAAGCTCCCCAAATTACGTATTACGGCCTGCACAGTCTTCAGCACCGCGGCCAGGAGGGCGCCGGCATTGTGTCAACAGACGGCAGCAAGCTGACATGCGTCAAAGGCCAGGGCCTGATTACGGAAGTATTCAGCGGCGGGCGCCTGAATGACATCAAGGGAAAAGGCGCAATCGGCCACGTCCGCTATGCGACAGCGGGCGGCGGAGGATTTGAAAATGTTCAGCCCCTCCTGTTCCGCTCAGAAAGCGGCGGCCTTGCCCTTGCCCATAATGGAAACCTTGTAAATGCGAACGGACTGAAGCATCAGCTTGAGCACCAGGGGAGTATCTTCCAGTCCACTTCCGACACAGAAGTGCTTGCCCACCTTATCAAACGAAGCGGCTACAGTTCGCTTAAGGATAAAATTAAAAATGCCCTGACCATGATTAAAGGTGCCTACGCATTCCTGATCATGACAGAAACAGAAATGATGGTTGCCCTTGATCCGAACGGACTGCGCCCTCTTTCAATCGGCATGCTCGGAGACGCTTATGTTGTGGCTTCTGAAACATGTGCTTTTGATATTATCGGCGCTGAATACCTCCGCGAGGTTCAGCCGGGTGAACTGCTTATCATCAATGATGACGGGCTGCAGTCAGAACGCTTTTCCGTTAACGTTAACCGCGCCATCTGCAGCATGGAATACATCTATTTTTCAAGACCTGACAGCAACATCGACGGCATCAACGTGCACACTGCCCGGAAAAATCTCGGCAAGCGCATGGCCATTGAAGCGCCTTTTGAAGCAGATGTTGTAACAGGCGTTCCGGACTCAAGCATTTCAGCTGCCATTGGCTATGCGGAGGCCTCAGGGATACCGTATGAGCTTGGCCTGATCAAAAACCGCTACGTTGGCAGAACGTTCATTCAGCCGTCCCAGTCACTCAGGGAGCAGGGCGTGAAGATGAAACTGTCGGCTGTCCGCGGAGTAGTTGAAGGCAAGCGCGTTGTCATGGTTGACGATTCCATCGTCCGCGGTACGACGAGCCGCAGAATCGTGAACATGCTTAGAGAAGCGGGAGCAACGGAAGTGCACGTCTGCATTACGTCTCCGCCCATCAGCAACCCGTGCTTTTACGGAATTGATACATCCTCTACAGAAGAGCTGATTGCAGCGACGCACTCAGTGGAAGAAATCAGGGAAATCATCGGAGCGGACACACTGACATTCCTCAGTGTCGAAGGGCTGCTCGAAGGCATTGGACGAAAGTATGAAGGCGAGCGCCGCGGACAGTGTCTGGCTTGTTTTACAGGAAAATATCCGACAGAGATTTATCCGGATACAGAATTGCCTCATGAAAAGGAAGAAGTGCTGACGAAATAAGAGCGGGAGGAATAAAGGATGTCAAACGCATATAAGCAGGCAGGCGTAGATATCGAAGCAGGGTATGAAGCTGTTTCGCGAATGAAAAAGCATGTCGCAAAAACAATGAGAAAAGGCGTCATGGGAAGCCTCGGCGGCTTCGGCGGCATGTTCGACCTTTCTGAGCTGAAACTCAAACAGCCTGTCCTTGTTTCAGGAACAGACGGGGTCGGCACAAAGCTCAAGCTTGCTTTTCAGATGAATCAGCATGATACCATCGGGGTGGATGCGGTTGCCATGTGTGTGAACGATATTCTTGCACAGGGTGCAGAGCCCCTATTTTTCCTGGACTATCTTGCTCTTGGAAAAGCGGAGCCTGCTAAAATTGAACAGATCGTCAAAGGCGTTGCAGACGGATGCGAGCAGGCAGGCTGTGCGCTGGTCGGCGGTGAAACGGCTGAGATGCCGGGACTTTATGACGGTGAAGAGTATGATATCGCAGGCTTTTCAGTTGGCGCAGCGGAAAAGGAAGACATTGTAACCGGTGAGAATATCCGTGCCGGCCATGTGCTGATCGGCCTTGCTTCAAGCGGCCTTCACAGCAATGGGTTTTCTCTTGTGCGCAAGATTTTGCTTGAAGACGGCGGTTTATCTCTTGATGAGAACGTTCAGCCGCTTGAGAAACCGCTTGGCGAAGAGCTTCTCACTCCAACAAAAATCTATGTGAAGCCGGTCCTAAACGTGCTGAAAAAATATAAAGTGGACGGTATGGCCCATATTACGGGCGGCGGTTTTATTGAAAATATCCCAAGAATGCTTCCTGAGGGCCTCAGCGCTGAAATCGACTTTGGTTCATGGCCGATACCTGCTGTATTTGATCTTCTTCAGGAAAAAGGGTCACTAAGCCAAGAAGAAATGTTCAACATCTTCAATATGGGCATCGGCTTTGTGCTTGCAGTGGATTACAGCCAAATGCATGCAGTCATCAGCGAGCTTGAAAAGAACGGCGAAAAAGCCTTTATCATCGGCCGTGTAAAAGAAGGCAGTGGGGTCACATTCGGCGGAGGCGCTCTCTCATGATGAAAATCGCCGTATTTGCTTCAGGATCCGGCTCGAATTTCCAGGCCATCCTGAATGAAATCAAGAGGGGAAAGCTTGAGGCAGAGGTTGTCCTTTTGGTTTGCGACAGACCGGGAGCAAGGGTTGTTGAACGTGCGCAAAAGGAAAACATTCCGGTGTTTGAGTTTTCACCGAAGGAATTCAGCAGCAAAGCAGCTTTTGAGACGCTGATTCTTCGCCAGCTGGAACAGTATGGTGTAAACTATGTGGTACTTGCAGGCTATATGAGACTGATTGGTGAGACGCTTCTTACTGCCTGCCCTGAACGCATCATAAATCTGCATCCGTCGCTTCTGCCTGCTTTTCCAGGCAAGGACGCCATCGGCCAGGCTTTTCGCGCAGGCGTAAAAGTCACCGGCATTACGATACACTTTGTAGATGCGGGCATGGACACAGGGCCGATTATTGCTCAGCAGGCACTTGAGGTGGAGGACACAGATACGCCTGAAACCTTGGCAGAAAAAATCCATCAGCTTGAGCATGCCTATTATCCGCATGTTCTGCAGTCTCTCTTTCAAAAACGAAAACTAGAGGTGTAACTATGACAATCAAACGGGCACTTGTCAGTGTTTCAGATAAAGAAGGCATTATTCCGTTCGCTGCCGGACTTGTTGAGCAGGGCATTGAAGTCATTTCAACCGGCGGGACGAAAAAATTGCTTCAGGAGAACAACGTGAAGGTGACGGGAATTTCCGAAGTGACCGGATTTCCTGAAATCATGGATGGCCGCGTCAAAACGCTTCATCCGAACATTCACGGCGGATTGCTTGCCGTCCGCAGCAATCCGGATCATATGAAGCAGCTTGAAGAAAACAGCATTCTTCCAATCGATCTTGTTGTCGTGAACCTTTATCCTTTTAAAGAAACCATCTCCAAAAAGGATGTAACGTTCGATGACGCGATTGAAAACATTGATATCGGCGGACCGACGATGCTGCGCTCGGCTGCGAAAAATCATCAGGACGTAACAGTTGTTGTCGATCCTGCAGATTATGCAGACGTTCTTGAGCAAATCAAAGCGGAGAAGGCAGTCTCTCTTGCAGCAAAGCAAAAGCTTGCCGCGAAAGTCTTCCGCCACACAGCTTCTTATGATGCGCTGATTGCTGAGTTTTTAACAAACGCAGTAGGTGAAGAAGATCCTGAAACGGTCACGTACACATACGAGAAAAAACAGTCGCTCCGCTACGGCGAAAATCCGCATCAAAAAGCGACGTTCTATAAAAAGCCGCTGGCAGGCACCGTCTCGATTGCAGAAGCGGTTCAGCTTCACGGCAAAGAGCTCTCTTACAACAACATTAAAGATGCGGATGCCGCTCTTCAAATCGTAAGAGAATTTACGCAGCCTGCAGCTGTTGCTGTTAAGCATATGAACCCTTGCGGTGTAGGTACAGGAGGAACTATCTTTGAAGCGTTCACGCGCGCATACGAAGCAGATCCGACATCGATTTTCGGAGGCATCATTGCTCTGAATCATGAGGTCGATGCGGATACGGCGCACAAGCTTCATGAGATTTTCCTTGAAATCGTTATAGCACCATCCTTCAGCGAGGAAGCTCTTGAGATTTTAACATCCAAGAAAAACCTGCGCCTTCTGACTTTGGATGTTCTCGGTGCAGAAGCGCAGGATCAGCAGGTTACCTCTATTCATGGCGGACTTCTTGTACAGGATGAGGACACGCTGTCGTTTGATGACGCCAAAATCACCATTCCTACAAGACGCGAGCCGTCTGAGCAGGAGTGGGAAGACCTCAAGCTTGCCTGGAAGGTCGTTAAGCATGTGAAATCGAACGCGATCGTTCTTGCTAAAAATCAGATGACAATTGGTGTTGGCGCTGGCCAGATGAACCGCGTCGGCGCAGCAAACATCGCGATTGAGCAGGCGGGCAGGCTTGCAAAAGGCAGCGCGATGGGATCTGATGCGTTCTTCCCTATGAGCGACACAGTGGAAGCGGCAGCCAAAGCGGGTGTGACGGCCATCATTCAGCCGGGCGGATCCATTAAAGATGAGGATTCAATTAAAAAAGCAGATGAATACGGCATTGCCATGGTCTTTACTGGGGTAAGACATTTTAAACATTAATCTTTGGGCGTGCGGCATATGGCCCGCACGCTTACTTTAGCGAGGTGGAACAATGAACATTCTGATCATTGGCCGCGGAGGCCGTGAACATGCAATCGCCTGGAAGGCATCTCAAAGCAAGCTTGCAGACAAAGTGTTCGCTGCACCTGGAAACGACGGGATGAGTACGGTTGCCGAGCTTGTTGCAATTGATGAATCGAATACACAGGAGCTTGTTGCATTTGCTCTTGGAAATCAAGTCGGCCTCACCATTGTCGGTCCGGAAGTACCGCTTTTAAACGGCGTAGTCGATGCTTTTCAAGAAGCGGGATTGAAGGTTTTCGGCCCGACAAAAGCGGCTGCGCTTATCGAAGGCAGCAAGAAATTTGCCAAAGAACTCATGCTTGCAAACAGCATACCTACAGCATCGTATGATTCTTTTACCTCGTTTGAGGAAGCAAAGCAGTATGTTCTTGAAAAAGGAGCTCCAATCGTTATTAAAGCAGATGGTCTCGCGGCAGGAAAAGGCGTGACCGTTGCTCTGACAGTGGAGGAAGCAGTGGGTTGTCTCAGGGAATTTCTTGAGGATGCTAAATTCGGAGAAGCGAGCAGCTCGGTCGTCATTGAAGAATTCCTTGAAGGTGAAGAGTTTTCACTGATGGCGTTTGTTAACGGTGAGGACGTTTATCCAATGGTCATTGCCCAGGATCATAAGCGTGCATATGACCATGATGAAGGTCCGAACACAGGCGGCATGGGGGCATATTCACCTGTTCCCCAAATACCGGATGCTTCTGTTTTGCAGGCTGTTGAAACCGTGCTGAAGCCGGCTGCTCGCGGAATGATTGCGAATGGCACCCCGTTTACAGGGATTTTGTATGCCGGTCTGATTTTAACGGCTGAAGGCCCCAAGGTGATCGAATTCAACGCACGCTTCGGCGACCCTGAAACACAGGTTGTCCTTCCGCGTCTTGAATCCGATTTGATTGAAGTGCTGCTTGATATTCTCGATGGAGAAAAAGCAGAACTGAAGTGGCGCGATGAAGCGGTGATGGGAGTCGTTCTTGCTTCAAAAGGCTACCCGGATGCTTACAAGAAGGGCGAAGCGATCGGTTCGCTTCTGCCGGGTTTTGAGCAGGGAGCCCTGTTCCATGCAGGCACAAAAAAAGAAGGCCAGCAGTATGTAACAGACGGCGGAAGAGTCCTTGCAGTCGTCGCATACGGAAGCGATCTGCTTGAAGCGCAGACACAAGTGTATGAATATGTGGCGGAAGTAGCGTCAGATGCCCTTTTCTACCGAAAGGACATCGGTGCAAAAGCGACTAAGCACGTCTTTTCTTAACATAAACAAACAAGAGCGCCACAATGCTGCCGATCAGAAGGGCAAGCACAAATGACATGTCAGTCAGGTATTCCATGATCAAGATGTTCACCTCTTTTGATTGATGATATATTTAAGCAAACCCCCAAATGATGATTTGGGGGTTATTTGTTCTTGTTGACGAAATTATAAGGAATAAAAGGCTGTAGATAATATAACAAGGTTATCCTCGTCCAGCTCCAGCGCCTAGATCCTCTGTCAGAACAAGGCGCTTGCGCTTTTGCTTTTAAGATGGATTATAAGTCTTATCCTCAAACTCCAAATCCTCTTTTTTATACTCCTGATACATAAATGTAAGCGGGCAGAAACGAAGGATTCCTTCTCCGACTTTCATGGCGCCGAGCAGCATGACAAGCAGGGCAGATTCTTTCCATGGCTTCTTTGAATATTTGGCCGATGCCCATGAGAGCAGGAAAAGTCCAATTGTGATGCGGACAAGACCGTTTACGATGCCGATGTTTGGTTTCATATAGATCAGACTCCTTTTTCGAGAAATTCTTTAGTGCGTTAATAAATTGAATATGTTACCATATTGAAAAGACCTTCAGGGAGGTGCTGTCATGCCAAAGCCAAATGCTCCGTGGAAAATCCGGGAGATCAGAGGCCATATTGACGCAGCATCCGGACAAGAGCCTCCGGATCTTTTGCTGAAAAATGGTACCTATCTGAACTCTTATTTAAAGAGATGGGTAAAGGCCCATATTTGGATTAAAGATGACCGGATTGTTTATATAGGAGAAAATCTCCCGGCCTCCGCAAAAGAAACAGCGGATTGTGAAGGGCAGTTTATTGTACCCGGCTATATTGAGCCGCACGCCCACCCGTTTCAACTTTATAATCCCCTTTCTTTCGGAGAGTATGTGTCGCAGTTCGGTACAACAAGCATGATCTGTGATAATTTATTTCTGCTTTTTCAGTCCGACAAAAAGAAAGCGTTTTCTTTTTTGGAGGAAATCAATCGCAGCCAAGTTCAGTATTACTGGTGGGCACGGTTTGACCTGCAAACGGAAGTACCGGATGAAACAGGTATTTTATCTCTGGATTTTATGAAAAAATGGATGGATTCTGAATATGTTATTCAAGGCGGTGAATTAACCGGCTGGCCAAAGCTATTGCAGGATGATGATCTCATGCTGTCGTGGATGAAGGAGATAAAAGGCAAGGGGAAGCGGATAGAGGGGCATTTTCCGGGTGCTTCTGCCGGTACGCTTACCAAAATGAAGCTTTTCGGTGCAGATTGCGACCACGAGGCGATGACAGGCGGGGATGTAGTCGAAAGGCTTTCTCTAGGCTATACGGTAGCCCTGCGCCATTCATCCATTAGGCCGGATCTGCCAGAGCTGCTAAAAGGCATCCGGGAGAAAGAAATCACTTCGTATGATCACTTCTTTTTTACAACAGACGGATCAACGCCGCATTTTTATAAGGACGGCATGATAGACAGTCTGATAAAAATGGCGATGGAAAGCGGTATTCCTGCAGTCGATGCCTACCATATGGCAAGCTTCAATGCGGCCCGCTATTACCGGATGGAAGAAGTGACGGGGGCGGTGGCACCTGGAAGAATGGCCAATCTGAATATCCTTTCAGCGATTGACCAGCCGCTTCCTGTCAGTGTGCTCGCTAAAGGAAAGTGGCTTAAAAAAGCTGGAGTCGCAGCTGAGTTTCCTTCTTTTTACTGGAAACAGACAGGACTTGAACCTCTGCAGCTGAATTGGTCACTCTCCCTTAATGATCTGCAATTTTCCATGGCTATGGGCCTGAAGATGAAAAATGACGTGATCATCGAACCATACAGGATCACCGTTGATCATTCCTTTGATGAGCTCAGTGACAGTCACGATGAATGCTTTCTCGCTCTCATTGATAAAAGAGGAAAATGGAGAATCAACACCATGCTGAAAGGTTTTGCCTCAAGTCTCGGCGGACTTGCAAGCTCGTACTCAACAACAGGTGACATTATTCTAATCGGAAAAAGCAAGCACGATATGATCACTGCTTTTCAGAGGATGAAGGAGCTTGGCGGGGGTATCGTTTTAGCAGAAAAAGGAGAAGTTCTGCACGAGATTCCGCTTGGAATTGGCGGCGGAGCATCTTTGCAGCCGTTTCAGGAAGTGGTAAATCAGGAGGAGACATTCAGAAGTCTTTTGGCGGAAAGAGGCTATCTGTTCGGGGACCCTGTTTACTCTCTGTTTTTCCTCTTATCGACTCATTTGCCTTATATCAGAATAACGCCAGCGGGGATCTATGATGTGCTCAAAAAAATAATACTCTTTCCGCCGATAATGCGTTAAAATATAAAAGGAAGCAAAAGGAGTCAAACTCACGTGAAAACCATCAAGAAGAACTTACAGCGGCTGTTGGCGGCAGTTATGCTGCTTGCATTGTGCACAGCATGCGTCAAAGAAGAGAGCAGCGTGCCAAAACCAAGCGTGATAAAGCAGGAACCATCAGCTCCTGCTGAAGAAATAAGCTTCTATCCTCTGACGGGCCTTTTATCAGAGAACCTGGGAAACCGTGCTTTTGCCGTGATGATCAATAATCACCCTGCAGCCCGGCCGCAGTCAGGACTCCACAAAGCGGACATTGTCTATGAAGTGCTTGCAGAAGGCAGCATCACAAGGTTTTTAGCCATCTATCAAAGCGAGCTTCCGGAGATGATCGGTCCCGTCCGTAGTGCAAGAGAATATTATGTTGATCTTGCAGACGGCTACAATGCTTTTTTCATAAGCCACGGCTGGAGCCCTCAGGCGCGCGAACGGCTTGAAGACGGAAACCATGACTTCTTAAACGGTATGTTTTACGACGGCACGCTTTTTCAAAGGGCGGATTTCAGGAAAGCCCCGCACAATTCTTATATCTCATCCGAACATATAAAAAAAGGTGCAGAGCTGAATAAAGCGGATTTATCGCAGAAGCCGGACCCGCTGCCGTTTATGAAAGCGGCGGAAGGTAATAAACTTCAGGGGGAATCCGCAGCTGAAGCCGTCATCCGCTACGATAAATCTGACACTTTTCAGTCGCAGTTTATTTATGACAAACAATCACAGACCTATTTCAGATATAGTACCGAACAGACTAAAGATCTCGAGTCAGATGAAGCTGTAGCACCCAGTAATGTACTTATTGCTGAAATGACTCACGAAATTATGGATAAACAAGGAAGAAGGTCCATTAACCTTACTGATGGCGGCAAAGCAATCCTCCTTCAGCATGGTGTCAGCCGCGAGGTAGAATGGCGCAATGCGGACGGACGGATCCTGCCGTATTTGAACGGAGAGCAGGTAAAGCTTGTTCCGGGGAAAACATGGATCAGCATCGTGCCCCATCTCAATCAAGTGACCCTCCACTAAATCTTTTAAAAAGGAGAATCAACATGCAAATCGAAAAATTACGGGGAAAAGAACTTGACCAATTATTTGAATCTGTCCTCTCACTTAAAAATCTGGATGAATGCTATCGATTTTTCGATGATCTCTGCACAGTAAACGAAATTCAGTCACTTGCCCAACGCCTGGAAGTGGCGCGCATGCTGCGCGAAGGCTTTACTTATCATAAAATCGAAACAGAGACAGGCGCAAGCACAGCGACGATCTCGCGTGTAAAACGCTGCCTGAACTACGGCAACGATGCCTATACGATGGCTCTTGAGCGCATCGGCGCACAGGAGCCGAAAGAATCTTAATAGCAAAAAGGCTGAAGAATTCTTCAGCCTTTTTATTTTGGCATTTTTGCAGCTCCGCTCAAATTTTACTCAGGCGGTTCCTCAAACCACCCATTTTCAATCATCAGCTTAATTCCTTCAGTTGCATAAAAGAAAATATCTTTTCCAATCAAAGCGGTTTTCAGCGATAAGTCGCTGCGCAGGCTGAAGATCGTCCCGAAGCTGCTGCCGACGAGGCCAAAGCCGTTCAGCAAGTATACGCAGAACATCATCAGTTTTTCCGAAAACGGTGCAGCGGCAGAGGAGGTCACGGTGCCGCCTGCTCCTGCTGAGAACTGCACATTGCTATCCAAAAGCAGTTTTTCAAAGGTTTCTATTTGTTTTTTCGCAAGCTTTTTTCCTTTTAAAAAGTAGTCCTTAATCTCAGGAGTTGCTGAGCACTGCGCAAATCCTGTCACCAGCAGCATGCCGATATTGTTCGTTTCGATGCAGTGATGAAGATTTCCGATTTCAATGTCGTTCAGTGCGCGGCTGTCTTTAAAAAACGGAAAGCCGTCAAGATACGATTCATCTTTAATAAACTCGGCCGTTTTTGGCTTTTCCACCAAGGGAGGAAGGGTTAAAATCCCTTTCTCCAAAAGATAATGTGTGGAAAGCTTATACACTTTTTGCGTCGTTGACGTGAGTCCTTCATAAATAGACATTACATCATCGCGGTAGGCCATATTCATATTGAGTGTGTACATCCCCATGCTGACTTCTTTTAAAATACGGAGAAACATGATGTCAAATCCGTTGTCATAAAGCTTTGGAGCCTGCAGATTCACATCATTCTCAGTAAACCCCTTAGGAATCGCAACGCCCTCCTGCTCAACAATGCCTTCCATTTTTGTGACGAAGTGATTGAGTTCCTGCCAAAGACCGCCCATAATATTTTTCGCCTGCTGGTCATCTGATTTTTCCATGAAGTATTCCAATACGCGTAAAATCATTGTTTTTTCCTGATATGTAAGCCACAGTGTCCCGATTTCAGACGAACTGAGCGGATATTTATTATTCAAGGTCCATCCCTCCATAGAGCTAGTTTCTTCATTGAAAAGCAGAATTATGAACAGTTGCGCCAAAACGTAATCAGATTGTCAAAACCTTCATAGCATGTGTGCGTTTTTTGCAGGGCATTAATTTGATATAATGTTTGAATGGAACCTGATTGTTAGGAGGAACGGCTATGTATGATGTGAGCGAGTGGAAGCATGTATTCAAACTCGATCCTGATAAAGAAATAAGCGACGCTGCACTCGAGAAAATATGTGAGTCAGGAACAGATGCCATCATTGTCGGGGGAAGCGACAATGTAACGATGGATAATGTGTTAAACTTAATGTCCCGAATCAGAAGATACCTTGTGCCGTGTGTGCTTGAGGTATCAGAGATTGAGTCGATCATGCCCGGTTTTGATTTGTATTTCATCCCGTCTGTGATGAACAGCAGGGATGCAAAATGGGTAATGGGGCTGCATCATGAGGCGGTAAAAGAATATGGAGAT
Source organism: Metabacillus indicus LMG 22858 (assembly GCF_000708755.2). Taxonomy (GTDB): domain Bacteria; phylum Bacillota; class Bacilli; order Bacillales; family Bacillaceae; genus Bacillus_P; species Bacillus_P indicus. The sequence goes on along the minus strand of NZ_JGVU02000007.1, from coordinate 283,219 downwards.
CTTATGAACTGGGATGAACTCCTCGTGGAAGGCTACTGCATTCTGAACGGGGACTGCAAAGCAGCCAGGCTCACAGATGCAAGGACTGAATTGACTGCTGATGACGTGGTCTCATACGCAAGACTGGCTGAAAACATGTTTCACATGCCGATTTTCTATCTGGAGTACAGCGGAACTTATGGCGATGTGAATGTTGTGGAGGCGGCAGGCAAAGTGCTTTCTGAGACAAAACTGTTTTACGGAGGCGGCATTCAGACGCCTGAACAGGCAGCCGAAATGGCCGAGCATGCCGATGCCGTTGTTGTCGGCAACATTATTTACGAGAACCTGGAAGCCGCATTGAAAACGGTAAAAGCGGTAAAACCATAATTGCATAACACTCAGGTGATGAGATAAAATAAGAACATACGTTTGATATAAGGTGGTGTCCGGAACGTGCAATTTTTAACAGATCAATTATTAAATGGCTTGAATGACATGCAAAAGGAAGCGGTCAAGGCAACGGATGGACCGCTCTTGATCATGGCAGGCGCGGGGAGCGGAAAGACAAGCGTTCTCACAAGAAGAATCGCGTACCTGATGGTTGAAAAGGGCGTCGCTCCGTGGAATATCCTTGCCATTACATTTACAAATAAAGCGGCAAGGGAAATGAAGGAGCGTATCGGAAAGCTGCTTGGACCAGGAGCAGATGATATCTGGATTTCTACATTCCACTCGATGTGTGTAAGAATTTTAAGACGTGACATCGACCGGATCGGCATCAGCAGAAATTTCTCGATTCTGGATACGACAGATCAGCTGTCCGTTATTAAGCAGATCTTGAAAGACCGGAATATTGATCCGAAGAAATTTGATCCCCGCAGCATGCTGGGAAGCATCAGCAATGCGAAGAACGAACTGATCACTCCCGAGGAATTCGAAAAAACAGCGGGCGGCATGTACGAGCAGGTTGCAAGCGACGTATATAAGGACTATCAGAAAAAACTGCTCAAAAACCAGTCTCTTGATTTTGATGACTTGATCATGACGACGATTCAGCTGTTTCAGCGTGTGCCTGAAGTGCTTGAATTCTACCAGCGCAAATTCCAGTACATTCACGTGGATGAGTACCAGGATACGAACAGAGCGCAGTATCTGCTCGTGAAAATGCTTGCATCGCGTTTTCAGAATCTGTGCGTAGTCGGAGACTCGGATCAGTCGATTTACCGCTGGCGCGGAGCTGATATTGCGAATATCCTCTCTTTTGAAAAAGATTATCCGTCTGCCAGTGTGATTCTGCTTGAGCAGAACTACCGCTCGACACAGCGCATTCTTGAAGCGGCAAACGGCGTCATAAAAAATAATATGAACCGCAAGGCGAAAAATCTCTGGACTGAAAATGATGAAGGGCAGAAAATCAGCTACTACCGCGCGGACAGCGAGTCGGCCGAAGGGCAGTTTGTGGCGGGCAAAATCAATCAGCTCGTCTCCACACAGGGCAGAAAGCTTTCAGATTTTGCGATTCTTTACAGAACGAACGCCCAGTCCCGTGTCATCGAGGAAATTCTGCTGAAGTCGAACATCAATTATACGATTGTCGGCGGCATCAAGTTCTATGACAGAAAAGAGATTAAGGATATCCTCGCTTATATGAGACTGATTGCAAACCCTGATGATGACATCAGTCTGGCACGCGTCATAAACGTGCCAAAACGCGGTGTTGGAGCGACTTCTGTTGACCGGATTGCCCAGTATGCGGCAGATAATGATCTGTCCCTCTTCGGGGCGATTGAACAGATTGAGTTTGCCGGTGTCAGTGCACGTGTAGTCAGTGCGATGGTAGATTTCCGCGAACTGATCCGGAACATGGCCAACATGCAGGATTATCTGTCTGTCACGGAGCTAGCAGAAGAAGTGATTGAGAAAACAGGCTACCGCGACATGCTGAAAACGGAGAAAACGATCGAAGCGCAAAGCCGCCTCGAGAATATCGACGAGTTCCTGTCTGTTACCCAGAACTTTGAAAAGAACAGCGAGGATAAGAGTCTTGTTGCATTCCTGACTGATCTTGCTTTAGTGGCGGATATTGATAAATTAGACGATGATGAGGAAGCCTCTAAAGAAGCGGTCGTGTTAATGACGCTTCATTCTGCAAAGGGCCTTGAGTTCCCGGTAGTCTTTTTGATGGGCGTTGAAGAAGGCGTCTTCCCACACAGCCGCTCTCTTATGGAAGAAGAGGAAATGGAAGAGGAGCGCCGCCTTGCCTATGTCGGCATTACCCGTGCAGAAAAAGAGCTGTTTATCACAAATGCGAAAATGAGAACTCTCTTCGGGCGGACGAGCATGAACCCTGAATCAAGATTCATATCTGAAATTCCATCCGCTCTGATTGAAAATCTGAATGAAGTGAAGAAGAGCTCTTCGCCATTCGGCGCAAAAGCACGGCCTGAACGGAGACCTGCCGTTACAAGACCGATTGCAGCCTCTACAGGCGGAGATGAAATTGCCTGGAGCGTCGGCAGCAAGGCAGAACATAAAAAATGGGGCATCGGCACCGTTGTCAGCGTTAAAGGCGAGGGAGAGGGCAAGGAGCTTGATATTGCATTCCCAAGCCCTGTCGGCATCAAACGGCTGCTTGCTAAATTTGCTCCGATTAAAAAAGTACAGTAGTGAAAGGAATGGACCAAGGGATGGATATGAATACAGCCAAACAGCGTGCAGAAACCCTGCATGACTTATTAAACAAGTACAACTATGAATATCACGTGCTGGATAAACCGACTGTTCCGGATTCTGAATACGATCAGCTGCTGCATGAGCTGATTGACATTGAAGAACATTTCCCTGAACTCAAGACTCCGGATTCCCCGACTCAGCGGGTTGGCGGCGAAATTCTTGAAGGTTTTAAAAAGGTTCAGCACCAAACACCCATGCTCAGCCTCGGAAATGCATTTGGCGAGCAGGATCTCCGGGATTTTGACCGCCGTGTGAGGCAGGCTGTCGGTGATGATGTTCAGTATATGGTTGAGCTTAAAATTGACGGACTGGCTGTTTCCCTTACTTATGAAAACGGAGCATTTGTGCGCGGCGCGACCCGGGGTGACGGTACAACAGGCGAAGATATTACTGAAAACCTGAAAACCATCCGGTCCATTCCGCTGAAGCTTAAGAAAAACCTCTCCATCGAGGTTCGCGGCGAAGCCTATATGCCGAAGTCCTCGTTTGAAAAATTAAATGAAGTGAAAATACAGCTTGAGGAAGAGCCGTTTGCCAACCCGCGAAATGCCGCGGCAGGCTCTCTCCGCCAGCTCGATCCGAAAATTGCGGCGAAACGAAATCTGAATATTTTCGTCTATAGTATTGCAGACCTCGGGGAAGAGACAGGTGCCAAAACCCAAAGCGCGGGTCTTGATGCACTCGAGGAACTTGGATTCAAAACCAATACCGAACGCAGGAGATGCGAATCAATCGATGAAGTCATCGAGCTGATTGCAGCCCATCAGGAAAAGCGGACAAGTCTTCCGTATGAGATTGACGGAATCGTTGTAAAAGTCGATTCCATTGAACAGCAGAAAGCATTGGGATTTACGGCAAAGAGTCCTCGCTGGGCGATTGCGTACAAGTTTCCTGCAGAGGAAGTCATGACAAAGCTCCTTGAAATTGAGCTCAATGTCGGACGAACGGGCGTTGTGACGCCGACTGCGATCCTTGAGCCGGTCCGTGTTGCCGGCACGACAGTCAAACGTGCATCCCTGCACAATGAAGACCTGATCCGCGAAAAAGACATTCGCCTTGGCGACTATGTCATTGTAAAAAAAGCGGGGGATATTATTCCGGAGGTAGTAAACGTCCTGCCTGAACACAGAACAGGCGACGAAAAAGAGTTCGCGATGCCGACCCATTGCCCTGAATGCGAAAGTGAGCTTGTGCGGATTGAAGGGGAGGTTGCCCTCAGGTGCATCAATCCAAAATGTCCGGCTCAAATCCGCGAAGGTCTTATTCACTTCGTCTCCCGTAACGCAATGAACATCGATGGTCTAGGAGAACGTGTCATTGCCCAGCTTTTTTCGGAAAACCTGATTGAGGATGTAGCCGATCTGTACCGCCTTCAGCGGGATGAGCTTCTGAAGCTTGAACGGATGGGCGAAAAATCAGCTGACAACCTTCTGCAGGCGATTGAAAACTCCAAGCAGAATTCCCTTGAGAGACTTCTGTTCGGGCTTGGCATCCGTTTTATCGGTTCGAAGGCGGCAAAGACGCTTGCGCAGCATTTTGAGACGATGGAACGATTGCAATCTGCTTCTCGGGATGAGATTATTGCAGTTGATGAAATTGGAGATAAAATGGCGGACGCTGTTGTTACTTATTTTGAGCAGGAAGAGATGAATGAACTTATCTCAGAGCTGAAAGCCTGCGGTGTGAATATGTCCTATCTCGGTCCGAAGCTTGTGAGACCTGAAGAATCCGACTCATTTTTTGCCGGAAAAACCGTCGTGCTGACAGGGAAGCTTGAGCAAATGTCCCGCAATGAAGCAAAGGAAAAAATCGAAGCGCTCGGCGGAAAAGCAGCGGGAAGCGTAAGCAAGAAAACGGATTTGGTCATTGCCGGGGAAGATGCAGGAAGCAAGCTTGCAAAAGCTCAGGAGCTGGGCATTGAGATTTGGGATGAAGAACGCTTGATTGAAGAGCTGAAAAAATAGATTTCTTTTTGAGGAGAAACTAAAAGAGGTGTGTTCCAACTTGAAAAAAGGTATGGTAATACTGCTTGCAGGCTGCCTGTTTTTGTCAGCCTGCGCACCGAGCTTTGGTGAAGAGGAGGAGCTTGTACAGGAAACGGAAGATGATTCAACAGAAAAAGCGATCATTCCGAAGTACAACATTTCAGACTCCTACTATAAAATGATTTTGCCTTTTAAAGAGGGCAAAGCAAGAGGCCTTGTCGCAGAAAACATCAATACCCGTCTTGATATTGACGAGTTTGAAACGGGCCTGATGAGAATGGCTCAGGAAGAATTCCCGCCTGATAACCATCTGTATCAGGAAGGGCAATATCTCGACGAGAAGACAATCCGTTCATGGCTTGGAAGAAAGCTTGAAGGAAAAGATCTTGAAGAGAAGAAATCAGATAAAAGTTTCAAAAACGAAGGACTTAATCCGCCGAAATCATCAGAAGGCGATTATATCCAGCAGAACGAAAAAAGCCCGATTTATTTGGCTCATATGCTTGAGCATAACTACTTGGTCCGAAAAGGCGAAAATACGGTCGAGCTTGGCGGAGTTGTCATCGGACTTGCGATGAACTCAGTCCATTACTACCGTGAAGCCGTAGGAGAGCCTCAGCGGGAATATAAGATTCCTGACAGCCAATTAGAGGCAGAAGGCAAAAAAATGGCCGCAGAGGTCATCAAGCGCGTCAGAAGCCAAAAAGGGCTTGAAAAAGTACCAGTAGTCATTGCCCTTTACAAACAGGCGCCAAAATCCTCTATCGTGCCAGGCAGCTTCATTGCAAGCACTGTCGTTGACGGAGGAAGCAGTTCAATCGGCAAGTGGGACAGCGTAGATGAAGAATACGTCTTCTTCCCGTCGCCAGAAGGAACGGAAAACTACCGCGAAGATGCCAACTTGTTCGAACGCTTCAAACAGGACATTGACGACTTCTTCCCGAACTACACAGGTGTTATCGGCAAAGCCTTCTACAAAGGCGAAGAGATGCAGGAACTGAAAATCGATATTCCGATGCAGTTTTACGGGAAATCAGAAGTGATTGCATTTACACAGTTTGCTACCGGCAAAGTCGTGGACTACTTCCCGGACTACGTTTCGGTCGAAGTTAACATCAGCTCCACAAGCGGCCAGGAAGCCCTGATCGTCCGCAAACCGGGCCAGGAAAAACCGACTGTTCATATCTATCAATAAGCAAGAGGAAACCATCCAGTCAGCCGGGATGGTTTTTTTGTATCTACAGCTTAATGAATTCAAACTCAATTTTTTATCGCAAAGCCAATGAAATCTGTTTTGAAAACCATTAGAATTAGCCTTATCATGCTTTTTCCACGTAGAATGCACCGGGCAGGACATTCTGGGCTGGCGAAAAGGACGGAATTAATGACTAACAATCCAAACTGAACGGTCAACAGTCCAAACTCCGTCTTTAACAATCCAAACTCTTCCAGGCTGAGCAACAGCCGGTTATAATAGACTTAAACAAACGTTTAATTAAGAGGTGATCCTATGCAGCATAAGGAAAAACGAACAATGGCGTTTCTAGTTTTAACCGGCATTCTTTTTCTCTTCAGCATGCTGACATTCATAATCCCAATCCCCGGTCTTCTAAAGGATGCCGTCTTACTCATTGGATTTATCACTGCCTGCATCATCCACTACTACTTTAAAAGAAAACAAAAAGAAACCGCCTGATCACAGGCGGTTTCTGCATGCAAAGCATTATTTCGTTTCTTCTTCCAGCGTTTCTTCCATTTCCGTAAACACGTTTTGTACGCGTTTTGACGGTCTGCTTGTGAACAAGCTGACGAGATAGACGGCAATTAAGCTCAGGAAGAATCCAGGAATCATTTCGTATACTGTTTCTTTCAATACTGGTACGTTTACCCAGATCAATACGGTTACGGCACCGACGATCATTCCGGCCAGTGCGCCCCACTTGGTCATGCGTTTCCAGTACAAGCTCAGGAGAACGGCTGGTCCAAATGCAGAACCGAATCCGGCCCATGCATATCCGACGAGTGAAAGAATTGTGTCACTTGGTGTGAGTGACAGAAGCACACCGATGATGGCAACGAGCAGAACGGAAAGTCGTCCAATCAGGACAAGTTCTTTGTCACCGGCACTTCGTCTGAAGAAGGTGCGGTAAAAGTCCTCTGTCAGTGCACTTGATGTAACAAGCAGCTGAGATGAGATTGTACTCATAATCGCTGCAAGAATGGCTGCAAGCAGGAATCCTGTAATTAACGGATGGAACAATACTTGCGCGAATTTAATAAAAATCGTCTCAGGATCAGCAAGCGTTGTTGCTGTCTGATTGACATAGGCAATACCGACAAGACCCGTCAGCATCGCACCAAATACTGAGATAATCATCCAGCCCATTCCGATTCTGCGGGCAGGCTTTAATTCTTTAATCGATGAAATAGCCATAAAGCGGACAATGATATGCGGCTGGCCGAAGTAGCCAAGTCCCCATGCAAGGAATCCGAGTAATCCTAGAACAGTCGTGCCTCTGAACACATCAAGGTATTTAGGGTCGATGTCTCTGATGACATCAAATGTCGGTCCGACACCTCCCAGATTTGTAAAGGCCACAATCGGAACAAGAATGAGGGCAAGGAACATGATAACGCCCTGAACAAAGTCTGTCAGACTGACGGCAAGAAATCCTCCGAATAGTGTATAGGCTACAACGACACCTGCTGTAATAAGCATGCCTGTTGTGTAATCCAGTCCGAATGATGATTCAAATAGAAGTCCTCCGGATACTAATCCTGCTGAAGTGTAAAGCGTGAAGAAAATAAGGATGACAATCGCTGAAACGAAGCGAAGAATGCGCGTTTTGTCTTTAAAGCGATTTTCAAAATAATCCGGGATGGTAATGGAGTCGTCTGCAACCTCTGTATAGGTTCTAAGACGCGGAGCGACCAGAAGGTAGTTGGCATAAGCCCCGACAGTCAGTCCCACTGCTATCCACATACTTGATAATCCAGTTGTATACATAGCACCTGGAAGACCCATCAGCATCCATCCGCTCATGTCAGAAGCTCCGGCTGATAATGCCGTTACTGCAGGACCCAGTCCGCGTCCTCCGAGCATGTAACCAGACACATCGTCCGTAGACTTCTTGTAGGCATACAATCCGATGAGCAGCATGCCGACGAAGTAAATTCCAAGTGATATTAAAGTACCTGTTTCCACCAAATCTCTCCTTTGACTTTAGTGATTGTGTAATAAAAGAACCAAATATTTCTAACCGTTCAGCCCTACGGTTACTTAACCTAACAAACTATTTCCCGCGTTTCAAGGATTTGAAACAGATACGGCGCGGGTTTAAACCCTTCAGACGTACACAGCTTGTGTAGGTAAGCGCTTTCCTCATTTTATTAAAGTAAAACTATTCAGAAAAATCAAACACAGTCACTTTTCGTTTCATACACAGATATTATGTGCATTCCGGCACTAAACAAATCACACTTTTCATCATAGGCAATTTGCTCTCTTCCTACATATGATATATAGACAATACTGAGCGTATGAGAGGGATGAAAATGGAGAATAACCGAAAAGATCCAATGCGCATGATCAATGAATTTTTTGAGGCGCGGCCAAAACGGTCGCTGCTTGGAAATATAGACGAATACTTCAAGCAATCATTTTCAACAAAGGGTTTTCCGCTTTCAATGGAAGAAAAGGATGGGGCGTTTCTAGTAACAGCCGAGCTTCCGGGAACAGAGAGGGAAAACATCAAGCTGACGATCGAGGACGGGCATCTGGTCATTACAGTAAAAGGGGAAAAGGATGCAAAGGAATCCCTTCAAATTCCTCCGTCTGCCTTAGTTAAAAATCTAAAGGCCAATTACCGGAATGGTGTGCTGAAAGTCGTCATTCCCAAAAAAACCATCTACTGAAGTAAAAATCGATTAGTTTTTTTACCTCAGTAAAAAAACTTTTAGTATAATTCAATTTTTACTTGCTTGAATTTGTAAAAACCTATTAGAACAAGGCAGAGAAGCTATTTTCTCTGTCATTTTTTTGTTTTTAGAATTATTTAAGTAAAATAAAAGGTAAAATAACTAAAACTTTTAGTTAAATTTTACTTGAAATGTTCAGTCAATTCATCTAAAATGAGTTTTGTAAACGATTTCATTTTGCGGTCAAAAAAGATGAATTAGGGGGTAAAGCATGAAAAAGGCAATAAGTTTGATTTGTATGGTTCTGATTATCGGCATGCTGTCAGCTTGTTCTGGAGGCAATTCCGAAAAGACAAGCAAAGATGACAACAAATTAACAGCATGGGCATGGAACATCAACGTCCCTGTTCTTGAAGCAGCGGCTGAGCGCTATAAAAAAGAAAACCCGGACTTCGAGCTTGAGATTGTAGAACTTGGGCGCGAAGATGTGTATCAAAAATTAACAACAGGCCTGCAAGCAGGCGGTCAGGGTCTTCCTGACATCGTTCTAGTAGAGGACGACCGTATTCAAGGGTATGCAGAAGCGTATCCGAAAGCATTTCTTGATCTGAAAAAATACGGTTTCGAGGAGCAAAAAGATAAGTTCCCGACAAGCAAAACCGATCTTCTGACTGTAAATGACAAAGTCGTCGGCTTCCCGTTTGACGGCGGCCCGACAGGTGTCTTCTACAGAACGGATATGTTTGAAGAAGCAGGCGTGAAAGCGGAGGACATTGAGACATGGGATCAGTTCATTGAAGCAGGTAAAACCATTAAAGAGAAGACAGGCAAAGCAATGCTTGGTCTTGATCTGAACGGTGACGACGGTCTTTACCGCATGATGATGAATCAGCAGGGTTCACTGTACTTTGACGATAAAGGCGAGCTTGTTCTGACATCTGAACAGTCTATGAATGCTGCAAAGGTCATCAAACAGCTTAAAGATGAAGGATTAGTTAAAAATACGGTTGGATGGGATGCATGGATCAGTGCAATGGTCAGCGGTGAGGTAGCAACTGCTCCATCAGGCGCATGGCTTTCAGGTTCGATTACCGGACAAGGAAAAGATACATCAGGCAAGTGGGGCGTGATTCCGCTTCCGGCATTTGAAGAAGGCGGCAACCGCGCTTCCAACCTTGGCGGAAGCAACTACGTCATCATGGAGAACACAAATATGAAACAAGAAGCCTATGACTTCCTTGAGTTCTTTTCAACAGATGAAGAAACACAGCTTGAAGCAATGAAGGGCGGACTGTTCCCGACTTTGAACACAATCTATGATGAGCCGGTTTTCACTGAAAAGCAGGAGTTCTTTACAAATCAGCCGATCTGGCAGACATTCACACAGCAAATGGACAGCATTCCGTCTGTTAACTATACAGGCAACTACTCTGTTGCAATGGATGAGTCCATTAAAGCACAGTCAGAAGCTGTCAGCGGAAAAGTATCCATTGAGGATGCCTACAAAGCGGCAGAAGACAGACTGAAGAACAGAGTCAAATAAGACATTGAAAATGAAAAAGAAAGGGCCGAATCTAAATTCAGCCCTTTCGTAATTTAAGGTGGGATCTCGCATGAGTCAAACACGGTTATTTCCTTATATGTTTATTGCCCCTGCAGTTATACTCTTTCTCGTTTTTACCGTTTATCCGATCTTTGCTTCACTGTTGCTGAGCTTTCAGACGTTTGAAGCAGGGGAATATATTTTTACCGGCCTTGATAACTACATTACGCTTTTTAATGACACGATTTTCAGAAAAGCCCTGATGAACACATTCATTATCTTCATCGTGCAGGTGCCGATCATGCTGCTTCTTGCACTGATTTTATCCAGTGTGCTGAACAGCGGGCTCCTTCGCCTGAAAGGATTTTTCAGAGTATCGTTTTTCCTTCCGGCGGTAACATCTCTTGTTGCATATTCAATCCTTTTCTCCATCATGCTTCAGGAGGAAGGCATCATTAATACAGTCGTTGGTTTCTTCGGTCTGGAAGCGATTCCATGGCTGTCAGACAGTTTTTGGGCAAAAGCTTCCATCATCCTTGCGATGACATGGAGATGGACAGGATACAACATGGTCATTTTCCTTGCTGCTCTTCAAAACATTCCAAATGATATGTATGAAGCAGCTTCACTCGACGGCGCGGGGAAAATCAGACAGTTTTTCTATATTACAATCCCGCAGCTTAAGCCGGTTATTCTTTTCGCTGCAACCCTATCCACGATCGGTACGCTGCAGCTATTTGATGAACCGTTCAACTTAACAAAAGGCGGACCGGCCGATTCAACGATGACTCTCGGTCTGTATATTTACCAGAATGGATTTGAGTTCTTCCAGTTCGGCTACGCATCAGCAGTAGCTTATGTGGTAGTAATTCTAGTGGGTATTCTCACATTTATTCAATTTAAAGTGGCAGGTGATCGATGATGAATGCTGAAACAACCAACCAGATTCAATCAACGTTCGTAACAGGGACAAAGAAAAAGCGCAGTCGTTCGCTGCCGCAGAAAATCGGCATGTACGCCATTTTAATCCTGTTTATGATCATCTCGATTTTCCCGTTCTACTGGATGTTTATCGGGGCGACAAATGAATCAGGCAAAATGTTCACAAACCCGCCGACATTGACGCCGGGCGATCAGCTGATGACGAACTTCCAGAACCTGAATGCATCAATCAACATTCCGCAGGTCATGTTCAATTCGCTGTTTGTGTCTCTCTTGTATGTAGTGGCGGCACTTGCTGTTTGTTCGCTAGCTGCTTATGCACTGGCAAAATTCGAATTTAAAGGCAGAAACTTTATTTTCACCGCGTTTCTTTTATCGATGATGATTCCGTATCAGGCAACGCTGATTCCGCTTTTCCGGATGATGTCTGAGCTGAATCTTTTGAACACATATTTCGCGGTCATCGCGCCGCAGCTTTGCTATCCGTTTGCGATTTTCCTATTAAGACAGAACTTCCTTGCGTTCCCGACAGAGCTGATCGAAGCAGCGCGCCTTGACGGAGCAGGAGAACTCAAGATTTTCTTTAAAGTCGTTGCACCATCGATGCGTCCGGCACTTGCAGCCGCGTCCATCTTCCTGTTCATGACACAGTGGAACAACTTCATGTGGCCGCTTGTTGTATTGAATGATGCAGGCATGTACACGTTCCCGGTCGCACTCTCGACACTAATGGGTCTTTCTTATATTGACTACGGCCAGGTAATGATGGGCGTATCCATTGCAACCGTTCCGATTATCGTTTTCTTCTTAGTGCTGCAGAAGCAATTTATCTCAGGGATGCTTGGAAGCGCCGTGAAATAGGAGGAAAACAGGATGCTGACAACAAAGGGGAAGCAATTTTATTTAAACGGAGAACCGTTTCAGATTTTATCGGGGAGCATTCACTATTTCCGCGTTGTTCCAGAGTACTGGGAGGACCGGCTGCTGAAACTGAAGCAGCTCGGTCTGAATACAGTCGAAACGTATATACCATGGAATGTGCATGAACCGAAAAAAGGCCAGTACTGCTTTGAAGGCATGGCTGATCTTGAAGGCTTTATCAAAAAAGCAGAAGAGCTTGGGCTGTATGTCATTCTCAGACCGGCACCTTACATCTGTGCAGAATGGGAATTCGGAGGCTTTCCCGGCTGGCTCCTGAAAGAGCCCGGCATGGTGCTCCGAAGCTCAGATCCTGTGTTCTTTGATCATCTGACATCATACTTTGACGTTCTGCTGCCGAAAATGGTCCCGCATCTATCGTCAAACGGCGGTCCGGTCATTGCCGTACAGGTTGAAAATGAGTACGGCGCCTATGGAAATGACCTGGAGTATCTGAATGCATCAGCAGAGCTTTTTAAAAACGCAGGCATTGATGTTCTGCTCTTCACCTCGGACGGACCCGAATTCATTCAGCACGGATCCATGCAGGATGCTGTGACAACCTTGAATTTCGGCTCCCGCTCGGGGGAAGCCTTTGCTGCACTCGAAACGTTTCGACCAAACTCACCGGAAATGTGCGCAGAATTTTGGATCGGCTGGTTCGACCATTGGGGCGGTGAACATCACACGCGGGAAGCGGCTGATGTTGCCGCAGAGTATGAAAAAATGATTTCACAGGGTGCGTCCGTGAATTTCTACATGTTCCACGGGGGAACAAATTTTGGCTTCATGAACGGCGCAAATCATTACGAGTTCTACTCACCGACCATTACAAGCTATGACTACGATGCTCTTTTAACCGAATGGGGAGACCCTGGTGAGAAGTACTTCGCGGTGAAAAACGTTCTTTCCAAATACAACAGAGAAGTACCTGAGGAAAATCCGGCTCCTTCTGTTAAGAAAAGTTATGGCAAAGTGAATCTGGACGCCAAGATGAGCGTGTTTGATTATATCCGCACACTAAAGCCGGAAAACGTTATCGCTCCGAAACCGATGGAGGAGCTCGACCAGAATTACGGCTATATTCTTTATAAAACAGTGATAACAAAACAAGGCGACCTTGAAATGGACACTACGCCGATACGTGACAGAGCGTTTATCTATATCAACGGAAAGCTTGAACGCACCATATACCGCAATGATCCGGAAAAAACGATTACCCTCTCCTTTCCGAATGAGGAAAACATCCTTGAGGTATTCGTGGAAAACATGGGCCGCGTCAATTACGGCAAGCATTTGAAGGACAAAAAAGGCATCACGGAAAATCTCTGGATCGGAAATCAGTACTGGTTCCACTGGGAGGTTTATCCGATTGAGATGGATGATGCGGATTTTGCTTTTATAGAAGGAAAAGACGAACGCTATCCGCGCTTCTACAAAGGGGAACTGACGGCAGACGCGCCGGCAGATACCTTTATTGATCTTGAAGGATGGACAAAAGGAAACGTCTGGGTAAACGGGTTTAACCTCGGACGCTACTGGGTGACAGAAGGTCCGCAGCAGCGCCTGTACGTTCCGGGCCCGCTTTTGAAAGAAGGAAAGAATGACATTCTCGTGATGGAGCTTGAGGGAAATGAAACTTGCTCGATTACGTTTACGGACGAACCAAAACTCGGCTAAAGGAGCATACTGCGATGCCTATATTCATGAATGAAGAACGCAACCAATTCCACCTTGCAAACAAAACGGTCAGCTATATCTTTCATGTGATGAAAAACGGGGAGCTTGGCCAGCTGTATTATGGAAAACGGCTGAATCACCAGCCTGACTTTTCCCATTTTGCCGCCTATCACATTCCGACAGCTGCGAGCTGTCATCCTTATAAGGATGATCCGGCTTTTTCCCTTGAGACAGTATGCCAGGAATATCCGGTGTACGGCACGAGCGATTTCAGAGAGCCTGCCATCTCCCTGAGGCATCCAGGCGGAAGTTCTGTCAGCAAGTTTGAATTTACATCTTTTGAAATAAAGGAAGGAAAAGAGCGGATTCCGGGTCTTCCTGCAACGTTTGCGAATGCAGGTGATGCAAGTACATTGATCATCTCGCTCACAGATAAACTGAGAAAGCTGACATTGAAGCTTTATTATACGATTTTCGAACACTCTGCATCTATTGCCCGTCACGCGAGTCTTGAAAACGAAGGGGAGCAGCCGGTCGATATTGAGCGAATGATGAGTCTCTCCCTTGATCTTTCAGACAGTGATTTTACGATGGTCCATCTTGCCGGAACATGGTCAAGAGAACGCCATTTAAAAGAACGAAAGCTTCAGACGGGTATCCAGTCCATCTCAAGCATTAGAGGCGCAAGCTCGCATCACCACAATCCGTATATGGCGTTTAAACGTGCAAATACAACAGAAACTTCCGGAGAAGCGTACAGCTTCCAGTTCGTATACAGCGGAAACTTTTTAGCGCAGGCGGAAGTGGATCACTACGATGCAGCACGCATCCAGATGGGAATTCATCCGTTTCAGTTCAGCTGGCATCTGGTCCCGGGCGAGGTGTTTCATACACCTGAAGCCGTTCTGACGTATTCTGATGAAGGGTTGAACGGGCTCACCCAGTCCACGCACGACCTGTTCAGGGATCACCTTATCGCGCCCGTCTGGCAGAAACGGGATCGTCCTGTTCTGATCAACAACTGGGAAGCTACGTATTTCGATTTTAACGCTGATAAGATTACAGCGATTGCAAAGCAGGCTAAAGAGCTCGGTGTTGAGCTGTTTGTCCTTGACGACGGCTGGTTTGGAAAACGCAATGATGATACAACTTCTCTCGGCGACTGGTTCGTCGATTTGAAGAAACTGCCTGAAGGCATCGATGCCCTGGCTGATGCGGTACGCAGCGAAGGGCTGAAATTCGGTCTTTGGTTTGAGCCGGAGATGATTTCTGAGGAGAGCGATCTTTTCAGCAGGCATCCTGAATGGGTGATTCATGATCCTGAGCGGCCGGTCACATACGGCCGGAATCAGTGGGTGCTCGATTATACGCGCGGCGAAGTCGTTGATTATCTGTATGAGCGGATGTCCTCCATCATCGAGTCGGCAAAGCTCAGCTACATCAAATGGGATATGAACAGAAACATCACGGAGGCTTACTCCGCAGCGCTTGGACAGGACCGTCAGGGAGAATTTTTCCACCGCTATATCCTCGGAGTCTATGAGTTATATGAAAGATTGACAGAGAAGTACCCGGACGTCCTGTTTGAATCTTGTGCAGGAGGCGGGGGCCGGTTTGATGCCGGGATGCTCTACTATGCACCGCAGGCATGGGCAAGTGATGACACGGATGCCGTTGAGCGCCTTAAGATCCAGTACGGCTCATCTTTTGTATATCCGATCTACAGCATCGGCTCCCACGTATCAGACGTGCCGAACCATCAGACGCTGCGCAAAACCTCGCTGAAAATGCGCGGGGATGCCGCCTACTTCGGCACGTTCGGCTATGAGCTTGATCCGAACAAAATGACAGAGGAAGAGAAGGAAGAAGTAAAAAAACAAATCGAGACATACAAGTCACACCGCACACTGGTCAGAAACGGCGATTTCCACCGGCTGATCAGCCCGTTTGAATCAAACGAAACCGCCTGGATGATTGTGTCCAAAGACCGTTCTGAAGCGCTTGTCGGCTGGTATCAGGTGCTTGCGGAAGCAACTCCGAAAAAAATCAGGACGCTGAAGCTTGCGGGGCTCGAAGCAGACAGCACGTACAGGGTGAACGGCGCTGAATACGGCGGAGATGAGCTGATGCAAAGAGGAATGCCGCTTCCTGTCCAGTACAACGGCGTCAATAAGCAGCTTGCAGAACGCAGCGGAGATTTTCAGTCACACGTATTTTACCTTACGAAAAATGGGGGATGAGACATGTATTTAGGCGTTGATTACTATCCAGAGCATTGGGATCCATCCCTGTTCGGCGAAGATATTGAAAAAATGAAGGAAATGGGCGTAAACATGGTGCGCATCGGCGAGTTCGCCTGGCACTTGATGGAGCCTGAAGAAGGAAAGTACGACTTCTCTTTTTTTGACGGAGTCATCAAAAGGTTTAAAGAAGAGGGAATCGCCGTTATGTTCGGCACTCCGACGGCTACGTTTCCTGCCTGGCTTGTCAAAAAACACCCTGATATTCTTCTTGAAGATGAACACGGCCATCCGAAATCTTTCGGGGGCAGAAGACAGTACTGCTATAATTCAAAAACCTATCAGACTTACTCTCTTGCAATCGTAGAAAAACTGGTCACACACTATCAGGATGAGAGCGGCATTGTTTCCTGGCAGATTGATAACGAGCTTGGCCATGAAGGCAGTGACATGTGCTACTGCGGCGGGTGCAGAGAAGCCTTTCACCGGTTTCTTGAGAGAAAATATGAAACGGCTGAGGAGCTGAACAAACGCTGGGGCACGATTTTCTGGGGGCAGACGTACAACGCATTCGATGAAGTCCCTGTCCCGAAACCGACAATTACGGTTCATAACCCGGCTATGATGCTTGACTGGGCAAGATTCAGAAGCGAATCTCTCAGCAGCTTCGCGAAAATGCATCTGAATCTCGTAAAAAAGCTGAAAGGCTCACATCAGGAAGTCACGACGAATCTTCCTGGCGGCTTTTTCGGAAAATGGTTTGACCATAACGAGTTTTCAAGAGAACTTGATTTCGTTTCCTATGACAACTATCCAGTATGGGGAGGACTGACGAAACCGGTATCGCCTGCTTTTCTGTCATTCACTCTAGGATTTGTCCGCGGCATCAAGCGTGAAAACTTCTGGATCGTTGAGCAGCTGATGGGTGCACAGGGACATGATATCATCGGCTACCTGCCAAGACCCGGCCAGGCGCAGCTTTGGTCCTATCATGCATTCGCACACGGGTGCAGCAACATGCTTTACTTCCGGTTCCGCGGCATGAACAGAGGGGCTGAGCAGTATTGCCTCGGCATTCTTGATGCAGACAACACGCGTTCCCGCAAATTTTACGAGGTGCAGGAAGTATTCAAAGAAGTCCGTAAGCATGAAGAGGTATTCCAGGCGCCGATTGAGGCAGATGTTGCCGTTCTTTATGACTTTGACAACGTCTGGTCAATGCGCATCCAGCAGCAGAGCTCGCAGCTTGAATTTACAAACGAACTGATGAGGCTCTATCAGCCTTTCCATGATGTAAATGTACCGGTTGACGTCCTGCGGTACGATCATGATTTTTCATCCTATAAAGTTGTGCTCGTCCCGGTGCTCACACTGGTTGACGACGAACTTGCCGCAAGACTGAAAGCTTTTGCTGAAAACGGCGGAACGGTGATTTTCTCCTTCCGTGCAGGCATGAAAAACAAAGACAACAATATCCCGTTCGGTGAAAAGGCACCTTATCAGCTGAAGGATCTGCTTGGAATTGAAATCGATGAGGCTGAGTCGCTTCACGGCGGCCAGCACGTCTCCATTGTTTCAGCCGACAGTAAAACAGAAGCGTCAGGCAGCGTATGGAGAGACCTTGTCCGTCCGGCAGCAGCGGAAACCCTGTATACCTACAGCGACCGTTTTTATAAAAACTATGCCGCTGTTACGGTGAACAAATTTGGGGAAGGAAAAGCCTATTACGTCGGAACCGGTGCAGAAGAAAAGGTGCTGGGTGAGCTTGCATTATCTGTTTTGAACGAGTCCGGCATCTCCTATATCGAATCAGCTCCGGGTGTCGAAGTGGTCATCAGAGGAGAGCATGCCATCGTCATGAACCACAATGATGAAGATGCGGTCTTTGAAGGAGAAGTGCTGCAGCCGTTTGAGACGAAAATTCTGGCACGGTCAAAAGGGGGACACACACAATGAATGCGGCTGAACTGGAAACATTATTCCAATCGACATTTGGAAGCGGGAGCTACCGCAGTTTTTTCGCTCCGGGACGCATTAACCTGATCGGGGAACATACGGATTACAACGGCGGACACGTCTTTCCATGTGCGATCACGTATGGAACGTATGCCCTTGCGGCAAAGCGTTCAGACCGAATGATTCGCATGTACTCCGTGAATTTTCCTGACAAAGGCATTGTGGAGTGCCCGCTTGACGATTTAGCTTACAGGTCCGAAGACGATTGGGCGAACTATCCGAAAGGCATGATAGCAGCCCTTAAGGAACGCGGATACGCCATCGAAGAAGGGCTGGACCTTTTAATCTACGGAAACATTCCGAACGGGGCAGGGCTTTCTTCATCCGCATCGGTTGAAATGGTCACAGGCGTCATGCTCGAAAAACTGTTCAATTTGAAAATCGACCGGATTGACATGGTGAAGCTTGGGCAGGTCGTTGAAAATCAATATATCGGAGTCAACAGCGGCATCATGGATCAGTTTGCCATCGGCATGGGGAAAAAAGCGTGCGGGATGCTGCTTGACTGCCAGACACTGAACTACCGCTATGCACCGATTGAGCTCGATCACCACGTAATTGTCATCATGAATACGAACAAACGGAGAGAGCTTGCTGGTTCAAAATACAATGAACGCCGCGGGGAATGCGAAGAGGCACTCCGTATTCTGCAGGAAAAAGTGCCTGCGCAGTCACTTGGCGAACTATCAGCTGAAACGTTTGAACGCTATGCATCCGCAATCAGCAGTGAGACCGTCCGTAAGCGCGCGCGTCATGCTGTGAGCGAAAATGAGCGGACGATTCAGGCTCTCGAAGCGCTTGAAAGGAACGACCTGTATACGTTCGGCGAGCTCATGAACGCGTCCCACCGCTCCCTTCGCGATGATTACGAAGTAACAGGAAAAGAGCTTGATGCATTAGTGGAAGCTGCCTGGAAACAAAACGGCGTCATTGGCGCGCGGATGACGGGAGCAGGCTTTGGCGGCTGTGCGATTGCCATTGTAGAGAAAACGGCGGCTGAAGACTTTTTAAGAGAAGTAGGCCGTGCATATCTCTCTGAAATCGGCTACGAAGCGTCCTTTTACATCGCAAACATCGGGGACGGAGCATGCGAAATCGAATTGGGGGTTCACATATGAGCGTATTAGTTCTTGGCGGGGCCGGCTACATCGGCTCCCATGCCGTCTACCAACTCATCGGCCGGGGGATCGACACGGTTGTGGTCGACAATCTGCAGACCGGGCACAGAAAAGCCGTTCACCCTGAAGCAAGCTTTTACGAAGGGGACTTAAGAGACGAATCCTTTTTAAACAGCGTTTTTGAAAAAGAGACTATCACCCAGGTGCTGCATTTTGCTGCAAGCAGCTTAGTGGGCGAATCAGTGGAAAAGCCGCTCAAATATTTCCGGAATAACGTTTACGGGCTCCAGGTCCTGCTTGAAGTGATGCAAAAGCACGGTGTAAAAGAGATTGTCTTTTCGTCTACGGCAGCTGTTTACGGCGAACCGGAGACTGTTCCGATTACGGAAACCGAACCGGCAAACCCGACAAATCCGTACGGCGAATCCAAGCTGATGATGGAGAAAATGATGCGCTGGTGCGAGCAAGCATACGGCATCCGTTATGTGTCTCTCCGCTATTTCAATGTGGCGGGCGCGCGGGCAGATGCTGAAATCGGCGAAGATCACACACCTGAAACACACCTGGTGCCGATTATCCTGCAGGTGGCGCTCGGACAGAGAGAGCACATCTCGATCTACGGAGATGATTACCCGACGCCTGATGGCACATGCATCCGTGATTACGTTCACGTAGAAGACCTGATTGATGCACACCTTCTTGCCTTGAACTATTTGAGCAGACAAGGGGAGAGCACCATTATCAACCTCGGCAGCAGCCGCGGCTTCTCAGTCAGCGAGATGATTCGGGAGGCGCGCGAAGTGACGGGCCATCCGATTCCTGCTGCCGCCGCACCTCGCAGAGCAGGCGACCCGAGCACGCTCGTCGCTTCATCTGGTAAAGCAAAAGCCATTCTCGGCTGGGAGCCGGCGCGAACAAACATCAAAACGATTTTGCAGGATGCGTGGAACTGGCATCAAACAAAACCACACGGATATGGAGAGGATTCCAGATGAACATGTCTTCATTCGTCAATCAATTAACAGAGCAAGCCATCCAGAAAAAATTCATCACAGACAGAGACCGCGTGTACGCACGGAATCAGCTGATCGGACTGCTTGGGATTGATGCCTATGAAGAATGCGGTCTGCCTGAGACTCTATTGACAGTTCCGGATCTCCTGGACGTTTTGGTTGAAGACGCAGCCAGACGCGGGGTGGTTGAGGGAACCTTTGATGAAAAAGAAAAACTGTCTGCAGGCCTGATGAATGTCTTTTTAGATAAACCATCCCACATTCAGCAGACATTCGAAGAATACTACAGCCTGTCGCCTGAAATTGCGACCGATTACTTTTATAAACTCAGTCAGAACAGCAATTACATCCAGACAAAACGGATTGCGAAAAACATCCATTACAAAACCCCAACTGAGTACGGGGAGATTGATATCACCATCAATCTCTCAAAACCGGAAAAAGACCCGCGCGACATTGCAAGAGAGAAGGCTGCCAAAAACGATGCAGCCTATCCGAAATGCCTCCTTTGCGCAGAAAATGAAGGGTACGCGGGGCGCATAGGCCATCCGGCACGCGCCAATCACCGGATTATTGAACTTTCGCTAGAGAGCGAGAAGTGGTATTTCCAGTACTCTCCGTATATTTACTACAACGAGCATTCCATTGTTTTATCAGGAGAGCACCGGGACATGAAAATCAACGGGGACGCCTTCAGGAGGCTGCTTGCGTTCGTTGAGCAGTTCCCGCATTATTTCATAGGTTCAAACGCAGATCTTCCTATTGTCGGCGGCTCGATTCTATCGCATGACCACTATCAGGCAGGGCGCTATTCATTTGCGATGGCGGAGGCACCGGATGAAGCAGTATTTGAAATTCCGCATTTTCCTGATGTGTCGTTCGCAAGAGTAAAATGGCCAATGTCTGTGCTGCGTCTGCGTTCTGCGGACAAAGCCCCGCTTGTTGAGGCAGCAGAGCACGTGCTGAATACGTGGAAAACGTACTCGAACCGTGAGGCGGATATTCTGGCCTTTACAGGAGATGAACCGCACCAGACGGTCACACCGATTGCCAGAATGCGCGGCGGCGAGTTTGAGCTTGATCTTGTTCTGCGCAACAACCGAACGAGCGAAGAGCACCCGATGGGCATTTTCCATCCGCATGCGGACCTCCATCACATCAAAAAAGAAAATATCGGCCTGATTGAAGTCATGGGACTTGCTGTCCTTCCGGAGCGGCTGAAAAACGAACTTCAGCAGATCGAAGCTCACCTGCTTGGTGAAGGCGGTTCTGTTCCTGAACACCACCTCCAATGGGTCAATCAGCTGCAGGCCAAATACGGAACTTTTGAAAAGAAAACGATCGATGCTGTCCTGAAAAAAGAAGTTGGCATAAAATTCAGCAGGGTTCTGGAGGATGCGGGCGTTTTTAAACGAACTATTGAAGGGAATAAGCATTTTAACCACTTTATAGAGTGTTTAAAACAGAGAGGAACGATACGCATGAACATCCTTCACGAAACGATTCTCAAGCATCCGCAGCAAAACATTGAGAAATACACCCTTGAAAACAGCCAGGGATACTCAGTCAGCTTCCTGAACCTCGGCGGGACCATCACATCCATTATGGCACCAGACAAAAACGGAACCTTTGAAAATGTTGTTCTCGCATATGACCACGCGGAACAGTATCTCGAAAATCCGTATTACCTCGGTGCTCTGATCGGTCGCGTTGCCGGCCGCATTCAGGACGCGCAGCTTGGTCCTTACAAGCTTGAGGCAAACGAGGGGGAGCACCAGCTGCACGGCGGTCCGCACGGTTTTCACAGTGTTTACTGGAACGTCAGGACGGAAAAGCGGGATGATGCAGCTGTTGCTGTCCTTACACACTTCAGCAGGGACGGAGAGGGCGGATATCCCGGCAACCTTGACGTGCAGGTGACCTACACGCTTGACTGCGACAATACGTTTACGATTGACTATGAAGCACGGTCTGACAAGGATACGTGGTTAAGCCTGACAAATCATGCGTATTTCAATCTGTCTGCAGACAGCGGGCGGGACGTGCTCGGCCATGCGCTTCAGCTGAATGCAGAAGGCATCGCAGAAATGGACGAGGATCAGCTCCCGACAGGAAAGTGGATTCCTGTAAAAGACACCCCGTTTGATCTGAAAACTGGTAAACTGGTAAGAGAAGCAGCAGAGTCAGACAATCGGCATATTATTAATGCCGGAAACGGGTATGATCACCTTTTTCTTCTTGAACAGCGCGACCTTAACCAAATCATCGTTCAGGAAGAAGAAAGCGGCCGGAAGATGACGGTGCAGACGTCAGAGCCTGCAGCGGTCATTTATACGGCCAACAAAATGGACACGGTGCATCCGCTGAAGGCGGAACAGGCTAAAGGGCCATATGCGGCAATCTGCGTTGAAACGCAGCGGATTCCGGAATCACTTCTAGTGCCGGGGCTGCATACTCACAGGCTTGCAGCACATGAAGCGTACAGATCCAGAACATCATTTACATTTGGATTGGTTTAAACAAGAAGATATTGAGTGAACAAAGGGGTAAGGTATATGGCGGCTACAATTAAAGATATAGCTGAAAAAGCGGGTGTTTCCATTGCGACAGTTTCAAGGGTACTGAATTTCGACGAAACGCTGTCTGTCGGGGACGAAACGAAAAAACGCATATTTGAAGTGGCCGAGGAACTGTCCTATAAAAAGCGGAAGACAAAAAAAAGCCTCGTGCCGAAGATTGCAATCGTCCACTGGTACACAGCCCTTGAGGAGCTGAATGACCTCTATTACATGTCAATCAGACTTGGCATTGAGGAGCGGGCGAAGCATCACAACCTTCAGCTTGCGACTTACTTTTATGATGACTTTGAAGAGATCAATCAGGACCAGCTGCAGGGCATCATTGCTGTAGGCAAATTCAGCAGGCAGCAGGCAGAGGAATTCAAAAAAGCGGCCCGCAACGTCGTCTTCGTTGATTCAAGTCCGGATTCAGAACGCTTTGATTCGGTCATCGTTGATTTCGAGCGGGCAACGGAACGCGTCCTCGATCACTTTATCGCAAAGGGCCACACGCAAATCGGCTATATCGGCGGCCGCGAAACCTACCGTGAGCATACAGAAAAGCTTGACGATCAGCGTGAGGAAACGTTCATCAAGTACATGGGAGAGCGGAACATGCTGCGCGAGGACGCTATTTTCATCGGCGCCTTCACCGTTCAGGACGGCCACCGCATGATGTCAGAAGCCATCGCGAAGCTTGGCGACAATTTGCCGACCGCCTTCTTTGCAGCCAATGACAGCATCGCCATCGGCAGCATCCAGGCCCTGCACGAAAAAGGCATTCGCGTGCCCGAGCAGGTCAGCATCATCGGCGTCAATGACATCAGTGTCTCAAAGTACATCTTCCCATCACTGACCACAGTCAAAGTCTACACCGAAGTCATGGGCGAAACCGCCGTAGACTTAATGGTCGAACGCATCACTGAACGTAAAATCGCCAAACAGGTGACGATTGCAACGAAGCTGAAGCTGCGCCAGAGCTGCAGATAAGACGTTTAATTAAACGTTTGTTTAAAAGGGAAAACACCGCGTGCGGTGTTTTTTTATTGTGAATCAAAGGAATGCGTGAGTATATTGGATGCGTTTGGGAATTTTCAAGTAAATGTGCCTAGCCGGCAAGTAAAACAGAATCTCCGGCAAGAAACCTCGCTTAAGCGGCAAGTAAAATTTAATAGATGGCAAGTAAATCTTTAAAAGAGGCAAGTAAAGCCTGAAAATTCTCAGGTAAACCGCACACCGCCGATGAAACAGGGCTCAATTTAACTAAAATTTAATACATAATCAAAGCTCCTCCATGATATAAAGAAATGACAACGACAATGGAGGTCCAGCCTATGCAACCAATACCTCAGCCCGACAGGAAAAAGAAAACCGCACTCAATATTTCCGCTGTCATCCTCATCACCGCACTGCTCTTTTTTGTCATCATTCAATTCATCCCTGTCACTCAAACGGAAAACCAGACGTTTCTCAAAAAAGGGAACCGGCCGCTCATCATTGCTCACCAGGGCGGTGCCGGCATGGCGCCCGGCAATACGATGGCTGCTTTTTCGCTGTCTAAAAAGCTCGGAGTGGATATGCTGGAGATGGATGTTCATCTTTCTAAAGACGGGGAGGTGATCGTCATTCATGATGACACTGTCGACAGAACCACAAACGGTACGGGAGCTGTCAAAGACATGATGCTAAACGAACTGCAGAAACTCGACGCAGGCTATCATTTCATCGGTCCGGACGGAAGCTACCCTTACCGGAACAAAGGCATCACAATTCCTTCCATGGATGAAATCTTCAACGCGTTCCCCGGCTATCCCATGACGATTGAGCTCAAAACGGACGATCCGGCATTAGCAGACAAAATGGCAGATCTAATCAGAAAGCACAACATGAGCGATAAAGTAATCATCGCCTCCTTTTACGACGATGCACTGGAGTACTTTATTGAAGCAACGGACGGGACGGTCCCTGTCAGTCCTGCCCAAGGAGCCACGCGGAATTTTGTCATCGCCCACAAACTTTACTTAGACCGCATCGTTCCTATGGAAAAATACACAGCCGTCCAGATCCCGATGGAGGCAAGCGGTATGAACCTTGCGACAGAACGCCTGACAGAATCTCTCCACAAGCGCGGCATCGCGGTCCAGTACTGGACAATCAACGACGAAGACAGTGTCCGGAGGCTTGTGGAGATCGGTGCAGACGGCATTATGACAGATCATCCGAACATTGTGAAGAAGGTGCTCGATCAGGAACTGTAGAAAACCCGAATAATCACGGCCTTTTGTTGCTTTAATGCAATGACTTTTGTTATCATCAGAGTATTGTTTACACGAGATTTATCGGAGGTGGAGCCCCATGTCACGCATTTCAAAAGAAGAAGTGAAGCACGTTGCAAATCTTGCACGTTTAGCGATAACAGAAGAAGAAACGGAAATGTTCACAACGCAGCTCGATGCGATCATCACGTTCGCCGAGCAGCTGAATGAGCTCGATACAACTGGCGTAGAGCCGACAACACACGTCCTTGAGATGAAAAACATCCTGCGCGAGGACAAAGCAGAAAAAGGATTGCCGGTTGAGGACGTTGTGAAGAACGCTCCTGACCATAAAGACGGATACATCCGCGTACCGTCAATCTTAGAATAGGGAGGGAAGCAGCGCTATGCCATTATTTGACCAGAAACTGTCAGAACTGAAAGCAAGTTTACATAAAAAAGAAATCACCGTCTCAGACCTTGTAGACGAATCCTACAAACGCATCCAAGCTGTCGACGGAAAAGTGAACGCGTTCCTTGCATTAGATGAAGAAAAAGCACGCGCCTACGCAAAGGAACTTGACGAAGCCATCGGAACACGCGATGAATTCGGCCTTCTATTCGGAATGCCGATCGGGTTAAAAGACAACATCGTGACGAAAAACCTGCGCACAACTGCAGCGAGCAAAATCCTTGAAAACTTTGATCCGATCTATGACGCAACCGTTGTACAGCACCTGCAAAAAGCAGAGGCCGTCACAATCGGAAAGCTGAATATGGACGAGTTTGCCATGGGTTCCTCTACGGAAAACTCAGGCTACAAAGTAACGAAAAACCCTTGGAACCTTGAGACTGTTCCAGGCGGATCAAGCGGCGGCTCTGCTGCGGCGGTTGCTGCACGCGAAGTGCCGTTCGCCCTTGGATCTGACACAGGCGGCTCGGTCCGCCAGCCGGCAGCCTATACAGGTGTCGTTGGCTTAAAACCTACATACGGCCGCGTCTCCCGTTTTGGTCTGATTGCCTTTGCCTCATCTCTTGACCAGATCGGACCGCTCACAACAAGCGTGGAAGACAACGCATTCCTGCTTCAGGCCATTTCTGGAGTGGATCCAATGGACTCCACGTCTGCGAACGTTGAAGTGCCTGACTTTTTATCAGCATTGACAGGTGACGTAAAAGGGCTGAAAATCGCTGTACCGAAAGAATACCTCGGCGAAGGCGTAAACGAAGAAGTGAAACAGTCTGTTCTTGATGCCCTGAAAGTCCTTGAAGGACAGGGAGCAACGTGGGAGGAAGTCTCTCTTCCACACAGCAAATATGCGCTTGCGACGTACTATCTGCTGTCTTCATCTGAAGCATCGGCAAACCTTGCGCGCTTTGACGGCGTCCGCTACGGCTACCGTTCAGACAATGCGAAAAACCTGATAGAGCTGTACAAGCAGTCCCGTTCCGAAGGCTTCGGAGATGAGGTCAAGCGCCGCATCATGCTTGGAACGTTCGCGCTGAGCTCAGGCTACTACGATGCCTACTACAAAAAAGCGCAGCAGGTCCGTACGCTTATTAAAAAAGACTTTGAAGATGTCTTTGAAAAATACGATGTCATCGTTGGACCGACAACTCCGACACCTGCCTTTAAAGTGGGCGAAAAAACGGATGACCCGCTTACGATGTATGCAAATGATATTTTAACCATCCCTGTAAACCTTGCAGGCGTCCCTGGAATCTCTGTCCCGTGCGGATTCTCAAACGGACTGCCGCTTGGCCTGCAGATCATCGGAAAGCATTTTGACGAAAGCACTGTTTACCGCGTTGCCCATGCATTCGAGCAGGCGACGGATCATCATAAAGCAAAACCTGAACTGTAAGGGGTGAAAACCATGAAGTATGAAACGGTCATTGGACTTGAGGTCCACGTAGAGCTGAAAACAGAATCAAAAATCTTCTCAAGCGCACCGAACCACTTCGGCGCGAATCCGAATACAAACACAACCGTGGTTGAGCTCGGATATCCGGGCGTTCTTCCGGTTTTAAACAGACAAGCCGTTGATTTCGCCATGAAAGCTGCAATGGCACTGAACTGCGAAGTTGCGACAGACACGAAATTCGACCGCAAAAACTATTTCTATCCGGACAACCCGAAGGCGTATCAGATTTCCCAGTTTGACAAGCCGATCGGCGAGAACGGCTGGATCGACATTGAAGTAAACGGTGAAAAGAAACGAATCGGCATCACGCGCCTTCACCTTGAAGAGGACGCGGGCAAGCTGACGCATACGGGCGACGGCTATTCCCTTTGCGACTACAACCGCCAGGGCACGCCGCTTGTCGAGATCGTATCAGAGCCAGACATCCGCACGCCTGAAGAAGCGTATGCCTATCTGGAAAAACTGAAAGCGATCATTCAGTACACAGGCGTTTCCGACTGCAAAATGGAAGAGGGCTCACTCCGCTGTGACGCCAACATCTCCCTTCGTCCCGTTGGACAAGAGGAATTCGGAACAAAAACGGAGCTTAAAAACCTGAACTCCTTCAACTTTGTCCGCAAAGGCCTTGAGCACGAAGAGATCCGTCAGGAAGAAGTGCTCCGTGCAGGAGGCGTCATCGACCAGGAAACCCGCCGCTTTGACGAAGCAACAGGCAAAACAATCCTGATGCGCGTAAAAGAAGGCTCTGACGACTACCGCTACTTCCCGGAACCGGATCTTGTGTCCCTCTACATTGATGATGAATGGAAAGAGCGCATCCGTGCAACAATCCCTGAGCTTCCGGACCAGCGCCAAAAACGCTACACAGAAGAGCTCGGCCTGCCTTCCTATGATGCTCAGGTGCTGACTCTTACAAAAGAGATGGCAGACTTCTTTGAAGCAACTGTGGACAAAGGCTCCGATGCGAAGCAGGCGTCCAACTGGCTCATGGGTGAGGTAAGCGGCTATCTGAATGCTGAAAGCAAAGAGCTGAAGGATGTCGCCCTTACTCCGGACGGAATTGCCGGCATGATCAAACTGATTGAGAACGGCACGATCTCTTCTAAAATTGCGAAGAAAGTATTTAAAGAATTGATTGAAAACGGCGGTGATGCCGAGACAATCGTCAAAGAAAAAGGACTTGTCCAAATCTCTGACGAAGGCACGCTCCGCACCGCTGTCAATGAAGCAATCGATGCAAACCCTCAGTCTGTTGAAGACTTCAAGAGCGGCAAGCAAAAAGCAATCGGCTTCCTTGTCGGCCAAATCATGAAAGCAACAAAAGGCCAGGCAAATCCGCAGCTGGTCAACAAACTGCTTCAGGAAGAACTGCAAAAACGTTAATACACAGACGGCGCCGCGACTGATTTCAGAAATGGCGCCGTTGTTTTTACCGTGCTTTGGCTATACTGGTTCTATGGTTTGCGTATCGGACAAAAAAGGTGTAGACTAATCCTTGGCTTGTAAGATACAACAAATCATGGAAATACATTCTGACATAGGATGATGGGGAAAATGAAAAGAGCAAGAATAATCTATAATCCAACATCAGGCCGAGAAGCCTTTAAAAAACAACTTCCAGAGGTTCTGGAGAAATTTGAACTTGCCGGTTACGAGACATCCTGCCACGCCACGACATGCGAAGGGGATGCTGTTCAGGCTGCCCGCGCAGCAGGCATCCGCGGCTTTGATCTTGTTGTTGCAGCAGGCGGAGACGGCACAGTCAATGAGGTCGTGAACGGCCTTGCTGAACTTGAGGAGCGCCCGCAGCTTGCAGTCGTTCCGGTCGGCACAACAAACGACTTTGCCCGCGCCATCAGCATTCCGCGCGACAACATTCTGACTGCAGTTGATGCCATCCTTGCAGGTGAAGCCAGAGCCATCGACATCGGACGCGTAAACGGCCACTACTTCGTCAACATCGCAGGCGGCGGACGTCTCACCGAACTCACATATGAAGTCCCAAGCAAGCTGAAAACCGTCCTTGGCCAGCTTGCCTATTACTTAAAGGGCATTGAAATGCTGCCCTCCATCCGTCCCGCAGAAGTCGAGATTGAATACGACGGCAAGCTCTTCAAGGGCGAAATCATGCTGTTTCTCGTCTCTCTGACAAACTCGGTCGGAGGCTTTGAGAAGCTTGCTCCTGACAGCAAGCTGAATGACGGCATGTTCGATCTGCTGATCCTGAAAAAAGCAAACCTTGCTGACTTTATCCGGGTCGCAAGCCTTGCGCTCCGCGGCGAGCACATCAGCGACAGCAACATCATCTACACAACGGCCAACAGAGTCAAGGTCACATCTGCTCAAAAAATGCAGCTGAACTTAGACGGCGAATACGGCGGCGATCTGCCGGGCGAATTCGTCAACCTGTACCGTCATATTGAAGTCCTCGTGCCGCTTGCAAAAGCCCAGCAAATGGACGAATAGAAACTTGGCCTAGGGCCAAGTTTTTCTTATGTGCGGACTATGATAAAATGGGTTAATCAGTACAAGTAAAGGAAGAGAAGTCATGACAAAGGCAATTGCGCCTGTACAAAAAAATGAATACTACGACGTGACCTTTGAAGACCTGACGCATGATGGATCAGGCGTTGCAAAAATCGAAGGATACCCAATCTTCGTTCCTAACGCCCTGCCAAACGAAAAAGGCCAGATCAAAATCACGAAAATAAATAAAGGCTACGCATTCGGACGCCTTGTCGAGCTGCATGAGGAAAGCCCGCAGCGCACCGATGCACCGTGCCCGATCTATAAACAATGCGGCGGCTGCCAGCTGCAGCACTTAAGCTACCAGGGTCAGCTTGACTTTAAGCACAAGCAGGTCAAAGAAGTGCTCGCGCGAATCGGCAAGCTGAATCTTGACAACGTCACGGTCCACCCGACACTCGGCATGAATGATCCGTGGAACTACCGAAACAAAGCACAGGTCCCAGTCGGAGAACGCGAAGGCGGCCTCATCGCCGGCTTCTATCAGCAGCGCTCCCATGAAATCATCGATATGGAACAGTGTCTGATTCAGCAAAGCGAAAACGATGAAGTCGTCGCAGCCGTCAAGGCAATCGCAAACCGCCATGGCATCCGCGCCTACGATGAACAGAAAAACAAAGGCTGGCTGCGCCACATCATGGTCCGCCGCGGCACCGTGACAAATGAAATGATGGTCGTCTTCATCACCCGGACGCCGGACTTTCCGAACAAAAAAGCCATCATTGAAGACACCACGGCCCAATTCCCGGCCATCAAGTCCATCGTTCAAAACGTTAACCCTAAACGCACAAATGTCATCTTTGGCGATAAAACAACTGTGCTATGGGGAGAAGAATACATCTACGATTACATCGGTGATATCAAATTTGCCATCTCAGCGCGATCTTTCTTTCAGGTTAATCCTGAACAGACAAAAGTTCTTTATGAAAAAGCGCTGGAGTATGCCGATCTGAACGGAGAGGAATCTGTTATTGATGCATACTGCGGCATCGGAACCATCTCCCTGTTCCTGGCTCAAAAAGCTAAGAACGTGTTCGGCGTTGAAATTGTCCCTGAAGCCATTGAAGATGCAAAGCGCAATGCCGAACTGAACGGAATTGAAAATGCAGACTTTGCAGTAGGTGAAGCTGAAGTTGTCATTCCGAAATGGTATGAAGAAGGTAATGCAGCCGACGTCATCGTGGTCGACCCGCCGCGCAAAGGGTGCGATGAAGCCCTGCTGCGGACAATCCTTGATATGAAACCGAAGAAGGTTGTCTATGTAAGCTGCAACCCGGCCACCCTTGCACGTGATTTGAGGGTGCTTGAGGACGGCGGATATGCAACAGTGGAAGTCCAGCCGGTTGATATGTTCCCGCATACGACGCACGTGGAGTGCGTGGCAGAAATATTAATTAAATCAAGTTGAATAAAAAAGCCTAAATTCATTTAGAATTAGGCTTTTTACATACCTAAATTACAACTTGTTAGTGAATAAGAGTAAGGTTCGTTTTTCCTGTTTTTCGGATTTTTTCAAAAAAATAACAATCTTTTCGGAGTGTTTGGTAAAATATATATAGTTATTTTTAATTATTTCCTCAGACTGAAAAGATTGGAGTGAAGAAATAAAGGTACAATAGTTATAATATTAATTTTTAATGTTGGAAGGTTATAAATATGAATCAAATAATCACACCTTTTTTAAAGTGGCCGGGTGGTAAAAGATGGTTTATAGAAAAACATTATGATCTATTGCCTACTCAATATAATAGATATCTAGAGCCCTTTTTAGGAAGTGGAGCTGTTTTTTTTACTCTTAAACCTGATGAAGCCATACTAAACGATATTAATAAAGACTTAATTGATACTTATAGGGGAGTGAAAACTAGATGGCGTAAAGTATACCACTGTCTGAGTGAGCATAGTCTATTACATAGTAAAGAGTATTACTATGATATTCGTTCAAGTACTTATACATCCTTGGAAGAGAGAAGTGCACAATTTATATATCTAAATAGGACCTGCTTTAATGGAATCTATAGGGTTAATAAAAAAGGGAAGTTCAATGTACCAATCGGCTCTAAGACTAGAGTTTTGTTAGATACAGATAATTTTAGAGCACAATCTTTAGCGCTCAAGAAGACTAGAATCTTCAATAAGGACTTTGAAGATATTATCGAAATGGCAGTTAAAGATGATTTTTTATTTGTAGACCCTCCTTACACTGTAAGACACAATAAAAATGGATTTATTAAATACAATGAAATTTTATTTACCTGGGAAGATCAACTTAGGCTATCTAAAAGTTTAGCAAGAGCAAAAGATAGAGGTGTTAAAATAATTCTTACTAACGCTTCTCATGAATCAATAAGAGAGCTTTACAAACCATATGATTTTAATTTTTTAGAGACTTCAAGATATAGTTCAATATCAGCAACTGCTGTTAACCGTAGTAATTTTGAGGAATTAATTGTTATGGCAAATTTATAAAAAGGAGAATTAATTCATGAATCAATTAGAAGATCTAATACAAAGCTCCTCTCTTAGTGGAAATCCCCTTAGGGTTTTATCTAGCTTTTTAGAGCAACAAAAAAATTTAGAAGAAGCTAGAATTATTAATCAGATGAAGTTTGTGGGATATGTTCTTGAATTAAACTATGATACTGCCAAAATAATCACTTCTGATCCATACAAAATTGCAGTTGGAGGAATTCCTAGAGGCTCTTTCCTTATTTTGGTTCCAGTTGACTTTCGAGGAGTTCCTATTCATTTTACTCTATTAAGAGTTGGGGGAGTATCCCCTACACCGCTAAGCAACCATGTGCAGCAAACATATTTTGAATTACACAAAAAATCCATGCCTGAGTTAGATGTATGGACGCAAAGTGAGCTCCAATGGGGTGCATTAGATTGTGATGTTTTAGGTATGTTTTATCAAAATGCTACACAGTCGGATAAAATTTCTTTTTCAGGAGATGTCAATAATGTGGTAAGTGCACATCGATATTTAGTGTATTCACCAAATTATGAGATACTAAATTTAATTATAAATGGACTTGTGAAAGGCAAGAGCACTTATGAGCTTGGTTATTTACGGGCTACTGAATGCCAGCTTACTACTTCTCGAATGCAACCAACAGAGGTTAAGATATCAGTAGATGACTTCAAAGGCACAAGAACAGCAATGTTTGGTAAAACTAGATTAGGAAAATCTAATGTTGTAAAGCTAATAGCTCAGTCTATCATTAAAGCTTCTAAGGAAGCACATAATGTCGGTCAAATAATCTTTGATATAAATGGAGAATATGCAAATGATAACCCGCAAGATGGGAATAGATCACTAAGGTCTGCTTTTAAAGAAGAATGTGTGGTATACGCTTTAACTAAGAGACCGGGAACTGAATCAAAAGACCTCCGCTTAAATTTTTACGAACAGCCAGATTCGTGTAAAAGTGTACTTTCAACGCTTCTAGACCAAGATAAGCAAGGTGCCAATTATGTTAAAAGCTTTATAAGTGTTGTTTTGCCATCAATAGAATATGTGAAAAAGTCAGAAGAAAATGACAAGGTTAGAATGATAAGAAAAATTCAGTTTTACTGGGCTATACTGAAGAAAGCAGGCTTTCCTTGTAATGAATCGAACCTCAAAAAAATCGGTTTAAGAACTCGTAATATAAGTGGATTTGATCCAGGGTTTTCAGAAGCTGTTCGAATGAAAATCTACAATACTAACAAAAAAGAAGAATTAAAGCATAAGCCTACTACCCTTGATGAATTGGTGGAAGAATTATCATTACTAACAACATATATAAATGAGAACAGTGATAATGAACTTAAATCATCTTCAAAAAAGCCTCTTTTCGATGCAGATGATCTTGCGTTATTAGGTTTTTTTGATCCTAAGTCAGGAAGTGGACCATCTATTCTACGTGGTTATTTACAATACCATTCAAAAGATGCTAGTAACTTCACAAAAGAGATTCTAGATTTTGTAGATAACGGGAAAACTGTTATTTTAGATTTAGGGAATGCAACAGATAACATTAGGCGATATTTCTCAGATCTTATTTCTCAGTCGGTTTTCAGACATCAAGAGGGAAAATTTGTAAACAATGCATTAAATAATAACTTTGTACAATTATATTTTGAAGAAGCTCATAACTTATTTCCTCCTAATACCAATGATCACACAGGTATTTATTCAAGGTTTGCTAAAGAGGGGGCGAAATTCCATATAGGGATGGTTTACTCAACGCAATCTCCTTCTACCATAAGTAAAGAACTACTGGCGCAAACAGAAAACTTTTTTGTAGGGCACCTCTCATCTTCTGACGAGACTAGGGCTTTATCTAAAGTACAAGTAGCTTTTAATGGAATTGAAGATGATATACAAAAAGCAAAAACCCCTGGTTATATGAGAATGTTAACTATGTCTCATAGATTTGTAATTCCAGTACAAACAAATAAGTTCGAAGTAAGTGTTGGTGAAGAATAATGGCATACAATAGTAGTTCTATTTCACCATTTGAAACCGCTTCAAAACTGGGACATATAAACGTTATTGAAAGTGAGTGGGTTCAGTCTCTTGTTAAAGAATTTGAATCCAATAATTACGAAATCTCGAATTCGGAAAAACAAGGTTGGCAAAAAGCAGAGTTAGATGGAATTTCAAGTTTAAAGTATTATTGGGCAGTTGATGGATCTTATGTATCGATTAATTCAGAAACAAAACCACCAAAAGAGGTATCTTTTGTAAAAACTGCATTAATTTCAATTGATAAGTCCAAACTTGAAAATATTGATAAAGACGAGCCTCACCCTCTGCAATTACAGGATATAATGACTAATAGTGCAGTACAACATGCGACAGTGTTGCCTTTAAAAAATATTAAAACTGCTATGGGATCGAATTATGATGCTGTTAGATATATTATAAGAGATTCTTTAAAAATTGATCAAAAAGGGATGTTTTATGAGACTTTAAAATGGTTGGTTTATGAAAAGTGGACAGTAAATTTAACATCTTCCCCTGACTTCCAGTGTCCACATTGTGATAAAGAGATTAATGGGTTATATCCTGATAAAGATCAGAAGAATTGCGAATTCTGTGGAAAAGAAGTTTTTTTATCAGATATGCTCGGTTTTCATTTAGATATGAATGAAGAAAGTGCTCCAGATAGTGTTAGTTCGGCATATATGTTAATAATGGAACATTTAATGTTGTTTACCATTATCCGTCTGCTATGGGCCCATAATGATAAAAATTTAGTAACAGACACATTATTTATAAAAGACGGACCTTTAACTTTACGTAGTCAATATTCGAAACTAGTGCCTAAATTAAGATCGTTTTTAGAATATGCCAAACTAGTGCAGCGACCCATCCATATTATTGGTCAGGAGAAATCAGGAGTATTTACTGATCATCTTTCAAAACTATCTAGAGAATTAGAGCCTCAAGATAGGAAACAGCCAATGCATTTTTCAGTTTTAACTCATGAGTATATACGAAAAGAAGTTTATAGAACTCCTGGTTTAATGAATGCTTACGGTAAAAGAACTAACTGGGGAGAAAAGATGTATGTGAAAGTTGACCCAAACTCTTACCTTGTTATTAATGTACCAACTGGACAATACCAAGACATAAATAATTATCCTCAAAAATCTGATTTAATAGGTCTTCCAAGAATACTTGCTACTTTACCTGAATTAATAAGTCACAGGTACACAGGAGCTCTCTTTCCAATCGAATTAGCTAATGGTATAGCGTCTATGTCTAGTTATCCTTCTTCGAAAATACTACAAAGATTTTTAGAGGCTAGTTCGTAAAGTGAAAATAATATACAAGTAACTTCTTACTGAACTTTAAACATTTTATATGCAAGCCGATAATAATAATTAGCCAAAGAATGACTCCGGGAATTCACCGGTGTCATTTTTAATATGTAATAGCGAGTTTGAAGACTATTTTTGCTTCAGTTAAAAAATAGCCTTGACAATAATGATAATCACCATCCCATCAACTTTTAAAGAATAAAATATTAACCGTGGAAAGTCTCTCTTAACCGTTACTTTACATAGTAATTCTCAATTCCTAGGACTCGCAATACAATAATGAACAGCAGAAATTTTAATTGTTGCTATCCTAATTTTTAAAACAATATAGTGACATAAGATGGTTTTAGGGTTTTTTAGTCTGCATCAAAATTACTGTGTCTTGAAAAAAATGGGGTTTTGACTCACTATTTAATACGAACTTTTCTTTATTAGTAATAATATGTATTTTGTTAGAATAATTACGGAATTAAAGAAGCATATCTAGATGATTAGCAAAGAGGAGAAAAAATGATAAAAATTAAGAGTTTTACTATAAAGAGATACAGATCAATAATGGAATTAATAATAAATGTAGATGAGGATAACAATTATATTACAATTTGTGGGGAAAATAATGCGGGTAAAACCAATTCTTTAAGAGCGGTAGATCTATTTTTTAACCCCGAAAAATATGTGGCTGAAAAAGATTCTCCCAATCATAAATATCACGGTTCAAGAGGAGGAGCTGTATTTCCTGAAATAACAATTGAATTCCTTGTAGACGGAAAAGATAGAATAAAAATCAAGAGAGAATTTAATAATGATGGGCTTAATAAAACAAGTGGGGAAAAACTGAAAGTTGCCGGTCTCAGAGATAAAAAACATAAAATGCAGGAAAAAGAAGTTGTCGCTTTCTTAAAGAAAATTCAATTCTTCTTTGTAGAATCTATTAATATTTCATTACCAAAGCTTATTAACGGTATGATAGATGAGATTTATGATTTAGAATATGAGAAAAGTCAATTCAGAGGCTTAAAAAAAGAATTGAAAGACTCATTTGATAATTATATTAAGGGATTATTAGAAATATTAAATAAGCTGGCAAATGAAATAAATCCCGTCTTTAAACAATATAAAGAGGACTGGGGAGTAGGCTTTGATCTTACATCTGATATTACAAAATTTAGAGATCTTATAACAGATGATGTTTTATTCTATATAAATGATCAATCAAATAAACGAATAGATGCTAAAGGGGCGGGTTTACAAAGATTAGCATATATTCTTCTGCACTTTAGAATTATTGAAAAAATAAGTAATAAATCTATTATCCTTTTGATAGATGAACCGGATGTATACTTGCATCAAGGACTGCAAAAAAAACTTTATGATGATCTTCAAAAATTAACTAATAAGGCCCAAACATTTGTAACATCACATTCACAAGTATTTATTGATACGTATACCTTGAAAAATGTATTCTTATTAGATCTAGACATAAATTTAAGATATTTTGATAGAAAAAAACAACATTTCAATGTACTTGAGACTAAGTTAGTAAATTTAGATAAAGAAGATGGAGCCAAAAAGATAAAAGAATATTTAGGTATAACGGAAGAAGATTATGAATTATTAGAAAATTATAATCTTATTGTAGAAGGCGAAACAGATAAAAAATATTTGGAAGAATTAGCATCCTTTTTTAAATTAAATATACCTAAGATAATTTCTGCTAATGGCGCGGATAATATTGAAAAGTATTTAGATTTCTATAATTCATTTTATCAAAATATAGATCAGAAAATTAAAGTTCCTACAATCGTAATTTTATTGGATAACGATAATAAAGGAAGAGAAGTGTTTAAAAAACTGATAAGTATAAAAAAGAAGGGAAAGTACAGGTTTTTAAACCTTGAGGTTCAGTTCATTCCGAATTTCTTGGGAGAACGTCCTATGGATGAAAATGTAGAGAAGATTAATTCTGATTTGCAAATTGAAGATTTTCTATACCCGCGGGTTTTTTGTTTTTTAGTAAATGAATTACTAAAGAAGAAAGGCTTAAAGTTAATAAATGTTGAAGAGATATCTAAAAAAATTGAGAAGCCAGCTCATAAAGATAGAG
Source organism: Metabacillus indicus LMG 22858 (assembly GCF_000708755.2). GTDB lineage: Bacteria > Bacillota > Bacilli > Bacillales > Bacillaceae > Bacillus_P > Bacillus_P indicus. Next base: position 245,949 of record NZ_JGVU02000007.1, on the reverse strand, counting down.
GTATATTACATATGGTTGAAAATGAAAAAAATGATACCAATCCTGATTCCGGACAGGTACTTAATTTTGTAAGCTCAAGTAGTGCATCTGAACAAGTTAAGAGCGGTCTTTCTGGATTCTTTAAAATTAAAGGAAATCGTAATATTTCTCAATTGCTTTTAGCAGAAGATAAAAAATACCCTCAAGTCAGAAATTTTCTTGAAAATATACTTAATTCAAAAAACTATATAAAATAGATTTGATTTTATCAAGATCATATCTCTTTTTCTAATTATGAAGGAAGGCATTCTAAGACCCTAGTGATTTGCAGTGAATTTTCTATACTCACTGCCATTAACGCGAGGTCCATTTCGTTTTTACCTTTGATTTTACTCGGGCAGAAAATCAAACGACACGGAAATTTAACTTCAAGAATCCAGAAACTGTTTTCACATGAATTTTGCGTTTTCAATAGATGGAACCTGATTTCTCATCCGAAACCTCTCTTCATAAGGAATGCTTTCAACTAAGTGGAGAACATGCAACGCAGTTCTAAATCTAAGGGTAAAACTAATAGATTCATAATAAAATTTTAAAAAATATGGACTCTTCTTCCTGATGAAATTTTGTGTGTTAACTTTATCTTATCTGAAGTGGTTCTTATTTTAATTTAAAAAGTAATAAGAGCCGGTGACGTTTTACTCGTCGTAAATTGTCACCGGCTTATTTTATTTTAGAGGTGGGTTTTGTCATAGCATCTTACAAATGTGGAATTGACAAAAAGCATTATCGACAAGATATTAGAGAAGAAACTAGATACATCAATGCTTCTGCCATCCAATCCAATAGGTATACTGTTGCTTTGACTGAAAAGAAATTAAGTAGCAGCCCAAAAAGTCGTTCAGAAAATGTCGCATTACTTCTAAATTCAGCTAAAACCCTACTAACAAAATAACTATTATTGGAATAGAAGCAAACCTACCCGCTTAATACGGATGATTTTGGTATAAACATTAACATAAATCTATCGAGCGTACCTGATGTTTTATATAAGTTTATCCGTAACGAACTATTGCAGATCCGGTAGGAATTGTTATTATTAAGATGTCAGGAAGCACATAATTTATATAATTCTCTTGAGAAACTCCCTGAATCTGAATTGTTCCTTGAATTACAAATCATTCCTAATAAAATTATAACAGGCGTTGCAATAACTGTATTAAGAGTTTCAATGCTCCGGTTGTGCTGGTAAGTTCAAATGTATCTTCTAGATGTTCTAAATATTCCTCATTTTTTTCCTTTTGTAAGCGTAATAATACATCATCAAAGGTTAGGGCGAATCTTTTGGAAGTCTAAAGATAAATTTTTTCAGCTGCTAGAACATTTAATCCATTTAAATTAGTCGTTATATCCTCTGTTAAATCAATAGGGATTTTAAAAACATTTTTATACAGAAAAATACAGGTCTAAATGAAAAGCTTTCTCTTCGTCTCGCCTCCTATTAAATATGAGGAACAATTTATCTGCTTCAGCAACACTCCGAGGTTCCACAGACAACCATATTCCTTTCATAAAAGACTATCTGTTCAGGTGAAGATTCTTCTTCTTCTAAATATTGGATCGTAAGAAGATTGTTTTGCCGTGCACCGAAATAACTATAATCTATTCAGGTATTTCTAGTTTTTGGATCTAAACCTGTGGTAGGTTCGTTAAGAAAAATGATTTAGGATTCCCGGCTAAACTCATATTTAAATCTAACCAGCGCCACAATATTCTTGAATAAGTTGTAACAGCTTTGTCTTTTTTTTTCCTTTAGATCGAATCCCTTAGACGAAGTTTTTAAAAATATACCGTTTGGGACCTATTTCCGTTAAATTAAACATTGAGTTTATAACATAGTTTTTCCATAAATTATAAATGTCCAATGTTTGATTATTAGTTATTAAACATGTTATAAGTGTAAAAGAATAATTTTTACGGAAGTTTGACATTGAGAGGATTTGAGTTTGGCATGACCAACAATTTTTGGCGTGATCTGCCGAAGCCATTTTTCGTACTTGCCCCAATGGAGGACGTGACAGATGTTGTGTTCCGTCACGTAGTCAGTGCAGCCGGCCGTCCGGATGTGTTTTTCACAGAGTTTACTAACTCGGACAGCTACTGTCATCCTGAGGGTCTGAAAAGTGTGCGCGGCCGATTGACGTTTACAGAAGATGAACACCCGATGGTTGCACATATATGGGGAGACAATCCCGACTATTTCCGTCAAATGAGCATCGGCATGGCAGAAATGGGCTTTAAAGGGATCGATATCAACATGGGCTGCCCGGTCCCGAACGTGGCATCAAGAGGAAAAGGCAGCGGCCTTATTCTCCGTCCGGACGTCGCGGCAGAACTCATTCAGGCTGCAAAAGCAGGCGGACTGCCTGTCAGCGTGAAAACAAGACTTGGTTTTAAAAAGGTAGACGAGTGGGAGGACTGGCTTGGGCACATCCTGAAACAGGATATTGCGAACCTTTCCATTCACTTGCGCACACGAGACGAAATGAGCCAGGTCGATGCGCATTGGGAGCTCATCCCTGAAATCAAAAAACTGCGTGACCGCATTGCGCCGGACACGATGCTGACCATCAACGGCGACATCCCTGACCGGCAAGTAGGCCTTCAGCTTGCAGAACAATATGGCATTGACGGCATCATGATCGGCCGCGGGATCTTTAAAAACCCGTTTGCCTTTGAAAAAGAGCCGAAAGAACACAGCAGCAAAGAATACCTCGACCTGCTGAGACTGCAGCTTGACCTCCAGGATCAATATGCAGAAGAAGTGCCGCGCTCTGTCACAGGACTTCACCGCTTTTTCAAAATCTATGTCAAAGGATTCCCTGGAGCTGCAGAGCTGCGGAGTCAATTGATGAACACGAAATCGACGGATGAAGTGAGAGCAATGCTTGAGCGGTTTGAGGAAAAACAAATGACAGAACAGTTGAGTGAAAAGCAGGAGACCTTATAGAGGTTCCTGCTTTTTTCACTTTTGAAAGAGGTTTTAAGGCAGCTGAAACAGAAATACATTTCTGTGCCAGTTTAGAAAAAATAGTAAAAATACATATGCAAATAGGAGGCCGAAATGGGCAGATTAGTTCACTTTGAAATTCACGTAAACGACATGGAGCGCGCAAAGACGTTTTACGGAGAGGTATTCGGATGGACATTCCAGGATTGGAGCGAATATGCAGGACTGCCTTATTTCGGTGCAGTGACAGGGGACGAGAATGAACCGGGAGTCAACGGGGCTTTGATGCAGAGACAGGGTCCTTCGCCTGAGCAAAACCAGCCGTTAAACGGGTTCTCCTGTACGATGGGCGTTGAAAACTATGATGCAGCGGAAGTGAAAATTCTTGAGTGCGGCGGCAAGGTCGCATTGCCGAAATATGCGCTTCCCGGAATGGCATGGCAAGGGTACTACCTTGATACGGAAGGCAACATCTTCGGAATTCACCAGCCTGACGCGAATGCAAAATAAAAAGGAAGGAGAGGCAGAACGTCAGCCTTTCCTTCCTTTTTTTGTCTGAGATTAACTCCAAATCAAACTCTCCCGCGGGACCTCCTGCAAAAACGCACACGGCTCACCTTCACTGTAAATCTGCAAGAGATGAAGCGCCCGGGTGCAGGCAGTATAAAACAATCTGCGCAGGCTCTCTTCTCCATAAGCTTGAGCGGATGCGTCATAGATGATCACGGCGTCGAATTCAATGCCTTTGGCCAGATAGGCAGGGATCACAACGATGCCCTGCTCGTATTCAGCCGATCCGCTTTTTACAAGTTTAATGTCTGGGATGTTTCCAAGCGCGTTAAAAGCTTCGCTGCTTTCGGCAGCGGATTTGCAGATGATGGCAATGGACTGGTGCCCCAGCTTTTGAAAATCAGCAACTTTGGCTGTGATGCGCCGGTGCAGTTCTGCGCGGTCTGATACTGTAGTCAGAACAGGCATTTCGCCGCCGCGCTCAAAAGAGGCAATCTGATCACCATTAGGAACGAGTTTCCGAGTAAAATCAGTTATCGGTTTAGTGGATCTGTAGCTTCGATTTAAGAGAATCGCCTCTGTTTCATCGGGTCCATATAAGCTCATAAGCGGGTGAAAATCGGACAGGCCGCTTGCGTGAACAAAGATGGCCTGGTTAAAATCCCCGAGCACGGTCATCTTTGCCAAAGGAAACAGCCGTTTCAAAAATTCAAATTGAAAAGGAGAATAATCCTGTGCCTCGTCTACAAGAACGTGTTTAATCGAAGTGTTAGTCTGAAAGCCCTGAACCTGCTCTTTCAAAAATAAAAACGGCGGAGCATCTTCATAATTCAGCCTTCCTTCATCAAGCATGTTCATTGTCATTCTGCAAATATTAGCCCACTCTTCCGGCGGATTCCCTGTCATCCATTTGCTTATGTGCGTCGAATCTGAAAAAAGCTGCCTGTACAAAGCGGTAAAATCAACGAAGCGGAGTCCCTCCACCCATTTTCTGAGCGGCTTCAGCTTCCTCCGGACGACCATCCGGCCCAGCACCTTGATTTCTTGTTCGTAATCATCAAGATCTTCTTCGGAGCCCTTTCTTTTCTCTAAATAGGCAAATGCCTTCTGATACTCATCTTTGCTTAAGAGCTCGATTTCCTCCTGAACCCACGGCTTGTTCAGCTCGGCTTTCTCCGTTTCATCAATCTTTGCATTCAGCCATTCCTGAAGCTTCTCAATTCTGTTGGAAAAACGGATAGAGGTATCCGTGCCGTAAAATCTTTCTTCGATTCGTTTGGCGGAGACGAAAGGTTTTCCTCTGAATTTTATCCCTTTAAATATCATGCCGGATTCTTCAAGAGACTGGCTGTAAGCTTTTACCGTCTCGAAAAAGGAAGTTGACGCCTTGAATTTGATACTCGCCGTTCTTGTACGGCGGGCAGGTTCATCTTCTGCAGTCAGCACATATTCCAGCTGCTCATAAGGGTCCTCTACTTTAAAGGAGCCGCTCAATCTGTGGTACATATATTCCTGGAACGTCACCTGCTGCATGTTCTCTTCGCCAAGCTCTGGCAGGACGTTGGATACGTAGCTGTTAAACATGGAGTTAGGAGAAAAAAGAATAATTTGGTCAGCCTTCAGACGATCACGGTACTTATAGAGGAGGTAAGCGATCCTCTGCATAGCTGCCGAAGTCTTACCGCTGCCTGCAGCTCCTTGGACAATGAGAAGTTTGCCGTTCACATGCCGGATAATCCGGTTTTGCTCCTGCTGAATCGTCGCTACAATGCTGTGCATATGTTTGTCTGTCCCTTTGCCGAGCACTTCCTTTAAAATCTCGTCTCCAATGGTAAGGCTCGTATCGAACATCGACTCGACAACGCCTTCGCGGATAATATATTGCCACTTTGTCTCCAGATTGCCTTTGATAACGCCTCCTGGAGTTGTATAGTCAGCAGGGCCGGGGGGATAGTCATAATAAACGCTCGAAACTGGAGCGCGCCAATCATAAACCAGAAAATCCTCACCGCTTGAATCCGTGAGAGTTGAGATGCCAATATAGACTTTTTCGGGTTCTTCTGTGCCTTCCTCGGTGAAATCAATCCGTCCAAAATAAGGCGATTTTTGAATGCGCTCAAGGACAGAAAGCCTGCTTTTGGCATGCCTGTGTGTGCTCTGGCTGACGGTCAGGGCCTGCGCCTGCTGCCTTAAGCCGATGATTGTCTCAAGATAGTCGTCAAACGTATCAGTATTGACCTTGACTTCATCCCAAAAGTGCTTTTGAATATGGGTCACTTCACTCCGGCGCCGGCCGGCTTCATCCGCAAGCTTGCTCATCTGCTCCGTAATAGTCCCGGTCACCAGATCCAGTCGTTCCTGCTCCTGCCGAAGGTCATTTTTCATTCAAAGCACTCCTTTAAAAAAAATTGTAAAATGTGTTGACTGAGAGAGGGGTTTTGATGTAAGATTAAGATAGGGATAAATATATGGTGTTTAATTAATGAGTTTTGTGTTTCTAAAGTAATATATCATGGCGGTATTTATTTATCAATGACTTTTTAAGATATAAATACTATTTGTTTTTTAATATATGTTAAACAAAGCGGGCAGAGAAAATCTCTGGCCGTTTTGTTATGGCCTTAAATCCTTTATGGAATTTTGTTTATTGATAGCAAAGAACACGATTGAATTCTGAATTGATTATTTACATATTTACCTAAAAATGAGACAATAAAACAAATCTTAGGAGGAAAGTAACCATATGATGCCATCTTATTGCTAATTCATTTCCAGATAAAATTCATACGAATTTTATAACGAGTATAAAAATTGCCTGATATACAGGTTTATTTGGTTATGCTCTTTATGGAATATTGGCAATACAGAGGATCGCTTACTTTTCTAAAACCTGAGATGATGAAGGTCGGCTGTTTTTTTAACAGTTATGCTGATACAGGAATGTTCTGTGCACTTATGCAGACGCCTGCTTATTTAAGCTTACCCCAATCATAATCTCGAACGATTTTAGGCTGTAGGAAGAGATCTCTTCTTGCGGCCTTTTTGCATGTAAAAAAGAATAGTAACCGACTTCTTTGCCCTGTCCATAGACGGCATAACTCACACAATGATGAAAGAAGGGGATTTTGTGTTTGAGTTGACGCTGCAGGGTGTGAAGAAATATATGGAGGCGACCCTTGTGCTGAGAAATATCAGTTTCGAGGTGTACGCCGGAGATAAGGTTGGGATTGTGGGAGCCAACGGAAGCGGCAAGAGTACGGTTTTAAAGCTGATTGCCGGGATTTTGAAGATGCATTACTATCCGGGTTATCCCCAGACGTCGAGCCCGGGGTATGATGAGGGGCTGATCCACCGGCCGAGTGGTGCGACCATTGCGTATTTGGAACAGATGCCGTCTTTTCCTGAAGGTCTGAAGGTAATAGATGTGCTGAACATGGCGTTTGAGGATGTTCATAAGATTGAGAAACAGATGCGCGATTTAGAGGAGCAGATGCAGACGCTTACGGATGCTGTTCTTGAGAAGGCCCTGATGAAATACAGCGAGCTTGTCCAGTTGTATGAAGGCAAAGGCGGCTATGAGATTCAGGAGAAGCTTGGGAAGGTGTGCACGGGTCTGAAATTCAGCGATGCTTTTTTGAATCAGGACTTTGATTTGCTGAGCGGCGGGGAGAAGAGGACGGTCATGCTTGGAAAGCTATTGGTGCATGATCCTGACATTCTTCTGCTGGATGAGCCGACAAATCATTTGGACATGGATGCTCTGGAATGGCTGGAGGGCTATTTGAAAAGCTATAAGGGGATCGTCCTCATCGTCTCCCACGACCGTTATTTTCTGGATCAAGTTGTGACCAAAATCGTGGAAATTGAAGACATGGAATCCATTACGTATAAGGGGAACTATTCCTCTTTTGTGAGCCAAAAGGAAGAAAACATGCGGATACAGTTTGAGCATTTCCGGGAGCAGCAAAAGAAAATCACTTCGATGGAAACCACCGTAAAAGATCTCAGGGACTGGGCGATGCGTGCCGACAACACCAAATTCTTCAAACGGGCAGCGAGCATCCAGAAAAAGCTCGCGAAGATGGAGCGCATTGATAGGCCGGTTTTTGAAAGGCGGAATATGAGACTGAACGTCAAACAGGCGGAACGGTCTGGGAATGAAACGATCAAGGCGGCCGGTCTTTCGAAAAGCTACGGAGATAAGGTGCTGCTGAAAAACGCAGACTTGATGATCCGATACGGGGAGCGTGTGGGTCTGATCGGAGGAAACGGCAGCGGAAAAACGACTTTTTTGAAAATGCTGCTTGGAGAAGTGAAGCCGGATGCAGGGGTGGTAGAAGCTGGTGCAAATGTGATGGCTGCCTATTTGCCGCAGATCATCACTTTTAATAACGAACAGCACACCGTTCTCGAATGCTTCAGGGAGAATATCTCGATACCTGAGGGCAAGGCTCGGGAGTATTTGGCTAAATTTATGTTTTATAAAAATACGGTCTTCAAAAAAGTGAATCAGCTGTCTGGAGGAGAACGGATCAGGCTGAAGCTTGGGATGCTGCTGTATCAGGATGTGAACTTGCTGATCCTGGATGAACCGACGAATCACCTGGATATTGATTCAATTGAAACCCTTGAAGAAGCACTTGAAGAGTTCACCGGAACCATTTTCTTTATCTCGCACGACCGTTATTTTATCAATAAGATCAGCCAGCGGATCGTTGCGCTTGAGGACTTTGCGTTTAAAAGCTACTTTGGAAACTATGATGAGTACAAGCGGCAGAAGTCAAAGCAGATTCCTGCGCAGACAATTGTTAAAGAGAAAAAACGAGTGGAAACTGCGAAGCAAATGGAAGCGGCCGAAACTACTCTGGCGAAGGTTGAGCGGCTTGAAAAGGAACTCGTTCATCTCGATTCCTTAATGGGGGATGAACTGGACTATGACAAGCTGAGCGGGCTGCACGAACGGAAGATGAAAACCACGGCAGAACTTGATGAAGCAATGGAAGAATGGATGAAAGAATAACGCGTGAGCCTGTCCTTTCGGGGGCAGGCTTTATTATTGTCCGTCTACCCTTTATAATGAACAAAGCAATCATGCAAACACCCGCCGGTTACCTGTTAACTGACGGACAGGAGGTCATATAATGGATAATAACGATATTTTAATACGCTTACGATATGCACTGGATTTGAAAAATGCAGAGATGGTCGAGATTTTTAAGCTTGGCGGGATCGAAGTAAGTCCCCTGGATCTGCCGCTCATCTTGACAAAGTCTGACTCAGAAGAAGAAAACATCACGTGCGACAATGTGATGTTCGAGTCGTTTTTAAATGGATTAATCACCTTTAAACGCGGTCCGAAGCCTGGAGCAGAGACTCCGGAACTGACGCTTGGCAGAAGCACAAATGTAAACAATCATCTTTTGAAAAAAGTGAAGATTGCTCTTGCGCTCACAACTGAGGAAATGATTGAGATTTTTGACCGGGCAGGTTTGCAGGTGACTAAAGGAGAACTCGGTGCTCTCCTCAGAAAAGAAGGCCATAAAAATTACAAAGCGTGCGGAGATAAGTTTGCCCGGAACTTTTTAAAGGGACTGGCTGTTAAATACCGGGGCGCGTAAAGATGAACCACACATATGCAGGAGAAACAATCCGGTATGAGGTGACGCATAAAAACCGCACCTCCATCGGGCTGCGCATGGACCAGTACGGGATCGTGGAGGTCCTGGCTCCGAAAGGCACGAGCGAAGAGCAAGTGCATAAGGTGCTTGAGGCAAACTGGGCACTGATTCAGGAAAAGCTGAAAGACATGCAGGCCAGGATGCAGGGCGCGCTGAAGAAAACCTATGAATACGGGGAGACCTTTCTGTATTTGGGAAAGGCGTACCCCATCAGTATTACGCACGATGAAACCATTGATAAGGACCATTTAGTATTTGACGGGAAAACCCTGCACATTCAAGTAAAGCAGCAGGAAGATGCCAGAATCAGACAGGCACTCAAACGCTACTATTACCAGCAGTGCAAAGCCATCGTGGAAAAGAGCATCAAGTCTCACCAATCCCATTTCAAAATGAAGCCCCGCTCTGTCAAAATTGTCGACAGCAAAAAGAACTGGGGAACGTGCAACGGAAACCTGGAGCTGACCTTCAACTGGAAGCTTTCGATGGCGCCCCAGGAGGTGATCGACTATGTGGTCGTGCACGAAATGTGCCACATGGTGCACCTGAATCACGACCGGTCGTTCTGGAGATTGGTCGGGAAGATTATGCCTGATTATAAAGAGCGGGAGGCGTGGCTTGCTGTGTCTAGTTGGAGGATGACGGTTTAGGGTTTGTAAAAAAAAAACCTAGGAAGGAAAAAAACGACCAGATCAAAATCTGGTCGTTTTATCTCTAATTCCCTTCCCTTACATTTCCTCAACTATGCCTATGCAACTAGCATCTCAACCATCTTATATCTTGATTAATATTTTACCTTCATAATTGCGGCTTTCAATTAACCTATGAGCCCGTGCCGCTTCACTTAAATCAAACACTTCGGCGATAGGAAGGGTTATTTTTCCTGAGGCAAATAATTTTAAAGCTCTTTCTGCCACAGGCGCTAGTCTTTCTGGATTGTGTTTTCTGGTTGTGCCCAGGCTGAATCCTTTAATGTTTCTGCAGCTGCTGTGAACATCACTTGTTTTGAAGCTGCCAGGTTTTCCGCTGCTGTTGCCGAATTGCACGAGAGTGCCGTATAATGCCAAACACTTCAAGCTTTGGCTGGTGACTTCGCCGGCAATGGAGTCAAAGATAACATTAGCACCAAGATTATTTGTCTGTTCCAGCACTTCCTCTGAAAAAGTTTCGTAGGTGTGCACGAAATCTGCACCCAAATTCTTTACGTAGTTCTCTTTATCTAAACTGCCAACCGTCCCGATAATCTTCTGAACACCCTCAAGCTTTGCAAGTTGTACGAGCATAGAGCCTACGCCGCCGGCTGCACTGTGTATAACAATGGCATCTGTCTTGCGTACTTGTCCAATTTCGTATAAGAGTATAAAGCTTAAAATAGATACGGTAGGCATTGCAGCAGCCTGTTCGAATGATAGGTTATCTGGAATTTTAAAAACTAATTGTTCATTTGCCGCAACAAACTCTGCATACGAACCGTTTTTAGGAAAAGCTATTACACGATCTCCTTTGGAAAAAGATGAGTCAGCGGATGCCTCTTCAATTGTACCGGCAACATCCAATCCAAGTGTCAGAGGAAAACTCCCTCTTCCTTTATTTCCTAACCGCTTTTTAATATCTGCATAATTAACGCTTGTATAAGCTGCTTTAATTAATACTTCGTTTTTTCCTATTTCGGGTACCTCAATATTTGAATATGTAAGGACACTGGAATCTCCAAACTCATATTGTACCACTGCTTTCATTCTCTGCATCTCCCCGTATACTTCTATTAAATACAATTCATTTTAGCATAAAATGTAAAATTGAGATCGCCTTTCTTGTCTACTAGTCAGCCGTTGCTTACAATTGGTGTATCCGATAGATGAGAGGTACCTGCTATGCCAACAATTAAGCACAAAGTTTATATCCGGGCGCCCATTGAAGTTTGTTTCGACCTTGCACGCAGTGTAGATGTCCATATGGAAACGACAGGAAGAACTCAGGAAAGAGCGGTTGACGGTGTTACCACCGGCTTGATGGAACGCGGCGATTCAGTCACTTGGGAAGCTGTTCATCTTGGAGTGAGACAGAGATTAACAGCTAAGATTATTGAGATGGAAGTGCCCTATCGATTTACAGATGTTATGGTTAAGGGAGCTTTTCGTTCATTCACGCATACGCACGAATTCCAAGAAAGCGGCACAGGGACAATCATGAAGGATACCTTTTCCTATGAATCTCCTTTTGGTATTCTTGGAAAGATAGCAGATCTGTTATTTATGGAAAGGTATATGAGGAAGTTTATTGCTGCTCGTGCAGTGGAGCTTAAAAGGATTGCTGAGAAGATGTAATGTTATACGGGCAAAACAAAAAGAAAGGCATTGGCCTTTCTTTTTTAGTTCTATTAGTTTGATAAACTTGGGTTATCTATATGCTTCAAAAGCTCAGTCAGCACCTGGCTGTAAGAGGATAGACGTTCTTCCGTTCTGCCTGGAAATGCTTCTTCAATGAAGGCAAGAGTGTCGTTTTCTGTATGCCAGATCCCGCCGTATTCTTCCGTTTGCTCATACCCGTCAAGGTCACCGATTTCCCAGTTGGTAGATTCAAAGTATGCGAAAGGAATGCCGAGTTTATCGAATGGTGCATGGTCGCTCCAGTCTCCTGTTGTGCCTGCAGGGTAGTCAGGATTTAATCCTGTGTTGATGCCAATGTTGAGTTTTTTCTTTTTAGAGATGTTTACTGCCTGGTCACGAATGAACCCATCTTCGCCTGCGCTTCCGTGGACGTACATTTTGTCGCCTGCAGCAAGGCTGTCCAGGTTGATCATGCCAATTGTGTTCTCTATTTCTTTTGCAGTCATTTGTTTCGCGTAATGGTTTGATCCGTTTAATCCGCCTTCTTCAGCGCCGAAGGCAACGAATACAATGGAATATGGCGTTTTTTTCTTTTTAAGAACTTCTGCCACTTCAAGCATGACTCCGACGCCGGATGCATTATCGTCAGCTCCTTTGCCGGTTGCAACAGAATCATAGTGCGCGCCGACGATGATTTGCTTGCTTGATTTGCCTTGCTTATAAGCCAGAACATTTGCAGATGAGAAGTCTTTTCCTTTTCTTGTGAAAGTGAAAGACTGTTCAGCAGGCTTGTAGCCCATGCGCTTGAATTGCTTCTGGACATACGTTTTCGCTGCCGTTTCACCTGGAGTGCCCATTACTCGCTGGCCGATTTTTTCAGACAGGTATTTCGTATGCTGATAAGCCATTGCGCCTTTTTTATGTACCAATGACGGGGAATATGTGACAGCCGAAGCTGCGCCTGCAGATGAGATTAGCAGAAATAGAATAGTGAGTATAGTAAAAATCTGTTTTTTCATGAGTGTCTCCTTTTATTAAAATTCATTTACATGCATAATTATAAATATAGATTAATAGATTTTCAACCTCTATTTTAAGCTCAGCTCCAATAGGCAAAAAGTAATAAGACTGGCCAAGGTAACGTGTCAGGCTTTTTCTGCAAATGGAACTTGAAGTTGACGCTGCGTCATCTTATATACTGATAAACAGCTGGTGATGCACCCTTTAAAACAATGCTGCTTGAAGCGGGGAGGTTTTTTTATGAAACAGGAGGATATTGTCATTTATGGATGTGTCATTATAGGAGCTGGAATCGGGCTGATCCTGGACAATGCGTTTCCGGGAGCGCTGATTGGCCTGGGTGCAGGGTTTTTATTAAAAATGTATTTTCGTAAAGAAGAATAGCTTACCTAAAACGAATCGGGGGGATACAGCTTGATGCACATTAACAAAGTGGCGGAGAAAACAGGTGTTACAGTCAGAACGCTGCGTCACTACGATAAGATCGGTTTGTTGAGGCCTGCGTCCAAAACGGAAGGAGGTCATCGATTATATTCAAACACTGAAATCAAAAAACTGCAGCAGATTCAATTTTTAAAAAAGGCAGGGTTTCAATTAAATGAGATTCGGGAGATGCTCGCTTCAAATGAGTGGAATTGGTCGGTTCACTTAAAGAGCCAGTTATCTTTTATATTAGAAGAAATCGAAAACCTGAAGAAGGTTGAACAGTCCCTGCGGGAGCTCATCCATGGAATAGCTGTTGAAGGAGAGGAAGAATGGATTGCGGTTCAAAAGCTTATGCACGTATCAAGCAGAGACAAAAAGATACAAAGGAAGTACCGTGAATCTGTATTCAGGGAGAAAGAAATCCAATTATTGAATAAGGTTCCCAATATGGCAAAAGGGGATTCGCTGGAATGGATGAATCTGATTGGTCAGTTGAAGCGCTGCATGAAGGATGGTCCAGGTACACCTGAAGTTCAAACGATAATAAGAAGGATGGATGAAAAGCGTATAGAAGAATTTGATGGCGAGAACGAATTTTTAGATAAGCTTTGGAAAATAAGAATATCTCAAGAGCAGTCAGAGAAGATGGGGCTGTATCCGATTGAAGACGATTTGCTCGAGTTTATGACACGGGCACATGAAATTTATGTACGAAATGAGAATGCCTCTTCGTCAAGACAGAGCGATGAATAGTGAAATGCTTCTTGCCATTGGCGGTCTTGCCCTTTTGGATACATTAAGTCCTGCTACATTGGGGATAACCGTGTATATGCTACTTGGAAACAAAGAGGGGCTTGCCAAACGGCTAATGGTTTTTTTGCTGACAGTTGCCGGGTTTTATTTTACTGTTGGAGTCTTTCTGATGCTGGGGTTAGGTTTTCTGGCTGACATTATCTCTGGTTTTTTTCAAATTCGCTTTGTTAGCTGGACAGTCTTTCTAACTGGAGTCTGTCTGTTCATCGCAAGTTTTTATGTGCCGGCAAGAAAACATTCAGTCCCGTCCTATTCAGTATCCGCTGGTGTCCGATCGGCTGCAGCCCTGGGACTCACTGCCTCAATCGCAGAAGCAGGCACCGCATTCCCTTATTTTACTGCAATCGGCATTATGACCGCTTCTAATCTGCCGTGGACGGAATGGTCTCCTGTTTTAGCCGGTTACAATTTTATTATGGTGATGCCTTCTCTTTTGCTGTATATGTTATCTTTTCTTCTTGGGCGCAGCATGCAAAAAAGTCTTGAACGGCTGCACTTGAAGATAGCTGCTCAATCTGGATCGGCTCTTTCTTGGATAATCTGCATAGTGGGTATCATTCTTATCTTTACTAGTCTTGATTACTTGTGAGGCATACAAGTAAACATTAGAAAGCCCTTGAGGCTGGTAAGTAGATGTTTTTTAGTTTATTTCAGGTGAACTTACCGGGGTAAATAAGCAATGTCCGATTTTACGTGCTCAATATCGTGTTTGATTGTAGTAATACCAAGCTTATTAATTATTGTTTACCCGCGGACGTTCACCTTGTTGCTTTTTAGGGATGAACCTGTCAAATGCTTCGTTTAGTTCATCGGCATCATATCTTTTTTCCTTAAGAAAGAACTTAATGATAAGATCTTGTGTGTCGCTGTACGAGAGTGAATAACCAGCGGTTTCCAAAAAGCTGTCAAACTCATCCTCACTTAATTTCAATGCGAATGCAATGGATACGAGCGTATGTTTCTTAGGCTTATAGGCAGGGTTTGTTCTTATTTTTGAAAACAGTTTTCTGTCTAATCCGGCCTTATTGTATACTTGTGCATCAGTAAGGCCCCGCTTATCAATCAGGTCAAAAAGTACCTGGTTTAGAACAGGCTGGCGGTTATTGTCTATGTAATCTTCGATATCCTGAGAAATGATCTCGGGTGAATACACCAGAATATCTTCTGATGCCGGTGAATAGCAAAAAAAATCTGAGGAAAATAGTGCGTTGTCTATGTAGTCTTTCAGTTCATCTAAAAAGGTTTGATTAAGCAAATGACCGCCTCCAAATGTCGCTTTCAAAGCGACCATAATATGGATATTTATTGTTAAGATTATACCATGAATATGTATGGAGGCTGATGAACATGAATCATAAGTTAAATGAAATTGTCTTTCTGCTGGACCGCAGCGGATCAATGGGCGGACTTGAACAGGATGTTATTGGAGGGTTCAATTCTTTTATTGAAAATCAGTGCAGGCTTGAAGGAGATACAGTGCTGACCACTGTATTATTCGATGATGAATATGAAGTGCTTTGGAAGGGCGAAGATGCAAAATCCGTCAAACTGACTGTAGAAGACTACTATGTCAGAGGGCTGACGGCCCTTTTAGATGCCATTGGGAAAACAATTACCGATGTGGGCCGAAGACTTTCAAAAACTCCGAAAGAACAGCGTCCCTGCAAAGTGATTTTTGTCATTACAACGGACGGACAGGAAAATGCCAGTAAAGAATTTTCATATGATAAAGTCCATGAACTCATCAAGCATCAGCAGGAAAAATACAGCTGGGAATTCATCTTTATGGGAGCGAACATAGATGTTGCAAAAGAAGCTGAGTATATTGGGATTAGAAGCGCCAATGCATATTCTTTTGAAGCATCAGAGGTCGGAATGAAGGAAATGTATGATGTAGTTTGTCAATCTGTGAATCAGATCAGGATAGAGCTTCCAATTGAAAGGGAATAAAAAATCGCAGTTAGCAGTAAAAAAGGCAGAAAAAACATTCGTTTTTTCTGCCTTGTCTTATCTTCCTACAATCCGCAAATCCGCCATAACCGGAAAATGATCGCTTGGAAACTGTCCATTCTCATAATCATTCACAATTTTCACAGTGTCAGCAAGAACATTCCCCTTGGTCAAGATCCAGTCAATGCGGCGCTTTGGACCCTCACCTGTTGGATCTTTAAAACGGTTTAAGGTGCCGAGGTTTTCATTGATGCGCACAGCTGCCGTTTTCCATAAATCCTTGAATGCACCATCCTGTGTCAGAATCTGATAAGGAGGACTTCCAGGTGCAGCATTGAAATCTCCGGTCAGCAGAACGGGAAGAGCGGGGTCGAAGTTTTTGATCTTCTCCAGAATCAATGCGGCGCTTTTTTCCCTGGCTTCTGCCGAGACATGGTCGAAATGAGTATTTACAACGTAGAAGGACTGATTTGTTTTTCGGTCTGAGAATTTCGCCCACGTCGCCATCCGCGAAATGACATTGCCCCAATTTTTAGATCCAACCGTCTCAGGAGTGTCCGACAGCCAGAAGAAATTGTACTCAAGCAGTTCATAACGGTCAGTTCTGTAGAAGATGGCTGTATATTCCCCGCTGCTTCCGCCTTCCCTTCCAATCCCAACCCATTTGTACTCAAGCAGAGATGCATCAAGGTCCTGAATTTGCTGATACACAGCTTCCTGCGTACCGATAATATCCGGATTCTCCTTTTGAATCAGCTTCACGATGGCAGGAAGCCTCTCTGCCCATGTATGAGGAGAAGGATCGGAGCTGTTCAGATACCGGACGTTGTAGGTCATCACCCTCATCGCTGTTTCGGGTGGCGCTGCTGAAATGGGGATTGCACTTGGCAATAGCATGAAAGCAAGAGAAAGGAGTAGCAGGATTGCTGTTTTTTTCACTAAACGTAGACCTCCGTCTTTTAAAGCCTTACCTTTAGGTTGTGGTGTTTGTGAGGGGAGTATGTATGGAGCTGTGTAAGGATGGCTGCATATGAATTAATGAAGAGAATAGGAAATTAAAAAACTTAATAAAAATGAAGACACATTAATCATCGGTATTCATCTTTTCCTCAGCATTTGCACCGCCAACCGTAACTTCTTTGCGGTCAAAGTCATAGTGAAAAGAAAAAAATTTATCCTTATCTCCATTCAGATAACCGAATACCATAAGGTCTCCCAGCGGATTATCTTCAGTCTTTGTAAAGTGTACGGATTCGATATCTTGATAATTGCTTTCTAAATACGTTTTAACAGCACTCTGTGCTTCTTTCATTTCGGATTCGTTTCCTCTAGTGCTGCAGCTGATTAAAACAGAAGAGAGTAGTAAAAAAACAGTTAATTTTTTGATGGTGGATTTCATTTTTTCACCTCGCAATTTCAGTTGGAGAATCTGATATGCTGAGTGTATTAACAATGATCTTCTTCGGTTTTTCCATAACGTACATGTTTCTTTTTACAAAATTTCTTCATAGTCTTCATAGTTTGTTTTCAGTATCCGGATCACTTCGTTCGTCGTTTGCTTCTTTACTTTATTTTATTCAGTAGTATTCCCTCTGAAAAAGATAAGAGAGACTGATAAGACAACGGCTAAGAAAAAAATGACTCTCTTCATCTATATTCATTCTCCTTTGGTCATCAGCATGAACATTATTTTAATTCAGCGTCAACTCCGCCGCTGATGACATCTTTCTGATTAAAATCATAGTTTACGGAGAACTCTTTCCCTTTGTCATTATTTAAGTAGCCTGAGAGAACTAATAATCCCATAGGATTTTTTTCTGTATTTGTAACGGTGACTTCACTGATATCATAGTAGTTTTCTTTGAGGTATATGATGGTGTTACTTTCAGCCTCTTCTATCCTGCTGTCTGTCTCCCGCAACGTGCAGCCGGTCAGTGCTGTGCCGACTAATAATAATGAAATGAAGCAGAAGATGGCGTATCTGTTCATTTTCACATGTGTGGACCTCCTTTTTCAGTATTAGCCAGTACATTAAACAAAGTAAAATCAGGTATTCTATAGGAGCTTTAACCTAAAAAACAGAAAGTGATATTTGCAGGGTTTAATTCTATGTTTCCTTAATTTAACATAGAAACAGACGTATTCTTCATCTTTAGACTATTAGAAAAGAACTAGATAAGCTATTGGGGTATTAGAAAATCTGTCTTTAAATAAGATTTCAAAAACATGTATTATTTAGGATCAGCATTAACTATTCCTACAACAATATCTTTCTGATTAAAGTCGTAGTGTACAGAGAATTTCTTGGATTGATCATCATTTAGATAACCTCTGACCATTAGAACTCCCATAGGGTTTTTCTCATGATTTGTAAAAGAAATTGATTCAACATCCTTGTAGTTCTTTTTGAGGTGTTTTTGTACAGCAAGCTCAGCTTCTTTAATTTTAGGATCATCATTATTTATTTTTTGAGTGTTACAGCTCATTGAAATCGAGGCTAACAATAACATAAGCGTAAAGCTGATGATAAAGGTTTTTCCCATTTTTCACCTCTGATAAATGATTTAGATATTAAAGACTGTTGATCTTTTATAAACCATATAAAAACCACGATCATTTAATTTATATGGAAATAAGTGGTTTTATCTTGTGGATTTTGGGAAAAAGACCTTATAGGACTATCTTGTGAGTCTTAGGTAACAGAAAAAACTTCATTATATAGTAATGAAGTTTGATCCATTTCTATTTTATATCTGCAAGAACGAGTCCTCCGATTACGTCTTTTTGTCCGTAGTCGTAGTCAAGTGAAAAAGTTTTTTCTTTATCATTATTTATGTAGCCTTCTAAAACTAAAATGCCCATTGGATTGGTTTTGTTTTCTGTAAAAGTAACGGTGTCAATGTCTTTATAATTCTCTTTAATATGTTTCTCTGTAATTTTTTTTGCCTCTTCTAATTCTGCTTCTTTTTCCGATTGTTCATTTGTACTATTGTTGCAGCCCATCAGAACAGCTCCTAACACGATTAAAGTAATCAAACTAAAGGTGATGAATTTGTTGTTTTTCACATTCATTCTCCTCTCTGTTATTTATTTTACAAAAATAAGAAGGTGTTGTATATGAAACAGGAAATAAATATTCCAAATCTTACCGAACAAACCTATTATTCCATTTCTTCAAATACTTACAATTATGAGCGTTTGGAGAAAGCCCATGAACTTGAAGTTCCTATAAAGATTAAGGTAAACGCTCATACGGATGAGTATTGGTTTGTAGAACGAGTAGAAAGAGATCCGCACACAGGTCTTGATGCATTTGTTTTTTCGCAGGGAGAAAAAGTAAATGGAGAGTGGATCAAGAGTGAAACTCCTGAAAATGTTGTAGTCGGCTTTGCCGGGACGGATACGAGCCAGGTAGCGACCGATGTGCTTACATCTGATGGGAAACATGTGGTAATGGGCGCGGATCCGAAGGTTCCTACCTTGTATTTGAAGGAAAAAGGAACTGAAACTCTGGTTAAGTATACGGGAAGCCCCGGTCAGGAAGCCCTGCTGATGAACGGCCAGTATGAGCTGGTAAAAAAGGATACAGCGTTCGAGCAGTCCAATAAGCTTGTTGCAGAGGTGAAGGCAGAGTATAAAGATTCCACTATATCTGCTACTGGTCATTCCCTTGGAGAAGCCGAAGCTGAATATGCCGGGATTCATAACGGAGTCTTTTCGTACGGATTTAACGGTCCGTCGATTATGAATCTATATACGGACGAAATGAAAGAAAGAATCTACAGCGGAGAATTTGAAAAAACGGCTATTAACCTCGTTGATCCATACGATGCTGTAGGTGCGGGGTGGTCTACTGAATATGAGCGTCATGGTGGAACAACCTATTATACGCATAATCCAATGCTTGACCGGCAGCTTCGTACGGATAATGGCAATTTTGCATGGAAGTTTGGCTTGCCGGGTTTTTTGGGAGGCACAATTGGCTATTTAACGGATACAGCTGTTATGGAAGACGGGACACACGGCCTAAACGAACAAAACTTTAAATTTGATGAAAACGGAAACGCCATTAATACAGATCCTTCGCAAAATACGCCGTATCTCTATAACCGGAATAAAGAGGAGTTTGTCTATGGGACACCCCTTTCATCAGACGGCAGCGGATCAATCAAGCTTGATCTGTCATCTGTCAGGGATATGGCAGACATGATCGGGCAGAAGGTGGAAGAGATGAAGGCGTTTGAGATGAAAGTGGTTCAGTTTGAACAGGTACATAATGAAGCTGTCCAGGATGTCATCAGCCACTTTGACGCAAAGCTTTCGGGAGAGTTTCATCTCCTGTCACAGGCGGACGTGAGGGAAGCGATCCGTGACTTGTCACTGTCCCAAAGTGGAGGGCTTCCGATGTTCTATGAGGATGCGAATCTGGACCGTGCGCTTTCAAGTCTGCAGAAAACCATGAGAGATCTCGAAAGCATACAATCACTGTTTGAAAGCATGGCAGTTCAGTTTGAGGATAGAGACCGGCTGCTAGCCAGCTGGCTCTCACAGTAAGGGAGGGAATCAGGATGTTTGGAAATGTGCTTGAGGATGCGACCGCAGAGCTTAGACAGCTCCAAAAAGAAGCCGCCGAACAGATAGGCGATGCGCAGGATGCCATCATGGAGCAGATCGAGAGTGTTCAAAAAACAATCAACCGAGAAATTGAACGGATCCGTCAGAGGGAAAGTCTGAAGAGGCAGATGGAGGCAAAGGTTGAAAGCGAGCTTAGTGAACTTAAATCTGGGCTGTCGGCAATTGATTCATACGACTCGTATAAAAACTTCTTAGTTCAAATTCAGGGAAGGCTTGTATCAGAGCTAGACGGGGAAGCCATTCAGGCCCTTCATGAAAAAGCTGTCGAGAACCATGAAACTGCTGTAAAGGCGGAAGAGGAATTTCAATCGTTAAAAGAAAGCATTGCGATGGCAAACTGGGTGGTTAGAAATGTAAAAGGCTTATATTGAGGAGGAATGAAGGTGAGCACTGAGCCTGTATTGCGGGAAACAGCATCAAAACGGCCAAGGGGCGGGCTCTTAGCTCTTTTTTTAACTCTGAATATTGTATTCTATTCGGTGATTATGGGCGTGTTTATTTTTCTCGGCCCTGTTTATACGAGAGATTACATCGTTACAATTAACGGCGCCGCTGCAATGGGGACGGCTGTTTTGCTGATAACCCTGCTTTTTAAGATATTTCCATCTGTATGGGCTTACGGAAAAGAGAGTCTAATCAAAGGAAGAACATCTTTATGGAAGCTTCTCGCAGGATTTGCAGCAGCCCTCGGCCTTCCTGTTCTCTATGAATGGCTTGTTAAAGACAGCACGGCACCTTTTGAAAGTTTCCTATCTGTACTGGACGGCACCGCATTTTTTGGATACAGTGTGCCTGAAATCCTGCTTCATCTTCTGGTTATTGGATTACTTGTCCCGGTTACAGAGGAACTGGTATTTAGAGGAATCCTGCAGAGATATCTCACAGAACGGTATCATTTTCTTGTAGGCCTCATTTTCACCTCTGTCCTGTTCGGAATCATGCACCCTGATCCGGTCGGCGGAATTGTTAAAGGGTTTGCTTTTGGGATTGGTTACGGGCTGACTGGCTCTCTGTGGCTGGTTATAGGAGCTCATATGGTTTGGAATGTGTTTTTGGCTTTGTAAGAACTTTTTAAGGAGATTTCTTTTAGAGTTTCCTATCTTTCTATAATACATATAGATAAATAAGGACCCCATTCAAACTAAATGTTCCCTAATATTTCTCCTGGTCATTCTAGGTGAAAGTCATCCTAATTTTCATCAGATCTTTATCTGCAGGTTGTCTAATAAGTTATTAAACGCAATATATTAGATAACATAACCTAACAAGGAACGAAAGGACTGGTCACAGTGATCAGTCCTTTTTAACGTAACTAATACCACCATCCACCTGCTTAATTTCTTTGAACGGGTGGAGAACTTTTTTGAATATAAGAGGTTTTAACAGTTTATGGTAGAATAATATAATGAAGATGAGTTGTGTTAGAGAAGGTGAAGATATGATTAAGCGACGATAAGAAGTCTCCTTGATACTATAAATAAGAGGAGGCACATAGATGAAAATTACCTATAAAGAAACGAACTTACTCGATGAGAAACAAGTCGGGCATTTGTATCAGGATGCAAATTGGACTTCCTATACAGAAGATATGCCAAAGCTGATGAGCGCAATCAAATCTTCTCTCAAGGTCATAACTGCATGGGAGCATGGGCAGTTAATTGGATTAGTCAGAGTGGTCGGAGATGGGCTGACCATTATTTATATTCAGGATTTACTGGTGCTTGAATCCTGCCGGAACAGAGGTGTTGGCTCAGAGCTCTTGAAGCTGGTCTTGGAACAGTACAAAGACGTCAGGCAAAATGTATTACTGACTGATGAGTCAGAGGAAGTTAGGTCATTTTATGAAAAGAACGGATTTTCGTCTTGTGATAAGGGATATTTGGTAGCGTTCGCAAAATTTAATAAAAGCAAGGTGTAAAAATTAAACCAAATAGAGGAGTTTCCAAGATGTCCGATCAAAAACCATTCAATGATGCTGTGGATCACATGAAAACAATTGAGGGACTGCCTGCGCAGACTGATATGGAAAAACTCCCCAAACCAATCCGGTACTTCGGATACTTTTTTCTTGTCTTTTTTGCTGTTTCCCTTCTTTTTATTGTGATTGGCGTTCTAATCACATAATCTTTCAATAGCAGTCAGCAGGAGGAACCTATGAACAACCCTTTTTACGTCTACCATCTAGTCACAAAGAAAAAAATGAGTCCCGGTCAGATCATTGTCTTTGACAATTATGAGCATAATTCTCTGTTCCGCTTCTTTTTTGAACCCCATATTATAAATTCCAAAGGTGAAACAGTTGACCGGATTCTTCAGAATGGAATATGTGATGATGGTTTGAAATTGAATAAAGATGATGCAGAAACAACAATGAAGTATATGGACAAAACAATGAGAGCTGTCAGAGAAGCAGTCGTTGAAATGGTCAGATTACGAGATTACCCTGAATACCCTTCACGGCTTTCATGTTTATATGCAGCGAAAACGTATGAGGATATTTTGAGATGGAAAAAAATCTTTGACTCTTATAATCGGGGAGTCTTGCAGATTGTGAAACTCAAAGTAGAAGGCAGCTGCTTTGAAGGCAACGGCAGCCTGCTGCCAAAGGAAGACTGTATTCCGTTTTCAGATAAGATGAAGCAGGCAAAGGATTATTGGGAAAACCGCGAAGAAAATAAACTGCCGGAGCTTTTGGTCAATGGGAAAATAGAAGTGGTTGAGATAATAGATGAATTTGAATGAAATCTTGCAGCAACAAATACTAAAAAAACTCGCCATACAAAATGACGAGTTTTTTTACGTGCACTAAAGCGCAAATTAAACAGCCCTCAAAAATAAATAAAACGCCACCCACGCCGTCAAGCTCCCTAAACCAAGCAAAATAAGCAGTGGAAAAACGCTGGTGCTGACATAAAAAAGTGCACCGACGCCTGCTGCAATTCCGATTGTATGTACAGGCTTTCCGATTGAAAGCAGCATAGAGTTTTTAAGGGACTGGAACAAAGTCAGATGAAAGTGCACGGTGTTTGAAAAGAAATGCATCGTGAACACGAACATGAAGACTCCGATTGCCAGAAATAGATAATACAGCGGCGAGCCTGATTTTGCAAAATAAAAGTAATCGATAATCAGGATGATCCATATTGGGGTAATGAGAAGTCCGCCCGTCATGCTGCGGGTGTAGTTTTCTTTGTAGAGCTTCCAATAGGTGCGGAGCAGCCGAACCTGACTGTCTGCAGTCACCCATTTCCGCGTGAGCCCGAAAAGGGCGGCAGTCGCAGGGAAAAGGATGAAAGGTGTAAAAATAGCGATTGTCAGCCCATTTACTAGTAAGCCGGCCGGATCTTTGACGGCAAATAGATTGAAGGATAAGTAGACAATTGGCAGACTGAAGAACAGCCAGACGATGTTGGCTGTAAAGATTCGTGTGATCCATTCGGTTGCGGTATAGAGCTGCTGCACCAATCCTCCTGTGTTCATGGCACTCCCCCTGATGTTTGAAAACGTTTTTATTTTTATCATAGCATAAAGGATGGGCTTTTTTGAATATAAATCCGAATTTCAAAGGTTAATTATCAGTCTATTAAAAAAATTCATCTTCTTTTGTCAAAAAAACGTTGCGCAGGGATATTTTAGGGAGTATGCTAGATTCATAAATAAAAACGTTTTTATTGAAGGCAGGAGAGTACAATTACGACAAAAATCACCATTAAAGACGTTGCAAGAGAAGCGGGAGTTTCCATTTCAACCGTATCCAATGCTCTGAACGGCGTGGATGTGCTCAATGCAGCAACACGTGAGCATGTTCTGAATGTCGCCAACAGGCTGAATTACATTCCCAATGTAAACGGCCGGAATTTGAAAACAAGCGCGACGAAGGTTCTTGGGTTATTTATTACAAGCATGCAGGGACCGTACTACGGGATTCTGACCGATGCTGTCTACAAGGAATGTGAGCGCAATGGTTATGAACTGAATGTGTTTGTGACGAAAAATGACCGGAGCGCACTCAGCAGTATTCTGGGCAAACGCGTAGACGGAGCAATTATTTTGAACGATTATATTACGGACAAAAATGTTGAGCAGCTCGAACAGGCAAAGGCGCCGGTTGTGTTTCTCGACAGGGAGCAAGTAAGCGGGGCGATGTCCAGTGTTGTATTTGATTCCTACAAGGGCGGGCAGGTTGTTGCCCGTTATCTAATGAATTTGGGTCATAAACGCCTTGGATACATACAGGGATACTCGAATCTATACGACGACATCGAACGGTTCCGCGGATTCAGGGATGCCATTATGGAAGCGGGTCTTGAATTTCATGAAGATCACCGGCTGGTCGGGTACTTCGAAGAAGAAGCGAGCTATTCGGCTGTGAAATCCTACGTCAGGAATGGAAAACGGCTTCCCGATGCGTTTTTTGCAGCAAATGATCTCAGCGCGATTGGAGCAATAAAAGCATTGAAATCAGAAGGGTTAGTAGTGCCGGATGATATAAGCGTTATTGGGTTTGATGACATCGACATCAGCGGCTTTTTTAATCCCCCAATTACGACTGTGAACAATCCGATTGCAAGACAGGGGCTTCTGGCAGTGAACCGGCTGCTCGCCATGATCCAGAAAAAGGATACAGGCAGGCTGGACAAGCTTGAAGGAACACTGGTTGTAAGAAATTCATGCTCGGTAAATAAAATGGTTTTTATGAATGACTAACTATAAAAGCGCTTACAAACTAAGTGCTTTTATATTTACTTTAAAATAAAAACGTTTTTATGCAACAGCGAAGGGAGAAGGGAAATGGCAATAGAAGGAGTGCAAGTAAGTAAAAAGCCTTTCTTGAAAAAGCTTAAGGAGCAGTGGCCGCTTCAGGTCATGGTGCTTCCCGGCATTATTTTTATGATTATTTTCTGTTATGTGCCAATTTACGGATTAACTATCGCTTTTAAGAGCTTCTCGGTTACAGACACGATTGCCTCGGCACCCTGGGTGGGGTGGGAGAATTTCAAAGTGGCATTTGGAGACAAGTTTTTCTGGGATTCGGTTGTCAATACGCTTGCGATTAGCTTTCTGAAACTGCTGATCGGATTTACAGCACCGATTATCCTTGCGATCATGATTTTTGAATTAAAGGATGGATGGTTTAAGAAGTGGGTTCAGACCATTTCCTATCTGCCGCATTTTCTGTCATGGATTGTTGTTGGTGGAATGCTGATCAGCTGGCTGTCGACAACCGGCATGCTCAATACAATTTTAGTCGGAATTGGTGTACTGGACAGTCCTAGAAACTTCCTTGTGGAACCAGAAAGCTACTGGATGATTGCTGTCCTTTCAGACGTATGGAAGGGTGTGGGCTGGGGAACGATTATTTACCTTGCGACAATGGCAGGAATAGATCCTACCTATTATGAAGCGGCGAAAATGGATGGTGCCACCAAGCTTCAGCAAATCTGGCACATTACGCTGCCGCTGATGAAATTTATCATCTCGCTGATGTTTATTCTTGCAGTTGGAGGCATTCTTGGATCCAATCTTGACCAGACGCTTGTACTCATGAATCCGCTGAATGCATCTCATGCAGAGGTAATCAATTCGTACGTTTATAAGATCGGGCTTGCCCAGGGGGATTTCTCGTATGCGACTGCTGTCGGTCTTGGAATTTCAATCATCTCGCTGATCCTGGTGCTTATTACAAACCGCCTCACTAAGAAATTTAGTGATCGTTCGGTGTTTTAGGAGGGTGTTATGAAGGTAGCCAATACAGAAGGTATACAAATTGCCGTTAAAAGTCCTAAACGAAGCACGAAAGTGAAGGAAAACAAGCTGTTTAACATTGTGAATATTATCTTTATGTCGCTGTTTGCACTTGTGATCATCTTTCCGATCTGGGATATTGTCGTCGCTTCATTCAGCAGTCCAGACACGCTTAGAAGTTCAAGGCTCAGGATCTGGCCGGAAGAGTTCTCGCTGGAAAACTACAAACTGGTATTCAATGATCCAAGTATTTGGAATGCTTTTATGATTTCTATTTTAAAAACGGTCATCGGAGTTGTCACTCATGTGTTTTTCACAGCCATGGTTGCCTATGCGATGAGCAAAAAGGATCTTTTGGGACGGAATGTATATACGGCAATGGGAATCGGAACGATGTTTTTCTCAGGAGGAATGATTCCGACCTACCTCCTGATGAAGTCACTCGGTCTGCTCGACAGTTTCTGGGTGTACATTATTCCGGCACTTTTCAGCTATTACGATATGATTATCATCATGAATTTTTTCAGGGAGATCCCTAGTTCGCTTGAAGAATCAGCGAAGATGGACGGAGCCGGGGTATGGACGATTTTTATGAAAATTATTATCCCTCTCTCTATGCCAGTGCTTGCGACTATTGCTCTTTTCAACGGTGTGTATCAATGGAATGACTATATTACAACCAAGCTCTACATAAGCAATGAAGCGCTGTATCCGATTCAAATGAAGCTGTATGAAATTATTGTTCAGCAGCAGGCACAAACGATGCAGACGGTGGGCTCAGTTGGGATCCCGACATCATCTGAATCCATCCAGCTTGCGACGATTGTCATTGCCACTGTGCCGATTGTTCTTGTGTACCCGTTCCTGCAGAAGTATTTTATTTCCGGAATGATGATCGGAGCGGTGAAAGAGTAGACTTTCCTTCATGCGCAGGAGCTTATTTGTAAGCGTTAACACTGCGCGCGGGGAAATGACTCTATTTTAATTTATTGGGGGAAATGAGATGGGGAGAATGTTGAAATCATTGTTTTCAAAGGGGATTATTCTGGTGCTGGCACTCACGATGCTTTTGACAGGGTGCTTCAATTCTGAGAGTGCTTCAAGCAAGCAAGGATCAGGAACGAAGGAGAAAGCGCGCTATGAGGTGGACGAAAATACACCTGCTTGGAAGGCCGATAAAAAAGAAAGTACAGAACTGACTTGGTATGTTAATGCAGACTGGTTCAACAAGGAATACGGCAACGATACGATTACAAAGAAACTGAAGGAAGACCTGAATTTGGACATCAAATTTTTGACGGGTGACGATACAAAGCTGAATACGTATTTTGCAAGCGGCGAGCTGCCTGATATCATAACGATCTTTGGAGGGAATTCGCCGACTGCCCAAAAAGCAGCAACGTGGGCGCTGCCTCTAAATGAACTTGCCGATAAATATGATCCATATTTTTATAAAGTAGCAGAAAAGCAGACTCTTGACTGGTATCAGCTGAAGGACGGCAATACTTACGGGTATCCTAGTTTTTCAAATACAGAAAAGCATTATGAAGCCAATATGATTCCCGGTATGGACGCTTTTGTCGTCAGAAAGGATATCTATGAAGCGATTGGGAAACCAAGTATGTCTACACCCGAAGAATTTCTGGCCGCTATGGAAAAGATTAAATCACAATTCCCGGAAACAGTGCCATTCGGATTCCGCGGATTCTCGGCAGCAGGTGATACAGGATCACTTTCTCACTTTCTGCAAAATCACCTGGGAGTCCCGATCACAACAGAAGACGGAAAGTGGTATAACCGGAATTTGGATGAAGACTATCTCAGCTGGATCAGTACATTTAATAAGGCCTACAAAGAAGGCTACATCAGTGATGATAACTTTTCTGATGACAACGTAAAATTTGAGGAAAAAGTGGCGCGCGGGGATTATGCAACAATGTTTATTAGCGGAGCCATTCAGCTTGGAGGCGCCCTTCAGAAAAACATTGCTTCTAACCCTGAGCAAAAATACATTGCCATTGATGGACCGAAGAGTACAAAAGGAAATGAGCCGACGCTGAGTCAAACAGGTATTTCCGGCTGGTCTGTAACGTATGTGACGAAAAATGTAAAAGATCCTCAAAAAGCGATTCAGCTGTTTACTTATTTGCTTAGCGATGAAGGACAGTATTTGACCACATATGGAGTTGAGGGAGAAACGTATGACCTGAATGCTGAAGGAAAAGCTGTCCTGAAGCCGGAGGTTGTACAGCTTCGTGATTCAAACCCGGATGAGTTCAAAAAGAAGTACCGCCTCGGCGAATTCTGGTTCTTCGGGCACGATACATTTGCGCTTGAAAAAGGACAAAATGAACCTGTAGAAGCTACCTCTCAGATTACAGACTGGGCAAAAGGAAAGCTGAAGCCTCAGTTCATTCTTGAAAATACAGACCCTGATCAGGGGACTGGAGAAGCACGGAGCTTAACAAATATCAATTCTTACTGGGCTACGACGCTTGCCAATATGCTGCGGTCCAAGAACGATAAAGAATTTGACAAGCTGAAAGCGGACTATGAAAAGTTCCTTGAGGCAAACAACTTCGATTCTATTGTTAAAATCAGAAATGAAAAAATGAAAGAAAACGCCAAAAAGCTTGGTTCGGAATAACACAAAAAGAGAATCAGAGCATATCGCTTTGATTCTCTTCTTTTTACTATATTAAAAGAGAGGCTGGTGCAGCAGCGTGACATCTAATACATATGAAGTGATTGGGAGCTTAAAAGCGACGATGCAGCTGAAAACAATCGACGGGAGGGCCGTGCCTTTTCAAAATGATATCCCGTATCCATCGTTTGAGCCGCAGCAAAGAAAGATTCTGAATCTTGCTGGTGAATGGAAAAAGCAGCGCTTTGAAGCAGATCATGATTTGTCGATGAGTGAGAGAAATGATGAGTGGATCCGCCAAACGGAGAGAGAAGGGTACCATTCGCTTACATTTGATGACAGCAGCTGGGATTCCCGCAGTCTTCCGCTTCCTGAAAACAGACTGACTGGAAAAGAAGAAGTGAACGCAGCGGAAACCTATGAAAACGGGGTGTGGTACAGAAGGACGTTTCTTCTCGATGATACCTGGAGTGAAAAAGTGATTACTCTTAAATGTCTTGGTGTTTCATATGTCGGTGATTTTTGGATCAACGGGACATATGCAGGCTGTCATGAGGGCGGGTATACACCATTTGCTTTTGACGCTACAAATTTGGTCACCACTGGAGAAAATACGATTGCGGTAAGGATTGATAATCCCCCATGGACGATGCGCATTGATACGGTCCCTGCTGTTAACAATGACTTTTTTAATTATACAGGAATCATTCACGACCTTTATTTGGAAGCCGCAAGTGCGGTGCAGGTCGTTAGGGCAGATGTAGTGCCGAAGAATACGGAAGGTGAGCTCGAGGTTTCAGTCGTGCTTGAAAATAGAACAGACAGCGAGCAGAATCTTTTTCTTACAGGCCTCGTACATGAAACTGACATGTTATCGCCCGTTTTCTTAACAGAACCTGATGCAAAAAGCATTTGTGCAGGGACAGCGGAGTTCAGCGGGATGGAAGAAAGATCTGTTTTTCTGGCGGCAGGAGAAACGAAGGTCATTTCTTGTCAGGTGAAAATTGCTGCTCCTAAGCTGTGGAGCATAAGGGAACCAAATTTATATGTTATAGAGGTACAGGTTTCTAACAGCGAGGAACAGCTGGATGCATTTTATTCGCAGTTTGGCATTCGGACACTGGCGAAGGAGAAGGCTCAAATTAAGCTGAACGGCAAATCTGTTTTTTTCGCAGGCGTTGCCAGGCATGAGGAATGGCCGGAGTATGGAAGAACCGCATCTTGGGAACGCATTAAAAGCGATTTCCTTCAGATTGCTGATTTGTCTGTAAATATGGTTCGGACCGCTCATTACCCAAATCATATCTACACCTTCATTATGCTCGACCGCCTGGGGCTTACCGCGATGAGCGAGATTCCGCTTTGGCAGTTTGAAACACACCACTATGAAGCACAGGAGCAGCGGGGCATTTCCTATCAGATGTGGCGGGAAATGATATATTCCAATTACAACCGCCCGTCAATCATCATGTGGAGCACGCAAAATGAATCAAAGGATGTTTTGCTGCGGAAAGCCTATAATGAACGGCTCGCAGCGGAACTGCGGTCATCCTACAATGATGGCCGGCTGACGACTCAGAGTGCTGCAGCAGATCAGCCCGGTTATGATGATGCTTCGATGGAGCCGCTGGATGTAGCGGGCTGGACGATGTATTTCGGCATTTTCCACGGCAGCACGCCTTATGAAGGTACACGTGATTTTATCGAAAAAGCTCATGCAAGGTGGCCGGACAAACCGATCATTAACACAGAATACGGAATCTGGAGCAATGCAGACAAGAGCTTTATTGAAAAGCAGGTTGAGATTTATGAAGACGTCCAGCTTGCCCTGATTGAAAAAGCGACTGTCTCCCCGCAGGGAATTGCCAATGAAAATGGATACGTTGCGGCTATTGACTATTGGACGGTCTTTGACTGGTATGTAAACCATAATGAATTCTATCAGACAATGGGCATGTACCATATGGACAGAAAGACAACAAAACCGCTCTATGACCATTTCATTGAAGACCACCGCAGGCTGATGGGAGAAACGAATGGAATCGGTGAATTTTCATACAAACAATACCTGAGCAAATTAAAGGGGACGATAGAAAAGGATACAGGAGAGTTCTTCATTGAAGAGGTAATGGATTTAAGTGAAGACAATTACTTGATTGTTAGTGTCCTTGATTCAGTGAGCGAAGATGGCATGAGTGTTTCAATTACAAACGCTTCCGGCATTTCAGATTCCTATCAAACATACGGCATCAAAACAAAGGAAGCATTCCCTGTTCATGTCCCGCTTTGGAAACTGAAAAAAGATGTCCTTAAAACAGCATCAAAAATAAAAATCACCCATACAGGCGGCCGAAAACTCGAGATCATTGAAATGATGAGCGGCATGTTCGGGAAATAATGAATAGGGGTCAGTCCCTCATCACTTTACTGTGATGAGGGACTGACCCCTTTAAAGGAATATTCACTGCAAAAAGAGAATAAATACATATCGTTATCAAACCGGAGGCAGCACCAACCTGCCTCCTTTTGGAGTGTGAAAAATGTCTGAACAAAATCAGATGATCAGCGTGAACGGGTTAATCAAGACGTATGGGGACTTTACGGCAGTGGCCGGCATAACGTTTGAAGTTTTCAAAGGCGAAGTGTTTGGCGTGCTCGGCCCGAATGGAGCGGGAAAAACGACGACACTTGAAATGCTTGTCGGCTTGCGGAAGCCTGACGGAGGGTCGGCTGATATTGGAGGCTTTGATGTTGTCAGGGATTTAAAGAAGGTCAAAGAGGTTATTGGCGTCCAGCTGCAGTCTACGACTCTTTTTGAACTTTTGACAGTGGAGGAGATTCTGCAGCTGTATGCCAGTTTCTACAAGAAGCATGTCCCTATCCATCCGCTTATTGAGGATATGCTGCTGACGGATAAAACGAAGAGCAGAATTAAGAGTCTGTCTGGCGGACAGAAGCAGCGGCTCGCGATTGCTCTTGCTCTTGTGCACGACCCGTGGATTATTTTTCTGGATGAACCGACGACGGGACTTGATCCGCAGGCGCGGAGAACACTGTGGGATATTATTTTTAAGTTGAAGGAACGTGGCGTGACTGTTGTTTTAACAACCCACTATATGGATGAAGCACACGTATTATGCGATAGAATTGCCATCATGGATCAGGGAAAACTGATTGCCCTTGATACACCGGCTCAGCTGGTCCGAAATCTCCACTCTGAAAATGCGGTGGAGTTCCGTTTTGAAGAAGAGGCGGCTGAGGTTGACTTCAGCCGGATTGAAGGAGTTAAGCAGGTTGGAAGCCAGAACGATGCGGTTATTCTTTATACAGATGATCTGCAGGCAACGCTGACGAGCCTGATTGAGACATCGGCAGAACAGGGGCTGAAGCTTGCTGATCTGCAAATACGCACGGCCACTCTTGAAGATGTCTTTATTCACATGACGGGAAGGAGGCTGAGGGAAGCATGAAAGCTTATTGGCAGCTGACGTTAACCCAGCTTCGCATTTTCATGCGGAACCGGCAGGTGTTGTTCTGGACTCTGCTCTTTCCGATTTTTCTCATGGTGATGCTTGGCTCGTTTCTTGGCGGCGGAAACACTATGTCTGTGACCGTCGGTGTGGTGGATCAGGATCAATCAGATGAATCCAAGATCTTGGTGACAGCACTTAAGAAAAACCAGGCAATGAAGGTTCAAGAAGAAACTAAGGAAGACCGTGCACTCGGGAAAGTGAAAAAAGGAGATCTTCAACTTGCAATTGTGATTCCTGAAGGGTACGGGGAGAACACTGGAGACGAAAATCCAGCCTCACTTCCGATTTACTACGATGAAACAAATGCAGCGGTTTCTCAAATCGGCCTTCAGCTCGTAAATGGGGCGGTCGATCAGATCAGCAAAGAAAAAGTCGGCTACAAGCCCGCTGTCGTGACAGAGGCAAAAGGGATTGAAACCCTCAATCTGCAGTATATCGATTTTCTTGTTCCGGGCATCGTTGCGATGATGATTATGAGCAACAATATGAACGGGGTAGCGGGACAGATTGCAGCATGGAGAGAGCGGGGAATCCTGAGAAGAATGCAGGGAACCACGCTTAAAGCTTCGACGTTTATTGCTGCACAAATTACGGCCCGGCTGATGCTGAACGGGCTGCAGGCTTTGCTTGTGCTTATTATTGCCCAGTTGATCTTCGGAGTCGATGTGCGCGGATCATGGCTTACGCTGATCGCGTTTGTGGTGCTCGGCACTCTCGCGTTTATGGCTATAGGCTTTATCATTGCCGGCATTGCAAAGACGCCTGAAAGTGCCGCTCCGATTGCCGGATTTTTATCCTTCCCGATGCTGTTTCTGGGAGGCGTGTTTTTCCCGATCAGCAACATGCCTGATTTTCTTCAGCCGGTCGTCTATGCGCTTCCGATTTCCCATCTGAGCCATGCGCTAAGAGAAGTCATGAATGTCGGGGCCGCAGTCACGACACTCGGTACAGAAATGCTGATCCTGGCTTGCTGGGCAGTGGGAGCATTTATTGTAGCCAGCTTTACGTTTAAGTGGGAATGAAAAGTAAAAAAGGGGTCAGTCCCGCTGTGCTTTAACGTGCAGCGGGCTGACCCCTTTTGTTAGAAAATGGAAACTTATTGGTCGATTTGGGTTTATTTTAGGTTTTTCTAACAGCCTAAATCGCCCAATTAGTGGGTGTGGTGAGCTGCAACCCTTGAAAGGACGGGCATCCGATAAGTTGGCACACAACTTGCATTTATTTATTTGAATTTTCAAATAAAAAGGAGGCTTTTTATGAAGAGGTTAAAAGCAGCAGGAAAAAAGGTAATGGTATGTGCAGCTTTAGTCGGTGGTCTTGTGTCGTTTTCAGGAGTAAATGATGTTGAAGCAGCGTCCTCGTATACACTGTATACGACAGGAAGCACCACAGATAAAGTCACAACCGCATCGTTTGGCCAGGTTTATATGGGCGGAAGCACAGATGTAGATAAAGCGATGGAATGGATGATTCAAAAGGCCAATGGGGGAGATTTCCTTATTATCAGGGCAACAGGTTCCAACGGCTATAATCAGTATCTCTACGATCTGGCACAATCCATCGGCAAACCGCTGAACTCAGTCAATACCGTCTTAGTAACAAATCTAACCCAGGCAGGCTCCGATTCTTCGCTGATTGACCGCATTAATAAAGCAGAGGCCATTTTCTTCGCCGGCGGGAACCAGGCAGACTATGTGGAGTTTCTTGAGGGATCTCCGGCATTAACGGCTCTGAACAGCCGTATTCAGAATGTGCCGTTTGGCGGCACAAGCGCAGGTGCCATGATTCAGGGAGACCACATCTATGATGCCATATCCGCGGGTTCACAAACACTGGACTCTTTAACTGCTCTGAAAAACCCTTACAGTTCTCTCATTTCTTTCACGGATTATCTGATCCAGACCCCTCACAATAATAACATTCAGACTGACACACATTTCGAGCAGCGCGACCGGATGGGACGACTGCTGACCTTTATGGCGCGCAACATTCAGGACGGGGAAGAAACAGGTACATCTGCCAAAGGCATCGGCCTGAATGAGCAGTCGGCACTGCTTGTTGAAAAAGACGGAACAGCAAAAGTTGTAACCCAGCCAGGAGCTGTGAATGCAGCTGTCTACATGGCTAAATCAAACCAGGCGCCAACCCGATGTGTGAGCGGAAGTTCGCTTACATACAACAATATCTCCATTTATAAACTCAAAGATGGAAACACCTTTAATTTATCAACTTGGACCGGTTCTGGCGGGCTATCCTACACGCTGAACGTTAATAGCGGAACAATCAGCTCGTCAACTGGGAAAGTATACGGAAATTAATGGGGAATCCCCCTTTTGCTTTAATGCTGTAATGAAAAGAGGGTCAGTCCCCCAACACGTTAAAGTGACAGGGGACTGACCCTCTTTTTTGTGGTAAAATGAAGGAAATTATATGATTAAAACGAAAGTAGTTAAGACATTAAGTAAATGGGGAGACAGCATATGGGATTTATCATTTCAAAAGAAAACAACCAAACGTACAAAAACTTTGTGAATCAAAATCTTTATGAGTACAACGCGATGCATTTTCCTGAGGATCTCAACGGACGGTATGAGGAAGTAAATGTGTACCTCAAAGATGAAAGCGGTTTAGTTCGCGGCGGTATCCTGTGCGAAATTTGCTGGAACTGGCTTGAGATACATACGCTGATGATTGATGAGGATCTGCGCCACTCAGGGTATGGCTCACAGCTTCTTGCCGAAGCGGAGAAGATTGCCGCAGAGAGAGATTGTGATTTTGTCAAAGTGGATACATTGAGCTTCCAGGCGGTTGATTTTTATAAAAAGCACGGGTATGAGGTGTACGGCACGCTTGATGGTGTCGGACGCGATTTCAAGCACCATTACTTGAAAAAAGACCTGTAAAAAGGAGCGAAGCAGATGGCCTATGAACTGAAAACGAAGGAAACGGATCACAGCGTTGTGGAGTTTATTGAAGGAGTTGAATCTCCCAAAAAGCGGGAGGACGCTTACCGGCTTCTGGACCTTTTTACAGAAACAACGGGATTTGAAGCGAAAATGTGGGGTCCGAGCATCATTGGGTTCGGCTCGTACCATTACAAGTATCCTACAGGCCATGAAGGAGACGCGCCGCTTGTTGGCTTTTCACCGCGCAAAGCGAAAATCAGCCTTTATTTTGCAACAGGTGATTCTGAACGGGAAAAACTCTTAAAGGACTTTGGAAAACATACAACGGGCAAGGCGTGTGTTTATATAAACAAGCTGGCTGACGTCGATGAAGACGTGCTGAGACAGCTTATTAACCAGTCAGTGAACTTTTTGAATAAAACATATCCAAAATCCTAAAGAAGAAGCGGTGCCATTAAGGCGCCGCTTCTTCTTTAGGATTAAAGCTTTTTTCTCATAAAAAAGGTTTCAGCACATGCTGTCAATTTCTTTTTTCAGCTGAGAAACATATAATAAGAAGTGCAGCAGCATTCGGACAAACCTACATGAGGAAATGATCTTTTCTGCTGTACTCATGCCAAACGTGAAACTTTAAAGCCATCTCCTTCGTAGAATAAGTGAGGAGATGAGGACATGAGCACAAAAAAGATGGCAGGTGCAGGCTGGGTTTTTGGTATGGCTGCAGGAGCAGGACTTGGAATCGCGATTGATAATATTTCGATAGGAATCGCTCTTGGCGTCGCTTTTGCAATCATATTCAGTTCAGGGAAAAAACCATAACCTACTGCAGAAGGTTATTTATCACAATACAGGCTGAATCATTGGAGGGACCGCAATGACAGAACATGAAAAAAAGAGCAGTACTAGAAAAGAAATATGGAGCTGGATTAAATCCATCCTTTTTGCATTGGCCATTGCAGTCATTTGCAGAGAGTTTTTATTTGCTCCTGTAGTGGTGGAAGGAAAATCAATGCAGCCGACGTTCGAGGATCAAAACCGGCTGATTATCTCAAAAACAAGCGGCATTGAGAGATTTGATATGATAGTCTTTCATTCACCTGAGCCAGGCCGGGATTACATCAAACGGGTGATTGGTCTGCCCGGCGATCAGATTGAAATGAAACAGGATGTTCTGTACATCAACGGAAAGCAGTTTGAGGAACCTTACTTGGCAGCGAATAAAAATATGCTGGGCTATGGGGAACAGCTAACAGAGGATTTTCAGGTCACAGTGCCTGACAATTCCTATTTTGTCATGGGAGACAACCGCCGCCAGAGCAGGGACAGCCGTGAAATTGGCTCCATAGCAAAAGATGAAGTGATTGGGGAAGTGAAGCTTCGCTTTTTCCCGTTTGATAAGGCCGGAATTCCTGAATAATATGAAAAACCTCCATTGTTGTGGGGGTTTTTGTGTTTCAGCCACTTTCAAACCATTATTTGTTACCGAAGTTAATCGGACGCTTGCATTTATTTGTGACGGTTTCAGGAACAATCCAGGTATTTTGTCTCATATGTTAAATCTTTCTATATAATAGATTCGTGGGTAAATATTCCAATTGGAGGAATGTGCATGGATGAGGTCAAAAAGGTTGCGATTGTGACAGGCGGGGCTTCAGGAATCGGCAAAGCGATATGCCGCGAGCTTATCAAAAATAAGGTATTCGTCATGATCGCGGATGTGGATGAAAAGGAAGGAAAGACAGCAGAAGCAGCATTTAATGAAAAAGAGATTGTATCAAGATATATGCATGTAAATGTAAGCGAATACAACGCTGTTGAACAGCTCATTTCTGAAACATTCAGGGAATTCGGCCGTCTTGACTATATGTTTAATAATGCCGGCATTGCCATGTACGGCGAGCTGTACGACATGTCTATAGACCACTGGAAAACAATCATGGATGTCAACGTCTGGGGCGCAGTGAACGGTACTCAGGCTGCTTATCCTCTTATGAAAAAACAGGGTTTTGGACATATTGTCAACACAGCATCTGCAGCAGGGCTCGGTCCTGCACCTGTCTCCGCCGCCTACGCTGCCACTAAGCACGCAGTTGTCGGCCTCACGACATCCCTGCATTACGAAGCGGAGGAATACGGGGTAAAAGTAACAGCCCTCTGTCCCGCCTTCGTGGATACTCCCATTTTTACTAAAGCTACTGCCATCAATATCGACAAAGATAAAATGAGCACCCAGATGAAAAAACAAAAAATGATGTCACCGGAAAAAATTGCGAAACTTGCCATTGACGGCGTTCACCGGAATAAGCCTGTTATTTGTCCAATGCCCCTCAGAAAAACGATGGATGGCTTTTTTCTCCTGGTTCCTGCCGCGCACCGGGCATTAATGAGGCTTGTATGCAGAGTCAGCCGAGAAGCAAGGATTGAATGAGAGAACCGCCATTACGGCGGTTTTTTCTTTATTGTCGTATATACAAAAATCATCCCAAAGCCCTGCCCCCGCTTCGTTTACATCCAGGTGCGGAAGGGAAATTTGATTAACAGACACTTTATGGAGAGGAGATACATATGGGAGCGCGCAGGAAGAACCTTTTGTCAGGCATTCTTTTCGGTCTTGGGCTTGTCGCTTTTATAGATGAAACCATCTTTCATCAGCTGCTTCACTGGCATCATTTTTATGATAAGTCAACAACGGATATCGGGCTTGTATCAGATGGGCTGTTCCATGCATTCAGCTGGTTTGCGACAATCGGCGGATTATTTATGTTTGCCGATTTGAGAAGGCGGCAGTCACTTATTGTGATGAGATGGACGGGAGGCGTTCTCGCAGGGGCAGGGGCTTTTCAGCTTTACGATGGCACCATTCAGCATAAGCTTATGGGGCTGCACCAGATAAGGTATGTCGAAAATGTTTATATTTATGACTGGATTTGGAATATCACAGCTGTCCTGATGCTCTTATCAGGAATGTATTTTATTCTTCGTGAAAAAAGAAAGCAGGCGGGCTGAAGATGCACCATGCTCATCACACATTAAGTGCAGGCATTCAATATATTATGGCTGCGCCATTTGGTTTGGCTGCCGTTTTATACGCCGCAGCCGTGATTTATTCAAACAGAATGTACCGTAAATGGCCTGTTTACCGGACGGCATTCTGGCTTGCGGGAAATTTGTGTGCAGCCGCTGTTGTTTTTGGTCCGCTTGCTGAGAAAGCGCACGGCCATTTTGTTTTTCATATGGCCAGTCACTTGCTGCTCGGTATGCTTGCGCCGCTTTTAATGGTCCTTGCTTCACCTGTAAAGCTTTTGCTTAGAACCCTTGATACTGACCGGGCTAGGCGTGTAACGGGAATTCTGAAAAGCAGGGCTTTTTTTATCCTGTCGCATCCAGTCACGGCAGCGGTCTTAAATGTCGGAGGGCTTTGGCTGCTATATACATCTGATTTGTATCACATGATGCACCAGTCGGCTTTTTGGCATGCAGCCGTTCATTTTCATGTGTTCCTTGCAGGATATTTCTTTACGGCGGCTCTGCTCTACATAGATCCTGTTTTTCACAGAGTAAGCTATTTATACAGGTCGGCCGTCTTGCTCGGAGCGTTTGCCGCCCATGGCATCCTGTCCAAGTACTTGTATGCGTACCCTCCTGAAGGAGTGCCGCTCAGTCAGGCAGAGCAGGGAAGCATGTTGATGTATTACGGCGGGGATGTGATTGATGCACTGATTATCTGTATTCTTTGCTTGAAATGGTACCGATCTTCAAAACCGGGATTCAAACCCAAGAGCGTTAACACTTACTGAGAGGAGAAAAATGATGGAGGAATGGACAGAAGGTCATGTAAAAGAAACACTCCCGGCAAGAACGAATTCTGGACATAAAGGCACATATGGAACCGGTCTTCTTCTGGCAGGAAGCAAAGATATGCCGGGAGCTGCTTTGCTTTCAGGGCTTGGAGCCATGCGCAGCGGCATCGGCAAGCTTGTAATCGGGACTGAGGAAGAGGTCATTCCCTATGTTGTGCCGGTACTTCCTGAGTCGACGTATTTGCGGAACGGCCTCAAAAAGGCGGCGGGCGGAGAAGTGAATACAGCAGAGTATAAAGCGATTGCTGCGGGCCCGGGTCTTGAGCCAAACGAGGAGACCGAAAAGGCGGTACAGCACCTTCTTCAGGGGGAATGTCCCGTTATCCTGGACGCCGGCGCGCTGTCAGAGCGTACTTTTCAAATGAGGAAATCTCCTGTTATTCTAACTCCGCATCCCGGGGAATTTGCCCGCTTGACAGGTATAGAGGTGGCTGAGCTGCAGGAAAACAGACTTCATCTTGCCTCGCACTGGGCAAAAAAACTCGGAGCTGCAATCGTATTGAAAGGAAATGGCACAGTAACGGCATTTCCGGATGGCAGTGCCTGGACCAATCCGACCGGAAACAGCGCCCTTGCAAAAGGCGGGACCGGCGATACGCTTACCGGGATGATGCTCGGCATGCTCTGCTGCCATGAAGATTGGAAGGACGCTGTCCTGAACGCCGTTTATCTTCACGGAGCCTGTGCGGACAGGTGGACAGAGACCAGATCGGCTCATACAATGCTCGCGCATGAATTGACGGATTTGCTTCCTGAAGTATGGAAAGAAAAAGAGCAGAGGGATTAGTCCTTCTGCTCTTTTTATATGTCTCCTGTAACCGCAGGTATTTTGATTTTCACTGTAAATTGTTCATCTTTATGGATAAAGTCGAGATATCCCGCGTGTTTATGGACAATATCTTTTGCGATTTTTGTCCCAAGGCCAACATGTTCTCCGCCTTTTGTTGTAAGTCCGTCAACTTCAAACAGCCGATCAACGATATTTAAGGGGAGCGGCAGGGTTACGTTTTTTATGGTAAGAAGATAAAGCCCGCTCTTTTTATAAAGCTGCATGGACACTTCAGCCTGTTTGCCTCTTGCTGCTTGCCATTCTTCCGCCGCATCTATGCTGTTTGAGAGCAGGTTTCCGGCAAGGGCTACAACGTGCCTGTCAGGTAAAGGAAGGGCTGATACAGGGAGGTCAAGGTCATAAACAAGCGCTATTCCTGCTGTTTTGGCGCGTGTGTACTGCTGATGAAGCATCCCGGCCACAATGCCGCGCTCTCCTTTTATCGAAATGTTCGTCTGCTCATATTCTCCGACAAGATCATCCAAATAGGTTTTAGCCTCCTCCTGCTTTTCATGCTCCAGCAAAAAGTGCAGGGCAGCTACATGTTTTAAAAAGTCATGCCGTTCACTCCGCACCGCTTTAAAGGTTTCGTTCAGGTGCGCTTGCTGCTTTTCAGCCTGTTCAAGCTCTTTAGTGAGAGCAAAAAACCTGTTTGCAGCGGTCAGCCTGATTGCTTCTGTCCCCGTAAAAAGGAAAAGGACCACTGCGTGCAAAAGAACCGGCAGATCGGTGAATGACAATGAAACAACAGCCATCTGAAGAACCGTTAAAAACAGATGCCATTTTCCGCTCAGCCCATT
The DNA here is from genome assembly GCF_000708755.2 of Metabacillus indicus LMG 22858. Taxonomy (GTDB): domain Bacteria; phylum Bacillota; class Bacilli; order Bacillales; family Bacillaceae; genus Bacillus_P; species Bacillus_P indicus. Next base: position 205,281 of record NZ_JGVU02000007.1, on the reverse strand, counting down.
CATATGAAAGACGGTTTTACGGCTCAGAATAAGTCCCGCTCCTACTGCAATCAACCCTGTTGCATAAGCTGAAAAGGAAATGGACAATTTCTCAAGAGCCATGTAAAGAGGAACCGCTCCAATTAAGGATGCCAGAACCCAGTATGTTTTTTCATTGATCATTGTTTCCCCGCCTTAAAAATAATGCTTCTGCAGAAAATCCACTTTTTCTTTTGTAATCATCGCCTGGCCGTCCAATCCTTCGAAAGTGACAATATAAGAATTCTTGGCGTACAGAGAGAAGTTTTTTACGTAGTGAATGTTGATGATAAAGGACCGGTGTGAACGGATAAAGTCCCGCTCTCTAAGTTCGCCTTCAAGTTCATTTAGTGTCAGGTATGTTTTAACGGCGCCGCTCTTCGTGTAGATGGTCGTCGACCGGCCGGAACGTTCAATGAAGATAATATCCTTTTTCTGAAGGATGTGAATGTCGTTTTTCTGCTTGAGGTAAAGCCTCCCGGCAATATCCGCTGATTGTGTTTTTTCCATAAGCCGCTCAACTGATTTTATGAGCCTTTCTTTCGGATAAGGCTTCATGATGTAATCATGGACATTAAGCTCAAAGGCATGAACGGCGTAGCCGCTGTTTCCTGTAACAAAGATGACAGATATATTGAGTGCATGAGAGTGAATGACATCCGCAAGCTCATAGCCTGAAAGGTCAGGCATTTCGATATCGGCTATCAGGACATCCACCACTTCTTTTTTTATGTATTCATAGGCTTCTTCGGCGGATTGGGTAGAAAAGACAATCTCTACATCCGGAATGCCTGAGATGATGCCGTTCAGTTTGTCGAGATCAATGAAACGGTCATCCACTAAACCAACTTTCATAAATAGGTCTCCTCTTCAATGGATTGCTGAATTTCATAATGGAGGAATAATCACTTTATTTTACCATTTAAAAGCTTTTTTGGCATTTTCACGACATGAAACGGACAATTCACGACATAAGTGCAGATTCTCTTTTAAAAGCTTTGTATGATAAAGACATCAAATCGAACGCATATGAGGTGAAGGAAATGATTGATGTTCAGGCTGTAACTAAAACATTTAAAGATAAGAAAACATTTGTCACTGCCCTTAAGCATGTATCCTTTTCTATGAAAGAAGGCGAAGTGACCGGACTTCTCGGTGAAAACGGCGCTGGAAAAACGACGCTTCTCAGGATGATCGCAACGCTGCTCACACCTTCTGAAGGAAGTGTGACGGTATCAGGTTTTGATACGGTCAGAGAACCGGCCGCAATCAAAAAACAAATCGGCGTCCTGTTTGGAGGAGAAACAGGCCTTTACGACAGGCTGACTGCGAGGGAGAACCTTGAATATTTTGCCCGCCTCTACGGTCTGAGCAAGCATGAAACAAAAGTAAGGATTGATGAGCTGGCGAAAATGTTCGGTATGAGAGACTATCTGGATAGAAAAGTCGGCGGGTTTTCAAAGGGCATGCGGCAAAAGGTGGCCATAGCGAGAGCTATCATTCACAATCCGCAGATTATTCTGTTCGATGAACCGACTACGGGCCTTGACATCACTTCGTCCAATGTATTCCGGCAGCTTGTCCACCAGCTGAAGCGTGAGGGAAAAACGATTGTGTTTTCAAGCCACATTATGGAAGAAGTCTCGATGCTGTGTGACTCTGTCGCAATGATGCATAAAGGGGAACTTGTGTATCAGGGAGATCTTGAAGGACTTTATAAAGAAGAAGGCAGCCGTGATCTAAATTACATTTTCATGAGTAAGCTTGTGAGGAGAGATGAATATGCTTCTTAATTGTTATTTAAAAGAAATGAAGGATTGTTTCCGCGACAGCCGGACACTGATCCTGACCGTCCTTTTGCCAATCATTCTTATGACGGGACTGACACTGTTTTATGAACGTATGGTTTCAGGCGGGGAAGAAGATACGTATACGCTTGCCGTTGAAGAAACGATAAATCAGGCTGAAGCGGAATTGTTCACCCCTCTTAAAAATGTGGAGCTGGTCAAAACCGGAAATCCTGAAGAGGCTGTCAAAGAGGGCGATGCGCAGGCCGCTGTGATTCTTGATAGTGATTTTACTGCGAAAATTGAGGATGGAAAAACAGCTTCCATTACCATGATCGGGGACTCCTTCAGCCAGAATTCATCGACGCTGATGACACTTGTATCGGGAGCTTTGACTGCCTATGAAAAAACGGTTGTAGGGGAGCGCCTGGCTGAGAATGGTACAGATCCGTCCCTGATCCAGCCGCTTGTCATTGAGCAGAAGGAAATGACCCAGGAAGATCCGACCATTAATCTCGTGGCTTTATTAGTGCCGATGATTCTAGCACTTGCCATCGGGATTGGCGCCAGTCCGGCAGCATCCGATCTTTTTGCTGGAGAAAAAGAGAAGAAAACGATGGAAGCACTTCTTATGACACCTGTCAGCAGAACGACTCTGCTTTTCTCAAAGTGGCTGGCCATTTCTTCTCTTGGAGCTATTACAGGGCTGATTACACTTGGTGTCGTCTCGCTTGAAGTTGCCTTTTTAACAGAAAACCTTCGAAAAGCTGTTTCATTCGGAAGCGATGCACCGATCATCATCGGCATGGCTCTTCTTATCTCTGTCATTTATGCGATGTTTATGGCATCTGTTCTGATGCTGACAAGCATCATCGGCAAGACAGTAAAAGAATCCCAAAGCTACAGTTCTCCGGTTTTAATGATTGGAACCATCCCTGCATTAACAACGACAAGCATCGGAATCAATGAATTTGAGCTCCACCACTTTGCGATTCCGGTACTGAATTTGTTTACAATTTTAAAGGAGCTCCTGTTTGGAGTCGTCCAGTATGATCATATTCTCCTTGTCCTTGGAAGCAACCTGGCCGTTATGGTCATTGCATTAATCGTTGGAAGAATCCTGTTTTTAAAAGACAAATGGGTGATGAATTAGGATAAAGCTGCGGGCAATCACATTGCCGGCAGTTTTTTCGCATCTGCAAATATCGCCATATTTCCGCTTAAAACCGAATTAATCATGATTAAACGGATTTGCTGAAGGCAAACCGCATAATGATAGCGCTTCCTTTCACTATCTCGGCCGTATCCTCACGAATGTCTTGTTATCCCTTGAATCTGCTTCTCAGCATGTTACGATAGTAACCGTTGAAAAAACGAACGGAAACACAGCGAACACAGAGGGGGCACATTATGCTTAGAGAAAAAAGAGTAGCGTTTTTAGGTGCGGGATCGATGGCAGAATCGATGATCGCTGGAATAGTACAGAAAGAAATTATTCCTGCTGATCAGCTGTATGTGACAAACAGAAGCAATCAAATGAGGCTTCAGGAGCTTAACGCAACGTATGGTATTCAGACGCTGAATAAAGAAGCACTGCCATATGGCGAAATTGATTTATTTATTCTCGCGATGAAACCACAGGGTGCAGCAGATGCTCTAGGTGAATTGAAAGACAAAATAAGGCCGGATCAAGTTGTGATCTCTGTTTTAGCGGGAATTTCGACTGAATTCATGGAAGATCACCTGAAGGACGGACAGCAGACGATTCGCGTCATGCCTAATACATCGAGCATGATCCAGGAATCTGCGACGGCTTTAAGTCCGGGCAGGCATACAGACATGGACAGCGTTCTGCATGTAAAAGAACTGCTGAGCTGCATGGGAAAAGTATTTTTAATTGAAGAAAGCCAGATGGATATTTTCACAGGTCTTGCAGGAAGCGGACCCGCCTATTTCTACTATTTAATGGAGCACATGGAGAAGGCAGGCGTCGAGAAGGGCATGGACGAAAACATGGTGCGCGAAATTGTTGCCCAGACAATTCTCGGTGCAGCCAAAATGATTCTTTCAAATGATGAAGCACCGTCAAGCTTGAGAGAAAAAGTAACGTCTCCAAATGGAACGACGGCATCAGGGCTTGAAGCATTGCGCAAAAACAATGGAGGAAAAGCCATTTCCGAAGCAGTCTATCATGCTGCAAAACGTTCGAAGGAGCTGAACGAAGAAATGGCCGGAGCGTTGGTGACGTCTTAGCCCGTCTTAAAAAAATCAGGAGGGATAAGATGGTAAACGAAGAAGAGAAACAGATAAAAAGAGTTGTTATTAAGATTGGAAGCAGTTCACTGACAAGCATGCACGGCGAAGTCAGCCGCAGAAAGCTTGAAAAGCTGGCAGACCAGATTGTTGAGCTGAAAGATGCTGGCTATGAAACCGTCGTTGTGTCGTCAGGCGCTGTTGCAGCAGGCTACAGAAAGCTTGGCTGCATTAACCGCCCATCAGATCTTCCGGAAAAACAGGCAGCTGCATCTATCGGGCAGGGCCTGCTGATGGAATCTTATTCAGAGCTCTTTTTATCTCACGGATATGTCGCTTCCCAGCTCTTAATCACAAGAGGCGACTTTTCAGATGAAACACGCTACGGAAATATGAAGAATACGATGGAGGTTCTGCTTCAGCGCGGAATCATCCCAATCGTAAATGAAAATGACACGATTACAGTCGACCGTCTGAAATTCGGAGACAATGATACCCTTTCAGCTAAAGTTGCCGCTCTGATCGGAGCTGATCTGCTGATTATTTTATCCGACATCGACGGACTCTATGATGATAATCCGAACAGCAATCCAAACGCCAATCTGCTTGAAAAAGTGGATGCTATCACACCGGAAATTGAAGCAGCAGCCGGCGGTTCGGGAAGTGCGGTCGGTACGGGCGGCATGAAATCCAAAATTGCCGCATTTAAGATTGCCATGGCTTCAGGCATTCAGTCATTCCTTGGTAAATCCAGCACAAGAGATATTTTAATGGATGCTGTAAACGGAAAGGCGAAAGGGACGTATTTTGAACCGAAAGCCAATGCCTTTAACCTTGACCGCAAGAAACAATGGATTGCATTTCACTCAGGTCCTGAAGGCAAAGTCATGATCTCGAATGATGCAAAAGCAGCGATTATAGATAAACGGAGAAATATTGACGCGCTTGATATTCAGGAAGTGATAGGACGCTTTAACGGCGGGGCAGTTGTCACGATTTTAGATGAAGACGAAGAAGAATTCGGCCTTGGCCGCATCAATTTTTCTTCAGAACAGCTTAAAGATGTGAAGAAAAACAATGAATCGGCAGCAGCGATTGATCAAGAGACGTTTGTCTGCTCTCTGGATTTCTCGATGAAGGTGCCGAGCTAATTAAACAGGAGGCGTTTTGATGAGTATTGCAGCTCTTAAACCGATGACGGTGGAAGAACAGGCAATCACAGCGAAAAAAGCAGCGAAAACATTAAGCATGTTAACAACGGAAGAAAAGAACGAGGCCCTTAGAATCACGGCAAACGAGCTTGAGCGTTCTTATGAAGAAATTTTAAAAGCAAATGAAGAAGACCTCTCAAAAGGAAAAGAAAAAGGATACGACAAAGCATATATGGATCGCCTTGCGCTTACACAGGAGCGCATCGGGGACTTTGCAGAGGGGCTGCGCCAGGTTGCAGACCTTCCCGATCCAACAGGAGATGTCTTATCTGAATGGACGCTTGAAAACGGGCTGAACGTGCAGGAAGTCCGTGTGCCGCTTGGTGTCATCGGCATGATTTACGAAGCGCGTCCAAATGTGACGGCAGATGCTGCGGGGCTTGCGCTGAAATCGGGCAACGCGATTGTGCTTAAAGGCGGTTCTTCCGCTCTTTCTTCTAATAGAAAGATTGTAGAAGTCATGCACCGTGCACTTGAAAAAACAAAAATCCCTAAAGAAGCCGTTCAGTTTATTGCGTCGACAGACCGCGCTGCAACCCAGCAGCTCTTTACCATGAAAGAACACATCGACGTGCTGATTCCGAGGGGCGGTGCTTCTTTAATCAATGCAGTGGTTGAAAATGCAACTGTGCCGGTGCTTGAAACAGGAGTTGGAAACTGCCACATTTATGTAGACCGCAAGGCAGATGTGGAAAAAGCGCTGAACATTATCATCAATGCAAAAACAGACCGCCCTGCAGTATGCAATGCAGCCGAAACCCTTATTGTTCATAAAGACTGGCTGAAAGAAAACAGTGACCAGCTTGCAAAAGCTATAAAGGATCACGGTATCACTCTTCACGGAGATAAAATGGCTGCAGATGCTCTTCCGAATGTTGTTCCAGCCGGTGAAGAAGACTGGGCAAACGAATACTTGAGCCTTGATCTTGCTGTGAAAACGGTCGGTAATTTGGAAGAAGCCATTGATCACATTGATCAATACGGAACAAAGCATTCAGAAGCAATCATCACAGAAAACGCGGAAACCGCTAAGCGCTTCATGCACTTAGTCGATGCAGCAGCCCTTTATCATAATGCTTCAACAAGGTTTACAGATGGCAGCGCGCTTGGATTCGGCGCAGAAATCGGCATCTCCACCCAAAAGCTCCATGCACGCGGACCGATGGGATTGCCGGCGCTGACAACGATAAAATATATGATGACGGGAAATGGACAAGTAAGGTAAATATCGAATAGCACTAAAAACGCCCGATTTATAATTGGGCGTTTTTACTTGCCGCTAACCGGTCTCTTCCAGGTTTTTGAGCATTTATATAACCGTTATGATCACCTGCGAGCTTTGAGTAACTTAAAAAATGTTAGAATAACAAAAAGGATACCATATGCAATTTGGTATCCTTTTTCATTTTCGCTTTGAATTTACCTCTAAGGTTTTTACCTTTAATTAGTTATTGCTCTCATCTGTATCATCATAATAAGTTCCTGCGCCTTGCTGTGCATTGAAGTTCCAGTTAACTTGAAGCTTGTCGCCCTGGAATTGATTTTGATCCTGTCCGTTGTCTACAAACTCAAACAGAACGAAGATTTTTTCTTTGCCGCCAGCAGGTATGCCGTCAGGTTTTGTTGTGCTTCCGACGAACGAATCAATTTGAGTTAAGTCTGGTGTCTGGTTTTTAAGATCGGCAAGAGTTGTTTCCACGACTGCATTTGTTGCGCTGCTCGTGTTGTACATAATCGTAACTTTAATGTGTTTGGCGAGATCATCTGTGTTGTCGCCTTTCCAGTCTTCTACAGCATACTGAGTATTTAATAGGACTTTATGGATGTCTAATGTCCCGTTGTTTTCAAGAGTGAACTCACGGTACACTTCATCTCCTGGTTTAATATTGTTTACGTTGACGACAAGGTTCGGGTTAACCCCAAGATCCAATGTTCCTGCAGCAAAAGTATTTTTCGTTTCTACTGTGTCACTGAAGTACGCAAAGGTTCCTCCGCTGACTAAAGATAGTCCAAGTGCTGCCGTCATAACCCCGCTGCTTATCTTCTTAACAAAACTCATTTCTTCATCCCCTTTAAATTGTTATGTAAGCAAAATTTATTAAACTCATATGTATTGTGATACATAGGAGATCTAACCGGCTTTTGTCAGTTCCATTTCCTTTACAGCAGTGTAAATCGTGCGCATGGCAGAGAGTAACAGCAGGGCGCCAGGAACGATTAATAGAAGAGCTGATCCCGCTTTTGTGTTTGCAAAATTCATGGCGTATCCTGCATAAGGAATTGTAAATCTGCTGTATTCTCCAATGATTTGTCCAGGCTGCACAGTCCACATATCAGGGCCGTTATTATTATCACCCTTTGTTTGATACGCAGCTTGTCCATATTGATCCATAACGTCGATGACTCTGTGTGTAATCAGCTTCTCGCCCATTCGAAAGGTAATAATATCGCCTTTTTTATAAGTAAAAGGATCTTTTCCAAGTTTAATGGAGATGACAGACCCTGTTTGGAACACAGGCTCCATCGATCCTGATAAGACAGCTTTCAATTGATTGCCCATAACTGCGGGCTCTCCGCCGGTCAAGCGGGAAGAAAGAACGATGAACGCCAAAGAGCAGATGATCAGGATGAATAACCCGCTCAAACTATTTTTCACTAGTTTCGTTATCACTTTCAGCTGCCTCCTTTTGGACGAATGGCTGATTTTCCATCTCTTTTATCTGTTTAACAAGAGAAGTTTGAAAATCTTTTATCCGCTGATAATCAATGAACTTTTCTGTTTCTTTTATAATTTTGCCGACGGCTTTCACCCCTTTTGCCGCGTAGTCAATCGGTTTGCCGTTTTCTGAAGCGGACTGCTGCTGATAGGAGAGCAATTCTATATAGAGGTTGTCCAGTTCTTCCTGTCCGGCACCCAGTTCTTTTTCAATGGCTTCAAGCTCGGTAAGCGTTCCATGTAATTCTTCGAGAGTGCCGCCTTCTGACTGTTTAGGGACGCGATTGTATGATTGAATCATCTTCTCTCCGATTTGCCGGGCTTGTGTTTCCATTAGCTGAACACCCTCAGGAAAAATGACGGCTGCCGAAATGGTTAGCGGAGCTGGTGCAGTCTGGCTGGTGAAAGCAGCTTCTGTTTCGCCAATGAGCTGTGTGCCAGCATAAAATCCGATACAGCACATGCATGGCAGCGATAGTAGTTTGGGCAGTATTCCTTTCATTTCCGAAACCTCCAGGACAAGCGTTTTGCATCTGCCTTAATTATTACTGAATGATCCGAAAATTGTTATGGGGTTATTTTTACAGGAAAAGAACATAGGATTTTGTCGTTTTTCATCATTTCTTGGGAAATAGCGCAAAAACAAGGCAAAAAAATAACCCAATTGACTTAAATGAGAATATTCCCAATAATTCAAATTGTTACAGCAGCTCAATTCGAATAAGGGGTGAAGGATTTGAAAAGGAAAAACAAAGGGAAAAAAGCCGTGATACCAGCAGTATTAGCTTTATCCGTTGTGCTGGGCGGGATCGCACTGCCGACAGCAAATGCACACGCCGCTGAAACAACGGTTCTGTTTGAAGCAGAAGGGTTAAGTAAACATGCGGTTGTCAAAGCATTTCTTCAGTCTAAAGTAGCGGATTCCGGGGCTCGTTCAGCAGCGACAACCGGCGAGCAATTCAAGATTATCAGCGAACAGGCAGATCCGGCGACAAATACATATCACGTGCGTACGGTTGAGCAATACAATGGCATTCCTATCTATGGATCTGGCCAAAGTGTTGCCCTTGATGCAGAAAACAACGTGTTTGCTTCGTTTGGAGATGTTACGCAAAAATTAGCCCGTGCAATCATTCCGACTGAGCCTGTCTTATCAAAAGAGGAAGCAGTGGAGATTGCAAAAGAAGGCGTGGAATCGGAAATAGGGGAAGTTAAGGGTTATGACGGCATTGATTCTGAATTAACGATCTACAAGCAAGAAGGAAAATACTACTTAACTTACTTGGTCAAAGCTTCTACTTCCATTCCTGCTCCTGGTTATTTCCATTACTTCGTCGATGCTTTAACAGGAGATGTAGTGGAGAGTTTTAATGCTGTTCATGAAGCGGATCTGCCGTCTGTTTCTCCGGTGAATTCAAGAGGCCTGGATGTTACTGGTACGATGCATTCATTCCCTGCTGTGAAGGATATGGCAAGTGGTACAAGCTACTTGTACGGGGCTATTGCTTCTGGAGGGAATGTGGTTGACGTTCACACTTTCAGCGCGAAGAGATTGGGGGAAACTCCGTTTCTACTACTCTCTGCTCTTTTTGGATATACAGGCCAAGAGGTCACAACAAAGACCAGCTTCTTTGCAGATCCAGCCGCTGTATCTGCACATGTCAACTCGATTAAAGTAAATAATTACTATCAAACCATGCATAAGCGCAACAGCTTGGATGGCAATGGCATGAAGCTTGTCAGCACTGTTCATATTGGGGAGAAATGGAACAATGCTGCTTGGAACGGAAAGCAAATGCTGTACGGAGACGGTGACGGCGTTCAGTTCAGCTCGCTTGCAGGAGGACTTGATGTGGCAGGGCATGAAATGACACATGGTGTGATATCTAAAACAGCAAACATGACGTATCAGGATGAATCCGGAGCCATCAATGAATCTATTGCAGATATTTTCGGGGCATTGGCAGAGATGCATGCAAGTGGTTCCGCAAGCGCACCTGAATGGGAGATGGGTGAGGACATCTTCACACCCAATATACCTGGAGACGGTGGCCTGCGCTCACTAAGCGATCCGACGAAAACAAAGCTGAGCACAGCCTATCTGCCTTCAGGCCATTATCCTGATCATTACAATGACCGCTACTTAGGCACTTTAGATAAAGGCGGAGTCCATATTAACAGCAGCATCAATAACAAAGCAGCCTACCTGATCTCTGAAGGCGGCGAGCACTATGGAATTACTGTAACAGGCATCACTCGCCAAAAAACAGAAAAAATCTACTACCGTGCTTTAACGAAATATCTCACTCCATCATCAGGCTTCAAAGAAATGCGCCAGGCTGCAATTCAGTCAGCAAGAGATCTTTATCCAGACCGCAATGGCCAGCCATCTGCTGAAACAAAAGCTGTCATAGCAGCATATGATTCTGTTGGAGTTCCAGCTGAATAATTTTTTGAAAAAACCATGGACTTCTGTCTATGGTTTTTATTTGTGTAAATTATGGAAATTCGTTAGTGTGATGGTCATGTTCAGAAGTTTTCAAAGATGTGTCTAAATCCTCATCCCTCAAGTGTGAAAAACGTCGTAAAATTGTTACATTTATATAGATATTTTTTACAGACGGGGATAGGGAGAGATGTTCATGCTGGAAGGAGAAATTATCAAATTTTACCGAAAAAGAGCAGGACTCACACAAGAACAATTAGGTAAAGATATCTGCACTGCTACACACGTAAGTAAAATCGAGAGGGGGCATACCCAATATTCAGAGGAAATCATTGATTTATTTTCTGCCCGCTTACATATTGATATTAAAAAAGAAATCGAAAACCTCCAAAACATAGAGAAAAAGCTCCACCAATGGCATGCTTCCATCATCATGCTGAGAAAGAAAGAAGCGGACAAAATCAAAACAGAACTCGAACGGCTGCCCTTTATCAGCTCCTCAAATCATGGCGTCTTCTATCAATTGCTGCTTGCAAGATATTACATTTTGAACAAAGAAGGGGAAAAAGCATTTACAATCGTTCAGAATATTCAAAAGGAAAATCCCCAGTCTTCACCCTACGAGAGAAATCTTCTTCAGCACGTGATCGGATTGTGCTATCTGGAAAAGTACAACAATTTTAGCAGTGAAAACCGGAATAAAGCAATCGAAGCGATGAAAGGCATTCAGCCGGATGACTACCCGAACAGAGAATACCATTATCATTTGGCTGTCGCGTATCACTGGGTTGAATCTAAAACGATGGCCTACCTGCATGCTGAAAAAGCCCTGCATTTTTTTAAAGAAACAAATAATTTTTTCCGTGCGATTCAATCTGAAGCTGTTATGCTATTGCAAAAAGAAAGTGCGACCAAAGCTGAATTAGACCTTAAAATAGCGCGTTATCATCAATTGATTGAGGATTGCGATGCGATTTCAGCTGATGAAATCAAAGCGATGCTGCTCCACAATGCCGGACTTGAATGCTTTAAAAGAAAAGAATATGCTTCTGCGCATCCATTTTACAAAAGGGCTCTTAAAATGGCGGATAAAAACAAGGTTATTTATCTGAACCGGCTCTACAATTATGCAGACAACTGTATGGAGGGCAAGCTCATTCCTCAAAAATCTTTGCTTAAAATGGCTGAAGACGGGCTTGACTCAGCGAAGAAAATGAACAGCACGCTGTATAAAATTCTCTTTACCCTCCTTTGCTACAAGATAAAGAATGCCTTTAAGGAGTATTATTTATATATTGAAGAGAGCGGTCTGCCTTTTTTTCAAACGAACAATCAAAAAACAATGATTGATAAATTCGGAAAACAACTTTATACCCATTACACAGAAACAGAACAGTATGAAAAAGCAGTCCGGATTGCGGATGGCTTTATTCAGCAGCAGTAAAATTGAGGAGCCCGCGCAGCTCCTTTTTTTATTTCTAAAATTTTGCGCCCTTATACATAATTTAAAGTCTGAAGAATGAAGAAAAGTCACGCTAAACTAGGTGTATGTTCATCATTTTTAAGAGGAGGGAAACGAATTTGAAAAAAGGAATGGCGATCATGATGTGTGGCCTGCTCATGCTTTCAGGCAGTATTTATGCTCAGGCAGGAGAAACGGAAGAGAAAAAAGGAGAAGCGATGAAGAAAAAGCAGTGGTCACTTGTTTGGTCAGATGAATTCAGCGGAACCGAGATTGACAGAAGCAAATGGAACTTTGATATCGGCAACTGGATTGTGGATGGAAATGGAAACCCAATATCGCCAGGCTGGGGAAATAATGAAAAAGAGTATTATACGGACTCTAAAGAGAACGCTTACATAAAAGACGGTAAGCTCATTTTAAAAGCAAAAAAGGAGCAAACGACTGATCAGTTCGGCACGTACGATTATACGTCTGCCAAAGTGAAAACAAAAGGACTCTTCAGCCATAAATACGGACGCTATGAAATTAAGGCAAAGCTTCCTTCGGGTAAGGGAATATGGCCTGCTCTCTGGATGCTTCCTGAAGAAGATAAATATGGTACATGGGCAGCTTCCGGGGAAATCGACATCATGGAATCATGGGGAAGCAAACCAAACCTTGTAGCCGGTACGATTCACTACGGGGAAGGATGGCCGAACAACAAATATACAGGCAAAGATTATGAATTTAAGGATGGCTCGACAACGGAAGACTGGCATACGTATGCGCTTGAATGGGAACCCGGTGAGCTTCGCTGGTACGTAGACGGTGAGCATTATCAAACACAGAACAAATGGTACTCAAAAGGAACCGGAAACGCTGCAAATTTCAGCTACCCTGCACCTTTTGACCAGAACTTTTACTTAATCATGAACCTGGCCGTAGGAGGATGGTTTGACGGGGACCCGGATGCATCAACTGTCTTCCCTAAGCAAATGGAAATTGATTATGTGCGCGTCTTTGATTTGAAAAACGGCAAATATAAGACACCGACAGAGCCTGCTGATGAACCTGCCGTTCTTCCAGCTGATGCGAAACAGCCTTTAAGCGACGGCAATTATATTTACGATGCAGCATTTGAGCAGCCTATTACCGATGTGGATTCTGGAGACGATGTTTTCAGCCACGATTATTGGAATTTTGTCCATCTCCCTGATTTTGGCGGACATGGCGCAATTTCAGTGGATCAGAATTTAGCGAAGATAACGGTCGCAAACCCGGGAAGTCAGCTCTATTCGCTGCAGCTGATTCAGAATCTTTCTCTCGCCGAGGCCGGCACATACAAAGTGAGCTTTGATGCAAAGTCTGATTCAGCCAGAAATATCATGGTGAAAACGGGTGCCGGCGCTGAAAGAGGCTGGGTAAAGTACTCGAATGAAGAAGTTTTCGCTCTTACGGAAGAGCTGAAATCCTACTCCTATACTTTTACAATGGGCAATGAAACAGACATCCTGTCCAGGCTGGAATTTAATCTTGGCGGAAACGGCACAAGTCCAGTTTGGATTGGAAATGTGCGCGTGGAGGATATAACAGGAGAGCCGCTTGATGAAAATGCTTCAAAACCAGTACTTTCAAATGGAAATCATGTGTACAACGGCACGTTTGACCAGGGAAACATAGACAGGCTGACTTACTGGAACCTTCATACAGAAGGTGCAAAAGCAAATGCAAGCGTCAAAGAGGACACCAGAGAAGCACGATTGGACATTAAAAACGGCGGAAAAACACCGGGTGCCATCCAGTTTTCCCAAAAAGGCCTTCAGCTTGTAAAAGGAAATGAATATACCCTGACCTTTAAGGCAAGAGCTGCAAAACCAAGAACCATTGAACTGAACGTGACTAATCAGGATGGAAGCATCAGTTATTCAAAGCCGCAAACAATTGATCTGACACCTTCTATGGAAGAAAAAACAATCGTCTTCACGATGACTGAAGAAAGTGACATGGAAGCCCAGCTTCTTCTGAACGCTGGAGGATCAAAAGAAGATGTGTACCTCGATGATGTCGTTCTTTTAAAAACGAAAGACGGCAACGTGGATCAAAATCCTTTGAAGAACGGAGACTTCAGTACGGGTTTAGCCCCGTGGACCAATTACATCCATTACGATGCAAATGCAGGCATAGCAGTTGAAAACGGTGAAGCGAAGATCAAGGTAATAAACGAAGGAAATGAACCTTGGAGTGTCCTTCTCGAGCAGGGTAATATGAAGCTGTCCGGGAACGCAACTTACGAGGTATCTTTCAAAGCAAAATCAAGCAAGTCGAGAGAAATGGAGCTGACGATTGAAAATGCCGCGTATACCCGCTTCCTCAGCGAAAAACTTGCCCTTACAGAAGAAATGCAGACATATAAGTATGAATTCCTCATGCCTGCAGAGGAGACAGCTGCTTTAAAATTCCTGATGGGAAAAGTAGCCATATCACCGGTTGGAGAGCATGAAATAGTGATTGATGATGTGATTCTTAAAGTAAAACAATAGTGCTGATCATGAAACTGAAAGAACGAAATGAAAGCCCGGAGACTTCTCCGGGTTATTTCAATTGGAAATTTTTACAGAATTAGGTTTGAAAGTACGTGGGTATGTGGTATCAGATAAATGGGATAATTTTCTTTTGTTTAACCATCTGATAGTCCTGTTAAATAACACTATTCTTTCAATGTGTGGTAAAAACATGACTTTTACCATATGAAAAGCTGAACAAACAGAATCAGAATTTGTTACTGGGGACTTATGGAAATTAGAAGTGCATTCTAGTAATATTTTCTTATATGTTCAAAACGTGTAAATCTTGATGAAAAAAGACGAAAGTACATAGAAAATGTCAAAAAGCCAGAGGTGAAAAAAATGAATTCTGAACAAGTCAGAGCCCTTGCAAAAGTTTTTCAGCAGGCATCTGATTCCGTCAAAGACCAGGAATCAAAGCTTATGCAGGAAACAAACGAAAAAGCAGCAACATGGAGCGGCAAGGCCCGCGACAAATTCGATTCCGCCATGGACGAAGCCAAGATCCTCTTCCAGCGCCACTCAGACAACCTGTATGACATCAGCCGCGAACTAGAAGCAGCAGCAGACTCCGTCGACCGCGTGCGCGAAGAGATTGAAAGACAGGAAGAATTAGAGAGAATGGAGCGCATATTGAGGCTTAAGAAGCTGGATGTGCAGTAAGAAAGCGGGAATTTGATATGAGCCATCGTTATGACCACGATCCAAACTATAACCGGAAGAAAAAGAAGAAAGAAGTTGACGGGAAGCAGGGAATGAATGATGGCTGCGTTCCCGGCTGTGTTGATTTCTTTATCATCCCATTGCAGATAGGCATTGTTGCTTATCAGTTGATGCAGATTGTGTGAGAAACTCTGAGGTGTAATATGAGAAATGATCACAGATATGACCATGATCCAAACTACAATCGCAAAAAGAAGAAAAAGGATATTCCAGGAGACGATGGCTGTATGCCGAGCTGTTTGGATTTTTTCATTATTCCTCTCCAGCTTGGTGTATTAGGTTATCAACTGCTGAATTTAATTTGAACGATGAGGTGTGTATTTTGACAAACAAGAAAAAAAACAACCAAGATCCTAATGATGCTGCAAGAGGAGGGTGTGTACTTCCAGGCTGCGTAGACTTTTTTATTCTGCCTATTCAAATCACAATCTTAGGATATCAATTCTTTCAGATGATTTGAGCGCAATATTTAAAAATGGAAATGAGGTTTTATTCTTATGAGCAGCAAAATTTCAGTGGATCCTAATAAACTAGATGAACTTTCAAATGAACTGGTCTTTAAGTTGACAGATATTGATGAAGAATCAAAACAGCTTCATAGGTCGCTGGCTAGTTTAATATTGAGCGCTCCTCCAGAATATGCTCACTGTTTTTATTCAGTTGGAGACCCATGGCATACAGGCCAGGCTCTTTCTGATAGATTAAGTGAAATTGAACAAGATGTAAGAATGACTGCGAATAAATTTGCAGAAAAAGATGACTTGCTTGGCAGAATGTACAACATCCATAACAAATATGGAACAATGGTTGCAATGGGAGGGTTAGTTTCAAGACAGCTTGCATATTATGGGCTGGGAGTAACTCAATTTGCAAAAAACGTGGATGGAGCATATTCTTTCAGGCATTTAAGTACACTTGGCAAGTTGTCTGACGTAGTAGACGCTTCTAAATACAAGCGTTTTGCAAAAGGATTGCTTAGTCCTACTTTCATTTTTAATAAATACAAAGACACGCCTTTCGCTGATTTAGTTCATAAAAAATATGCAAAATATTTGCCAGGTGATGTTGTTAATTATAGCAACAGCTCAAAAGCTTTATGGGGAGATTTATCTAGAGGTCAGGTTAAATCATCGGTATTGAAAAATTTTGGTGATGATCTCGTGAAATTCGGAAAAACAAATGTAGTAAGCACTTTAGTGATAACAGGAGCTACTGAAACTGTAGGAATGGGATTGAAAATCTCTGAAAACTACGCCAAGTATGGAAATATGCCTGATGTATTGAAAAGAGAAAATGCTAAAGCGGTTGGAAATGCAGTAAATAAAACTGTATTTGTTTCTGGAGGAGCAATTGGTGGGGCAGTAGTTGGTGGTGCCATTGGAAGCTTAGCAGGGCCGGTTGGTACTGTAGTTGGAGCTTCAGTAGGTTCTTTTGTTGGAGGACTTGCTGGTGAACAAGTAGCTAAAATGACAGCAGGATTTGCTGAGAAAGCAGCCATTGTTTTTGAAACACCAATTCAAGCTACTTTGGATTTTGGGAAAAGTGGAATTGAAGCAGCTGGTCAGGCAGTTGAAGGCTTTAATAAATTGAAAGACAAAGCGAACGAACAAATAAAAGAGACCTTAAATAATCCAATTGAAAAAGTTAAAGAAATTGGTGAAGGTCTTTCAAAAGCTAAAGATACAGCGAGTTCTTTATTAAAAGGGGCTAAAAGTATTTTTGGTTAATAAATTTTAAAAGGAGGATTTATGACTACGATTAAATTAAGCGTTGAAGAGCTGATTTTTGCTTTTTACAGTGAAGGTTACTATGAACAGGGTATGTCAATTAAAGATATGTATTTCCCTGATATGACAGAAGCAGAATTAAGACAGCAGTTAGAATCTTCAGCTAGGTCTCTACTTGCAAAGGATATGGTTACTGAGGAAAAAAACAGGTATATTTTGAAAGAAGAATACAAAGAATTTGTAGAAATTCTTATATATGCTGATAAGACAGTTAAAGCTTCTAAATTTACCGATACAATGAGTGAAGAAACAATCTCTTATCATTTTAGAGGTGATTATATTTATTCGCATAAACTCTTGTATGATAATCAAGTGCACCAAGTTAGTAAATCTTCCCTAGAAAATGTTTCAGAAAATATACAGAACTTTTTTGAACTTATTGACATCGCTTCTGATAAACAGGTGTTCGAAATTGAAAGAGAAGAATTTGAGAGTTTGTTAGAATCAGTCAGCGATAAGAAAACAGAAATCGGTTCTAGTATAAAATCTGTTGTAGGTAGCGAGTTCATTGAAGATTTAACTAGAAGAGAGGGGAAAATGAATAGCTTAGTCTATTTAGAATATGATCAAGAAAACACTCCTGATTTATTGGACGTGTGTTTTATAATTCCAGGTATGAAGAGATCTTGGTTAATAACCAGGACAAAGAAAGATGGTTATAAAGTAGAAAATTATAATCAAGATATATTAAATCATTTTATTAATAAAAATGAATATTCTTTACTCTAAAGGAGCTGTATTGGTTGTCTTCTCTAACATCATCAGATAAAGATGCCATCAAAATAAAAGGAAATTTTGTTATGTATATATGGATGTTTCTGTTTATTTTTGGTGGTTTAATAGCATGTGTTGTCTTAATACAAAATGGATTAAAGTTTGAATCAAATTACGCTCTGATTTATTTAGGTGGAGGGTTGCTATTCTTCCCTTTTTTCTTGTACGAAGCAATTTGGGCACTGCCAAGTCTTGCTCCTGGTAAAGTCTTGTTTACTATTATTCCAGGAGAAAAGGGTAAAATCGTTTCAAAAAAAAGAGAAGTGCAATTTAGCAATATCAAAAATATAGATTATAAAAGAAATCCTATAAATTTGTTTAACGAGATTCATATAGAAACCTTTGACAACAAAAGAATTAAATTTATAACATATAATCTTCTTCACGAAGTCAACTTTTATGATATTTTTGACGAACATGTATACCCGCATTTGGAGGAAAACGCAAAAAAGGTCTGGGACCGGAAAATTACAAACGATCAACTTCTAAAAAGCATGGAGTATGAAAGAAGAAATCATGATATAGATTGATAATCATTTTAGTGATGTTCTCCAAGGCGTCGCTTAAAAAATAGGGTGATTTCAACTTGCTTAATCTTACAACAAATCACAACATAGTCCACATCAAAGGCTCCAAATTCATGTACGTCTGGATGCTGCTGGCAACGTTCGGCGGTCTCGCAGCATGTGTTTTCCTTATCGCAAATGGTTTGAAATTTGATTCAAAGTATTCATTTTTCTACCTTGGCGGAGGCATTTTGCTGTCTCCTGTTTTTCTCTATCTGACATTATGGTCGCTTCCGGGCTTTGTTCCGGGGAAGGTTCTTCTGAGTTTAACTGAGGGTCCGAATGGCAGTGTGAAAAGTAAAAGCAAGAACATACCTTTTACAAGCATAAAAAATATCAGGTTTGTAAGGAATCCCCTTAATTTGATTAATGATATTGTTATTGAAACATATGATGGTAAAGTCGCTAGAATCAGAACATACAATCAGCTTGATGATACTGACTTTGCTGTTTTAGTTGACCAGTATATTTACCCGCATATGAATCAGGATGCTAAAACAGTGTGGGACCGGCATGTTAATCTGGATCAGCTGTTCGAAGATGCAAAGTATGAAAGGAAAGCAGAATAACCTTTACAGAGGAGTTCTCCCATAATGAAAACATCAAATACCATTGATATTAAAGGCAGCCGTTTTTATTATTCAATCTTGTCCGCTTTCATTATCGGAGGCTTGCTGGGCACAGGTTATTTACTAATTGAAGTGTTTAAATTCAACTCTGGTTACTCATTCATATGGCTATTTGGCGGACTTATTTTCTTTCCGGTTTTCCTCTATTTGTTTTGCTGGTTTCTTCCTGGCCTCATACCGGGAAGAAGCCTTTTTTCGATTGTTCAGGGCCCTGGAGGTTCTGTCACATCGAAAAAAGGGGACATATCGTTTGCAGCTGTTAAACACATAGAATTGAGACGGAATGGCCTAACGTTAGTAAATAGTATATACGTTGAAAGTATTGAAGGGAGAACGTTCCGGATTCCCACATACGATCTTATTGATGATACTGACTTTTCTATACTGGTAGATCAGAACATTTATCCCTATATGAATGTGGAGGCAAAAGCAAGGTGGGACGGACAAGTGAACTTGAAGAAATTGTATGACGATGTTGGGTATGAAAGAAAAGCTGAAAGTAATCCACTAAAGCAATTGGAGACAGAACTCCCCTAGTAAATCAGCAGCAATCAGTTATTAAAAGATTTTCAGTATCAAAGAAAAAATAGCATCATGAGCTGTTGCCCAAAACCAGATAGTGTCCACAGAGTTTCATAACTGAAAATTTGTAAAATCACCAGCCCCGCATCCAACATGCGGGGCTTTTTCACGTCCAAAACGAAATAAATCTTCTCCTGGATCACTATGTCACCATCTTGTAACAAAACTGTTTTAATTGTCATATAACTCTTTAAAATCTTCTGAAAATCCATTCGTTTCAGGCTTTTTTGAAGACGTTTTCGAAATTTGAAGCGGAAATACTGGAAAATCAAGGCATCTTATTTCTACTATTATCCAAGTCATGTTTTAAGGGGCGTTTTTGAAGGTATATCCCAAGTAACAAAGCGATAAGGGCACGCCTCTATCGTCAATGAAAGGAGCTTGTTAGTCAGTGAGTATTCAAAAAAGTACGGACAGTTCCAGTTTAGCAGAAGTCATTGACCGGATTCTTGATAAAGGGATCGTCATTGATGCATTTGTCAGAGTGTCGCTTGTGGGAATCGAGATTTTAACAGTAGAAGCGAGGGTTGTCATCGCGAGTGTCGATACATGGCTTCGCTATGCAGAAGCAGTTGGTCTTCTTCGGGACGAAGTGGAGGAAGAGGGTCTTAAGAGCCAAAAGAATGAGCGCGGCAGCCAGTCAGCTTTTACATTTTAATAGAAACCAACTATAAATCTATGGAGAAATGAGGATGAAACATGGCTAAAGAGACAAAAGAGAAAATGGAAAACCAGGAAGAAACGGAACAGCAGAATCAAAGCGAAGAGCAGGATGACAGGCAGCAGAATCAAATTAATATGGCGATTCTCGGCGGTGTTGTTGGAGCGGGAATTGGGCTGCTTTCAAGTCCTGAAACGAGCAAGAAAGTATTCGGAAGCCTAGGCCAGTCTGAGATTGTACGATCGGCAGGTAAGGAGCTTAGAAGAACAGCGCAAGAGATTATTGCCGAGCAGGCGATGGCAGCGCTGCGCCAGACGGCAACGGGATATTTGGACAAAGGCAATATTACGAGCCTTTTGGCCCCTAAGAAGAAGAGAGACAAAGAATCAAATTCAGAAAAGGATTCAAGCGGCGAGAATGAATTGAATTCTTCTCAATATAATGAGCTGAAAGAAGAGAACAAGAATATGAACGACCAGCTGCAGCGGATTGAAGAGATGCTGAATCAGCTGATAGAAGCAAAGAAATAGCAGTTTGCCCTGAGAGGGTGATGGCATGGATGACATGAAAAAAGCGCTTTTTAAGGCAGGCAAGAAAATCTTCGACAAGAGTCCCGAACCTGTAAAAGAGAAGATGGAAGAAAAGGTAAAGGAAAAGGCGAAAGAAAAATTTGTCGAGGCTACAGAAGAAAAACTGCAGGGAAAAATGAATGAAGCTTCTGAAAAGCTTGGCCAAGCCAAAGACGAAAATGCTGATAAAGTTCACGGCAAAGCGGAGGAAGCAAAGGAAAAAGTTCAGGATGTTCTTCTGTCTGTGAAAGATAAGCTCGGCAATGTGAAAGAAGCCGGTGATGAGTTTCAGAAAAAGATGTCTTCTTCATCATCATCTGAAAAGAAAAAGGTTAAAGGGTATAACGATATCAAGAGCGCCCGTAAAATAAAGAGCTCGACTGACATTAAAAGCTCGGTGAAAATCAAGAGTTCCAATGATATTAAATCGTCTTCGGGCGTCAGGACAATGGGTTCAGGGCCGAAAGGAGAATGAAGAATGGCTATTCAAAAAAGTACAGACAGTTCAAGTCTGGCAGAGGTTATTGACCGGATTCTCGACAAGGGGATTGTCATTGATGCGTTTGTCAGAGTTTCTGTCGTAGGAATTGAAATTCTGACTGTTGAAGCGCGCGTTGTCATCGCGAGTGTGGACACTTGGCTTCGCTATGCAGAAGCTGTCGGCCTGCTGCGTGATGAGGTGGAAGAAAAAGGTCTTCCGTCCCAATCGAATGAGCGAGGCGCACAATTCAGCGTTTAATCATGATCGTCAGCATGGAGCCTGATGGCTCCTGCTTATTTCAAAGCAACGGCGGAACAATCGGAGGCGACTTTAGGTGTCTATAAAAGAGATTATGAAAAATGTGAATGATTTCTTCAGTGAGCATGTCGCACCGCCCCATAAGATTACCTCTGTTGAAGCAATGGACGAGGGGTGGCGGGTGACAGTTGAAGTGATAGAGGAAAAAGAGTACATGAAACGGTACGCAAAGGATGAAATGCTTGGAACCTATGATTGCCAGCTTGATAAAGAGAAAGAGGTTGTTTCTTTTAAAAGGCTTGATATCAGGTACAGAAGTGCAATAGGAACCGAACAGTGAGGCTGCTTGGAGGGAAGAGAAGATGACGGTCCTAAAAGAGAAAATGAAAAAAGATGCCAGAACCCTCATACAGGATGATGAGACGAAACAGATTCTCAAGAGGTCCCTTCATTACTTGAAATCGGGCTATTCCGTTCATTTTACGGGACCCTCCGGTGCAGGAAAAACCTCGCTTGCCCTGGCTCTTGCCAAAAAGAGAAAACGGCCGGTCATGCTTATGCACGGGAATCATGAATTAAACAACAAAGACTTAATTGGTGATTTTACGGGCTATACAAGTAAAAAAGTGGTGGATAATTATGTTAGGTCCGTTTATAAAAAGGACGAAAGTGTAAGCGAGATGTGGCGGGATGGAAGGCTTCTGGAAGCAGTTAAACACGGATATACGTTGGTTTATGATGAGTTTACGAGATCCAAGCCTACTACGAATAATATTTTTCTATCAATCTTAGAAGAAGGTGTACTGCCCTTATACGGTTCTAAATTGACCGACCCTTTTATAAAAGTCCACCCTGATTTTGCCGTCATTTTCACAAGCAATCCGGCTGAGTATGCAGGTGTTTATGATACTCAGGATGCTCTTCTTGACCGTCTCATCACGATTTTTATCGATTACAAGGATGTTGAGAGGGAAACGAAAATTGTCGCAGAGAAAACAGATGTGGATGAAGATGAAGCAAGAATAATAACAACTCTTGTTACGAATTTGCGGGATGCGTGCTCGAATCAGAAAAACAATGGTCCAAGCTTAAGAGCTTCAATCATGATTGCAAAGCTTGCATCAGAGCAGGACATTCCGATTGACGGGGAAGATTCAGATTTTCAAAGCTTATGCATCGATGTCCTGTGCCATCCGATCAGCAGGTGTCTTGATTCGGATAACAAACAGGAAGATGCAACCAGCCTGATTATAGATGAATGCAGCAAACTGTAGTGTGCAGAGGGAGTGTTTGATGATGAGTGAACAGGAAATGGGTATTTATCTTTTTTGCGGTATCCAATTAACAGAAGAGGAAGATTACGGGAAAGCAGAGATTGAAGGGGAAGAAACAGACCTCTTTACAATCCGGTACAAAGATGCAGCGATGGTAGCAGCTGAAGTGCCGATGAAAATCTTTCATCCAAACAGGCAGAATCTGATGATGCATCAGCAGACGGTTTCAAAGGTTATGGAAAAAAACGACACGGTTATTCCAATAAGCTTCGGGAATGTGTTTAAAACAGAAGACGATGTAAAGGTCCTTCTTGAAAACCTATACCCGCAGTTTGAAAAGCTCTTTCCGGCCATTAAAGGCAAGATTGAGGTCGGGTTAAAAGTCATCGGCAGTAAAGAGTGGCTCGAGGAAAGAGTGAACGAAAATCCGCAGGTTGGAAAAATGTCTTCTTCTGTGAAGGGCAAATCTGAAGCAGCAGGCTACTACGAGCGCATCAAGCTTGGCGGCATTGCCCAGAAGGTGTTTGAAGATCTTCAGAATGAACTTAAGGCGGAAGTCTTCACACCTCTTCAAGAAGCATCAGAAGCCGCGAAAGCGAATGAGCCGACAGGTGAAACGATGCTCCTCAATGCGGCGTTTCTCATCGACCGCGACAAAGAGCAGCAATTCGATGAGAAAGTGAACGAAGCACATGAGAAATGGAAGGATAAAGTGAATTTCCATTACAGCGGTCCGTGGCCGGCTTATAACTTCGTTAATATCAGGTTAAAAGTGGAGGAGAGCTGATATGCTTCACAAATTGGTGGCAGCGCCAATTAACCTTGTGATTAAAATCGGGCAGAAGGTTCAGGAAGAAGCAGAAAAAGAATTGTACGATCTCCCGACAATCCAGCAGAAACTCATTCAGCTTCAAATGATGTTTGAGCTTGGCGAAATACCGGAAAAAGCGTATCAGGAAAAGGAAGATGAGCTTTTAATGCGGTATGAAATCGCCAAACGAAGAGAGATGGAAGAGTGGGAGAAATTGACCAAACGGGGAAATGAGGGATAGCAGATGGACGATTTGATTTATTTATACGGACTGATTCCTTCAGACGAAGCAGACCATCAATCGTTTCCATCTTTTAAGGGCTTTGATGGTGAGAAAAACATTTATACCATCCCAGCTGGCGATGTCACCGCAGTTGTTTGCAGACTGGATTCTGAGCAGTTTTCAGAAGAAGCCATAAAAGACAAAATCGATAATGATATGGAATGGCTGCAGGAAAAAGCGTTCCATCATCATGAAACGGTTACGGCACTTTATAAATCTTTTACAATCATTCCACTTAAGTTCTGCACCATTTACAAGAGCGAAGAAAGCCTTAAGCAGACGATTGAGGCAAGCGGGCCTAAAATCAGCGAAACCCTGCAGTCGCTTAAAGGCAATGAGGAATGGAATGTAAAGATTTACAGTGATGACCCGGTGCTGAAAAAGAAGGTTGGCGAAACCCATCCTGCAGTAGAAGAAAAATTGCAGGAAATCAGCGTGCTGCCTAAAGGCAGGCAGTTTTTTGAAAAGAAGAAGATTGACAAGCTGATTGAGGATGAGCTGGAAAATGAGAAGAATCGAGTTTGTGAACAGCTGCATGAACAGCTGAAGCAATTTGCCCTTCATGCAGCTATTAAAAAGAACTGGAACAAAGATGTTACAGGCTTGAAAGAGAACATGGCCTGGAACAGTGTTTTCCTCCTTCAGTCGGAGAAGGTGGAAACGTTCCTTGAAGAGATGAAGCAGGCGGATGAAAAGCTCGGGGGAACCGGATGGAGAATTGAAGCAACCGGCCCGTGGCCAGCTTATCATTTTTCCAGTTTTTAAATGAAATGAGGGATTTTCCGGATGTCTCTTAGAGAGTCAGTTGAAAACAAAGATATTGCCCTTATTGATATATTGGATGTCATTTTGGACAAGGGTGTTGCTATCAAGGGAGACTTAATCATCTCGATAGCAGGCGTGGATTTGGTGTATCTGGATCTGAGGGTTCTGATTGCATCTGTTGAAACCCTTGTTCAATCAAAAGCGGGAAACCGAAAACCTGTCACAAGCGAACAATTTGACAGACAAAGGGAGGAATTAATCGATGCAACAGGCCAGCCAAACAAATGGTAGAATCCAGCTTGATCCTGACAATGCCGAGCACGGACTGGCACAGCTGGTCATGACGGTGATTGAGCTTCTCAGGCAAATTGTCGAACGTCATGCGATGAGGCGGGTGGAGGGTGGAACGCTGACGGACGAGCAAATCGAAAATCTTGGAGTAGCCCTTATGAACCTTGAGGAAAAGATGGAAGAACTGAAAGAGGTCTTCGGCCTTGATGCCGAAGATTTGAATATAGATCTCGGCCCGTTAGGCAGCTTGCTTTAACGGCCACTGGAGGGACAAGCTATGGCAGTCCAAACGACTGGGCAATCGAGCTCAATTGTCGATGTGCTTGAGAAGATATTAGACAAAGGAGTCGTCATCGCAGGTGATATTACCGTAGGAATTGCCGATGTCGAACTGCTTACCATCAAAATCAGACTGATCGTCGCTTCTGTCGATAAAGCGAAAGAAATCGGCATGGACTGGTGGGAGAACGATCCTTATCTCAGTTCCAAAGCGGAGAACAGCAACACTAAAGCGCTAGAAGAAGAAAACCGCAAATTGAATGAACGATTAGAGCTGCTTGAAAATCAGCTTGGCTCAAATCGTTTAAATACTTCAAACCAACTAAAATAATCGGAGGGATTCACAATGGCAGAACAAAAATTAGACAATACGCAGGCAGAAAGCACAAAGGAAAATAAACAATCAGAAAAGAATACACAGGAAAAATCATCAAGACGAAGCATGCCGATCAAACGCACGGTTGCAGGAGGACTCCTTGGTGCGACAGTAGGCTACCTGGCAACACCTGAAAACGGGAAAAAGATCTTATCTCAAATTGATACTGACGACTGGAAGAGCAAGGCAGCCGATTTCGGTAAGGCTGCGAAGGAAAAGTCATTCAAAGGCGCTTCAAGCTTAAAAACGTCTGCTGGCAAGTTTTTCAAAAAGGATCAAAATCAAACAGATGATACAGAACAGGATGAATCACCATCAGCCGAATCAACGACTGAAGATTATGAAGCATTAAAGCAGGAAAACCAGACGCTTCAGGAACGTCTTCAGCAGCTTGAAGAAAAAATGAATCAGCTGACTCAGACAAGCTCTGATGATGCAGAAGATGATGATGAGGAAGAAGATGAACAAGAGGAAAATCAAAGCAAGAATAAATCGGGCAAATCAAAAGCGGCATCAGAAGATGATTCTGAAGACGACGATGAAATCGAAGAAGACGAAGAAGAAGAGGAAATGATGGACGACGGCAAAAATGAAGTGAAAAAGCCGAGAAAGCCTGCACGCAAGAAAGCAAAAACGGCAAAAGCTTCAAAAGCGAAAGATGAAAAAGAAGAGGAAGATGAAGAGTCAGAAGATACTTCTCTAAGCAGTGACGACGACACTTCATCATAAACGGTGTGAAGAGGAGGAGATGTGGAAATGAGTACGGCAACAGCCTCATCCAAAGACAGTGTTCTTGAATTTTTTGTACAGGCCTCAAACAAGCACGGTTTTGCGCTTGATATTACGCTCAATATGAACGGCGCTGTTATTTCAGGCACGATGATCTCAGCGAAAGAGTACTTTGACACGCTGAGTGAAACGTTTGAAGATGGCAGCGAAGTCGCACAAAATTTGAGCGAACAGTTATCCCGGGCAAGTGAATCCATTGAAGAAAACGGAAGAGGGGAAGCTCATTTCATTCACCTGAAAAACACGAAAGTGTACATCGGTGACAGCAAATCCACCCCT
Source organism: Metabacillus indicus LMG 22858 (assembly GCF_000708755.2). Taxonomy (GTDB): domain Bacteria; phylum Bacillota; class Bacilli; order Bacillales; family Bacillaceae; genus Bacillus_P; species Bacillus_P indicus. The sequence goes on along the minus strand of NZ_JGVU02000007.1, from coordinate 178,665 downwards.
TCAAAAGGCCAGATTATCTGGCGCGGCAAGCTGAGCGAAGTAAATGGATTCTTCCTCGGGAAAATATCAGATGCAAAGCCGGCAGCTAAAAAAACGGAATAACACAACACTTGAAAACCGGAAGAGAGTCTTCCGGTTTTTTCTGCTGTCTACTTCCCCAAGCGGGCTGATTTCAGCATGCTTGGATAAAGTTTAATGGAACAAATCCTGCTAAACCAGAAAACAGCGCTTCCCTTTTTTAACATACTCCATCTAAGCCTCAAGTCTTATCTCCTGTACATTCACCGGCCAATAGAAAAATAGGCGGGGATGCTGTATAGTAAAAAGAAAGGCCTTTTTTTCCAGTTTACTGGCACAGGACTGAAACCCCGCATGTGCTACATACGTATAAACAGGCAGAATTTTTATGTTAGGAGTCGATTGATGATGAATCCGTTTGTGGCATTCAGTGTCCGGATGATGGCTGCGCTACCTGCTGCAGGGACAGCGGGAACAATCAGCCTGATCGGATTTGATCAGCCTTTAATAGCGGCCGCCGCCTATTCAGTTGCAGGCGGAGCTTCCGCCTATTCAATTGCTTCTGTGACGATGAAGTCACGTTTTTTAAAGAAAAATACTCTTACCCGCAAAGACTATAAATACATTAAAAAGCAGCTCGAAGAAGCAGCGCCCAAGATGGCGCGCCTCCAGAAAACGCTTCTTACGATCAGGCATCTTCCATCTTTAAAAGAGCGTGCAGATCTTGTCCGTGTAGCGAGAAGAATAGTTGCCCTGACAAAAAGAGAACCGCGCCGTTTTTATCAGGCGGAGAAGTTTTATTTTTCCCATCTAGATTCGGCCGTCCAGCTCAGTGAGAAGTATGCCTTTTTATCATCACAGCCAAAAAGAAATTTCGAGCTTGAGAAATCGCTGAATGAGACCCGCAGAACGCTGTCAGATTTAAAACGGCTGATTGAACAGGATCTCTTCAATATGGTTCAGGATGACCTGGATGATCTGAATCTTGAGATTGATGTTGCCAGGCACTCGATTCAAGCAAACAAGGATAAAAAATCTCTTGATGAAAAGTGGAAAATGTAATGAACCGCGACCTTTTTAAAGAGGGTGAAAACCTTCTCCAGGCTGAAGAAAAAGAGAAGGTTCTTCACCTTGTCAATCAGCTCAGCCCAAAGAACCACGCCATGCTCGTATCATACGGTCTTCCTGCTCAATCCAAGCTCCTTGCTTTTTCAAACACCATGCTTGATCAGGTGCAGCGGAAAGATATCGGACAGATCGGAGACACTCTGGATGAGTTCATTAAAAGCCTTAGTGATGTAAACCCGGAGGATCTCATGCAGGATGAGACCTCTTTTTTCTGCAGGCTGTTCGGCAGAAAAAAACGGTCTGTGCAGGAAGTGCTGTCAAGATTTCATAAAGCAGGGGTACAGATTGACCGAATCAGTGTCAGACTTGAACGCAGCAAAAACGTTCTTCTTTCGGATATCGTCATGCTTGACAGGCTTTATGAGACAAATAGAGAGTATTTTCATTCGTTAAATACTTACATCGAAGCAGCAGAGTTAAAGCTTCACGAATTGCACAACGAGACAATACCCGCCCTGAAAAAAGTAAATGAATGCTCAAGCGATCCGATGAAGCGGCAGGAGGAAGAGGACCTGCTGCAATTTGCAGACCAGCTGGATCAAAGACTTTACGACCTGAAAGTCAGCAGGGAGCTTACCATTCAAAGTGCACCGCAAATCCGCATGATTCAAAAAACAAACCAGAAGCTCGCAGAAAAAATTCAGGCATCCCTTATGACCGCCATTCCTCTGTGGAAAAACCAAGTGACTATAGCCCTTACACTGCTGAGGCAAAAACATGCTGCTGATGCGGGCAAAACATTGACCAGTTCTGCGAATGATCTTTACCAAAAACAGGCCTCCACGCTTGGGAGAAACCAGTTTGATCTGCAGACATTGAAAGAAATACAGGAAAATCTGCAAATGGCAATCAAAGAAACGCTTACCATTCACAAGGACGGGAAACATACCCGGGAAGAAACCGAAGCAGCATTACTCGACATAGAACAGAAAAAACTCCAGGCATAAAAAACAGGAATCGGATGGTCCGATTCCTGTTTTTTTAGCTTAGTGCTGTTGTTCTTATGAAACCTGTTTCCAGCCTGAAACATCATCTTCGAGAGGAAGGTTGTTTTCTCTGGCTTTTTTCGCAGCTGCATAGAAGATGACAATAACAGCGATTGTTGCAATGGCTGCTCCAATATAGGAGACGGTCATGGATAACCCAAATCCTATAGGTGCATTAAGAATATACGTTGTCGTTACCATGGTCATAAAAATGCCAGGCACCATGGCAATCCAGTAATTTTTCTTCGCGATGAACAAGTACATCGCTCCAACCCACAGGGCAATTACGGCTGTGGATTGGTTTGCCCATGAGAAGTATCTCCATAGAATCGTAAAATCGATTTTTGTCAGGGCAAAGGAGATAACGAACAATGGAAGAGCAATCCAAAGGCGGCTTGCAACCTTTTTTTGTGAAATGTTGAAGTAGTCGGCAATGATCATGCGCGCGCTTCGGAATGCAGTATCTCCGGATGTAATAGGAAGAATGATAACCCCAAGAACAGCAAGTGTTCCGCCGATTGCACCAAGCATAAGAGTGGAAGCTTCGCTTACTACAGCGCCGGGTCCGCCTTCAGCAAGAAGGGCATTCAGTCCAGTGCCTCCATCAAACAGGCTCATTGCTGCTGCAGCCCAGATCATAGCAATAACACCTTCTGCGATCATCATGCCGTAGAAAATTTTACGGCCCTGTTTTTCATTTTGAGTCGTTCTTGAAATAATCGGTGTTTGAGTCGCATGGAATCCGGACAGTGCTCCGCACGAAATCGTCAAGAACAATAACGGAAAGATCGGCACATTGTCAGGATGAAGATTTGAAAGCGTCAGTTCAGGAATAGGAGCGCCTGTTATAACAAGACCGCCGCCGACACCAATCGCGCTGATCAGCAAAAGCGCACCGAAAATCGGATAGAATCTTCCGATGATTTTATCAATAGGAAGAAGAGTTGCAAGAATATAGTAAATAAAGATGGCGCCTAAAATAAGTCCAATTGTAGCCCAGCCATTCATCAGGCTGTAGAGAAGACCTGCCGGAGCCGTGACGAAAACAGTTCCAACTAAAAGCAGCAGAAGAATCGCAAATGCGTTTACGACATGCTTCATAAATTTACCGAGGAATTTACCCGCAAGCTCAGGCAAATGCGCACCGCGGTTTCGGATTGAAATCATTCCTGTTAAATAGTCATGGACAGCACCTGCGAAGATACATCCGAGTACAATCCAGAGGAATGCGACAGGTCCGTAAAGGGCTCCCATGATCGGACCAAAAATCGGGCCGACTCCAGCAATATTGAGAAGCTGGATCAGCGAGTTTTTCTTCGTGTTCATCGGGAGATAATCGACACCATCCTGATGCGTGTATGCAGGCGTTGTTCTGCCTTCATTCACACCGAACACTTTTTCAACAAATTTTCCGTACGTAAAGTAACCAACAATTAAAAGGACAACCCCGGCTAAAAAAGTATACATGATAACCCTCCTTATTTTGTATGCGTTTACATAAGTATAAAGCACTACAGGGGATCGTGGAGGTTTTACAAACAAGATGCAGGAATCCGGGGATAAGATGCAGATACAGGGCTGTGACCTGCAAAAGGAAAAACACCTGGGAATGCCAGGTGCTGTTAATGGATTTCAAGCCGTTCTCTTAATGCTTTCACATAGTTTCTGCTGACTCCAAGGACTTCTGTTGTGCCTGTAAGCTCAAGCTGGTAAGCGCCATTGAACCAGGGGGTAAGCTTTGCCGCATACTCCAGGTTGACGAGATAACTCTTATGAATTCTGAAAAAACGGAAAGGAGCAAGCTTTGCTTCCAGGTCTTTGAGCAGTGTCTTCGTATAGTAGCTTTCGTTTTTTGTTACCACTTTTGTCGCTTTTTCATCACGGTATATGTACAGAATGTCTTTTGGATCCAGATAAAAAATCTCACCCTCTGTTTCAATCGCAAGCTTGGCAGGAAGAGCTGAACCGATATCTGAACCGGCGGGCTGAACAAGCCTTTGGATTCTCTGCACGGTCCGCTTCAGCTGTTCTTCATCATATGGTTTCAGCAAGTAATCAATCGCTTCATATCTAAAAGCTTCGGCAGCAAATTGAGGATAGGCCGTGGCGAAAATGATCAGCGGAGGCTTTTTTAGTTCCATCAGTGACTTGGCTGCTTCCATTCCGTTCATCTTCGGCATTTCTACATCTAAAAAAACGGCGTGCGGCTGATGTTTAAGAGCTTTCATGACTGCAGCTTCACCGTTATCCGCCTCGTCTGCAATTTCTATACACGTGTACTCACTGAGAAGATGCCTAAGTTCCTCCCTGCTGTACCTTTCATCATCTGCAAGTATGATTTTAATTTTATCCACGTTTGTTTTCCTCCGAATCAGGGATGAAAAATTGAATTTCTGTTCCTGCACCGGGAGAGCTCTTTACATTTAGGGCAGAGCCTTGTCCAAAGACCATCGACAGCCTGCGGTTTACATTGTAAAGGCCAAGTCCGGTTCCGCTTTCAGAATGCAAGGCTTCTTTTCCAAGCTTTCCTAAGCGATTTGACGCTATCCCGTTGCCATTGTCTATCACACTGACGTGGGTTCCATCCTGCTCCCTTTGAATAGACAGCTTAATCAGGCAATCTTTTTCTTTCTCTTTAATGCCGTGTTTCACTGCATTTTCTACGATTGGCTGCAGGCTCAATGGAGGAAGCCTGACCATAAGGGCTGCTTCGTCTATCTCATAAAGAACAGTCAATTTATCAACGAACCGCGTTTCTTCAATTGCAAGATAAGCCTTAATATGCTCAAGCTCCTGTTCGAGCGTCGTCATCGTTACGGTCGTCGCATTAAGGTTTGACCGCAGAAAGTGAGAAAGGGAGATGAGAAGCTTCCTTGCTTTAGAAGGGTCAATCCGAATAAGAGAAACAATGGTGTTAAGGGAATTGAACAAAAAATGAGGACTGATCTGTGCCTGCAAAGCCTTAATTTCTGCTTCCTTGGCTAACTGATATGCCTTCTCCGCTTCAGCCAGTTCCAGCTGGTTTTCGAGCAGGCTGCTCAGACCCGATATCAGTTCCATGTTCACGTCGGTAATTTCTTTTTTTGACTGAAAATAAAATTTAAGGGTGCCGATTGTTTCTCCTCTTTGTTTCAGCGGGGCAATGACAGCAGCGCCGAGAGGACAATCTTTATGAATGCAGTGAATGGCTCTTTCTTCCGCCACAACGAGTTTTCCTTGTTGGATGACGTCCTTCGTCATTTGAGTCTGAATGGGACTGTTTGCTGTGTGATGATCATTTCCGAGCCCTGTGTGAGCAAGGATTTCAGTTTTGTTGGTCATGGCGACAGCACTCGTCTTAATTTCTCTATGCAGGATTTCACATACTTCGCGGGCAGATGTGGTATTCATGCCACTTCTCAGGTGAGATAGAGTCTGGTTAGCAATCCTGAGAGTTTTTTGAGCCTGCAGAGCACCTGCTTTTTCTTCTTCGTTCACGACATTTTTAATGATCAGGAGAAAGAGCGCAGATCCAAGACCATTCGCCAAAATCATAGGGAGGCCAATCATCTCGACAAGTGAAAGCGCTTTGTCAAATGGCTTTGAAACAGCGAGAATGACGAGCATCTGAACAGTTTCAGCAAGAACTCCGATTATAAAAGCGGACGACAGCTTTACATGAGTATTTTTCCGGTAAAAGGCACCTGCAATCAGTCCTGCTAAAATAGCAGCAAGGCCGCAGGAAAGGGAGGTGAATCCTCCAAGTGTAAAGCGGTGAACTCCCGCAATTAATCCCGCGCCAATCCCAACTTTATATCCTCCAAGAAGACCGGCAAGGACAATTCCAATGACCCTCGAATTGGCAATAGCCTCATCCGCAGCGAGTCCCGATGCAAAACGGCCGAATTCCATCGTTTCCGTACTCAGCGAAAGACCCGAATAGGTTCCTGTAATGCCAAAGAAGCCAAAAAACAAAATGGCCTTATACTGCTGGCTCCGGTCAAGCCTGTCCTGATACATCATGCTCCTGAAGAATCGGAACCTCGTTAGTATAAAGGCAATCGTTACGATAATGCCCAGGCGTTCGAGCATGGTGATGAGAAGTTCAAACATATGCCCGCCCCTTTACAATTGATTATATCGTTTATTGTAATCGAAGGCGGGTGAATAAGAAAATAGGATTGGAAAAAGCGACTCCGCTTTTCTGGTGTCCAGCTCCATCAGCCAGCTCCTCCGCCAGAACAAAATCCCCCAAAAAGTCAAACCCGGACTTTTCGGGGGATTTCTTTTCTGCCTGTCGGAGCTAAACGGCTGATTCCGCTTTTCTAATTAGAATCCATCCTCAGCTGTAAACGGTATGTTCAGTCTGTTTTCGACGGCTCTCAGGCGCTGGTTCAGGCGGTTGAGTCGTCTTGTGTGGCGTTCGACAACCTGGTTGAGTCGTGTGACTTCCTGGTTTGTCTGGTTGAGTTCGCGGCGGAGGTTGCGAATTTCCTGATTTTGACGGTTTATTTCTCTGGACTGCTGCTCGTTTTGTCTTTCAAGCTGGTTAATCCTTCTTTCGAGTGACTGAAATTGAAACGGCTGGCGGTCTGGGTCCAATTGATCCTGCTGTAACTGATCCTGCTGGTATTGAGGCTGATAGGGATTGTATTGATAGTTCATGTAATAGTCGGTTTGCTGAGGCACATAGCCTTGATAAAAATGGTATGGGTTCATAGGTTGAAGTCTCCTTTTTATTAGTGAATCCTTCATTAGCCTATGCGGTTCTGCCCATGGTGACAGGGCGGCTGCCCAATTGCGCGCAAAAAAGCCATGGGCTTTAGGCTTCAAGCTCATGGCGTACTTCTGAATATGAATCGTAATGGGACTGAATAATCTCTTCATCTGAGTGAGGGATTTCCATTCCTTTGACGATTTGGGCTCCGTTGATGCAGCCGCTGGTGAGAAGGATGATATCATCCGGTGCTCCAGCTGCAAGTGAAGCCATAACCCCTTCTTTGCGGGTAAGTGCCGCTTTTATATTCGGGGATTTAGGTTCGGTAAATCCTTTCATCACCTGATCAATGATGATTTGCGGATCGTGGTGTCCAGGGTGGTCCACGGTAACGATCACTTCATCCGCGTGCCCTTCAATGGCAGCAGCCATTTTCGGCATTTTGTTGAAATCCCTGATTCCGATTCCGGCAATCATGACGATCAGACGGTTGTACTTCATTTTTTTGACCTCTTCCACAAGCCGTGTCAGCGCAACCGGTGTATGGGCGTAGTCCAGGATGATTTTCTTGTTGTCAGGGCCTGTAATGACTTGGAAACGGCCTTCAGGACTTTCCAGCATTGGAAGGACCTGAAGAATATTCGTTATTTTATATCCGAAAAGCAGGGCAGTTCCAATGGCAGAAAGAGCATTGGCGATATTATAGGTGCCAAACACAGGCACAGCTGCATGGTGGCGCTGGCCCTTGTATATCAGTGTGAACGAGCTGCCGACATCTGAAAACGAGATGTCCTCTGCGCACAAATCAGCTCCGCTTCCCGGTACGAGACTGTACGTAATCTTCCGTCCCTGGAATGTTTCTGCAAGGTCTGCGCCCATTTCCATGTCGTCAATGTTGATGACGGCTGTTTTAGATTGTTCAAAAAGAGCAAGCTTGCACTTTTTATAATGTTCCATCGTTTTATGGTACTCCAGGTGCTCTTCAGAAAAATTGGTTAGAATGGCTGTATCAAACTCCATGCCGTGAACCCTTTTCTGGTCCGTTGCTATGGAGGATACCTCCATCACCGCCGCTTTGTCTCCGAGCTCGAGGAGGTCATGGAAAATTTGGTGAAGATCGGTTGATTCAGGTGTAGTAGGCGTGCTTTTTTTATAAGATAGCTTATGGGTTGAAGCCCAAATGCCTGTTGTTCCTACCGAACCGGCAGGAAGACCCAGCAGTGTCAGGAGGGAGCGTACGTATGCCGCAACGGTTGTTTTTCCGTTTGTGCCGGTTACTCCGACGGTTTTCAGCTTTTCATCTGAGCAGCCATAAAACATTTTTGCAAACTGTGCCATTGTTTCACGGACATTGTCTGCAAGAAGAAAGGTATGCTCAGGGTAATGTTTGCTCAGTGATTCAAGCTTTTCATGGCTGGTTCCGACTACAGCAGAAGCACCGCGCGAAATGGCCTCGTCGATGTACTGGTGCCCGTCATGCTCGCCGCCGACAATACTGAAGAAAAGTCCACCGGGTTTGACTTGTTTAGAGTGAAAGGACAGGCTTGTGATTTCCTGTGAGGCTTGTCCGAAAATCTGTTTAAACGCCACGTTTTCCAGATCATTAAACTGTATGTTCATGTAGGTTCCTCATTTATGAATCCAGATTTGTATTCGTTTTTTTATTTTCCAATACAAGCGCTCTTCCTATACTTAAAATTTCAGACTGTCAGTATCCTTTTTTGTAATCGACAAAATTTACAGATGGGACGCGATCTGACAGGTAGGTTTTCAAGTTTGGAATCAGGATGTTCTCTGTAAGGCGCTCGTTGTAAAACTCCGTTGATCCGGAGGTATGGGGGGTGATAATGACATTCTCAAACTCCCACAATGGACTTTTTACCCCAAGCGGCTCGTGTTCAAACACATCAAGGCCTGCTCCTGCAATTTCATTTTCCGCAAGAGCCTGTATAAGCGCTGCTTCTTCAACCACTTCACCGCGGCCAATATTGATGAAGTAAGCAGAAGGCTTCATCTGTTTAAATTGTTCATATGTAAAAAGGCGTTCTGTGTCTGACGTCAACGGCACGGTCACAGCTACATAATCACATCTTGGCAGAATGGTGTTGAGGTCACCCTGGGTATACATTTCATCCACAAAATCTGCGGGTTTGCCTGAATGCCTCACGCCAAGAACAGTCATTTCGAAAGCTTTTGCGATTTTGGCTGTTTCCTGCCCGATTGCGCCAACACCAATCACACCAAGCGTTTTGCCGTGAATTTCAAGCTTCATGTTCTCATGGTGCCATTTTTTCTCGCTTTGATTGCGGACATAGGCATGAATTTTCCTTGTTAATCCGAGCATAAGAGCAAAAATGGTTTCGGAAATGGGGTTTGCATGAACGCCATTTGCGCTTGTTAGAAGCACTTCTTTCTTTGCCAAAGCTTGAAGCGGCATGCTGTTTACCCCGGCACTCCATGACTGCACCCAGCGCAATTTGGATGATTCATGGAGGCATGTCTCCTCCATCCCCTTTTTCCAGCCGGCAATAATCTCAGCGTCAGCCAGATGGCTCCTCCAAACAGACTCATCCCGCCCGGCGATTACCTCCCAGCCTGAAGCAAGCTCCCTGATCTCAGTAAGATGTTTCTCCTGCAAATCTTGTGCGATAATCATTTTTCTTTTAGACACCGTCATTCCTCCCTTTATCAATAGGTTTATCTTAACAGAATTTTTTGTTTTTTATTTCTTGTTTTTCTCGTTAGGAATGTGAAAAACTGGGTAAATAAACCTGTAGATATATGCTGCTTAGTGGTATCGAACTATATTTCAAGGGGTGGACTTGCTTGCTATGAAAATTCTTCAAGAACGGTTTTACCCGAGTGCCAGAAGGGTTTTGGCGCTTGCAGGGGAAAAGGAAGATGCCCCGGAGTACCTTGTCGGCTATGATGTAGATGGGAATCAGGTGTTTCATGTGCCAAGTCCTGAAGGCTACTCATTTCTTTATTTATGTTCTCATACGATGGCAGAAGCCGCTGTTGTCTGCGGATATAAGGAGGCAGATGCTGACGGATGCTGGCCGGACTATTATTTTGCAGTGGATCATGAAAGCGGAAAGCTCAACCGGATCTGCAAGGCGAGATAATGATGAACCCCGCTTTTTCAAGTGAGGGTTTTTTTATGGAAAAAATAGTTTAATTATTGGAAAATAAGTGTAAATACTTACTAGTTCACATGGTAAAATTGGAATCTATGAAAACTGGGAGGATTGACATGAAAAGAATGACAGGGTGGCTGATCGTTGCAGGGATGGCACTATTGCTTGCAGCGTGCGGGGGGAAAACCGCAGAAGAAGCGTCTTCTGATATGGAAAAAGCATATAAAGACGTGAAAACGATGGAGATTAAGTTTAAAGAAAAAGCAGCCTCACCTGATGACTACGATCTGAAAGGAACCAGGCAGCTGGATCTTGAAAAGGGCCTTTCCTATTCGGAATATGACGACGGGGAGCGAATCACTAAAATCTCATCGGGCAAAGATGGAGTCACCTTTGATGATGGCACGAAAAAAGAGGTGCTCGAAGGAAGACTCAGCGATTATATGCTCTATGTCGAGCAGTATGAGTTTGACCTGCACAAAAATCCGCTTGCCTTCTATGAAAAATACGATCCCGATTTTTCGGAAAAATTGAAGCTTGAAGAAACAGACAGTGAATACATCCTTACATATGAAGGCTCATCAGAAGAAGCGAAGAAACTGATGAGTGATTTGACGAAAGATTACTATACCGGAATTCAAAAAGAAGCAGGCATATCAGAAGTGGACATCTCATCCATAAAAGGAAAAGGGTTTGAGCTCGAGGTGACGGTTGATAAAGAAACATCTCGTGTGAAAGAAATGAAAAGAAACCACGCATTTTCTCTTGAAGTAAACGGGAAAACGCAGGAGCAGAGTGTGAACAAAACACACGCTTATGCTTATAACACGATTGACAGCATCCGAGCGGTCACGGCTGAGGCCAAACCAGAGGCAACACCTGAACAGGAAGCATCAGCTCAGGAAGCAGCCGAATATGTCGATGCACTGATCCAGGCAACGGTTTATCAGAATACGGATGAGTTTATGAAACGTCACCCTGAGGCACCTGATCAGGAAGCTGTTAGAAAAAGAGGAGACTTCCAGAAGTCTGCTTTTGTAGAAATCTATAAATCCAATACGGCGAATAACTTTCAGGGCTTGCCTGCTGCCGTTTCGGAGGACCAAATCAATCTCTACACAGAAGGATTCCTGGCGGCAATCAAGCAAACCAAATATAAAGTGAATGGTGCAGTCTATAATCCTGGCTCCGACTCATATACGGTTGATCTTGAAATCCAGGGCTTCAGTGAAAACCGTCTTCTCGCAGAAGCTGTGCAGCCGGTCATGCAAAAGCAGCAGAACGGCGAGCTGACAAACGAAGAATTTGTGGATGAGCTGATAACAGCATCAGCGAATCGCTTCAAAGGACCGGTTCCGCTTGAGCCGCCTGTAAAGGCATCTGTTAACGTCATCAAAAACGGAGAGGGCCATTATGAGGTGCTTTTGCAGGATGAATACCTTCTTTCTTTTGTTCAGTAATCTTACTATAATAGGGGATAGCTGAAAGAGAGGTCGGAAAATCACATGTACCTGACGATAAAAGAAACCGCAGAGCATCTGTCCATGCCTGAAAACTACATCGAAGCGCTGATTCTTCAGAAAAAAATCAGAGCCGTGCATGACGGTGAGCAGTACCTGATCAATAAAGACCAGTTCACCACCCATCTCGAGCAGATGGAAACATACAAAGAACAGCTTGACGAGTGGCTCAGCAAGCCAATCCCTGAAGACATCGACATCAAGGATGAAGACTAGGAAATGCATACTGTGCATTTCTTTTTTTGTGTAAGTGCGTGAGTTTAGCAGCAGAAGCTGGGAAGCGTGTTTGGTAGAAAGTGTTGTAAACGAGAGTTAGCAGCAGAAACTTTGAAGCGTGAGCGGTTGAAAGTGTTGTAAAAGTGAGTTAACAGCAGAAACTTTGAAGCGTGTGGGGCAGAAAGTGTTGTAAACGAGAGTTAGTCGCAGAAACTTTGAAGCGTGAGCGGTTGAAAGTGTTGTAAAAGCTAGTTAGCAGCAGAAACTGTGAAGCGTGAGCGTCTGAAAGTGTTGTAAACGAGAGTTAGTCGCAGAAACTTTGAAGCGTGAGCGGTTGAAAGTGTTGTAAAAGCTAGTTAGCAGCAGAAACTGTGAAGCGTGAGCGTCTGAAAGTGTTGTAAAAGCCAGTTAACAGCAGAAACCGATAAGCGCGCGCCGCAGAAAGTGCTCTAAAAATCGCCTCCAAAGTTTTTTTATTTTCCGCACATAATCCATTGACACATTCCGAAGAATAGAGTATAAATAAATTAACAATTAACAACTTGTTAATTATAAAAACCGGAGGAGTTTGTATAAATGTCCAATGATGAAGCTCTTAAGAAGTATGATATAAAAAAATACAGAACTCCTGATGGGTATACGTCCGATATTTGTGTGTTTACGATTGTGTCTGAGTTTGACGGGGAGTATAAACCGCCGCTGATGGATCTGAAGCTGATGCTGATTCAGCGTGCTGCCCTGGATGCAGAGGGCAATCCGAATATTGAGGCGAGCAAGTGGGCGCTTCCCGGAGGGTTTGTTCAGGAGGATGAGTCAGCGTTTGAAGCAGCCAAGCGGGAACTTGAAGAAGAAACGAGTGTTTCCGGAGTGCATGTGAAGCATTTTGGTGTGTATGATCAGCCTGGGCGCGATCCGCGCGGGTGGATCATCACGAATGCTCATTATGCGATTGTGCCTGAGCATTCCCTCTCATTGAGAAAAGCGCAGGATGATGCAGCTGATGTTGAGCTGTTTTCTGTTAAAGAAGTGCTCAAGCTCGAATTGGCCTTTGATCACCGCAAGATTATTGAGGATGCAATCAATGTCATCACAAATGATCTTTTGCAGACGACTGTGGCGAAGAATTTCCTTCCTGAATTTTTCACTTACTCTGAGCTGCAGGCAGTGCTTAAAACGGTCACGAATGATCCGGCGATTATAAGCGAGCAGTCCTTTTCGCGGAAAATTAAAACACTGCCATTTATTAAAGAGGCAGAGGGGAAGACTTCGAGAACATCAAAAAAGCCTACACAGCTTTATACATTTGTTGAAATGGATGTTGTGAAACCGATTTACACAGCGCGTTACTAGATTTGATAATTAACAATTCATTAAGTGTTAAATACTATAGGGGAGTGGACTTTAATGAAAAGAGCGTTAATTAACATTGACTATACGGTGGATTTTGTAGCAGATGACGGGGCTTTAACTTGCGGAAAGCCGGGTCAGGCAATAGAAGAGGAGATTGTAAACGTAACGAAAGACTTTCTTGCAGCGGGTGACTTGGTTGTTTTCGCAATTGATATGCACGAGCAAAATGATCCTTTTCATCCTGAGACAGCTTTGTTTCCCCCTCACAATCTAAAAGGAACAGACGGACGCAGGCTTTTTGGAAAGCTTGAAGAGGTTTATGAACAGAATAAAGAGCAAAGTCATGTACAATGGATGGATAAAACAAGATACAGCGCGTTTGCAGGAACGGATCTTGAGCTAAAGCTTCGCGCAAGAGGTATAACAGAGGTTCATCTGGTCGGGGTTTGTACAGATATTTGTGTGCTGCATACAGCTGTAGATGCTTTTAATAAGGGATTCGGCATAACGGTTTATGAAAAAGCAACGGCAAGTTTTAATCAGGATGGGCATGCTTGGGCGCTTTCTCATTTTAAACATAGCCTGAATGCGAAGGTTGAATAGATAGATGGAGGTTCCAATGATGAAATACACAGATGACAGCTTGATGCTTCATACAGATCTTTACCAGATTAATATGGCAGAAACCTACTGGGAAGACAATATGCATAACCGCAGGGCGGTGTTTGAGGTTTTTTTCAGAAAGCTGCCTTTCAGCAACGGCTATGGGGTTTTTGCAGGTCTTGAGCGGATTGTTGAATACCTGCAGAATTTCTCTTTTACAGAGAGTGATATAGAGTATCTTCGTGATGAGCTTGGTTATAGAGAAGACTATTTGGAGTATCTAAAAGGAGTGCGTTTCACGGGTAATGTAAGGTCGATGGTTGAAGGAGAGCTTGTTTTTGCGAATGAACCGATTCTCCGGATTGAGGCACCGCTTGCTGAAGCGCAGCTTGTTGAAACAGCGCTGCTGAACATTGTGAATTACCAAACATTGATTGCAACAAAAGCTTCACGTATTAAGCATGTGGTCGGGGAGCAGAGCGCAATGGAATTCGGAACGCGCCGGGCGCATGAGATGGACGCAGCTATCTGGGGAACGCGTGCTGCCTACATTGGCGGATTTGATGCAACATCAAATGTCCGCGCAGGGAAAATGTTCGGCATTCCGGTTGCAGGGACGCACGCTCACGCTCTGGTTCAGGCCTACCGCGATGAGTATACTGCTTTTCATAAATATGCGCGCCGCCATAAGGATTGCGTGTTCCTAGTTGATACTTACGATACGCTGAAATCAGGCGTGCCGAATGCGATTAAGGTTGCAAAGGAGCTCGGCGATAAGATTAATTTCAAAGGCATCCGCTTAGACAGCGGCGATCTTGCGTACCTCTCAAAAAAAGCAAGAAAGATGCTGGATGAGGCGGGATTCACTGAAACGAAGATTATTGCTTCAAACGATCTTGATGAAAATACAATTATCAACCTGAAGTCACAGGGTGCAAGAATTGATTCCTGGGGGATCGGCACGAAGCTGATTACCGCTTACGATCAAGCTGCTCTTGGCGCTGTTTACAAACTTGTTTCAATTGAAGATGAGAACGGCAAGATGCAGGATACGATTAAAATCAGCGGAAACCCGGAGAAAGTGACGACACCCGGCATTAAGAAGGTCTACCGGATCATCAATACCCTGAACCATAAATCAGAAGGGGACTACATTGCTCTTGAGGATGAAAATCCAGGAGAAGAAAAGCGCCTGAAAATGTTCCATCCGGTTCACACGTTTGTAAGCAAGTTTGTGACAAATTTTGAAGCGAAGGATCTTCACCAGGATATCTTTGCAGATGGAAAGCTAGTGTATGAGCTGCCTGAACTTCAGGACATCCAGCAATATGCGGCAAGCAACATGGAAGTGCTCTGGGATGAGTATAAGCGGACGATGCACCCTGAAGAGTATCCGGTTGACTTGAGCGAAGCGTGCTGGGAGAACAAAATGAGAAACATTGAAGAAGTAAAAACAAAGGTTAAAGAAATGATTGAAGAGGGAAACAACTAAACAGAAGCTTGATGGGAGAGAAACAAAATGGGGAAGATCGGAATTTACGGATCATCATTTGATCCGGTGACAAATGTTCATTTGTGGACAGCAAGTACAGTAGCACACCGCTGCAGGCTGGATAAGGTCATTTTCCTGCCGTGTTCAGGAAAAAGGAAAGACAAAGCAATGAAAACGTCCGATCTTCACCGCTGGAATATGCTTCAGCTTGCTCTTGAAGGAAACGATAAATTCCTCGCCGACGATTATGAAATTAATCAGGAGGCCTGGAATGTATACACGTACTACACACTTGAGCACTTTAAAAAGAAGTACCCGAATGATGAGATTTATTTTATTATGGGTGCGGATCTGCTTGTGGATATTGCGGAAGGCAAGTGGAAGTACGATCAGGAGCTGGTCGCAGGCAATAAATTCATCGTCATGGCAAGGGAAGGCATTGATATGCTGCGGACCATTTCCCGTTCGCCTCTTCTCAGAAACCATGATGACGGGTTCACTTTTCATCTGATTGACAAGGGGCTTGCAATGGAAATCAGTTCTACATACATCAGAGATGAGTTTTCAAAAGGCGGAGAGCCGCGCTATCTGCTGCCTGATGCCTGTTACGAATACATCAAAAAACATTCTTTATATCAATAGGAGGCAATGAAGATGAGCATGCAGGAGAAAATTAGAAATGACTTGAATGTAAAACCTGAAATTGATCCGAAGGCAGAAATCAGAGAACGCATCGACTTTTTAAAAGCCTATGTGAAAAAAGCACATGCTAAAGGATTCGTCCTAGGCATAAGCGGAGGTCAGGATTCTACGCTTGCAGGGCGTCTTGCACAGCTTGCAGTGGAAGAATTGAGAGAAGCAGGCATGCAAGAGGCAAAATTCATTGCGGTCAGACTGCCTCATGGTGTGCAGCATGATGAAGATGATGCCCAGTTTGCCCTTGAGTTCATTAAGCCGGACCAATCCGTCACGTTTGACATTAAATCAACAGTTGAATCTTTTGAAAGTCAGTACGCTCAGGCAGCTGATGACAATCTGAGCGACTTTAACAAAGGCAATGTGAAAGCAAGAACGCGCATGATCACACAGTACGCAATCGCCGGACAGGAAGGCTTGCTTGTAATCGGAACCGATCATGCAGCCGAAGCGGTAACAGGCTTCTTTACAAAATACGGAGATGGCGGTGCCGATCTGCTGCCGCTTGCAGGACTGTCCAAACGTCAGGGCAGAAGTCTGCTTAAGGAGCTTGGTGCAGATGAAAGACTGTATCTGAAGGTGCCGACAGCCGATCTGCTTGATGATAAACCTCAGCAGGCAGATGAGACAGAGCTCGGCATTACCTACGATGAGCTGGATGATTATCTGGAAGGCAAGCCGGTTTCAGAAGAAGTTGCTTCTAAAGTAGAGAAGCGCTATGTGATGACTGAACACAAGCGCCAGCTGCCTGCAAGCAAGTTTGACGGATGGTGGAAATAAGAAGCGCGCACTAAGAAAGCAGCCGGAGGATTTCCGGCTGCTTTTTATGTTGTTATCGGAATTATAAAGAATAAAAGGCTTTGCATAACATAACAAAGTTATCTTCGGCAAGCGGAAGCGCCTAGATCCTCTGTCAGAACAAATCCGTCAAAAAAGTCAAACCCGGACTTTTCCGACGGATTCTTATCTGCCTATCGGATCTGACCAAGGCACTTCCGCTTTTGTTCTTCGGCAGGGCATACTGGAATCCCCGCGCTAAATACAGCTATTTCATTATTTTTTCACCCGGTGGCTGACGGCCTGTAAAATGAACTGTTTTTCCTTCGCGCTGAGCATTCTCCAGCTCCCTGCCTTGATCTTCATATCTCACGTTCCTCCCTTCGAATAATTATGTATTTGGGCAATCGTTTATTTTCTTTGTTAGTACGTTTATACCGCATTCCGAAATATGTAAAACCACACAATGTTCATCAAAGTTCGGGGCGCTGATGGGGAAATGGGAAGAATCTCAGGTGCATTCGACTTCACCTGTCATGAAGCGACAGGTTTTAACATGGACCGCTGACGAAAGATGAAGAAATGTTTTGAATAAAAATAGGAAAAAGACCTGATTTCAGCTCGTGAAATCAGGTCTTTTCAGGTTTATTATAATTTAAACGAACTCTTAAGCGATACGATTCTGTTGAAGACCGCTTTTTCAGGAGTCGAGTTTTTAGGGTCAACGTTAAAGTATCCGTGTCTGAAAAACTGGAACTTGTCGTGTGCCTTTACTTCTTTCATGTTTGGCTCGACAAAGCCTTGCGCCACTTCCAGGGAGTTTTCATTGACGAAATCGAGGAATGTTTTTTCCTCTGCTTCTTCTTCGCTTTTTTCAGCTTCAAGGTCTGCATCGCGGATTAGCGGCTCGTACAGGCGGAATTCTGCTGGAACGGCCTGCGATGCTTCCACCCAGTGGATGGTGCCTTTTACTTTACGGCCTGTAAAGCCGGTGCCGCTCTTAGTTTCCGGATCATATGTGCAGCGGAGCTCAATGACCTGGCCGTTTTCATCTTTGATGACTTCTTCACATTTGATGAAGTAAGCATGCTTCAGACGAACTTCGTTGCCAGGGAAAAGACGGAAATATTTTTTCGGAGGATCTTCCATGAAATCATCCTGTTCGATGTAGATTTCACGTCCGAATGGAATTTGGCGCGAGCCCATTTCAGGTACTTCCGGATTGATTTCTGCATCGAGCATTTCCGTTTGTCCTTCAGGATAGTTGGTAATCACGACTTTAAGTGGCTTGAGCACGCCCATTGTACGTGGTGCTTTCAGCTTCAGATCCTCGCGCACATAGTACTCGAGCATCGCCTCGTCAACCGCGCCGTACCCTTTTGATACGCCTGTTTCTCTTACAAAATTGCGGATGGCATCAGCCGTGTAGCCTTTTCTTCTTAAACCGGATACAGTCGGCATGCGCGGGTCATCCCAGCCGTCTACAAAACCTTCATCCACAAGCTGTTTCAGTTTGCGCTTGCTCATGACCGTGTTTGTGATATTCAGGCGTCCAAACTCGATTTGCTGCGGTTTCGTTTCCATTTCACATTCTTCAACAACCCAGTTATAGAGAGGGCGATGGTCTTCAAACTCGGTTGTGCAGATGGAATGAGTAACGCCTTCAATCGCATCTTCCAGAGGATGGGCAAAGTCATACATCGGATAGATGCACCAAGCATCACCTGTGTTATGGTGAACAGCGTGTGAAACGCGGTAGATGACCGGGTCGCGCATGTTCATGTTCGGCGACGTCATGTCAATTTTAGCGCGGAGCACTTTAGTTCCTGTTTCGAATTCGCCATTTCGCATCTTCTCAAACAGGTCGAGGTTTTCTTCCACAGAACGGCTGCGGTACGGGCTGTCTTTTCCCGGCTCAGTAAGGGTGCCCCGGTATTCGCGGATTTCATCAGGCGTAAGGTCATCCACATAAGCTTTTCCTTTTTTAATTAGCAGAACCGCACGATTGTACATTTCCTCGAAGTAGTTGGATGCGAAACGAAGCTCGTCCCATTCATACCCCAGCCACTTTACATCCTCTTTAATGGAATCAACGTATTCCTGATCTTCTTTGAGAGGGTTCGTGTCATCAAAACGGAGATTTGTTCTGCCGCCGAAATCATCGGCAAGTTCAAAATTGATGAGGATCGATTTTGCATGTCCGATATGAAGATAGCCGTTTGGCTCGGGAGGGAAGCGTGTGATGACAGTCGAATGCTTGCCGCTTTCCAGATCTTCTTTCATGATCGTTTTAATAAAATTTGACGAGTTATTTTCCAAAATGTATCGTCCTTTCTTCTATGTAACCTTCATTATATCCATAAATCATCAGTTCATTTTACAATTATAAGTTTCCCGCGGCATTTATTCAAATGAATTCAGCTGTTTCTTGGCTTGCGGGGCTTTTTTGTATAAAATAAACCTTTAAAGGAAGGAATAAACTGTACGGAGTTTTCTATATATTCTAATAGTAGGAAAGGTGAATCGGGTTTCTAGTCATATTCACCTATATGCAAAAATAGTTTAATAGATAGTTGTACGAATCATCCCCATATTTTAACATAACTAGTAAGATGCTTCTAAAACAGGAAGAAGGACGTGGAAAGAACTTGTTGGATACGATCGAGGACTTCTTTGAAGACTTGGAGAGGAAAAGAAAACAGGCTGAGTACAACCGGGATGCAGATGAACTTGAAGCGTATCTTGCTGCCATCAAAAATGCCATGGGCACGTTTGATGACGGGGTGTTTCATTTTGAAACGAGCCATCAGCAGTATGCAGATGAATGGACAGGGCAGGCAAAGCTTGCCTATGAAAGCATCCATGCGGAAATCCGTTCTGTTGCTTTTCAAATAGATGATGTCAAAGATGAGCTGTACCAGGAACTGAGAGGGGAAATTGCAAGACTCAGACATCTTGCAGATACTTTCGCATAAAGAAAGATCCGCATTCACGGGATAAAGGAGAGGTAGCTATTCATGGAAATAAAAATCAGACCGGAAGAACTTGAAACATTCGCAAGCCGAATTGACAGGTCCCGCTCTTATACCGGTGATGCATTGGATCTTTTAAGCTGGGAATCAGCAAGGCTGCGCTTCACATCTGTCGCCAGAGTGAGCACAGCTCTCGATCTTCAGGAAGAAATCAGGCACTTGGTCAATCGTTTTCATACATTAACCGAAGATGCCAAGAAACATATTGAAAATACTGCGTCGGGCATGAGGGAAGCAGATGAGGCCGCAAAAGCATCTGCTTCTTCGGGCTGGGGCGGTTTTTTCTCGGGGCTGTGGGACGGAGCAAGCAACGGCCTCACAGATGCATGGGACGGGCTTGTGTCCCTGTTTGAATGGGAAACGTACGAAGCGATGTGGGAGGCGATTATCCATCCCCTTGAAACCCTTGAAACGATGTGGAACACGCTGACTGAAGCGTGGGAGACAAAAGTGATCAATGGAGATGTGTACAGCCGGACGGAATTTTTTACATATGGGATTGTCTCCATTGGGCTTGGTCTTCTTGGAGGAAAAGGAATTGACAAGCTCGGCAAAGCCGCCAAGCTTACTAAAGTGCCTGACGAGGCGCCGTCTGCCCCCAAAGTTACAACTGTCACTCACGGCATGGACACAAGTTTTGATTTTGCGAAGCTTCCGCAGGGAAAAGGGTTTGCTGCAGAGATTGGCGAGGTGCTGGATGAGGCTGGACTGACGAAGGATGAGTTTTTAGACCTACAGTCATCCTACTATAAAGATCTTACGCCTGAAGAACTGGACAGCATGCATCGTGTGCGGGAGGCGGTTCCGCCTGTCACAAGCACGACTGTCCTGCAAAAAGTCATTGACGGGGACAAGCTTGCTTTATATTTATCCGGTGATATAACAGATGTCGGCGGATGTATTGCCAAAATGGAAGATGTCAGCGATATAGTTTCATCTGACGATATGTACCATTCTCTTAGAATGGACTATCCGAATACTCCGTTTGCGCCGGACAAAGAATATGCCGTTATCCGATTTACAACGGATCAAAGCGACCGGCTCAAGATACCTTATGCGGAGGAAATGAACAGTCCTCATGCAGCCAAACCGAACGAATACATCAGCTATCCGCAGACAGGCCATGGATTTACAGCTGCCGAGAACGGGAAAATAGTGCCTGAATACGAAACCATTTACGGCAATAATGCTCGTCCAAGCGCCGCAGAAATTTATATTGTAAGGGACGGCACAGAAGAACTTGTCGGCATGTACGATAAATATGATCAGCGATTTTATAGCATAGAGGAGTTAACCAGCGATGATTAAAAAAGGAGAATACGGGATTTACAAAGGCGAGGAATACTCGATTATTCCCGAAGGAAGCGGAAAAGTGACTCTTCGGACGCGTGATAAAGCTTCTGCTCAGAACGGATTTCAGGCAGCGGGGCTAAAAAAGAACGTATTCATTAAGCAAATTGACCAGTCAGAGCTTGAAAATGCGTATGAATACAAGCTGTCTGCCAACTACCGCGGCCAGGAATTTGCGATTGAAGGTGTAAACGAAGAGAACGGAACGATTATCCTCAAGTCGATGGACCCTGAGTCTGTCGACAAACTCGGCTTTTCTTCGTTAGGCAAATATGAATACATCAAAAAAGTAAGCGTGGATGACGTCCAGATTCAAGAAAAGAAAAGTCCGATTCTGGGATTCGGCGAAAAATGAGCACACCATTCAACACCTTAGAAAAAGCATTGATCGATGCCATGAGCAGCAATGAGAAAGTCGCCGGTTTTTACGACGTTTTAAAAGACAGCAGCGTTTGGCTTGTCCAAAAGCAGGGCCTCCAAAAGAACAGTCCATTTTCCCTGGATCACGTCCACATCATGGAGAAGAAACAAAAAAAACTTCTTCCGGTCTTCTCATCGGAATTCCCCATCCGGAAAATGTTTCAGAAAAACACGGCTGTTCAGGTTCCGTTCAGAGAGCTTCTGCAGATGCTTGATGATCAGACGGGAATCATCCTGAACCCTGATACTCCCCTCTCAAAGCTTCTCATTCCGCAGGAACTCGGAATGATGAAGAGAGGGCAAAACTATTTTAAATAGCATTCAGCCAAAAGAGAGAGGAATCTCTCTTTTTGTTTTTATAAGAAAACGGCTAAAACAAAATAAGTCTTTCGTATGATGATCTTCACAAACGGCAAAACAATTCAGCGGGTATTTTCTAATTTCAGCCAATTATGTCGGCGTAAAACCCGTATTCATCGTATTTGCTGTGCTGTTTTTGGATGAATATCCCACTAACTAGATCGATAGTCGGTGTGAAACCCTCAGAAAAGGGGTAACACAAACTAAGCCATATAGGAGAAAGTTTTGATAGAATAGATCATTATATAAGTTTCTAGCGTACGTTAGGTGGAGGATACTATGACAAACGATAAACAGCTGATTCATAAATCATATTTCGAACGTTTTATGGAAGACAGAACGGAACAGCCTGTTCAGGTTCTCGGTGAGCTTCACTTTGAGGAGCAGGCAAAAGAAGTGATCGATCTTTCCTATATCCGTTATGCCCAGGGCGAGATTTATTTTCATAACAAAGACTATGAAACAGCGATTTTTAAATGGGAGAACATCAGCAATGAGCTTGAACCGTGGGCGAGAAAAAATATTGCCGATTCCTATTATGCGCTAGGCCATCTTTCTGCAGCCGAAGATATTTATACGGGCATTAAAAGCGACTCCAAGACGTTAAAGATGGAGGTCGCGCTGGAGCTGTTTTCTCTCTATCTTCTGAGAGAGAAAATCGAGCTTGCCTATAAGGTTATTAAAAAAGCTCTTGATCTGGATCCCGATTATCCGAATGTCACCGATCTTGCCCGGTCGTTTTATGAAGACCAGCAGGACTGGAAAATGGCTGCAGAGCTTGCTGTTAATGAAGGCCTGCGGACAGAGGAGCCGGAATGGTTCGAACTGCTTGATGAATATGTTCAGGCGGGCTACACAAAATCATTCGACCCGGAATTTTTCTATCAGCCGCTCATTTCTCTTTACCGCAAAAACCAGAAACTGTTCCAGCGTGTCACTGCCTCTCTTTGGGACAGCTACCGGAACGGAGAGTTTTATCTTTCATGGCTGAAAACGGTCAATACGATTTTCCTGAACGTGGAGGTTCAGCCGTTTGAGAGCTGGTCAAAAATGTCTGATATTCATCAGAATACCTATTTAAGCATCATAAACGGCACGTATCTTGTGAAAGAACTGGAGGATATCGTCCCTGTTCTTCTTTCAAACTGGCAGAAGCTTGCCAATCAGTCGAAAGCTTTGTTTGCAGCTACGGCAGTGCTTGCCTGGAACGAGATTTTCCCTGCCTCCATGGATGCAGAATCACTGAAAAGAGCAGAAACATTAATCTTTGATTCAGAGCACGACAGCGTCAGATTTGACTACAGCCTTGATTTGTTCAAGTCACTCGTGGCCTGGGCTGAAAATAACCACTTAGAAGTCGGATATCAGAGTAAATGGCTTATTTCCGAGCTTGCAGATTTAAACACCTCTCATGTTCTTGTCAGCGGAACACCTGAAGGCGAAAAAGCTGCATTGATTAACCGCATCCTTGGCGAAAACCTTGTAACAGAAACACGTTCACCGGTTTTCGTCCGCTCGGAGGGTGATCTGGCTGAGATGAACCAGATTACAGACACCGGAACAGAAAAGCGCTCCGATCAGTCGGAGCTGATTGATTCCCCGGATGTCTGGACTGAAGTGAAGTGGCCTGCAGAACTGCTTGAAGACAACCGTCTGGCTCTCCTGCATACAGCTGAAATCAGCCGGAACAGCGACATCGCACAAACGGCAGAGTTTCTGCCGCTTTCAGATGGAATGCTGTTTGTTCTTGACAGAAACACGCCTTTTAATGAGCAGGAGCTTGAAATTTTAAGGCAGCTTCAGGAATATGCGCTTAACACGCCGTTCCATTTTATCCTGAATACGGCCGAATGGAGAGCTGCAGAGGATCTTCAGGGGACCATTCATCAGTTTTTCCCTCAGTCCCAGGTATTCGCCTTTTCATCCGGAAATATGAAAGGACTGGGTGAATTCCTTTCAACTGTATTCAGCGCTCGCGGAGCGAAGCATGAAGAGAAACGCACAGCGAAACTGCTGCATTATATCCGCAGAACGCTTACTGACCTCTTGAACAAGCGTGTGCAAACAGAAAACCACCTAGTGGAAACCGTCAAGTGGAACGAAGATATTTTAGTGAGACTTAACGGATTTATGAATCATTTAAGAGACGTCGAGCAGGAAAAAGCAGCAGCAATTACGGCTTCATACCGCGAAGCAACAGCTGAAATGAAGC
Organism: Metabacillus indicus LMG 22858; assembly: GCF_000708755.2. Lineage (GTDB taxonomy): Bacteria > Bacillota > Bacilli > Bacillales > Bacillaceae > Bacillus_P > Bacillus_P indicus. The sequence goes on along the minus strand of NZ_JGVU02000007.1, from coordinate 154,672 downwards.
GTGACCTGAAGCTCGAACTTCCAAAAATCCTGCGCGGCTGCTCAGCTCACATTAAAGAGGACAGCGACTTCAGCCAGCTTCACATTACGCTGAACCGTAAAATGAACGAGGAAATCGGGACATATGTCCATGACAATCTGATTCCTAAACTACAGACAGCCCTTCGCGAATGGCTTGTCCGTACAAACGAAGAGCTCAATGAAAGCCAGGGCTATCTGAACGAGATGAGCACATCATTTAACGGCCTGTACGGCGAAGAAAAAATGAAGCTTGTCTGTGACTTTAAGGTATTAGAAGACTGGAAAAGGGACCTGAACCGGATGACGAGCAGAGCAGACGTTGAAGAACAAAACATCCTGCTCCGGTTCAAGCCGACAGAATTCCTCCTGAAAAGTGCAGGGAAACTGTTTGCTGCCCTTCCGCAAAACAAATCTATGCTTTACACACAATATAAAAAATATGTGGAAAGCAAAAACTATGAAGAAATCACAGCGGAGATCTCAAAGAAATTCTTCCTGGAATTTGATCTCTTTGAAAAAGCGCTCAAATCCGACATCGTGATCTTCTATCAGGACCCGATTCTTTACGTAGATGAAACAATCCGGGAGTCAGAAACAAGCATCTCAAGCAGCAAAGCTGCGCTTGAAAAAATGAAATCAAATCCGGAAATTTACTACGATCCATTGCGCCTCTTCGAAGTAAGACTGCTGCAGTCTGAGTTTATGGTTAAGGCGAATGAAGAGAGTGCTTATATTATAGGATGAGTGAAAAGAGACCTTCTATTTTAGAGGAGGTCTCTTTTCTTTGGATGAGGATAAGAACCCTCAAAACACGGAAAATAAAGTTTGATGGTACTCAACAAGCGGATAAGAACCATCAAAGAACGGAAATGGAAGTTTGGTGGTCCTAAACAAGCGGATAAGAACCATCAAAGAACGGAATTGAAAGTTTGGTGGTACTCAACAAGCGGATAAGAACCATCAAAGAACAGAATTGAAAGTTTGATGGTACTCAACAAGCGGATAAGAACCATCAAAGAACGGAAATGGAAGTTTGGTGGTCCTAAACAAGCGGATAAGGACCATCAAAGAACAGAATTGAAAGTTTGGTGGTACTCAACAAGCGGATAAGATCCCTCAAGAGACGGAAATGGAAGTTTGGTGGTACTCAACAAGCGGATAAGATCCCTCAAGAGACGGAAATGGAAGTTTGGTGGTCCTAAACAAGATGATAAGAACCCTCAAGAGATGGAAAACAAAGTTTGGCTGTTCCAAACAGGAAGTTCAACCCCCGCCTCCCCCATATTTTCATACAAAAATTGATAATCCCCAAAAACTCAGCTAAACTGGAACCTAACATCAAAACTAAAAGCCTATTGGAGAGAACGGATAGATGGAGACGCAGCAAAATTATTCTTATGAAATTATGGAGGTTTGCCTTCTGGCGGGGAAGATTATGCTGATCAGCGGCGCGGAAACATACCGGGTGGAGGATACGATGATGAGGATTGCAGCCTCATACGGTGTAAGGAACTCACACAGCTATGTGACGCCGACAGGCATTATTTTCTCCATTGAAACGGAAGAGCCAACGAAGACGAAGCTGATTCGGATTATGGAACGGACGACAGATCTGGATAAGGTGACGAAGGTAAATGCCATTTCCAGGAGAATCAGCAGCGGCGAGCTTAATGTGGATCAGGCCTATGACCTTTTAAAAGAGATTGAAGAGGCGAATTCCACTTATTCTCTTGGGCTGCAGGTGCTTGCAGCAGCAATAGCGAGCGGCTGTTTTTTAATTATGTTCCAGGGGCAGTGGTCTGATTTTATGCCTGCGGTTTTTGCGGGCGGTCTGGGATTTATTTCTGTGATTTATTTTCACCGCCTTGTGCCGATTAAGTTTTTCTCTGAATTTCTGGCATCCTTCGTGATAGGGCTGTTTGCCTATTTGTTTGTGAAAACGGGTTTTGGCTCAGAGATGGATAAGGTGATCATCGGCTCAGTGATGCCGCTTGTTCCGGGTCTGCTTATTACAAATGCAGTCAGGGATTTGATGGCCGGACATTTGATTTCAGGACTTTCAAAAGGAGCGGAAGCGTTTTTGACGGCATTTGCGATCGGGTCGGGGATTGCGGTTGTATTTTTACTATTTTAAAGGAGCAATGAATGATGTGGGTAATTGGACAGCTGCTGACAGCGTTTATATCGACTGCTGCTTTCGGCATTATTTTTCAGGCGCCAAAACCGTCTCTGGTCAAATGTGGACTCGTCGGGATGTGCGGGTGGTTTATTTACATTTCAGTCGTCGGGCTCGGATATGACGCAGTGCCTGCGACGGTCATCGCTGCTGTGTTTGTGGCGGTTGCAAGCCAGATGTTTGCCAAGATCTACAAGACGCCGATCATCATTTTCAGCGTTGCCGGAATCATTCCGTTGGTGCCGGGGGGAATGGCCTATGATGCGATGCGCAATTTTGTGGAAAATGACTACAATACGGCAATTACACTTGCAGCAAAGGCCTTTATGATTTCCGGTTCTATTGCAATCGGTCTTGTCTTCTCAGAAGTGATCAATCAAGTGATCAGAAAATCCCAGCTTCGGACAAAAGTGAAATAACGTTAACCTTCCGTTTTTTGAGCGGGAGGTTTTTTATTGTTTTACAAATACCTTACACTCCCTTCACACAAATCCACATCACCTTCACACGCGCTTTACGTTCGGCAGGTAAGATTGGAGTTGTGAAGGACAAGTGAATAAACTTCGGTTGAGAATATGAGAAACCATAAAAAAACATAGGTGTTTTTAGAGAGCCCGCGTTTTTTTATGGTTTTTGTTTTGCCTATATATGAAAAAAGGGAGCTGAAAAAGCATTGGATACGCATCAGGAATTTATCAGCCGGCTTCATGAAGACAGGCTGATTGCAGCTATTAAAGATCCCAAAAGCTTTGACCGCTTCCTTGAGACGGATATTCAGTCTGCTTTTCTGCTGATGGGGAACATCAGTGTCATTAAGCGGTATGTGGATCTTCTGAAAAAAAACGATCGGCATGTCTTTTTGCACCTTGAAAAGATCCCCGGGATCAGCTATGACCGGGAAGGGCTGAGGTTCATTGCTAAGTTTGTCAGGCCGACAGGGATTGTGACGACGAAAAGTTCTCTGATTCAGCTGGCTAAGAACGAGGGGCTGCTGACCATTCAGAGGCTGTTCCTGATTGATTCAGACGCACTGGCAAACGGACTGAAAGCGGTGAATGAAATTGAGCCGGATGCACTTGAGATCATGCCGGGACTTATCCCTGAAATGATCAGAAAAGTAAAGCATGAAACAGACGTCCCCATCATTACGGGAGGCCTGATCCAGAATGCGGGGCATATTGAAGAGGCGCTTGAAAGCGGAGCTCTTGCGGCCTCAACGGGCAGAGCATGGCTTTGGAAGAAATATGCGCAGAAGGAAAGGATGACGGCAGATGAAAAAAGTTGAACTGAAAAACGTCTCGAAATCTTATGATTCGAAAACGGATGTTATAAAAGAAATCAGCGCAGTGATTGAACCGGGCGAATTCTTCGTCCTTGTCGGTCCGTCCGGCTGCGGGAAAAGCACGATGTTAAGGATGATCGCAGGGCTTGAAGATGTGACAGGCGGCGAGCTTGTCATTGGCGGGAAAACGGCGAACGCTCTGCCCCCGAGCAAGCGGGACCTGTCGATGGTCTTCCAGAATTATGCGCTGTATCCCCATCTTTCGGTTGAAGAAAACATTACCTTCGGTTTGCATACGAAAAAAATAAAAAAGGCGGAGCAAAAGCAGCGATGCCTTGAGGCTGCCGAGATGCTCGGGTTATCTGACCTGCTCAAGCGCAAGCCAAGACAGCTGTCAGGCGGTCAGAGACAGCGTGTTGCTCTTGCAAGAGCAATCGTCACTCATGCGCCTATTTGTCTGATGGATGAGCCTCTTTCCAATCTCGATGCCAAGCTGAGAGCGAAAATGCGGTCAGAGATCCGCCAGATTCAGCGCAAACTTGGCATTACGATGATCTATGTCACGCATGACCAGACGGAAGCGATGACGATGGCAGATACGATGATGATTTTGAATAACGGAGAAATTCAGCAAATTGGCAGGCCGCTTGAGATTTACAACAATCCTGCAAATGAATTTGTGGCATCGTTTATCGGTGCGCCCCCTATGAATCTCGCGCCGGCAGATATCACGGGCAGTGCGATCATGGTTGAAAATCAGCATACCATTCCGGTTACAGGCAGTCTTCCGGCTTTTGAGCGGAAGCTGACTGCGGGAATCAGGCCTGAGCATATTCAGCCTGCTTCAGGTAAAACGACCTTTTCTGCTGAAGTGGCAAATGTCGAAATTCTCGGCACGGAAACACTTATTTCATTTTTTATTGGCGGAAGCAAGCAGTGGCTTGCGAAATGGAATGGCCAGTGGGACGTGAAGGTGGGTTCGATGCTTCCGTTTTATGTAGCTGAACAAGATGTGTTTCTTTTTGACAGACAATCCGGTGAATGCCTCCTTTCACATCCGAGGGAGTCTGGCCGGGTGCTTGGACAGGAGGCCTTCATATGAACTTGAATGAAGCTCCTGCTGCTTTAGCGCGCGGGGAAGTCCGGCAGGAAAAGAGGATTCAGCTGCGTTCATTTGGAGAAGGCATGCTTTATCTGCTTCCTTCCATTGTGCTGTTTTCGGTGTTCTTGTTTTATCCCATGTTCAGAACGATTTATTTAAGCTTCTTTTTGACAGACGGACAAGGAGTGCCGATAAGCTTTACCGGACTTGAGAATTATGCGTATCTCCTGCAGTCTCCTGCTTTTCAGAACAGCATGAAAGCAACGCTGCTGTTTGTGGTGTACACCGTGCCTGCAGGTGTTGTCCTGTCCCTTTTTCTGGCGCTGATTGCCAATGAAAAGCTCAGGGGCATCGGCTTTTTCAGAACGCTCTTCTCTTCGACAATGGGAATGAGTGTGGCCGCATCATCTGTCATTTGGATGTTTATGTACAATCCGGCCATCGGTGTGATCAACAAAGTTGTAGGGACTCTTGGTTTTACAGAGGTTCAATGGCTGCTTGATCCTAAATACGCCCTGCTTGCCGTCTCGGTATCCACCATCTGGATGAATGCCGGTTTCTCTTTTCTCATTCTATTGGGAGGCCTTCAGAATATCGATGAGCAGCTTTACGAGAGTGCGAGAATATCAGGGGCGGGCTATTTCTATCAGCTCAGAAAAATCACGATTCCGATGCTTTCTCCAACGCTCTTTTTCGTCATTACGGTTTCGTTCATTAATGCATTTCAGACATTTGGACAAATCGATATTTTGACGAAGGGCGGACCGATGGAATCAACAAACGTGATTGTGTATTCCATCTATAAGGATGCTTTTATTAATTACAACATCGGCTCAGCGAGTGCCCAGGCGGTTATTCTCTTCCTCGGCATACTTGCTATGACAATTCTTCAGTTTAAGATCGGTGAAAGGAAGGTGCATTACAGATGAGTGCAGCTAAGAAATTCCTCATGTATGCTTTGCTGATTCTGGCAGCCCTTCTGATGATGTTTCCGATCATCTATGCCTTTTTAATCAGCTTCATGCAGGGAGGAGAAGTGCTTCAGGGCAAGCTGCTGCCGGAAAAAGTGACGCTTGATAATTATACGGCAGCCTTTGAGAAGGTTCCGCTTCTTCAGTTCCTCTGGAACAGCTTCTTTGTTTCGGTCATTGTCATGATCGGCCAGCTTGCTGTTTCGAGCCTTGCCGCCTTTGCCTTTGTGTTTATTTCCTTTAAAGGGAGAAATCTGCTGTTTATGGTCTTCATCTCAACGATGATGATTCCGTGGGAAGCTACGATGGTCCCGAACTTCTTAACGGTTCAGAAGCTTGGATGGATCAATGAGTACTCGAGTCTGACGATTCCGTTTTTTGCGCTTGCTTTCGGTACGTTTCTCCTTCGGCAGCAATTTAAAACCATTCCTCTTGAGCTATATGAAGCATCCCAGGTTGCAGGCATCAGCCGGTTCCTTTTTTTCTGGAGGGTCGTTCTGCCTGTATCTAAAACAAGCTTGATCACTCTTGGGATTTACAGTTTTCTAACAACGTGGAACATGTATCTGTGGCCGCTGCTTGTGACAAACAATGAAAAAGTCAGAACCGTTCAAATCGGGCTGAAGCAGATGCAGTCGCAGGAAATCTCGTCTCAATGGGGGGTGGTGATGGCAGCAGCCGTAGTCGTGATTCTGCCGACGCTAGTACTGTTATTTGTCGGGCAAAAGCATTTCCAGAAAGGCTTAACTCAAGGTGCAATCAAATAAAAGGAGCGAGTAAATTGAAGAAACTGGCAGTTATTTTATCCTCTATTCTCTTAATCATTCTTGGTGCATGTTCCAATTCTGCAGGTACAAACGGCGAAGGTAAAGCATCTGGTGAGAATGAAGCAGGAAAAACGGAAGTGATTTTCTGGCATGCCATGAGCGGAGAGCTTGAAACTGTTTTGAACGATTTAGCCGCAGATTTTAATGAATCACAGGACGAGGTAGAAGTGAAACCTGTGTTTCAGGGAACGTATGAAGAAGCACTGACTAAATTCAACACGGTTGCGGGCACAGAAGAGGCGCCATCCATCATGCAGACATTTGAAGTTGGAACGAAATACATGATCGACAGCGGGAAAATCCAGCCTGTCCAAAAGTTTATCGATGAAGAAAATTTTGATACAGCTCAATGGGAAAAGAATATCTCAAATTACTACACTGTTGACGGCACGCAGTATTCAATGCCGTTTAACTCTTCAACACCTGTTCTTGTTTACAACAAAGATGCCTTTAAAAAAGCAGGCCTTGATCCTGAAAAAGCTCCGATGACGTATGACGAGCTGAAAGCTGCTGCTGAAAAACTGACGGTTAAAGAAGGTTCAAATACGTCACAGTATGGATTCTCAATCTTGAATTACGGATGGTTTTTTGAAGAATTGCTTGCTGCACAGGGCGGCGAATACGTAGACAATGAGAATGGAAGAAGCGGAGATGCTGTAAAAGCAACGTTCAATGACGAAAAAGGCTTAAACGTATTTAATCTGATCAAAGACATGTACAAAGACGGAACGTTCTACAATGCCGGACAAAACTGGGACGATATGAGAGCGGCATTCCAGTCAGGCAAGATGGCTATGTTCCTTGATTCTTCAGCAGGCGTTAAAGCCCTTGTTGATAATGCGCCGTTTGAAGTCGGAGTTTCTTACCTGCCTGTACCGGATGAAGCAGAACGCGAGGGTGTTGTCATCGGCGGTGCTTCTCTTTGGATGTCTAAAGACATAAGCGAAGAAAAGCAAAAGGGTGCATGGGAATTTATGAAGTATCTTTCTACACCTGAAGTACAAGCGAAATGGCACGTTGAAACAGGATACTTTGCAATAAACCCTGCAGCTTACGAAGAGGAAATTGTGAAAGAGCAGTGGGAAAAATACCCGCAGCTGAAGGTGACAGTTGACCAGCTTCATGACACGAAAGCAAGCACAGCTACACAGGGCGCGCTCATTTCCGTTTTCCCTGAATCAAGACAAAAAGTCGTTTCCGGAATGGAAAGCCTGTATCAGGGCATGGATCCTCAAAAGGCGCTGGACCAGGCAGCGGCTGAGACCGACCGTGCGCTTGAAACAGCAGGTAAAAAGCAAGGGAAATAAGGGGAGAGAACTGATGATTGCATGCAGAATCATCAGTTCTTCTTTTCCGTTTTATTATAGAGACCGCAGAAGGGAGCAGAAAGGTACATGGAGATTTTTGCACACAGAGGCTGCAGTGGAGAGCATCCGGAAAACACGATGGCGGCATTTCGGGCTGCCTGTGCAGCAGGAGCAGACGGAATAGAGCTGGATGTTCAGCTCACCAAGGACGGCGAAGCGGTTGTGATTCATGATGAAAGAATCGACAGGACGACAAATGGCATAGGTTTTGTCAAAGACTTCAGGTATAAACAGCTGAAGCTGTTTGATGCAGGGAGCTGGTTTAACAGACGCTACTCTAGAGAGACTATCCCTGCCCTTCGGGATGTTCTGGACTATATTAAATCCGAAAGGCCGGATATGAAAGTGAACATTGAGCTTAAAAACGATGTGTTCCCATATGAAGGGCTTGAGGAGAACGTGCTGCAATGCATTGAAAGATCGGGTATGGAGAAATCGGTGATCCTTTCATCTTTTCAATTCAGCAGCATGGGGAAAATCCGTGATTTCGCTCCTGATGTTGAAACGGCGCTCCTCTTTCAGGGGATCCCCTCCAACATGATGGAAGAAGCAAAAAGAGTGCGGGCGAGCGCCCTTCATTGTGAAAGCGCGTATGCAGCGTCTCCGGCAGGCAAGCGCGCGGCAGAAGCGGGGTACGCGCTGAGAGTTTATACGGTAAATCAGACAGATCAGCTGGAGGCCTTTAAAAAAGCCGGTGTTTCAGCCATCATAACCGATTACCCCGATTTATTTCTCGGGAACAAAAGTGTGCCTTTATAGGCGCACTTTTTTAAATGACGTTAATGTAAGGTTTTTTAACATCGTGTGTAAGAAAAAATAAGCCGTTTTTACAAGGTTGTTTCCGCTTACAAGAGAATTAAGCACTACATATGGCACATATTCTATCAAAATAGTGATTGTACAGTCCTGGTTTATCCCTTATAATCTAAAAAGAAAGAAAATTCTGTTTTAAAGAGGGGGATTTTGATTGCAGGCGTTTGTTGATAGCTTAAACAGTGTTCTGTGGAGCACACCCGTGATTTACATTTGTTTGGCTGTAGGATTGCTTTTCTCCATCTTGACCCGATTTTTGCAGGTGCGGCATATCAAGGATATGGTGCTTCTGATGTTTCAGGGCAAAAGCTCTGAAGCGGGAGTTTCTTCTTTTCAGGCTTTATCGATTGCATTGTCCGGCCGCGTAGGTACAGGTAACATTGCCGGTGTTGCAACGGCTATCGGTTTCGGCGGACCGGGTGCTGTTTTCTGGATGTGGGCGATTGCCTTCATCGGAGCTTCAAGCGCTTTTATCGAGTCCACTCTGGCTCAAATTTATAAAGTCAAACAGGACGGACAGTATCGAGGCGGTCCGGCTTACTATATTGAAAAAGGGACAGGAATGAAATGGTACGGCATTACTTTTGCATTTGCCGCCCTCCTTGCAATGAGCCTGCTCATGCCTGGTGTACAGGCCAACTCCATCGCTCTTGGTCTTGATAATGCATTTGGAATTAACCCTGTCATAACAGGACTTGGACTTATTGTACTTTTAGCCCTTATTATTTTCGGCGGTGTAAAGCGGATCGCTACTGTTGCACAGGTTGTCGTCCCTTTCATGGCAGTTGGCTATATTCTTGTTTCACTCGTTATCATTGCTTTTAACATTACTGAACTGCCGGGTGTCATCGCCCTTATTTTCAAAAGTGCCTTTGCACTTGATTCTGCTTTTGGCGGAATTGTCGGTATGGCGATTGCATGGGGTGTAAAACGCGGAATTTACTCCAATGAAGCTGGTCAGGGAACAGGTCCTCACCCTGCAGCGGCTGCAGAGGTTTCCCACCCTGCGAAACAAGGTCTTGTCCAGGCTTTTTCTGTTTACATTGACACGCTGTTTGTCTGTTCTGCGACTGCCTTCATGATTCTTTTCACAGGCATGTACAATACGCAGGCACCTGATGAAACGTTTATCGTCAATCAGCTTGGTGCAGATGTTGAGCCGGGGCCGGTGTTTACACAGGCTGCCGTTGAGTCGGTTATTCCGATTCCTGGTTTTGGTTCGGGGTTTGTGGCCATCTCTCTTCTATTCTTTGCTTTCACAACGATTATGGCTTACTACTACATCGCTGAGACCAACATTGCGTATTTAACAAGAGGAAAGAGCAACAAGATTCCTATGTTCCTTGTAAAAGTCGTCCTTCTTGGAGCAACGTTCTATGGATCTGTTAAAACGGCAACCCTTGCATGGGGACTCGGTGACGTTGGGCTTGGAATCATGGTCTGGCTGAACCTGATCGCCATTCTAATTCTGGCAAAGCCGGCCCTTCTTGCTCTAAAAGATTACGAAGAGCAGAAGAAGCAGGGTCTCGATCCTGTTTTTGACCCGGTTAAGCTCGGAATAAAAAATGCGGATTTCTGGGAGCATGAATATAAGCACGAGGACTCTCCGAATCCTTCTGTTTTAGGTAAAAAAGATCAAAACCTGAATTCTTAATCATTGGGACTTCCCGTCAATGCGGGAGGTCCTTTTCTGTGCCGTTTGTCCTTTGGGGTTACAATAATTTACAAACTTATAGGGCGGGTTTAAAATAAATACTATCTTTCTATCGACTAAATATTCAAAATGTTAGGATTTAGGAGTAGAATTAAATGAATAGAATTCGAGATATTAGATAAGCTAAATGATTTGCACCGCAGGGAGGCAACTGTATGTCAAACGTCTTTTCTTTACTTAAGCCATACCGCATAGCAGTTGGTGTGGCCTTAACCCTCATGCTGATTGAGCTCGGGGTGGAGCTGCTTCACCCTTTTCTGATGGCGAAAATCATTGATGAAGGCATTTTGAAAAATGATTTATCTGTTGTGATTTATTGGGGGAGCATCATGGCGGGTATTTCACTTGCAGCATTCGCAGCAGGTGTGACCAATTCCTTTTATGCAGCTCACGTCAGTCAAAGCTTTGGATTTGATATCAGGAAAAAGCTTTTTGAGAAGGTCCAGTCCTTTTCTTTTGCAAACTTCAGCCTGTTTCCGGCATCTTCTCTCATCACCAGGATGACAAATGATGTGACACAGCTGCAAAACACCATTTTCATGAGTCTTCGGATCATGCTCAGGGCGCCGCTGCTGATCATCGGAGGCACCATTATGGCTCTGATCGTTAATTTCAGGCTTGCTCTCATTCTGCTTATTTCTATACCGCTGCTTGTTATCTTTTTGCTTTGGATGATGAAAAAGGGCGGCGGGCTTTTTAAAGCGGTCCAGGAGCGCCTTGACTCAGTCAATGGTGTCATGCAGGAAAATCTGACAGGCATGAGAATCATTAAGGCTTTCTTGAGACGGAATCACGAAATGACCCGCTTCTCAAAATCAAATGAGGAGTTGAGGGAGGACACAGTTTCAGCTCTCAGGCTGATGGAAATTGTGATGCCGATTCTGCTTTTCGTCATGAATATCAGCATTCTGTCCATTCTCTGGTTCGGAAGTGTGCGGGTCGGATCAGGTGATGCGAAAGTAGGCGAAATTGTCGCCATCGTCAACTATGCTCTGCGGATTTCATCTGTTCTCTCGATTTTCTCCTTTATTATTATGGCGTTTTCGCGTGCGAAAGCATCTGCAGGAAGGATAGGAGAAGTGCTTGAGACAGAAGCCAATTTGACGGATACGGCCGGTTCCTCAGAGAAACACGTGATTAAACAAGGAGAGATTAAATTTCAGAATGTCTCTTTTTCATATCCCGGATCGGATGCGAATGTGCTGAGAAATGTATCTTTTCAAGTTTCCCCGGGGCAGACTGTCGCGCTTATGGGAGCGACCGGCTCCGGAAAATCGTCCATCTTCACATTAATACCGAGACTTTATGACGTATCGTCCGGGGCAATTACGATTGACGGAGTAAACCTGCAGGATATGAAGCTGAAAAGTTTAAGGGGCAAAATCGGCTTTGTTCCCCAGGAGTCGCTGCTGTTTACAGGCTCGATCAGAGAAAATATTGCCTGGGGGAGGGAACATGCGTCACTCAATGAAATAAAGGAAGCGGCGATGCATGCTCAAATTCATGAAACGGTTGAAAAGCTGCCGAACGGATATGACACACGCGTCGGCCAAAAGGGAGTAAACCTTTCAGGCGGACAGAAACAAAGGCTGTCAATTGCAAGGGCCCTCGTCCGGAAACCGAAAATTCTTCTTCTTGATGACAGTACGAGTGCGCTTGACCTGAAGACAGAAGCCAAGCTTTTGAAGGCTTTGAAAACCTATGAATGCACAACCTTCCTGATCACCCAGAAAATCAGCACCGCCATGGAAGCAGAAAAGATTCTTCTGCTTGATGAAGGGGAAATTCTTGCGCAGGGTTCGCATGATGATCTGATGGAAACATCATCTCTTTACAGAAAAATCTTTGCTTCGCAGTTTGGAGAGGAGGCCGTGCAGCATGTTCAAAGAGCTAAGTAAGCCATTCTCATACCCGAGGATTAAGCCGGAAAACGTCCAGCCGAAAAAGAAGCAGGAAAAACCGAAAAACTGGTTTGGGACGATCACGCGGGTATGGTCCTATCTGTCTTTGAAAAAAGGGCTCCTCATACTGGTTCTGCTCATGGTCGTACTGAGTTCTTTTCTTGGCCTGCTAGGTCCTTATCTGATTGGAATGGTTATCGATGATTACATTGTCACGAAGGAAAGCGGCGGGTTTATTCAGCTCCTGATTGCCCTCGCGTTTATCTATCTCATTCAATCCGCCGCGCTGCTTTTGCAGAACGTATGGATGATCGGGATTGCGCAGCATACGGTCTTTACGATGAGAACCCAGCTTTTCAGGCATTTCCACAGCCTGCCGATTTCATATTTTGACAAACGGCAGCACGGGGAGCTGATGAGCAGGGTGACAAATGACATTGAAAATGTGAGTTCTACATTAAACAGCTCAGTCATTCAGATTTTCTCAAGCATCCTGACGCTTGCTGGGACGATAGGCGTCATGCTTTGGCTGAGTCCGCTCCTGACCCTGATTACGTTTGCAATCATTCCAATTATGTATTTTGGAATGAGGTGGATCACAAATCGAACCGGAAAACTGTTTAAAGAGCAGCAGCGCAATCTCGGTGACCTGAACGGGTTTATTGAAGAAACCATTTCAGGGCAGCGGATTGTGAAGACCTTTTCTCAAGAGGAGCGGGTGATTTCCGAGTTTCTTGAAAAAGGGAAACGCCTGAAAGCAGCCGGATTTTGGGCTCAGACGATATCGGGATTCATACCGAAGCTGATGAATATGCTGAATAACCTGAGCTTCGCAGTCGTTGCTTTAGTTGGCGGTATCCTTGCTTTAAACAGTGCAGTGACCATTGGTGTTATTGTTATTTTCACCGAATACTCCAGACAGTTTACCCGCCCGCTGAACGAGCTTGCCAATCAGTTCAACACCATTCTGTCGGCAGTTGCCGGAGCTGAACGTGTATTTGAGATTTTGGATGAAGAGGAGGAAGTCTTCGATGAAAAAGAGGCGGTCAATCTTAAGGATGTAAAAGGAGAGGTCGTATTCTCAGACGTTTCTTTTGCATATGAAGATGACCAGCAGACAATTGAGCATGTGAGCTTCCGCGCTTCTCCGGGGGAAACGACGGCGATTGTCGGTCCGACCGGGGCAGGGAAAACCACGATGATCAATCTTCTGTCCAGGTTTTATGACCCGGATTCAGGCGAGATTCTGATTGATGGAACACCGAGCATTAATATCAGGAGGAGCAGCCTTAGAGAGCATATGGCCTTTGTCCTTCAGGATCCGTTTCTTTTCAAAGGCACCATTATGGAAAACATCCGCTACGGACGCCTCGATGCGTCGGATGAAGAAGTCATGAACGCCGCAAAAGAAGCAAATGCCCATTCGTTTATCATGAAGATGAAAGATGGTTACCAGACTGTTCTTACACAGGAAGGCAGCGGCATCAGCCAGGGACAAAAGCAGCTGCTTTCTATTGCGAGGGCCATTCTTTCAAGCCCGGTGATGCTTGTGCTAGATGAAGCAACAAGCAGCATTGATACCATCACTGAGCTGAAAATCCAGGAAGCCCTGCAGCGGCTGATGAAGGGGAGAACGAGCTTCGTCATTGCCCACAGGCTGAACACGATTCAGAAGGCCGATCAGATTTTAGTGCTCCAAAACGGAGCTCTGATTGAAAGCGGCAGCCATGAATCTTTATTAAAGCAAAAAGGATTTTATTACGGGCTGTATCACAGCCAGCTGAAGGAGGAAACAGGCTGAGCTTAGCGTAGCCTGTTTTTTCATTCCTCAAAAGGACATGCTATACTGATGGTGGAGGTGGTTCGATGCGTTTAGCAAATAAAAAAGTGATTGCTCTTGTCAGTGCAGAGTTTGAGGATCTGGAACTGTGGTACCCTGTGCTTCGCCTGCAGGAAGAAGGGGCAGAGGTGCATCTTGTCGGCGAAAAAGCAAACGAGACGTACATTGGAAAATATGGAGTTCCTGCTACATCGGACTTCGCCTTTGGAGACATCAAATCTGATGATTATGATGCCATCCTGGTTCCTGGAGGCTGGTCTCCTGATAAGCTTAGAAGGTATCCTGAAGTGCTTCAGATGGTTAAGGACATGCACGAAAAAGAAAAGCCGATCGGGCAGATTTGCCACGCAGGCTGGGTGCTGATTTCTGCGAAAATTCTTGAGGGCAGAAATGTCACGAGTACACCGGGCATTAAAGATGATATGGAAAATGCAGGCGCCATCTGGCATGACGTGCCAGTTATTGTGGACGGCCACATTGTCTCAAGCAGAAGGCCGCCGGATCTGCCGCCTTATGTGAAGGCATTTGCGGATGTTCTTGCTGATTGACTTTAAATAAACAGATAAAAACCTTCCGGAGCTGCCGGAAGGTTTTTTAGCGTTCTTTAAGAAAGAACTTTTGCCTTTGTTTCTTTTCCGAGTACGATAACAGCAAGGACTCCAATCAAGATGGAGGCGCAGAAAATGGTGAAGATGGACGTAATGGATGCTTCGGCAGCCACTAAGTAGCCGACAAGCAGCGGACCCAGAATTCCGCCGATCCGTCCAAACGATGCGGCCATTCCTGCACCGGTTCCTCTTACGGCAGTCGGATACTGCTCTGGAGTATACGCATATAGTGCCCCCCATGCCCCCAGGTTGAAGAATGAAAGGAAAATTCCCGAAGTGAGCAGAAGCGCAAGTGATTCAGCTGTTCCGAAGAAATACGCGCTTATGGCCGTTCCTGTGAGATACGTTGTCAGCACAAATTTCCGGCCGAACCTTTCAATAAACCAAGCTGCGGTAAAATAACCCGGAAGCTGGGCCAGAGTCATGATGAGAACGTACTGGAAGCTCTTGATCAGGCTGAACCCCTTCAGCACCATGACGCTCGGAAGCCAAAGGAACATGCCGTAATAAGAGAAGACGACACAGAACCATAAGATCCAAAGCATGGTCGTCTGACGGACATATTGTTTCGACCAGACCGTTTTCATATTTTCAAGCACAGAAGGACGCTGTTCTTTCTTTATAGCAAGGAATTGCGGCGAATCAGGAAGCTTCAGCCGCAGGTAAAGCGCGTAAAACGCAGGCAGCGCACTTAACAGAAGCGCTGTTTGCCAGCCGTACGACGGTATAACAAAGTAAGAAATAAGGGCAGCAATCAGCCAGCCTGCAGCCCAGAAGCTTTCAAGCAGGACGACGATTCTTCCTCTCTTTTCAGGTGCAACGCTCTCAGACACCAGGGTAGATGCCACTGGAAGCTCGCCTCCAAGCCCCATGCCGACAAAAAAGCGCAGGATCAAAAAGGCAGTAAGAGTCGTTGTGAAGGCAGACAAACCGCTGCCGATAGAAAATAGAAGTAGAGTAATAATAAATACCTGTTTCCGGCCGATTTTATCTGAAAGCAGCCCGAACACGAGGGCGCCCACAGCCATGCCGATCGAATTCATGCTCCCGATCCAGGCCATTTCCTTTACACTGAGTCCCCAGTCAGACTGAAGAGCCGCGATAATGAACGACAGCATGCCGACATCCATTGCATCAAACAGCCACCCGAGACCGGCGATGCCAAGCAATTTCCTGGTCGGAAGGGATTGGTTCTTCTCCATAATATCCTCCTGTAAAAAAACGTAATTCAGTAATCCTTTTTATTTTAGTCTACCTAGCCGAGATTATCTATCTTTGTATGATTCGAAAGATGCTAATTTTAAAAGTTAAGATTTCTGAATTTACATACTTTTCAGGTAACTATATAATGAGAGTGTGAAAATATGGAAGGAAAGGAAGGTTAACGGCCAGATTGTAACCTGAGGAGGAATGTAGCGTGAACGATGGAAAAAAACAAGTTAAAGCGGCCCCATCTGCAGTCGATTACACAAAAATTGTACAGTCCGAGTCCTTTCAGAAGCTGCTTCAAGCCAAGCGGAGTTTTATTCTCCCGATGTCCTTATTCTTTTTGGCATTTTATTTTACGCTGCCGGTCCTTACGGCGTATTCCGATGTTTTAAATCAGCCTGCAGCAGGACCCGTCAGCTGGGCGTGGGTATTCGCATTTGCACAGTTTATCATGACGTGGGCTCTTTGTATGATGTATTCCCGCAAAGCAAGGAAATTTGACGAGATCGTAGAAACAATCAAATCAGAGTCAACTAGGTAAGGAGGAAACCGAACCATGAATATGCTGGCATTCTCCCTCTTTTTAGGGATCGTCATTATGACCTTATTCATTACTTATTTCGCCTCAAAGCGCACGAAGACAACGAGTGATTTCTATACAGCAGACAGCAGTCTCACCGGGTTTCAGAATGGACTGGCTATAGCAGGAGACTACATGTCTGCGGCGTCCTTTTTGGGTATCGCAGGAATGATAGCGCTTTCTGGATTTGACGGCTTCTTTTACAGTATTGGTTTTCTTGTGGCATATCTTGTCGTGTTATACATAGTCGCTGAGCCGCTCCGCAATTTGGGCAAGTATACGATGGCGGATATGATCGCAGCAAGGTTTAACAACAGCAAGGTACGCGGTGTGGCAGCCCTTAATACCATCTCCATTTCGATATTTTATATGATTGCGCAGCTCGTAGGTGCAGGCGGCCTCATTCATCTCCTGCTTGGCATTGATTATGTGTACTCTGTCCTGATCGTAGGAACGCTGATGACGATTTACGTTGTGTTCGGCGGTATGACCGCAACGAGCTGGGTTCAGATTGTTAAAGCCGTTCTGCTGATGATTGGGACGTTTATTATATCTGTTATTGTATTTGCAAAATTTGATTTCAGCATTGCGAAAATGTTCTCTGAGATGCAGACAGCTACTCCGCTTGGAGAAAGCTTCCTGAATCCGGGGAACAAATTCACAAATCCGCTTGATACGATTTCCCTGAATCTTGCGCTTGTCCTGGGTACGGCAGGACTTCCGCATATCCTGATTCGCTTTTTCACAGTAAAGGATGCGATTACGGCCCGGAAATCAGTTGTTTATGCAACATGGATTATCGGCGCTTTCTATGTAATGACGGTCTTTCTTGGCTTTGGCGCTGCGGCGTTTGTCGGCTATGACAACATTGTGGCTGCAAATGCGGCAGGAAACATGGCGGCACCGCTTCTCGCTGAAGCGATTGGCGGCGACTTCCTGTTTGCATTCGTATCGGCTGTTGCCTTTGCGACGATTCTTGCAGTAGTGGCCGGTCTCGTGCTTTCAGCGGCTTCCGCTTTTGCCCATGATTTTTACAGTCATATCCTCCGCCGCGGGGAGGCAACAGAGAAAGAGCAGGTTGTGGCAGCAAGATGGGCTTCAATCGGTGTGGCTGTTCTGTCCATTCTTTTGGCTCTCTTTGCTCAAAATATGAATGTCGCTTTCCTCGTTGCGCTTGCCTTTGCGGTTGCTGCGAGTGCGAACCTTCCAATTCTAGTTCTGACTATTTTCTGGAGGAAGTTTAACACGGCAGGTGCCGTAACGGGAATGCTGACAGGCCTGTTCAGCTCTTTGTTTCTGGTTGCCATCAGTCCTAACGTATGGTCGCCTGAAGGAGCGGCAATCTTAACGGGAGAGCCGCTGTTCAGCCTCTCAAACCCGGGCATTGTATCCATACCGCTTGGCTTTTTAGGAGCATACATTGGAACGATTGTGTCGAGTAAAAAAGAAGATGCAAAGAAATTTGATGAAATTCTCGTAAAGGCGAATACGGGAATGAAGTGATCTAGAAAAATGAAAAGGCGGCAGCCCTTCTTTTATGGAGGGGCTGCCGCCTTTTTTTGGTATTCTATCATAGAGCTGTTTCAAGAATCTAAGAAATTATGAAGCTAATAGCATACATAGTCAAACAAATGAAGGACAGTCGATAAATTTATGCAACCAATTGATGTGGTGCCTTATCTAATCAATAGAAAAACAAAACAATCGGTAAGGGGGTGCCTGAATGGGATCATTGAAAGCTTTAGTAAAAAAGGCAAAAAAGGGAGATGGCGAAGCATTTGTTTTACTTGTCAGACAATATGAAGATGTATTGTACAGAACGGCGAGCAGATTGTTAAACAACGATGAAGATGTGGCGGATGCTATGCAGGATACGATCATCTCGGCTTACGAAAAACTCCATATGTTAAAAAACGACGAGTACTTCAATACATGGATCTGTAAAATCCTGATCAATAAATGCAACAGTCTGCTGAAAAAGAACAAAGGCGCTGCTGTTTTTCACGATCATCTGCTTCCGGCGGAAAAAAATGATGGATACGGGAAGCTTGAATTGGAGGACGCACTTAACAGTTTAAATGATGTGTACAGATTAGCACTTATTTTATATTACATTGTCGGATTGAATGTAAAAGAAATCAGTGAATTTTTAAAAGAGCCGGAAGGGACGATTAAATCGAGACTCTCCAGAGCTAAATCAATTTTGAGAACGACTTATTATAAAACCGAAGGAGTGATGGTACATGAAAGATAATTTCGAAAATGAGATGAATCAGGCGATGAACAAAGAACGGGAGATTCCCGCTAAAGTAAGACAGTCTATAGAGCAGTCTTATGATTTAATCCGCGTCAAATCAAAGAAGAAGAAAGTCAGCTACATTTGGAAACAAGCTGCAGCCGCCGCTTGCGCTCTATTCATTACGGGGGCTGTCCTATCCAATGAGCATGTAATGGCTGGAGTGAACGAATTTTTTTCCTTTGGAGATAAAGGGATCGAGCAAGCTGCAGATCATGGATTTATACAAGAAAATACTAGTACAGCAGCCGATCAGAACATTAACATAGCACTGTCCCGCTATTTCTCGGATAAGAATAAAGCAGGAATGAGCTTTGAACTTACATTTGAAGATCCGTCCATTCTGGTTGGCGCACAAGAAGTAACTATGGATTATCGGGTTAAAAACGGGAATGGTGAATATATCGCAGAATTTATTCCGGATACAAAGGCTTTGAAGGGAAACAACAGTCACCTGTTTATATCCGATTCAAGAAATCCGCTGATGGATAAAGAGTCAGGGGAAATCCAGTACGATGTCATTGGTGAATCCCATAAGGGGCAGATTCCAGCCTTGAAGGGAGCTGTTGTAGAAGTAGAAAGCGTCAACGTCTTTTACGGAACGAATGATATGAAAAAAATTGACGGGAAGTGGGAATTAGCTGCAGCGGACAGCAATATGCTGAAAGAAAATTTTAGCGTTCAATATGTAATGAAGGACGGGACATCTGCGATTAACGTTTCTAAAGCTGAGGCAAATCCAACTTCACTGAATCTGATCTTTTCTTTAGAGGGGGAATATGAAGATGAAAATCTTTTTGCGCACCGTATGAAAATGATTGATGAAGATGGAAATGAATACAAGGCAGACAGCGGCTTCAGCATGGATAGACAAACAAACAAAACCATTATTTCAACAAACTTTCCCGTCACTTCTTATAATCAGTCAACCAAGCTTAAACTGATTATCGAGGGAATTGGCGAAGCAGACCTGGCAAGAAAATAGATGGAAAAAATCCCGAATCATCTTATTTACGATAAGAATGATTCGGGAATTTTTTATTTGTCGCGGACAGTGATTACAATGCCATCAAGTGAAGTTTCTCTCAAACGGCTCTGCTCGTTATTCACTCTTCACTGGAAGATTTATTTTTCGTTTTATGTTTATTCTTCTCATCTTCTGCATTGAGCTTCAGCTCCTGCAGCGGAACGGGATCTGTGTTCAAATCATTTTTCTGCTCAAGAATGGTCTTACCGTCCCTGCCTGGAATTTGTTCGGGGTTGTCCTGTTTCAGCTTTTCTTTGCGTTGTGTCAAGATCATCACCTCCATATGGTAAAAATACCTGATATAAAGAGGATTGAAACCTTAATCAAACGTTTGTTTAAAAGAATTTCTGCAGTCTGTACAGGATTAAGAGCGTTAATTAAAAAAAGCGTCCTATTAAAAAAGGAAAGGAATTTTGCGCTTTTTGTCGAATACAACCATACTATATAAAAAATAATTGGGGAAATTGCGATGCTTGCAGAGAAACTTATGCTTCATATCTTGATTGTGCTGGTTCCGGTCCTGATTTATTCTGTCTTTTTTGAAAACAGGCGGATGGTCACTTCTCCTTACTTTTCAGGAATTCTATACGGAGCAGCATCTTTTTTGTGCATGATTTTT
Organism: Metabacillus indicus LMG 22858; assembly: GCF_000708755.2. GTDB lineage: Bacteria > Bacillota > Bacilli > Bacillales > Bacillaceae > Bacillus_P > Bacillus_P indicus. The sequence continues at coordinate 134,320 of NZ_JGVU02000007.1, read as the reverse complement.
GCATACTATGAATATGGGCTTTACTGGGATCTGCGCTATGTTCCCATGGTGCTTGCGATGCTGTACGGCGGACCGGGTGCAGGTCTTATCGCATTCGGGTTTATTCTGGCCGCAAGAACATATCTCGGAGGAGATGCTCTTTGGTTTGGCTATTTGAGCGCAAGTCTTTCCCTGATTGTTCCTTTCTTATTTTCAAAGCGCTTCAGAAAATATAAGCCTAAAAAAAGGGTGCAATTATCCATTATTATCAGCTTTTGGCCAACCTTGATCCAGCTGTCCATTTTGCTTGCCTATTTGCTCGCAAGCACCATGGAAACCGGAAACGAGCTTTTCATTTATGTTTGTATCCTTGGCTTTCTCCAGGTGTTGGCGATTGGGGTATCCTCAAAGGTGCTTGAAGCGGGAATTGAACGCAAGATGATGAAGCAAGAAATGATCCGTACGGAAAAATTAACGACGATAGGCGAACTGGCTGCATCAATCGCACATGAAGTCAGAAACCCGCTGACAGTTGTTAAAGGGTTCCTGCAGCTGATGGGTAAAAATCATAAAAATGATGAACAGTACATGCACCTGATCATGAGTGAACTTGGAAGGGCGGAGAGCATTCTTACTGACTACCTGAATTTCGCTAAACCAAAGCTTAAGCAAATCGAAGAATTTCAGCTTTCAGAACTGATTATGGAAGTCGTCCAGCTGCTGCACCCTCTGGCAGCGAAGCGAGGTGTCAGGCTTTCCCATCAGCTGAAGCCGGGACTTTATATCGAAACAGACCGAAGCCAGCTGAAGCAGGCGCTCGTTAATCTCCAAAAAAATGCGATCGAAGCCACGCCGGCAGGCGGCAGCGTCCGGGTTCACCTATACTCAAAAAATATGAGCGCCTTCACCGTGATTACGGATACAGGAAAGGGAATGAACGCCGATCAGCTGTCTAAGATCGGAACTGTTTTTTATACAACTAAAGACAATGGCACCGGCCTTGGAACCACGGTGTCAATCCGCATCATTGAAACAATGAAAGGCAGGGTCGCCTATAAGAGTGAAGTTGGTCTTGGAACCGAGGTCACGATGATTCTGCCGCTGAAGTACATAAAGAGCAAATAGAGCCCCGCTTGGCGCGAAAGCGGGGCAAAAACAGGTCAAAAGATATTTAAAAATTCTGAATAAAGCACTTATAATAGAGCTTGTACATAAAAGAGGGGGCGGGTAATAATGAAAGCGCTTAAGTCAATTTTAATCTGGGGAATCGTTTCTGCTCTCGGGGCTGCAGGATTCGGTGTCATTGCCCTCAGCCAGGGAGAAAGCATCAATGCCATTTGGCTGCTAGTGGCAGCGGTTTGTTCATACGCTGTCGCCTACCGGTTTTACAGCAGATTTATCGCAAAAAAAGTGTTTGAGCTTGATGATAACCGCGAAACACCAGCAGAAACGCATAATGATGGAAAAGATTATGTGCCGACAAACAAATGGGTGCTGTTTGGCCACCATTTTGCGGCGATTGCCGGAGCAGGTCCGCTTGTAGGACCGATTCTTGCCGCGCAAATGGGGTATTTGCCCGGAACAATCTGGATCATCGTCGGGGTTATTCTTGCGGGAGCTGTCCAGGACTTTATCATCCTGTTCGGATCGATGCGCCGAAAAGGAAAATCATTAGGGGAAATGATTAAAGAAGAAATTGGCCCAATAACGGGTATTATTGCGATGGTTGGAATTCTTGGTATTATGATTATTCTTTTAGCTGTTCTTGCACTCGTTGTTGTAAAAGCGCTCGTTGGAAGTCCATGGGGCATGTTTACGATAGCAGCCACCATTCCAATCGCCATTTTCATGGGAATTTATATGAGATATATTCGTCCCGGAAGAGTAGGGGAAGGGTCTATTATCGGAGTGATCCTGCTGCTGCTGTCGATCTACTACGGCCAGCACGTGGCAGAAACGCCGGAGCTTGCAAAGATGTTTACATTCAGCGGTGAAACAATCGCCATTCTTATGATCGGATACGGGTTCATTGCCTCAGTTCTTCCTGTTTGGCTCCTGCTTGCACCGAGGGACTACCTCAGCACGTTTTTAAAGATTGGCACCATCCTGGGCCTTGCTGTTGGAATTATTGTTGTGGCGCCTGATCTGCAGATGCCGTCCGTGACGCCTTTCATAGATGGCACAGGGCCTGTCTTTGCCGGGAACCTGTTTCCTTTCCTGTTTATTACCATCGCATGCGGAGCTGTCTCCGGTTTCCATGCACTCGTTTCTTCAGGAACGACTCCGAAAATGATAGAAAGAGAGTCACACGCCCGTCCAATCGGCTACGGTGCCATGCTGACCGAGTCATTTGTAGCCGTTATGGCCATGATTGCCGCATGTGTGCTGACGCCGGGTATTTATTTTGCCATCAACAGTCCGCCTGCTTTAATTGGCACAGACGCCGTTCAGGCTGCATCGGTTGTTTCAAGCTGGGGATTCACGATCACGCCTGATGATTTAACCGGACTTGCTGATGATGTGGGAGAAGAGACCGTCCTCTCAAGAACAGGCGGTGCGCCGACTCTTGCCATTGGCATGGCCTATATTTTTTCAGAAGTCATCGGCGGCAAAGCGCTTATGGCCTTCTGGTATCATTTTGCCATTCTGTTTGAAGCCTTGTTTATCCTGACAACTATAGATGCAGGAACCCGAGTCGGCAGATTTATGATTCAGGATCTCCTTGGACATGTGTATAAGCCGCTTGCAAAAACGAATTTCCTGCCTGCCAACATTTTAGCTACAGCCCTGTGTGTGCTAGGCTGGGGATATTTCCTCTATCAAGGTGTCATAGACCCGCTAGGGGGAATTAATACGCTGTGGCCGCTGTTTGGAATTGCTAACCAGATGCTTGCCGGAATTGCGCTGCTCCTTGGAACAACCATCCTGTTCAAAATGGGCAAGAAAGCATATGTCTGGGTGACGCTCATACCGACTACATGGATACTGATCGTCACTATGACAGCGGGCTGGCAAAAGCTTTTTCACGAAAACCCAAAGATCGGTTTCCTTTCCCATGCTGAGCTGTTCAAGGGGGCACTGGATAAAGGCGAGGTGCTGGCGCCTGCTGCAAATGCAAACCAGATGAAGCAGGTACTGATCAACGATTACGTTGACGCAGCCCTTTGTGCCATCTTTATGATTGTTGTCATTGCAGTCCTAATCGCGGCTGTCCGCATCTGGATACAGGTCCTGACCAATAAAAAAACGACGCTCCATGAGGCGCCGTATATTACAAGGTCTGATGGAGGAGTGAGCACCCATGTTTAAAAAACTGACGGAAATTCTGGCCCTGCGAAAACAGTTTATCAGCTTATTGGCAGGGGTTCCAAGCTATGAAAAATACGTAGAGCACATGACAAAGCATCATCCCGATCAGCCGGTTCAATCGAGGAAAGAGTTTTTCTGCGAAGCGCAGGACGCCCGATACAATGCAAAGGGAGGAAAAGTGTCGCGCTGCTGCTGATGGAATACGTGCCGTTCATCTTCGTGATGGGCGGTTTTTTTTGCAGCAGCTAAACGGGCGCTTCCGTGGGGTTAAGAACACAAAGTAGAAGGTGAGCCTGGAGGAAAGTGCGCTTCCGCGGGGTTAAGAACACAAAGTGAAGCGTGAGCCTGGAGGAAAGTGCGCTTCCGCGGGGTTAAGAACACAAAGTGAAGCGTGAGCCTGGAGGAAAGTGAGCTTAAGCTGGGTTAAGAGCACAAAGTGGAGCGTGAGCCTGGAGGAAAGTGCGCTATAGCAGGTTTAAGAGCACAAAGTGGAGGGGGAACCTGGAGGAAAATGCGCTATAGCAGGTTTAAGAGCACTATGTACAGTACTCCACAGTCAAAACAAAACAGGCGCTTCCGCTTTTCTGATGCTAAAATAAAGTCAGGTGATAATCATGAGAGAAATCCGCATTTCAGTCCGGTCTCTTGCTGAGTATGTTTTTCGGGCAGGCAGCATTGATGCCCGTTTTCGGACATCAGCGACGATGACAGAAGGGACGAAAGCCCATCAGGCCATTCAGAAAACATATGATGAGCTCGACCAGAGCGAAGTCATGCTGAAAACGAGTGTAACCCATAAAGACATTGTGTTCCTGCTTGAAGGAAGATGCGACGGCCTGCTGCTGTCAGAGAAAATTCCCGTCATTGATGAAATTAAATCAACTTCACGGGAGCTTTCAGAGATAGAAGAAGACGCGTATCCCGTGCACTGGGCACAGGCTAAATGCTATGCATACATGCTTGCCGAAGACCGCGGACTCCAAGCTGTATGTGTTCAGCTGACATATGTCAGTGTGAAGTCAGGGGAACAGGTCCGCTTCAGAAAAACGTTTTCTGCCGTAGAATTGAGCTCGTTTATTGACGGTTTAATCAGCAGCTATCATCCGTATGCCGAGGCAAGAGCGGAGCATCTGGAAAAAAGGAACGTGTCCATACAGGCATTGAAATTTCCTTTTGAAACATACAGAGAGGGCCAAAGAAAGCTTGCCGGCACGGTGTACAAAGCCATTGATGATAAAACGGATCTGTTTGCACAGGCTTCAACGGGAATCGGAAAAACCATCTCCACTGTCTTTCCTGCTGTGAAAGCGATAGGTGAAGGCAAGCTCGATACGTTTTATTATTTAACCGCCAAAACGATTACCCGAAAGGCAGCAGAGGATACTCTGGCTTTTATGGAGAGTAATAGTCTTCATTTAAACAGCGTAACGATAACAGCTAAAGACAAGGTCTGTTTAAAAGAAGAAACCCGGTGCCAAAAAGAGTACTGCGAGTTTGCGAATGGCTACTATGACAGAATTAATGAGGCTGTTCTCGATATTCTTAAAAGTGAAACAAGGATGACTGCCGATGTCATTCATCACTACGCACAAAAGCATACAGTGTGTCCGTTTGAATTTTCTCTGGATCTTTCAAATACGGCAGATGCCATCATCTGTGACTATAATTACGTGTTTGATCCGCGCGTTTCTCTTAAGAGATTTTTCGATGAGCAAAAAAAGGGGACGGCCCTACTTATTGATGAAGCCCACAACCTCGTTGACAGGGGGAGGTCCATGTTCTCGGCCACTCTGAACAAATCCGATTTTCTGCAGCTGAAACGGGAGTTTAAAGCGGGAAATACAGGAATCTTTCAATCTGCCAAAAAAATAAATGATTACTTTATCGCACAAAAGAAGCAGCCAGAGCAGCTGATGAAGGATAGACCGGAAGAACTGCTTGAAATGCTGCAGTCCTTTTCAGAAGAGGCGGAAAGAGAGCTGCTGTCTGGGAATGCCTCAGAACTTCTGCTCGATGTTTATTTTCAGGTACAGGCTTTTCTTAAGATTTCGAATCTGTATGATGAACGCTTTGTAACGACGGCAGAAGCAGATAATAAAGATTTGATCATAAAGCTTGTATGCCTTGATCCGTCTTTTCTGCTGCAGCAGGTGAAAAAACCGTATCGTTCAAGCATCCATTTCTCTGCGACGCTCTCTCCGCTTTCTTTTTATATGGATATGCTGGGGGGCACATCAGAAGATTATCAGGTGAAAATTCCGTCGCCGTTTGCAAAGGAGAATCTTGAAGTCTATATCATGCCGGTCTCCACAAGATATCACGACAGGGGACGAAGCCGTATGCCCATTTCGGTGATGATGAAACAGCTGCTTGAGGAGCGGCACGGGAACTATCTGGTATTTTTCCCTTCCTATGCCTACATGAAAGAAGTTTACGAGACCTTTGAGGAGCTGAATCTTCCTATTAAAACGATGCTGCAGCACGCACACATGACAGAAGCGGAACGTGAAGCATTTTTGCACGCTTTTCAGGAAGACAGCAGCGAAACGCTGATTGGGTTCGCCGTTATGGGAGGCATTTTTTCAGAGGGAGTGGATTTAATCGGCAACCGGCTGAACGGAGTGATTGTGGTCGGTGTCGGACTGCCGCAGATCGGGTTTGAGCGGAATGTCATGAAGGAGTATTTTCAGCAGTCAGGCAGAAATGGCTTTGATTATGCCTACGTTTATCCTGGGATGAACAAAGTACTTCAGGCAGGCGGAAGGCTGATCAGGTCCGAGGAGGATACCGGCACCATTGTGCTTGTCGATGACCGGTTTCTGACTGAGAAATACCAGGCTCTCTTGCCTGATGAATGGAGCAGCTTTTATCTTTTGAACAAGCCATTTATATAGGAAAGAAAGATGCACATGCAGACGGGTGCATCTTTTTTCTGTGCTGAAAGGTTCAGTGTCTCCTAGTCTCATTCTCTCATCTTTCCAAAAACGGCAGGAATCTGACGTAAATTTACAAAAACATCATAAATAGTTAATAATTTCATAGTATTCTCTTTTGGTAATCCATTATGAAGGAGGAAAAAACGTTGCTTAAAAATAAGCCTGCCATTTTACTGATGAAGCTTGTCATGCTGCTTGCCCTGTTCATTCCTGTTCTGCAGACGACTCCATCCCAGGTTCATGCTGCAGACGGTTCACTGACAAATCCATACTCGGTAGCAGAAGCAAATGCCAATCAAAACGGTACGGTCAAATCGGTCAAAGGTTATGTTGTTGGACAGCCGACTGGGACAAATACAGTCATCACAAGCAATTATCCGAACGATTATGCACTTGCACTTGCTGATTCCCCAACAGAAACAAGCACGTCCAAAATGATTTACGTGCAGATTCCGTCTTCTTTCCGCTCTCAATTTGGTCTGATGACGAATCCTTCTTTAAAAGGAACGCAAATCAAAGTAACAGGAAAACTGGCCGCTTATTTTTCACACAGCGGTGTAATCAGCACAACTGCGATGGAGAAAATTTCAGGAGGCGGCACACAGCCTGATCCAGACCCAGATCCGGGTACGGAGCCATCCCCTTATGATGGTACGTACTATCAAACAGCAATCGGCAAAACGGGCTCTTCTTTAAAATCAGCTCTTCATAATATTATCGATGATCATAGAGAGCTCTCTTATGACAATGTTTGGGATGCCCTGAGAAATACAGATGAAGACCCGAATAACCCGAATAATGTCATTCTTCTGTATACAGGCCGCTCACAGAGTGAATTGACAAACGGCGGAAATGTAAACGATTGGAACAGAGAGCATGTCTGGGCGAAATCCCATGGCGATTTCGGAACGGTTATGGGCCCCGGAACAGATCTTCACCATCTGCGCCCTACTGATGTGAGTGTCAACAGTTCTAGAGGAAACAAAGACTTTGACATGGGCGGCACACAGCATTCGGAAGCACTAGGAAATTACACGGATTCTGATTCATGGGAACCGAGAGATGCTGTAAAAGGCGATGTAGCGAGGATGCTGTTTTACATGGCAGTCCGCTATGAGGGAGACAGCGGCGAAGTGGACCTTGAGCTGAACAACAGCGTAAACAATGGAACGGCGCCGTATCACGGGAAAATGTCTGTCCTGATTCAATGGCACAAGCAGGACCCGGTTGATGCCCGGGAAATGAGACGAAACGACATCATCTATAAAGACTATCAATATAACCGCAATCCATTTATTGATCATCCTGAATGGGTGGACGCTATTTGGAATTAATGATGAAAGCCTTCCCGGTTTACGGGAAGGTTATTTTCGTTTAAAGGCAACAGGTAGCCTGCTGCATATGTTTGACCTCCTGGTAAAAAAGGAAATAAACACCTATAAACCATGAATAAAGGAGACGGAGATATGCTTAGAGCCCTCTACTTGAATTGTTCCTTAAAGAAAGGAAGCGAGCCTTCAAACACCGAATCCCTCATGAGACAGTCTCAAAAGCATCTGGAAAACGAAGGAGTGAAAACAGAAGAGCTGAGGATTTCCGACTATAATCTTGCTTTTGGAATGGCAGAGGATCTGGGACGGGAAGATGAGTGGCCGCTGATCCTGAAGAAAATTGCCGAAGCGGATATTGTGGTCATAGGAACGCCGCTATGGCTCGGCGAAAAAAGCAGCATTGCAGCACTTGTCATGGAACGACTTTATGCATCCAGCAGTGAAACGAATGAAAAAGGCCAGTCTATTTATTATAATAAAGTAGGCGGTGTGGCTGTAACAGGAAATGAGGACGGCGCAAAAGAAGCGTCGCGCTCCATTCTCTACGGCCTTCAGCACATCGGCTTTTTAATCCCGCCGAATGCGGATGTTTACTGGGTTGGCGAAGCAGGACCGGGACCTTCCTATATGGAAGCAGGGAAGGAAAATGCCTTTACAATCAAAAACACGCGAACGATGAGCATGAATCTTGTGCACCTTGCAAGGCTTTTGAATGAGCATCCGATTCCTGCGGCGGGAAATACCCTTTAACGGAGTGTGGGAAATGATTTGGAATGAGGCTATACAGCATGTGAGCCTGTCTGTAACAAATCTGCAGGCTGCAAAGCATTTTTATGAGAATGTCCTTTGTCTGACGGAAATCGACAGGCCTCCGTTTGACTCAGAGGGAGTCTGGTATAAAATCGGAAATCAGCAGCTTCACTTGCTGGTGGATGAAAACTCTCAGACACTTAGAAAACAGCATAACCTAGTCTCGACAGAAGGTCACATGGCTCTTAGAATAGCAGATTTCCAGGCTGCTGTTGAATGGCTGACGAAGCATCATATCGAGTTCCGTGAAGATGTCAATGGAGTTAGCGGCTTTGACCAGATTTTCCTGAATGACCCGGACGGCAATCTGATTGAACTGAATGTAGAGCAAACAAGACAGGAAGAGGGCTGAATCAGCCTTCTTTTTTTGATGAAAGAACACCGCCATTCGACATTTCCGTGGAAATAATTAAAGGGTTTTGCTGATTTCTGTAGAAATCCTGAAAATGGAGGTGGAGAAGATGAAAGTTTATACAGCGCCCAAACTGACAGGATTATTTCTTGGGCCGGCCAGTTTTTTACTCTTATTTTTCCTAATACCCGACACAGAGCTTTCAGATGCTCCGCGTGCAGTTCTCGCAGTTACTTCATGGATTGCGATCTGGTGGATTACAGAGGCGATTCCGATACCGGCGGCTTCACTCATGCCGCTCATTTTGCTGCCGATTACAGGAGGGCTTGATATTGATTCCGCCGCAAAAGCATATGGGAATCCCACTGTCTTTATGTACATGGGAGGATTTATCATTGCCATAGCCATTGAAAAATGGAATCTTCACAAGAGAATTGCCCTTTATATCCTGAAACTCATTGGCACTCAAAGCCACCGGATTGTCCTTGGGATGATCCTTGCTACAGCGTTTCTGTCGATGTGGATTTCAAATGCTGCGACTGCCCTGATGATGCTTCCTGTTGCTCTTGCTCTTATTAAAGAAGTAAAGGCGAAGGAGATATTAAAAGGAGAGTCCCTTCACAAATTCAGTAAATCGATCCTCCTTTCAGTAGCGTACGCTGCATCGATTGGAGGTCTTGCGACACTTGTAGGTTCGGTGCCCAACGCAGTATTCGCAGCGATGTCACGGGAAATGCTCGATCGTGAAATTATGTTTTTTGAATGGTTCTTATTCGGGTTTCCGATTACGGTGATCCTGCTGGTCATCCTCTATTTCTATTTGACAAAGCTTCAATTCAAGGTGGATTTTGAAACCGGCAAGGAAACGGATTTTATTAAAAAAGACTTAAAAGCACTGGGCTCAATGAGTACAGAAGAAAGATGGGTCGGGGTCATCTTTTTGGCAACGGCTTTTCTGTGGATGTTTAAATTCATTCTGCCGTTTGCTGTATCGGATACCGCTATAGCGATATTCGGGGCGCTCTTGCTTTTCTTGATACCAAGCAAAAAAGGAGAAAGGCTGCTTGAATGGAATGATATGAAACAGCTGCCGTGGGGGCTTCTTCTTCTGTTCGGAGGAGGGCTTTCTCTTGCAGAAGGTTTTTCTGCCTCGAAGCTGACGGAATGGATCGGCAGCAAGCTGAATTTATTGGAAGCGTTTCCGTACTTGCTGATCATTATTATTTTGACAGCCGCCATCCTGTTTATGACGGAAATCATGTCCAATACGGCTGTATCCAATATGATCATTCCGATCACTGTCGGACTTGGACTTGCAATCGGGGTCGAGCCATACGGTCTGATGGCTGTTGCCGCGCTTGCATCATCCTGTGCGTTCATGCTCCCGATCTCCACTCCTCCGAATGCCGCCGTGTTCGGTGCTGATGTGCTGAAGATATCAGATATGGTCCGGGCAGGCTTCTGGATGAATATTGTATGTATTGTCATCATCGTTTTAGGCGTCTATTTTTGGCTGCCGGTTGTTATTAAGTGAATGAAAGGAGGGCGCCGCGGGCGTTCTCCTTTTTACGTGAAGCAAATCTGCTTTTTTTCTCCCCCGGCCTGCTGTACAATGAAAGGAATGAAATCTTGAATAAGGGCGGAGTTTGGCATGAGCATTCTTTCTGTAGAGAATTTATATAAAACATACGGCGAAAAAACATTGTTTGACCACATTTCTTTTTCAATTGCTGAAAAACAGCGGATTGGCCTGATTGGAACGAATGGTACGGGGAAATCGACACTCCTGAAATTTCTTGCGGGCTTTGAAACGGCTGAAGAAGGGAAACTGATTCATTCCAACTCGTTTCATATCGAGTATCTTCCGCAGCAGCCTGAACTTGAAGAAGAACTGTCTGTCCTTGAGCAAATCTATTACGGCGACTCTCAAATCATGAAAGTGATGCGTGAATATGAGCTTGCCCTGTCAGAACTTGAACAAAACCCTGAGGATGAGAAAAAGCAGTCCAGGCTGCTTGCTCTTCAGCAAAAGATGGATGAACATGATGCGTGGGAAGCAAATACGGTTGCCAAAACAGTTCTTACACGGCTTGGCATTTCTGATTTCGCAAAGCCGGTGCATCAGCTGTCCGGCGGCCAGAAGAAACGGGTGGCGATTGCAAAGGCACTTATCCAGCCTGCAGATCTGCTGATTCTTGATGAGCCTACCAACCATCTGGACAACGAAACGATTGAATGGCTGGAAGCTTTTTTGGCCCAGTATAAAGGGTCGATTTTGCTTGTTACGCATGACCGCTACTTTTTGAACCGGGTAACGAACCAGATTTTCGAACTGGAATATGGAAAGCTCTACGTATACGAAGGAAATTATGAAGTATTTCTTGAGAAAAAGGCAGAGCGGGAGTTCAACGCCGAACAGTCTGAATCCAAGCGCCAGAACTTGCTGCGCAGGGAGCTTGCGTGGCTGAGAAGAGGAGCTAAAGCAAGAACAACAAAGCAAAAAGCCCGCATCGGACGTGCAGAAGAGCTTCAAAACCAAGAAGGGCCGGCCGCTAAGCAAAGTGTCGACTTTGCCATCGGCTCCACCCGTCTCGGCAAAAAAGTGATTGAGCTCCAGGAAGTGTCAAAATCATTCCAGGACAGAACTCTCATGAAGGATGTCAGTTATCTTGTCGTTCCCGGAGAAAGGCTTGGCATTATCGGGCCAAACGGAAGCGGAAAATCAACACTGCTGAATATCATTGCAGGACGAATTCAGCCTGACAGCGGAACAGTAGAAATTGGCGAGACGGTAAAAATCGGCTACTACACCCAGGATCATGAAGCGATGGATGAGGATCTTCGGGTAGTCGAATATATTAAGGAAGTCGCAGAAGTTGTTCAGACCGTAGACCACCAGACAATAACAGCCGAGCAAATGCTTGAGAGGTTCATGTTCCCGCGCTCTATGCAGTGGACATACATCCGAAAGCTCTCAGGTGGAGAACGCCGCAGACTGTACTTGCTGAAGGTCCTTATGCAGGAGCCGAACGTGCTGTTTCTGGATGAGCCGACAAATGACCTGGATACCCAAACCCTGAGCGTCCTTGAAGACTATCTCGACCAGTTTCCAGGTGTTGTCATAACCGTATCCCATGACCGCTACTTCCTCGACCGCGTGGTAGACCGTCTGCTTGTTTTTGAAGGAAACGGAACGGTCAGCAGATTCCAGGGAAGCTATACAGATTTCATGGATTCCCGTAAACAGGTAAAAGAACCTGAGAAAAAGGAAACTGCCAAATCTCAGGAAACCCTTCAGGCCCCGAAGCAGCGCAAAAAACTCTCCTACAAAGAACAGCAGGAGTGGGATGTCATTGAGGACAAAATTGCAGAGCTTGAGGAGAAAAATGAAGCACTTGAAGCCCAGATTGCCTCAAGCGGCAGCGACTACGGAAAAATCCAGCAGCTGATGGAACAGCAGCAGGCCGTCGAAGCTGAGCTTGAAGCCACAATGGAACGCTGGGAAGAGCTCTCCCTTATGGTAGAAGAAATTGAAAAAGCGAAGCAGTGAATGAAAAATGATGTCCCGGGGTTAAGAGCCGGGGCATTTTTTTATTGATGCGGAGTTGGTGGCACTTATCGGACGGATAAAAACCATCAATTCAAGGAAATCAGAGTTTGGTGGCACTTATCGGGCTTATAAGAACCATCAATTCAAGGAAATCAGAGTTTGGTGGTACTTATCGGGCTTATAAGAACCATCAATTCAAGGAAATCAGAGCTTGGTGGCACTTATCGGGCTTATAAGAACCATCAATTCAAGGGAATCAGAGCTTGGTGGAACTTATCGGGCTTATAAGAACCATCAATTCAAAGGGAGCAGAGTTTGGTGGTACTTATCGGGCTTATAAGAACCATCAACACAAAAAAATCAGGGTTTGGTGTCACTTATCAACCTCAATCAATTTCCCCCAATAAAAAAGGCAGTCAGGACTCAGCCTGACTGCCTTTACGATTTATTTCCCCAAATCCTTTTTCGTTTGTTCACTTCGGATATTAATTTCTTTTGAGAACTCAGTGTCCTGCTTTTTATTATTTGGGTATTTGTTTTTAGATTCGCGGTTATCGTTTTTGTTTGTCATGAAAATTCCTCCTTATGATCAGCTGGTTCTTATTTTGCATCCGGAGGGAGGTTTTCATTCGCCTTAGAGAAGGGATTCCGCGCCGTCTATATACACTTCTGTGCCTGTAATGTGGCTTGAAAGGTCAGATGCCAGGAAGTAAACGAGATCTGCGACCTGCTCAGGCGACCCTGCTTTTTGTTCAAGCGGCTGCTCTCCTTCAGGAAATTCAACCGGAACTTCCACTTTCTCAATGTTTTCTTCTTCGGCAAAGGTGTTGCTGTCGATGTTTGTTTCGATTGCTCCCGGACAGATCATGTTGACTCTGATTTTATAGCCCGCAAGCTCGAGGGCGGCCATCTTCCCAAAACCGACCTGTCCGACTTTTGACGTGCTGTAGGCGGAGCGTCCAAATCCTCTGAACATGCGGGTCCCGTTGATAGAGCTTGTGATAATGATGCTGCCGCCTTTTTTCTTCATATAGGGAATCGCATATTTTACGCTTAAAAAGGTACTTCGCAAATTTGTATTGATCGTCTGGTCCCAGTCTTCCGGAGACAGATCTTCAATGGGAGTCCATCTTCCGTTGATCCCGGCGTTTGCAAAAACAATATCGAGCCTGCCCCATGTATCAATGACTTTTTTATAGCTGGTTTCCATTCTTTCGGCATCAGATACGTCGCATTCTAGAATGATGGCTTCACCGTTTATCTCTTCAATTTTCTTTTTGACGCTTTCCGCATTTTCTTCTTTTATATCAAGCAGCGCCACTTTTGCACCCTGTTCGGCAAGCTTGATCGCTGCCGCTTCTCCGATTCCTGAGCTTGCTCCGGTCACAATGGCAACTTTTCCTGAAAGATTCAATGGTTTAGCCTCCCTTTGTTATATGTAATGGAGATATTATCCCCTTTTTTAAAAAGAAGGAAACCAGAAAAAAACAGGCACATGATGTGCCTGCTGTTTAAGCGCCCTTTTTGAGAGCTGAATCCCCGTCTTTTTTTCGGAAAAGAAAGGCGGAAACGTTTGTTGATTTAGCTTTGAATAAAGGATTTAAGATAAATAACGTCAGGAAGTTGGCAGAAAGTCCCCAGAATCCTTCATAAATTCCAAATGAAAGACCTGTACCGTAGACGGTGAATGTTACGCCAAGTCCGACAAGCAAACCGATGATTGTTGCTTCCCGCGTCTGTTTTTGCCAGAAGAGGCTTAGAACGACTGCAGGGAAGATCTGCACCATTCCGGATACTCCAAGCAGCTGAAGCGAAACGAGCGCTGTCGGGAACAGGAGTCCGAATACAAGGGCAAGTCCGATAACCAAAAAGACCATGCTGCGTGTAATCATTGTCAGTTTTGCCGGCTTCACGCCTGGGTTAATCAAATCTCTGTAGATGTTGTTTGCAAACAGGTTGGATGCACCAATGGCCATAATTGAACATGGGATCAGGGATGCAAGAGCAATTGTTGAATAAGCAAGTCCCTGGGCAATGCCGCCGTATGATGTTTGAATCAGTGTAAGCAATGCAAACCGCGGATCTGTTTCGCCCGGCAGTACCAGATAAGCAATAAAGCCAAGGAAAATCACGAGAATTAAAACTACGTTATACAGGGGCAGGAACATAGAATTTTTCCTGATGGCATCTTCGCTTTTTGCTGTAAAGACGCCTGTTGCTGCGTGAGCCCACATGAAAAGTGCCAGTGACGACACGATGGCTGCTGTAGCAAACCACATCATGCCTTTAGGACCTGATTGCGGTATGGTCAAAAGCTGCGGTGCGTCTGTGATGACCTTATCAATCATCGGCGTCCATCCGCCAAAATGGATAATCGGCAGGGAGGCGACCATAAACAGCATGATGGCCCATACAAGAACATCTTTGATGATCGCGGTATAAGTAGGTCCTTTAATTCCGCTGAAAAACGTGTACAGGGCAACAAGGAAAAAGGATGTAATCACGACAACCGTAACATTGATGTAGCCTGTTCCTGCGACACGCAGGGTATCCATGATGCCGCTCAGCTGCAGGTCGATATAAGGAATCAGCATCAATACGCCGACAATCGCAATCAGCGAAGAAAGGAGCTTGCTGTCAAAACGATCACGCGCATAGTCTGCAAGCGTCGTGAACTGGAATTCCTTTGCCGTTCTCCAAAGCTTTGGAAGAAAGAAATAGGCGATAAAATAAGCTAAAACGGAATAAGGAATAGCGAAAAAAGCTACGCTTCCAGCTTGAAACGCTGTACTTGTCAGGCCAAGAAATGTATAGGCCGTATATAGGTCAGCCCCGACGAGGAACCAGACGAGAAGCCCTCCGAATTTTCTGCCTCCGACTGACCATTCTTCCACAGAACTTCTGGAAGACTTGTCACGGCCTGCAAGAAAACCGATCAAGACAACGGTTAAGATGATACAAATCGTGATGCCCAGTGCTGTTGTATTTCCCTGCTGCATTATTCAAGACCTCCCTGTTTTTTCTGGATTCTGAAAATTGCCCACGTGCAAAGCGGCGTAACCGCGATCCACAGGAAGAGCCAAAATTGAAGAAACGGAAGTCCGAGAATTACCGGTTCAATTCTATTGGCAAAAGGAAGCAAAAGAATCTGTAAAAATGGGATGAAAATAAGAATACCTATTAAATATTTCTTTTTCACTAAAATGCCTCCTGTCTCGTCTTCGTTGAATGTTCACTATGATAACAAGGAAAGAAGTATTGGACAAGAGGGAATTTTTAAAATTGTTTAAAAATTTATTATTTTGGATTTTTTATTGAGGGATTTTGGAGGCGGATTGTGCAGGTGTGAGATATGACCTTTCAGCCTGGTCAGAGTTGTGTGAAGGGTCATAAGGAAGTGAAGCACTGCTCTGTTAAGAGGGACTTCACAGGTGCATGATTAGCTGCCTGACAAGGTCCAGTGCAGCAAATCAACTGCCAAATGCCCAAGATCTTGCTAGAAAAAGAGGTAATTGGCTTTCAGATAGGGAGTTGGCTGTAAATCGGGGAAAGTTGGTAGATACGCGAGCAAAGTTGGGTGTAAAATGCCCTTTCAGCGCAGCCGATTCATGTGTTAACAGCCGTTTTTTACACAAAAATCATAAAGGTCTGTATGAAGCTAAGCCTCAGGTCTTAGTTCAAATTAAAGCTCAGGCTCGTTATGGGAAAACCGCATGGAAGGTAGGATAGAACTATAGAAAGGAGGAACAGAACATGAAAAAATTCGGGTTACTGATCATTGGAGGGATTGCAGCGATTGTGCTGCTGGCAAACCTTGCACCGATGCTTGCACTGGCTATCAGCCTGGTCATCCTTTATTACGCATATAAAGGGTTCGTGAAAACAGATTCAAAAGGAATGAAAATTTTCTGGGTAATCGCCGGAATCATTGCTCTTTGTGCATCAGCTTCAAACCTTCCGGCAGTGATCGGCGCAGCAGCAGCATATATCCTTTATGTAGTATACAAAAAATGGAACAACAAAGAAGTGACGGCAGAAAAAGAATCATCTGATCCATTTACAAATTTCGAACGCCAATGGGCGGAAATGAAAAAAAACAATTAATAAAATGAGGAGAGATACATGATGAGCAATTTATTGACACGAATTAAAGAAACACTTGCAGCAGACTTCCATGAAATTCTGGATCAAAAGGAAAAGAAAAATCCGATCTCGCTATTGAACCAGTATTTAAGAGAATGCGAACAGGAAACAGATAAAGTCCGCAAGCTTGTGGAGAGACAGTATTTGCTGAAAGAAGAGTTTTCCCGTGAATTAAAACAGGCAGAGGAGCTTGCCGGGAAACGCAAACGCCAGGCTGACATTGCCGCACAGGCAGGAGAAAGCGAGCTGCATGAGTTTGCAGTGAGAGAGCATGAACAGTATCAGGAACGCTCAGTGCGAATCACTGAGTCTCTCAAAGAAGTGTCAGGCCAGCTTGCGGAACTTGAACGCAAGTACGAAGAAATGAAGCATAAACTAAAGGACATGTACATCAAGCGCATGGAGCTTATGGGCCGTGAAAATACAGCCCGCGCTTCTCACCGCATGAATAAGGTTCTCGACAGCAGCAGCTATACACAAGGAGCACATACACGCTTTGAAGAATTGGAAAGCTATATTGACCGCCTTGAAAATGAAGTGAATACGGGCTACTACCGCAGCACAATTGACGGAAGGATCGCCCAGCTTGAAAAAGAACTGAAAAAAGAGGATTCTGCCGGCTGAAAACATGGTATCCTATAGAAGGCGCGGGTTTCTGCGCCTTTTTTGGAAGGTGTTTTGTACAGATATTAATTGAAAGAATATAGAATTCTGCACACTGTCTAGCTTCAGCGGCCAACTCCTCCGCCAGAACAAAATCCCCCAAAAAGTCAAAAGCGGACTTTTCGTGTGATTTTTTATCTGGCTTCCGGAGCTAACCGGCCGCTTCCGCTTTTCTAGTGTCCAGCTGCAGCGCTCAGATCCTCCGTCAGAACAAAATCCCCCAAAAAGTCAAAACCGGACTTTTCGGGTGATTTCTTATCTGACTTCCGGAGCTAAACGAGCGCTTCCGCATTTCAGAGTAAAGAAGATTATAGAGTTCTGCACACTGTCTAGCTGCAGCGGCCAACTCCTCTGTCAGAACAAACTGCCCCAAAAAGTCAAAAGCGGACTTTTCGGTTCAGTTCTTATCTGACTCCCGGAGCTAACCGGCCGCTTCCGCTTTTCTAATAAGGAGGGTAAGCCCACATGCTCAAAAAAGCAAACGCCGATGTGATTACGTATATTCTTTTAATTGGGGTCGTTCTTTTAATGCTTGAAGTCTTTTTTGATCACGGTGGACTTATCTTTTTTCTGCTTCTGTCGTCTGTCTGTGTTTATTTCGGGAAGAAGCGGCTCAGCAAAAAGACGGGGAAGCTATTGTTTTGGTTTGGGTTGATCAGTTTAATCATCACCATCATGAATTTGTGGGCAGTGAAGTTTCTGATCTGTGCCCTGGCGATTTATCTGCTTGTTCAATACAGGCAGTCGAAAAAAAAACCTGCAGTTGTTGAACCCCAGGTAAAAGAATCTCTTACTTTGAAAAAAGAAGATGTGCTCTATAAACGGCCGATTCTTGGTAATAATGTATTTGGGCAGCAGTCAACGCCTGAAGATATTTATGAGTGGAATGATATTAATATACAGAATGGCATCGGCGATACGATTGTTGATTTAAGCAATACGGTACTGCCGAAAGAGGAAAATATGATTGTCATCCGCAATTTTATAGGGAATGTAAAGATCCTAGTCCCTTATGAAGTGGATGTGTCTGTCCAGCATTCCTCATTTGCCGGAGCTGTCCGCGTTTTCGGCCATCATGAGCCTAAGTTGTTTAATCAGAGCATCTCCTATCAGACAGCAGGGTATGACGCTTCCGTTCAGAAGGTGAAAATTATTACATCTTCTATTGTCGGAGACTTAGAGGTGAAGCGGATATGAGCAGCATTCTAAGACAGATGGCTCTGGGTGCTGCGATTTCGGTTTCTGTCCTTGTTTTTCTTTCGGCAAGTTACTTTTTCATGTTTCCTCTGAACGACTGGAGCATTCTTTGGGAGAAAGAGATGCTTGATCTTCCGTTTATTTATTTTGTGCCGGCCGTCAGTGTGGCTATTGGGCTTGTGCTGGGGCTTTTTTCTGGCATTTTTCTGCGCAGTGATATTGGACAGCTTTCAGAGGAGATTTCCCAGCTTGCCCGGGGAAAGTATGCTGATGGTGATTTTCCGAAAAAATCAGGTGATTTTGAGAAGATGTGGCATTCCTTGCGCCAGCTGCAGAAGCATTTGACGGAGCAGACAAAGCTGTCGCAAAGACTCGCAAATGAAAAAGCAGAAGAACAGGAAAAACGCATTCAGAAAATCGTCTCCGAAGAACGCAACAGGCTTGCACGCGAACTTCACGATTCTGTCAGCCAGCAGCTGTTCGCAGCATCCATGATGATGTCTGCGATCAACGAATCAAGCGACAGCAGAACGGAGGCGGAAAACAGACAGCTGCAGATGGTTGAGCAGATGATTCATCAATCACAGCTTGAAATGAGAGCGCTCCTGCTGCATTTGCGTCCAGCCGCCCTGAAAGGAAAAACGCTTCAGGAAGGCATGAAAGATCTGCTTCAGGAACTTTCACAGAAGGTGCCGATGGAAGTCAGCTGGAAAATGGAAGATGTACAGCTTGATAAAGGAATAGAGGATCATTTATTCAGAATCCTGCAGGAATCCGTTTCAAATACCCTCAGGCATTCAAAAGCTGAAACGCTTGAAGTGCTGTTTATTGAACGGGATGATCTGGTGCTTCTCAGAGTGATTGATGACGGGATCGGATTTAAAGTAGATGCAGCCAAAACAGGAAGCTACGGTCTGCAGAACATGCACGAACGGGCCGCGCAGCTTGGCGGAACCCTTAAGATCGTGAGTTTTCCCGGAAAAGGTACAAAGCTTGAAGTCAAAATTCCGCTTGTAAGGGGGGAAAAGGATGATTAAGGTATTATTTGTAGATGATCATGAAATGGTGAGGATCGGTGTATCTTCATATCTTGCAGCCCAAAGCGACATTGAGGTTGTCGGTGAGGCGGACAATGGCTTTACAGCAATTGAACTGGCCCTCGAACTGCGGCCAGATATCATTTTGATGGACCTTGTCATGGACGGCATGGATGGGATTGAAGCAACCCGGCAGATTATTGAAAAGTGGCCGGAAGCGAAAATCATCATCGTCACAAGCTTTCTTGACGATGAAAAAGTGTACCCGGCGCTTGAAGCTGGTGCGACAAGCTATATGCTCAAAACATCCAAGGCAAGTGAAATTGCAGAGGCTGTAAGAAAGACATTCCATGGACACTCTGTTCTTGAACCTGAAGTGACAGGAAAAATGATGATGAAGATGAGGCAGAAGCCTGTTCATCATCCGCATGATGAACTGACTGCCCGCGAAATGGAGATCCTGCTGCTCGTGGCTGAAGGAAAAACAAATCAGGAAATAGCGGATGAACTGTTCATTGCGCTGAAAACAGTCAAAACACATGTAAGCAATATTCTCAGCAAGCTGGATGTGCAGGACAGAACACAGGCTGTTATCTATGCGTTCAAGCATTCGCTGGTCAACTAAAACACAGACTTAAGGTTTGTGTTTTTTATTCTTCAGGAAACATCGGCACCCGAGCACATTCAGCCCTCAAACCCCTCTAATCATTTACCGTTTCCTGCCGATATAAGGAGAGAACTTTCTTTTCCAAGAAGGGAATCTTAAGGTAGAAGGTAAGGAGAACGAGCATGCTGACACTTTTTTCTAAGAAACAGACAACGGATGCATTTCATCCAGTTATGGAATTTCCTGAAGATGACGCGGTCATTGCCACTTCAGAGCGCGAAATAAATGCAAGACTGATCTATATGGGTTTTACGAAAGAACAGCTGGCTGTTTTAAAAGAGCTAAAGCCTGTCGTACTTCCTCTTCTGGATGAACTTCTTGAAAAGGTCCTCACACAACTCTATAAACAGCCGCTTCTCAGCAGAATTGCTTCCGATCATTCAAGCAGAGAGCGTTTAAAGGCTGTATTTGTCGACTATTTCCAAAGTCTATTAAGCGGAGAAATGGATGCGCGGTTTTTTGAAATGAGAAAACGGATCGGCGGCACACACAGCGAGACGCATTTGCCTGTTACGTGGTTTCTTTCTACGTATTCAGCCATCAGCACACTCCTGCTTCCGAAAGTTGTGGAGCTGCTGCATCAGGAGCCTCAAAAGCTTTCAACGGCGCTGCTTGCGATTACACATGCGATTAATTTAGACTCCCAGCTTGTTGTTGATCAATATATGCAAAAACGAATGAACGAACTGAAAGAATTGAACGAGGAAAATATCAGTCTTCAAAAAGAGCTGTCTTCAATCAGCCAGGAAATGGCGGCATCCGTCCAGCTGACAGATTCCACAATGGATGATACCAGCGCAAAAGCAGAACAAATTCGCGAGGAAATCCAATCTACGAAGAAAACAAGCGAACATCTGCTGAAGCTGACGAATGAAAATGAAAAACAGATGGATGAAATGGTCTCTGTCTTCGGGGAAGTATTTTCAAAAGTGGAAAACTCTCTTGAGGGTATTGGAGATCTGAAAAAGATTTCCGACCAGATTACGAGAATGACAAAGGAAATTGAAGGAATTGCAGATCAGACAAATCTTCTTGCATTAAATGCATCCATTGAGGCGGCAAGAGCAGGCGATCACGGCAAAGGCTTTGCGGTTGTAGCAAGCGAGGTCAGAAAGCTTGCAGAAGATTCAAAGCGGACCAGCAATGAAATCAATGCACTTACATCAAACAGCAACAAACACATGGATACAATCGTCACCATTATGAGTTCCATGAACGAGTCCACTCAAACCTCCCAGTCCCAAATCCAGCAAGTGCGCAGCGGACTGGTTACTGTCAAAACCGAAATGGAAAACTACATGGAAATGTTTGAACGAAACAAAACAGATCTTGATGCAATCGTGGATTCTATTCAGGAAATCAATAAAACGACTGAGAGTCTGTCAGATTTGGCGAAAGTCCTTCTGGATAAAGCTGAAAGCAAGATGTGAGTCACTTTAAAGGGAGCTTAGTTGCTCTCTTTTTTTTATATGTGGGAATATAGCGGGTTGTTGGGCAGCGGGAAGCGATAGGTAGTGGTGGGACAACAGCTGGTTGTAAATGAGCAATAGTTGGTAGTAAAAGGGCGATAGTCGGTAGTGAATTTGCGGTAGTTGGCAGTAAAAAGATGATTGTTGGTAGTAAGCCGACAGTCGGTTGTAAATGAGTAATAGTTGGATGTGAATCATTCGTAGTTGGTAGTAAATCTGCGGTAGTTGGTAGTAAATCTGCGGTAGTTGGTAGTAAATCTGCGGTAGTTGGCAGTAAAGCGATGATTGTTGGTAGTAAACCGATAGCCATTAGTAAAAGGGCAATAGCTGGCAGTAAATCGCCAGACTACAAACAGAAAAAAAAACCCCATCAGCCAAAAATCGGCTAACCGGGGGATTTTTTCTATAAAGTAACAGGAATCAAGAGGAAGGATCTGCAACCTTCACAAGCTGCTTGCCTAGGTTTGTGCCTTCGAACAAGCCAAGGAATGCCTGGGGAATGTTTTCAAAGCCTTCAACGATCGTCTCTTCATACTTCAGTCTGCCTTCTTTCAGCCAGCCGCCAAGCTCTCTTGCGCCTTCGCTGAAGCGGGAAGAAAAGTCGCCTACAACAAAGCCCTGCATGAGCACGCTTGATTTGATCAAGGTTGATTCGATTCTCGGACCGACATCTTTGCCGTCTGAATTATAAGTGGAGATGGCTCCGCATACAGGGATGCGGGCAAATTTGTTCAGCAGTTTATGAACAGCTTCCGAAATTTCTCCGCCTACATTATCATAGTAGACATCTACTCCATTCGGGCATGCCTCTTCAAGTGCTTTGCCGACGTTCTGTGTTTTATAGTTGATGGCAGCGTCAAATCCGAGTTCATCAATCAGATAGGAAATTTTTTCGTCCGAACCGGCAATTCCTACAACACGGGCGCCTTTAATTTTAGCAAGCTGTCCGACAATTGAACCAACCGCTCCTGCAGCACCTGATACGACCACTGTTTCGCCTTCTTTCGGCTTGCCGATATCAAGCAGTCCAAAATAGGCGGTCAAGCCGGGCATGCCCAGTATGCCAAGGTAAGCCTGAATTGGCGCTAGGGAAGGGTCAATTTGACGCACTTCATTTTCGCCTGCGACAGAGTATTCCTGCCACGGGAGGTTTCCGATGACAAAGTCTCCCTTTTTCAGCTTGCTGCCGTTTGCTTCGACAATTTCGCCGACTACCCCGCCAGAGATTGGCTGGTTAAGCTCAAAAGGAGCAACGTAGGATTTTCCTTCATTCATCCGGCCGCGCATATAAGGATCAACTGACAGATAGAGAGTGCGGATCAGTACTTGTCCTGATTCGGGTGATGGAACAGGAGCTTCCGTATAGCGGAAGGTTTCAGCTGTCGGTTTTCCCGACGGGCGTTCTGCAAGCAGTATCTGTTTTTGGCTCATCTTCAAATTCCTCCTTGGGTTCTGTAAGCTTGCTCCGGTGTCTTTGGGCACTGGAACATTTGTTACTACCGTATCACCTTGTCCGTTACAAGGCAAAGAATAGCCTTCCGTGCGGAAAAAAATAATGCTGGAGGGAACACTATGATTGTCAGACGAATAAATAGACTCCAAAAAGAACAGTTAGGACCGCTTTTAGAAGAAAGTAAAAAAGAGGGATTCCGCTTTGTTGAAAGACTTGTTCATGATTACCAAACCGGAAAAAACAAGTTCAGTCTGCCGGGCGAAGCACTGTTTGGCGTGTTTCATAAAGAAACATTAATTGCCGTCGGGGGACTAAACCGGGACCCGTACGATCAGGATAAACGAACATGCAGGATCAGAAGATTTTATGTAGGAAAAGAGTACAGGAGAAAAGGAGCGGGAACCCTGCTTTTAAAGACGCTATTACGTGAGGCGGCTCCGAACTTTTCAGCGGCTGTTTTACGAACAGATACAAAAGAGGCAGCAAGATTTTATGAACGTGCAGGATTCAGTAAAATTCAGTCAGACCATGCAACACATGGGCTTACATTAGGGGGAGGAGAGCTACATGATCACAAAAGATGAAATCAGACAGAATAAGTGGCAAAGGCTCGAGGATGAAAAGCTAGGAGGCTTCCCGTTTCCGCTGAAGAACCGAATTCCGAATTTCAAAGGGGCTGCAGCGGCAGCTGAACTTGTTTCACAGATGGACATTTACAAGAATGCGGAGGTTGTCAAAATCAATCCGGACGCCCCGCAGCTTCCTCTCAGAGCCCGTGTGATCAAGGATGGGAAAACCCTTCTCGTTCCGACGCCGAGGCTCAAAGCAGGATTTATCATGCTGAAAAGAGAATGGGTTCCGTCCGGAGAAGAGAGGAAGGCTGTAAGCTTAAAAAATATCAGGCAGTATGGAAAGGAAATCTCTCTATCCGAGCTGCCGAAGGTCGACCTGTTTGTTGCAGGATCTGTTGCTGTCCATAAGGACGGGAGAAGGATTGGAAAAGGAGAGGGATACTCAGACCGCGAGTATGCCATTATGAGAGAACTTGGCAATCCCGACATGCCCGTTATCTCGACCATTCACAGCATTCAGGTAACAGAGGAAGACTTTAAGGTTGATACATATGATTTGCCCGTGGACTATATCGTAACCGAACAGGGAATCATTGAAACTGATACGCCGTATAAAAAGCCTGACGGCATTCAATGGAACCTTGTAACGGAGGATGAAAAGAAAGAGATGCCGGTCTTAATGGAAGTGTGGAACCTTACGAAAAAAGACTGAGACGTCACTGTTTTCATGTATCTGCTTTTTTGTTAAGATAACACGTGCAAGACAAAAGAGCATAGACCATATATGAGGAGAGACGAGCATGAGCAATAAAAACCACCATTCGTCTGATCAAAAAGACGAGTTAGCCAGAGGGCTTAAATCAAGGCACGTCACCATGATTGCTCTTGGCGGAGCCATTGGAGCAGGCATTTTTCAGGGAAGCAGTTCATCGATTGAACTTGCAGGCCCAGGTGTTATTATTTCGTATTTGCTGGCAGGCATTATTCTTTATTTTGTGATGCAGGCAATGGCGGAAATGGCTGTCCAGCAGCCGAAAGCAAAAACGCTCAGAGATTTGATCGAAACCATTCTCGGACCGTTTGCCGGCTTCTTTGCCGGATGGATTTATTTTATCAGCTGGATGCTTGTTATGGCAGCGGAGATGGCTGCTGCGGCCGGTTTCCTGAAATACTGGTTTCCGGATGTGCCGATGTGGCTGCTGTCACTTGGTGTTTCCATCCTGATTACGGTCATCAATTTGTTTGCAGTGGGTATTTTCGGTGAAACGGAATACTGGCTTGCAGCACTGAAAATTACAGTTCTTACACTGTTCATCATTCTCGGCGGTGTCCTGATCTTTACAGGGATCGGCGGTGGAAGTGCAGCCGGATTTTCAAATCTGACAGAGCACGGCGGCTTCTTGCCGTTTGGCATATCAGGAATTGCAGCCTCCATGCTTGTTGTCATGTTTTCTTTTGGCGGAACAGAGATGATCGGAATGACGCTCGGTGAAACGGAAAATCCTGAAAAAGTGATACCGAGAGCAGCGCGGAGTGTCATCGTGAGAATTCTAATTTTTTATGTTCTTCCGATTCTGATTATTGTGAGCCTCATGCCGTGGAATATGGTAGGAGCGGAAAGCCCGTTTGTCTCGGTCTTTGACCGAATCGGCATCCCGTATGTTGGAGGCTTTATGAATTTTGTTCTCTTAACAGCCGTTATATCTGCTGCGAATACAGGCATGTATGCAGCTTCAAGACTGCTTTACACGCAGGCGCTGAGCGGAAATGCACCGTCCTTCTTCTCAAAGCTGTCTGCTAAAAAGGTCCCTGTCAGAGCATTGCTTGCGAGCACATCCTTTCTGTACATCGGTGTGATCATTGCCGTTTTTGCTGAGGAAAAGACATTCGGTTACTTGATGGTTGTACCGGGGTATGCCATTCTGTCCATCTGGATTCTGCTGACAGTCGCCCACTTGAAAAGCAGGAAGAAAGGGGAAGAGCTTCGTGGCTTTTATGTGAAAAGCTACCCTTATTCCTCCTGGTTCTCACTAGTGGCCCTGCTTGCAATTCTGGCAGGCATTCTAATTACTTCTCCTCCAGCAGGAACCATCATTGCATTTGGCGTTGCCGTGCTGCTGGTTATTCTATATGCGGGCGGGGCAAAAAAATAATCCAGGGGATCTCCCCTGGATTTTTTCTGTTTAATTTGTTTCCTGCTGCGCAGCTGGAGCGCACTGTTTTTTCTTGCTGACATAACGCCATACGAAGAAAAGCAAGATGGCTGCGCCGGCTGTTATCAGGACATACATCTGCATCTCTGACATAAAGGCTGTCACTGTTTTGAGGCTTCCAAGCTGTCCGAGCCAGAGCATCGCTATATTTAAAGGCAATACTCCAAGAAAGGTGAGAGCGGCAAACGGGACCCACTTTACTTTGGAAAGTCCTGAGACATAGGAAATGTAGTTTCCAATCCCGAAAGGACGCGCAAGAGCGATGCTCCAAAGTCCGCATTTTTTAAACCAGCGCTGCGTTTTTTCGAATGTTTTCTTCTTTTTGGTCAGTTTCTTTTTCATTTTGTGCTCTAATTTATAGCCAATCCAATAAGGGATAAAACTGAAAATCGTATAGACAGCACTTCCTAAAAGGGCTATCAGAATGATTTCAATAAATGAAAGCTTCAGCAGATAACCATAGGCAAGGGTGATGAGAGAGCCTGGAAATGGAAGAGAAGATGCTTCAATCGCGAGCCCCGCCATCAATCCCCATATTCCAAATTCCCTGAGCATATTGATCACAAAATCAAGCATACGGTCTCCTTTCACTTCATGCGTCTTCTCTAAGTGAAATACCCGCTTCCAAATTTATCAAACTGGTGTATTAAGGAAATATCAGTCCGGACAGAACTTATCTCTTCTCCTGCAGACGCGCATCGCATTCACTTCTCCGCCAAGCAATATCGAAAAGGCGGTAAAGTAGATCCAGATGAGCAAAATAATAATGCCTCCCAAACTTCCGTATGCAGCATTGAAAGCTTTGAAGTTCTCTACATAAAAAGAAAAACCGTAAGAACTTAACGTCCAAAGGACAGTTGCCAAAAGGGATCCGAAGTAGATATCAAAAAACTTCAGCTTTTCATTCGGAGCAAAGTAATACAGCGCAAGCAGGACGAGATTAATCATGAAAAAGGAAATGACCCATCTTGCCTGATTTAAAAGCGGATTAACGGCTTCAAGAAATGGTGCATAGCGCGTTAATGTGCTGATGATCACTTTGCCGAAAACAGGCAGGAGTAAAGCGATCGTAATCGTAATAATAAGTCCTGCAGCAAGCAGCAGGGCATCTATGCGCACCTTAATAAAGGGGCGCGTTTCTTTAATTTCAAGAGCGCGGTTGAACGCTCTGATTAGAATGTGTGTGGCATTGCTTGCAGACCATAAAGCGGCCAATAAGCCAAATGCAAGGATGTAACTGTTGGTTTCTCCGAACAGGCTTCTGATTTGCTCCGTTAAAAGCTCAGCTGTCTCTGAAGGCACATAGTGATTAATCCATGTGAGAAGCGGCGTTACATCAAGCGAAAAATAAGGAAACAGCGCAATTAAGAAAATAAGCAGCGGAAACAGGGATAAAAGTAAATAATATGCGATAACTGCAGACAGGTCGTTTAATTCGTGCTGGTGAATTCTTCTGAATAAGTCTTTCATACATCTGCCTCCCTATAACCTTTATAGTTTCCCGGGGGATCGACAGGATAAACGCAAAGAGGAGAAAAAAAGATCACGATCACATAAAAAAAGCTGCCTCTTTTAAAGAAGCAGCCATGGTCTTACATGCTGATTTCGATTTCAACCCCGTAATGGTCAGAAACAACCGGTCTGTTGTCATCATTGAAAATAACCTTTGAAGAATGAACTTTGACTTCCTTGTTCACAAGGATCAGGTCAATTCTCAAATCTTTCTTATTTTCATCCCATCCGGCAATTTTTCCTTTTACCGTGATGCCTGAGTCTTTGTCTTCTGCAAGCTCGTACGTATCATACAAATCATGTGACAGAAGATAATCATAGCCTTCATCTCTCACTTCAGCACTGTTGTTGAAGTCTCCCATTAAAAAGGAAGGCTTATCAAGGTCAACCTTTTGAAGAAGAGAATCGAGCTGATATTTGCATGGTTCTTCTTCATCGTGCCACCAGCCTAGATGACAGGAGTAAAAAGAAATTTCCTGTCCATTATAGTCGATATCCGCACGGACGATGGAACGGGTTTTCCAGTAGTCAGTGTTTTTGCCTTTTGTGACGGAGAACACTTCTGAGTCGACTACCGGATGCTTTGTCAGAATGGCTAAGCCTTCTTCAAAGCCCGGATAGCCGATATGGGCAAATCCCCATACCAGCTCATATCCGGCAACTCCAAGTTTTTTCAGTTCATCAAGCAGCACTAACGCATAATTGTTTTTTTTGACTCCGTCATACAGGACGGGCTCTTCCACCCGCTGGCTTACCTCCTGAAGGGCAATCACATCATAAGACTGTTCCTTGATGGCAAGCGCGAGCGTCCTGATTTTTTCCATCTGATTTTCTTCTTGCCAGGAATGACAATTAAGCGTTAATAATTTCATCGTTTAAGCTCCTAACGTATCTTGAATGTCAGATTTTAAAACATCTGCTTTCGGTCCGTAGATGGCTTGAACGCCTTTGTCTTTAATGATTAAACCAAGCGCGCCGTTTTCTTTCCATTGCGCTTCATTTGCAACAATAGCAGGGTCTTTGACTGTTACGCGAAGACGTGTCATACAAGCATCTACATCTTCAATATTACCAGAACCGCCAAGCAAAGTAATAATCGCAGAAGCTTGAGAGTCTTTGTTTACTTCACCTGTTGTTTTTGCAGCAGGCTCTTCAGAATCGATGTAGTTTCCGTTGCGTCCCGGGGTCGGGAAGTTGAAACGTTTGATCAGGAAGTTCGCAATTCCAAAGTTCAGTCCGAAGAACACGGCACATGCAAGGAAGAAGTTGACAAGGTCAAGCCATAATCCTGCTTTAATAATCATCGGTGTACGAGTCAGAAGCTCAATGAATCCAAATGAGTGAACGCGGATGTCGATAATATCGACGATTGCGAATGCAAGACCTGTTGTAATTGCGTATACAACATATAATAGCGGTGCAGCGAACATGAACATAAATTCGATTGGCTCAGTTACACCTGTTAAGAAAACTGCAAGACCTGCAGATAGGAACATTGATTTGTATTTCGTGCGTTTTTCCTTATCAACATTGCGGTACATGGCAAAAGCGATACCGATAAGAGAAGCAGTTGAAAGAATCATTTGTCCAACCTTGAAACGGGCTGGAGTTACTTCTTCAAGCAGTTTGTTGTAGCTTGCAGTATCACCTGCAGCTAGGAAGTTGTTCAGATCGGCAATCCATGCAAGCCAAAGCGGATCCTGACCTGCAACAGTTGAACCGGCGCTTCCGCCAGTAAGAATTTGATACGTTCCGCCAAGTGACGTATAGTTCATCGGTACAGTCAGCATGTGGTGAAGACCGAATGGGAGAAGCAGACGCTCAAGGGCACCGAAGATGAATGGTGCAACAACTGGAGCGGTGTTGCGTGATGTTGCAATCCATTGTCCAAAGTCGTTAAGCAAACCTTGAATAAACGGCCATACTAGTGAAAGAACGATAGCAGTTACAACTGAACCTCCAATTACTGCGAAAGGCACAAAACGTTTACCGTTAAAGAATGAAAGTGATTCAGGAAGCTTGCTGTAGTTGTAATATTTATTGAACAGGTTTGCACCAAGGAAACCTGCGATGATTCCGACAAACACGCCCATGTTCAGTGCAGGAGCGCCAAGTACAGAAGTAAAGTAATCTTTAACAATCAGTTCTTGTCCGAAAAGAGAGTTTACTGTTGCTTCAGGATCTGCAAGCATTGCAGCATTAACTCCGAAGATAGCACCTGTGATGCGGTTAATCAGTACGAATGCGATAAGTGCTGCGAATGCTCCGCCTGCACGCTCCTTAGCCCAGGATCCCCCGATGGCTACAGCGAATAAAATGTGAAGATTCGTGATGATTCCCCATCCGATATCTTCCATTACACGTGCAATCGTTTGCACGAGCGTGATGTCTCCGCCTGTCATTGCAATAAGCTTGCCGAGTGAGATCATGATACCGGCTGCAGGCATTACGGCTACTACGACCATTAAGGCTTTACCGAACTTTTGCCAAAAGTCGAATGATAATAAGTTCTTCATTTTTTGCCCTTCTTTCTCCTGTAAGTATAATAGGTGTAAACGAATTCATTTAAAGGCAAAATCGCTTACATTATTTTTAATAAGTGGTGTGCAACTATAAGTGCAACATGTGCAATCGCTTGCATAAACCTATTTTAATTAAAGGGCTTTCACATTGCAACAAAAAAATACTACTTTTTTCATATTTTTATAGAATACTTTTATTTTATGGACTCAACCCCTTAATTCATAAGGATTTGCGGTTGTGTTCGCATGAAATGTTTTTTTCGGATAGGAATGTTCATGAAAGTGTTCGTTGTAGTAAAAGGATGAGCTGCGTGAGATGCTATACTATCAGGGAAGGTAATATGTGATCTAATACCCATAAAGATACGTAAGTCTTTATATAGAAGTCCGGCAATTTAGGAGGCTCTTATGAATACCAAGCTTGATATCATGTCAGAAGCAGAGCAGTTTATTATCGAATGCTACCGGGAGCTTGAGAAAACGGAAGAAGAAACGACTGCCCGCCTGCTTCAGGTTAAATCCCGGTTTGAACAGAACAGCACCATTGATCTTACGTCAGAAGAACTTGAGCATGGAGCAAAAATGGCCTGGCGGAACAGCAACAAATGCATCGGCCGCCTGTTTTGGAACACACTCCGGGTTGCAGATGCAAGGCATCTTGAAACAGCTGATGAAATAAGGGACGCCCTTTTCTCCCATATAGAATTTGCAACGAACGGCGGCAGAATCCGTCCGTTCATCACCATTTTCAAACCGGAACAGGACGGACAGGCACCTGTTAGAATCTGGAATCACCAGCTGCTTAGATACGCAGGGTATGAGACAGATTCGGGAATCGTAGGAGATCCGGGATCAGTTGCGTTTACAAAAGAATGTCTCGCGCTCGGATGGAAAGGGCAGGGGACAGCCTATGATCTTCTTCCGCTTGTTATTCAGGTTGGCGGGGAATTGCCTGTGTGGTACGAAATCCCCGATGAAATCGTCATGCAGGTCCCTATTACACATCCTGAGTATCCCCAGCTGGAAAAACTCGATGCCAGGTGGTATGCCGTCCCGATCATTTCGGATATGAAGCTTGAAATCGGGGGCATCACATTCCCGGCCGCTCCTTTTAACGGCTGGTACATGGGAACGGAAATAGGCGCCAGAAACCTTGCCGATGAAAACCGGTATAATATGCTGCCGAAAGTGGCTGAGCTCCTGGGGCTTGACACGTCAACACAAGCAACATTATGGAAAGACCGGGCTCTTGTGGAACTGAACAGAGCCGTGCTGCACTCCTTCAAGACAGCAGGCGCGAGCATAGTGGACCATCATACGGCTGCCCAGCAATTTAAACGATTCGAACATAACGAATCAACAGCGGGACGCGAAGTAACAGGTGACTGGACTTGGCTCATACCGCCAATGTCTCCCGCCACAACCCACATCTTTCATAATCAGTATAAAAACAAAATCGTGAAGCCGAATTATTTTTATCAGGAAAAAGCGTATTAATCTATCAGCACATCCGTCATTCTGAATGGCGGGTGTTTTTTTGTATTGCGGAGGTTTTGATTGTGATAAAATGGAAAATGAAGGTATTTTGGTTAAGGACACTTAGAGTGGCTTCGGAGCTGAGGTGAGTGCTGCAAGAGCAGGATTAGAACACTTAGAGTGAATCTGGAGCGGAGATAAGTGCAGTAAAAGCAGGATAAGAACACTTTGAGTGAGTCCGGAGCGGAGATAAGTGCAGTAAAAGCAGGATAAGAACACTTAGGGTGAGTCCGGAATAGAGATAAGTGCTGCAAAAGCAGGGCAAGAACACTTAGAGCGGTTACGGAGCTGAGGTAAGTGCAGTAAAAGCAGGATAAGAATCAAAGCGTGTACTCAGCACTAAGTTGCCAAAGAAGTTCCAGTCTTAAAGAGGTGAACCAAATGAGTCTGCTCCTTTTTATCAGCTTTCACATATTGGCCGGCATTGGTTTTATATACTTTAAAGGAAGATTGCCGGCAACGGTCAAAGTGTTTGCGGTTGTTTTTCTCACAATGAGTTTTTCGTACTGGGGAAGTGTGATTTTACATATATAATGATGGCCGGTAAATACGGTCATGCACAGGGGGAAGCATGGATGATTTTGCATACATATGTATCGGGAGAAGGAGAGCCTCTCGTCCTTATTCATTCTGGCGGAATGACAGGTGATACGGAATACAGCGAGCAGAGCGAGTTTTTTTCATCGAAAAACTTCAAAGTGATCAGACCTGATCTGAGGGGCCACGGGAAGTCAGGGGGAGAGATTGATCATTATTTTGTTCGATGCGTGCAGGATCTGAAAGAAACACTCGATCACCTCGGGATTGACCAGTGTCACATAGCAGGGGTTTCTGTAGGGGGAATAACTGCATTACTTTTTGCAAAAGAGTACCCTGAGAAAGTGAAATCACTTTGTTTTTCAGGCGTTCTCCCGAAAGAGCCTGTTAACTGGGCTGAACTGTTAATAGAAGAAGCAGAACATTATGAGCACTTGTTTGCGAATGAAGAAGCCGTTGCGTTCTTGAATGAAATCCACGGGGAGAATGACTGGAAATCCCTGCTGCAATCTTTTAATGAAGCTGACTTTTATCCTTTTCACGCGACAGGTGATGTTTACGGCATAGAGATTCCGGTTTTATGTCTCGTCGGTGAAAATCAGGAGCTGGAAGTCGAGGCTGCTATTGTGTATAAGCAGCTGCACTCAGCAATCAATATCGCTGTCATTCCATTTGCCGGACACCTTGTACACAGGGAGCAGCCTGACCTCTACTCCCAGACTTTGTATGCGTTCCTGAAAAACTCTTAAGATGAAGAGGGAGATTATGAGAAAAAGATTGAAAGTCATTACATCTATTTTTCTAGTTGCTTTATCAGCAGGATGTATTGCGGAAGACTATGATTTCACTCCGCCTTCCGTAACTTTATCCAGTCCGGACAGTTCCCAGTCTGAAAAGCTGACAGAGGCAAACATCAAGTGGACGGGTGAAAACAACAAGCTTGAGGAAAAACGCATTGACGACGTTCTGTCGTATGCAAATGAGCAAGAGCAGCTGACGTTCCAGCCGGGACAGAAAATAGATCTGCTGTTTGACAGTGAGGATTTCATGGTGGAGGATCTTGAAGCTGCACTCTGGAAAGATGGCACCGAACAGGAATTACCCTTAGATAAACAGCGTTCCTTTACTTTTCCGGAAGAAAAAGGGGAGTACATCCTTGTAGTGGAGCTTGATGCTGACAGCGGTTTGGCGCAGTATGTTGGAAATATTGAAATCGAATGATGCATGACAGAGCTCCTGTTATCAAAAGGGGGCTCTTTTTTAGCAAGAAAAATCAAAAAAAGGAGAAGTTTTCCTGGTAAACTCTCAGTAAGAGGTGAGGAAATGGATACAGCCCTTCAAAAGACAATTGCCTATATCGAACATCATCTTCAGGAAGAGCTGCCGCTTGAGACGATTGCCCGTGAAGCCGGGTACTCAAAATTCCACTTTCACAGGCTGTTCCAAAGGGAGTTTGGAATGACAGCCTCTGAATACGTAAGAACGAGGCGGATAGCGGATGCAGCAAAAATGCTGCTTTATACAGATGAAAAAATACTTGATATTGCCCTTTCCTATCAATTTGAAAGCCAGGAATCATTCACGAGGGCATTCAAAAAGATATACAGGCTGCCGCCGGGCACCTACCGGAAGATCATGGCCAGCCTGACGATGCAGAAGGAGGAGATTTCAATGGGAAATCAAGGTGTAAAAGGGTGGGTTCTAAGCGGCAGTCATCCATTTAATTACGAAATGGGACTGGACAGGAAAGTCTATCACTCAGGGAAAAGCTCAGGGTATTTAGCTGCCACAAGCGTGCAGCATCAGGGTGAATTTGCAACGATGATGCAGGAAATCAAGGCGGATAAGTATAAGGGGGAACGCTATAAGTTCTCTGGGTTTATTCGTGCTGAACATCTGGACGGCTTTTGCGGACTGTGGATGAGAGTGGACAATGCCCTTCAGGATGTTCTCCGATTTGACAACATGGGAGACAGACCGATCACGAAGGATACAGAATGGCATTATTGCTCGATCGTCCTTGATATACCGGAAGAAAGTGCGGTCATTTCAATTGGAGCGCTGCTTTCAGGAGGCGGAAGGATGTGGGTGGACGAGCTGAAATTTGAAGAAGTCGACGAAACGGTTCCTACTACAAACATCGAATTAACCTCCCATCTTCTTGATGAGCCGGCAAACCTTTCTTTTGAGGAGGAATTGGCATGAACGCATTAGCGGCAATCGGTAAAAGTCTTCTGCACTTTGGGAGCATCTGGATTGGAGGCGGGCTCCTTCTGACAGCTGTTGTCATAGGAGCCGTCATAAAGAAAATGAAGCTGAGAAAAACAGCTAGCGGATGATTTTGAAATCAGCGTATGCCTGGTTTTGATCTGCTTCGCGTACTTTTATTTCCTCCACCCGTGCATAGCGGTTTCCCGAACGCAGGGTATCGACGAAGGACTCCAGCTGGTTCTCTGTCCCCTGTGCTACAGCTTCGACTGTACCGTCTTCTTTATTTTTCACCCAGCCGGTTACTTTCTCTGATAGGGCTGAGGTCTGAGCGAAATAACGGAATCCGACACCCTGGACATGGCCGTAAACAATTATATGAATGGTTTTCATATCAAAAATCGCCTCCATTACAATCACAATACCCATGAGACATCCGTTATAATCTAGTCAGATAATCGTTTAAGGAGATGGTAAGGATGATCTGGAATAAAGAAGGGTTTTTCGTATCAGACGAACAGAATCTGCTGCAAATAGACAAAATTGCCGGATGGATCGGCAATCAGTACTGGGCAAAAGGCAGGCCCGTGCACGTAATCGAAGAAAGCGTGCGGAATTCACTAAGTTTCGGACTCTATGACAGCAGCGGAACCCAGCTTGGGTTTGCAAGAGTCATAACAGACCGCGCCGTCTTCTCCTGGCTGATGGATGTAGTCATTGACGACAGCGCCAGAGGAGAAGGGCTCGGTAAATGGCTCGTACAATGTGTTCTGGATCATCCGGATTTGATCAACACAAAGTTCGGGCTTGCCACAAAGGATGCGCACGGGCTTTACAGACAGTTCGGGTTTGAGACCGATGAGTGCATGAGGCGTCCGGTGATGGGGAGCCCGCTTGCTTAAATAGTGAAGATTTGCACCGCTGCTGGCGGTGTTTTTTTATGCGGATTCTTATACGATTATCCCCCTTCTCAACCCCTCCGCCACAGCTTCTGCTCTGTGCCTGACGCCGAGTTTCCGGATGACGGCGCTCAGGTAGTCTCGGACGGTGTATTCGCTTATGTTCATGGAGTGCGCCATTTCTTTCATGCAAAGGCCGTTTGCGAGGTGCTGCAGGACTTCGGTTTCCCGCCTGCTGAGTCTGTGCGCGGGCCGGTTTGCGAAAAATTCCTGAAAGTAGCTGGAGAGCTGCTCGAGCTGGGTGTGAATGGACTGGCTGCAGCCCGTGTACTGATCGGCCAGAACACAGCCGATGACATGGTTGGACTGGCTGATCGGGATGACGGCGATGGTTGAGAGGTCAAATTGCTGAATATATTTTTCTGGAAAAGGGACGTTGCTTTGTGTGAGGTCAAGGAGCCGGAGCTTGTTGTTTTTGAGAGCGTGATAGACTGGCGGGATGGTTCGGACATCTTCTTTGATCCATTTGACGGAGGTGATTTTTCCTTCTTCTGCCTGGATCAGGCCTTCACCGATATTACTGAAGGCGGAGTATGTAAAGAGAGTTGCCCGCTTGAATGGGAAGAAGCGGATGCACCCGAGGACCATCCGTTCGCATTTTTTGGAAAAGTCATGGATCTTGTGCGTTTCACGTACATAATCTCTCACTTTGGAATCTATCATTCGACAATTTCCTCCCCTACTTTTTCAGGAATATGAGGGTTCCACTTCCCATTGTAAAATAGTTATGTAAGCACTTACAAACGTGAAGCCGTGTTTTTGAAAAAAAGTTTTCAGGAGGTAGCGATGAATAAGCGTGAAATCATTACCACGAGTGCGCGGGGCATTCAGGAGGACTCTCTCCCGTTCAGACTTTATCAAAAAGCGAAGCGTTTTGGGATTTGGAACCCGTCTGACATTGATTTTTCACAGGATCAGCGAGACTGGCAGGGCATGAATCAGGATCAAAGGACAGAAGTCTTGAGGCTGATTTCGCAGTTTCAGGCGGGAGAAGAGGCGGTCACACTTGATTTGCTGCCGCTGATGATGGCGATTGCCAAGGAAGGCCGTCTGGAAGAGGAGATGTATTTAACAACGTTTTTATTTGAGGAAGCAAAGCATACCGAATTTTTCAGGCTTGCTTTAAATGCTCTCGGAGAAACGGGAGATCTGTCCGTCTATCATACAGAGACATATAAAGAGATTTTTTACGAGCTTCTGCCCCGGACAATGGACAGGCTGCTCCATGATCAGTCGCAGGAAGCCATTGCTGAAGCGTCGACTGTCTACAACATGTTCGTTGAGGGAGTACTTGCTGAAACGGGCTATTTTTCATTCTACCGGTCGCTTGAGGAAGCGAATATCATGCCTGGACTATTAAAAGGTGTTGGTCTGCTGAAAAAGGATGAATCACGGCACATAGGCTACGGGACGTTTCTGCTTCAGAGGCTTATATGCGAGAATGATTCTATTTTTGATTTGGTAGCTCAAAAAATGGACGAGCTGACTCCGTATGCGATTAAGCTGAACCAGGAAGGCATAGCCGGTGAGCAGACGGCGTTCGGTCACACGATTGAAGATACCATGCACTTTACGATGAAGCAGCTGTCTGTTCGCATGGATATTTTGGCAAGGGCGCGCGGAAAAAGAATCGAAGAGATTTACAGAATGACAGAAAAAGAGGTTGGCGTACTTTAAAAAAGAGGAGGCTGAAACGAATGAGTGTGAAAGTCGATATACTGACAATGCCGCTTTTCATTAATGGAAAGTGGGAGAGTGCTGCTTCAGGGGAGTGGTTTGATGTAAACAATCCTGCAACAGGCGAGGTAATAGCAAAAGCTGCAAAAGGAACGGCGGAGGATGTTGACCGTGCTGTGATGGCGGCAAGAGCTGCCTTTGATCAAGCGGAGTGGAGAGAGATGAATCCAAAGGACCGCTCCAAGGTAATGTATGCGATAGCCCATCAGATTATAGAGCATGCAGAAGAACTTGCTTATCTCGAATGCGTCAGCTCAGGCGGAACAATCAGGCGCATCAGCTCCAATGACATTCTGCAGATGGCCGACTTGTTCCAGACGTTTGGCAAATTCGTGCTCGAGTATCCATTCTCTGAAACACTGCCGGTCCCGCCGTTTCCGGGTCCTGCCCATAATTTCATCTGGAGAGAGCCGGTTGGAGTATGTGCAGCCATCACTCCATGGAATATGCCGATGCTGATTGCCTCGTGGAAAATAGCGCCTGCTCTTGCGATGGGAAATACGATTGTCATTAAGCCGGCGAGCTATACGCCGCTCTCGACTTTAAAATTGGCTGAAATCATCTCGAAGGTTGTCCCGCCTGGTGTCATCAATGTTGTCACAGGTCCCGGTGCTGAAACAGGTGAAGCGCTGGTGCGCCACCCGAACGTGGATAAAGTGGCTTTTACAGGATCGACAGAAGTAGGCAGAAACATCATGAAGCTTGCAGCTGATACGGTGAAAAATACGACTCTTGAGCTTGGAGGAAAGTCTCCGAACATTCTTCTTGAAGATGCGGATCTATCCCTTGCATTGCCTGGAAGTCTATTCGGCGTATTTCTCCATTCAGGACAGCTTTGTGAATCAGGAACACGTTTGTTCGTCCATGAAAGCATGCATGATGAAGTAGTGGAAGGGCTTGTGCAGCTGGCGAAAAACATAAAGCCCGGAAATCCGCTCGATCCCGCATCTGATATGGGGCCGCTTATTTCTAAACAGCAGAAAGATACCGTTCTGTCCTATATCCGGTTGGGGCTTGAAGAAGGAGCGGAGCTTGTATGCGGCGGCAAAGAAATGTCGGTGCCCGGCTGTGAAGGAGGATCCTTTATTGAACCGACGATTTTCACAAACGTGACAAACGACATGAAAATTGCCAGAGAAGAGACATTCGGTCCTGTCCTTTGCGTCATCAAATACACCAGTATGGATGAAGTCATTGCAATGGCGAACGATACCATTTACGGTCTTGCTGCAGGTGTATGGACAAGAGATGTGAATAAAGCCTATGAAGCTGCCAGAAAGCTGCAGGCAGGAGTTGTCTGGATCAACGACTGGCACATGCTGCGGAATGATGCACCGTTCGGCGGGTACAAGCAGAGCGGCATTGGCAGGGAGATGGGGAAGCATTCTCTTGATGCCTACACACAAGTAAAACATGTGCATACGTCAATGGTGACAGATCTTCATAAACGCAATTGGTACGGCATTTTGTTTTCTGAAAAAGCTGAAACGAGAGGTGAGAAGTGATGCTGACGACAACTTTTTCACAATTTATGCTGCGTTCGGGTATCTACAGCGGATCGAATACACGGGCGATGGTCCCGGATCTATTCAGGGGACTTGGCGCAAAGCGGGTCGTGCTGTTCAGTGATAAAGGCCTTGAAAAAGCGGGGGTAGTGGATAAAGTGGCGTCCATTTTCACGTTGGCAGGTCACGGAAACGGCCCTGTTCTTGCAGGTGTGTACACGGATATCAGGCAGGATGCAGAGAGCAGCTGTGTGGACCAGGCCCTGCGCTTCGCCAGGGAAACTGGTGCAGACGCACTCCTCGCGGTTGGAGGAGGCAGTGTGCTTGATACGGTTAAAGGGGTGAAATACTGTCTGCACAAAGGGTTAGCAACCATTAAGGACGCCATTCCCGGAGGATTTGTCATGGAGTCGTTTCCGGAAGCTACGCACATGCCAATCCCGCATATTGCCATTCCGACAACAGCTGGAACCGGATCGGAAGTTTCGCCGATTGCCGTTATCTACAACGAAGATCTGAAGCTGAAAACAAATATGATTAATCCGTTTATTAGTGCCGATATTGCGGTCCTGGATCCGGATCTGACGACGGGGCTGCCGCCGTTCATTACAGCATTCACAGGCTTTGATGCTCTGACCCATGCGATTGAAGCATATGCCTCGCCTAATGCAACTGCGCTTACGGATGCATACGCCCTGCACGCCGTCCGCCTGATCGAGCAGAATCTCGTGAAAGCCGTGGAGGACGGGGAGAACCTGAAAGCAAGAATGGACATGCTCCATGCAAGCCTTATGGGAATCACAGCCTTCAGCTTTGCACTGAATGCCATTCCGGTGCACAATTTTGCCCATGCATACGGCGCCATGTACCGGATTCCGCACGGTCTTGCAAATGCTGTCTTCCTGCCTGCCGTTATGGAGACTATACCTGCTCTCTACCTGCCGAAAATCCATCAGCTTGCAGAGGCACTGAATGTGGAGAGCCGGGACAAGGACCCGGAGGCGGTGTTAGAGCGAGTTGTTGAAAAAATCAGGCTGATGCAGAAGAAAACAGGATTGCCGTCTGATTTTGGAGACTACAGTGTTTCGCCTCAAGATACAGAGAATATCGTGAAGGCTGTTGCGATGGACCCTGCTGCCGTTTCCTTCCCAATGCCGCCTGAGCTGATACAGGCGATCAGCCAGAAAGTGCTTCCTGCAGGTGCGGGGGTTACTAGTTGATGGAATGAGCAGGGGAATGGCGGATATCCGGTAGAGTTTGATGCCATCAAGCGTGTGAGGATGAAGTTTGGTGGCACTGAATACGGTTATAAGAACCATCAAGCGTAGAAGAAAGAAGTTTGGTGGCACTAAAAACGGTTATAGGGACCATCAAGCGCGTGAGGAAGAAGTTTGGTGGTACTAAAAACGGTTATAAGAACCATCAAGCGTGTGAGAAAGAAGTTTGGTGGCACTGAATACGGTTATAAGAACCATCAAGCGCGTGAGGAAGAAGTTTGGTGGTACTAAAAACGGTTATAAGAACCATCAAGCGCGTGAGGAAGAAGTTTGGTGGTACTGGGAACGGTTATAAGAACCATCAAGCGCGTGAGGAAGAAGTTTGGTGGTACTAAAAACGGTTATAAGAACCATCAAGCGCGTGAGAAAGAAGTTTGGTGGCACTGAAAATGGTTATAGGGACCATCAAGCGTGTGAGAAAGAAGTTTGGTGGCACTAAAAACGGTTATAAGGACCATCAAGTGCGTGAGAAGAAAAGCTTGATGGCACACAAAAAAACGAGGCGCAAAACTCCTGCGCCTCGTTTTTTCTATCATCTATTCGCAATCAGCTGAAAAACGGATAGCTACGATCTTTTTCCTGTACGCCGATCCATTTGACGGTTGTGAATTTATCAAGCGCCCACTCGCCGCCGAAGCGGCCAAGGCCTGAATCTTTTTCCCCTCCGAAGGCTACATGTGCTTCATCGTTTACGGACTGGTCGTTTACGTGAATCATGCCGGTTTCGATTTGTTTGGCAACGGTGACGCCTCTGTGAAGGTCCTTTGTAAAGACGGATCCGCTCAAGCCGTACGGGGAACCGTTGGCAAGTTCAATGGCGTGTGCCTCGTCTTTTGCTTTTAGGATTGGGGCAACAGGGCCAAAGATTTCATTTTTGGCAATCGGCATGTCATTTGTTACGTGCGTGAGAATGACCGGCTCCATGACGTTTCCGTTCACAGCTCCGCCGGCAATTTTTTCAGCTCCTGCTTTCAGACTGTCTTCCAGATCTGACTGAATCCGTTCAATCTGATCGCTGTTGATCAGCGGACCTACAGCTGTTTTAGGGTCAGATGGATCACCTGCCTGAAGCTGTCCGACTTTTTGTTTGAAAAGCTCGACGAATTCATCATGTACGCTTTCTACAACAATGATGCGGTTCAGCGCCATGCAAATCTGGCCCTGGTGAAGGAATTTCCCGAAGGCGG
Organism: Metabacillus indicus LMG 22858; assembly: GCF_000708755.2. GTDB lineage: Bacteria > Bacillota > Bacilli > Bacillales > Bacillaceae > Bacillus_P > Bacillus_P indicus. The sequence goes on along the minus strand of NZ_JGVU02000007.1, from coordinate 93,659 downwards.
CGGATTCAGCAGCTTTTTCAAGATCTGCGTCTGCCAGCACGAGCATGACATTATTGCCGCCAAGTTCAAGCGCTGTATCCTTAAGGTGCTTGCCTGCAAGCTCTCCGATGTGACGGCCGACCTCCGTTGAACCTGTAAAGGAAATCAGCTTTGGAACGCGGTGTTCTATAAAGGCATCACCAATCTCTGAGCCCCGTCCTGCGACTACGTTTACTGTGCCCTTGGGAGCTCCTGCGTTTTCAAAAAGCTCTCCAATTAAAAAACCGGACGTAATCGGCGCTTCTGATGCTGGCTTAATGACAACTGTATTGCCTGTGGCAAGTGCCGGTGCGACGGAACGCATGGCAAGATGCAGCGGGAAATTCCACGGGCCGATGACGCCGATTACCCCTTTTGCCGTCCGGTACACCCTGTTTTCTTTTCCGGGAATGTTGGAAGGGAGAATTTTGCCTTCCATCCGGTACGGGAATGTACTTGCTTCTTTGACAATCCGAAGTGTTGCCGCCCATTCCACTTCTGCTTTTACTTTTGTGCTTCCTGATTCATTTACGAGAAGATCTATGATTTCGTCTTTTCGCTCAAGAAGCGCCTTTGCCACATTGTCCATGACTTCCTGTTTCTTTTGAGGAAGAGTTTCTGCCCATTCTTTCTGTGCTTTTTCGGCAGCCAGATAGGCTCTGTCCAAATCACCTTCATCTGCAGAGCGGAATTCGTTTATCGTTTCACCGCTGAACGGATTGATGTTCTTAATTGACTTTTCGCTCGATCCTTCAGTCCATTCACCATTGATAAATTGTTTTGTATAGTTGTTCATTTTGCATTCCTCCTGTCATCCCGTACTATTCCCGTTAAGTTATTTCTTTAAAACGTTTGGATGTGCAGAGCCCGATTTTATGGCAAAATAGGGATATATAAACAGGTAAGGGAGCGGAGGCAAGGTGAAGATAGTTTCTATCAATGTCGGAATGCCGAAAAAAGTCCTGTACAATGGCCGTGAAATTGAAACCGGCATTTATAAAGAACCGGCAGAGATGCCGATCATACTGAAAAAAACAAATTTTGAAGGGGACGGCCAGGCGGATCTGAAAAATCACGGCGGTGAAGACAAGGCGGTCTGCGCCTACTTTTACGATCACTACCCATATTGGAAAAAAACACTGGGTTTTAAGCTCCTGCCGGGTGCTTTTGGAGAAAACCTGACATTAAGCGGCATGACTGAAAAAGAAGTCTGTATAGGAGACATCTTCCGCCTCGGAGAAGCCGAGCTTGAAGTGAGCCAGCCGCGCCAGCCATGCTTCAAGCTTGCATTGAAACATGAAGTCAAGGATCTTCCTGTGCAGGTGCAAAACACCCGATATACCGGGTTTTACTTTCGGGTGAAAAAAGAGGGCCTGATCAAAAAAGGGGATGCACTTGAACGGATTTCGTCCCATCCGAAGAAGGTGACCATAGAGTTTGTCAACAAGATCAAATACGAGGATAAGTTCAACGCTGAAGCGATCAAAGAGATTTTGGAAGTGAAGGAACTGGCGGGGAGCTTTAGGAGTTCGTTTGAAAAACGGCTGTAAAAAAAAGCGCATCGATCATGCGCTTTTTTCACTCCTCTTTTCATAAACCGCAAACGTCACCCAATAAAGGGCTGCACTTGCCAAAGCAAGAATCCCAAGGATGGCGAATGTCCACTGAAAGCCAAACCAGACCGTCATCGGAATGGAGAGCGGGGCAATGGTCCGTCCGACTGTATAGCGGAGACTTGCTGCCGCAAAGTACTGCCCGCGCATATGCTCTGGTGCAAGCTTTGAAACAAAGCTCTGTTGCAGGCCGGCAGTCATCAATTCGGCGAGTGTAAACAAAGCCATGGCGAAGATCAGTCCCCACAAGAAGCTGAACTGTCCGAAAAGGAAGATCGAGACTGCGTATAAGACGGAAGAAAGAATGAAGACATTCCTTTCTTTATACAGAGTCATCCATTTCGTAACAGAAATAGTCAATAGGGCGACCAGCAGTCCGTTTTCCGAAAGAAGAAAACCGAAGGCCTGCTCGCCGCCGAGTGTGAACGACCAGCTGCCGAATGAGAAAAGCTCTTCATTTTGAACGGTTTCCTTCGTATAGACGGGCATCAGCATGTCAAACTGCATAAAGGTCTGTGCCGCAAGAACACCGGCACCAATGTACAGGAGGAAGGCCCGGTCTTTGAAGATGATTTTGTATTCTCCCAGCTGTTGAAGGAGAAAGTGATGCCACTTTGTGCTTCCCTTCCTGTTCAGCACGGATTCGGGTGCTGTTTCTCTTGTCCAGAGAAAGAGCATGCCTGAAAGCAGAAAACAGATGAACCCTGCAAAGACGAGGAGTTCAAAGAAATAGTTCACATAGAAGATGGCTCCTAAGATAGGGCCGATGACGACAGCCAGATTGATTGATGTATAAAATACCGCGAACACATTGCTCCGGTCTTTTTCCTTTACCACATCCGCAATCATAGCCTGGCTTGCAGGCCAGTAAAACGAACCGAAAACCCCCGCTAAAGCGAAGCATGCAAATCCGATCAGAGGGGCGTCAAGCCATGGTGATACAGACAGAGCAAATATGAGAAATGAAACTCCCTGTCCCGCTGAAGAGAGGACGAGCATCTTTTTTCTCCCGAACCGGTCAGCGCAGTAGCCGCCCATTAAATTTGCCAATACGGAAAATACCTGTGAAAACACTAATAGGAACCCGGCCTGTTCCTTGCCGAACTCATCTGCAAAATAAATCGTCAAAAACGGGAAAAACATCCAGTATGTAATATTCATCAATGCTTCCCCGAACAAGCGTATCTTTAAATTGCGGTCCCAATCTCTAAGTCTCATGCTGCCGACCTCACTTTTTATGATTAAACCTCTATCATCATACCCTGCTGCACAAAAAGGGGCAAACAGATCCAAGCTTGTGCACCGCTGCATAAGGGTATATGTTTTTAATAGGCCGAAAATAAAGCCAAAGGAGCTGTCCAATGGATATTATTTTAGATCATCTCGTACATTTTACAGACCGTCATCCGCTCCAAGCGGCAGAGTTTTTTAAAAAACAGGGACTGAATGCTGTCATGGGAGGCCGTCATGAGAAATGGGGCTCGTATAACAGCCTTTGTTATTTCAGCGATCTCGCCTATTTGGAGTTCCTTTCGATTGAAGACAGGAAAAAAGCGAATGGATCGGACAATCCGCTCATTCACCGCCTTCTGAAGCAGCGCGCAGAGGGTCTTGGCCAGATTGCCCTGAGGTCAAATAACCTCGAACATGTGAAAGCAGAGCTTGAAGAGAAGGGGCTTGAAACAGGAGATATTCTTGAAGCGGGCAGAAAACGCGAGGATGGATCCCTGCTTGAGTGGAGAATGCTTTTTATCGAGCAAAGGGATGATGACGCACCTCTTCCTTTTTTTATTGAGTGGAAGCAGTCAGAGGATGAGCGCAAGCGTGACTTGTTCCATTCAGGTGCCCTGCCCTCTGAAAATACCAGTGTATCGGTTTCTAAAATTCACTACATTGTAAAGGATTTAAATGCAGCTGTTTTAAAGTGGAGAAAATATTTCGACCTTCCAAGAGGCGAAGAGGGCGTATATGACGAATGGCGGGCAAGAATCTACACATTTACACTTCCGTCTTTCCAGCTGGTTTTTGCCGAGCCTTCAGGGGACGGCCTTGTTCAGCAGATGCTTGAACGAAAAGGGGAAGGCCCTTATCTCGCAGAGTTTGACCCGCCTGTTTTTGGATCTTATTACCAGGTGCACGGCAGCATGTATAAATAAAAAATCAGCCTCCCGGATGTGGAGGCTGATTTTTTCAGTTCGTCATATATCTTATATAGACCGGATTCAATTTTCCGGAAGGGCGGCGAAGTCTGTAATTCTTTTTCGTATGCTGCTTCAGCAGGTATTCTTCATATTTTCGGTTCCAGTGTTTAATAGAGGCAAATACGAGAATGCCAGTCAGTAAAAACAGGCCGGCCACTGCAGGCCAGAAGGCAGGAGATACATAGCCGTCTGCATACGCAAGTCCAATCGGAGAAAAGACGATATAGGTTGCACAAACCAGTGAAAGAAGAATCACAGATGTGGCGATTGTATATTTCCACGGCATCATGTCCACAGATGCTTCTGTCTTGTAAATATAGGCTTCTTCCCGCGGGCTGACCATTCCGATCGCAAGCATCATGAACACTTCGATGAAGAAGAGAATCGCATAGATGTGTATGAAATGAATGTCAACGGTGAAGCCGAAGAGATGGTTTGTCCCCCATACGAGCATATAGTAGGTAATGACGTGAAAAATAATGACCGCTTTTGCAGCAGCTGCCGGAACAAACTTAGACAGCAGGCCGACAAGGACGATGGCGATAATCGGGATGTTGAAAAAGCCTGTAAATTTCCGGATCAAATCCCATAAGCCGTCCGGCGCATACATAAGCAGCGGAGAAACAAACAAGGCGACAATGGCCAGGAATGTTCCAAACAGTTTGCTGACGCTGATCAGCTTTTTATCATCAGCCTTAGGATTGACCTGCACTTTGTAGATATCAAGCGCAAACATCGTGGCGGCACTGTTAAGCAAAGAGTTGAACGAACTGAACACGGCACCAAGCAGCACGGCAAGGAAAAATCCTGACAGATACGTCGGCAGCACGTCCGCAATCAGAGTCGGATAAGCTAGGTCAACTGATTTCAGGCTGTCACCATATTGATGGAAAACAATGATGCCGGGAATCATCATGAAGAGAGGTATAAGCAGCTTATAAAAGCCTGAGAGAATGACCCCTTTTTGACCCTCGGCAAGGTTTTTGGCGCCAAGCGTTCTTTGGATAACATACTGATTGGATGCCCAGTAGAACAGATTGGCGAAAATCATGCCTGTGAAAATAGTGCCGAAGGGAACAGAGTCTTCACTGGATCCGATCGCATTCAGTTTTTCGGGATGGGAAGTGGTAATCTCTTTCATGCCATCAAGCATATTTCCGTTGCCAAGGGCGATAAAACCTAAAACAGGAACGAGAATTCCGATGATTAAAAGTCCGATTCCGTTCAGTGTATCTGATACAGCCACTGCTTTCAGCCCTCCGAAGATGGCGTAAACAGCACCGATAATGCCGATCACCCAAATGACAAGCCAGATTGATTGCATATAAGAGATTCCGAACAGTTCCGGAACGTCAAACATCTGCAGGACAGCAAGTGCTCCGGAATAAAGCATGGAAGGAATCGTTACCAGAATATACCCGAGCATAAAAAGGATAACGGTATAACGTCTTACGCCTTCATCAAACCGCTTGCTCAAAAATTCCGGCAGGGTTGTAAAGCTTCCTCCGAGATATTTCGGAAGCAAGTATAGAGCCATAACGACGATCGCAAAGGCCGAAGTAACCTCCCACGCCATATTTGACAGGTTTGTGCGATAAGCCTGTCCATTAAGTCCAACAAGCTGCTCAGCCGATAAATTCGTAAGAAGCAGTGAGCCTGCTATAAAACCACCCGTAAGGCCTCTGCCCGCAAGGAAATAACCGTTTGAATCCTCATTGCCGCCTTTAGTTTTCAGATAGGAAATCCATGCTACAAGACCCATAAAAAAGGCGCATGATAAAAGCGTGAACCAGATTCCTCCCATATGTATGCCTCCTTCAAGATGCTAAAATTGTTTTTTAGAATAATTTCTATCCATTAAATAACCTCCTTTCTGAAAAGATAAACCTTGTTGGATCAAAAACAGGAAATATGAACGAAATAAAAGTCTGATTTAAAAGAAAAATCAGACTTTTAGAGTGTTACTTATTTATTTAAAGGTTTTACCACAATTGCCTGGGAGCATTTCCGGATCACGCAGTCCTTCATTTCCTCAAGCGACAGCATGCCCAGTGTGAGCGCGGCTTGAATTTTTTCTTTATCAGGCTGTTTTACGAGAATAATACAATCTGAGAGATTTAATTCTTCAAGAATTTTAACCGTTTTATCAGGATGATAGGATTCGGACTGCCTGATTTGCCGCTGGATCTTGTAGGCTCCGATTCTTTCTTCCCCTTTGCTGTTTTTGCCGTATTCATGATCAAAATACGCGTTGAAAATCTTTTTGATTTCCGCCATTTCTTCTTCAATCTTCTTTGCCTTTTCATTCAGTGCAGCATAGCGGGAGACCATTTCCTCAGGAATCTGAAAGGTGTTTGAATTGTTCATTCTGATGCCTCCAATTTATGATGTCTTTAAAGGATATGCAAGAGGGCCTGTTTGCAGAACGTCTGTTTGATTGATTGTCACGAATCATCTATATTTTTAAGAAGGAATCGTGCGGACCGGTGTATAAGCTAGTATAGAGAAGTGATATGGAACAGGAGGCTGTAAAAATGGATCTGTTCACCATTCTGTCAGAGGATAAAATAAAGCAGGCGATAAAAGACGGGGAATTTAACCGGCTTCCCGGCATGGGAAAACCGCTTCAGCTTGAGGATTTGTCGCATATTTCACCGGAGCTCAGGGTGTCCTACAAGATGATGAAGAATGCAGGCATGCTTGATGAAGAAGGAGAGCTGAAAAAATCCATTTTTAAGCTTGAGGACCTGGCATCGGCCTGTCAGGATGAACTCCAAAAAGAAAAGCTTGAGATGCAGCTGAGCGAAAAACGGGTAAAGCTTGAACAGATACTTAAAAAGCGCGGCACATTTTCTTCAAAGGCATCCGCTTTTTACAAAGATAAAATCAATTCGAAATGGTCATAACATGGAGTGAGTGACATGAACGTTGTCTGGTTTAAACGGGATCTGAGGACCGAAGATCACACCCCTCTTGCAAAAGCAGCACGGTTCGGGGAAGTGCTGCCGCTGTATGCTGCGGAGCCTTCCGTCTGGGGGACAGGGTCTATGTCAGCACGGCATTTTCAATTCGTACGGGAAAGTCTTGAAGACATGCAGTACTCCTTTGAAAAAATGGGAGGCAGTCTTTATACATTCACCGGAGAAATAGAGGATGCGCTGGAGGCGATCTATGAAATGTGCAGCGACTTTTCCCTGCATGCCTACAGAGAATCGCGGTCAGAAGCAGAGGTGCAAAAGCATACAAGAGTGAGAGAATGGATGACTGATAGAGGGCTTGCTTTTCATGAGTATGAAGAGTACGGTGCACCCGGAAAGAATGCAAAACAGAGGTGGGAAGCTTTTGTGAGAAGCGAAGGAGCCAGGATGCCCAGCCGTTTATTCATGCCGGAAAAGGTTCCGGACCGTTTCTATTCCGGCTCAGAAAAGCTCAAATCGCTCCCTGTCAAAGGCAGCCCTATAAAATTTGGCCAGCAGGGCGGAGAAGTACAGGCACTGGAAACCCTTGATACGTTTTTAAATGAGCGTGCCGCTTCCTATTTAGAGAATCGGTCAAACCCTCTTCAGTCCACGATTTCTTCAAGCAGGCTGTCTCCATATCTCGCTTGGGGAAACATCTCGCTGCGCACCGTTGTACAAAAAACGTCGATAAAGATAGAAAATTGTGATAATTTGTTTCCCGTGGAACAATTGACGGCTTTCATGGATCAGCTGAAGGCGAGATGGAAGCTTATGGATAGTGGAGTTGAAGCGATTTCAGAGCTGTGTCTTCATGATGAAAGACCACCATTATTCGACAAATGGCACGCGGGAGAAACAGGCATACCGTTTGCTGATGCATGCATGAAATGTCTGCACAAAACAGGATGGCTGCCTGCCAAGTACCGTGGCATGCTTGCTTCTTTTGGAATTGCGGTTCTCAAACTGGATCCCGCAGCATGTTCGGCAGCACTTGCCTCCCTTTTCCTGGACTATGAACCGGCAATTCACAGCGGGCAGATGAAAAAGGTCGCTTCAAAAGTGGTGAACCCGGTCAAAACAGGAAAGACGGAAGATCCGGACGGAGTCTTTATCAGGAGGTATCTGCCCGTTCTGGAGCATGTGCCTGCGAAATACATTCATGAACCTTGGAACTATCCAGGTTTTTTTCAGATGGACTACCAAGCACCGGTGATTGATCTGAAAAAAGCGATTAAACCTGCAAAAAAAGGAACGGAACGCAAAAACAAGCCTTCTGACAGTGAACAGCTGTCATTTGATTTATAAAAGGAGGGAGAAGAGTGCATGTAGTTGGAATTGATCTTGCCGGTCCTGCCAATCACAAGGAGACGGCAGTTGCTGTTTTTAAAAAAGAAGCGGACAGCCTTGTACTGAACAGCTTGACGTTTCATAACAGCGACCGGCTTATTCTGGATACAGTAAGCCGTTTAGCCTCAGAAGGAGGACAGGTTACTGTCGGCATTGATGCGCCGCTCTCCTATCAGGACGGCGGCGGGGACAGGCCCTCAGACAAAGCTGTCAGATCAAAGCTTCGGGAGGCGGGCCTCTACCACGGTTCCATCATGCCGCCGACCCTCAACCGCATGGTTTATCTCACTTTAAGGGGCATTCATCTGAGCAGGGCGCTTGAGAACTATACTGGTTCTATCGTTGAAGTGCACCCCGGCGGAGCTATCGGACTAAGGCTGAAGCCTGAGGACCGGCATCTCGCTTTGTCCTATAAAAAATCAGAGGAAGACAGGAGAAGCCTTCTGCCGTTCTTTGAACAGTGGAGGGTAAAAAGCATTTCTCCGGACGCTGCAGAAACAAGCCATGGACTTGATGCATGTGCGGCGGCTCTTGCTGCCTGGCACTGGGCAGATCCGGAGTATGAGCCCGAAATATGCATAGGGGCCGATAAGCCGTTTCATCCTTTTGATTTTTGCTGCTGAAGATCACGTTTATGCGTGGTCTTTTTTAATTTGTTTTTTCCTGCTTGTATGGCGGTAAAAAGGGTAACAACCAAGTAAAGACCTGTTGAAGGGAATGATTGTATGCATGAAAAAGCATCTATCTGAAAACGATTACGCTTTTCTGTTGACAACCTGTATATACAGGAATACAATGTGAGTGTAACTTGTATATACAGGATAAATTCCAACGAACAAAGCTAGAATAATAGCAGGGAAATGAAAACGATTTCGGGAGGTTGAAATAGATGAGCGTGAACAAGCAGGAAGTCCGCGACATTGTGGAGGCGGTCGGCGGGAAAGAGAATATTGCCGCCGCTACGCACTGTGTTACCCGTCTGCGGTTTGCTTTAAAAGATGAAAGCAAAGTGGACAAAGAGAAGCTTGATCAGATTGATATGGTAAAGGGTTCATTTTCAACGAACGGCCAGTTCCAGGTCGTTATTGGACAGGGACTTGTTGACAAGGTATATAAAGAAATGGCTGAACAGACAGGCATGGGCGAATCGTCGAAAGAGGATGTCAAGGAAGCCGCATCAGGCAAATTGAATCCGCTTCAGCGTGCTGTTAAGATGCTTGCGGATATTTTCATTCCGATTCTGCCGGCAATCGTGACGGCCGGTCTTCTGATGGGGATCAACAACATTCTTAGCGGGAAAGATATTTTCTTTGACGGGCAGTCTCTGATCCAGGTATACCCGCAATGGGCGGATTTATCCTCCATTATTAACTTGATTGCCAACACCGCATTTACCTTCCTGCCTGCTTTGATCGGGTGGTCGGCAGTAAAGCGGTTCGGCGGAAGCCCGCTGCTTGGTATTGTCCTTGGTTTGATTCTTGTGCATCCGGATCTTCTGAATGCATGGTCTTACGGGGAAGCTCAGGCCAAAGGAGAGGTGCCGGTCTGGAACCTGTTCGGTCTTGAGGTTGAAAAAATCGGCTATCAGGGACAGGTGCTTCCGGTTCTGTTTGCATCGTACCTGCTTGCCAAAGTGGAACTTTTCTTAAACAAGCGGATACCTGATTCCATCAAACTGCTTGTTGTTGCTCCAATCACTCTTTTAGTAACAGGCTTTGCAGCATTTATCCTGATTGGACCTGTAACGTTTGCAGCAGGAAATGCCATCACGGACGGCGTCATTGCCATTTTCGACAACTTTGCTGCTCTTGGCGGTCTCCTGTACGGCGGATTCTATTCGCTGCTTGTTGTAACAGGCATGCATCATACGTTCCTTGCCGTTGACCTTCAGCTTGTGGCAAGTGCAGGAGGAACGTTCCTGTGGCCGATGCTTGCATTGTCAAACATTGCTCAAGGTTCTGCCGCATTTGCGATGATGCGCATTGTGAAGGATGAAAAGCAAAAAGGTCTTGCCCTGACATCCGGTATTTCCGCTTATCTCGGAATTACGGAGCCGGCCATGTTCGGTGTGAACCTCAGATACCGCTATCCGTTTATCGCGGCCATGATTGGTTCTGCGATTGCTGGCATCTTTATTACAATCAACCATGTCAAAGCATTCTCAATCGGCGTCGGCGGAATCCCGGGATTCCTTTCCATCCAGTCCGAATACTGGACAGCATTCTTTATCGGAATGGCGATAGCCATTGTCGTGCCGTTTGTTCTGACATATGTGTTTGCGAAATTTAACTGGAAGAAAAAATAAAAGCAGAAAGGGACAAGCCATTGTCCTTTTTTGCGTAAATTCTATAATGGTGGTGCATGTACAATGAAACAGCCCTGGTGGAAAAAATCAGCGGTCTATCAGATTTATCCGAAAAGCTTTAACGATACAACGGGAAATGGAGTCGGCGATATTCAGGGAATCATCGATAAACTTGATTACTTGAAAAAACTCGGCATCGATGTCGTGTGGCTGACGCCGATTTATGAATCTCCCCAAAAAGATAATGGCTATGATATCAGCGACTATTTTTCGATTCATGAAGAATACGGAACGATGGAAGACTTTGAACGCTTGTTAAAAGAGGCTCATGACCGCGGAATTAAAGTCATCATGGATATTGTGGTGAACCACACGTCAACAGAGCATGCCTGGTTTAAAGAAGCACAGTCTTCAAAAGAGAATCCATACCGCGATTTTTACATCTGGAAAGAAGGAAAAGAGGACGGTTCTGAGCCTTCAAACTGGATTTCAAAGTTCGGGGGCTCTGCATGGAAGCTTGATGAAAAAACAGGCGAATACTACCTTCACCTTTTTGACGTCACACAGGCAGATTTGAACTGGGAAAACGAAGAAGTCCGCCGGAAAGTGTACGACATGATGACGTTCTGGTTTGAAAAAGGTGTCGACGGTTTCAGGCTTGACGTCATTAACCTGATTTCAAAGGATCAGGATTTCCCTGATGATGACGGCAGCACAGCACCCGGAGACGGCCGCAAGTTTTACACAGACGGTCCGCGAGTTCATGAGTATATGAAAGAAATGAACAGAGAAGTGTTCTCTAAATATGACAGCATGACAGTCGGCGAAATGTCATCCACGACAATCGACAACTGCATCCAATATTCAAATCCGGATTCAAATGAGCTCAGCATGACGTTCAACTTCCATCATTTGAAAGTGGATTACCCGAACGGCGAGAAGTGGGCGCTCGCAGATTTTGATTTTCAGGCACTGAAGCAAATCCTTTCAAAATGGCAGGTGGAGATGCATAAGGGCGGCGGCTGGAATGCCCTGTTCTGGTGCAACCATGATCAGCCAAGGGTCGTTTCAAGATACGGAAACGACGGCAAGTACCGTGTGGAATCGGCAAAAATGCTGGCCACAACCGTCCACATGATGCAGGGCACTCCCTATATTTATCAGGGCGAGGAATTCGGCATGACAAATCCTAAGTTTGAATCAATCAATGACTACCGCGATGTTGAATCTCTGAATATGTTCAATATTTTAAAAGAAGCCGGCAAGTCAGAAGAAGAAATCCTTGAGATCTTAAAGAGCAAATCAAGAGACAATTCCCGCACCCCGGTTCAGTGGAATGACTCGAAGCATGCAGGATTTACAACAGGCACCCCATGGATCCTGCCTGCGAAAAATTATCCTGAGATCAACGCCGAGAAAGCTGTCCAGGATGAAAACTCAGTTTTCTACCATTATCAGAAACTGATTCAACTAAGAAAAGACGTTGATCTCATAACATACGGAGATTACGAACTAATCCATGACGACCATGAGCAGCTGTTTGCCTACGTCCGCAATGGAGACGGCGAAAAACTGCTCGTCATCAACAATTTCTATGAAAAAGAAACCGTCTTTACATTGCCGGAGCACATCGGTGATGAGTTTAAAGCGGAAATCCTGATCAGCAACTACCCGGACTCTAGTGAATCTGTAAAAGAAATCACTCTGCGTCCATTTGAATCCGTCGTTTATCATCTTAAAAAGTAAGATTTCATGGTAAACTGATGATGGTGGTTAAAGATGAAAACAAACAATAAATACCTGGCTATTTACCAGGAGCTTGCCGATTTAATCAAACAGGGCATCCTCGCGCCTGATGAAACCATTCCATCTGAAAACGAGCTTGCTGCAAAATACGAGACGTCAAGGGAGACAATCCGCAAGGCGCTCAATCTATTGGCGCAGAACGGGTTCATTCAGAAGGTAAAAGGAAAAGGGTCCATTGTGCTCGATGTGACGAAAATGAGCTTTCCCGTTTCCGGTCTTGTCAGTTTTAAAGAGCTGTCCCAGAACCTTGGACGCTCGTCCCGGACAAATGTAGAAAAACTGGGTCTGATCAAACCGGACCCGTTTATTGCCCAGCAGCTGAACCTGAGCGGCGGGGATGAGGTATGGGAGGTTGTCAGGTCAAGGAACATCGACGGGGAATCCATTATTCTCGATAAGGATTACCTGAACAGCCGCTTCATTCCTTCTTTAACAAAGGAAATCTGCGAGGATTCCATTTACAGGTACATCGAAGAAGAGCTTGGTCTTAAGATCAGCTTTGCGAAAAAAGAAATCGTTGTGGAAGAGTGCACGGAAGAAGACTATGCTTATCTTGATCTGCACAGCTTCACCCACATCGTTGTCGTGAAAAACCATGTTTACCTGGATGATACAAGTCTGTTTCAGTACACAGAATCAAGGCACAGGCTCGATAAGTTCAGGTTTGTGGATTTCGCCCGAAGAGGGCATTGAAAAAGTCAGGCGGCTGCCTGACTTTTTTTGTATGCTTTCAGCTGCGCAAATCCCTCAGAACAGACTGGGAAGCATGATACCCGCTGACAGATACTCCAATCGTTCCGGCTCCGGGAAACACACTGTCTCCGCACAAGTAAATTCCCGGTATGCCGGCACGGTGCGACAGACTGTTGAACAGCGAATGCTCCAGAGTTTGCGGATATCCCCCGACCATTCCTCCCGGTCTTTTAGTGAACGTTTCCCACGCTCCCGGAGCCCCCGGCATGAAATCTGTCAATCCGTCCTGCAGACGCGGAATCGCCGTCTCAATCGAGTGCAGCATCCGGTTTGTGAGCACCTCTTTATATCGGTCATACTTTTCCTTCGTATCCCACAGCTTTAAGTCCGTATGGGTGCTTGCTGTCATGGTTCTGTATCCGGCAGGTGCCCTCCGCGCGTCCTCTTTTTTTGAAACAGAGAGAAACAGGTGATGCCCTTCCGTCATATCGCCTGAGTCATTGTCCATCACCTGATGAAAAAGCGGAAAGTTCTCCGGGATGACCTCCTCTTTTACAGTAAGATAAAGCGTCATCGTGCCCCATTGCTGCAGGGGCTGCTTTTTCCTATAAGCCTTGCTCAGCTGCATTATTAAATCCTTGGAAAGGAGGCTGATAAATCCGGGCAGGGGAAGGTTGCAGATGATATAGTCCGCGTCATAGGTTTTGTTCTTCTGGTCGGTTACTCTGTAGCGGCCGTTTTCTTTATGAATGGATTTCACCCAGGATCGTTTTTTCAGAACAGCTCCGCGGTCTTTTGCGAATGCAGCAAGATGCTCGGCTATCTGATACAGGCCGCCATTCACATAAAACGCGCCGTCATGGTACACAGTCAGGGCATAGGCGCCAAGGATGGCAGAGCAGTCCGCGCTCGTTGTCTGCATCGAATCAATTAGCTGGGCATCAATCAAGTGAACAAAGTCCCGCTCATTCTGCAGTCCATGCTTTTTGAGCAGCGCCGCCATCGTGCTCTGAAAATGAGGGAGAAGGCCAAGGGTAGATGGCTTTAGTGATGTTAATAGCTTCCCCCACTCAAAAGCAGTCTTCGGAGGAAGGACCGGCAGGGGATCAATCAGCTTCTTTACTTCAGCGCCGGTTTTCCAAATGTCTGAGTAGAATGCGCGGATTTTCGCTGTAAGATGCGGAAAGTGTTTCTCCACTTCTTTTAGATAAAGAGCCCGGTCGCGGTAATAGGAAATGGTTTTTTCCGGCAAGTGTATGTCCATGATGACATCAAGCAGGCTGTGCTCCTGAAAAGAAAGATGAAGTTCGCGGAAAAGCTTATCGTGCACGCCGCCTTGTTCAAAGCCCATGCCGAGGGTTGCACCTGCAGGATATAAAAACTTCCCGCGTTGAAACTTCCCCGCACAGCCGCCCCACTCGTTTGATGCTTCAAGAACGGTGACGTCCCTTCCTTCTTTTGAAAGAAAAGCAGCCGCTGTCAGTCCGCCGATGCCGCCGCCGATTACGATTGTCCGTTTTGCCATCGTTTTCACCTCGCTGTCATTGTACGTTTTATCCTGCTCAGCCCCCAACTTTTAATCGGCTGCCGGTATTCTTACAAAACTTTTACAGTGAATAAACGGTACCCTTACACTAATCACCTATTATGAAAACGGTAATATGATGTGGAAAAGGGAAGTGAAGGTGATACCATGTGGATTTTGCTTTGCTCCATACTTGCCGCTTTGCTAGCAATACTCGCTGTATCCTTCTTTTTCAGCACCCTTATTACGGTACCCAGAAAAGTGGAATATGAAAAAACGTACAGGCTCGGAGTGGAAAGCGGGGAAATCAATACAGAGCATTTTGAAAAAACGCCTAAAGAAGAATGGTTCATAGATTCCTACCACGGCTACAAGATTCACGGCATGTGGTTTCCTGTTGAATCCGGCAAAAAAGCGATTATCGTTGCACACGGGATTACATGGTCGCTGTTCGGAAGCTTCAAATACGTCGAAATGTTCCATAAACGGGGTTATCACGTTCTTTTGTGCGACCACAGATTCCACGGCCTGAGCGGCGGTACGCATACCTCATTCGGCTACTATGAAAGCGACGACCTGCACGCCTGGGTCGACCATATTTATGAAGAACTCGGATCATCCGCATTTGTAGGCATACTCGGCGAATCCCTTGGAGCGGCATCGGCCCTGCAGTATGTGAAAAAAGATTCCCGTGTTTCCTTCTGCATCGCAGACTGCGCCTTCAGCGACCTGACCGAACTTTTAAAAACACGGCTCAGGCTGGACTTTAAAATCAGATTTTATCCGCTCATCTACCTGACCAGCATGGTCACGAAGCTTAGATATGGGTGGGGATTTGAGGAAATAAAGCCTGCGCGCGATCTTGAGAACACGAAAACACCGATTCTCTTCATCCACGGTAAGGAAGATTCCTTTATCCCTGTCAACATGACCCTTGATATGTACAAAGTGAAAAAAGGACTCAAACAGCTGTACCTGGTGCCGAAAGCCGGCCACGCCCAGGCGTTTTTAACAGATCCTGAAGGCTATGAAACTAAGGTTCTGGAGTTTTTAAAGAAGATCGAGCATGACGGAGATGGAATAGCAGAGATGGGAGGACGCTGAGGCGTCTTTTTTTGTTTGGGAGTTTTGGTTGATGGCACTTATTTAGAAGAATAGAACCATCAAAAGGAAGAATGTATTGGTTGATGGCATTTATCGGGCAGAATAGAACCATCAAAAAGAAGAATGTATTGGTTGATGGCACTTATCCGTAAGAATAGAACCATCAAAAAGAAGAATCCACAGGTTGATGGCACTTATCCAGAAGAATAGAACCATCAAAAAGAAGAATCCACAGGTTGATGGCACTTATCCAGAAGAATAGAACCATCAAAAAGAAGAATCCACAGGTTGATGGCACTTATCCGGAAGAATAGAACCATCAAAAAGAAGAATCCACAGGTTGGTGGCACTTATCCGGAAGAATAGAACCATCAAAAAGAAGAATTTACAGGTTGATGGCACTTATCTGGCAGAAAAGAACCATCAAAAGACAGAATCCTCAGGTTGATGGCACTTATCCGGAAGAATAGAACCATCAAAAGGTAGAATCTTCAGGTTGATGGCACTTATTCGGAAACATAGGACCAATAAAAGAAGAATCCTCTGGTTCACCACAGTCTGCTTAAAACCGATTATTCTGGGGAAAGTAGGGGTATAGATTCAGAAGCGATTATGAGAAAAGCAGGTGAGACAGTGTACGATGTGATCGGGATTGGGATTGGTCCATATAACCTTGGGATGGCGGCCATTTTGGAGGACCTGCCTGAGATTGAAGCGATCTTTTTTGATAAAACGGATGAGTTTATCTGGCATCCCGGCATGCTGATTGAGGGGACGGATCTGCAGGTGCCGTTTCTAGCAGATCTTGTGACGTTCTGCAATCCTAGGAGCAAATATACCTTTATAAACTATCTTCATGTACATAACAGGCTTTATCCTTTTTACTTTTTTAACCGGTTTGATATTCCTAGGAGAGAATACAGTGAATATGCGGCTTGGGCGGCAAAGGAAATCCAGTGCTGCCGGTTCGGTTCATGCGTGACACATGTTGAATACAAAAAAGGGGAAACCCCGCATTATGAAGTGCATGTGGAAAACAAAGAAGGCACTCAGGTTTATCAAACGAGGCACGTGGTCATGGGCACCGGAAGCATCCCGCTGCTGCCGTTTGAGACAGAGCCCGCGGAAGATGTGTTTCATTCATCCGACTATATGTTCAGGCAGGAGTCTTTAAAGAAGAAAAAATCCATCACAGTCATCGGTTCCGGGCAAAGCGCCGCAGAGATTTTTCTGGATCTTCTCCAATCTCAGGATCTGTTTGATTATGAGCTCAGCTGGTTTACGAGATCGGCAGGCTTCACCCAGCTGGAATCGGCCAAGCTCGGGCAGGAGGTATTTTCTCCGGATTTTGTCAGCTATTTTCATGACCTGACGTTTGAGCAAAGAAAAAAAGCGTTGCCTGAGCTTGAACAGCTGCGTAACGGCGTGGACAAAACGACGCTCGTTTCTATCTATGACCTGCTGTATCACCGTTCCATTCATGGAAAAGATGCGCGCGTGAAGATTATGCCGCTGACAGATGTGAAAGATTTAATGGCGGATGGTGAAAAATATGTGCTCAAATGCCATCAGTGGCAAAGCGATACAAGCTTTGATCACACGACAGAAGGAGTCGTATTTGCAACAGGCTTTAAGCCGAATATTCCTGAATGGATAGAGGGAATGAAGGATGAGATCATCTGGGAGGATGAAAAGCTGTTCAAAGTTGAAAAGGATTTCCGGCTTGCCTTTAAGGACGGCAGGAAAGAAGGGATCTACACTCTTACAAACCTTGAACACTCTCACGGGACTGGGGCAACAAACCTTGCGCTTTCGGTTGACCGGAACATGAAAATCATCAATTCAATCCTTGGAAAAGAGCATTTTAAAGATCAGGGCAAAAACGTCTTTCAGCAGTTTATGCCGTAAAAAGAAAGTCCCTCCCCGGACCCGGGAAGGGACTTTTTGCATCTGTGGTTACTTGCTGTTCAGCCTTCTGCGCTGAATGATGTAAAATACGCTTCCTGCAATCAAGATCGCGACACCCGTAAGAAGGATGTTGAATGAACTTGTTGCTGTATGAGGAAGGCCTTTTCCGTTGTTGTTTCCTTTATCAGCGCCTTTTCCAGGGTTTTCTCCGCTGCCCGGATTCTTTCCATTGCCCGGTTTTTCCCCTGGATTTTCGCCGGAGTCAGCTGATTCAAGAACCGTAAATTCGCTGAAGTGGTCTGTATAGCCATATACTGCACCGTCTTCGTAAGATCCTTCAAGCTCAGTCACTTTTTCTTTTTTGCGGTCTACGTAATAGACTCTTGGATTTTCGGCATTTTCAATAAAGAAAGCAAGACCGATTTCGTCTTTGAATTTCTTTACGTTTTTCCCGTCCTGAGTAATCCCGAAATCATAAGTGTCAGTCAGGGCGTCTTCCACTTTTTCTGTTTTTGCAAAAGAAATGATGGTTTCTTTCTCATCCAGATTTGAAAGCGGGATGTCGAGACCGATTGCCTCATTGTTAAAGGACAGGCTTTCTTCTTTTGCTTTTAGAGCGGTGATTTGATCTGCCGTAAATGTCATTTCGACTGCATCAAACTCAGATGTGCCGAAAAGATCGATCAGCACGTCATTTGTGTGCTCGATGTATGGAATAAACGTGTCATCAAACGTAACAAACGCTTTATTATCTTTTACTTCAACCGTTGGCGTGAAGTATTCCATAATGCGGCCTTCAATTTCAGGGTTAACGGATTCTTTCTCCTCTAGCTGCTCAAGGAACACCTCGTAATCTACGAAGAAAAGATCTTCAGCATAAGTTGCTTCTTTAAAGACGTCATATCCATCTCCGCCTGCTCCCATAAAGCCGTTTGTCGCCACTCTGTAAGTCTTGTCAAGCTCAATAGGAGAGTAAGAGCCGTCTTCGTTTTGAACTTCAACGTTCATAATGCGCTCGCCTGCAGGAAGTCCCTTAGAAAAAGCGAACGTGACGCCGGCAACTTGAGGGAACTGTCCTTTGCCCTCTTCAACGGCGCTCACGCCGTGTTCGAGTGCAGCGACAATCTGTTCACCTGTTACATCAAGGACAAACAGCGTATTTCCAAAAGGCATCACGGTCAAAACTTCGCCGAGAGTGATGTCGCCTTCGTTAATGGACTCACGGATTCCTCCGCCGTTTGTGATGGCAAGCTGCGCGCCTTTTGCTTCTTTCGCTTTAGCAAGCATGCCGTCTGCAATCAGGTTTCCGAGGTTAGTCTCTTTTGAACGGACATGTTCGCGTTTACCGTCCAGTACCGTTTTTGTATGTCCGACCACTTTATCTTTAAAGCTGTTGATCTCTTCTTTGTATCCGTCAAGCAGGGCTTTAGCTTCCGGATCTTCTTCGACTGTTTCATCAATCGCAATCAGCTCGACCGCTGATTCTTCAGGGAGTACGACTCCCTCGCCATTAAATGCAACATCAAGCTTACCTAAGAATTTTCCATAATCCTGAACTTGTGCAACGATGGTTGGCGTTTGGTCTTCATCAACTACTTTTAACGTATCCACAAGGGTATGCGTGTGTCCGCCGATGATGACGTCAATGCCTTCCACTTTTTCGGCAAGCTCAAGGTCTTTCTGGTAGCCGAGGTGGGTCAGGGCAATAATCTTGTCAACCTTTTCGTTTTCTTCAATGGTTTTGATAGTCTCTTCAGATGTTTTCACTGCGTCTTTAAAAACGATATTCTCGCCCGGGCTTGAAGCTTCAGGAGTATCTTCTGTCGTCAGTCCGTATACAGCCACTTTTTCGCCGTTTACATCAAGAACGATGTAAGGATAAATCGCGCTTTCTTTTACTGAAGGATAGTCGCTTGGTGATTTAACGAGATCGCTTAATTTCGGTTCCTTGCTTACATCCACGTTCGAGCTGACAATCGGGAATTTGGCTTTTTCAATAAATGCTCTTAAAGTGTCCGGTCCTTTGTCAAACTCATGGTTTCCAAACGTCATGGCATCGTATTGCATCATGTTCATAAACTCAACGTCTGCAAGGCCGTTCCATCTTGTGAAATAGAGATCTCCAGAGAAGACATCGCCTGCATCAAGAAGAATGCTGTTTTCTTCTGCAGCGCGGACTTCTTTTACCTTTGTCACGCGGCGGGCCGCATCGTCAAGGTGAGCATGCGTGTCATTCGTATGCATGACCGTCAGTTTCCAGCTGTCTGACGGAGGAGGCGTGGTGCCGACTTTTAAATCGATTGTATATTTGGCAAACCCGTCGGCTGCTTCACCCGCATAACGGATATTCGGAGTTTCTTCAGCAAGGTCTTTTGCAGCAGGCGTTGAAGTAAATACAGCCTGTGCATTGCCTTCTACAGGCGCAATCGACCAGTTGCCGTCGGCAGAAGGGTTGATTGTTTTTTCTTCTGAAATGTAATTCATCAGAGCCTGGCGGTTTTCGTCTGCAGAAACGTAGGCAATGTTTTCAGCCTTCATGTTCGGGAAGCCGCCTCCGCCTGAAGCGCGGTAGTTATTTGTGACAATTAAAAATTCCTGCTCCGGATTTACATCTTTGCCATCATATTTGAAGTTGATGATTCTTCCTGAATCCGGATTGACAATTTTTCCATCCGCATTGTATTTAGCAGGTTTTGTCACATCAATCTGATACGTGACACCATCGATCACGTCAAAATTGTACGATCTGAAGTTCGTGTCTAAAAGAGGCTGTTCGCCTTCTTTTGCAGGATCAATCTGGTTGAACTGTCCGGCTGACATTTCAAGCCATTCCTTTACTTGTGATCCTTTAAGCTTAACAATCTGTACCGTATTGTCGTAGAGATAGAGGTCGCCGATGTTCTTAATGGCGAGACTTCCTTTTGCAATATTCGTGTAGTAGTCAACGCCGTTTCGGCCGCCTGATTTAAAAGGTGCAGCTGCTGAGAGAATCGGCAGGTTCTGAAGGGCCGGATTCTGCTCGGCAACCTTTTTGGCATACCACATTTGGGCATCGTTGACGATTTGCACAGACGGGTCGTCCTGGACAAGCGCAAAGAAGCTGTTAATCGGAGCTTCGGTTGTTCCGACCGGCTTTCTTACGTATTCAAGCGTTTTTTCGTGAACATCTTTAATGGATGAGGCAATCGTTTGGTCTTTTGCTGTGACCGTAGTGATCGGCACGGCCTTTGACTGTGAGTCTGCTACTGACCAGTCGCCGTTTTGCTCAGTCAGCTTCAGGTCGATGACCCCTAAATGACTGCCCCAGTTTTTCGGCATGACAACAGGCACGCCGTTCACCGTTCCTTTTACATTATCAATGGAAGCGATGCCGTCATATTTTTTGTCGCCGGGGAAGATGCCGTGCTGATGGCCTGATACGATGGCGTCAATGTCTTTCACTTCTTTAGCCAGGTCGAACACCATGTTTTCAGAGCCTGCAGAGCTTGAAGCTGTTTCAATCCCGGAGTGAGCCATGACAACGATCAGGTCTGCGCCCTGGGCTTTCATTTCAGGAATGACTTTGTTTGCTGTATCGACAATATCCTTCGTCACAACTTTTCCTTCAAGGTGCTTTTTGTCCCATACGTTTATTTGCGGCGGAACAAAGCCTGTGTAGCCAATCTTGACAAGATGTTTATTGCCGTTTGCATCGATCAGTTCTTTTTCCTGGATATCGTACTGCTTAAAATACGGCTCATTTGTTGCAGCATCGTAAACGTTCGCGCTTACTACAGGAAAATTCGTATTCTTAAGCGATCCTTTCAGATACTCAAGACCGTAGTTGAATTCATGATTTCCGAGTGTCCCCGCATCATAGTCAAGTGTGCCAAGTGCATCGAATATCGGATTTGTTTTCGTGCCGGCCGCAATCTCTGCGCCAAGGTTTTTGAAAACATATTCCCCG
Organism: Metabacillus indicus LMG 22858; assembly: GCF_000708755.2. GTDB lineage: Bacteria > Bacillota > Bacilli > Bacillales > Bacillaceae > Bacillus_P > Bacillus_P indicus. Next base: position 72,233 of record NZ_JGVU02000007.1, on the reverse strand, counting down.
AGCGGATTTCCCTGGATCAGATCTCCGTTATCGACAAGGATGCTGTTTTTGGCAGAGCTTCTGTACTGATCAATCAGGACTGCTGTTCTGGCGAGCCCGTACGAAGCTGTTTCTTTATCAGAATAATAGTCATAATCCATAATGTGTGCGTGAATATCAGTTGTTTCAATCAGGCGAAGATCGACTGCAGCCGTTACCTCGGCTGAAGCTTTTGGGGCAGAAAAAGGAAGAATACTTAAAAAAACAAGAGAAGCAGCAAATGAGTGCAGGAATTTCTTACTGACTGTTTTCGGTTTACTTTTCACAAACATCCACCTTTCGGAAATTTTCGCAACAGTTAAATTTTATAAATAATCTGTCTATAATGCTATGAGTATTTTGTCTAATATTGTTAAAAAATCGTAAATGATAGGAGAACAAAAGATTTACAATTGGCAAAGTTTTGTAGGAGGATGGACCTGTTTGAAGAGGGGATGACCGTATTTTTCAAAAGAAGGCAGGTCATTAGTCTTAGACGCGGAGATGATTCTGCTCCATCAATCGACAAAAGCATCGTGTGTTTTATTTTTGGGGCAAAAGGGTAATTTATACATTGTCAATCAAATAGGAGGGTTCTAATCGATGAGTAAAAAAATCGCAGTAGTTATGACCGATCATTTTGAGGACTCTGAATACACAGATCCTGCAAAAGCGTTCAAAGAAGCAGGACATTCGCTGACAGTTATTGAGAATGAAAAAGGAAAAACCGTTAAAGGGAAACAGGGACAGGAATCTGTCAAGGTGGATGCGTCCATTGATGACGTAAAGCCGGAAGACTTTGATGCACTGTTCATTCCAGGAGGCTTCTCGCCGGATATCCTCCGCGCAGACGATAAATTTGTAACGTTCGCCAAAGCGTTCATGGATGAGAAAAAGCCGGTGTTTGCCATCTGCCACGGCCCGCAGCTTCTCATTACAGCAGAGACGCTTAACGGACGCGATGCAACAGGCTACACGTCGATTGCCGTTGATCTTAAAAATGCAGGTGCAAACTTCCATGACAAAGAGGTTGTCGTTTGCGGCAATCAGCTTGTCACAAGCCGTACGCCGGATGATCTGCCGGCATTCACACGTGAATCGCTTACCCTTTTAAAATAAAAAAAAGAGCCCGGGCGTAAAAACGCACCGGGTTACTTCTTGTCTTCAGCTTCCTCTTTTTCAGGCGGATCTTCTTCAGCATTTTCTTCCGAATTCTCCGCTTCAGGCAGCGGATCAATCGTGACAGCATCCTCTGTATGAATAGCCGATTTTAAGGCGTAAATGACAAAAACGATACAGACGACCAATAATAAGAACAGCACAAGTGTTGCAAACCACCACATTACAGCCATGATTTCAGCCCCCTTTTTACACATATATGCAAAAGGGGACTGGCTTTAGAATCTTTTTCTTTGCCGGAGCTTATACTTTGCGGAGGTTGCCTAGCTCTTCAACGATCGCCTGCATTTCATTAGGCGAGAACGTGTTCTTTTTCATCACATGATCATAAATGTCTTTCAGTTCTTCATACATTTCCTCGTCAAAATGAGAAGGCTTGATGGCGCCGATATTGATGACGCGAAGCTTTTCTTTAATTTGCTCAATCATAAATTCTACGTTTTCAACCGATTTTTCAGACAGATTATTCAAACGGATTCATCCTTTCAGCTTGCCAATGTAAGTATGATTTATTGTAACATGTTTTATATGGATGAAAGATGCTAATTCTTGAATCACTTATGAAAGAATAGAGAAAAGTACCATAAAGGCGGCATGTACTCTCATACATATAAAATAACGTGCGGTTTATGGACATCACCCGGGAGGATATTGATGATTAAAGTAGTATTTGTTTGTTTAGGGAATATATGCCGTTCGCCGATGGCAGAAGGCATCATGAGACATTTGATTGAAAAAGAGGGCTTGAGCGGGCTTATTTCCGCTGATTCCGCAGGGACCGGGAACTGGCACATCGGGAAGGGGCCCCACGAAGGCACGAGGCGGATGCTTGAAGAGAATCAGATCAGCTTTGAAGGAATCACTGCAAGACAGGTTTCAATGGGAGACTTAACAGATAGTGATTATATTATCGCAATGGATAATGAAAATCTTGGTTTTCTCAGAAGGCTTGCCGGTTATTCAAAGACGGGATACGTCGGCCGTTTAATGGATTTTGTGCCGGACTCTGATATTGCGGATGTGCCGGACCCGTATTACACAGACAATTTTGAAGAAGTTTATGACATGGTGTATAACGGCTGCAGGCTTTTGTTAAACCGGATTATGGAAGATCATCATTTAAAAGAAGCGGGGGATATTGATGAGTGAATCAAACAGTTTGTTTTTAAAAGGTGTTTTTGCAGGTGCGGCAATCGGAGGAGCCATCACTCTTTTGCACAAGCCGACAAGAGATCAGTTTGTCCGGCAGGGAATCGCGCTGAAGGATAAAACAGCTGTCTACATTGAAAACCCGTCGCTCCTCACTGAAGAGATTAAAGAGCAGATTGACAAGGCGAGGGCCGTTGTTCAGGAAGCGAAAGACGATATTGATTTTATTAATGAAAAAATCAATGAACTGAAGGAAACAACTCCGCAGGTACTCGAAATGATTGAAGAGACAAAAGAAAGGTTTCTGACGGATAAATAAGCGGAGGAGCGTGCAGCATGTGAAGGAATCCATCATCAGAAGTCTGATCAGGCGTTTTTCAAAAGACGAGCTGATTGGGCTCTCAGCAGAGCTTGCGTACTTTTTTCTGCTGTCTCTCTTTCCGTTTTTAATCTTTTTAATTACATTGATTGCTTTTTTGCCTTTGTCCCAGGATGATTTGCTGAATTTCCTCGCGCAGTATGCACCGGGGGAATCAATCAAACTGATTGAGAGAACACTGACTGAAATTGTGGCTGGATCAAGCGGGGGGTTGCTCTCCTTTGGAATTCTGGCAACCCTTTGGTCGGCGTCAAATGGCATCAATGCCATCGTCCGCGCATTCAACCGTGCTTATGAAGTAGAAGAAAGCAGGTCATTCATCGTGGCACGGGGGATGGCAGTTTTACTTACGATTGCAATGGTATTTGTCATACTAGTTGCGCTTTTGCTGCCTGTTTTCGGAAAAGAGCTCGGTGTTTTTCTGTTTTCCGCATTTGGACTGTCAGATGCCTTTCTGGCGTTTTGGAACATGGCAAGATGGCTTGTGAGTGCCGTCATTCTGTTCATCGTGTTTACCGCCCTGTACTTTTTTGCGCCGAATAAACGGCTGCATATCAAGGATGTTTTTCCGGGTGCTGTCTTTGCAACAGTTGGATGGGCTGCAGCATCGTTTGCTTTCTCATACTACGTTTCAAGCTTCGGGAACTACAGCGCCGCTTACGGGAGCTTAGGCGGGATCATCGTCCTGATGAGCTGGTTTTACTTGTCCGGCATGATCATCATGCTTGGCGGTGAGCTGAATGCGGTTCTTTATGCGCGGAAAAAACAAACGTAGCTTTCCAGTGATTGTGACTCATACTCACCGGCTGTCAGTGAGACAGTAATGGAGAAGACCCAGGTCTTCAAACTATAGCCGGGATGGTGACCAATCATGACAAAGCATACAAAAAAGGGCGGAAGCCACACAAAACAAAGCTCGAAAAGCAAGCCGCAGAACAAGACAAGCGGAAGTGCCAACGGGCAGAACGGCTACCATTAAACATAAAAAAGCAAACCGCTTGGGGCGGTTTGCTTTTTTGGTGTGTTTTTGATTTCCTGTAACTGGATAATTTCTAGTAATTTGATGAAATTGGCAAGTATTTAAATGCATTTTTCAAGTAAACCGTGTGAAATGGCAAGTAAAAGGCTGAAAGCGGCAAGTAAGTAATGACTCTTCCTGTTTTCGTTATTCAGACCATTGAATGTAAGAGTGATAAGCCGAAGTGTAGATATGCTCGATGTCCTCATCTGTCATGTACATAAGCGTTTCTGACTCGATATCCTTCATTTTAGCGATAAACTCGATCATATTTTTGCGTTCCTGTCTTTTCATGTTAATCATCCTCCTGGTTTTGTTTGTTATGATACAGTTTGTATTTGTTAATTCTATTATATAACAGATAATTCAAAATGTTCAACCTATATTTTAAAAAAACCGCCAATTTTTTTAGATTGGCGGTTGTCATTATGAGTTTGCGTTTACCGGTTCAAGTTTCTTCTGCCTGTAAAAAGCGAGTGTAATAAAAATAAGAAGCAGGATAAAGCTGACGACGTGCAGGAAATTGGCTGAATCCACGGCTTCGATGTAGAGTCCGCCAAGGAACGGGCCTGATATGCTGCCGATGCTGAAGAAGATTCCGCAGAGCAGATTGCCCGCCGGCAAAAGGTTTTTAGGCAGAAGGTCAGCCATGAAGCTGATGCCGAGAGAAAACGTCGATCCGACCATCATGCCTGCTGTGAAAAAGCAGATCATAAGCGGGACAAGGGTTTCCGCAAAGCTTGCTGCCATAAATGCAGCGAAGCCGGAGAGCATGACAAACAAAAGGGTGTTTCTTCTGCCGTACCGGTCACTGATGATGCCAAGCGGCAGCTGAAAAAGAATGGCGCCGACGGCGAATGAAGTCAGGATAATAGAGACAGATGCGACATCAATGCCAGTTCTGAGAGCATAAACAGGGTAGTTTCCGTTCAGGGAAGCTTCAAGAAATCCGTATCCGAAAGTCGGAAGGAAGGCAACCCAAGCAAGACGCGATGCTTTGGCAAACCGCTTTGCTGTTCCAAAGAAAGAGGTGGACCCTGTATCATGTTCAGGAAAGTCGTTTCTAAGGAAAAACACGAATGCCCAGGCAATCAGACTGATGCTGCCTGATACGATGAACGGCAGGGACGTATTGATTTCTGCCAAAGGGACCATAAGCGGTCCGGCTGCAAATCCAAGTCCGAAAAACAGACCGTAGAGCGAAATGTTCCGTCCTCTCCGCTCTTCAGATGAAATCGATGTAATCCATGTCTGGGTGGAGAAATGGAGCATGTGGTCTCCAACGCCAATTAAAAGCCTCAGCAAAAACCAGAACCAGAAGGATTGAAACCATAAAAAGCCGAACAGGCTCAGCGCCACCATGAGTCCGCCGACTAGGATCAGCGGCTTAAAACCGAATTTTTTCAGCGGGCCTTCCATGAACGGGGACGCAAGCAGAACCCCAATATAAAGTCCCGTTGCATGAAGTCCGTTTACAGAAGAGGAATATCCTTCTTTTTCAAAAATAACGGCAATCAGGGGCAGAAGCATACCCTGGGAAAAGCCTGAGATGGCAACAATGCTGACTAAAATCGCAAATTTGAATTTTGACATGAACATGACTCCTAACTTGATTTTCCATCCTGAATGTTACACGCATCTACCCTTACAGACAAGCACATTTCTTTTTTCCTTAGGGAAGATTCAGGTATGATGGCAAAAAAGAGAGGATGATTCAAATGGAATTTAAAATGAGGGAAGTTGGCTTTTCTGCTGATTTTGAATACGGGGAACTGCATGTTGCAGGGAACGAAGAATACGGATTCCGTCCGTATCAGCTGATGGTCTCATCCATTGCTGTCTGCAGCGGAGGAGTCTTACGCGGAATTCTTGAGAAGAAAAGGCTTGAGGTTGAGGATATAACAATTCAGGCATCCGTGAAACGAAATGAAGAGGAAGCGAACCGCATTGAGAGCATTGCCATTCATTACGTCATCACAGGAAATGATTTAAAGGAAGAAAAAGTGGATGGGGCCGTGAAGCTTGCAAGAAAAAACTGCCCGATGGTGCGCTCTGTTGAGGGGAGCATTGAGATCACCGAAACATTTGAAATCAAAAACTAAGACCGTGCACAAGCTCGGTCTTTTTGCTTACATTTTAATGACTTCAGGCTCACTTCCAGCCTTTTGATAATACCTGATCGAGGAAGGCTGAATCTTCAGCAGCACATAATTCGGATCATCCGGTCCTGAAATCCACTCTTTCAAATCCTCCTGCCAGAATTTCTTTTTCAATTCGGCAGATTCTTCAAAAGATGCTGTTCCCTCAACTTCTGCGTATTCATTGTTCCAACCGCTGCCTTCAAGCCCCAGGAGAACATGGACATTCGGATTGCTTTCAATGTCATCTGCTTTATGCGTTTCTTTATTGGTTGCCGTGTATAACGTCAGATCTTCGTGGAAAAACAGCATGAATCTCGAGAATGGCTTGTTCTCGCGAATGGTCGCAAGTGTTCCGATTTTATGGTCTTTGAGCATCTGCTGGACTCTTTGTTTTGTATCGCTCATCATCATCCACTCCTTTCATATCTATCATTAATCTGCATCAATTTACCCGTTTCATACGCAGGAAAAGGGTGTGGTTTATTTTTTTGCAAAATAGAGAAAGAATAAGACATAGAAAGGGTGGGATATGAGTGAATCGAATCTTTTTCATCGTCGTTTTGGCCGGTGTGCCGCTTTCAGTGATCGGAAGACTGCTTCACTGGCCTGAAGTGATCATGTTTGCCGTATACTGCCTGACGATTATTGCTCTTGCAGGCTATATGGGGCGGGCAACGGAGAGTCTTGCTGTTGTGGCGGGCCCGAGAGTCGGGGGGCTGCTTAATGCTACGTTTGGAAATGCCGTTGAGCTGATCATTTCAATATTTGCCTTAAAGGCTGGTCTAATCGGGGTTGTGCTGGCATCCCTTACTGGCTCAGTACTTGGGAACCTGCTGCTTGTCGCCGGTCTTTCTTTTTTTGTTGGAGGGTTAAAATACAAACGGCAGGAGTTCAGCGTGTATGATGCGAGGCATAATTCAGGGCTGCTGATCTTTGCAGTCGTTGTCGCTTTTGTCATTCCGGAAATTTTTTCGATGGACATGGACGAGACAAAGACGTTAAACTTGAGCATAGGAATATCTGTCATTTTAATTCTTTTATATCTTGCCGCGCTGTTCTTTAAGCTTGTGACCCACCGCGGTGTTTATAAGCATGAGACTGACGAAGCCGGACATGACGAAGAAGCGGAATGGTCGGCGAAAAAGGCGCTGCTGATTCTCCTGCTTGCAACCGCTGCTGTTGCCTATGTGTCTGAAAGCCTTGTACATACATTTGAAGCAGTGGGAGAGAGATTCGGCTGGAGCGAATTGTTTATCGGGGTCATCATCGTAGCCATCGTCGGAAATGCTGCAGAGCATGCTTCCGCGATCATTATGGCTTATAAAAATAAAATGAATGTTGCAGTCGAAATTGCGGTCGGGTCAACGCTTCAGGTGGCCATGTTCGTGGCGCCTGTTCTCGTCCTGATTTCACTGCTGTTTACAAAGAAAATGCCTCTTGTCTTTACAGTGCCGGAACTGATCTCCATGATTACAGCTGTTCTTCTGACGATATCAATCACCAATGACGGTGATACGAACTGGTTTGAAGGGGCGACGCTGCTTGCAGCTTACCTGATTATGGGCATCGGGTTTTATCTTCTGTAAAAAAAGAGACTCTGTGCAGACAGCACAGAGTCTTTTATGTGTAGGACGAAACAATTTGTAACGATTACCTCTAAGGTAACATATTGGTTAAACTTTGTAAATATTCAGTTATTTAGAGTGGCTGCGTGGACATACATATAGAACATAAAGGAGTTGGGGGAACATGATGTTTCGGTTGATTTTTTTCGCGGCCGGTCTATTTATTCTGGCCTTTGGGGTGACATTAACGATTAAAGCAAACCTTGGCGCCGGCGCCTGGGATGCGCTGAATGTAGGACTGACAGATCAAATTGGCCTTACGGTGGGAAGCTGGATCTTCATCGTCGGCATTCTGATTATTATCCTTAATGCTCTGATCATGCGGGAGACTCCTAAAGTTCTTGGCATCATCACGATTTTGCTGATCGGCTTTTTCGTCGATTTCTGGATGCTGCGCGTTTTCCAGGATTTTGAGATGCAGAGCTTTGCAGGCAGAGCGGGTATCCTGCTCTCAGGAATTTTACTGATCGCGATTGGCGTTTCCATCTATCTTCAAACGAATTTCCCGGCTAATCCGATTGATCAGCTCATGCTCACACTGCACGAGAGATTCGGGCTCAGCCTGATGGCGGCAAAAACGATCGGTGAAGTAGCTGCTTTGCTGCTTGCCCTCCTGTTCGCGGGACCGATCGGCCTTGGCACCATCATTATTACATTTGCAATCGGACCGCTTATTCAGCTCTGCAATCCAAGGGTACATGCGGTGCTTGGAAAATGGATCGCAAAAACGTAATGAAAGTGTGGATAAAGACATAAGGGCTTGAAAACAATAAGGGAAAGCAACCGAAAGGGGTTTAAGAAATGAGAAAATGGATGCTCGTTTCAATGGCTTTGCTCTTATCAATCAGTTTTTCAGGCTCTGTGTCTGCAGCACCGAAAGCAAAAGTCCCGAGTTCGGTTTTGGATATCTCAAAAGAAAACACGTATCCGAACCCCACTCAGGACCTTCCGTATCTGCAACCTAGCGAGTTTACACAAGGGTTAATCGATACATCAAAAATAGCGATTGAAAATCCGAATCTGATTCGTCTCTTAAACGAATCATCAATTCCGGACAATAAGCTTGCAATCGGCTACAGAGCAACAATTTTTCTCGGCCAGTGGGCACTGAACTATGAGTCGTCCGAAACAGCAGTAAACTGGGAATACCAAAAGATCAACACAAACTTTTTCGACAACAGGGGCGGAAAAGCAGCCGTTCAGATCCATTACAAGCAGGAATCTCAAAAGCAGGTCAAAGGCGGACTGACAGCGCGGATCCCGAACGAAGAAGATGTGAAAAAAATGATGCTGTTAAAAGCCATGAAGAAAACAAATCTTCCACTGTCTTTTCAAACCATCATCGGGACAGGCTCGAAAAAAGACCAGGTCTATAATGTCCCGGTTAAGCGCCTTGGGTATTTAAACGCCTACGCACCTGCCGTCAGTGAAAAAGGCAAGGTGACTTACGGCGAAGTGTACTTAGTGCTGAAAGGCAGCAAGCGCAAAATCGTTGTCCAAAACGTAACATCACAGGGAATTGGAGCCTGGATTCCTGTACAGGATCACGCTTCCTTCGGATTTACCGTTTCTGAACAGCCACGATAAAAAGCGAGCCATTTGAAATGCACCCCAAATGTTAGACACACAATCTAACATTTGGAGGTGCATTTTTGTGGCTCGCTTTTTGGGTTTAAATCACTGATTTTCTCGTCATGAAATCTACATCAGGGTAGTAGGCGTTTTTAACAAGCAGGTTAGGTCCAAGACAGGATACGGCCGGGCAGTGGCAGTTCAGACCGCGCGCAAGCTCTGTATCATTCCAGCGGTCGTAGGCAGACTGGAGGGTGTCGCGCTGAATGTTCCCAAGCTCAGGCGTATCCCCGAAATCCGTCACAATGATATCGCCGTTAAAAATGTTGACATTCAGTCTTGAACGGCCGTCGGGATCATTCCTTACTGTCACGTTTTTGGAAGCGCGAAGCCTTTTAATCAGTTCTGTATCCTCAACATTCGTGCTGCACGCGTAAAACGGCAGCGTGCCGAACAGCATCCAGACATCCTCGTTCCGAATATCAAGCAGGTGATGAATGGCAGCTCTCGTTTCTTCGAGAGACAGCGTTTCGAGCGTGCTGGCAAAGTCAGATGGGTACATAGGGTGCACCTCATGCCGCTGGCACTTCATATCCTCCGTAATCTGCTTATGTATCTTTTCCATATGAGGAAGCGTCCGCTTGTTCAGCATCGTTTCTGCCGAGACCATGATGCCGGCATCAACAAGCGCCCGGCTGTTTTCAACAATCCGGTCAAAATACGCCGTGCGCTGCGCGTAAGATGGCTTTTTCTCCATCATCGCAAAGCCGCCTTCGGCAAAATCATCGAGTGTTCCCCAGTTATGGGAGATATGCAGCACATCAAGGTACGGGGCAATCTTTTCATACCTGGCCAGATCAAGCGTCAAATTCGAATTTATTTGCGTACGCACCCCGCGTTCCCGGGCATACTTTAAAAGAGGAAGCACATACTGATCAACGGATTTTCTTGAAAGCATCGGTTCTCCGCCTGTAATACTGATCGAACGGAGCGTCTCAACCTCTTCAAGCCGTTTCAAGATAAGCTCGATCGGAAGTGCCTGGGGATCCTTTGGAGAAAGGGTGTATCCCACGGCGCAATGCTCACACCGCATATTGCAAAGTGTCGTCGTTGTAAACTCCACGTTTGTAAGGGTCATTTTTCCATATTGTTTAACATCTAAATAAGCCTCCCACGGGTCGTGAGAAGGGGTGATAGGCAGCAGATTCACAGCTGATGCATTCATTCATAAAACTCCTTTTTCAAGTTCACATAAAGAACATTCTAACATGAACCCGTCAGTTTGGAACACCTCGCGTTCAGGAGCGGTTGTCAAAGTTCCCTGAATGAGCTACGATAACTGTAACAGTGAAAGGAGAGATACATCTTGGGCAACGCCGTTCATGATAAAGACTCACAACTACAATATTTAAAATCACGGCTGAATATGTTCATGAATGTGATTGATTCCATGGATCCCGAATCAACCGACCTTGAAGATATCGACCGTTTAATAAACATGCTGGATGAACTTGAAATCAAGCAGGAGCAGTTTAAAAAAGACTGGAACAAAGAATAGATGACGCGAGGGCACCCGATGAGGGTGTTCTTTTTGTTTTGCTTTTTTAGCTGGCTCCCCGATAAGTGCCATCAACCAAACGAAATTGTCTGTTGCTGGTTCCATTCTCCCCGATAAGTACCATCAACCAAACGAAATTGTCTGTTGATGGTTCCATTCTTTCCGGATAAGTGCCACCAACCAAACAAAATTCACTGTTGATGGTTCCGTTCTCCCCGATAAGTGCTATCAACGAAAAGAAAACCAGTGGGAAGGTCACAAAAACGTCTGAATAGTTTCCCCTCCTTAACCGCGGGAAAGGAACGGGTGCAGATTGCAAAAAAAGGTACCAGAGAAACAAAAAACAAAACAGCCTCGAGCCTTCACCAACCTAAAGACCTGAACGAAATGTAATTTTCTTCAATTATATCTAGTCCATACCTCACCCCTTTACACAAAATCCACACTAGCCGGTACTTTTAGCCCTAAAAAATTTACAAGCATTAAAAAAAATACCAAATCCTATCAACAATTTCCTTCTAGAATAGAGTGGTACAAACTACTATCCGGAGGTGCAAGATGAAAGGGAAAAACAAGCTTGCCGTCATGCTGATGGCCTGCACGCTGCTGATTCAGCCGGTTTCCGTTCTCGGAGAAGAAACGGTCCCGTCAGAAAAAAGCACGGTGTTAAAAGCGGAGCAGATTTCTTCAGGCATTACACACACTGAAAAGCAAATCGAGAATTTCGGGGGAACAGCGGGAAACAGCCAGAGAGTGAACGTGCTAGAGGCAGATCTTTCGAATCCGAATGTATCCGTTGTCACATCGAAGGCACTTGAACGAGTCGTAGCTGCAGAGACCCTCCCGTCACAGGCTGCCAGAGAAGAATTCAAGGGAAAAGACATTGTGGCAGGCGTGAATGCGGATATGTTCAATATGCAGACAGGCATCAATATGACGCTCCAGGTCCAAAACCGCAATCTTCTTATTAATCACAGCTATCCTTCAGGCGTTGCTCTTCATCCTGTTTTTACGATTGACCAAGACAAGAAACCTTTTATCGGGGAAGTTGAAATGAGAGGCTCGCTGTCCTACAGCGGCAAAAATGTAAAAGTGGATACACTGAACCGCAATGAAAACGCGGGAGAAAAGCTCGGGATTTTTACACCCAAGCTAAACCAGAAGGGAATCCTCACCTTTGATGACCGCAATGAGAATTTCATTAAAAATGGAGCCATGGCAGTCGTAAAAGAGGTAAAGGACGCTTCTGCCATCAAAGCAGGACAGGCTTACACAGGAAAAATCGAGAAAATCTATTCTTCCTATGAGAGCATTGATATTCCATCAGACAGTGTCATCATCGCCGGATTCGGTTCAAAAGCAGAGATGATCCGGAATGAATTAAAAGAAGGCATGAACATCTCCTTTCAGTTTGATCTTTTCACGGGAGAAAACAGAGTCCTGAAAAATGATATTACAGAGGCAACAGGCGGCTACAACTGGCTTGTTAAGGACGGAAAGGCGCTCACAAAAGACGAGCTCCAGTCCAAATACGGCAGCCATGTTAATCTTAAGAGCGCCAGAACCGCCATCGGAATAACAGCAGAGCAAAAGGTCATCACGATGACGATTGATAAACCAAGCACCCTTTTTGATAAAAGCCAGGGGGTAACGCTAGTCGAAATGGCTGAGATCATGGAAGAGCACGGCGCAGTTTCGGCTCTTGGCCTTGACGGCGGAGGATCGACAGAAATGATCGTCCAGCCGAAAGGGAAAAGCGCGCTTGAGACGGCCAATCACCCGAGTGACGGGCAGTCAAGATCGATCACAAACGGCCTTCTCTTTGTCAATCATTCAACGAAAACAGGGGAAATTGGCGAAGTAATAGTAGAAAAGGATCTGACAATTTTCAAGAACGCAGCATTCACATTCGGGGTTAAAGCAACAGACAGCAACGGCAACCCTGTCATGATTGCAAGCCGCTCCATCCATTGGAAAGCTTCAAAGGGCACCATCGACAAAACGGGTCTGTACAAGGCGCCCGCTAAGGCAGGGACAGATAAAGTGGAAGCTGCCATCAACGGCGTAAGCGGGCAGGCATCCCTCACAGTCATCGACCAGGTGGACGACTTCAAATTTGCTGATCAGGGTCCGGTTATTCTTCAGCCGGGTGAGCAAAAGAAACTAGAGGCCGAAGCCGTCAAAGACGGAAAAGAAGTCATCCTCACAGGAGATGCGATCGACTGGGAGATGGAGGAGCAGTTTGGTGAAATTACTCCAGACGGCACCATCCAAATCAAAGAAGATGTCCCTGAGGGAACAAGAACAACCGTTACTGCAAAACTTGGTTCCATTGAAAAGCAGATTGAGTTATTAATAGGCTTGAAAGAACAAGTCATCGATGACTATGAAACGTACCTAAAAGTAGGCTATGAAGTATCCGGCTTCATGGGCGGAACCCATCAGCTTTCCGGGGACGAAGCGAAATTCGGAGAGCGCAGCCTGCGTGTGGATTACGATTCGAAAAAGTGGGAACGCAAATACAACGGCACAATTAACGTCATCCCGCACTGGTACAAATCAGCATCTGGGGCATGGCCGGACGAGCTTGCTGATTCCATGTATGAAACCTATAAAACAGACATCAAACCGAAGAAATTCGGCGTATGGGTGTACGGCGACGGCAAAGCTCCGTGGGCACGCCTGATTTTCAAAGCAAACGGTGTCAACAAAACACTGGACCTTGCACCGAAAGTAGACTGGACGGGCTGGAAATACCTTGAGGTTGAGCTTCCACAGGACTGGGCGCTGCCGATCGTTTTCAACTATCTCTATTTTGTCGAAACGAACAAAAGCATCCCTGACTACAGCGGCAGTGTTTACATCGACCATATGAGATATATTTACACGAACGAAACAGAAGACTTTAACGGACCGGAATTCAAAGAGGTTACACCTGCGGGAAATACCGTCTATGAAAACAAAATCGCTTTTTCTTCCCTCGTGATTGACGAAGAATCAGGGGTGGATGCTGCTTCAATCGAAGTAAAATTAAACGGGGAGGAGCTTCCGTACACATATGATGCTGAAACCGGCAAAGTGGAAGCAACAGCTGAAAACCTGACAGAGGGCACCTACCATCTGACGGCTTCAGCGCGCGACACAAACGGAAATGCATCTGTTCCATCCGTTGATAAAACAATCAAAGTAGACTTAAGCGATGATACAGAAAAACCGGTTCTTTCAAATGTGACGCCGACAGGAAAAGCGGTTGAGAAAACAGCAGAACCGCGCATTACCTTTAAACTCAAAGATGTAAAAAGCGGCGTGAAGAAAAACAGTGTCGCAGTAAAAATTGACGGCAAACCTGCACCTGTCCACTACGACGAAAAAACGGGCTGGGCATATGCCGTTCCTGAAAAACCGCTTAAAGACGGCCAGCATTCTTATATCATCGAGGCAAAAGACAATAGCGGTAATGTCATGACACCGTTTGTGAAGGAATTCCAAACAAAGCAGCTTCAGCAGCCGGAAAAGGCTAATCAGTTCGCCATTTCTGTCCTGCCTGATACACAAGGATTTATGTACTCAAAACGCCTGTTTGACCGGGCTGCAAAAGAAGAAACGGACTTTGTGATGCACGTAGGTGACATCGTGGATACCTCTTCCCAGTCAGAGTGGGACAGAGCGGCAAGCGACCTTGCCTTACTTGGAGAAAAACCGTTTTTCGCAACACCAGGAAACCATGAATCATTCCAGGGAAACATTGATTTCTACTCAGATATCATTGGATCGCCAACCTATCATTTCGAATATGGAAACACGCTGATCATCAGCTTGAACAGTGCGTTTGGACAGAGTATTTCAGCATCAGACTCCACACAGTTCCATTACCTTCAAAAGCTACTGAAGGAAAATAAAAAGAAGAATGTTCTTGTCGTGACACACAATACAACAAAAGATGATTTCGGCACGAAGCATGAAATGAACCCAACGGATGCCAAACAATTCGAAGACATTCTCGGATCCTATAAAAAGAAAAACAGCGGCGTGAACGTTCAAGTGCTGTTTGGTCACCTTCACCTCCTGCAGTCATGGGAAAAAGACGGCGTCAAGTACACAATCACAGGCAACGGCGCAAGCAAAGGATATGTCTCAAACGACAAAGGAAATATCCTTGGAAGCGGAGTGCTCCAAGTGACGAAATCAGGAATGGACTACAAATTCAACCCATTGCTGACGGAAGTATCCATCGTCGACGATGCCCTAAGCGAACAGCGGGAAATGAAAATGGCAGCAGGTGCAGAACGCACACTCAACCTTTTCGGCGATTTTAGAGAAATCTACGGAAATTATCTCGTCAACCTGAGCTCGTTCGAAGATGTTAACACAGTCTGGACCTCTGATAATGAAAAAGCCGTAAAAGTGCTTCAGGACGGAACCATTCAGACATTCAAGCCTGGTACAGCTAACATTACAGCCGTTTCAGGAGGAAAAAGCAGCACGATCAAAGTGACCGTGGTTGATCCGAACACAATCAAGCCTGTCAACGTTGAACTCAACCCAAACAACGAAACAATCATTGAAGGAAAGAACATCCGCCTGACAGCAACAGCCATCGACAAAGACGGCAACCGATTTGCCATGAACCCGGACAAGCTCTTCATGGAGCTTTCGCCTCCAGACCTCGCAGAATGGAAAAACGGCAAAATCAAAACAAAGAAAAGCGGAACACTAACCATTTCATATCAGTACCTGGAAATCAAGAAAAGCCTGGAGATTGATATCCTCCCTAAAAAACAGAACTAGCAGAAGCTGCCCGGTCATTGGCCGGGCGGTTTTTTTTAGTATAAAACTCCAGTGGATTGCAGCGGAAGGAACTTGACTCCTTGTCCAACTGCAGCGCCCAACTCCTCTGTCAGAACAAAATCCCCCAAAAAGTCAAACCCGGACCTTTCCGGTAATTTCTTTTCTGCCTATCAGGGCTAAACGGAGCCTCCGCATTTCTAAACTGAAAGCCTTTCCAACCAAACTGCAAAGGAGTATAATGAAAATTGAATGAAATTGACCGAATTCTATAGACAATAAGGGGAGAAACAGGATGGATCGTTTTTATGAAAGCATGTATGAACTGATCGTGGAAACATCAACGAAGCTTCCGAAGGATGTGCGCCGCGCGATTTTAAGAGCGAAACAGCAGGAAAACGCAGGCACGCGCGCTGCGATGTCTCTTGCGACAATATCCGAGAATATCAAAATGGCGGACGAGAACGTATCGCCGATTTGCCAGGATACAGGACTGCCTACATTTAAACTGAAGGTTCCCGTCGGAGCCAATCAGCTCAATATGAAGGAAGACATCTACCGTGCGATTGCACAGGCGACAAAGGACGGAAAGCTGCGCCCGAATTCAGTTGACTCGCTGACTGGCGACAACAGCGGGGACAACCTTGGCTTCGGCACTCCTGTCATCAAATTCGAGCAGTGGGAAAAAGACTACATCGACGCGCGCCTGATTTTAAAAGGCGGCGGCTGTGAAAATAAAAACATTCAGTACAGCCTTCCATGCGAACTGGACGGACTGGGCAAAGCCGGACGCGACCTTGACGGCATCCGCAAATGCATCCTTCACTCCGTGTACCAGGCACAAGGGCAGGGCTGCAGCGCAGGCTTCATCGGCGTCGGCATCGGCGGAGACCGGACTTCAGGCTACGAGCTTGCGAAGGATCAGCTTTTCAGAAGCGCGGATGACACGAATCCGAATCAGGATCTGCAACGACTTGAAGAATATATCGTAGATAAAGCAAACAAGCTTGGCATCGGTACAATGGGCTTTGGCGGGGAAGCCACGCTTCTCGGCTGTAAAGTCGGCGTGATGAACCGGATTCCGGCAAGCTTATTTGTTTCTGTTGCGTACAATTGCTGGGCATACCGCCGTTTAGGCGTCACGATTGATGCCGGCAGCGGAGCGATTCAGGACTGGCTGTACCAGGAAGGCGAGATGCCAAACCTCCAGGACGACGAGCCTGCAGAGGCGCCGGCAGAAAGCCCGCGTGAAGTCGTGCTTGAAGCGCCAATCACAGAAGAAAAAATCCGCGAGCTGAGAGTCGGAGATGTAGTGCGGATCAACGGCATGATGTACACAGGGCGCGATGCCATCCACAAGTACCTTTCAACCAATGACTCACCAGTGGATCTGAACGGCCAGATCATTTATCACTGCGGACCAGTTATGCTGAAGGATGAGGATGAAAACTGGCATGTAAAAGCAGCTGGACCGACAACAAGCATCCGCGAAGAGCCTTATCAGGGAGACATTATGAAAAAATTCGGCATCCGCGCTGTGATCGGAAAAGGCGGCATGGGCCCGAAAACACTGAAAGCACTGAATGAGCACGGCGGCGTTTACCTCAATGCCATCGGCGGAGCTGCCCAGTACTATGCAGACTGCATCAAATCTGTTGAAGGCGTTGACCTCATGCAGTTCGGGATTCCTGAGGCGATGTGGCACCTGAAGGTAGAAGGCTTTACAGCCGTTGTAACGATGGATTCCCACGGGAACAGCCTCCATGCAGACGTAGATCAGTCGTCTCTTGAGAAGCTCTCACAATTTAAAGAACCAGTATTCATTTAAGGAGAAGCCGGAGAAATCCGGCTTTTTGTATTCCATTTATTACATAATTATTCCCAGTATGTAATTCCCTCACTTCCCGACACTATAAGTAGAACAATGTCAGGGGAGTGAAGAAGTTGAAATACTGGACACTTGCAACATGCGTATTGCTGTTTTTCCTGTCAGGCATTCAGCCCGCAGCAGCTGTTTCCAACCAGCCGATCAACTGGGGCTTTGAGAAAAGCAGAAACCATAAATCCGCGAACCCCGGTGAACCGCTTGTGAAGCTGCTGAATAAATATGATGCTTTTTTTATGGGAGACCCAAGCCAAAAGTACATTTATCTCACCTTCGACAATGGCTATGAAAATGGCTACACAGAAGGAGTTCTGGATGTCCTGAAAAAACAAAAGGTTCCCGCAGCCTTCTTCGTGACCGGACACTACCTTCTTGACCAGCCCAACCTTGTAAAACGCATGGCAGATGAGGGGCACATTGTCGGAAACCACTCGTGGCACCATCCTGATCTGACAAAAGTCACGGACGAAAGACTGAAAAAAGAGCTGGATTCCGTGAAAGAAAAGACGGAAAAGCTGACAGGCTATCAGGGAATTCAATATCTCCGTCCGCCGAGGGGCGTATTCAGCGAGCGGGTGCTGGCCAAGTCAAAAGAGCTCGGGTACCAGCCGGTTTTCTGGTCGCTTGCTTTTGTCGACTGGCATACGAATGCACAAAAGGGCTGGAGATATTCCTATGATCAGATGATGAGCCAGATCCATCCCGGCAGCATCCTTCTGCTTCATACTGTTTCAAAAGACAATGCGGAGGCGCTTGACAAAGCCATTACGGATTTGCGCAAACAGGGTTATATTTTCAAGAGCCTGGACGATCTTATGATAGACCGAACCTTTCATCAGCCGTACTTTTTCTCCCTCTGACAGTGGTCACAGGGAGTTTTCTCTTTTCCCCGGGCGTTTCATGATATAATAATCAGTATCAAAAATAAGGGGTTTGAGAACGAATGTGGGAAGAGCGAGTAAAGATAGATCCTCCATATGATTTTGACCGTGTCCTTGATCGTTTATCCATGGATCCGCTGCATCACGTGACGATGGCTGAACGCGAGGTATCCATTCCGATGAGAGACGGGGATAAAAAGCCGTTTGTTGTGAAGGTGAAGGCTCTTGGAACGAAGGATGCACCAGAGTTTTTAGTGAGCGGAAGCGGGAACCGCGAGGCTGCGCTCCAAGAGACGATGCGCATTTTTCAGTGGGATACGTCCCTGCTTGACGTTCAGATCCATTTTCGTTCCTCAAACATCGCCGGTATTTTTCAGGAGCACGACGGCACGCCGCTTGTGCTTGAATTTGGCCTGTATGAGTGCCTAATGAAATGCATCATCCACCAGCAGCTGAACCTGAAGTTCGCCCATACACTGACAGAGCGGTTCGTCCATACATTCGGCGAGCAGGTGGACGGAGTCTGGTTTTATCCGCTTCCTGAAAAAGTGGCGGCACTCGACTACAGCGACCTGCGGGAGCTGCAGTTCAGCGGACGCAAATCAGAGTATGTTATTGATACATCAAAGCTGATTGCAGAAGGCAAAATAAACCTGGAAGAATTGAAGGATCAGCCGGACGAGGTCATCCTGAAGGAGCTCGTGAAAATCCGCGGAGTGGGGCCATGGACGGTCCAGAACCTGCTCTTGTTCGGACTGGGACGGCCCAACCTGTTCCCGGTTGCCGATATCGGCATTCAAAACGCGATGAAAAAGCATTTTGGACTCGACCGCAAGCCCACCTTGGAAGAAATGCAGGAGCTGAGCAGGGAGTGGGACCCTTATTTAAGCTATGCTTCCCTTTATTTATGGAGAAGCATTGAATAGAAATGGAGCGTCAAACATGAAGACCAATGAACAAAAGAACAAAGGTGTCCCTCTTGAAATAGGACAAACCTTTCCATTAACCATAAAAAGACTCGGAATCAACGGAGAAGGAGTCGGCTACTTCAAAAAGCAGGTCGTATTCGTACCAGGTGCCCTGCCAAATGAAGAAGTGGTCGTGGAAGCGACGAACATCAGCGCAAAATTTGCCGAGGGCAAAGTGAAAAAAATCAGGAAGGCCTCCCCACACAGAGTGAATCCGCCTTGCCCGATCTACCACGAATGCGGCGGCTGCCAGCTTCAGCACCTTTCCTATGAAAAACAGCTGCATGAAAAAAGAGACATTGTCGTCCAGGCGATGGAGCGCTTTTCCGGACTTGATCTAGGAAAAACAGACATCAGACAGACGATCGGCATGGAGGACCCGTGGAACTACCGCAACAAAAGCCAGTTCCAGACAGGACTCAGAAACGGGAAAGTCATCGCGGGACTGTACAGCAAAAACTCCCACCACCTTGTCAACATCGATCACTGCATCGTGCAGCACGAAGCAACGAACAAAGCGGTACAAACCGTCAAGCAAATTCTGCAGGACCTGAAAGTATCCATTTATGATGAGCGAAAACGCAAAGGCATCGTCCGGACCATCGTCAGCAGAGTCGGCTTCAAAAGCGGACAAGTGCAGATCGTCCTCATCACCGCACAGGAAAACCTGCCGCGCAAGGACCTGATTGTCAGCGAAATCAACAAGCGTCTCCCTGAAGTCAAATCGATCATGCAAAACATCAACGGTGAAAAAACATCCCTGATCTTCGGCGAAAAAACCGTCCACTTAGACGGAGAAGAAGTCATCCAGGAACAGCTCGGCGACCTGACCTTTGACCTCTCGGCACGGGCCTTCTTCCAGCTCAACCCCGTCCAGACCGTCAAACTCTATGACGAAGTCAAAAAAGCCGCCCAGCTGACCGGCAAAGAAAAAATCGTCGACGCTTACTGCGGCGTAGGCACCATCGGCATGTGGCTCGCAGACGGCGCCAAAGAAATCAGGGGCATGGACACCATCGCCGACTCCGTCGAAGACGCCAAAAAGAACGCCAAAAAACACGGCTTCAAAAACGCCACCTACGTAAAAGGCACAGCCGAACACTGGCTCCCAAAATGGCTCGGCGAAGGCTGGAGACCCGACGCTGTTGTAGTGGATCCGCCAAGAACAGGCTGCGATCAAAAGCTGCTTGGTGCGATATTGAAGGTAAAACCGAAGAAGTTCATCTATGTGTCGTGTAACCCGTCGACACTCGCGAAGGATATTAAAACACTTTCGAAGGCGTATAAGGTTGAGTATATTCAGCCTGTGGATATGTTTCCGCATACTGCGCATGTGGAGCTTGTGGTGAGGTTTGTATTGAAGTAAGTTTAAAAAGCAGGAAACCGGCTTGAGGGTTTCCTGCTTTTTTTCGTTAGACGGATTTACTGATTGGTTATCATTAATTATGCAACCCAGTGCGTTTTAGTGAGAGAATAGATAATATTTTTCGATATTACTCTATATAAGCTTTAAATTCATATAGTCAATGTGCTGCTGTGGTATTATTTGGATAGTGTTCTAATTACAGAAAAATGAATTTATTTATCGAGCATTTGTAATCGATTGATGTATACTCAAAGAGATGTCAAGGGTGAAGAAGTAGAACATCTGTAAATGTCGCCCATATTCAAAAGTTCGAGACTATGGTGTTTTCTCAAATTTGTTGCCAAAACGATTTATGTTATATAAAGAAATCTTTATAATTTGTAAAACCATTTATTTGAAGGAGGAAAATATGAAAGAAACTCAGTTCTCAATCGAAATAAATGCCTCTAAAGAAAGTGTCTGGACAACTCTTTGGGAAGATACAATATTCCGTGACTGGGCAAATATAATTGATGAGGGTACATATATGAAAGGAGTATTTAAAGAAGGAAATGAAATCCAGTTTATATCATCTGTAAGTGGCTACGGTGTGACAAGTCTGATAGAGAAACTTACATCAAATGAATTTGTATTATTCAGGCACGGTGCAGACACAAAAGAAAGTGGACAGCAGGAGCGCGAAAAAGAGTGGACTGGTGGAAAAGAGAGTTATTCTCTTACCGAAAAAAATGGAGTTACTACATTAATAGTTAAAACCGATATTCCACAGGAACAAGAAGAAACATTTAATATAAGTTTTCCCAAAGCTCTAGAGCGTATAAAAACGCTAGCGGAAAAAATGCAATAAGAATCTATTGCCAATGAATGAAATTCCCCCTGCCCTAAAGGGATCCCCTTGCAAAATATAATAAATTGCGTATTAATTTGCTTGTCTTACAGAAGACCTTGGATCAAGTCTCGCATCCCATGATATTTTTTCAGGGGGAAGGGGCGAAGGCTACTCAGAGCTTTTACTAGGAACAGGCATCACTTGGATGAGTGGCCGAGCCTCGTTGATATGCAGATTGCTTTTCATAACAGAGTTGCGGAAGATGCGGCTAATGATAATTTGGCTCCCAGACATCTATCGTTTCTTGAACATGAACTTGCTAATGGCTACAGACAGTCATAGGAGATGGTTGCACATCAGCAATCGGCCCTTACCGAAATAGTAAGTACCCTTGTAGACCTGCATCCTTTTAATTCCAATCCCTTTAAAACATAGATGGACAAGGCTGAGAAAGAAGAACAATCAACAATAAAACCAATTATTAATAAAGGCGGGATCAAAATTGAACCAACCAGGAACCCTATACTTCTTCTGCGGAAAAATGGGCGCCGGAAAATCTACAGAGTCAAAACGACTGGCAAACGAAAAACGTGCGGTATTACTCTCAGAAGATGATTGGCTTTCATCACTATACCCGAATCAAATTGAATCATTTGAGGATTACAAACGATTTTCCCTTCAGCTAAAGCCACTGGTGAAAAAGCACGTTCAAAACATATTATGTGTCGGTACTGATGTAGTTATGGACTTTCCGGCCAACACTCAAAAGCTGCGAAAATGGTTTTTAAATATGGCTGAAGAGGTTCATGCAGATCATCAGCTGATTTATCTCAACCTGAGTGACGAACAGTGCTTGCGCCAAATTGCTCAAAGACGTAAGGAACAACCCGAACGGGCGGTTTTTGATACGGAAGCGGTGTTTCATCATGTCACAAGTTTCTTCGAAGAGCCAGATGCATCTGAGGGTTTACATGTTATAGAGTTTAGTGGAGGATCTAAAGAGTAGATCGCCCGGCAGACTGATCATGAGCATAATCCGGGTATTTTCTTTTAAACAATGGAATAATGACTCCTATAGAAGAAAAAGAAAAAGAGGTTGAAAATATGATTGCTAAGACAGAAGAAGATTTCAGCGGTTTGAAGGAAATCGGAAAGATTATCGCGTCCATTCGGGATGAGTTGGTTCAAAAAACGGTTCCCGGCATTACGACGAAAGAGCTCGATGATTTGGCCGGGGAGCTTTTTGAGAAAGCAGGGGCCGTTTCAGCACCAAAAGGCGAGTATGATTTTCCCGGATTTACGTGCATCAGTGTGAACGAAGAGGTGGCACACGGTATTCCGGGTGACCGGATGATCCAGGAAGGGGATCTCGTCAATATCGATGTGTCTGCTTCCAAGAACGGTTATTTCGCTGATACGGGAATCTCATTTGTCGTGGGAAAAGGCGAAGAAGTCTTAACGAAATTATGTGAAGCTGCGAAGAAAGCTTTTGAAGCGGGCCTTGCGAAAGCAAAGCCAGGTTCCAAAAAAAGCAGAATCGGTAAAGCGGTATTCGAAACAGCGAAACAGCATGGGTTTACTGTTATCAAAAACCTTACCGGTCACGGGATTGGCCGTAAGATCCACGAAGCCCCTGACCACATTCTCAATTATAATGACCCGTGGGATGATGAGATCCTGAAGGAAGGAATGGTCATCGCCTTCGAACCGTTTATCTCCACCTCTGAAGAAGAAGTGTTCCAATTGGATGATGGCTGGACCTTTGCTACGGAAAAGAGCTATGTCGCTCAAGTGGAACATACAATCATCCTGACGAAAAACGGGCCGATTATTTTAACTCTTTAATGCTAGATAGAAGCAATTTTGAAAAAAAGGTAACTAATATGATGGCAGCTCTGTTACCCTGATGGAGTGCGTTATAATTAGTTCTAAAAAAGAAGCAGGAACCCGTTAACAGGTTCCTGCTTCTTTTCATTTACATTTAAACAGGAGCCCACTAAGACCAATCAACCCCGCCCCAAGAAGATTGTAACTTCCGAAGCAAAACAATTTGTCCAATATGATAAGAATCATGCATCATAATACTGCTGATTAAGCGCTCAATGGAGGGCCTGTTCGCTGCATAGGGGGCTTTTAGCTTTTCGTCATCTAGTTCCGCGATGACGGTTTTGAATCGATTCATGACTTCATCAAGGCGCTGTAGTGTTTGGGCCCAGCCATATTCGTCTTCCGGATCCCCGTGATCTGCAAAGGTTTCTTCATTATCCTTTATTTTATGCGGGTTTTCTGTGCCCTTGATTCTGTGAATGACGTCATCATTCCAATAAATCAAATGGTTGACAATCTGCCATATCGAATTGCTCTTTCCTGAACCTGTCCATGATGCTTCAGGCGCGGATACTCCATCAAGCGCCTGCTCCAAGGATGCAAACCAGTCATTCTCTCGCCAATGCATGTCGAACTGATCTGAAAAAAGGTTGGTTACCGTTTGCATACATCCCATCTCCTCACTGATTAGGGTAATCTACTAAAGGAACAACAGTTTTTCTATTCGGCTAATCCAACTTACATTCCTGCAACATGTCGCCTAAATCCCACGATGATTCTGCTGATTTGATAGCAAGTGAATCGGACTGCCCCATGCTTTTTTAAACAACTAACCAGATATGATAGATGATCATGTAGAAATCAAACCAAATCTAATAGATAGTGAGATACCTACTCTGATAAACTTAGATGATAAGAATTTTCCAATAAGGTTGTTTTAACTAGATAAGGGGGGATAGTCTTGGGGAAAGGAACCATCTATAAAAAGGATGGGAAAAGGCTGATCACTCAGCATTACGATAACTATCTGAAGTCATTCGATATTGATGTGGAGCAGATTTATATTGATACAAGCTATGGTAAAACGCATGTGCTTGCAGCAGGACCACCGGAAGGAAAAACTGTTTTTGTTTTCCAGGGCGGCAATTGCATCAATCCAATGACGTTATCCTGGTTTTTGCCGCTCACGGAAAAATACAGAGTGTATGCGCCAGATACAATTGGTCATCCGGGCTACAGCAGTGAGGGCAGAATTTCAGCAAGGGACAATAGCTTTGCCCTATGGATAAAAGAATTAATGGACCACTTTCAAATAGCCAGCAGCGCGTTTGTCGGCCCTTCCTACGGTGCAGGGATTATTATGAGGTTGGCAGCCTTCATGCCGGATAAAATTGACTGTTCTGTATTGGTATCACCTGCAGGGATAAGCTTGGGATCCAAAGCCAAAATGATTCAGAAAATCTTGTTTCCTTTAGTTTTATTTCATGGCACTTCATCGCAAAGACACCTTGATAAGATTGCTGATACAATGTCAGATCATAGTATGAAGGAAATGGATAAGAGGATTATTGGAGATGTATTCAAATATATTCGCCTTGAACAGGAAATGCCGAAATTAACGACCAGGGAAGAGCTGTCAGATTACAACGCGCCAACTTTAGTAATAGCAGGGACAAAAGATATCTTTTTTCCTGAAAGCAGTTTGAATAAAGCGACTAAAGAAATCATACCGAATTTAACGGCGTTCAAGAGCTATGAAATGGGACATTTCCCGTCTGAAGGACATTTGGTGAAGATTAATCAAGATATTGCCGAGTTTTTAAAAATGCATTACTAATCATGACAAAACCCGGCTCTTTCATAAGAGCCGGGTCAGCAAAAAATTATACAATTGGTTCAAACTGCTTTGAATAGAGAAGCAAATAAGCTCCTTGCCTTGAAAGCAGCTCATCATGTGTTCCTTCTTCCGCAATACCCTCTTCTGTTAAAACGATGATCCGGTGTGCGTTCCGGATTGTGGAGAGGCGGTGGGCAATGACGATGGTTGTTCGGCCTTTTGCGAGCAGTTCCAGTGAGTCCTTGATGATGCTTTCACTTTCGTTATCAAGCGCGCTCGTTGCCTCATCTAAAATCAGGACTGGCGGATTTTTAAGGAAGACGCGGGCGATGCTGAGCCGCTGCTTTTGTCCGCCCGAAAGTCTTACGCCCCGCTGGCCAATTTCTGACTGATACCCGTCCGGCAGTTTCATGATAAAGTCGTGGGCATTGGCGCTTTTGGCTGCAGCGATAATTTCCTCATCACTTGCTTTGGGGTTTCCGTAGCGAATATTTTCCATCACTGTCCCGGCAAACAGGTAAACATCCTGTTGAACGATCCCGATGTTGTTCCTTAATGAGGCTAAATCAATTGTTCGCACATCGATCCCGTCAAGCATGACTTCACCGGCGCTTACATCATAGAAGCGGGGGATGAGAGAGCAAAATGTTGTTTTGCCTGATCCTGACGGGCCAACCAGGGCAACATATTCCCCGGGCTGTATTTTCAGCGACAATTGATTAAGGACGTTGTTCAGATGATCTTCGTACCGGAATTGAACGTTCTTAAACTCAATTTCGCCACGCACATTCCCCAGTGTAACCGCACCTGGTTTATTATCAATGGAGGGCTTTATTTTCATGATTTCCGTGAAGCGCTGGAAGCCTGTGATTCCTTCCTGGAATAACGTGCTCATTTGCGCCATTTTTTGAACCGGCTCGAGCATGTAGTTTATATACAGCATAAACGTAATCAAATCGGCTAAATCCAATGTCTTATTTACAATGCTTGAACTTCCGAAGATGATGACCGCGATCGTAATCAGCTGAATGAAGGTTTGGGTGACGTTGTAAAAGTTAGCTTCTGTCTTATAGAAGCTGATTCTGCTTTCAAGGAAACGATTATTTTCACGGGTGAATTTCCCGATTTCTACCTGCTCGTTGGCAAAAGATTTCACAACCCGGATGCCGGCAAGACTATCCTCCACCTGGGCGTTCACATCTCCAATTCTTTCTTTGTTCCGTATCAGCGCCCTGTTTTCAAGTTTATTGAAATAGAAGATGATGAACCCAAGGACAGGCAAAAAGCAGAAAATCACAATCGTCAGCGGCGCGTTAATAAAAAACAAGATGAAAAAGGCTCCAATAAAGCGGACGAGATATTTTAAGTAGTCTTCAGGTCCGTGGTGATACAGCTCGGACAGCCAAAGCAGGTCGTTTGTAATTCTGGCCATGAGCTGACCGGTTTTTTCCTTATCATAAAAGCTGAATGATAGCTTCTGCATGTGTTCAAAAAGCTCGGTGCGGAGGCTGCTTTCCATTCTGGCACCGAGTTCATGGCCTTTGTAATCCACGATATAGTTTCCGATATTTTGAATGGCGGTAACCAAGAGCATAAGCCCGCCAACCCAATACACCTGCTGAATCGCATTTGACAAGTCTCCCGCCAAAACTTCCTTGGTAATATACCGCACAAGCAGCGGAAATACCAAAGACAATGAAGATACAATCAAAGCACATGCCAATATGGATAAAAATAACCTCAGATGCGGCTTATAATAAGAGAAAAACTTTTTAACTGGAAAATCCATGATTTACCCCTTTATGTGTTATTTAAATAAATACATACAAGGGGGTACACCGTGACAATTAAAGAAGTGCTGCCCCCTTATACGGTTGTACGGTTTTCTTCATGATCTTTCTCATTGAAAATTCCTCCTTAATGGTTGATAAGAAAATTATAGTCTAAATCTTTTTGTTGAGTGCAGAAAATTCATGAAATTAACGGTAATCGTTTTAAAACAGTTTTTCCTAACTACAAAACAAATCCTACCCATAACATATTTGATTAAGGAGAATCCAACATGTTCACAATCCACGACAGCAAAATCCTTGCCTATCAAGTTGATTTTGAAAACTTGCACATTGAAATAAAGGCAGTGGATGAAAAGGGGAACAAAGCAAAGCTGCTGTTTTATGGCTTCTTTGCTTACTATTTTGAAGACCAGCTGCCGGGCAGCATCCTCTTTGACATTACTGAAGGTGATATCAAAGATTTTGCTGAAGATCATAAGGAGCTGCTGAGTGAATCAAAAGACTATGGATGGCCGATGGATTATAGAAATGCAAAGGAATTGACCGATCTTATTAAGAAAAACGGGTATACGTACTACATAGTAGAAGCTTCTTACGGGTTAAACGGCTGGATTTTAGCCAGGGGGATGCGTACAGAAGAGTGTTCTTCCTGAAATCAACAGCAAAACCCGGGAACGCATTCCCGGGTTTTGCTGTTGATTTCTTCATTAAGAAAAACTGGTCATAAAATCAATCTTCCTAAACGGACTGTGCTTCGAGGCCATCAGTTTGATCAGAGTGCTTTTTTGTGCTTTCAGATATTTTTCCTGTTGGTCTTTGCTTTTTTGGACGAATTCGGCTCCTGCTGTGCAGGCTGTCAGGTATTCACGCCAGCTCGTGTACATGGTCTGTGCAAGTGTGACTGCCCGGAGCTGGTAGTATTGTGCTTCTTCCTGAGTAAGGAGACCGGTCTGTTGCGCGTGTTTTGCAATAAAAAGGGCGTTGGAGAGATCAAGTGCACCGATGCTGTGTTCATTTAAGCGATGCATGTACTTTTTTACGGCTGAGAGCTTTGCCGTCAGTACTTCATCTTCTTCTCCGGAAATCAGCTCCTGGGCTTCATTCTCTGAAAGGAACAGAAGGGAGCTTTGCAGAACGTAAAATTCTCTTCTGTTTCCTGTTGTTAAAAACCACTCAAGCAGGTTCTTTGCAGTGTTTTTGTCTGTGGCCCCATAATTTTTAAGGTGGTTTCTGGCGGCGCGTTTGCTGAACGGAACATATGTCAGAAAAAGAGAGTAATAGAAGGTGGGATAGCCAATCATACACAGTGGTGCCATTGTGTTCATATATTTTTTCTGTTTACGGTTCATAAAGCTGCTCCTCCTTTCTATAAAACCATTTTCCGTACGCGGTTCAACTCTCTCAAAATCGTAATCACAGAATAGATCCATAATACTGCCCAGAACAGCGGCGTCAGGGTGTACTCAAAATAGAGTGATAAATTAATGTACTGAAAGAGTGAATAGACTGCGTATAAGACTTTAAGAATCGGATGATCAAACCAATTCTCTCCGCCAAGAGCCTGCAGTTTGTTGTGGCTCACTAGTAAAAAAATGAAAGCGAAAAAGATCCTCCATTTCAAATGGCAGTACAGAAAAATACGCAGCTTATCTTTAAACGTATCAGGCCTGATCTCTTTCTTAATTTCCTTCTTCGTAAGCGGCTTCCGCTTAAAGCTGTTTCGGATCAGAAAATCATTGATTTTAGCCAGATAAACCATGGTCTCTGGATCTTTTCCCTGAATTCTCTCCAGTTGCATAAAGGTTTCACGGGCTTTTTGCCATTCTTCTGTTTCAAAATGGATTCTGCCTAAAAGGCTGAGAGCATCCGGGTGATCCGGATGGTCAGAAAGGATTTTTAGGCAGGCTTGTTCCGCTTCTTCATATTTTCCTGTTTTAAATAGCAGCTGTGCAAGAAGCATTCGATTTGTGATGTTTTCAGGCTGAAGTGCACATGCTTTTTCATAAGCAGCGGCAGCTTCTTCAAACCTTCCGCTCCGTTCAAAAATCATTCCGGAAATTGTGTGCAGCTGCGAATCATCTTGGAAAATAGACAGGGCTGTGTTCACATATGTATCTGCTTCTTCCAGTCGGTTTTCAAGGAGTTCGTCAAGGGCTCTTTCCCGGTTCATCAGATAGAGATCATATGGGATGTCCTCGCTATGTAAAAGCGGTTGGTACGAAAGTGAAGGATAGAGACCGGTATTATCTTTCAGGCGCCGGAGAAAAGCTTCGGTTTCTTCTTCGCCGAGAATGTACGGGTTTTCCCTAAGCATATCAGTCCACTGGAAGGTGTCTTCAAGCAGTTTCCAGATGTAATCCGGGAGATAAGGATTCAGCTCGAAAAAGGTCAGGAGCCGTTCACTCAGATAATCTCTTTGCTCCAAATCCCACAGTGCATCATCATTGAGGAGTTCAAGCCATTTCTCCTTGTTTATGCGGGAAGGGAAGTGGTCATAGATCTGCTCCACTTTCTCCAGGAACAAATCGATTGTTGAGCGGGAATCTGTTTCTGTCTCCTGCCATTCCGAAAATGGGAAATGAGACGGGAGGGGAGGGGCAGGTTCCTCCTCCATTTGTATATGTACGCTATCTTCATAGGCTCTTTCTTCAGCAGGACGTAAGTTTCGGTTTTTCCATGCCTTTTTGATGGTGTCAAAGGCCTCCCGCAGCCTCTGATAGCCTTCCGGATCGTCTTCAGGGTGATGAATTTTGAGCTTTGCCGAGTAGGCTTTTTTAATAACGGTCATGTCGTCAGTCGGTTCGATGCCTAATATCTTCCACGCTGAATTCATCGCTGTCTGCTCCAGTTTTCCATCTCTTCCAGGATCTCTTTTAAGCGCGCTGCGGCTGCGCGGATCTTCTGGTCATCCTGTGACGCAAGGATGTGCTCGAACTGTTCCAGGGCAGCGGCTGCAGCTTCCCGTTCGCGTCCAAGTGTTTCTTCATATAACCGTTCGCCCCTTGCGAGAAGGAGCCTGTTTTCCGTCCGGTCTCTCGGATGAATTTTAAGAGCCTTCAGCTCTTCCATTCTTTTTTCCATTTCAAGAGGGGTCATGCTTCCTGCATTTTTTTCAATCATCATGTTTTGTTTGCTGCCGGTGCTGATGGTTGTGACCTCAACCTCAAGCAAGCCGTTTATGTCGTATGTATAGCGCACATCGACAGCTTCTTTTCCCGCAGGCGACTTCGGAATCTGAACGGTCAGTTCGCCGATTTTCAAGTTATTTTCAACGCGTCTGCTTTCTCCCTGATAGATGTCAATGACAATCCGGTCCTGGTTGTCCTTGATCGTGTAGAGGCGTTCGACTCTGCTGACGGGAATCGGCGTATTTCGCTCAATGATCGGAAGGAAATGGCCGGACGTGTAGGAGTCGGCATCATGCTGCTTCACGACATCTGTTCCGAGTGAATAAGGGCACACATCGGTCAGGATGAGTTCGTCCACGGCTTCATTCCGCTCTTTCAGCGCAACCTGGACGGCAGTTCCAAGGACTACTGCTTCATCAGGATGAATCGTCAGGAAGGGAAGCTTGCCGAAAATCTTTGTGACAATGCCTTTAATCATTGGAAGTCTTGTTGCTCCGCCAATCAGGATGACGGCGTCAATCTCGTCTGTCTGCAAATCGGCATCCCGCAGTGCGCGTTCGATCGGATTTCGAAGTTTCAGCACGAGAGGCTGGGCTATTTTTTCAAAAGTAGTCCTGTCTAAGCTGGTTGAATACTCCTGGCCGTTGTGATGAAGCACCATCCGGCCGCGCTGATGATGGCTGCCAAGCTCCCGTTTGCATGTTTCCGCCTGCTTGAACAGGACAGATTGCTCTCGTGCATCCAGGTCATCTGCCGCAAGCTTGTGGTCGTTCAGAAAATAGTGCATGAGCAGGTTCGTAAAATCCTCGCCGCCGAGAAAATTGTCTCCTGCAATAGATTTAACCTCCATGACGCCTTCAAAAAGCTCAAGAATCGATACGTCAAACGTTCCGCCGCCAAGGTCAAAAACGAGGAAGCGAGTGTCCTCATTCTGCTGGTGAAAGCCGTATGCAATAGCTGCAGCTGTCGGTTCGCTGATCAGACGGTCAACCGTAAGACCTGCAAGTTCGGCTGCACGCTTTGTCGCTTTTCTCTGCTGGTCATTAAAATATGCCGGAACACTGATGACCGCATGCGTGATTTCTTCGTTCAAAAACGTTTCCGCATCTCTTTTTAAAGACTGAAGAACAAAGGAGGACAATTCCTCCGGAGACAAATGATAGGTTCCGAGATGATAGGTTTTAGCCGTGCCCATATAACGCTTAAAAGCGGATGCAGTGAGGTGGGGATGTGAAATCTGGCGCTCTTTTGCAATTTCGCCGACGAGGATTTCGCCATTATCATCAATGCTGACAATGGATGGAGTCAAATTGCTGCCGAGTACATTTGGAATAATTTTCGGCCCTTCTTCAGACCAAAACGCTGCAAGACTGTTGGATGTGCCCAGGTCGATGCCAATGACAGTCATTCTGTTCTCTCCTCTATGAAAAGTTCTATTTATGGAGTCTATTATATAAGCTGGAAACGAAAAGTTAAAACAATAACTGGTAATTTTCAGGATATTCTTGCGGGCGGAAGAACAAGAGCTGTTTTTCCATCAGCCGAAATGGTATATAATAAGAAAATGCGTCTTTCTCATAAAAGACGGACTTCAGATACGAAAAGGTGAAAACAAATGAACAGCACATGGTCAATGCTTGAAGAAGCAAAACCATTTTTAAAGGAAGCCTGGGAAAAGGCTTCGTATACAACTCCAACCGCTATACAGGAAAAGGCGGTTCCTGCCATTCTGGAAGGACGCGATGTGATTGCAGAATCGCCGACGGGAACAGGCAAAACGCTTGCCTATTTGCTGCCTGTCCTGCAGCGCATCAATCCTGAGAGCAAGAATATCCAGACACTGATCATGGCGTCTTCAAGGGAACTGGTCATGCAGATCCATGAGGAAATTCAAAAGTGGTCAGCAGGGAGCGGAATCTTGGGCGCAAGCTTCATCGGCGGAGCCAATGTGAAAAGACAGCTTGAAAAGCTGAAGAAGCGCCCGCAGATTATCGTCGGAACACCCGGACGTGTTTATGAACTGATCAACCAGAAAAAAATCAAGATGCACGAGGTTAAGACGATTGTTCTTGATGAAGGTGATCAGCTGCTGCAGCCGGAGCATCTTTCGAACATCAAAAACATCATTAAAACAACATTGAAAGACAGACAGCTTCTTCTTTTCTCGGCGACTCTTCCTGAAAAAACGGAAGCAGAAGCTAAAAAGCTGATGCAAAATCCGGAGCTGATTAAAATCAGCCGCGGAGAAGCCGTTCAGTCTGATGTTGAACATATTTATTTCCCATCAGAACAGCGCGACAAAATTGATCTTCTTCAAAAGCTTTCAAGAGTGGAAGGGACAAAAGCGATTGCATTCGTAAAGGATATCGGTAATGCAGCGGTCCTTGCTGAAAAGCTGATGTACAAAGGCATTGAACTCGGCATCCTGCACGGCGACTCTTCTAAGCGCGAGCGCGAACTTGCGATGAAGAGCTTCCGAACAGGGGAGATCTCCATGCTGCTTGCAACAGATGTCGCAGCACGCGGCCTTGATATTGAAGGTGTGACGCACGTTATCCACTATGACCTGCCGGAAACGTCTGAACAATATGTTCACCGCTCAGGCCGTACGGGAAGAAACGGTGCCAGCGGAACGGTCGTATCTCTCGTGACAGAACGTGAAGAACGCGAATTAAAGCAACTGTGCCGCAACCTCAAAATTGAGCTGCACAAAAAGCGTTTTTACCACGGGGAAGTTGTGGATTCAAAGTGAGTTAAGTGAAGGTCCTGCACTTAGTGCGGGGCTTTTTCAGTTGATGTTACATTATACAGCTATAAAAAAGAAAAAGCCGCCGGGAAGGCAGCTTTGCACATATCATGGGGCCAATCTTGGATGTATTTTTAAAGTGTGTATATCTTTAAGAAACTATTCATGATTATCCACAATGGGATAAAAGAGGCATGTACGAAGATATCCACAGATGATATACGTTTCGAAACAATAATGTAAAGCGTTTACACGACTTATGCACATTATCAACAGTTTAAACACAGACTTTCCGTGAAATCTGTGGACTGTGGGAATAAGGTGAATAGAGGGGATGTTCATGCCGGAAAGATATTATTCACATTATCAACAGGTGTGTGGATAACTTTATCCCCATTTGAAAGCCAGTGACGGAAGAACCATCACTGGCTGATTTTTTTCTGCTATAATGATTTTCCCTGACGCTGGTCGGCAGCTTTTGCTCTAGCCTGAGCTTCTTTGTCTGCACTGTCTGCGAGTTCAGCTGAATATTCCTCGTAAACACCGTCAGCTTCTTTTTTTAAGTTTTTCGGTACTTGAGGCAAGTTGCTCTTGTTTTTGGACTGCTGGCTGTTTGCTCTTCCCATGGTAAAAGCCCCCCTAAAAAAAGTTGAACGCAAGGTTCTTGTTTAGTGTGGATTATTTGGGAGGACTTATGCTGGTAGTTGCTGACTTTAGGCGTTAAGCTCACATACGGTCAAGCGGTTATTTGTCTTTGAGCTGGTTAAGAACACTTTCCAGGGAGCGATCATGAAAGTTTGTGTTGCTAACTCAGATTAAGAACACTTTCCAGTGAACAATCAACAGAGTTTGTGCTGCTAACCCAGGTTAAGAACACTTTCCAATGAACCATCAGCAAAGTTTGTGTTGCTAACCCAGGTTAAGAACACTTACCAATGAACACTCAACAAAGTT
Source organism: Metabacillus indicus LMG 22858 (assembly GCF_000708755.2). GTDB lineage: Bacteria > Bacillota > Bacilli > Bacillales > Bacillaceae > Bacillus_P > Bacillus_P indicus. Next base: position 38,595 of record NZ_JGVU02000007.1, on the reverse strand, counting down.
TGTGTTGCTAACCCAGGTTAAGAACACTTTCCAGTGAACAATCAACAAAGTTTGTGCTGTTAACCAAGGCTAAGAACACTTATCAAAGAGCAATCATCCAAGATTGTGCTGCAAACCCAACTTAAGCGCACTTTCCATAAAGCAATCAACAAAGAAAATGCTGCAAACCAAGGTTCACAGCACTTTCCAAAAATATTCACCAGCGTTTATGCTTCTGCCTCAGCGTCCGCTCTTACTGCCTATGTACCCGCCCGCGCGGTCTGCCATTTTAAATTCTCGGGAATAGGTTACTTCTTGAGCGCCGCTTAGAGAGTTGCGTGTTTTTTCGCGTTTTCTTTTGTCCGACATGCTTTTTCACCCTTTCGAATTTGTGTCACATCTATTTTCGTCATCGCGGCAAAATCTCATACAAAAAAACCTGCTTTGTATGAGCAGGTTTTTTAGGCTTTTCTTATTTTATGCCTCTTTAAGATGCTGTTCCTCTGTTTCTGCAGCGGTGCGCACCGTATAGAAGGTGTAAAGGTCTTTTGAAATTTCGTATAGGTTATAGATATCTTCACCCTGATTGATTTCATCAAGGAGCGGTTTTCTTGTTTCGTTCGCGTAGACAACGTACGGCAGTTTTTCGGCTGCTTTTGTTGAACGGACGTTTTTCTTGCGGATGCGAAGGAAAATCCGGTCGATGCCAAGCTCAAAAAAGAGTTCATTGAAGAAGGCATCTTTTGCGGCTTGGTTATAGCCTTTTCCGTGGTATGGTTTCCCGAGCCATGTGCCGAGAAATCCTGCGTTGTCCTGGATGTCAAACAGACTGATCGTTCCGATTGGAGAGCCCCATTCATCAAGAATGGTACGTGAAATTAATTCCCCGCGCTCTTCTGCTTCAATTGTCTGTTTGGTTAAAAAAAGATATTCATCAATTGATGCTGCTTTGTGGCGCACAAATGGGAAGACATCAGGGTGGATCATATGATCATATAGCGGCTGACTGTCATGAATATCACGTTTTTTAAGCATTTGCTGTCCCTCCAACCAGAGGGCAGACTTACAGACTTGTCGTGTGAAAGTCCCACCCTCGAAATTTTTTAAATTAGCCAAAAAATTTCGGGGTGGGAATCGAACCCACTAGGACCAGTTTACTGGTGGCGCACCATTTGCCTTCCCACGCAATTGCATCATTCGGTTTTTAGTAATAACTTCAGGAATACTTAGACTCGGTTTTCGATGTCCAGCTGCAGCGCCCAACTCCTCTGTCAGAACAAAATCCCCCAAAAAGTCAAACCCGGACTTTTCGGGTGATTTCTTATCTGACTGCCGGAGCAAAACGGGCGCTTCCGCTTTTCTAGCATATTACTCTTTCCTCAAGTATCATACTCGATTTTTTTTCAAAATGGAACAATTTTTTTTGTTAATTTTATGTGAATTTGAGCACATTTTTTGAGACTGAGAAAGCGCTGTTTTTCAAGAGGGAAATTCAGGTTTTTTGATAGACTATTTTCCCATTTATCATTGTCAGCCCGGGCTTTGCGAGGTAGTGGAACGGGTGGTGGTTCCACAGGACGATGTCGGCGTCTTTTCCCGGTTCAAGGCTTCCGACAAGGTGGTCGATCATCAGGTTTTTGGCAGCAGTTATGGTGATGGATTCAAGAGCGAGTTTTTCGTCAAAACCTTCCCTTACGGCGATGGATGCGACCACGTTCAAATACTGGATCGGGGTGTAGGGGTGGTCCGTCGTGATGGAGACTTCTACCCCCCGGTCAGCGAGTGCCTGATACGTTTCCCAGCTTTTGTTTTTGAGTTCGATTTTTGATTTGCGGGTAAGGGTCGGGCCTACGCTTACTTTGATGTTTTTACCGATAAATTCATCTGCGATCAGATGGCCTTCTGTACAGTGTTCAATCCTTAAATCCAGATCGAATTCTTCTGCAAACCGTATTGCAGACAGGATGTCATCTGCTCTGTGTGCGTGAATGCGGACTGGGATTTCACGGTTCAGCACTTTTTTAATGGGGATGGATCTGAAGTCATCGCAGTCATTCATGCTGCATTTGGCTTTATAAAAAGCTTCCCTGAGCATGCCCATGATGCCCATTCTTGTAATGGAATCCTTATTGCCGTGGCTGTGAATGCGCTTCGGGTTTTCGCCCAAAGCAATTTTAAGAGCAGCCGTTTCCACCACGAGCATGTCTTTGATATTGATGCCGTGGGTTTTGATGACGGATGTTGTTCCGCCGATTACGTTTGCGCTGCCCGGCATGACGTGGACGGTTGTTATGCCGTACCTGACTGCATCTTTAAAGCCCTGATCAAGGGGATGCACGCCGTCGAGTGCACGAATGTGCGGAGAGAGCACTTCAATGGTTTCATTCGCATCATTGCCTGCCCAGCCTGTTCCTTCATCATACAGACCAAGGTGTGTATGAACATCGATAAAGCCGGGGAAAAGAAACTGCTCCCCGCATTCAATGATGGCTGCATCAGGCGGGGCAGGGAGGTTCTTGCCGATTGCTTTGATTTTGCCTCCTGTCACGAGCAGATCTGATTGATAGAGCGTTTTTGACGTTATGGGATAAATGGTTGCATTCCTGAATAAAAAGCTGTCCATGGCAAACTCCTATTCTGAGTGTCCGATCGTTATTTTAATAAGTCTGACAAAGCATTCTCTAGTATTGGAAATGTAAAAGTAAAGCCGTTTTCTGCAGCTGCTTTTGGAATGACGCGCTGCCCTTCAAGGACGAGGATGCTTCGCTCCCCAAGCGCCAGTTTCAGTGCGAAGCCCGGTGCAGGAATCCAGTGGGGGCGGTTCATCACTTTTGCAGCGGTTTTCCCGAATTCCTTCATCTGCACTGGATTTGGAGAAACGGCATTCACGGGGCCTTCTATTGTGCTGTCTTTCATCACGAAATCAATAAGTCTCACTACATCATGTATATGAACCCATGACATCCATTGTGTGCCTGAGCCCACTGTCCCTCCCGCAAATAATTTATATGGAAGAAGAATGGCTGGAAGAGCCCCTTTGTCACCGAGAATGATCCCGAAGCGGACAAAAACGGTGCGGACACCAAGTTTTCCGATTTCCGCTGCTTCCTGCTCCCATTTCATGACGGTCTCTGACAGAAAATCAGTAGCGCCAGGTGCGGATTCTTCCGTAAAGGTCTCGGTTTCCGACGTTCCGTATATGCCGACAGCGCTTGCGTTTACATGGACTTCAGGTTTTTTCTGGAGATTGTCAATGATTCTGTATACTTCACGGGTTGTTTTGATTCTGCTTTCAACGATTTCTTTTTTATTTTCCTCCGTCCATCTGTCGTTGATGGATTTGCCTGCAAGGTTGATAAAGGCATCAATGCCCTCAAGTTCTTTTTCAGGAGCAGCGCCGTCTGTCATCCATTCAACAAACCGGACGCCGCTTTTATCGCTTTCTTTTTTCGATCTGGTTAAAATCAGCACTTCATTTCCGTTTTCAGCGAGATAGTCGGTCAGCTCGTTTCCGACAAAGCCCGTTCCGCCTGCGATTGCTATTTTCACGGTCATCACTCCTTGTTATTCTCTTTCCTTATAATTCAGCACTCAAACCCCGATAATCCTTTTTAATATGCTCTGCTCCGGAAAGTTTTTTGGTTCAGTATGCAGCAGTTCTTTTTAAAAGGTGCAAAAAGGGAAATGTGATAAAATAAAGGGGAGGTGTCCTATGCCAACAATATCGAAAATAACGACTCAAAAGAGCAGTGAAGAACGGTTTAATGTGTTTTTGAATGATGGCAAAGGTGAAAAATTCGCCTTCAGCGTCGACCAGAACATTCTATTGAAGTATGGCCTGAAAAAAGGGCTTGAACTGGATGAGATGGAAATCCTCGAGATCCAGTACGGGGATTCGGTCAAAAAGGCGTTTAACAAAGCGATTGAATTTCTCGGATTCAGAATGAGATCCGAGAAGGAAACGGCCGATATGCTTTTGAAAAAAGAATACCCCGAATCGGTTGTGACAGAGGTCATCCATCAGCTTCGGCATTATAAATACGTAAATGACAGTGAATTCGCGGATGCATTTGTGCGGACACACTGGAAAACCGGGGGAAAAGGACCGGGTGTAATTAAAAGGGAGCTTTCCTTAAAAGGCATTGATAAAGTAACGGCGGAAAAGGCGTTGGAGCAGTATACAAAAGAGGATCAGATTGAACAGGCAATGGTCCATGCCGAGAAAACGGTAAGAAAAGAAGCAAAAAGCTCCACTGTTCAGACAAAGCAGAAGATAGAGCAGACCCTTCTTCGAAAAGGATTCAATTTCGATGTGATTTCAATCGTTACGGAAGAAATGACATATGAGAACAATGATGATGAAGAATATCAGTCTCTGGTGAAGCAGGCAGAAAAACTTCAGCGGAAGTACGCTAAAGAAAAGCCGTCAGCATACCGTCTCAAGATGAAGCAGGCGCTGTACAGAAAAGGGTTCCAGATAGACATGATCGAACGGTTCCTGAATGAAGAAGAGGAGCAGGACTGAACGCCCTACTCCACAATGATTTCAGATCTCCCGTCATCAAGACTGTATATTTTTTCAGCAATAACGTCGGGTGATCGGAGCCGTGATTTATCTTTAATATGATCGCTTTCGTTCCAGAACGGTGTGTCCATGCCGCCCATGTATGCTCCTGACAGAACGATGCCAGTTCCCTCATATTCTTTTACGAGGCTCTCAGTAAAGCCTCTCAGGGCAAATTTGGAGGCGCAGTAGGCACTTTCATTCACTTTTCCTCTGAGGCCTGCTGTTGAGATAATGTTCACGATTTTTCCTTTTTCTATGTAATGCTTTAGAAATGCCTGTGTTAAAAGAATGGTGCCAAACACATTTGTATCGAGCATTTCTTTGATTTGATCAGCGGGCATGTCCGTGATTGGACCAAAGTGGCCCACTCCTGCGTTATTGATCAGCGCAGTGACAGGATGACGGCTGAAGAGGGTGTCTGTCAGCCGTTCAATCTCCGCATGAGACCTGATGTCAAGCTCATATGTAAATACCTGCTTATCAGGCAGCAGCTGTTTTGTTTCCAGCAGCTTTTCCGTGCTGCGCCCGAGAAGAATGATCTCGTCAAAATCTATGCTGTAGGCCAAGGCGAGTGAGCGTCCGAGTCCTGAGCCTGCACCTGTGACGACTAGTGCTGTCATTAAAATCACTCCTATAGATGTCATACATTTATTTTATCCTTTTAAAGGGCAAAAAAGAAAGGAAGTACCATCATGCAGACAAAACGCTACAGCACGATGACAGAATATGAACTGAAAACAGAAATCGCCGCTCTTTCCGAGAAAGCCCGCAAAGCCGAGCAGCTAGGCATGGTCAATGAATTTGCGGTGCTTGACCGCAAGATTACGATGGCAAAGGCCTATTTGCTTAACCCAGATGATTTTAAGCCTGGGGAAGTGTATGAAATAGAAGGTGCACCGGGCTCATACTTTAAAATTGACTACATGAATGGTGTATTTGCGTGGGGGAACCGTCTTGAATCCCCGGACTCAGAAGAGGAAGGAATACCGATTTCAATGCTTGGCCGAAAAAAAGAAGAAAACGAACCACGCTGAATCTGATTCATTCAGCATGATTCGTTATGCGTTTAGCCTATGATCTTTTTCGTGTCTGACGCTCGAGAATGATTAAATCCTGAGTCTGCTGCGTCTGCCCGTTTACCTGCGCATGCGCATGCTTTGGGTTGGCCCAAGGCTGCTGAAAAGGATTAGCCATTCGATTTTCAAAAAACTTTTTATGTGTTGACCCCATTATAAGCACCTCCGCAAAATGTGTGCAGTCTTTTAAAACTGATTTTCGCGCTCGCCGGAAGCTCTCATGCGTTCCTGCGGATGTGTGTTGATGGTTCCGTCGGCCCGTTTGGACGCGAAATCATCTTTTGCTCTTGGCTCTCCTTCAAACTTATTGCTTGACTGGATCGGAAAGTCTTTCGCTTTATTCCGCATTCGTATGACCTCCAATGGGTTTAAACTAGCTTCATTCGAAGCCTACTTATAGTATGTGATGCTTCCGCAAAAACTATAAACAGAACGGGGTGATGAAAAATGGAAATGTATCACGACCGGCTTGCCCGGCTGCTTATGGAAAAAAATCCTGCCCTGTCCTATGACAAGGCGAGAACATGGGTTGAACTGCTGTGGGATGATTTTGAGACAACGTACGCCAAAGCGGGGGAGAAGTACCGCGGGAAAAACATGACGGAGAAGATTGTCACGCAGTGGATTGTCAACTACGGTGACAAACTGCATCAATTTTTGGCGACGAACCCGAAATACAGTCATCTTTTGAATGACAGCGACGGCATGCTCCATTAAAAAAACTTGGCCCCATTCTTGGGAGCCAAGTTTTTTATTCCGGCAAAAGGTCTAATTTTTTCCGTAGCTTTTCTTCACTGAAAATCCATCCTGTATAGGAGCTGACAATATTCAGGTTCTGATCGAGCTGGACGATCGCAACAAAGGGGTAATGGCCTTTGCTTCTGTATCTCAGGTCGATGAATTTCACTTCATAGTGGTCTGTATACTCATCCACTTCCCACCGGTACACGGGAGAAAAAGACAGAAAGGCCGAGATGTTTTCATCCTCTTCAGCTGCCTGAATGATTGCCGTCTGAGGGACGGGAACTCGGTCATACTCATCAAGTATCGTTAGTTTGCCGTTCAGCGACCGTCCCACATAGAAATGGGATTTTGTAATAATCGCCACGCGCCACCGTCTGAATTTCAACGTCGGGGAAATGATGATTTTTTCCACTTCGCTGTATTTTTGATGGATTTTTTTCACAATGCTTCTTTTCATAAAGAAGCGTAAAATGTAATAGAAAAAGACGATGACAAAGACGGTCAGAAACGTGTACCCTGCTGGTGTGCCGAAAACCCAGAACAAGATGCCAACACAGTATATGGCAAACAGAATCGGGTCAAACGTGTTGATCATGCCGAGCGCCACCCATTTGTGGGAAAACGGCCGCAGAGCCTGTGTGCCGTACGCGTTGAAGATATCAACGAATACATGCAAAACGACCGCAATTGTTGTCCACATCCCAAGATGCAGCAAATCAGAGCCGGGGTAGAACCAGTACAGCAAGCCGGTGATCAGCACCGACCAGAGAATCACCGCCGGAATGGAATGGGTGATGCCGCGGTGATTGCGGATATATTTTGCGTTATTTCGGAATTTGAGTACTGTATCAAGATCAGGAGCCTGTGAACCGGCAATCGCTCCGATCATGACTGCCTGGGCTGTTACCGGGTCCGCACCGACAGCGGGATCCAGTGTCGCAAGTCCGCCAAGGGCAATGCCCATCACAACGTGTGTGCCTGTATCCACTTTGCAAAACCTCCTGTCACATTCTTATGAAGACTGAGCTTTTCCTATCCCTTCTGAAAAGAATAAGTGTGCTCTATATGGCATTTTGCATGGAACGGCATGAAAGAGTCAAACACTAACATGCTTTCCCTTTTTAAATACGGATAAATGCTGTATGATTTCTAGGTTGAAAACAAAGATACCCTTTTATTTTCCCAAATATCCAATAAAAATAACATGAGAGGAAAGATAAATATGCTTGATGCAGCCGATAAGAATCTGCACTCATTACATATAGAAGATTTCAGGCGCGACTTAATCTCATGGTACCTGCGCGAAAAAAGAGATCTGCCGTGGAGGCTTGACCAGGATCCATATAAAGTATGGGTCTCAGAGATCATGCTGCAGCAGACAAGGGTGGACACGGTCATTCCTTATTTCCTGAAATTCACGGAGAAATTTCCGACACTTGAAGCACTTGCAGCTGCTGATGAGGAAGATGTGCTGAAAGCGTGGGAAGGACTTGGCTACTACTCGCGCGTCCGCAATCTTCAGTCTGCGGTAAAAGAAGTTGTAAGTACTTACGGAGGCATCGTGCCGAATACGCCTGAGGAAATCAGTAAGCTGAAAGGTGTCGGTCCCTATACGAAAGGGGCAATCCTGAGCATCGCATACGGGGTGCCGGAGCCCGCTGTTGACGGAAATGTCATGAGAGTCATGTCGCGTATTCTTTCAATCTGGGAAGACATCGCGAAACCGAAGACAAGGACCATTTTTGAAAAGATTCTTTATGAAGTCATTTCTAAAGAACAGCCGTCTGAATTTAATCAGGCGCTCATGGAGCTTGGTGCAATCGTATGTACGCCGACGTCCCCGTCCTGCCTGATCTGTCCTGTAAGAGAACATTGCCAGGCGTTTGAAGAAGGCGTTCAGACGGAACTTCCCGTAAAAAGCAAAAAGAAAAAGCCAAGGCAGGTAACAATGGCGGCGGCTGTATTAAAGGACGCAGAAGGAAATTTCTATATTCACAAACGCCCGTCATCCGGACTCCTTGCAAATCTGTGGGAGTTCCCGAACTGTGAGACGGAAGTGGAGCTGCTTTCTCAAAAAGAACAGCTTGTAAGGTACTTGCATGAGGAATATGAAGCAGATGCTGAGCTTGAACCCTTGTCAGGAACCATTCAGCATATTTTTTCCCATCTCGTCTGGAATATCTCTGTCTATGCAGGAAAGCTGAAGCCGGGCAGCATCCCCAATAACCTTTTAAAAGTGACAGAAGAAGAAATGCAGAAATATGCCTTTCCCGTTTCCCATCAGAAAATTTATCAGATGACAGAAGCGCATAAATAAAATCCGGCCGGATGCGGCCGGATTTTTGTCAATCATAGCTCACTCTTGTTCCGTGGGTGTAATCCGCCTCGCCGCGCTTCAGGCCTCCGCGGGCTTCAATCTCCTCGATGATTTCGCGGTGGATCGTCTGGCCCTCGGCGTTTAAATACGGCATCATCTGCTGAAGCCCGTGGTGAAAATATGCAAGCTCACTGTCTTTCCATTCGTGTATGGACATCATTGACAGTTCCGTCATATCTCTGCCTACGTACATGATGAACTCCTCCTCTACTACTCGCTTTTCCTATTGTTTGATACAATAAGGGCAACTATACGAACTACAGCACTTAAGGAGATGTCAATATGAACCAGAACAAAACCGCTCTAATTACAGGAAGCAGCCGCGGCATCGGCAAAGCAATCGCTCTCCGCCTTGCCGAACAGGGCTATAATATCGTGATCAACTATGCACGCAGCAAAAGCGCTGCCCTGCAGACAGCGGAAGAAATTGAAGCACTTGGCGTCAAAGCGCTTGTTGTGAAAGCAAATGTGGGAAAGCCTGAGAAAATCAAAGAAATGTTTGCCGAAGTTGATGAGACGTTCGGCAGACTTGATATTTTTGTCAATAACGCGGCATCAGGCGTTCTTCGTCCGCTGATGGAGCTTGAAGAAACGCACTGGGACTGGACAATGGATATTAACAGCAAGGCTCTTTTATTCTGCGCCCAGGAAGCGGCCAAGCGTATGGAAAAAACGGGCGGAGGCACAATTGTCAGCATCAGCTCCCTCGGCTCCATCCGCGTCCTTGAAAACTACACAACCGTAGGCGTTTCAAAAGCTGCGCTGGAATCATTGACACGCTATCTGGCTGTAGAGCTCGCATCCAAAAACATCGTGGTCAACGCAGTTTCAGGCGGGGCGGTCGACACAGAAGCGCTCAAGCATTTCCCAAACCGAGAAGAATTGCTTGCTGATGCAAGAAGAATGACCCCTGCCGGAAGAATGGTCGACACAGAAGACATAGTCGACGCCGTTGAATTCCTCTGCTCTGAAAAAGCCTCGATGATCAGAGGGCAGACCATTATTGTAGATGGCGGCCGTTCTCTTTTGATGTAAATCGATCCTGAAAAAAAGATCGAAAAAAAAGCGGATATAAAAATCACCTCCGGGACATGATAAATTTCGTGGAGGTGATAAACATGGCAAACCAACAACAACCAAACAAATCACAAGCAGGCACAAGCGCACAACACGTGAAACAACAAAACGCTCAAGCTGCTCAAGGTCAACAACAATACGGTGCTGAGTTCGCAAGCGAGACTGACGCTCAACACGTAAAGAAGTACAACCAGCAAGCTGAAGCTAAAAAGAACCAAAACTCATAATCGAACCGTTTAAAAAACGAAAAGAAACACTTCTCCCCTTGTGTGGAGAGGTGTCTTTTTTTGTTGTGGGGGGAGCGGGCTGAATAAATGAGAGCTGAAGGGTCAAAACAGGATCGCATGTGACTCTTCAGAGCAAATCAAAGGAGATGAAGGGTCAAAACAGGGTCGCATATGACCCTTTAGAGCAAACCAAGAGAGCTGAAGGGTCAATACAGGATTGCATATGACTCTTCAGAGCAAACCAACAGAGGTGAAGGGTCAAAACAAGGTCGCATATGACCCTTTATAGCAAACCAAGAGAGCTGGAGGGTCTAAACATGATGGCATATGACCATACAGAGCAAACCAACAGAGGTGAAGGGTCAAAACTGGGTTGCATATGACTCTTCAGAGGAAACCAACAGAGCTGAAGGGTCAATACAGGAGTGCATATGATTCTTCAGAGGAAACCAATAGAGTTGAAGGGTCAAAACAGGATGGCATATGACTCTTCACAGCAAACCAATAGAGCTGAAGGGTCAAAACAGGATGGCATATGACCCTTCACAGCAAATCAAAGGAGATGAAAGGTCAAAACAGGAACGCATATGACCCTTCACAGCAAACCAACAGAGCTGAAGGGTCAAAACAAGGTTGCTTATGGTCCTTCAGAGAAAAGCAGCGGATATCGCTTAGTTCGTTGTACTTATCGGGGAGAAAGGAACCATCAACAGCGGATTTTGTATGGTTGGTGGTACTTATCAGGGAGAATGGAACCAACAACAGCGGATATCGCTTGGTTGGTGGTACTTATCGGGGAGAAAGGAACCCTCAAGTGAGGATTTCGTTTGGTTGGTGGTACTTATAGAAGAGAATAAGACCACCAACGGCGGCTCTCGCTAGCTCGGTGGTACTTATGTCAGAGAATCAAACCATTAACGGAGGATTTCACTTGGTTGATGGCAGTTATTGCAGAAAATAAAAACACCAATGTATATCATTGACTTATACCAAACAAAACGTTTGTAATTAGTTATACTAATTTAATGAACGTTTGTTATACTGAGGCTTCACTTGATTTGTGGTGCAGTTTTTTAAAAGGTCTGGGCATTCACGAAAAGGAAGGTGTCTGGTTTGCGGATTGGCCTGAATTAGAGGATTATGAAATGGGACCCGCCAGTATAGCTTGGACGATGTGGAATATTATTAGGGAATAGTGGACCGTAAACCCGATGGAAGTGAGTATTGGATAAAAAAGTAATGGGAAGCAGCAGGTGGAGATCAACGAAAAGGAAAAAAGAGCTAAAACAGCAACTTAATGAAACTCCGCCTGAAGCAGCTATTTATCAAATTAGAAATAAGAAAGAAAGTTACAAAAAGGAGGGAAATTCAATTGGAATTTCAGGTATCTGAATTAATTGAAGCAAAACGTCAAATTGAATCAACTATACACAAACTAAAAGAAACAGTAAAAACGCTGGAAGGCAAAGAAAATCCTGACCGATATAAATCTCAAATTACCCTGGCTAAAAGACGGTTAGAAGCATTTAGTATTTCAATATCTCTTATTGAAAGAGAAATAAGTGATCTTGATAAAAAATAGTTAAATCATCACTCGCAAAGTTTTAGCAAACTGCTCAAGGATTGTTGTTAATCGATAAAGGAGCTAATCGTATTCTCCTTTTGTATGACGAAAAATGATTATTGTTTATTATTCCAGCTATTGAGGTCATTTTGCTCTCGACAACTCTTATCATATAAATGAGGGGAATATAATCAAGTGAACGTTAAAAAAATTGCAAAAAGAACTTTATTCATTTTACTATTACTGGCTTTGTTTATGTTTGTAAATAATAGTTCACTTTTTACAAAGGAACGTAGTGGCGAGCCTATGCTTTTAGCGCATCGAGGATTAGGACAGACCTTTCGCATGGAGGGGATAACGGCAGAAACCTGTACGGCGGAAAGAATGTACGAACCAGATCATCCATATCTCGAGAATACCATTCCTTCTATAAAAGCGGCATTTGAAGGGGGCGCAGACATCGTTGAAATTGATGTCCAACCTACTTTAGATGGAGAGTTTGCGATTTTCCATGATTGGACTCTTGATTGTAGAACGGATGGTAAGGGCACCACTCGGGAACATACGATGGAAGAATTGAAACAGCTGGATGCAGGATACGGATATACCGCTGACAACGGAAAATCTTTTCCTTTTCGGGGCAAAGGAGTAGGGTTAATACATACACTCGATGAGGTACTGGAAGAGTTTCCAAACGGATCTTTTCTTATTCACATTAAAAGCGATGATCCAAAAGAAGGAAGTCAACTAGCAGATTATCTCTCAAAATATCCTGATAATAGGTTAGAACATCTTTCAGCATACGGCGGTGATCAGCCTATTGCTACCCTAAAAGAAGCCATACCAGACATGCGTGTAATGTCCAAAGAAACATTGAAAAGCTGCCTGCTCACATATATAGCAGCCGGCTGGACTGGCTATATTCCAGCGGCGTGTGAAAATACGCAGTTACACATACCAGAAACTTATTTTTCTTACTTGTGGGGGAGTTCAGACAAATTCCTCAATAGAATGGATAGTGTCGGTACGAGAGTTATCTTAGTTGCCGGTAGTGGCGGATGGTCAGAAGGGTTTGATGAAGAACAAGATTTAGAGCGTCTGCCAAAAGGATATACTGGTGGGATCTGGACAAATCGTATAGATATTATTTCTAAAGTTATTCAGGAAAGAGATTAGCTAATAGCTGGATGTAAGTTAGGCAACAATCTACAAATTCAAAAATAAAATGATCATTACATACAAATTTCAGGTTGCATAAGCGAACAAATCGAAACAGTCTGGGGTGTAGGGGACAGTTTTAAAGCTAATAATTTCATCAAAAAAGAGCGCATGATATCTTATGCGCTCTTTTTGATAGGAAATTTAGCTGGATGGGATTCGTAAATTTTGAAAATGTTAGATCTCTGAGATAACCTATTTCACAGCAGCAAGCTCATTCTCTTTAATCAAATCCGCTGTCAGCTGGCCGGAGAGGGTGACCATCGGCACGCCTCCGCCGGGGTGGGTTGAGCCGCCGACGAAGTACAGGCCTTCGTACAGCTGGCTTTTGGACGGGATTTTGAATCCGCTGTTTTTCTTCTTATCAGATGCGACTCCGTAGATGGATCCGCCGTTTGGACCGTAAAGCTCTTCAAGGTTCTCAGGGGTAAAGCGGTATTCGAATTCGATGGAGTCCCGGAGTCCGGTCATGCCCATCCGCTCGAGTTTGTTCAGGACAAGTTCTCTGTATTCGTCCCAGTCGATGCTTGTTTTTGCTCCTTCTTTAAGAGGAGGCACGTGCGTCAGCACAAAGAGGTTGTCTTTTCCTTCAGGAGCCTGGCTTGCGTCGGACCTTGCAGAGATGCCGATGTAGATGGTTGGGTCATCTGCGGGTACTCCCTGATCAAAAATTTGCTGGAATTCTTTTTTCGGATCTTCTGAGAAGAAGAAGTTGTGGTGTTTTAAGTTTTCAAACTTCCGGTCTGTTCCAAGCAGAAGCACGAGTCCGGATACGCTCGGGATGAATGACTTGCCGAGCTTTTTCACTTCACGCTTTACTTCTCCGGTTGACGGAGCAAGGTTCCGGTAGGCAGGAATGGCTTCCAGGTTTGAAATAACGACATCGGCGCGGTAGACATCCCCGCTCTCTGTCACAACGCCCGTCACTTTTTTGCCTTCGAGCTCAAGGTGGGCAACAGGTGTGTCTGTTTTCACTTCGATTCTCAGTTCGTCCATGACTTTTTTCATACCTTCTGCGATTTCGTACATTCCGCCTTTTACGTAGTGAATGCCTAGGCCGAGCTGTACATAGATCAGCTGATTCAATATGGCCGGCGCGGAGTATGGGTTTGAACCGACGTACATGACAAAGAAGTTGAAGAGCTGCTGCAGGTGCTTTGAATCAAGGTATTTCTCTGTTCCATCTGCAACCGTGCTCAGCGGATCCATCGCCATCAAGTCTTTCAGGGTATGGTGTTTTTTCAGATCTTTCAGGTCTTCAAGGCTGTATTTGTAAAAGCTTTTCAGACAGAGGTCATACATTTTTTCGCTGTAGGAAAGGAGGCTGCTCATGCTGCCGTGCGGTTCATTCGACACCTTTGCCATCTCGGCAATCATCGTCGGCAGGTCGCTTGATACATCAATGGACGTGCCGTCTTCGAAAAAAGTGCGCCACTGCGGTTCGACACGTACAACAGATATGTAATCTTCAAGGTGCCTGTTGACGCTTTTAAAGAGCTTCTCGAGCACCCACGGCATTGTCAGGATGGAAGGGCCAGTATCAAACGTGAAGCCTTTCCCGGACCTGCGGTTTAGCTTGCCTCCGACATTGCTGTTTTTCTCTAAAACGGTCACATCATAGCCGTCTGCCGATAGTCTGATTGCAGCAGACATGCCTCCAAGTCCTGCTCCGACTACAACGGCTTTCTTTTTCTGATTTAACATGCAAGCACCTCCAGGTAATGGTTAATATATAGGCGGAACAAGGCGGTATCTTTTCTCTGCCCAGCTCCGGTATTCCTCTCCGTAAGCTTCAATCAGCATCTTTTCTTCAATTCGAATCCGTTTAAGCAGGCCAAGTGCGGCGGCTGTCCCCCCTGCGCCTGCAAGCACAGCATTGCCGAGAGAAAGGCATATGCCGATGATAATGAGCAGGAGTCCTGTATAGAGAGGATGCCTCAGCCTGCGGTACGGGCCGGAGCTGACAAGCGCATCTCCCTGCCGGAATGATACATGGCGGGTAAACTGCTCTTTCAGGTGAAAAATACCCCAGTATCTCAGAAGAACCCCTGATGCATATAGAACAATGCCTGCCGCATGAACAAGGGTGCTGCCGACATAAAAGATGTTCCATTCCCTCATTAGAACAGCCATTGAAATGGTGAGGGCAATGACGAAAAGCAAAAAAGGATAGGACCGCCTTTCCTGCATTTCGCCCTCAGAAGTTCCCCTGTTCCGGAAAAGAATGAATTCAGCCATCCAGCTGACGGTGATCACTAAAAAGAGAAGGGAAATCAAAGAGCGGCTCATCTCCTTTAAATAGCATTAGAACTTTTATCCAATTCCCCTATTTTATGACCGGCAAACCAGTTAAAGCGCATAGAATGTGCTGAGCCCGCCTGAATTTTTCCGACAAAACCTCTGATTCCTCAACAGATAAAGTCAAAGGAGAACCGTTTTAAAAACCGAATTGGTATAGCGGACAAATAAGCGGAGGTGCAAATGAACTTGAAGGATTTTGATGCATTGGTGGGCCGCCAGCTTGAGACAATGGATAAGCTGCTGTATCTTCAGGGAGAGATTGAGAGATGCCAGGAGCTGAAAGAGCAGCTGAACAATCTCCCGGGTGAGGCGTGCGGGGAGATTCAGGAGGAGATTGAGATTATGAAGGAAGAGCTGCAGTCCATTCAGAAGGTTTTTCAAAAACAGACAGAGGAGGTCATCCGGTCGTATCAGATCAGGGAGCCTCTGCATAAGTAACCGACCAGAAGAGTCTCCGGCAAACACGGGCGGCTCTTTTATTTTCTTTTTTAAACGGCAGGCGGTATAATGGTAAAAACGAAAAGTTGACAATCTTTGCTTATTTGCGGAGCGGCGATATAGAAAGTAGGGGAGCAAAATGGGATTTCCCAAGGAAGGAGACAGCATACAGATACATAGTTACAAACATGACGGGCATATCCACAGAATCTGGGATGAAACCACTGTCCTGAAGGCAAGCGGACACTGCATCATCGGCGGAAACGACCGGACGATCGTAACGGAATCCGACGGAAGAACGTGGATTACCCGGGAGCCGGCCATCTGTTACTTTCATACAAAATACTGGTTCAATGTAATCGGCATGATCCGGGAAGACGGAATCTACTATTACTGCAACATCAGTTCGCCATTTGCATGGGATGATGAAGCCCTTAAATATATTGACTATGACCTGGATGTGAAAATTTTTCCCGATATGACGTACATCATTCTTGATGAAGATGAGTACGAATATCACCGTAAGAAAATGAATTATCCGAATGTGATCGACTTGATTTTAAAAAGCAATCTTGAGAAGCTGCTTCGCTGGATCAGGCAAAGGAAAGGTCCTTTCTCGCCTGACTTTATCGATGAGTGGTATGAGCGCTATCTGACACATGTGAAATGACAAGCACAAGACAAATGAATGGGTTGTTTTTTAAGAGCCTGTTTTCTAAAGCAGGCTCTTTCTGCATGGGGTCGGCATGAACCGCGCGTAAAAGCACAAAATAAAAAGAAATGAGAGGGGGAGACAAAACCTTGAGTTCAGTTAAACGCTACATGAAATTTGTTAAACCCTACAAATGGCAGATTGCAGGGACAATCGCAATTGGAATCATAAAATTTTCCATACCTCTTCTTACGCCCCTGCTTCTTAAATATGTAGTAGATGACATTCTCGGCGGCAACATGTCCGCTGATGAAAAAACGGGAAAGCTGTTCGCGATCATGGGCATTATGTTTGCAATTTTCCTGATTGTAAGACCGCCGATTGAATATTACAGACAGTATTTTGCGCAGTGGACAGGCAGCAAAATCCTCTATGATATAAGGGACAGTTTGTTCACCCATCTTCAAAAACTGAGTCTGCGCTATTATGCGAATACAAGAGCGGGAGAGATTATTTCCCGCGTCATCAATGATGTGGAGCAGACGAAAAACTTTGTCATCACCGGGCTGATGAATGTATGGCTTGATATTTTTACGATTGTCATTGCCGTCATCATCATGTTCACGATGGATATTAAATTGACACTAGTATCCATTGTGCTTTTCCCGCTGTACGGTTTTTCGGTGAAATATTTCTATGGAAGACTGAGACATCTGACAAGAGTGAGATCGCAGGCGCTTGCACAGGTTCAGGGCCATCTCCACGAAAGAGTGCAGGGGATGCCTGTCATTCGGAGCTTTGCGATTGAAGATCATGAACAAAAAGAGTTCGATAAGGAAAACCATAACTTTTTAAGCAAAGCCATTGACCATACTAGCTGGAACGCAAAGACCTTTGCCGTGGTGAATACGATTACTGACGTTGCACCGCTGCTAGTCATTGCTTTTGCAGCTTACCAGGTCATTCACGGGAACATGACAGTCGGAACTATGGTGGCGTTTATCGCCTACATTGATCAGCTTTACAATCCGCTGAGACGTCTTGTGACATCTTCCACAACGCTGACGCAGGCTCTTGCTTCTATGGACCGCGTGTTTGAGCTGATTGATGAAAAATACGATATTACAGACAAGCGCGATGCGAAGGAAGCCAAAGACATCAGCGGCACCATTAAGTTTGACCATGTTTCCTTCAAATACGATGAGAAGGAACCGATGATTCTTGAAGACGTATCGCTTGAGGTGAACAGGGGAGAAACCGTTGCGCTTGTTGGAATGAGCGGCGGCGGAAAGTCGACATTCATCAGTCTGATCCCGCGGTTTTACGATGTAACCGAGGGCAGGATTCTCCTTGACGGCACAGACATCCGGGAATACCGCGCTCAAAGTCTGAGAGATCAGATCGGGATGGTGCTTCAGGATACGTTCTTATTCAGCCAGACTGTTAAAGAAAATATCCTGATCGGGAAACCGGGAGCTAGCGATGAAGAAGTGTTTGAAGCGGCAAAAGCTGCGAATGCACACGATTTTATCCTTGGTTTTCCGGAAGGCTATAACACAAAGGTTGGCGAGCGCGGAGTCAAGCTTTCGGGAGGGCAGAAGCAGCGCCTTGCCATTGCGAGGGTCTTTTTGAAAAATCCGCCGATTCTTGTCCTTGATGAAGCAACCTCTGCACTGGACCTTGAAAGCGAACATCTGATTCAGGAAGCTCTTGAGAAGCTTGCTGAGGACAGAACGACCTTCATTGTCGCCCACAGACTGTCGACCATCACACATGCCGATAAGATTGTCGTAATGGAAAACGGGAAGATTGTTGAAGAAGGCACCCACGCCGAATTAATGGAAAAACAGGGCCACTATTTTGCTCTGTTCCAGATTCAGCAGCTGGATTAGCCCATATTTTTCTATCATAATAAAAATACTTTTCAGCAGATATAAAATGCTAAATTAAGTAAAAATAAGCAGTCCTTTGCGGATTGCTTATTTTTTATGCTTCAAATGACATGAATAAGACCTTATTCACCGCCTTTTGGAAAAGATAGGAACGGGTGGAAATAGGAAGAATGAACTATTTTAATATTTAGAATTTTTAGTCTATAATTTGTACATATCCAAATTTTAAGTAGTTTTAATAGTATCTTACAGAAATAACATGACATAGCGGGTCATCCGGCTTCATATGCTGTTTAGGGTGTCCAAACTGGGGGTGAGCGGTCTGTCGCGGGAAAAGATTTTAGAAATCAAAGATTTGAGCATTACGTTCCTGCAGGGAAAAGAAGAAACGCGTGTCGTTGATTCGATCAGGTTTGACGTACATAAAGGGGAAGTTCTCGGAATTGTCGGGGAATCCGGCTGCGGAAAGAGCGTAACCTCCCTATCCATTATGGGGCTGCTGCCCAAAAAAACTTCAAAGCTTTCAGGTGAGATCCTGTTTCAGGGAAAAGATCTGCTGAAGCTGAACGAAAAATCGCTGCGCAAACTGCGGGGAAATGAACTGGCGATGGTTTTTCAGGAGCCGATGACGTCTCTTAATCCGCTGTTTAAAATCGGAAACCAGCTTGAAGAGTCTCTACGCGTTCATTTAAGCCTGACGAAAAAACAGGCGAAAGAGCGAGCAATTCAAATTTTAAAGCTTGTCGGCCTGCCTCGCCCTGAAGAGCTGTACGGGGAGTATCCGCATCAGCTTTCAGGCGGAATGAGGCAGCGCGTCATGATTGCCATGGCGATGATCTGCGATCCGAAGGTGCTGATTGCAGATGAACCGACAACGGCGCTTGATGTGACGATTCAGGCTCAGATCCTGAAGCTGATGAAGGATCTGAACAAAAAAATGGAGACCTCGATTGTCTTTATCACACATGACCTCGGAGTTGTGGCGGAAATGTGCGACCGCGTCATGGTCATGTATGCCGGACAAGTTGTGGAGGAAGGCAGCGTCAAAACCATCTTTAAAAATCCGAAGCATCCGTACACAAGGGGCTTAATGAAATCTGTTCCGGACATCCGGAAGAAAAATGAACGGCTGTATTCCATCTCGGGCCAGGTGCCGCGTCCGGGCACCGTGCAGACAGGCTGTCTGTTTGCAGGCCGCTGCGAATATGCGATGGCAGAGTGCGTGAAGCATTCGCCTCCGCTGTATAAACTGCAGGATTCGCACCAGTCGAGATGTTTTTTAGCGAGAGAGGAGGCTTTAGAGCATGACGAAGCCTTTGCTTAAAGTAGAAAAGCTCACGAAGCATTTCCCGATTACGGGAGGGGTGCTCGGCAGAAAAGTGGGAGCGGTAAAAGCGGTCAATGACCTGTCATTTGAAGTTTACGAAGGAGAAACCCTAGGGATTGTAGGAGAATCCGGCTGCGGCAAATCAACGATGGGGCGCCTGCTCCTTAAATTGATTGAACCGACTGACGGTTCGGTCGCCTTCCGCGAGGAGCAGCTGCTGACGAAATCTCCCAAGGAAATGAGAAAAATGAGGCGGGAGCTGCAGATGGTTTTCCAGGATCCGTATGCTTCTCTGAATCCGAGAATGACCGTAGAACGAATTCTCGAAGAGCCGCTCATTGTCCACGGAATTGGCAATAAAGAAGAGCGCCGCCAAAAGGTGAAAGAGATGCTCGGGATTGTCGGACTTGATGAAGCCTACGGCAAGCGCTATCCGCATCAGTTCAGCGGAGGTCAGCGCCAGAGAATCGGGATTGCAAGAGCGCTGATGACCAATCCGAAGCTCATCATTGCAGACGAACCGGTCTCTGCCCTTGATGTATCCATCCAGTCGCAAATCCTGAATCTGCTGAAGGATCTGCAGAAGGAATTTTCCCTGACGTATATTTTCATCTCCCATGATCTCGGGGTTGTCCGCCATATAAGTGACAGACTCGGAGTTATGTATTTAGGGAGTTTAGTAGAGCTTGCTGACAGTGAAAAGGTGTATGCAGATCCGCTTCACCCGTACACGAAGGCGCTTCTGTCCGCTGTACCGCTGCCTGATCCGGAAGCGGTAAAAGAGCAGATTGTGTTAAAAGGGGATCTTCCTAGCCCGTCTGACCCGCCAAAAGGGTGCGCGTTTCACACGAGGTGCCCGGCATGCTTTGAACCATGCATGGTCAAGAAGCCTGCATGGAAGGAAGTTAAAGAAGGTCATTATGTCGCATGTCACTTGTATGAGTGACACGGGACGTGATTGATAGATTCATCACTAGAAATTAGGGGGATGTATGCGTGAAAAAGAAAAGCCTGTTAGTCTCAATTATGTTTGTGCTGCTTTTATCAGCGGCCTTGATGGGCTGCAGTTCTGACAGCTCTTCATCAGAAGGCGGCGACGGCGGAAGCAGTGAAAAGAAACAGGACAGCCTCGTTTTTGGACGCGGCGGTGACTCTACTTCGCTGGATCCGATTACAACAACTGAAGGGGAAGCCTTCAAAGTAACAGTCAACGTTTTTGAAACACTCTTAAACTATGGTGAACAGGATACAACAGTACAGGAAGGCCTTGCAACGAAAT
This sequence comes from Metabacillus indicus LMG 22858, assembly GCF_000708755.2. Classification (GTDB taxonomy): domain Bacteria; phylum Bacillota; class Bacilli; order Bacillales; family Bacillaceae; genus Bacillus_P; species Bacillus_P indicus. The sequence continues at coordinate 17,877 of NZ_JGVU02000007.1, read as the reverse complement.
GGGAAGTGTCAGAGGATAACCTGACTTACACGCTTACTCTTAGAGAAGGCGTCAAATTCCATGACGGCACAGACTTCAATGCAGACGCGGTTGTCTTCAACTTTGAACGCTGGATGAACGGGGATGCAGACAAATTCCCTTACTACACAATGTTCGGCGGCTTTAAAAAGGACGAAGGACACGTCATTAAAGAAGTAAAAGCAGACGGCGATTATAAAGTTGTTTTCACATTAAAACGTCCTCAGGCTCCGTTCTTAAAGAACCTTGCCATGTCTCCTTTCGGCATTGCGAGCCCGGCAGCTATCGAGAAGCACGGCGACAAATTCAGAGAAAATCCAGTTGGAACTGGCCCATTCAAATTTGTAGAGTGGAAGCCAAACGACAGAATCGTTCTTGAAAAGAATGAAGACTACTGGATGGAAGGCTATCCAAAATTAAATCAGGTTATCTTCAAATCGATTCCTGAAAACTCAGCACGCTTAAATGCCCTTCAAACAGGCGAAATCGACTTAATGGATGGCGTAAACCCATCTGATACGAAATCTATTTCAAGCAACAGCGACCTTCAGACGTTCGAACGTCCGTCTATGAACATTGGCTACGTTGGTTTGACAACAAACCGCAAGCCGCTTGACAACAAGCTTGTGCGCCAGGCACTGAACCATGCTGTTGACAAGCAGGGCATTATCGATTCATTCTACGGCGGACTTGCAGAGCCTGCGAAAAATCCAATGCCTCCATCACTTGAAGGCTATAACGATGACATTGAGCCTTACCCGTATGACCTTGAAAAAGCAAAAGCCCTTCTAGCAGAAGCAGGCTTCCCGGATGGATTTAAAATGGAACTTTGGGCAATGCCTGTTCCTCGTCCATATATGCCTGAAGGAATGAAAGTAGCGGAAGTCATCAAATCAAGCTTTGCCAAAATCGGTGTTGAAGCAGAAATCAAAACGTACGACTGGGCTACTTACCTTGACAAAGCAGCAAAAGGGGAAGCAGACTCATTCATGCTTGGATGGACAGGCGACAACGGTGATGCCGACAACTTCCTTTACACGCTTCTTGACAAAGACAGCATCGGCAGCAACAACTACACGTACTACAGCAACGACGAGCTTCATGACATTCTGATTGAAGCACAGTCCAATGCTGACCAGGAAAAACGTAATGAGCTATACAAAAAAGCACAGGAAATCATTAAAGAAGATGCACCTTGGATTCCGCTTGCGCACTCTACGCCAATCCTTGCGGGAAGCAGCAAGCTGACGAACTTCAAGCCGCATCCAACAGGTTCTGACATCCTGACAAAGGTCGAATTTAAGTAATGAGTTGAGAGGAGGACCTGTCCTCCTCTCTTTTTTAAAAAGCAGAATGCATAAATATGTCTAGCTACAGCACCCAGCTCCTCTGCCAGAACAAAATCACCCGAAAAGTCAAAACCGGACTTTTCGTGTGATTTCTTATCTGTCTATCGGAGCTAAACGGGCGCTTCCGCTTTTCTAATGAGAGGTGAGAAAATGGTTTCATACACAATAAGAAGAATTGGTTTGCTCATACCTGTTCTGATCGGGATGACGCTCGTTGTCTTTTCCATCATCAGAGCCATACCGGGGAACCCGGCACAGGTCATTCTCGGGCAGCGTGCAACGCAGGAGGCCATTGAAAAATTAACACAGCAGCTTGGACTCGACCAGCCTTGGTACATACAGTATTTTGATTATGTCGGCGGACTTCTGACAGGTGATCTTGGACAATCGATCCGGACAGGTGCCGCCATCAGCAAAGAGATGACGCCATATCTTGCCGCTACAATGGAACTGACATTCTTTGCGATGGTCATTGCCATCGTTGTCGGCATTAATGCGGGGATCATCAGTGCATGGTTCCGGAATTCATGGTTTGACTACTTGGCGATGATCATTGCCCTTATTGGCGTGTCGATGCCGATTTTCTGGCTTGGCCTGATGGAGCAGTACGTCTTCTCGATCAAGCTTGGCTGGCTGCCGACAACGGGCAGGGAGGAAATCAGAAATCCTGTAGACAGCATCACAAATCTGTACCTGCTTGATACCCTTCTTCAAGGAAGGTTTGATCAGTTCGTTCAGGTGCTGAAGCATATTCTCATGCCGGGAATTGCCCTCGCTACAATCCCGATGGCCATTATTGCAAGAATCACAAGGTCGACCATGATCGAAGCGATGGAATCCGATTTTATCAGAACAGCCAGAGCGAAAGGCCTTCATATGTTCTGGGTTGTGTACAAGCATGCTTTGAAAAATGCAGTCATTCCAATTTTAACAATTATCGGTCTTCAAACAGGACTGCTTCTCGGAGGGGCGATCCTGACAGAAACCATCTTCGGCTGGCCGGGGATGGGCAGGTACATTTTCGATGCCATCAGCTACCGGGATTATCCGGTCATTCAGTCAGGCATTTTGATCATTGCCGCCATCTTTGTTTTTATCAATCTGATCGTCGATCTCTTGTATGCAGCCATTGATCCGAGGATTAAATACTAGAAAAGGGGGAGAATGCCATGTCACTGCCGGCACTTCAAGAAGAAAAGACAGCCATCATCAAACAGGAAAAGGTCATCACCCCTTTTCAGCAGAAACTCCGTTTGTTTCTGCAAAATAAACTCGCGATCGCTGGAAGTGTTCTCGTTTTATTCTTTGTCTTCATTGCAATAGCTGCTCCGCTCATCGCATCGCAGGGCATCGATGAACAGGAACTCTCTAAGCGCCTGCTTCCTCCGTCATCCGAGCACTGGTTCGGAACAGATGACTTCGGGAGGGATATTTTCTCAAGGGTATTGTTCGGGGCGCGAATTTCCCTTTGGGTAGGATTTTTCTCCGTTCTTGGATCCGCTCTAATTGGGACGCTGCTTGGAATCCTTGCCGGTTACTACGGCCGCGTCATCGACAGCATTATTTCAAGGCTGTTTGACATCATGCTCGCGTTCCCAAGCATCCTGCTTGCCATCGCAATCGTAGCAATTCTTGGGCCATCTCTTCAAAACGCCCTGATCGCCATCGCCGTCATCAACATTCCGAACTTCGGAAGACTGATCCGGGCAAAGGTACTCAGCGTAAAAGAAGAAGAGTATATCATGGCTGCAAAAGCACTTGGCACAAGTGATACCCGGATCCTGCTCGTGCACGTGCTGCCAAACAGTCTTTCGCCGATTATTGTACAAGCCTCCCTGGCCATCGCAACGGCCATCATCGAGGCGGCGGCCCTAGGCTTCCTCGGACTCGGAGCCCAGGCCCCGAATCCGGAGTGGGGGAAAATGCTCGCCGACTCCAAACAGTACCTGGTGCAGGCGCCATGGACGCTCTTCTTCCCGGGCCTTGCCATCATGCTGACAGTTCTCGGCTTTAACCTAATGGGTGACGGGCTGCGTGATGCGCTGGATCCTAAGGGGAAGCATTGAGGTGTAGTTTACTTGATTTAAAAGAAGGACGCAGACTCCGTCAGCGTTCTTTTTTTGTTCTTGATGGTTTTAAACTCTCAGGATAAGTGCCACCAAATCTCAGTTTGCTCTTTTTTAGGGTTCTGATCTCCTGGATAAGTGCCATCAACTTTCAGAATCCAAAGCTTGAGGGTTCTATAAGTGCCATCAAATCTCAGAATCCAAAGCTTGAGGGTTCTAAACACTGCTATAAGTGCCATCAATTCACAGAATCCAAAACTTGAGGGTTCCAAACTCTCCGATAAGTACCATCAATCCACAGATTCCTCTTTTTATATGCACACTTTCTGCACAAACTACCTTTAAAATGACATTAGACAATGACGAAAGGATGTTAGAGATGAAAAGATCTATGATGCTTGCTCTTGCTGCAGCTTTTTCACTGACGGTTGCGGGGTGTGCGAATGAAAATGAAGGGCAGAAGAAGGAAGAGTCTTCTGAGCATGCCGGTCACGAGGGCATGAACCACTCAGGTTCAGGCGAGTTGCCTGAGGGGTTGAAGGAAGCTGAGAATCCTAAGTTTGAAAAAGGAAGCAAAGCGGTCATGAATGCTGATCACATGGAAGGCATGGACGGTGCGGAAGCGACCATTGCGGGTGCGTTTGAAACAACTGTCTATACGGTCTCTTATACTCCGGAAGGCGGGGGAGACCCAGTCACAGACCATAAATGGGTCATACACGAAGAAATTAAAGATGCATCTGAAGAGCCATACAAAGAAGGAGACAAGGTGACACTTGCAGCCGATCATATGGAAGGCATGGAAGGAGCAGAGGCCACGATTGACTCAGCAGAAGAAACGACTGTCTACATGGTCGACTTTGTACCTGCAGACGGCGGCGAAGAAGTGAAAAATCACAAGTGGGTGACAGAAAGCGAGCTTACTGCCGCTGAATAACAAAAAAGGACTGAACGATTTCCGTTCAGTCCTTTGTGTTTAGCTAGGTTCTTCCTGCTCCGATATCTGAAGTTCATTCTCTTCTTTGTGATAGCTGTGGAAGCTGTTGATCAGCGTATCAAGGTGCTCAAGCTGTTCGCTGTAATCAATGATGACGGCGATAAGCGGCAGAAGGTGGTAGAAGCACTCCTGGTCAATGCAGTTTCCTTTAAAATCCATGAATGTATCAACAAGCTCCTGTTTATTGAACTGCCCTTCTTTAATAAACTCAACCGGTGCCTCGGGCTTAATTTTTCCGATGAATTTCAGCAGACTTCGTTCGTGAAAATCAACGAGATAGTCCAGCTCATTTGCAAGAATGCTCTGGAATTCCTCCGGCAGGTGATGGAGTTCGTTTTCCAGGCGGTGCAGCTTTTTCAGGGTATCAAGCGATCTGTTGGTGGTCACCAGCATTTGTCTGAAAAGCACCAGCTTGCGTGATTTTGCATAAATATTGCGTTTGAAATAGGCGCGTTCTTCCTTATACATGAGATAAAGCTGATCAAGCTTCATCATTTTTTCTTTCAGTCTTTCAATATCTGTTTTAAGCTCAGTATATTCCGACACCTGTCTCGTGTTAAAACGGATCCACTTAATGATTTCTTCTGTATTATCCACAATTCGGTAATACAGCTTAGTTTCATATTTTGGCGGAATGAAAATCAGATTCACGATGAATGCTGACAGGACGCCGAGGAGAACCGTTCCGAAGCGGATCAGGGCAAACTCGATGAAATCTTCGCCGGGACTCTCCAAAATAGCAATGACGGTCACGACTGAAACCGGAATTGTATTTTCAATCTTTATTCTTAAATTAATCGCAATGACGATAATGACAGTTAAACCGATAACAAACGGATGGGGACCGAAAATCAGCCCGAATAAAATGGCAAAGGCTGCTCCGATGACATTTGCCTGAACCTGCTCGATAACAGAAAGATAAGAGCGGTAAATGGTAGGCTGTATCGCAAAGATCGCGGCGATACCGGCAAAGGCTGGAGACGGTATGTTTAAAAGAGTGGCCAAAAACAGAGCCAGTGTAATGGCAATCCCCGTTTTGATAATGCGGGCACCAAGTTTCATTGGGTGTGTTTCTACATTCCCTTCTTTACTGATATGATAATGGACCTTATGACAGAAAAATCTGTCTGGTAAACAAGTAATGACTATACAATGTTAAAAGAAATTATTCAAGTTACTTTTTCCCGTTTTCGTGAAAAAAATAAGCCTTTTTTCAAAAGATTTTTATCCGGTACCACTTAGACCTATGCTGTTTGTGTAAAAAAAATAACACCCGCATAGCAGGTGTTATTTTTAATGTGCCCCAATCACTCAGTCGATACAGATGGATCCGCCTGTTCTTTAACTGGAACAAGCTGAATGAAGTGATCTCCGACTGTGTTCAGCAGTTGCTTGAGTTCATTTGCTTCATCATGCTGTCCGTGTTTTTCAAGTGATTCGATATAAGTTGTCAGAAGCTCTGTCACGTCGGATTTGCCTTTGGCATTCAGAGATGAGATCTCGATTTTGGCGCCTTTGGCCACACGGCGCTCAAGCGCCTGTTTTGTTAAGCCGAGCTCAGGCTGGTGTCTGACGTACACGACGCCGCCGGTCATGCCTGCACAGATCCATGGACCAGGATCGCCGAGGACAAGTCCGCGTCCGTTCGTCATATACTCAAATGCAAATCCTTTTATGTTGGCATTTACCCCGATATTGCCCTTTTCCTCTGCCGGGATTGGCTTTGTGATTTTCCCCCCGATGATCATGTCGGCACCTGATAAGCGGATGCCTGCACGTGCATCTGCATTCCCCTGAACGAGAAGGAGGCCGCTTTGTGCGCCGTAACCGAAGCCTTTTCCGACAGAACCGTTGTAATAGTGTCCGTCTGCTCCTTTTGATTTGAAGACCTGAATCGTGCCGCCAAAGGACGTTTTACCCGTGCCGTCCTGGGCGCCGCCTTCTACGCGGATATTGATGCCGCTTGAGTTGTAGGCGCCAAGTCCGTTGCCCGGAATGGAACCTTCTTTGTAGTGCAGCTCAATGTCATCAAGTTTGCGGTATGAACCGTCAAGACGTCCGCGGACCCTGTGACAGGAAACGCGGCTTCCAAGAATTCGCTGCTCGGATGTAACGCTTGAGAATTCTCTTGAGCTGTGAAGTTCGCTTTCGTCATAGTCAAGGTACTCTGCTCCCGCAGCAACGGCAAGACGCTTGCTTTCAAGGCTTGCTGCCACTTCTTTATGTGAGAGGTTCTGGATTTCAAGCGTCTCAAGAAGAAGGGACAGGTCCATTTCATCCTTGCCTCGAGTCTGTTCAAGAAGATCAGAGCGTCCGACAAGGTCCTGAAGATTTGTAAAGCCAAGGGAAGCAGTCAATGTCTGGAGCTCTGAACCGAACGCGCTGAACAGGTTCACAAGCCCTTCTACAGACGGGTCGTACTTTCTTGGAACAAATCGGCGAAGACCATGTTCTTTCGCCTGTGCTTCTGATTCAATCTGTGTCGCAATTCCTACATGGCATGTATCCAAGTGACAGCCGCGGCATGTTGTACAGCCGATGGCAATCATTGAAAGGGTGCCGAAGCCGACGCGGTTGGCGCCAAGCAGCATGACCTTCATGACGTCCATCGCACTCTTGATGCCGCCGTCTGCCCAAAGCTCCACTTTTTCGCGGAGACCGGCTTCAAGCAGGGCGTTGTGCGCCGCCTTTACCCCAATCTCAACAGGAAGACCTACGTGCTGAAGGGCATGAATACGCGCTGCACCTGTTCCGCCGTCAAATCCGCTGAGTGTGATGATGTCAGCGCCGGCTTTTGCGATTCCCACTGTGATTGTTCCGATATTTGGAACAACAGGAACCTTTACAGAAACCTTCGCCTGATCGTTGGCTGTTTTCAGCTCTGAAATCATCTGCGCCAAATCTTCGATCGAATAGATGTCATGGTTGTTTGACGGTGAAATAAGGTCAGAACCGATTGTAGCATTCCGTGATTCAGCAATTTTTGCTGTTACTTTTGAACCTGGAAGATGTCCGCCTTCACCAGGCTTTGCCCCCTGGCCAATCTTGATTTCAAGCAGGTTTGACGAGTTCAGAAGCTCGGCGTTTACGCCAAAGCGTCCGGACGCAATCTGCTGGCCGCGGGTGCGCGGATATTTCCCGAGCATATCTTTAATCTCGCCGCCCTCACCGTTTAAGCTCACCATGTTCAGCTGCTCCGCCGCTTCTGCATATGCGCGGAAAGCAACCTCGTTTTGAGACCCGAATGACATTGAAGCGATGACAAACGGAAGGCTGTGATCGCCGATGCCAATATTGACTTTATCTTTAGGGACAGAAGTCTTTCCTTTTTTCAGATCTGTCAGATGGCGGATCGTAATCGGATTGCTTTCTTCCTGTTCCGTCAGCTTTTCGCGGTAGCCTTCGTAATCTCCTGATTTCGCGACATCGCCGATTGCTTTCCAGATACGCGGGAAGATGTGGAACGTTTTGCTCGGACGTGCTTTTTCATTTTCAAAATCACTGCTTCGTTCTACAGCATCTGCCTTCATGCTTTCAAAATTGAATTTCAAAGAAGGAGAGCCAAGGAAGTTGACGATGTTCAGTTCTTTTTCAATTTCCTCATTTAAGCCGATGGAAGAGAAGAGTCTGCCGTAACCGCGCAGCTCATGAATTCCGATGGTCGAAATGACTTTTTCAAGTCCTTTGTTTAATGATTCATACAGATTGACCGCAGGCTTCGCAGAGTCTTCTTCAGCAACCGTAGCAAACAGAATGTACGGGCTGATCAGGTTCGCACCGAGACCGTAAGCCACCATAATGTCATGCAGCGATCTGACCGCACCGGTGCGGAGAAGGATCGAACAGTTTCTGCGCAGGCTTTCCTTTACAAGGGCCTGATCAATCACGGATGTCACCAAATGAGGATCAATCCAGAGCTTGCCGTTCTGATGGGCTTCTCTGTCATCAAGGACAAGCAGGACAGCGCCGTCATTTACGGCATGAATGGCTTCAAGCTTCAGACGGTTAAGAGCGTCTTTAAGCGTTTCCTCTTCTGTGTACACCGCTGAAAGCACATGGAGCTGCTTTTCTTTTGAAAAATAGTCAATGACTTCTTCATATGGCAGCTGGTCAATCTGCTCAGAAGCCATAATGCCGAGCTTGCCTTCAAGCAGAAGCGGTGACGGCAGTTCAATCATCGCCGTTTTGTCATGCTGCTCCGTCAGAGAAGGACGTTTGCCGACAACCGAGCGGATTGAAAAGTGTTCGGATTCGCGGTCCCGGTCAATCGCAGGGTTTGTAACAACCGCAACACTTTCTTTAATGAAGTCTGCGATGTTTTTTCGGTCCGGATGGATGGCTGCTAGCGGTCCGTCGTGTCCAAGTGAGCGAATTGGCTCAGCGCCTTTTTCAGCCATCTGCTCAAGCAGCTGGATGTGCTCGCGGTCCCAGCCGAATGCTGCATAATGCCCGTTGTGTACCTTGAAAATAGGTGAAGCAGAGCATTTGCCTTTGCTGACAGGGTGCAGAAGCCGTTCTCTGTATCCGTCCACATCAAGTCTGCTTGAGAAACGCTTGTAGACTTCTTCCTGGAGGGATGGATATTCAAACAGTTCCATCTCGTCTTCTTTCCACTTAAGGCCAAGTTTTTCTCCTGGTCCAAGCGGCTTTGGTTCGCCCGCATAAAGGGAGTTCGGAATGATTCCCGGCTCTGATGCGAAAATATAGGAAGAAACAGATTCAACTTTCCAAAGCGGTCTGAGGCCGAGTGCATCAACACTGAAGACAGCTTCATCGGCAAATCTTGAAATAATGCCCGCAGGTCCCTGTGCAAAGTGTCCCCACGCCTCGCGGATATACGTATACAAATCCTTCAGGTGATCAGGATAAGCTTTGATTTCATTAATAATAGGAGGGAACAGGACGTCAAGTGCTTCAAAGAGGCTGTATCCTTCTCTTGCAACAAGCGTTTCAATCGTTCTGTTCAGATCCTGGGAATCACTGCCTCCGTCTGTAAGCGGGACATCCATGATTCTTGCTTCATCGCGAAGCTTGGCAATCGTATTGATTTCTCCGTTGTGGCCTAGCAGGCTGAATGGCTGCACGCGAAAAAAAGTAGAAAGCGTATTCGTAGAATACCTGTTATGGCCAAGAGTCATCGTTGATGCTGCAAGCGGGTTTGCAAGGTCATGATAGAACTTCGGAAGAACATCTCCTGCTCCCATTACTTTGTAGACGGCTGCATGCTGGCTGAGCGATGCCACATGCACATGATGATTTTTCTCGATTTGAATGGTTAGTTCAAAGAGATCCTTATTAAGGGAATCAGGGTTTCCAGCAGGAATCACGGCAAATTGCCAAAAGAGAGGTTCTTCTTGTAAAGCGATGGGTCCAAGTGCAGATGAAGTTGTTACTTTGTCAGATTCAAATAGAAGTTCGAAGTTTTTATCAGAAAGAAGCTGCCTGATTTCTTTTTTTAGTGTATCCGGGTTTTCGTTTTTGGATAGGAACAGGTGTCCGACGATGAAATCTCCGCGTTCGGCTAGCGCCGGGTCAAGGCCTGCATTCTCAAGCTTTTCCTTCCAAAGAGCTCTTGGAATGTCGATGTGGATGCCGACTCCGTCACCTTCGCCATTGATGAAACCTGCACGATGGTTCATCGTCACGAGGGCATCAATACAGAGGTCGATATTTTCTTTTGTCGGGACTTTACGTTTCTCAATGATGGACACAATGCCGCAAGCGTCATGCTCTGCGTTGTGAAAGTCCTTAAACTTACTTGGGCTCCAGTTTTCTCTCATAAAAGCGGCTTGAAAGGGGAATTCGTTTCCCGCTTATAGCCTTCACCTCCCGGGTAAAATATGAATCTATCATGTAAAAACATAGATTTCTTTGTGAGATTTAATAACAAAATTTTCAGAAATGTAATACTTATCATATCATTTAGATTATGAAAATTCAATTATTTATACATTTTTTTGGAGGAGGCATACATGCCAGAAAAATTTAAATATTCATACAAAACGCTTAACGGCTTATTTGTAAACGTTTTCAAACACGTTCAAAAAAAGAAAAAAACAGGGAATAAAATCCCTGTTTGAATAAATTGTATATTTATACAGTCTTTAATTGTCTGAATGACCGCTCCACCGCTGCAAGTGTCTGTGCGATGTCTTCTTCCGTGTGAGCTGTAGTGAGGAACCACGCTTCATATTTGGACGGGGCAAGGTTGATGCCTTCATGAAGCATCAGCTTGAAGAACCTGGCGAACATTTCACCGTCCGTCTTTTCAGCCTGATCATAGTTCACTACTTTCTCAGTCGTAAAGTAGATGGTAAGGGCTCCTTTTAAGCGGTTCATCGTAATCGGGATACCGTGGGTTTCTGCATGCTTCCCGATGCCTTCTTCAAGCATCTGGCCAAGTTTGTCCAGCTTTTCATAGACTCCTTCTTCCTTCAGAACTTCAAGACAGGCAATGCCGGACAGAATGGACGCCGGGTTTCCGGCCATGGTTCCCGCCTGGTAAGCAGGTCCGAGCGGGGCAACCTGGTCCATAATCTCTTTTTTGCCTCCGTATGCACCGATTGGAAGACCTCCGCCGATAATTTTGCCGAGGGCAGTGAGGTCAGGGGTGATGCCGAGCAGATCCTGCGCTCCGCCGTACATGAAGCGGAAAGCTGTAATGACTTCATCATAGATGACTAGTGCTCCTGCATCGTGTGTCAGGTCGTTCACTGCTTGAAGGAATCCCGGAAGCGGCTCAACGATCCCGAAGTTGCCGACGATCGGCTCAACAAGCACAGCGGCGATTTGATCTCCCCATTTATCTAACGCTTCTTTAAAAGGTTCGATATCATTAAATGGTACTGTGATGACTTCATTTGCAATGCTTTTCGGCACGCCTGCTGAATCGGGGGTGCCGAGAGTGGAAGGACCGGATCCTGCTGCAACAAGCACAAGATCGGAATGTCCGTGATAGCAGCCTGCGAATTTGATGATTTTGTCGCGTCCTGTATAAGCACGGGCTACACGGATGGTCGTCATGACCGCTTCTGTACCTGAGTTGACAAATCGGACCTTGTCCATGCCCGGCATGGCTTCTTTCAGCATTTTTGCAAATTTCACTTCATGCGGAGTCGGAGTTCCGTAAAGGACGCCGTCCTCTGCCGCTTTTTGAATCGCTTTTGTAATATGAGGATGGGCATGTCCTGTGATGATCGGCCCGTACGCAGCAAGATAATCAATGTATTTGTTGCCGTCCACATCCCAGAAATAAGCTCCGTTCGCTCTCTCCATTACAACCGGCGATCCTCCGCCAACCGCTTTATAGGAACGGGAAGGGCTGTTCACCCCGCCGACAATATGTTCTAATGCTTCTGAATGAAGCTGTTCAGATTTTGTGAAATTCATAGAATCCTCCTGAAAAATAAGTCTGCTGTCTATTCTAGCACGTTTAAATAAGATGAAAAACGTCAGATGACACTAGTATAATAGAAATAATGAACCTATGAAAAGGATGGGCACCTGTGCGCAAAAACTATCTCTTGATTTTATTATGCCTTGTTCTTGCTGCCTGCGGGGGACAGGCACCCCCCGAAAAGAAAACCGTGCTGCTGATTTCGGCTGCAGCGAGCCTGAAGGAATCCCTGCAGGAGGTAATAGAACAGTTTGAAAAGGAAAATCCTTCTATTGAAGTACAAATGAACTTCGGCTCAACCGGTTCCCTTCAGAAACAGATCGAACAGGGTGCTCCCGCAGACCTGCTGATATCTGCATCTAAACCATTTTTCACAGAGCTGAGCAAAAAAGGATACATAAGCCCTTCCCTGCAAATGGACTATCTGGGAAATGAACTTGTTATGGTTACAGCCAAGGAGGACATGGAAATGAAGGATTTGCCCGAGGCAGGAAAAATATCAATCGGCATTCCTGAAACCGTACCGGCGGGAGCGTATGCAAAAGAAGCCCTTGAATATCACGGGATATGGGACATGGTGGAAGCAAAAACCGTCTTTGCTAAGGATGTCAGGCAGGTTCTTTCATATGTAGAGACAGGTAACGTCGATGCGGGAATTGTCTACAGGACAGATGCCATGCAGTCCCAAAAAGTGAAGCAGGAAAGCATCGATCCTGAATCCTATGGCGACATTGTCTATCCGGCAGGTGTTCTGGAGAGAACGAGGCACCAAAAAGAAGCAGAAGCTTTTTATGAATACTTAAAAACAGACAGGGCAAAGCAGGTATTTAAAAAGTACGGATTTGCGGTTTTGCCTGCAGGTGACGAACATGTGGACTGATGCAAGCGGACCGGTCCTGCTGTCTGTCCAGGTTGCGGTGATTTCCACGATCTTTGTGGCTGCATCCGGGATACTCGCTGGGAGACTGATGGCGAGAGCCTCGTTCAAGGGGAAGACGCTCCTTGAAACCATCCTGATGCTCCCTCTTGTCCTTCCGCCTACCGTTGTCGGCTTTTTGCTGATTGTCGCATTCGGTGTGAACAGTCCGGCAGGCAGGCTAATTGAAGGGGTCACGGGATCCCCGCTTATTTTTACAGTGTGGGCTGCTGTCATCGCTGCAGGAGTGGTCTCTTTTCCCCTTATGTATCAGGCGGCAAAGCTCGGTTTTCAGATGGTGGACAGGGAGATCGAGGATGCATCCAAGGTGGACGGGGCAGGAGGGATGCAGACGTTTATGCACATTACCCTGCCTCTTGCTGTTCCGTCTCTTATAACCGGAGTGGTCCTTTCTTTTACAAGAGCCCTGGGGGAATTTGGGGCGAGTCTGATGTTTGCGGGAAATATACCGGGTCAGACCCAGACGGCGGCAACGGCCATTTATGTCGCGATGGATTCAGGTGATATGAACCTTGCCTGGCTTTTAACGGGTGTGCTGGTCCTCTTGTCTTTCACCCTGTTATTCTTCGTGCAGATGCTGAAGAGGCCGTAATTTTTCAGACAGGCCGAATAAACAAAGCCTTCCTGTATATATTGTATCATTACCTGTTTTGGACATGGGGTGCTGCATACATGGGAGGGCTTTTTGCGGTAGCTGTAACGCTGTGCCTGCTGATGAGCTTCAACATTTTCATCCGGACGTTTTCGAGAAAAAACTTTCTCTCCATTGATACACTGCTGATCGTGATCTTTCTATATCTTTCGATTTTGATCGGTTTTAGCATGATGTACCTGATCCTTGACGCAAGCGGTTTTGAGGTGCTGGTGGATAACGGTGTTATTTTGGAAGGAACGTATCTTGAACGGCTGCATACATGCTTATATTTCAGTGCGGTGACCCTGTTTTCCCTCGGATACGGGGATGTTGTGCCCATCGGGTTCGGCCGCCTGCTCGCCGTGCTTGAGGCGCTGATCGGTTATGTGCTTCCGGCGGTGTTTGTGGCAAGAACCGTTTGGGGCATGGATAAAGTGTCATAAGTTGTATCCTGCCGCTGAATTGGGTAGTCTTTAAGTAAACCTATTTTAGCGGAGGATGATACGATGACAATCGAAGCCGGCCAAATGGCTCCTGATTTTGAACTGACAGCAGATAACGGGCAAAAAGTGAAGCTGTCTGACTTTAGAGGGAAAAACGTAGTCCTTTATTTTTATCCAAAAGACATGACGCCTGGCTGCACGACTCAGGCCTGCGATTTCAGAGACCAGCACAAAAGCTTTGAAGAAGTGGATGCCGTCATACTTGGTGTAAGCACGGATCCTCAGAGCCGTCATGAAAAATTCAAAGAGAAATACGATCTACCGTTTCTCCTTCTTGTGGATGAAGAACATGAGGCAGCAGAAAAATTCGGAGTGTGGAAGCTTAAGAAGAACTTCGGCAAAGAATACATGGGAATCGAGCGCTCCACTTTCATCATCAACAAAGACGGCGAAATCGCCAAAGAATGGAGAAAAGTGAAAGTGAAGGGACATGTAGAAGAAGCGCTGCAGTATATAAAAGAAAATATGTGAACATGAGGCAAACGTCCAGACAGAACCATTCATCCGTGAGTATGCTGTATGGAAGGCATAACCTCCTCATTCGTTAGCGCATTGTACGTGCAGGAATTCAGATTCCTGCACGCTTTTTATTTTTGGTAAACTAACAAAAAAAGGGGGAGAAACAGTGAACGTATTTTCTACAGTAAAATTGCCACTACATATGAAAAAAGACCTATTAAACGTATTTCCTGAAGCGCAGTTCAGCTTTGACAATAAAATAGAAGAAGCTGGAGATGAACTGCACAATGCGGAAGTGATTTTAACCTACGGGGAAGATTTAACGGCTGAAATCATTGAAGAGGCGTCGTCCCTGAAATGGATCATGGTCGCATCTGCCGGAATGGACAGAATGCCGTTTGAAGCATTGCGTGATAAAAAAATTCTTGTAACAAATGCTAAAGGTGTACATAAGATCCCGATGGCTGAATATACACTATCAATGATGCTGCAAATCTCAAGAGACGCCGCCAAACTCTCTGAAAATCAGCAGAGACGAAAGTGGGACCGGAGAGTCGTGATGAATGAAATTCACGGAAAGACCCTTTTTGTTCTGGGAGCGGGAGCGATCGGCACGGAAATAGCGAGGCTTGCTAAGGCTTTTGGCATGACGGCAGTCGGAATGAACCGCTCCGGCAAGTCTGTTGAATTTTTTGACGAGATTCTGACGTTTGAGGAGATGCACCGTGGTCTTCAGGAAGCGGATTTTGCGGTATCGGTCCTTCCGAGCACAGGAGAGACAAGGCATATCCTGAACCTAGAAGCTTTCAGGCAGATGAAGAAGGAAGCGGTTTTTATCAACATCGGGCGCGGGGATGCCGTTGTGGAAACGGATTTGATCACAGCCCTTAATGAAGGTTCCCTGAAGCATGCTGTGCTGGATGTATTTGAAGAAGAGCCTCTTAGAGAAGATCATCCTTTCTGGGAAATGGAGAAGGTAACGGTAACCCCTCATTTATCTGGAATTACGAAGAACTACCTGCCAAGGGCAATGGAGATTTTCAAGCGGAACTTAAGGCGATACCTGGACAGGGACCCGTCAGCTTTTGAAAACCCGGTCGATTTAGAGAAGGAATACTGAGCCATCTTTTAAAGGAATTCCCGGGGCATCTGATTGACAAAAGTCCCAGGCACACTGTACACTAATTATAAATATTATAAAGTAAGAATGTTTTTCAGAAAAGAGGTGCATAGCGGATGTCAGAACATCAGTTAAAAGAAGCCCTTGACACGCTGAAGCAGACTGGAGTAAGAATCACACCCCAGCGGCATGCCATTTTAGAATATCTTATCCAATCAATGACTCACCCTACGGCAGATGATATTTATAAATCCCTCGAAAGCAAATTTCCGAACATGAGCGTTGCGACTGTCTACAACAACCTTCGTGTCTTCAGAGAAGTTGGCCTTGTGAAGGAGCTTACCTACGGAGATGCCTCAAGCAGATTTGATTTCGTAACAACAGAGCACTACCACGTGATCTGCGAAAAATGCGGCAAGATCGTAGATTTTCATTATCCGGGACTGGACGAGGTAGAACACCTTGCTTCTCACGTGACAGGCTTTAAAGTAAGCCACCACCGTATGGAAATATACGGCGTGTGCGGAACTTGCGAAAAGAGAGAGACTCATTAATCGAACTGAATGCTGCAAGCGGCATTCAGTTTTTTCTTTCTATACGAATAAAAGCGGAGGGCTGTCGCTCTCCGCTTTTGTGTGTAAATCTTTTTATTCCACTGTCTTCCGGTTGTATTTTTCGTCAAAGTCTTTGCCTTCCAAGTTCGGATCAAGCGTCAGCGGTTCATTGCAGTACATGCACATGTCCACCCTTCCGAGAATCTTCGTGGTCTTCCCGCAGGACGGGCAAGTGACCTGGACGGCTTTAGTGGAAAGCATGCCGATCCAGAAATAAACAACCGTGCTTCCTACTATTGATAATAATCCGAGCATCATGAAGATGGTCATGATAATCGGAGATGTTCTAAAGAAGATGCCGATATACATAATGAAAAAGCCAATAAAGATGAGACTGAGCGCGAACGTGCGGATTTTGTTGATCTTGCTTGAATATTTCAGTGCCATTATTCCGACCTCCTAATTACCAATATAGCACAAATGTAAGGGATTTCGGACAACTTACCTGAAGCTTTTGACGAGAAAATATCAGAAAACGATAGATTCTCTTTCTTCCTTCCCTTATAATTTTGAAGTGCTGAATGCAAAAGGAGTTTTTTCGCCTTTGTAGAATTGTGATATATAGTCATAAATATAATGGGGGAATACCAATGGAAAATCTTCTCCGTCCTATTTATCAAGAAAGAGCGAGCCATCCGGATACGCTTGCAATCGTCATGATTGAAAAAAGAAACCAGACATCACCGCTTACTGATAATTTGGATGTCGCGCTGCTTGTCATCGTGAAAGAGGCGAAGCAGCCTGTTTTTATTAAACACTATGAATTTGACGGACAAAAGGCTTCTCTTACGATTGTTTCAGATCAGCAGGTGCAGGAGTGGATCCTGCTTGGAACAAACCGGAGAATGGTCGACTGGATCCTGAACGGAAAAGTATTATTTGACCGCAATGAGTATTTAGGCGAGCTTGTAGACCGCCTGAAAGTATTTCCGTTCTCAGAGCGCAGGCTGAAAATCGGCCTTGAATACGGCAAGCTGATCAGAAGGTATCTGGAAGGAAAGGTCTTCTTTGAATCAAGACAATTTCTTGATGCCTACAATCATATCGTCCATGCTCTTCATCATCTGGCAAGACTTGAAGTCATCGACCGCGGATTTTATCCCGAAGTAACGGTATGGAACCAGGTGCGCCAAATGGAGCCGCAGGTGTACAAGCTCTACAAAGAACTGGTCGAAAGTGAAGAATCTCTAGAAAAAAGACTTGAGCTGCTGTTTTTGGCGAGTGATTTTCTTATCCATTCCAAGTCGGAAATCGGAGCGGGGCATCTTCTTGGCATTCTTTCAGAGAAAGAAGTATGGCTGTATGCCGATCTGATGGAGCATCCGGAAGCGCGCTATTATTCAGTTGATTTAAGTGTTTTACTTGAGTTTCTTGTTGATAAAGAATTCGTTGAAGTCGTGAAGATTGAAACGAAGGGACAAAGAATTTTCCATCGCGGATATTCTGTTACAAAAAAGTATTGACTTTGATATTTTACGGTGATATATTAATAAGCGTCGCTGCTGAAGCAAGTTCACTTTTGACGGCGCAGACAGCGACTTCTCATAAAAAAACTTCTTAAAATAGTTGTTGACACTGAGTTAACGAAATGATATATTAAGAAGGTCGCTTCAAGAGCGAAAATGATCTTTGAAAACTAAACAAAACCAAAAGCGTACCAAACGTTTTAAATTTTTTAAGTCAGCAACATTTATGAGTCACAAATTTTCTTCGGAGAGTTTGATCCTGGCTCAGGACGAACGCTGGCGGCGTGCCTAATACATGCAAGTCGAGCGGATCTCTTC
>NZ_JGVU02000006.1 GCF_000708755.2 Metabacillus indicus LMG 22858 | reverse complement strand
AGCGGAAGGCACTTGACTCCTTGTCCAGCTGCAGCGCCCAACTCCTCTGTCAGAACAAAATCCCCCAAAAAGTCAAACCCGGACTTTTCGGGTGATTTCTTATCTGACTGCCGGAGCAAAACGGGCGCTTCCGCTTTTCTAGGGGATGAAGAGGGCACTGAAGATCCCGCAAGCGCAGCGAGGAGGCTCCAGGCACTCCCCGCGGAAAGCAAGTGACTGCAGCGAAATGGAACGGACACAGTTCGAACCAACTAAACGAAAACATTTCATAAATTTGCCACGAATCTTCACAAAAAAAACATCAACGCACGCGCAGAATTTTATATAATAGAGGAGGTGTAAAAGCCTCTTCTTTTTTTTGCTTAAAAAAGAAGATAAGCAAAAGCCTTCTTTTCGAAAAATAGCTACATATAGGAGTTGTTTAACCTATGCTTGATTTTAATCAGCAGGCATTGCTTGGCCTTATGTCTCACCTCGTGTTCATTCCGGTTACCTGGTGGGCGCTGCAGGCGCTTCATATTGAAAAAGCCATGAAAAAAGGGAAGGTCATGCAAGCGCGTGCGCTGCTGATCCTGCTCACGATCGCCATCTCAGGCGCAGTCAGCAATTTTTTTCTTGATTATTTAATATGGTCCCGCCAGCTTCCTTTTTTATTTTAGGGCCTTTTTTACCGGTTTATTGCAACACTGACACAGCCAATTCACTTAGCCAATAGATCAGGCAAGCTTGCTGAATTCATCTTTTCTTTGTTTTCTTACGTTTAGGCAGCTGACAACAGGGGAATATGTCCTACAGATTAGGAAGTGAACAGCACGAGCTTGTCTAACAATGACGACTTTTTCCACGTATGCCGCGGTCTCAAACGGTAACACTGTTACTAGGGAGAGGACGTGGGGATATAATGAAAAAAGTCAGTCTTGCAATTATGATGTTTCTTATTTTTTTTACAGGTGCATTTGCTGCACACCAGACATTCGGAGCAAAGAAGGAAACGGAGCTTGAAACCATTGTAGAGGGCATGGAAGCACAGGGAATTGATGTAAAAAAATGGTCAATGTATTCTAAGAAGATGGTTTCAGACGAGACTCTTTCTTTCGAAGATACAGTGAAACTTTTCCAAAATCAATTTCGTCAGTTTAAGTGGTCCGAGGACCGTGCGGACGGCAAACTACATAAGATGACAGGGACCTTTTTCGACAAGGATTCGGGATTTACCGAAAAGCTCCAGATTCAAACTACCGACACAAATGGATTTCAGCAATCGTATATCTTGTATGAGCTGAGCGGAGAGGGTTCCGGAAAAAAATGGGCGGAGATCTATGGGCATGCGCAGGCCAGAAGCTTCGACATTTTCCATGAAAATCCTACAATTTTCACTTGTGTCAATGGACAGCTTGATGATAAGATGAGTAGTGTTTTGCAACCTAAAGTGGAAGCTTTGCTTAAACAATTTAACGCGGTGCCGGTGGAACAGCTTAAAGAGAAGTCGTTCATATCAGTATCCGCACTCACGACGGATTGGAATCATGTGATTCCGGCAGACTCAGGCAGCATGAACATTCAAATTGCGCTCAGAAGCGCAGGATTGGGCGGTAATACTAGCGTTACAGTAGGAACCCCAATCATAACGTCTGAATATTAATATATAGAAATTGGGACGCGGAGGGGAAGACCTTGGAAAAAATCATCGTCCGCGGCGGTCGTAAGTTAAACGGTACTGTAAAAGTAGAAGGTGCTAAAAATGCCGTTTTACCAGTAATCGCTGCATCTTTATTAGCCAGTGAACAAAAAAGCATAATCTGTGATGTGCCTACGCTCTCCGATGTGTATACAATCAATGAAGTGCTGCGCCATCTTGGTGCAGAAGTTCACTTTGAAAATAACCAAGTGTTTGTAGATGCATCAAACGAGCTAAATATGGAAGCTCCTTTTGAATATGTGCGCAAAATGCGCGCTTCTGTATTGGTCATGGGGCCATTACTAGCAAGAAACGGCCGTGCACGCGTGGCTCTGCCAGGCGGATGTGCGATCGGATCACGTCCAATTGACCAGCATTTAAAAGGCTTTGAAGCAATGGGAGCAACAATTAAAGTAGGTAACGGATTCATCGACGCTGAAGTCAAAGGAAGACTTCGCGGCGCCAAAATCTACCTTGATTTCCCAAGTGTTGGAGCAACTGAAAACATCATCATGGCTGCGGCTCTAGCTGAAGGAACTACCATCCTTGAGAACGTAGCAAAAGAACCGGAAATCGTTGACCTTGCCAACTACATCAACGCGATGGGCGGCAAAGTGCGCGGAGCCGGAACTGGAACAATCCGCATTGAAGGTGTGGAAAAACTGACAGGCGTTAAGCATCACATCATTCCTGACCGCATTGAAGCTGGTACATTCATGGTAGCAGCAGCAATCACAGGCGGAAATGTGCTTGTTCGTGGCGCCGTGCCTGAACATTTAGCATCTTTAATTGCGAAAATGGAAGAAATGGGCATCCAGATCACTGAAGAGGAAGACGGACTTCGTGTCATTGGCCCTGAAAAACTAAAAGCCATTGACATCAAGACGATGCCGCATCCAGGCTTCCCGACAGACATGCAATCACAAATGATGGCATTGCTGCTGAAAGCTGAAGGCACTTCTATGATTACGGAGACGGTTTTTGAAAACCGCTTCATGCACGTGGAAGAATTCCGCCGCATGAATGGAGAAATTAAAATTGAGGGCCGTTCTGTCATCATTAATGGTCCAGCCAACATGCAAGGCGCTGAAGTTGCAGCAACAGACCTGCGCGCTGGTGCAGCACTTGTTCTTGCAGGCTTAGTATCTGAAGGCTACACGCGTGTAACGGAGCTTAAGCACGTTGACCGCGGCTACGTAGACTTCCACGGAAAACTTGCTTCCATCGGTGCCGACATCGAACGCATCACGGAAGAAAGCACTGTGAACTCAGAAAAAGCTGTCAGTGACATGAACGCATAAATTCATACGTATTTTTTCAGGAAGCCGGGGTAGATCTACTCCGGTTTCTTTTTGTTTTTCCTAAAAAGAAAGACTTTATTAGTTTGGGTGTTTTCCTTATGATTTATACATAGATGCTTATAAAAAATACCGTAAATGACCACGATGATGCGGAGGAGGGAAAGGAATGAAAGTTATCATTGCAAGCTGCCTGATTACCGCATTTTCATTGTTTTCATTTACGAGCGATCTGCAGTCGCTGCTGACCGGGAACTATATCGGATTTATCTTCAGGAGCGATCCTAATTTTTCAGATTTGCTGATGACCGCGGATATCCAGTGGCAAAGCACATTTTATGTAATTTCTAAAACGGGACACGCGCTGTACTTCTTCTTTTTCACACTGATCATGGCGTTTCTGTATCGTATGCGCACGGCTCTTCTTTGGGCTCTCTTTCTTGCGGTTTCATCCGAAATTATTCAGCTGTACACAAACCGCAGCGGAAGAATCGTCGATATGCTCTATGATCTTACCGGGACGCTTGCTGCCATACTCGTTCTTTTCATCGTGAAAAAGAGCGCTGAGATTGTCGAAGGAAATCGCAGCAGCATGCCGAAATGAATAAGAGAAGTGCGTGAACTTTCCAATGTTTGGAGTCATAAACGGTTGTCCACCTCCATAGAATTGAACAGAGACGGTAAACGACATATCGGATATGGAGGCCCAGATGAAATCTTTGAAACCAATCGTTTTAGTACTCGCCGGATTATTTCTCATCATATTAATGATCCCAACACTCCTCGTAGCCCCCTTTATGAACGATCCATCAAGCGGAGAACTATCAGAAGACCTTCAAACCAAAAAGGGTGAACAGCTTATGCTTGGAAAATCCATGATCGATGTACCAGTGTACCGAAGCAGCTCGGAGAAAATCGAAAACATCCCGCTCGAAGAATATGTCATTGGCGTAGTCGCCTCAGAAATGCCGGCTGATTTTGAAGAAGAAGCGCTGAAGGCGCAGGCGCTTGCAGCGAGGACGTATGTGGTGAAGCAGATGATGTTTGATAAGCAGTTGCCGAAACTTCCTGCGGGTGCGGTTGTGAGTGATACGACGGATCATCAGGTATATAAAACAAACGACCAGCTGAAAAAGCAGTGGGGCAAGGATTACAACTGGAAAATGACAAAGATCTACAATGCGGTGGCATCCACTCAGGGCCAGGTTCTGACCTATGACAACAAACCGATCGATGCCTCCTTTTTCTCGACCAGCAACGGCTACACCGAAAACTCGGACGAATACTGGACAGCATCCCTGCCTTATTTAAAAAGTGTAGAAAGTCCGTGGGATGAAAAATCCCCTAAATATCATGATCAAACGGTCATCAGCGTACGTGACTTCGAGAATAAGCTCGGCGTGAAGCTCGGTTCGGGAGGAGAAGTCGGCAAAGTGATTGAGCGCACGTCCGGCAAACGAGTCGCACAAGTCGACTTCAACGGTAAAAAGCTCAGCGGCCGCGAAATCCGCGAAAAACTCGGCCTCCGCTCAAGCGACTTCGCCTGGCAGCTCAAAGGCGACCAGGTCGTCATAACCACAAAAGGCTTTGGCCACGGCGTCGGCATGAGCCAATACGGCGCCAACTTCATGGCCCAGGACGGCAAAAAATACAAAGACATCGTCAGCTACTACTACCAGGGCGCCAAAGTCGGCAGCGCCGAACCGTTTATCGCCCAGTACACAGCCAGAAACTGATTGATTGCCCGCGGGATGTGTCCTGCGGGTTTTTTGCATGGATTTTTATCTAGAAACAGACAAAAAAACGCGCCCTCCACAGGCGCGTTTCTCTATTAAACCACTCGTTTCCCTACAATCAATAAATCGCGCTCCACTCCATCGAGCTCCGCAACACGCGGCATGTTCGCCCATTGTTCAAAGCCGAAGCGCTTGAACAGGCGCAGGCTTGCTTCGTTGTGCCCGAATACAAGTCCCAGCAGTGTTTTGATGCCGAGCTCAGGGCATGCATCGAGTGCAGCCTGCAAAAACGTTGTGCCGATGCCCTTTCCGCGCACGTTTTGATCAATATAGATGCTGACTTCAGCGGTATATTGGTAGGCGGCGCGTCCGTGGAAGGATTCAAAGCTGAGCCAGGCCACCACTTTGTCTTCATCCGTCATCACCCATATCGGGCGCATGTCCGTGTGGTTGTTGAACCAGGCTTCACGGTCGGCAACGGTAACCGGAGTCAGGTCTGCTGTCACCGCTCTGCTTTCGATTGTCGAGTTGTAGATCTCAACGATGGCAGGCAGGTCGCTGTGGACAGCTTTTCGAACAGGAAAACTCATAGATGATCACTCCGAATCATTTAACTTTTTAAAAAGAGAGGTGATAAACGAAGGGCGCTCTGCAAAATACGTCACCTTCATGATGTAGAAAGACACAAGTACACCGATGGCATCCTTCACCAGATCAATCACTGTAGCGGACCGGTACGGAACAAAGTACTGGTGAATTTCATCAGTAGCCCCGTACAGAATGGAAATCACGGCTGCAAGGATACTCGCCTTTGCGGTCCATCGTCCGTTTGCGGCAAACGCCAGCGCGATGAGCCAGTAGAGAATCCCGAATTCAATCAAATGAAGGGATTCCTTCATTAATCGGTCAAACGAAAACGGCGTCTTAATGATGGCATCCGCAGGCAGACTTGAGAGTATCCAAATGAATATCATATAGAGAATGGGGGCAATTGTGAGCGCCCATTTGAAAATCGGCTTCTTCATTAACGTGCTCCTTTAGCTTGCTGATGGAACATAGTATACCACGTGTGCCGGAAAAATTTTAGAATCCATACATAATTTTATAATCCTCAGCAAAAAATAACTATTTGAAATTTTTAGCTGCGGATGTATATATTTTCAGAATTCTGTTCAGAATGATTGCTGAGGTGATGATAAAATGAGAGAGGAAGAAACTAAACGTACTTCTCAAAACTCAAAAATGCAACAAATTTTCAGAAAGCGTTGGGTATTCCCAGCAATCTACTTAGTCAGTGCAGCATTGATTTTGACAGCCGTGTTATGGTACCAGTCAATCGGTAATGGTAACTCAGCAAACGATCCAAGTGATTATGGAACATCGTATCAGGATGAGCCGACACGTGAAGTGAACTCAGCAGTAGAAAACTTCGCAATGCCGGTAGCCGATGCAGATTCAGTATCTGTCATCCGCAGCTTCTATGAAGCAGATGCAACAGCAGAAGAGCAAGAAGCAGCACTCGTTTCCTATAATAATACGTACGAGCCTAGCAAAGGAATTGACCTGGCAAGAGAAGACGGCAAGGAATTCGATGTCGCAGCTGCTCTAAGCGGTACAGTTACTAAAGCTGAAAAAGATCCATTACTCGGAAATGTCATTGAAATCGAGCACAAAGACGGCGTAACTACAGTTTACCAATCATTATCAAGCATGACTGTCGCAGCCGGTGACGAAGTCGAGCAAAACGAAATCCTCGGACAAGCTGGAAAAAGCCTGATCCACGAAGAAGATGGCGTACACGTTCACTTTGAAATCCGCAAAGACGGTACAGCAGTAAATCCAGTTGACTACATGGATAAGCCAGTTTCAGCATTGAACGAAATCAACGCTGAAAAAGAAGCACCTGCTAAAGAAGAAGAAGGTACTGAAGACGCAGAAAAAGGCGCTGAGGAAGAAAAGGGCGCTGAAGAAGAAAAAGGTGCTGAAGAAGAAAAGGGCACTGAAGATGCTGAAAAAGGAACCGAAGATGAAAAAGGTTCTGAAGAAGGCAAAGAAAAAGAAGACGCTGGTAAAGAGGGCAAAGAAAAAGGCAACTCTGACGAGCAGTCCGAAGCTTCAATCAGCACAAAAAACGCATAATACGCATCACTCTATAGATTGTCTATCCGCTTAGGGATAGACTATTTTTTTTGGTTTTTTTGAAAAGGGCTGTACAGATTCGACAAATCTTTCAAGAAATACCCACTCCGCCAAAACGCAAAAATCCACTTTCGAAGTCCCTCAAAACACAAATTATAAAAAAATTCGCACAAATCCCTTGTCCCTCTTGACTTTTTAGCATATATCTTCAACCAAGCTAATAAAATGTTACAAACCTAACAAAGAGAGTGTCTGAGGTGAGGGATCGTAAGTTTTATACATAGGCGCAGCTGCGTCTTGGTGCGAGTCTCATTTCACACTTCTCACATCCATTTTAGGGAGGTCGAGTGGTGTGCACGATTACATCAAAGAACGTACTATCAAGATTGGAAAGTATATCGTGGAGACGAAGAAAACTGTTCGCGTGATTGCGAAGGAATTTGGCGTTTCTAAAAGTACTGTCCATAAGGATTTAACCGAAAGGCTGCCTGAAATCAATCCAGAGCTTGCGAATGAAGTAAAAGAAATTCTTGATTATCATAAATCCATCCGTCATTTAAGGGGCGGGGAAGCGACGAAGCTGAAGTACCGGAAAGAGGATATTTTACAAGAAGAGCCTGTGAAATAAGAATTCTGCCTGTCTTTCTTGCAATTTCGACAAATCCCTACAAAACCTTTTACAATTTCAACCTTTTTTTAGTAAATTGTGATACAATATGAAATTAGGGCACAAAGTAGGAAATGCTGGGATCAGATTGCAAGGAGGATATGGAAAGAATGTTTGCAAGGGATATTGGAATTGACCTTGGTACTGCAAATGTACTAATTCATGTAAAAGGAAAAGGCATCGTTCTGAACGAGCCGTCTGTAGTTGCACTGGATAAGAATACTGGCAAGGTTCTTGCTGTAGGCGAGGAAGCCAGAAGAATGGTTGGACGTACTCCTGGGAATATTGTTGCGATCCGTCCATTGAAAGACGGGGTCATCGCGGATTTTGAAGTAACGGAAGCGATGCTCAAGCATTTCATCAACAAATTAAATGTAAAGGGTTTATTTACGAAACCCCGGATGCTTATTTGCTGTCCGACGAACATTACCTCTGTTGAACAGAAAGCCATCAAGGAAGCTGCTGAAAAAAGCGGCGGAAAAGACGTATTTCTTGAAGAAGAGCCAAAGGTTGCCGCAATCGGCGCCGGTATGGATATTTTTCAGCCTAGCGGGAATATGGTTGTAGATATTGGCGGTGGAACGACGGATGTCGCAGTTCTTTCAATGGGCGATATTGTCACCGCCTCTTCTATTAAGATGGCTGGGGACAAGTTCGACATGGAAATTTTGAACTACATCAAAAAAGAGTACAAGCTCTTGATTGGTGAACGTACGGCTGAGGATATCAAAACGCAAGTCGCGACAGTATTCCCAGGCGCACGCAACGAAGAAATCGCTATTCGCGGACGTGACATGGTGTCAGGTCTGCCTAGAACCATTACAGTCAACTCTGAAGAGGTTGAAGGCGCACTGCGCGAATCAGTAGCCCTCATCGTTCAAACGGCAAAAAGCGTACTTGAGCGCACTCCGCCTGAACTTTCTGCGGACATCATTGACCGGGGCATTATCTTAACAGGCGGCGGAGCCCTCCTGAACGGCCTTGATCAGTTAATGGCAGAAGAATTAAAGGTTCCTGTCTTAATAGCAGAAAACCCAATGGACTGTGTAGCAATCGGCACAGGCATTATGCTTGATAATGTTGACCGTCTGACTAGACGCAAAATTGTATAATGTGTGAGAAACATCAGTCTCTGGGCTGGTGTTTTTTTCTTTCTTCTCCTAAACCTTTCGCCCTCCCAGCCGATTTTAAGAGTGTAGCAGCTTAACTTTATAATATTTACAAAATTATACTGTGCGGAGTCTTGAACTCCGCTATAATGAAAAATAGAGAAAATTGCCTAAATACTCTTAAGAGGTGGAACGATGCTAAGAGGCTTTTATACTGCATCGGCGGGAATGCTCGCCCAGCAGCGGAGAACAGAAATGCTCTCCAATAATATTGCAAACGCCAATACCCCGGGCTATAAAACAGATCAGGCTGCTCTCAAAGCGTTTCCTGAAATGCTTTTGAAAAGAGTGCAGGATAACAAGCTGCCTCAAGAAGTCGGCTCAATCAACACAGGTGTCTATCTTCAGGAAATGATTCCCCTGTTTGCTCAGGGCGACCTGCGCGAAACTGGGTTAAATACAGATATAGCTTTGCTTCAAACGGCTGTGCCTGAAAACGGCACGCTGATGTTCGGCGTGCAGCTTCCGGACGGCGAGA
The DNA here is from genome assembly GCF_000708755.2 of Metabacillus indicus LMG 22858. Lineage (GTDB taxonomy): Bacteria > Bacillota > Bacilli > Bacillales > Bacillaceae > Bacillus_P > Bacillus_P indicus. The sequence goes on along the minus strand of NZ_JGVU02000006.1, from coordinate 595,484 downwards.
TCCGCTACACGCGTAACGGGCAGTTTACGAGAAATGAGAACGGACAACTTTCCCTTGCAGGCAATCCGGTGCTTGGAACGGACGGACAGCCGATTGCCCTTGCATCTGACGAGTTTGAGATATTGCCGGACGGTACGGTCAGAGTAAATGGTGAGGCGGGGTCACAGATCGGCATCTTCTTTTCAAACAATACAGCAGGTCTCGTGAAAGAAGGCAACGGTCTGTACCGGACAGAGGATGGCACTGAGCTTGATGCGGCTGCCGGCAACCCGGACGTTGCCTATCAGCTTAAGCAGGGTTTCCTTGAAGGATCCAATGTGGATGTATCAAGATCTTATACAGAAATGATGACCGCCTACCGCGCCTTTGAAGCGAACCAGAAGGTGCTTCAGGCCTACGACAGAAGCATGGACAAAGCCGTCAACGAAATCGGCAGAGTCAGATAGGAGGAAAAGTATGCTGCGATCTATGATTACCGCATCGAACACACTCGGCCAGCTTCAGCAGCAGCTTGACCTGATTGGAAACAACATGGCCAACATCGACACTCAGGGCTATAAACGGACCCAGACCGGCTTTTCTGACCTTCTTCATCAGCAAATGAACAACGGTGATCCGCATGACAGCCCTGATGGCAGATCGACTCCTCTTGGGGTACGATCAGGATCTGGTGCGGTGCTGACGGCTCAGACTTCCTTTTCGCAAGGAGGCATCAAGACAACGGAACGTGAGCTTGATTTTGCGCTTACTAAGCCTGGACAATTTCTGCAGGTGGAAGCAGGCGGGGAAATTCAGTATACACGGGATGGCGCACTGTATTTGAATCCGGCTCAGGACGGACGTCTTCAGCTTGTCACGTCTGAGGGGCACGCTGTTTTAGATGCGAATCAGAATCCGATTTTTCTGGATGCTTCTTTTAAAAACAGTACGGTATCAGCTGGCGGAAGATTGACGGCAAATCCATCCGGTGAGACGGTCCAGCTTGGAATTGTAGGAATTACCCAGCAAACAATGCTTGAAAAACAGGGCGGAAATCGGTACGCTTTAAAAGAGAACGCTCCAAATGGAACGGTTGCCTTTATAGAGCCTGAACAAGTCGGCATCAAACAGGGTGCCCTTGAAATGTCCAACGTCGATCTATCAAAAGAAATGACCGACCTCATGATTGCGCAGCGGTCTTATCAACTGAACTCAAAATCAATCACCATGGGCGATCAAATGCTCGGGTTAATCAATAGCGTCAGATAAGGGGTTTTTACAGTGAGTGCAAACGAACAGTCTCGTGAACATGTGAAACAGAAAAAGAAAAGCGAAGAGAAGATCCAAAAAAGCCCGAAAATCAGAATCAGGCTGATTCCGATCTGGCAGCGGATCCTTCTTTTGCTTCTTTTCATGGCCATTGCCGTCACCAGCGGCGCGATGATTGGATACGGTGTACTCGGCGACGGAAAACCAACAGATATCTTCGACAAACAGACGTGGCAGCACGTCATCGACCTGGTCGAAAAAGATTCCGAAAAATAAGGAGGGCGAACCCCTCCTTTTTGTGTATAATAGAACTATTAGGTTGTACTAGGAGGAGGTCCTAAAAATGCTCGACATCAATCAAATCAAAGAAATTATTCCGCACCGCTACCCATTCCTGCTCGTGGACAAAGTCCTCGAAGTCGATGAGGGCAAGCGCGCCATCGGACTTAAAAACGTAACTGCGAACGAAGAATTCTTCAACGGACACTTCCCAGAATACCCTGTCATGCCGGGCGTCCTGATTGTAGAAGCACTGGCTCAGGTCGGCGCCGTCGCCATGCTCATCAAAGAAGAAAACCGCGGCCGCCTCGCCTTCTTCGCAGGCATCGACAACTGCCGCTTCAAAAAGCAAGTCACACCAGGCGACCAGCTCCGCCTCGAAGTCGAAATCATCCGCCTCCGCGGCTCCCTCGGCAAAGGAAAAGGCGTTGCTACTGTGAACGGTGAAGTCGTATGTGAAACTGAGCTTATGTTTGCATTGGGTGAGAAAAAAGAATAGTGGTTTGAAGGACGATCCTGGGTGGGGTCGTTTTTTTTGTTCGCCTAAATTAGGAGGCAGCTGGGATATTTCAAGTAAACAACCGATTGCGGCAAGTAAAGGGTCTGCTTTTTCAAGAAAAAGAGGTATTTAGGCAAGTATTCCGCGCTGATTGGCAAGTAAAGGACGAAGTTTTGCCTGCGAACCAATTTTGAAGATCAGAATGCCCAAAAGCTTCTTCGAGCAGTGAGCGAATACGTAGTTATCACACTGGAATTTAGGAGGCGTCTGGAAGTTTTCAAGTAAACAACTGTTTGCGACAAGAAAAGGGTCAGCTTTTTCAAGAAAAAGAGGCATTTAGGCAAGTATTCTGCGCCGAGTATAAAGTAAGGACGAAGTATTGCTTCACGCACTAATTTCAAAGACTGGAATGCCCAAAACCGTCTTCGAGCAGTGAACGAATACGTAGTTATAACACTGGAATTTAGGAGGAGTCTGGAAGTTCTCAAGTAAACAGCTGTTTGCAGCAAGTAAAGGGTCAGTTTTTCAAGAAAAAGAGGTATTTAGGCAAGTATTCCGCGCTGAGTGGCAAGTAAAGGACGAAGTGTTGGCCGCGAACCAATTTTGAAGATCAGAATGCCCAAAAGCGTCTTCGAGCCAGGGATCAAGTACGTAGTTTGAACACTTAATTTAGGAGTCAGCTGGAAATTTTCAAGTAAATTGCTGTTCACGGCAAGTAAAGGATCAGCTTTTTCAAGAAAAAGAGGCATTCATGCAAGTAACCAGCACTGAGTGGCAAGTAATAGGCGGAGTACAACCCATAAACCGTTCAAAAAAGTTTCACCTGAAGACAGGAATATCAAAACGTAACAGAGAACTGCTACAAGTGAATATGAATCTAAGGAGTGATTGTTTCTGATCGTAAAAGAATTGCAGCCGTCAATAAGGCTCAGAAAGCTGGAGGCATTGTTAAGAAGGCTGCCCAGTCATCACAGGGAAAGGCGCAGAGTGGAGGACGAATATGCCAGAAGGATGGCAGGCTACCGAGGAGAGCAGTCGGTGGGGTATCACCTGATCCCGTTGCTGAGCAAGGAATTTTTAGTACTTTATGACTTAAGGATGCAAAAGAAAAGTTCATTTTACCAAATGGATATTCAAATCCTGACTCCAGCTTTTTTCGTCGTCCTGGAAGTAAAGAACATGAGCGGCACACTATGTTTTGATCAGCCGTTCAGCCAGCTGATCCGCACCATAAACGGGAAGGAAGAGGCATTTGCATGTCCGATTGTGCAGGTGAAGCGGCAGGCAAATTATTTGGAAAACTGGGCGAGTGTATACCGTATTCCCGTTCACTCATATGTTGTCATCAGCAACCCAACCACAATCATTAAATCTATCCCCGCTTACTCCGATATTGTCGTCAAGACGGTTATCCACGCTGCCGCTGTTGAAGAGAAGATTACTTCCCTTAGAACACGGTACAGAGAACCGCTCATGTCCCCAAAAGAACTCTTCAAGCTCTCAAAAAAGCTGAAAAATCTTCATGTTCCCGACAATCCCGATCTGCTCTCAATGTTTCAAATCCGTAGAAATGAGCTATTAACAGGCGTGCATTGCCCATCCTGCAGTTCCATTCCGATGCGGAAAATCAGCGGTGCCTGGTCATGCAGAAAGTGCGGCTGTCTTACGAAAACAGCGCATCTTAATACGCTGGACGATTATGTTCTTTTACTTGGCACATCAATTACAAACAGACAAGTCAGGGAGTTTCTACAAGTATCCTCTACCTTTTCAGCCTCCAAGCTTCTTGCTTCCCTCAATCTCCCTCACACAGGCACCTACCGAAACAGAGCCTATCTTCTGCCCGCACCTACATAAAATCCTCCACAATAACACACCCTAACCCCGAACAAACCACCACGAAAGGAGCAACCCAACATGAAAAAGAAATGGTACCTGTTAGCGGCAGGATCCCTGCTTGCAATGATGCTTGCAGCGGGATGTCAGGATGATCAGGATCCGGCGCCTCCAGAGGATAACAATATGGAGGAAGAAGTGCCGAACGATGAGACGCCTCCTGCTGAGGAAGAGACGGAAGACGACATGGAGCAGGATATGGAAGAGGATATGCAGGAAGATGAAGGCAAGATGGAAGATGAGATGCAAAAAGATGAGAAGCACATGGAAGAAGATATGAAGAACGACATGAAATAGGCAAAACAAAAAGTCCCTTCACGGTTGAGGGGACTTTTTAGTGTTGATTTCTCGCTGTTCGTTGAGTTTTTGTCTGAAGGCGTGGACGAGTTCGTCGCCCTGGAGGCCTTTGGTGAGCAGGTCGCCGAGGACTTTTTCGGGCTCGCTTTTTGATTTCCGGGCGAGCATGCGGCCTTCAAATAAAACAGATATATGCTCTTCAAGGACCATAATGGATTTGATGTTTGCCATAATTTCCGCGGGCTTGTTCGTTTTTTTGGATATGGTGACATAGAGTCGGAGTTCATCCTGCTGCTTTGACAGCAGTTCGAAGTACTCATTCTGGTCTTTTGGCAGCAGCGCTTCAATCATCCAGTGATTTTCGCCGTCTTCTTTATTGATGATCAGTCCGTCCGATAGGGAGATCTCGTCAAAGCTTACACCGTTTTCTCCCTCAAGTTCAATTGTCAGTCCCACAAGTCTAAACGTTTTCATAAACACCCTCCTTGGTCCAGTTTATCGTCCTCATATGGTTATTGTTACATTATACCATACGAGGGGAGCGGGGCACCAAAGGAAGGGATGAGCCGAATTATTCAATTATCTTCTGTATCTCCTGAATCGCATGCACAATGACGTTCTCCGCATGCTTCCGGTTCTTGGATTTCATCATCATCAGCCGTTCCAGCTGTTCGAGCATCTGAGGCGTTTTCACTAAATATTCCACAATCTCAGAAAGCTGGTGCTTTGTTTCATACCGTTCATAAACCTCATGCAGGATCGTATTTTCTATCTCCTCACGGCCAAGCAGCTGATCAATGCTGACTTCAAACGCGTTGCTTAGGGAAATCAGGTAATTGAGCTCAGGTGCCTGTTCCCCTGTCTCAAGACGTGACACGACCGAGCGGGACACGTTCATCCGCGCAGCCAGATCCTCCTGCGACCAGCCGTATTCCTGCCTGTAGAATTTCATGTTCTTCTTCAGTGTTTCCAGTTCTTTCATCAGGAGCACCTTCATTTCCGTGTTTCAAGCACTTTACTCATATCGTAAAGTAGCTGGTCCGGCGCCACTGTTCAGTTTGCGGACAAACTAATGAATGTGCGAAGAATGAACATCAGGCCGTATATACAGAAAAAGGGAGAAAAATCATTTCTAGAGACGGATAACCGAGTATGAAAGAGTTGCATTACACATTTTGACAAAAAATAAGTAAATATACCCATTATTTAAGATTTTCAAACCACTCATCATTTGCTATTTTGGAATAGTAAACATTTAAGAAAAGAGGATGATCAGTGGAAACCTTCAAACTTAAAACCATTTCAGTGAAAGACCTTCAGGCGTCAGGAGGATTTGTGAGGGAGGGACCGGCTGATATGCCGATGACACTTAAAGTAGGGGAAATCATATGCGGAAAAGTAAAGCACCATCACTTTCAGGTCAGCAGGCAATCTTCTGTAGAGATAATTTATGAAATACGGGAAAAGCAGCAATTCGTCCGAATCCTGCTTGATTTGCTGAAAAATAATCTGTCCATCCACTCCTTCATGTGGACACATGAAACAAACCGCTATGAACAAACAGCCATAGAAGAACAGCTCATGACATCAAAAGCCTTTCAAACCATTCTCCAAAGCATCACATTTTCAGGCAGTGATCAGCAATCCTATCTTTTTCAGCTTCATAAAAAATAGCTATATGCGAAATGAATGACGCTTTAATTCAATTCAAAACGATATTTTCCTAAAGTAAAAACTTCATTATCTCCCGGCAAAATCTGATTTTCAAGATTTTTCCTTGGCTCAAAAACCCGTTACAATGGTCATGCAAGCTAAGGAAAGGAGGAATTACGTGATCAATTCAGTTGTGCTCGTCGGACGCTTAACGAAAGATCCGGAAATGCGCTACACAGCAGACGGCGCCCCCGTCGCCAACATCACACTTGCAGTCAACCGCACCTTCAAGAACGCATCAGGTGTCATGGAAGCAGACTTCGTCAACTGCACCCTCTGGAGAAAAACCGCAGAAAACACGGCAAACTACTGCCGCAAAGGATCCATCGTCGGCGTCTCCGGCCGCATCCAAACCCGCAACTACGAAAACTCAGAAGGCAAGCGCGTCTACGTCACCGAAGTCGTAGCCGATTCCGTCCGCTTCATGGGCGGACAAACCCGAGAACTGGCCGTAACCGAAAAACCGCAGCCGCTGCAGCAAACCCAGCCGCAGTAAAAACAGGCTGCATCCTCCCTCACAGACAGAGAATCAAGGAATGCCCCGTTTACCCACACTATGGCCGGCCGGTCGATCCGGCTGGCTTTTTGACTGCATATAAAAAGAAGCTGCTCTAACCGGAGCAGCTTCTGCATCACTCGTCCAATACAGGAAGAAGTTCTTTCTGCAGCATCGGTCCAAGCAGCCTCGAATACGTTGCGGTTATATGGTGTTTATCCCTGTAAACCAGGATATTCCCGACAACAGGCCTGCAGAAATCATCGTCACAGAAATAATCATTTAAGTCGGCATAATGAACATTATCAGGAACCATTGATTCGTCCCACAGATCATGAGGAAGGATGTTCTCACGCTCGACCATGCAATCGGCAGAATCCGCTCCGTTCGCTTCTACGCATGATGGAACATCAAATTGGAATCTGGGGTTATCGCGAATGGCGAATATTTCTATTTTTTCCTCTTTGAGCTCGGACCATTTTTCGATGTACCCCTCCGGTATGCCTTCCCATTCCGTTGCATTGGCAGTAGTGAAAACAAGGTCAGGCTTCTGCCTGGTCAGCACATCGACAAGCTTATCGTTCCATTCTGAGCAGCTGGCTTCTACTTTGTCATTGATGGAATTGTAGGGACCGGTGGAGAATCTGCAGCCGCTCTTTGTGTAGTTTAAGATTCTGATCTGTTCTTCCTCTGCGAAGGCCACAAGTGCCGGCAGCCAGTGGGCGCTGTGCGAACCGCCGACCAGCGCAACAGTATACTTGAAGTCTTCTGTATCACCATACTCACACTCTATGACTTCAGAGTCATACTGTCCTTGATGACATCCTTCGCTGTAACTTGTCGGTAAATCCTCTCTGGCCTCCACAAGAGCCGGTTTGACCGGAACATCATTCAGCTCTGCGCTGCTTGCCAGTGCAGCGGGTCCGGGATAATCCCTGTCCGCCCCGGCAGACGGCTGCAATTGTTGAACAGCAAAAAGCCAAACCCCTGCAGCAGCCAGCACCGGAACGGCCAAAGAGAGGGAGGCGGCAGCCAATTTCGGTTTCGTATTCAGCCATTCCTTATTTCGTAAAGGTTTCTCAACAAAGCGAATCGTTAAATAAGCAAGACAGGCAGCCAGTAAGATGATGATCGCACCATCCAGGAAAGAGGCCGTCTCATGGCCTGTTGCCTGAAAATAAAAGATCAGCAGCGGCCAGTGCCATAAATAAAACCCATACGAAATCCCCCCGAATTTCACAAGGGGCTTTGAGCTGAGTAAACGGTGAACACCGAAATCCCCGCCGCGGTTTCCTGCAAGCAAGATAAACACCGCACACAGAGTGGGCCACAGCGCAGCGTAGCCGGGAAAGACAGACGATACCTGCAGCACAATTCCGCAGCTGACCAGACCGGCCAATCCTGCCCATCCCATTACCAATCCCGTCTGTTTTTTAACCTTCACATTTGAAATGACTAAGGCCAAAATCCCGCCCATACTGAATTCCCATACTCGTGTAAACGTATCAAAGTATGCCCACGGTTGGTTCACGTCCGTTAAATAAACCGAGTAGGAAAAAGACAAAACGAAAACAGCCGTGAGCAAAGCTAAAAAGAGTGCCCGTACCGACTTTTTAAAAACATACTTGGCCAAGATAACGGAACTGAACAGCAGAACCGGCCAAATCACATAGAATTGCCCCTGTATGGACATCGCCCAAAAATGCTGAACCGGACTGGCTTCATTGTTCTGAGCCAGATAATCGACAGAGTTAAAAGCCAGTTGCCAGTTTTCAAAATACAGCGCAGCTGCCACAACCTCGCTTATGGTCTGAACCCACTGGAGCTCGGGTGTCAGAAAATAACTGGCAATCACAACCGCAAAGAGAACAGTAAAAGCAGCCGGGAATAATCGGTTTGATAAATTTAATAAAAATCCGGCAGCGTCAACCTTGCCGCTGCGCTCATATTTATGAAGCAATGAAGTCGTAATCAGAAAACCGGACACGACAAAAAACACATCCACACCGCCGGAAACGTTCCCGAGCCATATATGATAGACAGCAACCAAAAAAGCGGCCACTGCCCGCAATCCTTCTATTTCAGACCTGAACTTCCGATCAGAACGCTTATATAAATCCATTGCCAACCTCCGTCAATCTTCAATTACATACCACTAGTATACTACAGCTCCCGTAGCCGACGGACTAAAAAAACCAGCTCCCCCAAAGGAACTGGCCACAAATCTATTTCCCAACCTTCTTCCCAATAAGCTCATACAGCTTTCGCCATTCGGGACTCATGGTGTCTTTTTCTTTTGGCTTTTCCTGTTCTTTCTTCTTGGCCATGTCGCGCGCCTCCTAGCTTATGGATAGGGTGAAGAGCTCTTCGAGTTCGTCGGTAGTAAGCTCGGTGATCCAGCTTTCGCTTTGGATGATCTCATCATTCAGGGACTGTTTTTTGTCCAGCATGACGTCGATTTTCTCTTCGATGGTGCCGGTTGTGATCAGCTTGTGCACGTGCACGAAGCGGCTCTGGCCGATCCGGTATGCGCGGTCGGTTGCCTGGTTCTCGACAGCGGGATTCCACCAGCGGTCGTAGTGGACGACGTGATTGGCAGCTGTCAGATTCAGTCCGGTTCCGCCGGCTTTCAAGGACAGAATCAGAATCGTATACTCCCGGTTCTGGAACTGCTCGACCATCTTATCGCGCGCAGCCTTTGGCACACTGCCGTTCAAGAACAGCACCTTTTCGCCAAATTCGCGCTCGAGCAGCGACTGCATCATTTCGCCCATCCCGATATACTGGGTGAAAATCAGCAGACTCTCATCCTGTTCGCGGATCGCTCCGACAAGTTCCAGCAGCTTCTCGATTTTATGAGAACGCGTCGTCACAGACGCGGCACGCTCTTCCTTCAAATAAAGTGCCGGATGGTTACAAATCTGCTTCAGCTTCCCAAGCATCTTCAGGATCAGCGCCTTCCGCTGCATGCCTGCAAGCTGCGAAACCTGCGCAAACGTATCCTTCACAAGCTGCTCATAGAGCGACGCCTGCTCAACAGTAAGCGGGATATACTCCTTTTGCTCCTGCTTTTCAGGCAGATTCAGCGCCACCTGCTCATCGCGCTTCGTGCGGCGAAGCAGGAACGGCTTGATCAGCTGCTGCAGGTTGCCGATGATTTTCGGATCGCGGTCCTTCTCAATCGGCAGCACAAACTTCTTATGAAAGCTGTGCAGACTGCCCAGGAACCCAGTATTGATAAAATCAAAAATCGACCACAGCTCCGTCAGGCGGTTCTCCATCGGCGTTCCAGTCAGGGCGATATGGTGATGGCCCTTCAGCTTTCGGATAGCCCGTGACTGCTTCGTATGGGCATTTTTAATGTTCTGCGCCTCATCCAGGCAAATCGTTGACCAGGAAACAGCAGCAATCTCTTCATGATCCGCATGAGACAGGCCGTACGACGTCAGCACAATATCGGCACCGGCAATCGAAGCCGCGAAATTCTCACCTTTAGCCCGGTTCGGACCATAGTGGAGATGCACCTTCATATCCGGCCCAAACTTCTCAATTTCCTTCTGCCAGTTGCCGAGAACAGAGGTAGGAGCAATGATCAAAAACGGCGCCTTCATGTTCTCGTGCTCAAGTACATAGGCGAAGTATGCGATCATCTGAATCGTTTTCCCGAGACCCATGTCATCAGCCAGACATCCGCCAAACTTGAACTTCCGAAGAAACAGCAGCCAGTCAACGCCCTGCTGCTGATACGGACGCAGCTCGCCGATAAAGGAAGCAGGAACATCGTGCTTCGGAATATCCGTTGTCTGCGTCAGCTGGCGCAGCATCGACTTCATCTGCTTGTTCAGCTCAATATGGATATTCGCAAACGCGCGCGCATCCATAACTTCATCCTCATCATCGCGCGTATCCGCAAGCTCCTGCTGCAGGATATCGGAAAAGTGAAGCCCTTCTTTTTCCGCCTTTTTCAAAATCGACTGCACATGCTTGATAAAAGCGGGGTCAAGCTTTATCCATTGTCCTTTAAAATTCACAAGCCGGCGGTTTGCGTTCACCATCTGCATGAACTCATCTTCGCTCAGCTCAACGCCATTGGTCGAAAACCGCCAGTTAAAGTCAATAAGCGAGCTCATGCCTACAAAGGACTGGCCGCGGGGGGAGGAAGACATCTTCGCTTTCAGCATCACCTTAGAATCGCGGACAACCTGCCACCACGACGGCAAGAGGATCTCAACTCCTGTATTCACAAACGTCTCACTCGCGCTCGTCAGGAAGAGCCACGCCTCATCTTCTGATATATGAGTGTTTCCATTCTTAAACGACAGCCACGGCACAATCTCCTCAAAGCGCTGCTGCTCCCGTTCAATTCGGTCCATATAGCTGCGCCACGGAGCCGGAAGATCCTTCAGCCCCTGGAAAAGATGAAACGAATCCGGGTTCTTCCTGTCACGCAGGAACAGCTCAAGCTTCCAGTCATCCCCGTCATAATCCGGTTCATTCAGCCTCAGGCCAATCGTAAACGGCGCATCATCAACAAGATAGCCGATTTTCTCAAGCCAGTCGCGTTCATCCAGAAAATGACCTTCAAACGTCTCCGCAGCTCCGTAAGCATTCACTATATCGCCCCACGCTACGCCAAGATCGGGGTTCTGCTCAATCAAATCATTCACAGCAGCCGACAGCCAGTCAGCCGTAAACCCTTCTAGCTCACCGGCCGTATCGCGCCATCCGAACGCACCGCTTTTCCAGCGCTCATAATCCGGCATGAAATCGCCCAATACGATACAGTCGTATATCGCTTCCGCCGAATCAATAAGCGATATGGCATCCCCGCTGTATTCAACATCCGCAAGCGAGTTCGTCGTGTCCTTTCCAATCAGCTCGACCATCATCCACGGCGACAGCAGGACAGAAGGGACCCCGATATAGCTCACGTCCTCAAGCATTGATCCGTAGAAAGACGATTCATGCCAGGCGAAAAGATAGCGCCTCATATGATTGGTGCCGAGCACTTTCTCATCCTTTGTCGTACACCAGATGTAAAAGTGAAAATTCTCGATTTGTTCGGTGTGAACGGAGATCTTCAAATCATTCAGCATGAATCAACTTTCCTCTCTTCAGCTCCTCCTGAAAAGCCCGCAGGCGCCGGTGCTCATGCGCAAGCTTTCCAAGATAGGTCTCAAATTGACTTTCCTTCTTCAGCTTCTTATATAATGTGCGCGCTTTTTTCAAATACCGCACGGCAAATTTATAATTGCTACGCGTTTTCTGGCCAATCTCATGGCGTATCGCATGGTGATACACCGTCAGCAGCGATTCCGGACTCTCCTTCTCAACAACCTTCAGCAAATCGCGGTCAATTTCATACAGCTCAAACCCAAGCAGCAGCTGCAGCTCCGCCCAAGTCTTAAACTGCTTTCGGTTAACCAGGAAATGATGATACTCCGCATAGCTGAAAGGCAGGGAAGTGCGGCACGCATTTTCGTACAATCGCTCATCCTTTGACTGTATTGAATACTCTGCAAGCAGATCAAGAAAATACCGGATCGCTCTCCGCTTTTCTTCATATGGAAGCTCGCTGTTAATATACGCATCAATCTTTCCATGCATATGAGAAAACCATTTTCCGGCACGTTTCCAGTTTTTCCGGGAAATAATATCCTCCACCCAATCATACAAAACGACAAAGCCCGCATCCGAAAACATCTCCATCTTCTCAAAAAGAACATCGTCATTCCCAAGCAAATACTCCATATGCAAAAGGGCAAGCCCGTATTCAGGATTCATCGCCGCGCTTTGCTTCTCTTGCAGCCACTCCGCCTCTTTGGCTACCCACTTCTTCTGATTCAAAAGGCCGGTCCAAAGCGAGCGGTACACACTCAGCCGTTCATACTGCATATAGGCGCTCACATCCAGAAGTCCTCTAAAAACGTCTATGCTATCCTTCAGCAGACCGTCAATCGAAAACGGCAGCGCAAACTTCCGCATCTCACGAAGTTCATACGTAATCGTATCGATACACTCTTCCAGATAAGAATGATACACATTATGCAACAAATGCTCCCCGGGCTTCGTCTCATTAAGCAGACGAAGCATTTGGAACAGAACGGCAAGGTTCGCGTGAATCAAATAAAAACGCCTGAGATCCGCATCTTTCGGAGCCTTCTTCTTAAGTGCAGGATAGTAGTGATTGTACAGGCTCTGAAGCTGCTGAACGGTGCGCGGACGTTTCTCCGCCCAGCGCTCATATTCAAACTCAAAATAGGCCAGCCAGCTCTCAAGAGAATCCTCCTTCCAGCTCACGGAAGGCACCAGCTTGCTCGCAGGCTTCAGCTGAGCCAGAATCGCCCTCTGGGCCTTGGTATTCCAGGCGTCCATATACGTTCCGACTGCTTCCGTACTTGCATATAAATAAAGAAAGGCAGCCGCAGCATGACGGCATGGAAAAGCCGCTGGGCACGTGCACGAACTCATCGTGAAAAAATCCAGCTCAAGCACCACCCGCACAGGCGTCACATCCTGCACATTCGCCTTCACCGTGTGCCCGTCAATCTTCGCATTATAAACACTGCCCTGCCGGTACAGCATCAAACCCTTTTTCATCAGCTGCCGATCATCCTCCGAATTCGGCGAAAGCATATCCTGCAGCTGCTCACCCGCATGCAGAATCAGTTCTTTATCCAGTTCGTGCTGAAGCATGGCGTACCGCTCCTTTTTGTTTTATGTAAAATAAAAATGGTGTGATCTTCATCATAAGTGCATCTCTATATTATAACTGAAATTGCCAAAAGGAGAAAACCTTCCACAACATTTCAATTTCAGGTTTAGCGGCAAGAAAATTCGGGGACATAAACAATAGTTCGACACGAATGCTATTAATAGTTGCCAGCCGACACAAAACGCAGTATAATCTGCTTGTTGTATATTTTTGTAAAATAAGAGAAAGGAAATTTGTAGAATGAAAGAGAACACTTTGAAACAAGAAGAACTTCTGCAAATTTTAATGACCGCCTATCAAAAAGGCGAGCATTCAAATGAAATCACCACCAAAGAATTGCTAGATGAGCTGATCCTCCAATTCAGAAAAGTCTATGCCTCCTAATAAATGAACACCGCAAGGAGTCCGCAAGTCTAAGTCTGCGGACTTTTTTCGTCTATTTATTCCGAAAGTTCTATTAAAATAGTAGAAGACCTCACCGATAATGAAGATATAAACATTTAGACATTTATCGACACGATTCGAGGGGGTTTTTTACAATGGGACAATGGATCACACCAGAAGAAATGGAACGGAAGAGAGAGCTGAAAAAACGCGTCATGACGGTAACCATCCCGGTTTTGACAATCGCACTCACAGCACTTGTAACCGTTTTACTAAATGGCCTATAATTCGTCAGGAGATTCGCGTTTATGCGGGTCTCCTTTTTGCATTTCAAAAAAATTAATACACAATTTACAAATCCTTGTTATAATTGTCATTATTGTTCATGAAAAACCAATAAATGATAAAAAATGAGAAAAATATCACTTTTACTGTAAAAATCTGTAGCAAGAACCTAGGTCTTTTATTATAATACTCTTTGTGCTTTTTCTATTACATACCAAAACGGAGGTCAACATGGAAGAAACCATCAGCTTGAAAGAGCTGTTTCAAACATTAAAGAAACGCCTTTCTCTCATCATCATTATCACGGCGATCGCCGCAGTCACCAGCGGACTTATCAGTTTTTTCGTTCTTACTCCCATCTACCAATCTTCTACTCAAATTCTAGTCAATCAGGCAAAAAGTGATCAGCAATCATTCAACCCGGGCGAAGTGCAGACAAACCTTCAATTAATCAACACGTACAACGTAATCATCAAAAGTCCTGCAATCTTGGATAAAGTCATCCAGCAGCTGGATTTGGACATGACAAGCGGACAGTTAAACGCAAATGTAACGGTCGGAAGCGAACAGGACTCTCAAGTCGTGAACATTTCCGTTCAGGACGAAGATCCTAAGCAGGCAGCACAGATCGCCAACACGATTGCAACGGTCTTTCAAAGCGATATTGCTAAAATTATGAGCGTAAATAATGTAAGCATTCTTTCAAAAGCAGAGGTAGGAGATACAGCTTCTCCAATCGCGCCAAAGCCATTAATGAACATTGCAATCGCAATGGTTGTAGGTCTAATGGCAGGTGTCGGCCTTGCGTTCCTTCTTGAATACCTGGACAACACAATCAAGACAGAAGAAGACATCGAAAAGCATCTCGGCCTCCCAGTACTTGGTGCAATAACCCGCATAGACATCGAACAGGAGCAAAAAAACCAGAAGAACGTTGAAACACAAATCTCCAGAACAAGAGGTGAGACAGTTGGCTCGTAAAGACCGGAAAAACTTATTTCATTTGCAGAACAGAAGTCTTGTTTCCATGACGGCTCCAAGATCTCCGATAGCTGAACAGTACCGGACAATCCGTACAAATATCCAGTTCTCAACAGTGGATGAAGACATTTTCTCTCTCATTGTAACCTCTGCAGGCCCGGCTGAAGGGAAATCGACGACCGCGGCAAACACCGCCGTTGTGTTCGCCCAGCAAGGCAAAAAAGTACTTTTAGTTGATGCAGATCTAAGAAAGCCGACATCACACTATACATTCAAAGTCGACAATCATGCAGGACTGACAAATGTTCTGACAAGACAAACCTCCTTGAATCAGGCGGTAAAATACACGGAGCAGGAAAACCTTTATATCTTAACCAGCGGTCCGATCCCTCCCAACCCGTCTGAACTTCTGGCATCTAAGGGAATGAAGCAGCTGATTGAAGATGCAAAAATGGAGTATGACATGATCATCTTCGATACACCGCCTGTATTAGTCGTAACAGACGCACAAATCCTTTCCAATGCGGTTGACGGTGTAGTCCTTGTCGTAAGCAGCGGTAAAACAGAGCTTGAAGGGGCAATAAAGGCGAAAGAAGCACTGCTTCAGTCAAAAGCCAAAATCCTTGGAACGGTATTAAATAACAAAAAGCATCAGGACAATCAGTATTATTACTACGCATCAAAGTAACCTTACTGTAAAGTCTTAATAGGTCAAAATACCTTAGGGGGAGTGGGCGTTTCCGAACTAAATGCCTATTCCTACTTCACTCGGCGGTGTTTCTAATGATTGATATTCACTCACATATCTTACCCGGAATAGATGACGGGGCTGCAACTCCTGAAGAAGCACTCCAAATTGCCAGGGCGGCAGTAGAAGAGGGCATCACTACGATCATCGCCACCCCCCATCATCAAAACGGCAAATACATAAACAGCAAACAAAGCATTCTGGAAAACGTTGAAACACTAAACACACTACTTCAAAATGAAAACATTCCCCTAACTATATTGCCTGGGCAGGAAACACGGATTCATGGAGACTTGATGGATGAATTAGATACCGACGTCATTCTGCCGCTTAACCACACAAACTATGTTTTTATCGAGCTTCCATCCGGCCACGTGCCGAGATATACAGAGCAGATGCTGTTTGATCTCCAGCTAAAAGGACTTACACCAATCATCGTTCATCCAGAACGAAACGCAGAATTTATAGAAAATCCTGATCTTCTATACAAGCTTGTCAGCAAGGGAGCACTCACTCAGATTACATCATCGAGCATTACGGGGCATTTCGGAAAAAACATCAAGAAATTCAGCCTTCAGCTTGTAGAAGCACAATTAACCCATTTTCTCGCATCGGATGTGCATAGTTTAAAAAATCGTCCCTTCAGATTAGCTGATGGATATGTTGTTCTTAATAAAGAATTAGGGTCGCAGGCAGAGTACCTGTTTAAAGAAAATGCTGAACTCCTCGTTCAAAACTTAACAGCTTACAGAATGGATCCAATGAAAATAAAGAAAAAGAAGTTCTTAGGGATCTTTTAAAAAAGACCTGGTGATGCCTCCTCCACCATTATCAAAGGAGGCACTCGGCTGCATTGTGGGTGAGAGACCTTAGACGCCTGTCGTCAAAGGTGTGGTGTGAGGGTGGGTTCGATGCCCAACTTTATTAAATTTAAAGATAGTTAACGAAAGATTGTTACTGAGAGAATGCTTTTCCGTTAACTATTTTAAAGATAATTGTTAGGAAAAAGGTGAATGAACATGAAAATTGCAGTTGTAGGAACGGGCTATGTCGGTCTGGTCACTGGAACCTGCCTGTCTGAAATTGGCCACACTGTTACGTGTATTGATATCGACCAAAACAAGGTTGATAAAATGCAGGCAGGTTTATCCCCAATCTATGAACCGGGTCTGGATGAACTCATGCTGAAAAACATCAATGAAAAAAGATTGTTTTTCACAACGGACCATTCAGTAGGTTTTGAAGGAGCAGATGTCATTTACATCGCAGTTGGCACACCTGAAAAAGAAGATGGTTCTGCCAACCTGACATTTGTTGAACTGGTGGCAAAGGATATTGCTGCACATGTAAATCAGAATGTTGTTGTTGTTACAAAAAGTACGGTCCCTGTTGGAACAAATGACTTGATTAAAGAAGTGATTCAAAATCATTTGGTTCACGATGTGAAAGTTGAGATTGTATCAAATCCGGAATTTTTGCGTGAAGGATCTGCTATTTATGATTCTTTCAATGGCGATCGCATTGTCATTGGCTCAAGTTCAAAAAAAGCGGCAGCAATCTTAGAAGAAATTAACAAACCATTTGGACTTCCTATCTTCAAAACGGACATCCGAAGTGCAGAAATGATTAAGTATGCTGCCAATGCCTTCCTAGCAACAAAAATCAGTTTTATTAATGAGATATCAAACATCTGTGAAAAATTAAGTGCTAACGTTGAAGACGTAGCTAATGGCATGGGTCAGGACAGTAGAATTGGTTCTCAGTTTCTGAGTGCTGGTATTGGATACGGCGGATCATGTTTCCCTAAGGATACGAAGGCTCTTATCCAAATCGCAGGGAATGTAGAATACGACTTTGATTTGTTAAAAGGCGTTGTGCGGGTTAATCAAAAACAGCAGGAAATCCTTCTGAATAAGCTTGAAGACAGATTTGAAAGCTTAAAAGATAAAAAGATAGCGATTCTGGGTTTGGCGTTTAAACCAAATACTGATGATATGAGAGAAGCAGCTTCAATTGTCATCACAAATCATTTAATTGCAAAAGGCGCTAATGTTTTCGCATATGATCCGGTTTCGATGTCAAACGCAAAGAAAATTCTGGATACAAAAGTGAATTATGCAACAAATGCAGCTGAAGTTTTAAAGAATGCAGATGCTGCTCTGATTCTAACAGAATGGAACGAATTTAAAGACTTAGATTTGAACGTATTCGAAGAGCAAATGAAATCACCAATTATCTTCGATGGCCGTAATTGCTATGACCTAGAGGTTGTTAAAAACCACAGCCTTGAGTATCACTCAATGGGAAGAAAAACGATAAATACGTTGAAACTAACTGCTTTAAATTAAATAAAAGGGGCGTTTTAATTGAAAAAAGTAAAAAAAGCTATCATTCCAGCTGCGGGGTTAGGGACTCGTTTCTTACCTGCCACAAAGGCAATGCCAAAAGAAATGCTCCCAATTGTTGATAAACCTACCATCCAATATATTATCGAAGAAGCCATCGAATCTGGTATTGAAGACCTTATTATCGTAACAGGCAAAGGGAAAAGGGCAATAGAAGATCATTTTGATCACAACTTTGAACTTGAACAAAACCTTATAGAAAAAGAAAAGTATGACTTGCTTGAAAAAGTCAGACATTCATCAGGAATTAACCTTCATTACATTCGTCAAAAAGAACCGAAAGGTCTTGGGCATGCCGTATGGTGCGCGCGTAAATTTATCGGGAATGAACCGTTTGCAGTATTACTAGGGGACGATATTGTACAAGCAGAAACTCCATGCTTAAAGCAATTAATTAACGAATATGACAATACTGGTTCGTCTGTCATCGGTGTTCAGACGGTTGGCGATGATCAAACACACCGTTATGGTATTATTGATCCTTTGACTAAAGAAGGCAAGCTATATCAAGTAAACCGGTTTGTAGAAAAGCCAAAGCAGGGTACAGCCCCTTCAAACCTGGCAATTATGGGACGTTATGTGTTAACCCCTGAGATTTTTGAACTTCTGGAAAACCAAGAGACTGGTGCAGGTGGCGAAATTCAGCTCACAGATGCAATTCAGAAACTAAACGAGCAGCAGCATGTCTATGCTTATGACTTTGCTGGAAAGCGATATGATGTGGGTGAAAAATTTGGTTTCATCCAGACGACCATTGAATTTGCCCTGCAGCATGAAGACCTTAAAACAGATCTGGTAAAACTCATGCAAGTACTGGTTGAACAGGAAACTCTAAAATTATCGAAATAAGGAAGTGGCGCGGAAATGTCAGAGTGGGCAAAGGAAAGTACGGCACAGTCCCCGCATCATCAGTCAACCATTGATTTCGGTACAACAACGTCTACATACAAACTTATAAAGCGCTCCATGGACATTACAGGAGCACTTCTGGGAATTATACTTTTAAGTCTTTTATTTCTTGTTGTAGCGATAGCGATTAAGCTGGAAGATCCAAAAGGGCCTGTTTTTTTCACTCAAAAACGAGTAGGCAAAAATGGAGAAGAGTTTAATATGTTCAAATTCAGATCAATGGTAAGCGATGCGGAAGAGAGACTGAAAGAATTGCTTTCTTTAAATGAAGTAACCGGTGCGATGTTCAAGATGAAAAACGACCCGAGAATTACAAAGGTTGGAAGGTTTATCAGGAAAACAAGTATAGATGAATTACCGCAGTTGTTTAATGTTCTAAAGGGTGACATGAGTCTCGTTGGACCCCGTCCTCCTCTTCCGAGAGAGGTCGCGGAATACACGGATTATGATAAGCAGCGGTTACTGGTTACACCTGGCTGCACAGGAGTATGGCAGGTCAGTGCCAGAAACAGTGTAGGTTTTCAGGAAATGGTTGAGATGGACCTGTATTACATTAAACATCAGTCGGTTATGACAGATATCAAAATCCTTTGTAAAACAGTCATTGTACTATTTGGATCGAAAAATGCATTTTAGGACAGGGTGAAATGAAAATGGAAAAACACGCTAAAATTTATGTGGCTGGTCACAGAGGCTTAGTAGGATCAGCCATCTTAAGAAAATTGCAATCAGAAGGTTATACCAACCTCGTCTATAAAACCAGCAGTGAACTTGACCTGCGGGATCCAAAGCAAGTGTATGCTTTCTTTGAACAGGAGAAAATCGATTATGTTTTCCTCGCAGCAGCGAAAGTTGGCGGCATTGTAGCAAACAACGAATATCCGGCAGATTTCATTAGAGATAACTTAATGATTCAGACAAACGTGATTGATGCGGCTTATAAAAATAATGTTGAAAAGCTTCTTTTCTTAGGAAGCACATGTATCTACCCAAAATTAGCTCCACAGCCACTCAAAGAAGACTATCTTTTAACAGGTGAGCTCGAGCCCACAAATGAACCATATGCGATTGCTAAAATTGCTGGTATTAAAATGTGCCAATCATATAATCGTCAGTATGATACGAAGTATATCTCTGCAATGCCTACTAATCTTTATGGTGAAAATGATAACTTTGATTTACATACATCTCATGTTCTTCCGGCTCTTATCAGAAAGTTCCATGAAGCAAAAGAAAACAAGGCGGATTTTGTTGAAGTATGGGGAACGGGATCACCAAAAAGAGAATTCTTGTATTCAGATGACCTTGCAGATGCTTGTCTTTTCTTAATGAACAACTATGAAGGCAATGACATTGTAAACATCGGTGTTGGAGATGATTTACCGATAGGTGAGCTTGCAGCAAAAGTGAAAGACGTAGTTGGATTTGAAGGCGAAATTCGTTTCGATACATCTAAACCTGATGGTACACCACGAAAGCTGGTAGATGTATCCCGGATTAACAGCCTAGGCTGGAAAGCAACTACATCCCTGGATGAAGGATTACAAAAAGCGTATAAATGGTTTTTACAAAACGAACTGATCAAACAATAAAGAACATACACTTGGAGGCAATCATGAAAAAGGCACTAATCACAGGCGTAACAGGACAAGACGGATCATACTTGGCAGAATTTCTGCTTGAAAAAGGCTACGAAGTACACGGATTAATCCGCCGCAGCTCTTCATATAACCAAGAGCGATTAGAAGATCTCTTAACAGAAGAAGGAGCAAACGCGTTTTTAAACCATTCAAATTTCCACCTTCATTACGGTGATGTTACGGATGCATTAAACGTAACCCGTGTCATCGGTGAAATCAAACCAGACGAAATTTACAACCTTGCAGCACAATCGCACGTACGCGTTTCCTTTGACATGCCAGGATACACACTAGATGTTGATGCGAAAGGTACACTTAACATCCTTGAAGCCGTTCGTATTTTAGGATTAACGGATAAAACACGTGTCTATCAAGCGTCTACATCTGAACTATACGGTAAAGTACAGGAAGTACCGCAAAAAGAAACAACACCTTTCTATCCGCGTTCTCCATATGGGGTAGCAAAAATCTACGGCTTCTGGATCACAAAGAACTACCGTGAATCTTACAATATGTTCGCAGTAAACGGCATTCTGTTTAACCATGAGTCAGAGCGCCGCGGAGAAACGTTTGTAACAAGAAAAATCACTTTGGCAGCTTCACGTATTGCCCAAGGAAAACAAGATAAATTGATGCTTGGAAACTTAGATTCTCTACGTGACTGGGGTTATGCTAAAGATTATGTTGAATGTATGTGGTTAATTCTTCAACATAATAAACCAGAAGATTTCGTTATAGCTACAGGTGCAATGCATTCTGTACGTGAATTTGTTCAATTAGCATTTAAACATACTGGTATTGAGATTGAATGGACAGGCGAGGGTGTTAATGAAAAGGGAATGAACAAAGCAACTGGTGAAGTCATAGTGGAAGTTGATCCTAAATTTTTCCGTCCAGCTGAGGTAGAGCAATTATTGGGAGACCCAACTAAAGCTAAGACTTTATTAGAATGGAATCCTACTAAAACTTCTTTTGAAGAGCTAGTACGTATTATGGTTGAGGCAGATATGAAGAAGGTTGAAAATGAAGATAAAATTAAGAAAATGTTCGATTAATATTTACTGAAAAAAATTATAGTAAACACAAGATTTTCCTTAAAACATTAATAACTTTATAATATATCAATCGTTTCAATTAGTTAAAGGGTACAGAAATTCCTGATTGTAAACATTGGTTATTAAATTTTTAATGTTATTAAATTTTTAATGTTATTAAATATATTACACTGTATTAAAGAGTGATTATGAAGGTAACCTTCAACATTACTCTTTTTCTTTTCTTATGAATATTATTCGGTCTTTTATTTATTACGATGAGAGATAATTGCTCTGAGATGATTTTTATCATCAGAGCATACTTTTTTGATGATAGTTATATACTGCATTCTGTTAAATTTTTTTGAATTAGATCAACGTTTGAGGGGGTTACCTCAAAGATAATTATATAGAGGTGGTTGCTGTCTGAATTTGCACCAATGCAATTTTATGTAGACCCAGCGAATAGGGAAGAGATATTACGTGGTAGATAAGTTGAATAATAATAAGGCAATAATTCTAAATTATACTCATTAATATACTCCAGATGTGGCTTCCACAGGTCAAATCTTAAAAGAACTGGCTTCATGCATTCGATTTTACCGTGATTTGTGTTGTTCCTTCCTATTCAGGATGATTTTATCGAAAAACATCTCGCAGAAAAGAAACTGGATTTGACTGCTGGTTGTCATTGCTGCCTCTAGGAACTATGACAGCTAGAAAAATTTTATTCACATAACAAAAAGGTATATACACGCGACATTATCCAGCGTGACTGATTATTAGAAACAAGTTACATTAAGGATCTCGGTATGGTAGAAAAAGATTTTGGGGGACACGGTGATATGAAGGCAGATTCAGAAAAAATAATATATCAGAGAAAAGTAGATAAGTCCCTCATACCTACCTGCAATATTCTGAGGGTCAATATTGCTGCCATCAATATGGGCTGGTTGTTGGATTATTTGGACAAGAATCTCTCCGATATAAAGGGAGACTATCTTTGTGTGTCGAACGTACATACCACTGTGATGAGCTACGAAGATAGCTCTTATTGTGCTATACAAAATGGTGGTCTAATGGCTATTCCGGATGGCGGACCTCTCTCCTCTGTGGGAAATAGACGCGGATATAAAGACATGCATAGAACCACAGGACCAAGTCTTATGGAAGAGATTTTCAAAATCTCAGTTGAAAAAGGGTATCGTCACTACTTCTACGGTAGTACAGAAGAGACCCTTGAATTGCTATATGAAAAATTAAATGAAAGTTATCCAGGTATTCAGATTACTGGCAAATATAGCCCTCCGTTCCGTCAAATGACGGAAGAAGAAGATACGGCAATTATTAAGCAAATCAATGAGACTAAGCCGGACTTTGTGTGGATCGGTTTGGGCGCACCGAAGCAGGAAAAGTGGATGGCAGACCATCAGGGGAAGATTGCTGGCTTGATGCTTGGCGTAGGAGCTGGCTTTGACTATTTCGCTGGCAACATTAAGCGGGCTCCACAGTGGATGCAGAAGCACAATTTGGAGTGGGTGTATCGGTTGATGCAGGACCCTAAGAGATTGTTTAGCAGGTACTTTCATACAAATACTAAGTTTATCTGGAATGCGGTTGTTAAAAGAAGATGAATGGGACAAGAGGCGATAGAGTATGGGTATTATAAAAAAAATGAAACTATTAAGGTGCAAATTGTTGTTATTTCCTAAAAAAAACATACGAATAGGCGAGAATTCAACCTTTGGACGTGGGACGGTTTTATGGGCTCCAAATGAGATGAAGATAGGAGATAATGTTTATATTGGCAAATACTGTACTCTACAGGCTGATATTATTATGGGAAATGATATTGAAATAGCAAATAATGTGGGGTTAATCGGAAAATATGATCACGATTTTAGCGAAGTAGGTGTTAGCATAAAGAATGCACCCTGGATTGGAGATCCAAATTACGAATTTAAAGGAAAAAATCAGAAGATTATAGTTGAAAGCGATGTATGGATTGGTTATGGAGCTGTGGTTTTTACTGGAATACACATTCATAAGGGAGCAATTATTGCAGCGGGAAGTATTGTAACACATGATGTTCCGGCATATTCCATTGTTGCAGGTAATCCGGCACAAGTAATAGGAAAAAGATTTACAGAGGATCAGATAAAAGTACATGAAAAAATGTTATATCCATAAATAAGGAGTTAATATGAAAATAGGCATATTAATTACAAGCATCAGCAATTTTGGGAAAAAAGGGTTTTATAATTCACAAGAAATTGGACTTGCAAAAGCGTTATCAACTCAATTTGAAGGAGTAGATGTATATAAATTGATTCCTGCAGATCAAGAAGGAAAAACAGAAAAAATTGTGAATTGTGATAATGCTTATATTCATTACATTCCTTCAAAACAAATTGGTATTAATGGTTTTTTTGATAAGAATAATGTCGCTTCCGATCTCGGAGCACTTATTCATTTTTCGGATACTCAGTTTTCTGTTCCGAAGGTGTACAGATGGTGTGAAAAAAATCATATTATTTATATTCCATATATAGGAGTAGTTGAAAGCCATAGCATAAGTAAACTGAAACAAATAATAACAAATTTTATGTTTTCGAGAAATGTAAAAGTATACAAAAGGTGTATCTGTTTTGCAAAAACCCCGGAGGTAAAGAGAAGATTATTAGAGCTGCACATCGATGAAGTTAAGGTAGCTCCTGTGGGATTGGATATTGATTTATTGCATCATCAATATAAAAAGTGTTCAACTGATAAATTGAAAGAAAAATATGGATTCAATAAAAATGACAAAATAATCCTTTTTGTTGGAAGGCTAATTGAGGAAAAACAGCCAATTCGAATGGTGGAGCTGTATGCGAGTATTTGTACGTCTGACAGTAGATATAAGCTTTTAATGATTGGATCAGGTGAACTAAAAGAAGCGGTTGAGAAAAAAATACAAGAATTAAAGTTAGAGAAGAGTGTAAATTTAGTTGACCAGATACCCAATCAGAAGATATGGGAGTTATATAGCCTGTCAGACACTTTTGCAAATTTAAATCAAAAGGAAATATTTGGCATGTCAATTTTGGAGGCCATGTATTACGAATGTAAAGTGGTTGCATGGCAAGCACCGGGACCAGATACAATTATTGAGAATGGTGTTTCTGGATTTTTAGTGAAAACAAATGAAGAATTTTGCAAACGAGTTTTACAGCAAGGAAGCATTAATCTGAAAAGTGCACATAATAGAGTTATTAAGCATTTTATTTGGAGTAATATGGCCAATCTTGTAAAAGAGAGGGTTTTGGGGTCTTGACGAACTTACCAATAATATTTATTCATACTGGAAATCAAAACTATTTAAAGGTTGCTATTGAGTCAGCAATCAAATTTGGAAATGATGTTCACCTCATAGGAGATGATGCCAATAGGGGCTTTAGTAAGAAGTGGTGTCATATCAATTCGTTAAGTAGTGAATTATATGAGGATTTCAAAAAAAATTATGTTCATATGTCGACTAATTCTTATGAGTTCGAATTGATGTGTTTTAAACGCTATTTTTTAGCATATGAATATTTAAAGCAAATTGGGGCGGAAAAATTTGTAATGCTTGATAGTGACATATTAACCTATACTAATTACAAAAATTTACCATTTGTTTCTGAATATGCTATTGCAGCAAGTTGGTTTGAAAATCAAAACAATTACAAATGGTCAGTATGCCCATGTATGTTTATGGCAACTATTGATACATTAAGAGACTATTTAGTCTTTATGATTGATACATACTCTCAGGCTGAACGACTTTCACTACTTAGGGAGAAAGAGGAATATCATAAAAAGAATAATATTCCGGGCGGAATATGTGACATGACGCTTCTATTTCTTTGGATTAAAGATTGTGAAGAAAAAAAGAAATACCGTATACATAATAATGCCATCATAGAAAATGGGATTGCTTTTGATCATAATATTCAAACCGCTAGTGGATTTATCAAAAACGAATTCCAATATGACAACTTATTAAGAATGAAAAAGGTGATTTACAAAGATGATATTCCATTTTTTGTGTTAAAAAACGGTGGAAAGGTGAGAGCAAACACGCTACACTTTTTGGGCGGCGCAAAAACAGCGATGATTTCTTTCTATTACAATAAACCATATATCAGTAAATTAATTAACCGTTACAAATTAAGACTTTTATCATCGCCCAAACTGGCAAACAATAAAGTAATCAGATTGTTGAAGAGTAAGGGTAATACCAATGACGGATAATAGAGTATCAATAAGGGTAAATCTATTAGTATTATACGGAATCTCAGCTTTTTTACTAAATTCAGTATTAAGAAACTCTCTAATGGTTTATAGTGGGCACTCTTTTCCTGATGTGAATTATATTTGTTTACTAGTTATTTTTTACGAAATGCTAAGAGTATTTTGGATTAACAAAATAAAGAAAAGCTCATTTTTTATATTTGCGGGAGCTGTCGTATTTTCAATCTTGGTAGAGATTAGTAATATATTCGGGAATAGTACTATAGGTCATTCTGTACTTTTATTTACGTTACTTCCGGGCATTCTAATTATTGCCTTTTATTTCAATGAATCCGTAGATTGTAAATTAGTATTAACTAGATTTCTCAAAGTGTTTAACGTATTTATAACATTAATTTTGGCGCTGGGGATACTAGATTATTTCCTTGGTGGAGTCATTAATACTATGTTAGCTCTTCGCTTTTCAAATCCAGAATGGGCGAAGATGATTACAACAGAAAATTTGACGTTCGGTTTTCGGATGGTTACAATAATTGGCTCACCTCTTATGAACGCTTTTTTTGCGCTTACGTTAATCGTATTGAATAATATATATAATGTTTATATTTCAGAGAGAAAATGGTTGACATTATTTTTTAATATATTTGGGTTGGTAGCTATTATTTTAACAGGCAGCAGAACGGCACTATTATTGGGAGCAATTTTTGTATTTGTTAGCATGTTTAATAGCGTAAGAAATATAAAAAAAATATTAATCATAGCAGCAGCGTTAACTGTGTTTGTACTTTCTGTAAATTCTGTTTTTTTTCAAAAGACTATTGGAGTTCGTTTTTCCAATGATATGCTTTCAGATGGTAGGTTTTATCTTTTACAGAATGTTATTGAAGGATCATATGGGAAAATTCACGTTTTATCTGGTGGTGGCTACAATTATTCAAGGGCATTAACATCCACTGGTTCAGCAATGCAGAATTTTGAATTACCTTTATTAATGTTTTTGTATGATTATGGGCTTTCTGCAACACTTATTTTTTATTTAATATTTGGAGTATACCCATGCGTTAAAATGATTAAAAATCGGGCATATTTTGCTTTACTTGGGTATATTGTGCTGTTCCTACACTTAAACTCTTCCAATATATTGGCACAGAAATATGATTTTTGTATGATGCTCAGCTTTATTATATTAGTAGTAATTAATTGTAAGGGCGGCTTTAAAAACAATATGGAAAGTCGGAAGAGAATATGAACGAGACAAATATTTCAGTTATCACTTGCTTTTATAACGCTGAAGATTTTATTGGAGAATTCATTGAGCATATTGAGGAACAAAGCTATCAGGAATTTGAATTAATTTTAGTGAATGATGGCAGCACAGACCATGGTGGAGAAATTGTTGATAGATATTTGAAAAGATTCGATAATATCAAATACATTTCACAAAGCAATAAAGGTCAGGGAGAAGCAAGGAATGAAGGATTCAGGCATGCGAAAGGAAAATATTTATATTATCTAGACGTTGATGACAGAATTAAGCCGGATGCTTTGGGGAAAATGATTTCAATTGCGGAAAGTTGTAATGCTGACATTGTAACATTTAATTCCATTAATTACGACTATGATTTTATAGAAGAACAAAAAAGTCCATATAAGAAAAGTAAGGTTAATAGGGGAATTTATGATGCATTAACCTTTTTGGATACTTCTTTGAGAAACCAGTCACTTTATACTCCAGTTTGGTTATATTTCTACAGACATGATTTTCTGAAAAATTCTGGAGTCTTATTTTTACCTATTGTTCATGAAGATTGTATATATACGATACATTCTTTATTAAATGCAAATAATGTATACTATTTGGATGAAGTGCTACATGAACGGCGTATAGCCATAGGATCAATAATGCATAAGGAAATATCGGAGTGGCGAATTGATTGTGCAATTAAGGTTATGACGGATGCTGAAGAACTTTATAACAATTCATATGACAAACATATTAAATCCGTTCTGAAGCGATGGAACTATCTATGTTCGACTTTGGCAGTTTCCGCAGTAGAAGATAGTAAGTATAGGAAGAAATACAGAAAACAAATGTTAGTATATTTTTTAAAACATGCCTATATGATGGATTTTAAATGCAGTGTTCGTCTTTTGATGTTATTTTTGAAAAAGTGACTTATATTGGAGGAATGAAATATGCTGATTGCGCAAATTAGAGGTGGTTTAGGGAATCAGTTTTTTACTTATGCTTTTGCATATGCTTTAGCAAAAAAGAATAATGTCGACCTGTTGCTGGACGATTATAGGTATGTTACGACGTATACATTAAGAGAGTACAAGCTTATAAAATATAACACAACATATCCAGAACTGTTTATCCGCCAGGCACCAAAGACGAATAGTATTTCACAAGTCATATATAAGATTAAAAATAGACTTTTGAGAAAGCTAAAGTATCATACAGTAAATCTAGACGAAAAACAAGAATTTTGTTGCCAGGATATTATCATTAATAGGGATAAGAATTATTATTTAAGAGGATATTGGCAGGCACATAATTACTTCGATGAATTCCGAAATGAATTAATATCGGAATTTTCATTAAAAAAAGTAAGAAAGGAAGTTGAAGCCAAGGCAAATCAAATAATTGAAAATCAATGTTGCGCAATTCATGTAAGACATGGAGATTATGCATTCTTTAAAGGTGGAAAATGTTTGCCGTTTTCTTACTATAAGGCTGGAATTGATGAAATGTTAAAAATTAATCCAGACATGCATTTCATAATTTTTTCTGATGATATAGACTACTGCAAATCAAAGTTTGCATATTTGAGGAACGTAGAATATGGAACAACAGGAAATTTGACAGACGAGGAAGAATTGTTTTTGATGAGTTGCTGCAAATATTTTATTATTGCCAATAGTTCTTTCTCCTGGTGGGCGGCTTTTTTATCCAACCAGCAAGGAGGAAAGGTGATTTGTCCTGTTGTAGATATGTGGAAAGAGACTTTTTACCTTCCTGAATGGAAAAAAATACACACAGAAATTGATAATGAGCAAAAGGAAGCGTAAAGGGAAAATGATCCTAGATAAAACAAAAAATACGATAAGAAGCAGTATTTGGGGATTGATAAATCGGGTAGTTGGACTTATTTTCCCATTTATAACTAGAACCTTTATTATTTATTTACTAGGTACTGAGTACGTTGGCTTAAACAGTTTATTCACATCAATTCTTAGTGTCCTAAGTTTGGCTGAATTGGGGTTCGGAACAGCAATTGTTTATAGTATGTATGGACCTATTGCTAATGGCGATAATAAAAAAATATGTGCCTTGATGAATTTTTATCGAAAAATCTACCGTGTAATAGGATTGATAGTTTTAGCTATTGGAATAATATTAATTCCATTTATTCCTGTTTTTATTAAGGGTACTGTCCCATCAGATATCAATGTTTACATTATATATGGGCTATATTTATTTAATTCTGTGCTGACATATTGGCTGTTTTCATATAAGATCTGTCTACTGGCCGCTTATCAGAGAAATGATATTTTACATAAAGTATCAATTGTGACGAATCTTGCAATGTATGGTTTGCAAATAATATTCTTGTGCTCATTTAAAAATTTCTATTTGTTTGTCGCATGTATTCCATTATTCAGCGCAATAAATAATATAGTTACTTCAATATTTGTTAGTAAATTATTCCCTGAATATCAGTGTAAAGGGAAAATAGATAACTCGGAAGTAGCTGCAATTAAAAAACAAGTAGTAGGTCTTCTTTCACAAAGATTGGCTTTTTCGTCCAGAAATGCATTTGATAGTATAATTATCTCCTCTTTTTTAGGATTAACCATAGTCGGCATATATAATAATTATTTCTACATTCTTAACGCTTTAACGGCGATTCTATCTTTAATTTTTTCTTCTATGCAAGGTGGTATCGGCAACTCAATCGTGAAGGAATCTGTAAAGAAAAACTATTCTAACTTCAGGATGATTAATTTTATGTATATGTGGATTGCAGGCTGGTGTTCAATCAGTTTATTAGTTTTGATGCAAACATTTATGAAAATATGGGTTGGATCAAACTTAATGCTCCCTACATATATTGTGTTTTTGTTTGCATTCTATTTTTTGACTATGAAAATGACGGATACTACTGGTGCATATATCGCGGGCACAGGGATTTGGTGGAATTGTAGATATACTTATTTAATAGAAGCATTGGTAAATCTGATCCTTAATATAGCATTAGGCTATCTTTGGGGAGTATTTGGAGTCATCATTGCTACCATTATCTCTGTTGTGTTTGTTAACTATGTATCTAATACGTATATACTCTATAAGAAGTATTTTGTAAATGAAAATGTGAAAGATATAATATTAGATGACTTATATTATACAGTTGTTGTTATTATAGCCGGTTTATTAACTTATATAGTATCTAGCTTTTTGCCAGATAGTGAAGTAAAAAGTCTATTAGTCGGTACTCTATTAGTTAAAGTATTATTATGTTGTATATTGCCAAACATTATATTTTACATCATGTATAGGAAGAACAAACAATTTATTATCTCTAAAGAGTGGGTCTTAAATAAATTTGAAGGAAAAGGTTCGAAAAAAAGAGTCGAAACCAAAACTTTGTAATTGTTAATATTGTATTTGGGAAAGCCTATCTATTCATAAGAGTGTATTAATTCTCCTTTTATATAAGTGAAATGCTTTTAAGCCCCAAAACAGATACTTCAAATGAGATATGCAACTTTAAATAGACTGAAATTAAATCCCGATATTCAACGTTACACAGCTTCCGTACTTCACGGGTAAGAACACAGAATAATTACCCGTTTTGCGGGAAGCAGGAAGACACGGAGAAGCCGGACTATCCTTACCATTCGACTACGAGTCCCTTTGGGAGCTTAGCCAGCCTCTGCTTATGACTAGACTGTCGATGAAATGTAGGCACTTAGATTCACAAAGACATGGGAGGGTATGTCATCATAAGCTACTCAGAGATCCAATGTGCATCACATATCTCATGATCACTACGATCATAAGTATCCAGGAGTGACCGCCAAGTGTACCCACTACCTGTTATTGAATCACATATACTAAAAATTATATTAGTAAAGATGTCGAAAATTTTTTTAGAGACCCCACCTACGGCTCAAACCGTTGATATATCAATACTTATAGAGGGAGTGAAGTAGATGAAACTAGTACTACTCTCAGGCGGCTCAGGCAAACGCCTCTGGCCCCTGTCAAATGACACACGCTCCAAACAGTTTTTAAAAGTGTTGGAGGACCAGGAAGGCACGCGCCAGTCCATGGTGCAGCGTGTATGGAATCAGTTGGAGACCGTTGGGTTGTCTGATTCTGCTGTGATCGCAACGTCAAAAACACAGACTGAAATGATTTATACTCAATTAGGTACGGATGTACCGTTAATTATTGAACCGGAACGAAGAGACACTTTCCCTGCGATTGCTCTTGCCGGTTCTTTTTTATTTTCTGAAAAGCATACGAATTTGGATGAAACGGTGATTGTGCTGCCAGTCGATCCGTATGTGCATGACAACTTCTTTGAACGAGTGAAGGTACTGGATAGCGTATTGCAAAGCTCTAATGCTGATATAGCTTTAATGGGAGTAAAACCTACGTACCCTTCTTCTAAATATGGTTACATTGTGCCTGAAAGAGAAGAGGACGGTTTCTATCATGTTGAGCGTTTTACGGAAAAGCCGAGTGAGGAAAAGGCTGTTACGTTGATTGAGCAACAGGCTCTCTGGAACTGTGGAGTATTCGCATTTAAACTGCGCTATCTGATTGATATTCTTGAGGCGAAACAGCTGCCGATTACTTATGATGTTCTTTCTGCGCACTACAGCGATCTTCCGAAGATCAGCTTCGATTATGAGGTTGTAGAGAAGGCCAAGCACATTGTTGCTGTTCCATATGAAGGGTACTGGAAGGATCTTGGTACCTGGAATACCCTCACGGAGGAAATGGCTACTGCTCAAATTGGAAAAGGGATTATTTCAACTGATTCAGAGAACACGCATCTAGTTAATGAACTGGAAATTCCAGTTACGGTGGTTGGATTATCTGATATTGTGGTGGCTGCCAGTCCGGACGGAATTCTGGTTGCAGATAAGGCATCAAGTCCGAAAATCAAAGATCTGATTGGCGGTTTTAACAACCCTCCTATGTACGAAGAACGAATTTGGGGCTGGTCGAAGGTTCTGGATTATGCAAAATATGAAAACGAAGAAATGGTGACGAAACGCATTTGCATCAATGCCGGCAAGAATTCTACTTATCATTATCACAACCTTAGAAACGAAGTTTGGACGATTGTTCGCGGTGAGGGTGAACTTGTCCTAAACGACAGCATCCGCCGTGTTAAAGCAGGTGACATCATTCATATTCCTGTTGGGAAAAAGCATGCGATTCGTGCCATTAAAGAGCTTGAGTTCATTGAAGTGCAGACAGGAAAAGAAGTGGTCGATACAGACTTTATCCGGTTGTACGCAGATTGGGAAGAAATTCTTCTTCATTACTACAGCTCACAGGCTCAGGTTATTGTCTAAACCATGAAGACCATTGCTTACTATATCTCTGAATATGGCTATGGACATGCCACCCGTTCCATAGCTTTGATTCGGGAGATGATGAATCATAGTGATGTAAGAGTTGTGATCTGTAACTCCTTTGCCATGGAATTTATAATGGATTCTCTGCAAGAGCACGGAGAAAAGATTGTTTATCACCGTGTTTCGACGGATGTCGGCTATGTCCTGAAGGAACAGTCACTAGATATTGATGCAACTGCTCTTAATGAAGCATGTAGACATTATTTAAAAACTCTTCCGGACGTCGTATCTGCAGAAGACGCGTTTTTACAAGACTATGACGTTGACCTAATTATTTCTGATATTTCACCGCTTGCTTTTGAAGTGGCTGAAAGCTTGCAGGTACCGTCACTGGGGATATCCAATTTCACCTGGCATACGGCTTATAAGAATGTCATCAATCAGGAACTGTTGGCGGCTTTTGCTGGCAGTTATGATAAGATGGATTATTTTTTCTCATTGGCAGGAAGTGTGGAGCCTCAGTGGGGCACTATAGACAATCAGTCATTTGGCTTTTTTAGCAGGAGAGTAAATAAGGCAGAAGTAAGAAAGATACGTGAATCTCTAGATCCCCAAGGGGACAAGCACCTTGTTTTTCTGCCGATTGGCATGAAGATTGATTTGGGTGATATCACGAAACTGCCCTTTTGGAATCGAAAGAATTGTATATTTGTTGTATCGAGCAATATGAAGATTGACCATCCGAATGTACATAAAATCCCTTCATCCTATACAGAGGTTCAAAACTATGTGGCAGCGGCTGACTTAGTGATTTCAAAAGCGGGCTGGGGAACAATCAGTGAGGTTGTGGGGAATGGTACTTCCCTGGCTATCATTAACCGTCCGGGCATGGATGAAGATCAAAATACGATTACGTATTTACAGGATCACCGTTTGTGCTCATTGATTACTTGGGAAGATTTAGCTGATTTAAGGATAGAAGATTACATTGATAAACGGAATAAGAATAAGCAAAATGAAGTTCACCTTTTGAGTGAAGCGGTAGTGGACATTCTTGGAATAGAATAATTTATTTACTATTAAAAATATTCCTTTTGGTTAATTCGAAGAGGCTGCATCCTTAAGATGCAGCCTTATTTACTTGTGTCCAAAATTGATAAATGTGAGGCAAAAAACCAATGAACTGGAACGAACAACTAGAAAAATGGCTGGCTTTTGATGAATTGGAGGAAGACTTGAAAACGTCGCTCCTTCAAATCCAGCATGATCCTAAACGAGCAGAAGATTCCTTTTATAAAAATGCAGAATTCGGAACTGGCGGCATCCGCGGAGAGCTTGGACCGGGTACGAATCGGTTAAACACGTTTACCATTCGCAAAGCAACCGAAGGTCTCGCAAAGTACATTGAGGATCAAGGTGAGCTTGCAAAAACAAGAGGCGTTGTCGTTGCATATGACTCTCGTCACAAGTCTCCAGAGTTTGCGCTGGAAGTTGCTAAAACGCTCGGCCATCACGGTATCACGACGTATGTTTTTGATGAGCTGCGTCCTACTCCGGAACTGTCATTTGCTGTTCGCTATCTGAATGCTTTTGCAGGAATTGTCATTACAGCAAGCCACAATCCTCCTGAATACAATGGATTCAAGGTTTACGGCGAGGATGGAGGGCAGCTTCCTCCAGTAGCGGTTGATCAGATTAGCGCGTACATAGATGCGATAGAAAATGAGCTTCTGATTCCTGTTTCAGATGAGCAAACGCTCCTTGATAAGGGATTGCTGGTTTACATCGGAGATAAGGTAGATGCTGCCTACCTTCAGCAGCTGAAAACGATTCAGCTGAACGAAACGGCCGGAAGCGACTTGAAGATTGTATTTACTCCTTTGCACGGAACAGCGAACAAGCTTGTGAGAAGAGGGCTGGAGTCATTCGGTTTTGAGCATGTGACTGTTGTGAAGGAGCAGGAGCTTCCTGATCCGGACTTTTCAACGGTCACGTCACCTAATCCGGAAGAGCATGAAGCGTTTGAACTGGCAATTCAGTACGGAAAAGAACTGGATGCTGATATTCTTATGGGAACAGATCCGGATGCCGACCGTCTTGGTGTTGCCGTCAAAAACAGTGATGGAGAGTATGTCGTTCTTACAGGAAACCAGATGGGTGCGCTGATGCTCCATTATCTTCTTTCACAGAAAAAAGCGAAGGGCTTGCTTCCTGCTAACGGTGTCGTTGTGAAGACAATTGTTACGTCTGAAATCGGGCGGGCCATTGCTGAAAGCTTTGGCATTCCAACGATTGATACATTGACAGGCTTTAAGTTCATTGGTGAGAAGATTAATGAATTCGAAAAGTCTGGAGAGTATGTGTATCAGTTTGGCTATGAAGAAAGCTACGGCTATTTAATTGGCGATTTTGTCCGTGATAAAGATGCCGTTCAATCAGCTTTGTTCGCAGCAGAAGTTGCTGCCTACTATAAAGCGAAGGGCATGTCCATGTACGAAGGCTTGCTTGAGATTTTTGCAGAGTACGGCTTCTATCAGGAATCTCTTCAGTCACTGACTTTGAAAGGGAAAGATGGCGCTGAGCAAATCCAATCCATTATGACTTCCTTCCGGGAGAATGCTCCTGTGCAACTGGCGGGATTACAGGTGACGGTTATAGAGGATTATGAATCTAGTGAAAAGCTTAATACTGTCAGCGGAATCAAGGAAACAATCAATCTTCCGAAATCCGATGTATTGAAGTATTACCTTGAGGATGAATCTTGGTTTACTCTGCGTCCTTCCGGTACAGAGCCTAAGGCTAAATTCTACTTTGGAGTAAAGGGCGATTCACTTGAGAAGAGCCAAGAGTCACTAAAAGCAATCCAGGATGCTCTTATGGAAAGAGTGCACAGCATCGTTGCTGCTTCCGTATAGAATACTTTAAAAAAGAAGGAAAGAAAGAAGGAACGAATGTGACAAAGTCACCCCTGTTTTTAACCCCCGTCTTCCAGGAGCGCATCTGGGGCGGGACCTCCTTGCGAGATCAATTCAACTATGAAATTTCGTCTGATTTGACAGGTGAATGCTGGGCAATCTCGGCTCATCCGAACGGACAGAGCATAATCGCATCTGGCGAGCATGCAGGCAAAACGCTTGGTCAGCTGTGGGACGAGAACCGTGAGATTTTTGGGGGCGTAGAGGGAAGCAAATTTCCTTTGCTGACTAAAATTCTAGACGCTAATAACGACCTCTCCGTTCAGGTTCACCCTGACGATGAATATGCTCACGCGAACGAAAACGGCGAGCTCGGCAAAACCGAATGCTGGTACATCATCGACTGCAAAGAGGGAGCCGACATGATCTACGGTCACACGGCTACTTCTAAGGAAGAGCTTGTAAAGATGGTGGAAAATGGTGAGTGGAACTCTCTGCTCCGCCGTGTAAAGATTAAGCCTGGCGACTTCTTCTATGTGCCGAGCGGAACGATCCACGCGCTGTGTGAAGGCACACTTGTGCTTGAAACGCAGCAAAGCTCAGATACCACATACCGTGTCTATGATTATGACCGGACAGACGACAAGGGCGAAAAGCGGGAGCTGCATTTGGAGAAGGCGATTGAGGTAAGTACGGTTCCCCATGTGGACCGTGAAGCACTGCCGGCGGTTGCTCAATTGAATAATGTGACGATTACGACCTTTGTAGAAGAAGAGTACTTTACCGTCTACAAATGGGAAGTGAACGGACAGGCATCTTTTTCGAAGGAACAGCCTTTCCTGATCTGCAGTGTTATTGATGGAGAGGGTAAACTTGTTCATCAGGGCGAAACACACACTCTTTCAAAAGGCGCTCATTTTATTCTTCCTGCAGGGGTGGATGAGTTTGAGATTGATGGAAATTGCAGTTTGATTGTTTCTCACGTGTGAGAGACTGTTACATTATTTACTATTACCCTTGTACATTGTGGACATTATGTTGGGGAAAATAGACTGAAAAAGTAGTTATTTGATTCTATTTATTGATTTGACCTAATCATCAAGATACATTATGAGGAGATAGCATCGTGGAAGATTTAATTATGTATATTGGCCTTGGCAGTATACTTGCATTTATTATTTTAGTAGTTGTTTCAATTATTAGCTTTATAATGAGAAACGGAAAAGGAAAAAAGTTTCTATTATTTTCAATTTTACCAATTATAGTGTTAGTTATTTGCTTAGAAATGCCAACAGGAGATGCTTCTGAAAGCTCTGAAGTGCAAGATGAGAGAGATAAATTAATTATCAAAATGGATAATTATACATATGATAAGGAATCTGACACACTTACCGTTAGTGGTGAGACAAATCTGCCTGACGATACTAAGGTTAGGTTTGCGATTATGAACACAGATGAAACAAAAGATTATGTAGATAATCCAATTATTCAAGATGGTAAATTCACTGCTGTTTTTGGAGACGATGAAGGTGAGCTAGTAGCAAATAGCGATTATCAAATCGACGCGATGATGTATGTAAATGAAGATGAATATAACACTCATTTTTATCAAGAATACGGTGAATATTCTGATGTTAGTACACTTGTCGATGGTGAAGTGACGGACTACGATGAACATTATGTTATACATTTTGGAGTATTAGACAGTCTTGAAATAGTAGATGCTTATACTATTGAAGAGTCTGACAAATACTTAGAAGAATATTATGCTAAAGAAGAAGAAAGGGAGAAACAAGAATTATTAGCAAAAAAAGAAAATGCCAAAGAAATTCGTTTTGCAGAGTTGGAAAAAAATCCTGAGAAACTAAGCGGGGAATTTAT
This sequence comes from Metabacillus indicus LMG 22858, assembly GCF_000708755.2. GTDB lineage: Bacteria > Bacillota > Bacilli > Bacillales > Bacillaceae > Bacillus_P > Bacillus_P indicus. Next base: position 558,284 of record NZ_JGVU02000006.1, on the reverse strand, counting down.
AAAATATCAGGGTGAGATAGTGCAAATAATGGAGGATGAAACGTCTTCAATCATTAGACTAGCTGTAACAAAAGATTCTTATGGTTATGATATTAATGATGTTATTTACATCACCTATGAAGGTACAACTGAATTTGTAGAAGAAGATGTTATTACGGTGTATGGGACGATTTTAGGATCACATACATATGAATCTCAAGCAGGTCACCAAATTACCTTGCCTTATATAGAAGCTGAAATCATTGAGTAATAAATAGAGTTCTGATATTTTCTTTCTTGGACTCTAAGTCGACATAAATATGTAAAGAAGAAGCAAGCAGGAAAAACAAACTTTTCCTGCTTGCTTATCTATAATTAGATATAATTCAGTGAATCTGAATTGTAATTTCTCTATATATTGGGTTCACTTGACCCTCGTACAATCAGTCTAGCTGGCAGCAATGTCTCCTGAAACGGTTCCTCTTTATTCTCCATTCTCCAAAACAGCTGTTCGACAGCTTTTCTTCCGAATAGATTTAAATCGATATCCATTGTTGAGATTTTTGGGTTTGCAATCTGTGATAGCTGACCGTTGTCAAAGCTTGCTACGGCTGCGTCAAGAGGTACTGAGTATCCAAGCCGCTGCAGGGTTGTTATGGTCAGGAAGCCCAGTCCATCGTTGACGCAGAACCAGGCGGTTGGTTTGTGCCCGTCCTCCAGGTTTGAGAGGAAGGTGGTGATGTCTTCTTCGCTTTCTTCTGCCTGCAGGTTCATCCAGTGTTTGTTTTGTTCGAGTCCGTGGCGTCTTAGGGCGAGCTGGTAGCCTTCCCAGCGTTCCTGGTAGCTCGGGGAGTAATCGATGTTTCCCATGAAGCCAATTCTCTTGTGGCCCTGTTCAATGAGGTGCCGGACCATTTCGTAGCCGCCGAAGCGGTTATTGGTGAGGATGGCGTCTGCTTGGTTGAGCGGGTCGTGATGGTCAATCATGACAGTTGGCAAGCCGGTTTCCAGCACCTTGTTGATATAGTCGGTTGTGAGATGGGACAGGATCAGGACGCCGTCGACGGATTTTTCTTCGATGATGGACGGAAGCCTGAGGGTTTCTGCGGCTTCTTCGTCGATCGAGTGAATGAGCAGGTTCATGCCTCTCGATTTGAGCTCTTTTTCGATGCTCAGGTAAATTTCTCCGAAGAAGCTTTTAAAGGAGAATGCTCTGATTGAGGCAATGAGAGCGATGGTTCCTGTTTGTCCGTTGCTGTTGTTCTTTCTGGTGCTTGGATACGAGTAGCCGAGTGCGTCTGCTGTTTTTTGGACAAGCATCCTTGTCTCTTCGCTCACTCCGGGTTTTCCGGTGAGCGCCTGGGACACGGTATTTTTGGATATGTTCAGTTTATCTGCAATGTCCTGCATGGTAATTTTCTTCATTTGACCACCTGTATTTTTTGTTGAGTTTCTGTATTTTCTTCGATTTTTGCAAATAGTCCTTTATGAATAGTCATGATGGCGTAAAAGAGCGGGCTGAGCAGCAGGGTGATTGCGTAAAGCTGAAAAAAGTAGACACAGATGCCCCAAGCTGCAAGGGCACTCATAATTAAGAGAGTGTTTTTTATTCTTAGAAAAGTAAGGCCGACAGCAATCCGCACAGCTTCCATCTTGCTGATGTCGAAGCGTGACAGCAGTGGATAAAGATAAAAGGTAATGATCACATTTAAGATCAATAGAACATATAGGGCCGAACGAAAGATTTCATTCATTCCTTCTACTAATGTGATATCTGCAAGCAAAATCAGGCTGATCAGCAGCTGAACGCCCCATAGAATCATAGCGTGCTTTCCGTTTTCTTTTAAAGCTCTCATGTAATCCGGTCCGACAGAGATGCTTCCTTCGCGCATGAGCTTCCCCATTGTGCCGAAGAGGGCAGCGGCCGCCGGTCCGGCAGGGAGAAGACTGACATAGAGCATGACCCATAAGAGAAGGTTTTTCTCGTTCCATTCTATCATCATCACGGCAGATGCCGGTAGCAAACCGATTGAAAAAAAGAGGTTGCTGACGAGAAACCAGTAGCCGTACTGGAGGATTTTCACTGAGAGTGTCTGTTGGTTCAGCTGCTTAATCATATGGCAAAACTCCTTATCCTTTTATACCTGTAACGGTAATGCCTTCAACAAAGTATTTCTGCAGGGAGAAAAAGATGGCGATGGTCGGAATCAAGACAAGTAGAGATGCGGCCATCAGCGGTCCCCATTCGACTTTGGTCATGCCGTTAAACATCGCAAGTCCGAGCTGAAGGGTGAATTTGTCTGAGCTGTTCAAATACATAAGCGGCCCTAGCAGGTCGTTCCACGAACCCTGGAAAGAGAATAGGGCAATCGTAATCAGCGCCGGCTTAGAAAGCGGCAGGAAAATCCGGTAGAAAATCTGGAAGCGGCTCGCACCGTCAATTAACGCTGATTCTTCCAGCTCTTTCGGGATCGAGGCGAAGAACTGCCTCAGCAGGAAGATGAATACTGCCTGGCCTCCAAAGAACGCGGGAACAATCAATGGATAGAAGGTGTCAATCCAGCCGATTTTGCTGAACATGATAAAGACCGGAATCATCGTGATTTCACCCGGCAGCATAATCGTTGACAGCAGGATGAAAAACCAGATGTTTTTGCCCGGAAAGTTGAATCTGGCAAAGCCGTAGGCCACAAAGGCAGAGACAAAGACCTCGGCAAACATTCGGAAGCCTGTAATGACAACCGTATTTTTCAAGTAGAGGAAGAACGGAATATCCGTGACCGCGCGTTTGTAATTCTCCCACTGCAGCGTTTCCGGAAACCACTGCGGCGGAATCTGGAAGACAACGTCCCCTGATTTCAGCGAGGTCGAAATCATCCAGAACAGCGGGAGGATCGTAGCGATGGAAGTCAGGATTAAAAAGGTATAAACAAAGGTATTCTGTATTCGTTTTCGTTGAGGAATCGTTAAGCTCATCTGTTTCACCTGCATCTTTCTTTATCGTTGCGGCTTATACAGGCGCAAGCGTTCTGGCTGGAGCCAATCCGGCTGACAGGCAGCGGAATGCCCGCGCTTTTAAGCGTCCAATTGCTTTGGCTTCGTTTTGAAGAGTTTGCGCTTTTTCTTTTTTGCTGCGTCCTGGCCTTCTCCCTGATAGAACACCCATACAGATGAGGATCTGAACACGAGCAGCGTCAGGACCAGGATAATAAGGAACAGCATCCAGGCCATAGCGGTTGCATAGCCCATTTTGTAGTAGCTGAACGCATTTTCGTACAGGTACACCATGAAAAATTGACCCTGGTTGCCTGCGCCACCGATAATGTAGGCGTCATTGAATTTTTTAAAGGAACCGATGATGCCCATGACCAGGTTGTAGAAGATGACAGGGCTCAGCATCGGGATTGTGATATGCCTGAATTTATGCATCCAGTTGGCCCCGTCGATGTCGGCAGATTCATAGAGACTTGCAGGGATGTCCTGAAGTCCGGCCAGATACGTCAGCATGCCGCCGCCTGCGCCCCAGATGGCCATCATAATGTAGGAAGGAAGCACCCAGCTTGGATCTCCGAGCCAGTTCGGGCCGGAAATGCCGATATAAGATAACAATAAATTAATTAAGCCGTACTCGGGATCAAGAATCCAGCGCCAAAGGAGGGCGATGGAAACACCAGAGACGATGGCCGGCATGTACAGAGCGGTTCTGAAAATGTAGATGCCCTTTACTTTTATATTGACGACAGCTGCAATCGTAAGGGAAGAAATAATCCCAAGCGGGATGGCAAATGCAGCGAAAACGGCCGTTACTTTCAATGAGTTAAGGAAGCTTGGATCGTTGAATAATGCAATATAGTTGTCAAAGCCGATGAAGGTCGGCGCTGTGAATGAATTCCAGTCTGTAAAGCCAATATAAAAAGCGAATCCGATCGGGAAAACGGTAAAGATGAAAAATCCCAGTATCCACGGGGAGATAAACAGGTAGCCTTCGTATTTGCCAAGTCGTTGTTTCATCGTATCAACCTCTTTAGAAGTCAGCCCTCAGGACGTTCGCCTGAGGGCTTTCCAATTTATTGTCCGACGATCTTTCTGATTTCTTCAGCAGCATCCTTCGCTGCCTGTTCAGGGTCTTTTTTGTTTAATAGAATCGGTTCGTAAAGCTGCAGCCAGATGGCATTGTCGATTTCGTTCTGCTTTGGCTGGTTGTTGAAGCCTCTTGAGATTTCAGAGCCCTTTTTCATTTCTTCCAGGGCATATTCTTTTTCAGGACGTATTTCCGCGACCTTGTCAATTTTTGATTTAACTGGAGGGAGGATCTTCCAATCGTGAACAGCGTTTGTCAAGTCAATGAGTGCGTCTGCCGCTGCCTCCTTGTCCTTTGTTGCACTGGACATCACCGTGTGTGCAATCCAGCTTGACGTAACTTCTTCTGTTCCGACCGGCATTTGCGTCATGCCGATTTCAAACTGGTCGCCAACCTGCTTTTCAAGGTCATCTCCAGCTCCGCCGAAGAACATTGCGACTTTTCCTGTTTTGAACATTTCAGGGCCGCCGGTATTCTGTGCCTGTGTTTTGTTCGGTGTAACCTTGCTTTCATTGATCAACTGATCCATCATCTTGATGCCCTCGATGGATTCAGGAGAATCAATCTTCACTTCTCCATCGGCTGTGATGATTTCTCCGCCGTATGACCAGATCCAGTTTGCCACATTCGGCCAGCCGTCGATGACCGTTCCAAACTGATCAGCTTTGCCGTCACCGTTTGTATCCTTTGTGAGGGCAGAAGCGGCTTTGTCGAAGTCTTCCCACGTCCAGCTTCCATCAGGAAGAGCGACGCCGTTTTCCTCAAACATCTTTTTGTTGTAGTAGAGCATAACCGGCTGGTTGATCCAAGGAAGTCCGAACAGTTTGTCATCAAACTTTCCGATGTTTAAGGCTCCTTCATAATAATCATCGAAATCTACGTCTTTTGCTGCTTCGTCGATTGGTGCGATGACCCCTAAATCAGCGTACATCGGAATGTATTCCTGAGAGAGCCAGAACAAGTCTGGTGCCTGTTTGGCCGAAGCCATCGTTTGAATCTTTTTATAGTAATCTGCGGGAATGCTCTGGATAGACAGTTTATAGCTGTCAGATTCTTTGTTGACCTTGTCAACGACCTCCTGAAACTCCTGAAGCTCAGCAGCTCCTGCCCAGGTCCCCACCTTAAGCTCTACTTTACCGTCTTCTGTTTTTTCTGTTCCTGCTTCACTTGAGCACCCGATCAAGCCGATTGATAGAGCAGCGGCAGCTGATACGGCTGTAAGCTTCTTAAATAACCCCTTTTTCATTTTTCCTCATCCCCCTTTTATTGATAGCGCTGTCATTTGAAGTGACAAAAATAAAATATAACGTTACAAATTATATTTGTCATGATTATTTCATGTTTATTTAGTTGTGTCAATTAGAATTTTCTGAATTGAAAGCGCTTGTAAAAATGCTGTGTGTCTTGTATATTTGGAATAACTTAACGAAATGTTACAGGGTGTTTTTGTAACGTTACAGGAAGTGGAGGTTTTGAAAATGAGTGACCATTTAGAAACAGGGCAAGTGAAAAGATGCAGGGATCTTCTTTCGGACTATCAAGTGGGGAAACAGGCATATCACGCTGAAAAGCTTCATTTTGCTGGAACAGGCAGCAAGGACGTTTACAATATTACCGCTCCTTTTGAAGATGACGGAGAACTTGTAATTGCCGGCAGAGTAGAAAGCAGGGACAGCGAGCATTCGCACGTGTACTTTTTTGTTAATCGAGGCGGTGAATGGGTGATGCGTCCTGGTTCGCCTGTGTATGAGCTTCAGGCTCCTTTTTTTACAAGAATAGGAGGGAACCTGGTTCTTGGAGGAGTAGAAATCTTTCCGCATCCTGAGATTAAAGATGCACTGGGATGGAGAACGGTGTTTTATAAAGGGAGAACGATTTCCTCTCTTGAAAAATTTGCGGTTGGTCCCGACGGCATGAAGGACTTGCGCCTTGTGGAACTGAAAGATCATAGAATCGGAGTCTTTACCCGTCCTCAGGGAGAGAAGGGAGGACGCGGAAAGATCGGCTTTGCGAAGATTGATAGATTAGAAGAATTGACAGTGGGGCTGATTGATGATGTGCCGCTTCTCTCCGGGCAATTCATAGATGACGAATGGGGAGGCGCGAACGAAGTTCACCTCCTATCCAACGGGTTGCTAGGGGTGCTAGGCCATATTGCAAGCTTTGATGAAGAAGGGAATCGTCATTATTATCCGATGACGTTTGTGCTGGATCCTGAAACAGAAGAGTTCACAGACATTCAGCTGATTGCAGTAAGAGATAATTTCCTCCCAGGCGAAGCAAAACGGCCAGACCTCGCAGATGTAGTATTCAGCGGAGGGCTTGTCAGGAATGAAGACGGCACGGCGGAGCTTTATGCAGGAATCAGTGACGCTGAAGCGCAGAAAATTACGATCGACGATCCATTCTTACCATATGAAGCATAACGAATTCAGACAGGAGAGAAAGAAATGAATGTATACCGCTATGAACAAAACCCCCTTATTGCGCCCGAAGATGTGAAACCGTATCACGAGGGGTTTGAAGTAATTGGCGCATTTAATGCAGGGGTCACGACGTACCGTGGTGAAACGATTATGCTTCTGCGTGTGGCGGAACGGCCAATCAGCGCTGATGCCGATTGCGTAAAAGCGCCTGTTTATAATCATGAAACCGGGAGTCTTGATATTCTTGAGTTTTCCTTGAGTGACCCTGCGTATGATTTTTCAGACTCAAGAGTGATTCGCTTAAAAGGGGATGCCCAGTGGGTTTACTTAACCTCCTTGTCTTATTTGAGGATTGCCCGCAGCAAAGACGGCCGCCATTTTACGGTTGATGAAGGAGCGTTTGTGTATCCTGGCGATAAGCTGGAAGCGTTCGGACTTGAGGACGCGCGCATTACTTATTTAGACGGCAGATACTATATTTATTTCACAGCTGTTTCTCCGCTTGGGGCAGGCGAATCCATGGTATCAACGGAAGACTTTGTATCTATTACAAGGCATGGAATGATTTTTGCGCCGGAAAACAAGGATGTCGCCATCTTCCCAGAGAAAATCGGAGGGAAGTATTATGCGCTACACCGGCCGGTTCCAAAAGCGACAGGATCACCTGAAATCTGGCTGGCTGAGTCGGATAACCTGCTTTACTGGGGAAACCATCAGCACCTGTTCGGGCTGCGGGAAGGCAAGTGGGACAACGGACGGATTGGGGGCGGCGCGGTTCCAATCAAGACGGATGAGGGCTGGCTCATCCTTTATCATGGCGCTTCAAAAGAAGACCGGTACTGCATGGGGGCGGCCTTGCTGGATTTGGAAGATCCGTCTAAAGTGATTGGCCGGTCTGAGCTTCCGATTCTCGAACCGGAAGCAGACTATGAAGTCGAAGGCTTTTTCGGGAATGTGGTATTTTCCTGCGGCGCAATTGTAGAAGGAAACACAATCAAAATGTACTACGGAGTAGCGGACACTTCCATGGCATGCGCAGAATTGCAGTTGGATGAGGTGCTTGAATCCGTAACAGGTAAAAAACGAATCTCATAGATTCACAGACTTCATAAGGGGATGTACTGTCAATGAGTCACTCACCGCTTTTTTTAAAGCCGCACTTCCAGGATCGCATCTGGGGCGGAACGGCTTTACGGGATCAATTTAACTACGAAATCGCATCAGAAACCGTCGGCGAATGCTGGGCAATCTCAGGCCATCCAAACGGACAAAGCACCGTTGCCGGCGGCGAACATGCCGGAAAAACACTCGGCGACCTGTGGGACGGTCACCGGGACTTATTCGGGGGAGCAAAAGGAAGCAAGTTTCCTTTGCTGACTAAAATCCTCGACGCCAAAAGCGACCTCTCCGTTCAGGTTCACCCCGACGACGAATATGCTCACGCTAACGAAAACGGTGAGCTCGGCAAAACGGAATGCTGGTACATTATCGACTGCAAAGACGGAGCCGACATGATTTATGGCCACACGGCTTCTTCAAAGGAAGAGCTTGTAAAGATGGCGGAAAACGGAGAGTGGGATTCCCTGCTGCGCCGAGTGAAGATAAAACCTGGCGACTTCTTCTACGTGCCAAGTGGAACCATTCACGCGCTTTGTGAAGGTACTCTTGTGCTTGAAACGCAGCAAAGTTCTGATACAACATATCGTGTCTATGACTATGACCGGACAGATGACAAGGGTGAGAAGCGGGAGCTGCACTTGGAGAAGGCGATTGAGGTGAGCACGGTCCCGCACGTGGACGGACTCGCCGAACAGAAAGTAGAAGAGCGTGATGGCGTGACCATTACTACGTTTGTAAAAGAAAAGTATTTCACGGTGTATAAGTGGGATATTCAAGGGAAAGCAAGTTTCACACAAAAGCACCCGTTTCAGATGTGCAGTGTGATTGATGGAGAAGGAACACTGCACCACGGAGAAGATTCCTCTCCTTTGCGTAAGGGGTATCATTTTATTCTTCCAGCGGGGGTGAAGGAATTTGTGATTGAAGGGGAATGTAGTTTGATTGTTTCGCATGTGTGAGGGGTCAGTCCCGCTGTACGGTGATGCTTTAATGGAAGTGGGGTCAGTCCCGCGCCATGTTAAAGTGTTGATAATAATTGAGAAAACGCAGCTGCTTGGCAGGTGCGTTTTCTCAATTCGTCTTGCTGAAAATACCTTGAGAAAGTAAATTTCAGCATCTATTATGAAATTAGAAACACGATGGGATGGTGGGAGAATTGAATATTGGCGTTGATTTAGGCGGTACAAATATACGGGCAGCTGTCGTAAATGATGCGGGAGCTATTTTAGAAGAGCTAGGCTGTCCCACTAAGGCAGAAAAAGGACCTCAGCATGCGATTGAAAATATGATCAGTATGATAAAAGAGTTAAAGGATAAGCATACGGTAAAAGCAGTCGGAATCGGTGCCCCCGGACCGCTTGATGCAAAAAGGGGAGTTATCATTGAACCTCCCAATCTCCCAGGCTGGCAGAATATTGAGCTGACAAATATGATCCAATCAGAAGTGCAGCTGCCCGTCTATCTTGAAAATGATGCCAATGCAGCAGCGCTTGCTGAAGCCCGGATTGGAGCGGGGAAAGACGCAGAAAGTGTGTTTTATATCACCGTTTCAACAGGGGTTGGCGGCGGGTACGTGTATGGCGGTCGCGTCATCTCCGGTGCCCAGGGAAACTGCGGGGAAATTGGCAACATGATCATTGACCCTCAAGCAGCCGGCGCACCCGGTCTAAACAAGGGAGCATTGGAAGCTCTGGCAAGTGGAACAGCCATTGGAAAGAAAGCAGAAGCCGTCTTTGGACCGGGACATGGAGCGAAAGAAGTCTTCCGGCTCGCAAAAGAAGGCAATCCTGAAGCGGGAGCAATTATTGATGAGGTTCTGACCTATTTGGCAATGGGGATAGCCAATATTGTCCATACTCTTAATCCGGAAGTAATCGTCCTCGGTGGAGGGGTTATGAAATCAAAGGATCTGATGTTGGAGCCGTTAAAAGAAAAAGTTCTGCCTCTGCTTTATCCGAGTTTGAGACCGCATTTAAACATAAAGCTGGCTGTGCTTGATCAGAAGGCTGGAGTTGTTGGGGCAGGGATGGTTGCTGAGCAGTTTAAATGAAACAACAAAAAATCACTGTCTCTTTGGCAGTGATTTTTTTGTTTATGAAATGGAGCAGTAAAGGGCGCCTGTATCACCTCTACCAAAACGCACCTTCCAAAACAACCAGATGAAATAAAGAAGGATTAGTTTTCCTTTGCATCTCCATAACCCTCAACTTCAAAGTCATTGAGATAATTAATCATCACAGAATATTCTTCTGTTTTATCATTTTTTTCATACCCGTTTACAAAAGCCACACCAACATCATCGTTTGTTATTTGGACATCCGTTACGACTAGGTCGATATCCTCTTCGACCAGCATATATTCTTTAGCCACATTGGATGCCATTTTTTTGATCTCTTTCTTTTCCATTCCACCCTCCTTGCCGCAGCCGCTGATAATAGTCACCATAAACAAAAAGCTTATAAAAATCTTTTTTTTAATCATTTGAGCCCCAACCTAATAGCAAATTTTATATAATGAAATTATAACATATTCTGTTAAATAGAGGTGTGATTAGAAAGATGTCTGCTCTAAGCCCTGTGCGCGATCAGCTGTACCATCGCTTGAGCCGCTACGCATATAATGACAAGCTGCTTCCAAATTTTAATATTAAGTTTCAAGACAGTAAGCAGACTTGGACAAGAACTGGTGAAGAAGAGTTTTTGCTTAACGATGAAGATACAGGTTTTAATGCTGTTGTGTATAAAAACAATGAAGATATCGTCATTTCCTTTCGCGGGACAGAAGGGGATCAACTGTTTGGAGATGGCTTCAAAGATATTGTCGTAGATGTTCAATTTGTTGTTGCTAAAGATAAAGTCAACAAGTTTGGACTAGATATTCATACAGCGGGAAGTAAAGTGAATGTTAACTTTCAGAAAAAAAATCAATTCATACAGGCGGAGAACCTTGTAAATGCTGTAAAAGAGAAGTACCCAAATGCCAATATCTCATTAACCGGACATTCATTGGGAGGTGCGCTTGCGTCGTATGCAGCTGCAGTATGTAATGTATCAGCTGTAACGTTTAATTCACCCAGTGTAGTTGGATTACTATCAAAAGAACTGCAAAAAGAGGTTGAAAAAGGGAAATTCGATAAACAAATCGTAAATTACGTGAACCCGAGGGACTCAATTAGTGCCGGCGCATTCAAAGAATATGAGAGACATATTGGTTCCACGTATTATATTGGCACCCTTTTTGAATATGAAAATGCAGAGATAAATCCTTTTTCCCGCTTTTTAGAATCCATATCCGGAAAAAATTATCATGCACTTGATCATTACACGTTCGATGAATACGGAAATATAAACAATTCCACTATTACCAATGTAGTAAGTGGTGAAACAAGCTGGAAATCTCCAAGATTTTATTCTGATTCAATTGCAAGTATAGAGATAACTCCTAGGGACCTTGAAGATGCTTCGGAACGATTGGATGCATACATCAATCGTGTTGATGACTTATGCCAGGATATGAAAAGAACGGCTAATATGTTGGATAACATAAAGAAAACCGAATACGTGGTTGAAGAAGTTATCAATGCTTCTCAGCAGTTCAATGTATGGTTTTCCCAAAAAACCTTAGAGATTAAGCATAACTTGAAAACATCTGCAATTGCATATGTAGAGGCGGATAAATTACATGATAAATAGCTCAGCTGAAAATCTATTAAAAGAACATCGTGATCTAATTGAACTTAAGTCGTCCTTTAACTCGTTCTTGGACAGCGTAAAAGCAGAACAGTCAATCATCAAGAATCTTTTGGAGGAAGTCTATTCCTGGAAGTCAGGAGAGGGCAGAGAAGCGTTCTTGTCTGAATTAGAGGACTATAACTATCAATATTCAATGAAAGTATTACACTTGGAGTCTGCTTATCGGGAAATCGGACAAGCCGAAAAAGAAATACGCAACAGACTCAATGCAGAACTATCGAAAGGGCCTAAGTTTTAGCATGTGTAAAAGACCGGGTTCTCTTTGGGATACTTAATTAAGAAAGAAGTTCTAGAAATGACTTCTGGTGACAAGGAGTGGGTAGCACTCAAATAAAATAGTTGTCGGTACAGTATTTAACTGCCAACCTACAGAAGATGTAATTATATAAAGCAGCTGCAAACCTTGCACGGTCCAAATCGGTCTAAGAAAAAGGGGGACCGTGCATAAGGCTGAAAAAATGATAACGTAAGTTTTAAAGAGAATATTGAAGTAAAATGAAGTTGTGAATATTCCGAACCAAATTTACTCAGTGTTTGACCTTCTCTGAATAAATAGGCGTGGAAAAATAGGTTTTGAAACCCTTGTGGCATAAGGGGTAAGATAGGAGTGCAGTAGAAATACTAATAGCCTCGTTTAGAGGATTAACACTTTATATATTTTTTCGTTTATCACGCCTCAATTAAAGTAGAAATACTAATAGCCTCGTTTAGAGGATTAACACAATTGAGAATTCCATAGCATCGCTGTGTAAAGCAGGTGTAGAAATACTAATAGCCTCGTTTAGAGGATTAACACAAAATGTCGAGTTTTGGATGGCTTCCAGTTGAGCTTCGGTAGAAATACTAATAGCCTCGTTTAGAGGATTAACACAATATTCATAAGATCGCTCCTATTCTTGGTTTGTTTTAGTAGAAATACTAATAGCCTCGTTTAGAGGATTAACACATATTTAGTTACTAGAATTTCCTTGGTTGTTTTTAGTAGAAATACCAATAGCCTCGAAAAAAAATAGCCTCGCATAGAGGATTAAAAGGGAAGCGCGTGGCAGTCTTGATGCTTCCCAAAATTACAAAACATGATTTGTCAACAGCGGCCTATTTTCCCTTGATTTTAGCGGTCTGAAATTTCCTATATCTTAAAATGCAGCTGGCTTAATGCCGGCTTTTTGGTTTGAGCAGAATTTGCGAACTATAGAAGCAAAGACTTTCATATTAAAATGAGGAAGCATCGGGACAGTATCCGTGCTACTATATTTCTAATGAAGAAGCAGCAGAACCGTCCAGCGCTTTTGCTTTTAATAAAAGGAGATTGATTCAAATTGAAATCATACATTGTCCGAATAGAATTAGAAGAGTCCAATCCCTTAATATGGAGAAAAGTCATCATGCCAGCAGGAGCGACATATAAAAGGCTTCATGATATCATCCAGAACGTGACCAATTTTCAGAGTGGCTACCCTAATGAAGGTTATCACCTCTTTGAATTTGACCTGGCTGAGGATAATAAAATTGTCACAGATAATGAAGAAGCTTACCTTGAGCATCAGCATTATAAGAAAAATAAAGCCATGTATGAAGAACGATTAAAATCGGTACAGCTTGAAATGCTGGAATTTGAAAAGAACTATCAGGAAAGATTGAAGATTGAAGTACGTAAACCTACTGGTTTGAAAATCGATGATTACCTGGAGAAGTATAGGGAAATTCGATATGCCTATGATTTTGGTGATGATTGGCATTTCATTGTAAAGCTTGAGCAAATTGTCGATGATTACTATTTTGGTTTTCCGACACTTCTAGATGGAGAAGAGACAGCACCCCCTGAAGATGTAGGCGGGATGCATGGGTTCTATGAATTTCTTGAAGCTTATGGAAATGTGAAGCATCCAGAGCATAAGCACATGAAGGAATGGGCTAAATCATTATATTTCAGGGAATATAATCCTGCTTGGATCAACGAAAGACTCAAAGGGCTTAACTATAAGAAAACTGAGTGGGATAAGATTATCCATGAAAGGTATAAGATCATTGACGATAAGTATCGGAAGAGCTGACGTGGAAGCACCGGGAGGGTTCTCGTGCTTCTTCAAACACTGTCTGAAATCTGAAGTGGGTGGTGTTTGTGTAGAAGCGTGTTTGAGGGATACTTAATTAAGGAAGATGTTCAAGAAACAATCTCTGGTGCCAAGGAGTGTGTAGCATTCAATGATTCATTGAGGATTTATGAGCTTTCAAAAAATTCCTAAAGCAGCTGCAAACCTTGCACGGTCCAAATTGGTCTGAAAAAGGGGGGACCGTGTATGAGGCTGAGAAAAAGATATTGAAAGTAATAAGAAGTATATTGAAGTAAATTAAAGTTGTGAATATTCAGAATTAAATTCCGTCAGTGTTTGACCTTCTCTGATTAAATAGGCGTGCAAAAATAGGTCTTGAAACCCTTGTGGCACAAGGGGTAAGATAGGGGTGCAGTAGAAATACTAATAGCCTCGCTTAGAGGATTAACACTTTTATACTTTGTAAGCATATCCTCGGAATCAGAAGGGTAGAAATACTAATAGCCTCGTTTAGAGGATTAACACTTTTTGTAGTACCTGCCATAATTCCTAACAGATACAATGTAGAAATACTAATAGCCTCGCTTAGAGGATTAACACTTCACAGAATCAAAACTTGTCATCTTAATCAACTTCCTTGTAGAAATACCAAAAATCTCGCTTAGAGGATTAAGGAAGCATATTGCTTTAAATGCAGCTGGCTTGAAGCACCGGAAGCGCTGGGGAGGTTCTAATGCTTCCCAGAATCTCAAAATATGATTTGTAAACAGCGGTCTATTTTCCCCTGATTTTAGCGGTCTGAAATTTCCAATATCTTAAAATGCAGCTGGCTTAATGCCGGCGTTTTTGGTTTGACCAGCATTGGCGCACTATTGAAGCATCGGGATGGTTCTCATGCTTCTTTTTACATTGATGGACTTTTTAAAGTGGAAATTCTCTAGAAGGATTACTGTGAACAAGTCTAAACTGTCCGGAGATCGACGGTGTTATTTGTCTCTAATTTGACGAGTTTACTGTCTGAAATCTGAAGTGCGTGGTGTTTGTGTGAGAAGCGTGTTTGAGACATACTTAATTAAGGATGATGTTTAAGAATAATCTTTGGTGCCAAGGAGTGGGTAGCACTCAATGATTCATCGAGGATTTATGAGCTTTTTAAAAGTTCCTAAAGCAGCTGCAAACCTTGCGCGGTCCAAATCGGTCTGAAAAAAGGGGGGACCGTGTATAAGGCTGAAAAAATGATAATGTAAGTAATGTGAAGGATATTGGGGTAAATTAAAGTTGTGAATATTAAGAATTTAATTTCGTCAGTGTTTGACCTTCTCTGATTAAATAGGTGTGCAAAAATAGGTCTTGAAACCCTTGTGGCACAAGGGGTAAGATAGGGGTGCAGTAGAAATACCAATAGCCTCGTTTAGAGGATTAACACATCCACTTTTCAGGTTTTTCTGTGCGATCGAACAATGTAGAAATACCAATAGCCTCGTTTAGAGGATTAACACACCATCATATCACTGATATCCTGCTCAGTTACCTCCCTAAGTAGAAATACCAATAGCCTCGTTTAGAGGATTAACATATTTTCCATGATTTGTCAACCTGGTCTATTTTCCCTTGATTTTAATGGTTTGAAATTTCCAATATCTTAAAATGCAGCTGGCTTAGCCGGCTTTTTTGTTTGACCAGCATTGGCGCACTCTTTGGAAGCGCCGGGACGGTTCTAATGCTTCCCGGAATCTCAAAATATGATTTGTCAACAGCGGTCTATTTTCCCCTGATTTTAGCGGTCTGAAATTTCCAATATCTTAAAATGCAGCTGGCTTAATGCCGGCTGTTTGGTTTGACCAGCATTGGCGCACTCTTGAAGCATCGGGATGGTTCTCATGCTTCTTTTTACATCTGATGGACTTGTTAAAGAGGAAATTCTTTAGAAGGATTACTGTGAATACAACTCTAAACTGTCCGGAGATAAGTGTTATTTGTCCCTAATTTGACGAGTTTACTGTCTGAAATCTGAAATGCGTGGTGTTTGTGTGAGAAGCGTGTTTAGACATACTTAATATAGGGTGATGTTCAAGAAACGATCTCTGGTGCCAAGGAGTGGGTGGCACTCAATTACTCATTGAGGATTTATGAGCTTTCTAAAAGTTCCTAAAGCAGCTGCAAACCTTGCACGGTCTAAATTGATCCGAAAAAAGGGGGACCGTGCATAAGGCCGAAAAAAAGATAATGTAAGTAATGTCAAGGATATCGGGTAAATTAAAGTTGTGAATATCCAGAATTAAATTCTTTCGGTGGTTGACCTTCTCTGATTAAATAGGTGTGCAAAATTAGGTCTTGAAACCCTTGTGGCACAAGGGGTAAGATAGGGTTGCAGTAGAAATACTAATAGCCTCGTTTAGAGGATTAACACATTTTTTTCCTCCATCTTAAATCCCGCCTTTTTAGTAGTTGAAATACCAATAGCCTCGTTTAGAGGATTAACAAATGGTGGCAGATTTAATTGCTTCTTTTGCTTCACCGGAAGCACCTGGACGGTTCTCGTGCTTCTTTTTGCATTATATCTGTTAATACCAGTCTAAACTATCCGGAAATTGACGGTATAATCTGTCCGGAAATTGACGAATTTACTGCTCAAAGTTGAAGGAGAAGCAGCCTTTTGTAACTCAATGGGACGGTGTAAATGTAGATACGTCTAATGGAAATGGGGCAGTTAACTACGATGTTGAAGGGTCAGCGGACGTTAAAGCGCAGGGAAGAGGAAACAATTAATTATCAGTGATAAATGATAAAGGCGCTGCAAAAGTAAACTGAACTTTTGGGGCGCTTTTTTTGATGCGTTTGGAAGATTTTCATGTTTCGTTAACATTCAATAAAATCGTTATAAAGGAGATAATGAAAGTTTCGTTTTCATGATAATTCATAAACTTCTCGACGACGAATTAAAGGAGAATTATGGTTTCAGCAAGAAAAAAAACAGGCTCAGCCTGTTTTGGGAGGGTTAGTTTTCTTTTGCATCTCCATAACCCTCAACTTCAAAGTCATTGAGATAATTGATCATCACAGAATACTCTTCTGTTTTATCATTTTTTTCATATCCGTTTACAAAAGCCACACCAACATCATCGTTAGTTATTTGGACGTCCGTAACGACTAGGTTGATATCCTCTTCGAACAGCATATTCTTTGGGAAGCACCGGGACGGTTCTCATGCTTCTTTTTACATCTGATGGACTTGTTAAAGAGGAAATTCTTTAGAAGGATTACTGTGAATACAAGTCTAAACTGTCCGGAGATTGACGGTGTTATTCGTCCTAAATTTGACGAGTTTACTGTCTGAAATCTGAAATGCGTGGTGTTTGTGTGAGAAGCGTGTTTGAGGGATACTTATTTAAGGAAGATGTTCAAGAAACGATCTCTGGTGCCAAGGAGTGTGTAGCACTCAATGATTCATTGAGGATTTATGAGCTTTCAAAAAGTTTCTAAAGCAGCTGCAAACCTTGCACGGTCCAAATCGGTCTGAAAAAAGGGGGGGAGCGTGTATGAGGCTGAAAAAAGATATTGAAAGTAATAAGAAGTATATTGAAGTAAAACAAAGTTGTGAATATTCAGAATTAAATTTTGTCGGTATTTGACCTTCTCTGATTAAATAGGCGTGTAAAAATAGGTCTTGAAACCCTTGTGGCACAAGGGGTAAGATAGGGGTGCAGTAGAAATACTAATAGCCTCGTGTAGAGGATTAACACAATTTAAAGTTAACCTTGCTAAGCAGCTCCGGTATACCGTAGAAACACTAATAGCCTCGTTTAGAGGATTAACACATACCGAGTTCTTGCACAATGTGGAACGCGTTGTGGTTGTAGAAATACTAATAGCCTCGCATAGAGGATTAACACATGTACGTTTTGTACAGCTTGAATCTCTTTTGCTTCCTCGTAGAAATATTAAAACCTCGCTTAGAGGATTGGGAAGCGCCGGGACGGTTCTCGTGTTTCTTTTTGCATTATCTGTTAATACCAGTCTAAACTGTCCGAAATTTACCGGTGAAATCCGTCCTAAAAAAATTGACGAGTTTACTGCTCAAAGTTGAAGGAGAAGCAACCTTTTGTAACTCAATGGGATGGTGTAAATGTAGATACGTCTAATGGAAATGGGGCTGTAAACAACGGTGTTCAAGGGTCAGCAGATGGTAATAATATGCCATCTCCGATAACGGAAGGTAAAGCAAAGCACAGTGAAGAGCAAAACGATTAATTATCAGTGATAAATGATAAAGGCGCTCCAAAAGTAAACTGAACTTTTGGGGCGCTTTTTTTGATGCGTTTGGAAGATTTTCATGTTCCGTTAACATTCAATAAAATGGTTATAAAGGAGATAATGAAAGTTTCGCTTTTCTGATATTCATAAACTTCTCGACGAATTAAAGGAGAATTCTGTTTTCAGCAAGAAAAAAACAGGCTCAGCCTGTTTTGGGAGGGTTAGTTTCCTTTTGCATTTCCATAACCCTCAACTTCAAAGTCATTGTGATAATTAATCATGACAGAATACTCTTCTGTTTTATCATTTTTTTCATACCCGTTTACAAAAGCCACACCAACATCATCGTTAGTTATTTGGACGTCCGTAACGACTAGGTTGATATCCTCTTCGAACAGAATATATTCTTTGCCAAATTGGATGCCAGTTTTCAATCTCTTTCTTTTCCAATCCCCCCTCCTTGCTGCACCCGCTGCTTCCTGGGAATAAAGAGATCTGTAGCAGTTGATCTTCCGCTAGTAGACATAAAATCGGCGGATTTATATCCGGGTGATGGTTCTGGGGGAATTAAAAGAGCTCGCTTTTTTATTAGATTAAGTAATGCATTGAAGAAAGGCAGGAATTCCTCCTGCCTTTATGTATTTCTAAACATACTTGTTCACTTCATGCCAAATTTCTGCGGAGTTTGGCAATGGGAATTTTAATAACGTTTGGTTAAATGGTCTGGCAAAGGAGGGATCCGCTTTCTTAATAATAGAAAGGATTTTTCCATAAGAAATATCGCTAATGTACTCATAAAATTCATTTAGTCCCATATAGTACTCAGCGTTCTCTTCTCCGTTGTCCGGCTTCATCTTTAAGTTTCCATCGGCCTTTCCACTTGCAATGATCCCTCGATCATTACTATACAATAGGACGATATCTCCTTTTCGTATTTGCGTGATTTCATTTTTAGTGGCGCGATAAGCTGAACACTTTTGTTCTTCTAGCATTTCCAATTCATAGCGCTTATTCGTAGATTTGTTAGTATTGATAATAATAAGATTCATTTGGTCACACTCCCTACATTTCTATTTTAAAACAACTAAGCAACAAAAAGGAATTATTCTCCAAGAAGGAAGTGAAAGCGTTTCGCTCGTGATGAAACGTTTAGGCATCAGCTACGCTAAATACTACAACTGGAAATACAGAACGAGCGGGCACCTCTTCCAGGACCGTTTTAAGAGCGAAAACATTGAAAACAGTCACTACCTCCTTACTGCCACAAGATACATCCACCAAAACCCTGTTAAGGCAGGAATAGTCCGTTTCCCCTCAGAGTGGAAATGGAGCAGCTGTTCCGGCTATGATGGCTTGCCTGCATACCCGTAGGAGCTCCTTGATTCTTACTTCGTACTAAACATGTTTTCTAAAGATCTGTCTACAGCCCGGATACGATTTAAAGAATTCAACGAACAGAAAAATAACGATCAGTGCCTGGAAGATGAAGACGCCAGCAGAAAAAGGCTGCCGGATGACGAGGCAAGAGCGGAAATCATAAAATGTCTCGGGAACATGGAGATCCCGCATGTGAAAAGTCTGCAAAGAGAACAAAGAAATGAAATTCTGCGAAAAGTTAAAACAATCAGCGGGTTGTCCCAGAGACAGGCTGCAAGGATATTGGGGATTTCGCCTAATTTGGTGTTTAAGGCTTTAGGGGGAAGGGAGCGGGAGAAGCGTCCCGCTGCTTAATGTGGGAGTTTTCAATTAGGAAATTCATAAATTTTCCTAGGCATCAATTAATTTCTTCTCTCGATTATTTGCAATCAGGTAACATATTAAGCAAGTGACTAGAAATGGAATGAAGAAGGCTGTAACAGCTAAATGGACAAAAGGTACAGTATCTTTATGTGCAAATACTTGTGTAATCTCCTCATTTTCAAACATTTGAGTAACAAAATCTAAAGCTAATATATCGACTGATATATATATACCCACAAGTAATACAGTCAAAAATGCTCCTACGTATTTCATTGTACTTTTAAAAGTCGTGGCATTAGCGTAAAGAGCCATATATAGCCAGGCGATAGGAAATGAGAGAAATGGAATCCACCACTCTGTATTACTCAGAAATTGCTCAGCAGCTGATCCGAGAATCAAGGGAACGATTAGTAGCCACAGGAATGAGGCCTTTTTATCCTTTTTTGCAACACGTGTAAATTCCAAGAGAAACAAAGCTCCCATAGGATAAATAATAAATTCAGCTATAGCATGTGAAAAAGGAACCCATTTTAATAAAGTTAATGATACTAAAAAAGTAATTATGCATATACCGATTAACCTTCTGATTGAGTTCTCATGACTAACATTTATCCAAACGAATAGACAACCAAGTATGATTAAAAATGGTTCAGATAGTACGTTTAAGGAAGAAAACTGTTGTGAGAGTAATACAACTATGATGAATAACCCTAAAATTACTGCAAATAATTGTTTGTCAAAACTCATGTTTCTAAAGCGATAGAAATTTTCCAAATTCAAATTACCTCCTTCTTATTAGGAAATTTTCACTAACCAATATATGCTTGGCCCGCTATTTAATGATTAATTAAAGGGAAATAGTTACAGGAAGCGCCGGGACGGTTCTCATGCTTCTTTTTACATCTGATGGACTTGTTAAAAAGGAAATTTTCTAGAAGGATTACTGTTAATACAAGTCTAAACTGTCCGGAGATCGACGGTGTTATTTGTCCCAAATTTGACTAATTTATTGTCTAAAATCTGATGCACTTAGTATTTGTGTGAGAAGCGTGTTTGAGGCATACTTAATTAAGAAAGCTGTTCATAAATAAATTTTGGTGCCAAGAAAGTGGGTAACACTCAATGATTCATTGAGGATTTATGAGCTTCTGAAAGTTACTAATCAAATAAAATAGTTGTAGGTACAGAATTTAACTACCGACCTAGAGAAGATGAAGCAGCTGCAAAACTTGCACGGTCTAAATTGATCCGAAAAAAGGGGGGACCGTGCATAAGGTCGAAAAAATGATAATGTAAGTAATGTGAAGGATATTGGGGTAAATTAAAGTTGTGAATATTCGGAATTTAATTTCGTCACTGTTTGACTTTCTCTGATTAAATAGGTGTGCAAAAATAGGTCTTGAAACCCTTGTGGCACAAGGGGTAAGATAGGGGTGCAGTAGAAATACTAATAGCCTCGTTTAGAGGATTAACACATCCACTCTATCCAGTACCATTGTCACACGAGGTTTTTTAGTAGAAATACTAATAGCCTCGTTTAGAGGATTAACACAATCCGCCAAACAGATTGCACCTTCTTTATGCTCAGGTAGAAATACTAATAGCCTCGTTTAGAGGATTCGGAAGCACCGGGACGGTTCTAATGCTCCCAAAAATTGTTTATCGTAAATTGAATAATAGAAGAAAAACGACTAATTAGGCTCATCTCAATTCAAGGAGGTGGGTCATTTTTTTTGTTTTGAAAGGAAGAGGGGAGGGAAGCACCGAGACGGTTCTCGTGCTTATTTTTATGTTAATAGGATGTAAAAAAACAGTGTAAAATCAAATTAAGCAAAAACTGTTAAGTTTATTCTAGCGTGTGCACCGTTACCTCGATGGTGGTGGGCTCTTTTCTATGGAAACATTTCTACAAAATTAATTGCTTAAATACAAAACCTACTAAACTTAATGGTAAAATTATGAAGGTGAATGGTCAAAAATAAAAATCAGGAAGGAGTGTTTAGCATGAAAAAAGAGATAACTATAATACTAGCCATCATCATTCTCTTACCTATAGTCTTTTTCTTAGAACCCGCTGTATTTGCTCTCTTACTTGTAGCTGGAATTGTTATGTTGAAACTTCGGTATCCAGTAATTAAAGGTGCCTTAGGTGAATGGTATGTTAATAAAACATTAAGTAAACTAGGCACGAATTATAAAATTTACCATGATCTTTATGTCCCTAACGGGGAAGGTGGAACTACTCAGGTGGACCATATAGTTACTTCACCATACGGAATCTTTGTAATTGAAACGAAGCATTATCAAGGATGGATATTTGGTAAAGAAAATCAGAGATATTGGACACAGACAATCTATAAACGAAAAGAAAAATTGTTCAATCCAATCTGGCAAAATTATGGTCATGTACAAGCAATCAAAAAATACATAGCTAAAGAAGACTTTGAGTTTATATATTCTATTATTGCCTTCTCTCAATCCTCTACTTTAAAATTTAAAGAAGATTTTACATCAGCTAGGGTTATCCAATTTCCGCAATTAATAAAAGTTATCAAGGAGTGGAATGTTCAAAGGGTCAATTCTTCTGAGTTAAAAGAAATCAATAGAGCTCTTGAAGGTCTAATCATTACAGATAATAGACAGAAGAAGCAGGTTAAGAAAAAGCATGTAGCAGATATAAAAAGTAACCGTAAAGAAAAGGTGCGAAAAGAAAAAGAAGTCAGTCAACACAATCTCTGTCCAAAATGTGGTGGTGAGTTGTCTATGAAGAAAGGGAAGTACGGGGCTTTTTATGGGTGTAGTACTTTTCCGAAATGTAGATATACAAAAAAGGTTTCTTAGTGCAAGCATTGGAAGCACCGGGACGGTTCTCGTGCTTCTTTTTAAGTTAAATAGCCTTTAAGGACAAGGAAGAAATAAACTCATTAATTCTTCTTACCACTATGTATTTTTATTTTCCTTATAAAAAAAAGCCGGTAAAAAACTCACCGGCTGTTATCTCTTCAAATATGGTCGTGCCCGAATCTTTCCTCTTTACTTAGCAATCCCCGCAACTTCTTCTGCGGTATTCAATACTCCTTCATCGCCTAAAAATGTAAAATGCGAGAATCCTCTGTTCCGAATCAATCTCTCCGTTGCAACTGGAATCTCATCTTTTTTAGTAAATAGAATAACGCTGTCTCGCTTCCCTGCAAGCGCAGCACCTGCTAATGCGTCAGGAAAGTCTTTTCCTGTTGCTACAAATACGTCGTGGTGACCCATGTTAAAGGTTTTTATAAATTGTTCTGCCGTTTCATAGCGGGTTTCCCCTTTTATGCGTACGGTATCCGCTTTAATGGAGCTCTCAATTTTGTCAGCAACAGCATCATCACTTCCCAGGATAATGACCTTTTCCATTTTATTAAGATGACTTAATGTTAAAGCAGAGATTTCCGTGGGATTCGTAAGATAGATTGGTATTCCTTGCTTAGATGCGTAAGGAGCTGCAGCTAATGCATCTGCGAATTCTTTTCCCGTAGTCAGAATCGCTGTTTTCTTGTCAGAAGCTAAATAGTCAGCTATGTTTGCTGCTGTTTGGTATCGGTCCTTTCCTTCTATCCTTGTTGTTTTCAGGCCTAGGTCTTTCAGTTCATCCTCTGCTTGAGCTGGGACAGCACTGTTGCTTCCCAGGATGATGACTTTTTTTGCGCCCAATCTTTTGATTTCGGCTTTCGTATCTGGATTTAGCTCTGTTTTTGTGGCGGATGTTAATAAAATGGGTGCATCATACTTGCCGGATAACGGCACACCTGCTAATGCATCTGGAAATTGATCACCTCTAGCCAAAATGACAGTGTCCGCACCTTCCCTCCAGCCGTCCTGAGAGATGGCAACAGCAGTCAAAGAGCGGGTTTCTCCAGCCAGTTTATCTGTAATTGGTTTAAGGTAAGGGGAACCGATGAAGCCGGTTTTTCCTTTTAACGGACCATCGAGGACCTTTACTTTAAAGCGGACCCAGTGTCTTTTAGGACCGAAGTCTTTCTCGTTTACATAATGTGTCCCATCTGTGATTTCGACAAGCGTGTTTGCAGCAATCTTAGTAGAAAACTCTCCTGCCGCTCCGGAATAAAAATTTGCTTCTTTCAAAAGAACGGCAAGAGAATCTTGCGTCAAATTCAAGCCGGAATGAGTGAAAGGTTTGCTGTAGTCGGTGTATTGCAGCTTCTTGAATTTGATAATTTCACCCGTATGAGCCCCGTAATCGAAATACTCGGGTTTGAATGAAAGCTCGCTGAGTGATTTTTCTCTGTTGTAACTGAATTCTTTTATATAATCAAATACGATATATTGATAAGCTGCTTTATTGATAGCACCACTTTTATCTATCGGGCTGTTTTTTGAAACTACACCGTTGTACGCCATAACAGCAAAGTACCAGTTCTCAATAATATCTCTGTCCATCGTGTTGATTTGAGGTAAGCTGCTTTGAAGCCATTTGCTCTCCAGAATTTGCAGACCTGCATCGACGTTGTAGCAGACATTGGTTTGGAGAAGATTCCGGTCCAGCGTCCTCCCGTTAACCGTGTTATCGGTTACCTGCATGAGCCCTAAACCATCTGGCTTTCCGTCGTTATTATCATCATGGGTATAGGACTGATCCCAGTCTTTGTTTTCTCTAAGTGCGATGGCTTTCACAACTTCAGGGGGAATATCGTATTTTTTCGCCTTTTCCGTCAGTAACTCGTTTACTTCCAGTAAATTTTTATGATCAACAGAACATGGGTAACTTCCTGCAGCTTCCGTTGAGTGGGTGAACATGGATAATGACAAGCCTAAAATGATCGCACATGATCCAGTTTTTAATCGTTTCATGAATTTCCTCCTATTATGGAATACTCTACCATTATAGCAGGAAAATAGGCATGATTTACTAGCTTAATAGGAAATATATTGAATCTTTCAAATTCACCCAACCTGGCTTTCCAGCAAAAACTGTTCGACAAAATCTTAAAGCATTTTGTCATATTAGCAGGAATATGGTAAATTAATTAAGAAATCTTGTAACTGTTTTCTTATCTGGATTTAAAAACTTATAGAGCTATATCTATTATTCATATGAATTTGCTTTTTAAAATGAATGTTTCGAAAGGATGTTATGATTTAATGTCTATTCTAGTAACAGGCGGAGCCGGATATATCGGCAGCCATACATGTATTGAATTGCTTAATGCAAACTATGAAATTATTATTTTGGACAATTTTTCAAACAGCAGTATGGAATCGTTAAACCGTGTGAAAGAGCTAACGGGCAAAACATTTAAAGTCTATGACATTGACTTGCTAGACAGAGAAGGCGTAGATAACGTTTTTGAAGAAAATGATATTGAAGCCGTAGTGCATTTTGCGGGCTTAAAAGCTGTTGGGGAATCGGTCGAAAAGCCTATATATTATTACTATAACAACATTACTGGAACACTGATTCTGACAGAAATCATGCAAAAACACGGTGTCCATAATCTTGTCTTCAGTTCATCTGCAACGGTTTACGGTGTTCCTGAAGAAGTTCCGATTTCAGAAGGATTTCCTTTATCCGCCACAAATCCATACGGCCGCACAAAGCTGATGATTGAAGAGATCCTGGGAGATCTATATGTGTCCAATAACGAGTGGAGCATTGCCTGCCTTCGTTACTTTAATCCAATTGGAGCGGACAAAAGCGGTCTGATCGGTGAAGATCCGAAGGGTATTCCGAATAACCTGATGCCGTACATTACGCAGGTTGCCACAGGAAAACTGCCTGAGCTGAAGGTTTTCGGCAATGACTATCCTACAACGGACGGCACCGGTGTGAGAGACTACATTCACGTCGTCGACCTTGCAAAAGGGCATATCAAAGCACTTGAAAAGATACAGTCAGCTACAGGTGTGGAAGCTTATAACCTCGGCACTGGCAAAGGATACAGCGTACTTGAGCTTGTAACCGCCTTTGAAAAAGCATCCGGCCAAAAAATCCCTTATTCCATTGTCTCCCGCAGACCAGGGGACATCGCCGAATGCTTCGCTGATCCAACAAAAGCCGAGAAAGAGCTTGGATGGAAAGCCGAAAAAAATCTGGACGAGATGTGCCTCGATTCATGGAGATGGCAGGAGAAGAATCCGGATGGGTATGCTGTGAAGGATGAGGTTCGGGTTTAAGTAATTTAGACGAATAGTAAGTGATTATAGATAGAAGTTGAAAAGCCCGCAGCTGTTTATATAAAGCTGCGGGCTTTTCATATTTTCTTTTAATCCATAACGCCAAAACTATAAAGGTCAAGTTCACTGTTTTGCAGATGCTCCTGTATTTCTTTATCGATTTTAAACGTTTGTTTGGTTTTCTTGAAATCTTTAGACATGTCATATTGGCTGATGTGGGTTTTCTCTTCGTTCATTATGTATAAAAACGTTCCTTCCATACATATCGAATGAAAACTTTTGCTGTAATCTGTTTTCAGATCAGGGATTTTCTTCTCCGTTACGGCTCCGGTTTTTTTATTCACCAGCAAACTGTCACCGGTAAGACCGATAAATAAGAAATCTGTTTCTGTTTCCAGATAGGGACTGTTGAATGAATAGCTGCTCGTATAGTCACCCTTTAATTTGGTTTCCCGATTGAGTTTTCCATTCAGCGAGTATTCAAGCAATGTGCCGTTTGGGTTCAGCAGAAAGATTTTTTCATCGTAAACTCTTAAGAAAGACACATCGGAATTAACGAAATCCGGATTATCTGATTCCATTAATGGTATAAATTTTTTCTCCTTTAGATCTGCTCTGGCTAATAGGATCTTTTGTGTTTCCTCGGTTCTGTCTATTCCCGCCACATAAATTCCGTTCTCAGTTACATCTCCGGCTAGAAGAAAAATATTATATAAAATATTGTCTTCTGCAAGAGTCTTATTTTTCACATCCAAAATTCGGAATCTTGTTGAATAAATGCTCGTATTTGTCTTCTTGTCTTCAACAAATCCCTCATTAAAAAAGGAGAAAAAGTCATCATCTGCCATCTTTCCGTAGATGGGATAAGCATTGTAGTAGGCAGCTGGATTAGCTGATTTTACAACGCTGTCGTCCCCAATTCTTTTTGCACCTTCTTTTTCATTAATAAAAAGATCTTTCTTATAATGAATAGGATGTTCCCAAGTAGTGTTAGTGGTAGGAAAGACAGTAACTTCGCCATTCTCTTTTTGCAGAAAAACGTTTCCTTTGTCCATAGCACTTGTCATTCCAGCAATTTGTGGAATGGTAGACGGATTTCTGCCGATGTTGAAAAAGAAACTTGTATCGGTATGCTCTGAGCTGACTGCTTTTGAACAAGCAGATAGTAGTAAAGAAAACATTATAAGTGTGAATATTGATTTATTCATTTAATTAACGGTCTGATACACCCATGTGTTGTTATCTTTTAAAATATCATTTGGATAAACCCCAGATCCGCCATTTGCATCAAGATCAACTCCGGCATGCTTGTATGCAGCCCAAACCAGCTGAGAGCAGTTTGCTGCTTTTACTTTTGTTGATTTGTTAGATATAAAATTGTAATTATAGCCTTGCCCCCAAAACTCTTTTGATCTGGCAACTGCTGTGTCAGCTGTTGCTTTCCCCACATTAACACCTAAGATGACAGAGCCCTTTTGAACCTTTGTTGACTTCGCGTGATCCCATGTAACTCCTCTTCCGGGATTCGCCTGGGTCAAACTATTTTCAGTTCCATAGATTCCAACGTGTCCGTGCTGAACACCTACTGTTGAACTCTTTGAATGGAATATCTTCCCTGCATGAGCCGGAGGAAGTGTTACCCATACTTTCGGTGCTCCTCCAGATGCAGCGTAACCTTCATCTGCCTCTTCAAGTGCTAATCTATATTCTTCATAACTAGCATTTAACTGATTTAATAATACTTCATCACTATAAGCAATGCGGTTGTCTCTAAGGTACTCAATCGTATCGTTTTTTAGTTGCAGCATATCCAATTCCGGATCCAACTTTATGAACTGGATTAACTTAGCTTGAATCTGAAACGCGATTGGAAGCTCTGAGGCCTCCACCTCGTTTGCGTTAACTCCCCCTAATGAAAACACGCCAACTGCGGCTGCTAATATAAATCCATTCAACTTTTTCGTCAATTTCATAAACTTTTCCTCCCTCATTTTGATTAATCACAAGAAATAGGAATATGAGCTCTGCGAATAAATATTTTAGGTGTTTACGCCTCCTGTTCTACTAAGCTTTATTTACCAGTTTAATCATATATTGGTAATATTTAACTCGTCAACTATTTTTTTGAATAAAACTAAACATTTTATATTATCTTTACATTAGGTTAATATTACTAACATTTTTAAACGAATCTAGTGTTCATTATGTTAAACTGTTAGGCTTACTACTAGTTTCCTCCTAATGAGTAATGGAGTATTAGGTCTATGTATCTACGCGACTATTTTTTATTTTTAATAGTTCCTTATTCCTAACAAATTGATTAAAATAGAACTATTACAATACCAGGAAGGTTTACTAAATGATGACATATGAAGATTGGAAGAAACCTGTTCTTGCATCACTGAATAAACTGCATAAATTACTAGAGGGTAGAGAAGATTTACATAAGACTACGGTAAAAATAGAGAGAATTATGGATAACTTGCAGGAGCCCCCGGTTGTCATGATCTTCGGGGAGTTTAATGCAGGCAAGTCCACCTTTATTAATGCATTGCTGGGGGAAAAGATATTGACTTCGGACGTTATACCGGCGACAGCGGTTGTAACAAAGCTGAGGTATGGAAAACGGAAGGAACTGGTCGGACATTTTAAAGACGGCTCAAAGAAGGTGATGCAGTCTTCCCAGCTTGAGGAGCTGTCTTCTGAGAAAAAGGAGCAGCGGAAGCTCAGGGAGTCCCTGCACTATCTGGAACTGAAATTGAACCATCCTATGTTAAAAAAGATGAGTTTAGTTGATTCTCCGGGGCTGAACTCCGGACACGACCACCACACGGCTGCAACAGAGATGTTCATGGATATGGCTGAAGAGGCTTTTTGGGTATTTTGGTACAAGAATGTAGGACTGTCGAGTGAAATGGAATCAATTCAGCAGCTGATTTCTATAGGCATTAAACCTGTTGGAGTTGTAAACGGTATTGATCAGCTAGATGAAGAACAAGACGATCTTGATCAATATCTTGAGTACTTAAAAACGAGACGGCTGCAGGGAGTACTTAATCGAGTAATCGGTATATCCGCATTGGAAGCGCTTGAAGGTCAGGTGAACGGAGACCCGGATCTGCTTGAGCTTAGTAATTGGGGCGAGTTGCAATCTGTCCTCAGTCAGCTGAAAGGGAAAGAAGATGTAAAGAAAGCCAAGCTTCTGAGCCAGATTACCGAAGCATTTGACGAAATGGCTAAAGATCTCACGGCGAAACTGAAAAAATATCAGTCTGCCGGCCTTGAGCGGTCTGTAATTGAAATAATAAAGAGTGCAAATGATTTAAGAAAGCTCGATAAAGAGCAAGCCAATCTCTCCATCTGGATAGAGCAATTGTCAGCGGCAAACGGTCTTTTTGACAAAAAAGAAAAGATCGTCCGGATTGACCAGATGGATAGAGAGATGGAGCGTTTTGCATCTGTATATCGGGAGATGAAAGGATCAGACTCTGTCATAAAGCATGTGATGGGAAACTGGGAATCATTAAAGTCGGCTATTATTTCCCAAAGGGAGGCTGCAGAACAGTATAACCGTGTATACGAGGATGTTTCCGGCATGAAAGCAGAATTAACAAATCACTGGAACCTCGTTAAGCAGTCCAGGTTCTTTAAAGGGAAAAAGATGGCTATCCTGCAGGAGAAAACGCAGGACTACGAACAGAAGGCAGCTGATCTTTTGCAGATGAAGCTGAAGGTTGAGAAGGGCAGGGCTGACTTAAAGCAGGAGAACTCGTCTTTTCTGCAGTCGCTCCAGCATCGTGTACGGACTCTCAGGGCTGATCAGGCTGAGCAGATTAATCGTTATCTGGAAAAAAGAAATCAGCTCTATCTCAAAATGAAAGCTGTTACAAAAGACATACGTTACGAACACGTGTATCAGCTATGTATTGTAACTGATTTCCTCAAAGAGGTTCTGGATATTGCATATGAAATTGGAGAAGATGCCGGCTGGTTTGTTTTAAAGCGGGATGAACATCTTTTAAGCGGCACTTCCTTTCATTTCGAACACTTTGAACAAGCCTATGCCTATGCAAAAACAATAAATGCTGATTCAAACATGGCCTTGGCAGAGAAAAGGTTGACCCCCTTTGGATTACTGGGCGATCCTATATTCGGCAAAAGCCCTGAACCGGAAAATCTTTCTTTTGACATTGCAAAGGAATATAAAGCGCACCGCCGTTCCCGTAAAGAAATGCTTATTGTTGGGGCTCTGCTTCTCATTCCTATTACAGGGGCCGTAATGGATGCATATGGACAAGAGAAAGCCGAAGTTTATGAGGAATATAGTGTGGATGATTTTGAAGAAGAAATAGAGACAGAAGAGATGCTTGCTGCTGAAGAGCCAGTGGAAGAAGAAGTTTCAGAACTGCAGCAAATAGAAGACTGGCAAATTGCAGAATTTATCGGAAGTCTTAACGAAACGGTTCTCTCCAACGGATCCTCCGGACTTGATTCTGAGCACTTCGGCACTGAGACCGCTTTGGATTCGTACTTGGAATATATTTCAGATGATGAAAAAAGTCTCGAAGGCCTTGATTACGAACTGCTTTCTGTAGACAGGTCAGACCCTGGCGCTCTTGTGGCAGTCATTCAGGAGAATCAAACATTCAGCAATGCTTACACGAAAACGGTTTATGAAACAGAAGCCACATACAGCATGAACCTGGATGATTACGGACAACTTTCCATTGTTTCTTTCTCGTATGAGATTGTGGACACAGAGGAAGAGTCATTGATTAATGTCACACAATCTGAATTAAAGTCGTTTTTCAGCAACTACTTGGAAGATGCGGAAATGGAATACAACACAAATGCTGATTCCACTTCTAAGTACTTGAGCATGGATGCCTCCATAGCCAGCCATTCTTTTGCTGACGGGCTTGACGGATATATTCTTTCGTTCGTAACAGCAGACATCGTGAGTTTTGAAAAAGTAACGGATAATCAGTTCAAAGTGAACACATCTGAAGAGTTTATTCTTGTGAATTCTCAGAATGAAGAAGAAATCAGTGTGACAGACGAACGCGAGTACACTGTGGGGTTCTCAGGCAGTCCATTAGACCTGCGAATTGATCATGCCTCGCAAACGGACACCACTCATACTGTCACGAAAGAAGCAGCGTATAACCTTCTCGTTAATCCGGAGAATGTGAAGTCGGCCATAACCAAATTTCAGAAATCCTACATTGATGCATATAACGTGAATGACTTTTCTTATGTCCGTCCGCTGTATGACGAGGAAGGGGAAGCCGTGACAGAGGCAGAAACAAGGATGCAGACGCTGAAAGAGAGTGTAGAAACGATGGAGCTTGTCACCTATGTTCCTCATACTGTCACTCCGGTAGATCAAGATTTTTACAGAGTAGATGTAACAAGGCAGCTGAACTACATACAAATCGACGGAATTGTCCGCTTCGTTGAGTTTGAATCATCCTATTTGATGAAAGTGACACCGGACAGGGAAATTCTTCTGTATGATATTCTATCATCTGAAGTAATCCAGGACGAAGTGATAGAAGATGGAGAGATGTAAATCATGTTTGAAATCAGCCACTACACCAAAATGAAAAAAGATGTTCTTGCAACTCTTATAGAGTTAAAAAGAGTCCTTATGGAAGACCGGCAGCAGGGTTTATCTCTTAAAATAGATGAACTTGCACGCCAGACAGCAGACGATAAGTTCCAGATTGTCGTAGTAGGTGAATTCTCGAGAGGGAAGTCGACGTTTATCAATGCGCTTCTTGGGAAAATCATTCTTCCGTCAAGTGTTAAGCCGACAACTGCGATTTTAAATAAGGTCGCTTACAGTGAAGAACCTGAGATTAAGCTGAACTACCACGGGAAAAAGAAAACGGAAACCATATCAGAAGAACGGTTTAAACAGCTCACAGCCCCTTTGGAACCTATCTTTGGGGATGAAAGGTCAGAAAAGGAATTTAAAGAACAGGCGGAGCAAATTCAGGCTATTGCCTACGCGGAGATCGGCTACCCGGTCCCTTTTTGCAAAGATGGTGTGGAGATCATTGATACGCCGGGGACAAATGATCTTGATGCGGCACGGGAGGAAGTAACAAACCGGATTATTCCGCAGTCGGATGCGGCTGTTTTTATCCTGTCTGCAACGAAAATTCTTTCCTCTTCTGAGATGAGTTTTTTAAAGGACCGACTGCTCGCGAGTGACATTCAAAAAGTCTTTATCGTGATAAATTTTAAAGACGAGCTGCGGACCGAGGAAGACCGCTTGAAAGTTGTAAAGTACGCACAAGAGCATTTGAGAGAAGTTCTTGGTCATCCGAAAATCCATCTGATTGCTGCCAAACAGGCTTTAAATGCAAGAAGGCAGGCAGGCGGAGAAGTACTGACTGCAAGAGGAAGACCGGTCAGGGTCTGGCCTCTTGAAGAGACTGGTGTACCGGATTTCGAGACTCATTTATCATATTTTCTTCAATATGAACGGGGTGCGGTGAAGCTTTCGAAGCCGGTTGCAAGGGCAGAACGCATCATTAAAGAGCAGCTTGCAAAGCTGCAGGTGGACAAGATAAGTTTTTACCAGAATATTGATGAACTGAAAGAACGCGGGCATCAGCTTGAGCTGCAAATTCAGTCACTTGGCAAAAAAACAAAAGGTGCTTTGGCAAAGCTTGAGATTGAGCTTCAAAAACAGGAAGCAGGGTTGATGGACTGGTACCGAGGCCAGTTAAAAAGTCTGTCACGTACTGCGCATCACACGTTTGATGAAAATAGCCACTTGTCTGTGTCTCAGCTGTCAGGACTTATTGAAGGAACCATTGCCCCAATGGAAAAAGCCATCCACCTTGGCAGACAAAAGAGAATGAAAGAAGCCATAGCTTCTGCTTCAGCTATCATCAGCCTTGAGCTTGAAAAAGAGTGGATGGATATGAACAAAGGATTCACTGACCTCATACAGGTGGAAGAACAAAGTGAAGGATTTTTCCTTCAGCAGTCGTTTTCAGGATTTTTGGCAGAGGCGGCGGAGGAATTGGGAGATGCTGTTTTTACCAGTAAAAGCCTTGCAGGATCGATTCTTGCGGGAGTTGGTCTTATTGCTACAGGTCTGGCTGCCGGGGTTGCCTGGCTGTTTGGAGCCTTTGATGATCGAAAAGGAAAATTGAAACGGCAGATTGATCAGCGGTTCACGGTGAGTCAGGCTGAAAAAACGGCAAGATGCAAGGCGGAGTGGAAAGATACTGCTTCAGCCGTCATCAAAACTTATAAGCAGACCATCGCTTCTGAGATTGCCAAAAAACAGGCTCATCTTGAAACGGTGATTAAAAATTCGGATATGAAGGAAGACGACATTCTGGAGCGGTTACAGAAGATAAATGAGATGGAAACAAGGCTGCAGTCCATAATGACTGATCTGCAGCATCATAGAGAAGGCTTCTCATCAAAAGAAAAGGCTGGTGCTCTCAGATGACGGCCAAGGAAAAGATTCTTCAGGAAATCCAGAACATACTTGATGCTTTTAATCCGGGTGAAGACCGCTGGAAGCATGCTTTGACGGGTCTTCAAACATTAAGAAAAGATATTCTGGAAGCATATAATTCAATTGTAGTTGTAGGAGAGTTTAAGAACGGGAAATCCACGTTTATTAACGCTTTGCTCGGTGAAAATTTGCTTCCGGTCGACGTGACCCCTACAACTGCGGCCCTGCATGTTTTAATGTGGGGAGAAGACCGGAAGCTCCATGTTGTGAAAAGAAACGGAGAGACAGAAACAGGTACTCTGGACGTTTCAGCGCTGCAGCCATTTTCTGCAGGATCTCATTCTCATGAAGATGATATTAGCTATCTTAAGGCAGAAATCCCGGTAAACATCCTTAAAAACAGGGTGGTGCTGATTGATACTCCCGGTGTGAATGACCTGAATGAACACCGGGCTGAAATTACGCACCAGTTTATTCCCAAGGCGGATATTATCTTTTTTATGTTTTCTGCAACCGATCCGTTAAAGAAGACGGAGCAGATTTTTATAAAAGAGCATGTGATGAAGTACGGCAGTGGAAAAGTGGTCTATCTTGCCAACTTTATTGACCGCCTGGAGGAAGAAGAGCTGGAAGAAACCATGACCTACCTTTCCAGAAGGCTGACATCGGTCACAGGCGATGACTCTCCGGTCATTATTCCTATCTCTTCTCTGGAGGGTCTAGATGCAAAGCTCCGCCAGGATGAGGAGCTATATGAATCTTCCGGCATGAAAGAAGTGGATGAGACGATACATGCCATTCTTGCGTCTCCTGGCAGGGAAGAGGAAAAGAATCTCAGATACAAGGCCCGTTTTGAATTTGAACTGAACGTTCTTCAGAACAGGCTGGATATGGAACGGGAAATCGCGTCCAAAACAGCGGATGAGGCTCAGGAACAGCTTTTCGCTGTACAGCAGTGGCTGAATCAGGCTGAGAACAGGGATTCGCACCTGACGTCATACATTCACGAGCGGGAGGGAGAAATTCTCTTTCTCATCCGAAAATCGCTTGCCTATTTCGAGACCCGTCTAAAAGAAGATGCGGAGGACCGTATTCATTATTTTCAAGGGGGAGACCTTCATACTTTTGTCCATTCGCAGCTCTTGATTCATATCAAATCACAAGTGAACAGGTGGCTTGAAGAATACGGGGAATACATCCACCACCTTCTTCATAAGCTTGAAGCTGAAGTGGCAGCAGGATTGAGCCGTTCCTTTTCAAAGTCTGTCAAAATTGAATCCTATCAGGCCAGCCGCTTTACATACCGCCAAATGAATGACCTGACTGTGCCTGAGGCCGGAAATGCAAATGTAAAAGCAGGACTGATGATTGGCGGAGCCAGTGCCTTTGCACTTGCTCTTGGAGGAGGTTTTCTCATTCCCGTGATCGGAATGGCCGGGCTTCCGTTTCTGCAGAAGACTCTTAACGATAATAAACTTCAGCAGCTGAAACCCGAACTGAAGCTGCAGATGGATGCCTACCTCTCTGCTCTTGTACAGGACTTATACACATACCTTTCCGAAAAAGTTGTGGAAGCCATTGATCAATGCGTGGCCCAGTCCCTTGTTGCTTTTCAGAAAGAAATCTATGCCATGACGTACATGATGGAAAAGAAACTGAACGACCGCACGCAAAGTAAAGAACATACAGATGCTGAGATTCAGGCAATCGATGATCTTTCTAAAATGCTGACTAACTCAAAAGAAACCGTAGGAGGATACCATGAACGAATTTCTAACCGGTGATCCGGCACCTCTATCCGACCTGTTTGATGCTGATTTTTCACACTCTCAAAACACTTCTTTGCTGGTAGGGAGTGAAGGACCTGCTTTTGTTGGACACACTGTTTCAGATCTAGTTAACATTCAGGATTTCTTTCAGCACGAAGATCCACTAAAACAGGCTTTTAAAATGTCTTACGATCCTTTTCACTTCCATACCGTAGAGCCTCATCTGGTAAAGGGGTACTTCAGACAGGATGGAACCTACGTGGAAGGCTACTTTAGAGATGGTGACGGCAATACCGCCGTCAATCTGACAGGCGAATCAGGCGGCGGATACATAAGGTCCAATCCTGATGGGGTGAAGTGGAATAATTTGAACGGGGGTTAAAGGACAGGTGGCTTAAACACAGAAGAGGCTACTCCATCCAGTACTGATAATGATTTTGAAGTGAGAATATAAGGAATATCAGGGTCAGTCCCTCACTGCACTAAAGAATGTGAGGCTGGCTCTTTTTTGTGATGCTTTTTAGAGGTGATATGTTATTAACTTTAATTCGACATACTTCACTTCGCAAATAAAGTGAAGACGCATTGTTTTATTGTGAAGAACCAACTCCATCAACTTCAAAATCGTTTAGATAATCGACCATCACTGAATACTCTTTTGTTTTGTCCTTTTTTTCATAACCGTTTACAAAAGCCACTCCAACATCATCGTTCGTTATTTGGACATCTGTAACGACAAGGTCGATATCCTCTTTGATCAGCATAAATTCTATTGCTACATTGGATGCCATTTTTTCAATCTCTTTCTTTTCCATTCCACCCTCCTTGCTGCACCCGCTGATCATGAACACCGAAAGAAAAATGCTTATCATTATCTTACTGTTAATCATTTAGACCCCACCTTTTTAACAAATTTTATATAATAAATAGATGGATAAGTAAAGGATGTGTAACCGGTATATGTTTATAAAGAAAGCATTGGAACAGGCAAAGACCAGCATCGAGCTCGAAGGGAATAACGTTACTGCCGAACAAAAAGAATTGGTGGAGAAGGTTATCAGGAACGAAATGACTGGTGATGAATTTAATAAACGTGTCCTGGAGCTGGTTAAGAAAAAAGGGTGAATAGGATATTACTGATATTAGTATGCATGTCAATCTTTTGGTCAAACCACAGATTCGTTGAATCTGTCATTGTTCATTATAAACGCATACTGTGTAAAGGTAAAAGTTGTAAAATAAACGATGCTCTTATACAATAAAACTAGTAAAATAGTCCTTTTTCGGGGGTGGCGTATTGTATTGTCCGAAATGTGGCAGTCCGGTATCTGAGCGGTCTGCGTATTGTACAGGATGCGGAAACAAAAGGAAGCAGAAGGCAGGCAGGGGATTGTGGGCTTTAACCATCACGATGCTGCTCATTTGTGTTGGGGTCATCGGATATTTAGGGCTGGAATTAACGGAACAAAAGCCGGTGGAGAAAATGGCGGCGGCAGAAAAAACGATCAGGGAGCAGCCGCCTGAATCCCAAGTGAAAAAGGATCCGGTTAAGAAACCGGAGGCGGTGCCGGCAGCAGCGGAAGTGGAAAAAGCCCCGAAAGAAGTATCGGAGATCATCCAGGATGCACAGCCAAAGGTGTTCACGATTTTCAGTGATTACAGCCAGGGATCCGGCTTTTTGATTAATGGATCAGGTGACATTTTGACAAATGCGCATGTTGTTGAAGGCAGTCTGGATGTCACAGTCCGAAGCAGCCAGGGGGAGGAACTGACGGGTTCGGTCATTGGCTACAGCAATGAAGTGGATATTGCGGTAATTAGAGTGGCTGGGCTTTCCGGTCAGGAGCCGCTGGAACTGGAGCTTGGAGAACCTTCTAAGTTAGGGGACGAAGTGATTGCGCTTGGAAGTCCAAAAGGCTATGAAAACACCGCGACCCTGGGTAATATCAGCGGGGTGGGCCGGACATTCTACATTCCTCCTCATGAATACGAGGGGATTTATCAGATTTCAGCTCCTATTGCTCCAGGCAGCAGCGGAGGGCCTCTCCTTGATAAAAATACTGAAAAGGCCATCGCGATTAACTCTGCACGCGATAACCAGGAGGTCAATATCGGCTTCAGTATTCCAATCTATAAAGTAATGAACCAAATCACAGACTGGGTCAATCAGCCGATGACGGCAGAGGAAGTTGCCGCGCTGTTCTATACAGTGGACGGACTGTATTTTTATCAGGATCTATATGATAACGAGTACTATTTTGATGGCGGAGAATACAGCGAGGAGTTTGAGGATTCCGGAACTCCTGAAGATGAATACTACGATGAATATGAATCCGAAACACCTGAAGATCCATACTATGATGAGGATTATTCGGATGATGAGTACATTGAAGAATATGAAGATGTCCCCGCAGATGAATACAGTGAAGATATGTGGGATGAACCGGCTGAAGACATGCCTGCAGCCGAAGACGAATATATAGAAGAAGATCCCGAATATCCGGATGGATACTATGAAGAGCCGCCGGTAGAAGAAGTACCTTTTGAAGAAGAACCTTCCGAAGAAAATCCGGAACCTGCTGAGCCGGCAGATTCTGAATCAGAAGGAGCTGAAGAAGTCCCGGGCGGTGAAGGGTTTTAATAAAAAGGGGGTCAGTCCCGCGTTGCATTAACACGTTAATGCGAAGCGGGACTGACCCCTTTTTACCGGAGCGCGGCAGAATCTTTTCTGGAGCAATTCTCCACCAACTAAAAAATTTTTGAAGAAAATATTCACACAATTCAGAATTGGTGTTATACTTCTTATCAATAGGCGGTTGTCTATGATTCAGGGGTGAGAGGAAGTTCGATGTGTCTTTTAAACTTCGAGAAATTGATTTTTTCAGTCGATGTCTGCAAAGGGAGCTGCCGTTTTATTTGCTTGCGAATCAGGCCTTTGAGCGAAATGAGAGCGTTTACGTTCTGTATGTGCAGGATGGGCTGGATTATCTGGAGATTGGGGAGCTCGAGCAGAAGCTTGGCGGGCTCATGGGGAAGCCGCTGCTGATTGTGCTTGTTCCGCCGGGTGATTCCATGCAGAGGTACGCTTGCTATCATCCGAATGGAGAGACACACGAACAATATGTGTCGTTTTTTCTGGAGGAGCTGATGCCGTTTGTTGCTGAGCAAGTGCTTAGCGGTAAGCGTGCGGTGAAGCATGGGATGCTTGGTGATTCTCTTGGTGGAGCGGTCAGTGTTTCCATTTTCCTTAGGGATTCTAAGATCTGGACGCATTTGCTGCTGCAGTCTGCCGCATTTTCTCCTGTTCATTTGGAGGAGGTACACGCGCTTGGCAAGCAGAGCAATCTCCATGTTCATCAGCTTGTTGGTTTGAAGGAGGATGACTTTGTCTCTCCGATCAGCCATCAGCGCTTATGGATTCTGACGCGCAATCGCCTTATGCGAAAGGCATGGACTGAAAAAGAGGCTCAGTTGTCGTACATAGAAAAAGACGAAGATCACGTATGGACTTTCTGGAAGGATCACTTAGAAGAAGCGTTATTATTTTTTGCCAATCAAGGGGGATGAAAAGGTGAAGAAAAGCTTGCGTTTACTTATTCTTGGATTGACCGTATTTATGCTGATGTTTGCAGCAGCCTGCAGCGGCGGCACAGAGAAAACAAGCTCAGATGATAAAAAATCAGATGGACCTATTGAGATTGAATTCTGGACGATGCAGCTGTCTCCGACATTTGATGACTATATTAACGGCGTCATTGCTGATTTTGAAAAAGAGAATGAAAACATTAAGGTCAAGTGGGTGGATGTTCCGTGGGGAGACATGGAGAAAAAGATTCTTGCATCTGTAGCCTCTAAAACGGCTCCTGATGTGGCAAACCTGAACCCGCAGTTCGCGGCAAAGCTTGCTGAGCTTGACGCGCTCGTCGATATGGATGAGGCGGTCGCGGATGATGTGAAGAGCCAGTATTTTGAAGGTGTATGGAAGTCCAACACGTTTGACGGAAAAACGTTCGGCATTCCGTGGTACCTTTCTTCACAGGTAACGATGTACAATACGAAGATTTTTGAAGAGGCAGGGCTTGATCCGAATAAGCCGCCTGCAACGTTCGAAGAGCTTGCAGAAGTGTCTAAAACGATTAAAGAAAAGACGGGTAAATATGCATTCTTCCCTCCGTTTGACGGAAGCCACCTTCTTGAAACGATGGTGATGAAGGGCGTCGACCTGACAAATGAAGAGATGACAAAGGCTGCATTCAATACACCTGATGGAAAAGCAGCATTCCAATACTATGTTGATTTGTACAAAGCGGACTTAATCCCGCGTGAAGTGCTGACAGAAGGCCATGGAAAAGCGATTGATATGTATCAGGCAGGCCAGCTTGCCATTCTTGCGAGCGGTCCGCAGTTCCTGAACACAGTGAAAGAAAATGCGCCGGATGTGCTTGCAGCGACAAAGACGGCTGTATCGATTACCGGTGAAACGAACAAGAAGAACGTAGCGGCTATGAACCTTGTGGTGCCAAAGCAAAGCGAGCATCAGGATGCGGCTGTTAAATTCTCTGTTTTCCTGACGAATGCTGAGAACCAAATTGAGTTTGATAAATTGACAACAATCCTGCCGTCCGTTGAGTCAGCTCTTGAGGACCCTTATTTCACA
Source organism: Metabacillus indicus LMG 22858 (assembly GCF_000708755.2). Classification (GTDB taxonomy): domain Bacteria; phylum Bacillota; class Bacilli; order Bacillales; family Bacillaceae; genus Bacillus_P; species Bacillus_P indicus. The sequence continues at coordinate 518,793 of NZ_JGVU02000006.1, read as the reverse complement.
GAGCTTCCTGAAAATGCGACTCCGATTGATGAGGCGCGCATCGTTTCAGCTGAGCAGCTGAAAGAAAGCGAAGTGCTTGTTCCGCCAATGAAGGGCTACGATGAACTGAAAAATGCCATGAATGAAGCGATGCAGGCTGCGATGCTTGGAGAAATGTCAGTTGATGATGCTCTCAAGCAGGCAGAAGATAAATGGAATGAAATCTTAAGTCAATAAAGCAGGGAAGGGGGGAAACTCCCTTCTTTTTTCCACAAACGGGTTCATGTCAAAGTTACGGGGAGCACAGGATGGAGAATCTATTCAGTCAGATAAAGGGAAAGTTGATCGTTTCTTGTCAGGCGCTAAAAGAAGAGCCGCTGCACGGGCCGGCTATTATGGCAAAGATGGCGAAGGCGGCGAAAGAAGGCGGCGCAGCTGCCATCAGGGCCAACAGCAAAGAAGATATTCTAGCGATTAAACAGGAAATCGATTTGCCGGTGATTGGCATTGTCAAACGGGATTATGGGGACAGCGAAATCTACATTACCGCCACAAAACGTGAAGCGGATGAGCTGATTGCTGCAGGAGTTGAGATGATTGCACTGGATGCAACAAATAGAAAACGTCCGTCGGGTGAGACACTGGAAGGGCTTGTATCTTATATCCATCAGCACCATGTGCTTGTCATGGCGGATATTTCTACGCTTGAAGAGGCTCTTTACGCTGAGAAAATCGGGTGTGACTGCGTTTCGACGACGCTCTCGGGTTATACCTCCTATTCAAGACAGGAAACGGGTCCTGATTTTACATTAATACAAGAAACTGCACAAAGCGTGAAAGTTCCGGTGATTGCAGAAGGTAGGATCGGAACACCGAAGGATGCGGCAAGGGCTCTTGCAGCCGGCGCCCATGCTGTCGTTGTGGGCTCTGCCATTACAAGGCCGCAGCTGATTACAAAAACTTTTACTGACGGTTTACTGGAAAGAGGAGATCGAATTGACGGAAACATTTACATCAAAAGGGAAGCTAGCTGGTCTCATTAACAGCTATTACCCCTCTTTAACAAAGTCAGAGCAGAAAGTGGCTGTCTATGTACTTGAACACATGGATCAAATTCTGTATTTCTCGGTAACGGATCTGGCGGATGCGGCTGAGGTCGGCGACACGACGGTTCTCAGGTTCTGCCGGAAAATCGGAACCAAAGGATATCAGGAGTTTAAGCTTGCGATTGCGAAGGATTTATCCCAGCAGGAGCAGGAGGAAGACAGCGGCGAGCAGCCGAACGGACTGATAACATCCATTGCAGCTCATACAAAGCAGGTGATTGATGAAACGGTTCAGCTGCTTGACGAAAAAAAGCTGGAAGAAGCACTCGTTCTTTTATCTGAAGCAAAATCGGTTCATTTTTTCGGAGTTGGCACTTCAGGGCTTACCGCTCAGGATGCGAAAAACCGCTTTTTGCGGATCGGCAGACGGACGGACGCCATTATTGATCCGCATATTCAGGCGATGACGGCAGCGACATTGACAGAAGAAGACCTTGTCATTGGACTGAGTGTGTCAGGAAGCACGAAGGATACGCTGGAATCGCTTAAGATTGCTAGCGATAACGGAGCGAAAGTGATTGCGGTGACGTATTACGCCCGTTCGCCGATTACAAGGCTTGCAGACTGCGTGCTCATCAGCGGCGGGAAAGAATCACCGCTTGAAGGCGGATCGCTTGGGGCAAAGATTTCCCAGCTTTTTGTGATTGATTTACTGTGCACAGGACTTGCATTACGAAACAAATCTGCGTCTCTGCTCATGAAAGAAAAAACGGCGCAGGCCGTTGTAAAGAAAATCTACTGACGCATGTTTTCCGGGGGGATGGCAGAGGTGTACGCGATAGGACTTGATATTGGCGGGACGAAAATAAAAGGTTGTATAACGGATGAACATGGTGTGATGGTAAATCGGTTTGAAACCGCAACACCTGTTAAAGAGGGTAGGGATGGAATCCTGTCTGCGGCTGCGTTCGTCATTGATTCCCTCCTCACAGGAACAGACAAAGTGATGGGAATTGGGATTGGATCAGCCGGCAGAATCAATGAACAGACGGGAGAGGTTGTTTTTGCAACGGCAAACCTCCCAGGGTGGCAGGGATTCAATCTGAAAACGTTTTTTGAGGCTATGTATAAGCTGCCGGTCTTTGCCGTTAATGATGCAAATGCTGCTCTGTGGGGAGAGGCTCAGCATTATGAGGAGGAAGACTTGGTGATGCTGACCCTTGGCACGGGTGTTGGCGGGGCAAACCGAATACGGGGAAACGTGCTTTCTGGTGCTCACCACCAGAGCGGCGAGTGGGGACATGTTGTCCTTGTTCCAAATGGACGTCCATGCAATTGCGGACGGAGAGGCTGTGCAGAGCAGTACCTGTCAGGAACGGCTCTGAACACCATAATCAGTGAACGCACCAGCTGGAAGCAGGTTCGGGGATCAGCTGTGTTTGATTTGTATGCGGGCGGCGATCCGGAAGTGGTTCCGGTTGTTGAAGAATATATGGAGCATTTGGGGATTTTTATTGAAAATATTGGCCTTGGCATTGATCCTGATGCCGTGATCATAGGCGGAGGAATGATTGAGTCCAAGGAGCACTGGTGGAATCGATTACTGAAACGGGTGGAAGGTGTCAGGGTGATTCCCGCCGTTCTTGGAAACCAGGCGGGAATGATCGGCGCGGCACAGCTTGTTTTCCATTCATTAAAAAGCGGGGTGAGCGGGCGATGAAGCAAGGTAAAATAACACCGTATCTGTTCCTGCTGCCGGGCTGCATCATTCTTGGGGCATTCATTTTTTATCCGATGCTGCAGGCGATCTGGCTCAGCTTCACCAACTACAACATGGTGACAGAGGCGGAATTTATCGGAACGGAAAATTATCAGAATTTGTTTGAAGATGATCTTTTTTGGAAGGTGCTCGGGCAGACGCTGCTTTACCTGGTCATAGTGGTTCCTGCACTTGTCATTCTCCCCATCTTTATTGCCATTCTTGTGAACCAGCAAATCAGGGGAATCGCTTTTTTCAGGTCCGCCTATTACATACCTGTTGTTACATCGATGGTTGTTGTCGGGATTACATGGAAATGGGTGTACGCAGATCAAGGCGTGCTGAATTATTTTCTTGAATCGCTTGGGATTATCGGAGAGCCTGTGCACTGGCTTACATCAACTTCAACCTCAATATTTGCTGTGATGGCTGTAACAGTCTGGAAGGGCCTTGGCTATTATATGGTTATTTATTTGGCAGGACTGCAGGCCATTCCGGGAGATCTCTATGAGGCGGCCGACATCGACGGTGCAAGCAAGTGGAAGCAGATTATCCATATTACGATTCCGCTTTTGATGCCGTCCATTATGATCGTGACGATAATGTCATCCATTTCAGCGATGAAGGTGTTTGAAGAGATTTATGTCATGACAGGCGGCGGACCGCTGAACAGTACAAAAACGCTTGTTTTCTATATTTACCAGGAAGCTTTTGAGAATTTGAAGATGGGATATGCGAGTGCCGGGGGAGTCATTTTATTCCTGATTACACTTATCTTTTCAATCTTGAATATCAAGTTTATGAATAAACGCGAAACGGCGATGAGGGGGTGAGGCAATGGAACTTCAGAGAAATCAACCAAGTGCAGTCGGGGTGAAAGTAAACATGAAGAAAAAATGGAATGTGAAAAAGATTGTCCGGCTGACATTAACGTATGCCCTGCTGATCTTCGTCACTTTTCTGACAGTCGGTCCGTTTCTTTGGCTGCTTGCAACATCTTTAAAATCGGGCAGTGAAAATATTTTTGCCTATCCGCCGCAGTTCATTCCGGAAAACCCAACGCTCAGCAACTACACGCAGGTGATGGACACCTTCCCGTTTTGGCGGTATTTGGGGAACAGCGTCATCGTATCAGTGCTGACGGTTCTGTTAAACATTGTGCTGTGCTCGCTTGCTGCCTATCCGCTTGCCCGGATGAACTTCAGAGGGAAAAACCTTGTTTTCCTGCTGATCATCAGTACGATGATGATTCCGTTTCAGCTGCTCATGATCCCGATCTATCTGCTGTCCCTTGATCTTGGACTGCAGAACACGTATGCCGGTCTCGTTCTTCCTCATGCGACAACAGCGTTCGGTATTTTCCTCATGAGGCAGGCCTTTTTAACGATTCCGTATGAGCTGGATGAATCGGCGAGAATGGACGGGGCGAATGCGTTTCAGATTTGGTGGAAGATCCTTATGCCGCTTGTGAAGCCTTCTGTCGTGACGCTTGCCATCTTTATTTTTGTCATGGCATGGGGAGATTTCCTGTGGCCGCTGATCATCACTAATGATCAGAACATGTACACACTGCCGCTTGGAGTGAACATGCTTGCAGGAAGTTTTTCAAGCAACTGGAGGCTCATTGCCGCAGGTTCCATCATTTCGATCTTGCCGATTATTCTCTTCTTTGTAGCGATGCAGAAGTACTTTATTGACGGCGCCATGAAAGGTGCTGTGAAAGGATAAAAAAAGGGGAGGTGGATGATCATCTCCCTTTTCAAATGAGGTGAGAGTGTGAACTGTAAACTGGCTTTATTACCTGTTGATGCGCGTCCCGTGACAAGGGATTTGCCTATCCATCTTGCGCAGATTGGAGGATGGGAGATCATTGCGCCGGACAAAGAATCCCTGGGATTTTTAAAAGAGCCCGGGAAGATTGAAGATCATAGGAAGTGGCTGCTTCAGACAGCGGGTGAAGTAGACGGGTTTATTCTTTCCATCGATATGCTGCTATATGGAGGACTTGTTCCTTCAAGGGTCAGTGCTGCTTCGATAGAAGAGCTGACGCTTAGACTCCAGCTTTTGAAAGACATAAAAGCTCGGTATCCAGATAAATCGCTGTATGCGTTCAGCTCCACGATGAGAATTTCCAACAACTATGTGAATGAGGAAGAAAAAGAGTATTGGAATCAGTACGGGGAAGAGCTTTGGGCTTATTCGTACCACAGTCACCGCTATGAAAAGACAGGGGATGGGAGCTCTAAAAAGATTGTGGATCAGCTTCATATTCCCCGGGGAATTTTGTCGGATTATACCGAAACAAGAGAGAGGAATTTCAAGATCAATCTGCAGCTGCTTAATTATGTGGAGGATGAGATTCTCGATTTCCTTGTTTTCCCCCAGGATGATACAGCCGAATATGGCTTTAATATCAGAGAACAGGAAGTGCTTGCAGGTGAAGTGCTGGAGCGTGGATTATCTTCGAGGGTGCTCATTTATCCTGGAGCCGACGAGGTGGCCTCAACGCTTGCAACGAGGATGATTTATCAGCTTGAAAACGAAACCCAGCCTCTCTTTTACCAGTTTTACAGCGGTGAGAAGGGTGCTCTTCTTCATGCCATGTATGAAGACAGGCCGATCGCAGAGTCTGTAAAAGGCCAGATTTTTGCAGCCGGCAGCCATACGGTTGATTCGGCAGCTGAAGCCGATATCTTGCTCGCTGTAAATGTTCCTGGAAAAGCGCAGGGAGATCTTGCGCTGCAGAAACATCTTGGAGGCGTTCATACAGCTGACCGGAATGTGGGAGAGTGGATTGCACGATTAAATTACTATCTCCCTACCAAACCGGTTGCTGTCGCGGACCTTGCCTATGCAAATGGAGCAGATCCGGCGATGATGAAGCCGCTTTTGGAACAGGTCAATCTGCTGGAGCTTGCGGGATTTGGCGCATGGAATACAGCGGGGAACACTCTGGGAACGGTTGTATCACAGGCTTGTCTGCGGCATTTAGCTGTGAAGAAAGGGCTTCATACAGAAAGGAAGCACCAGGAGCAGCTCTTGGCGAGAGCAACTGAGGATTATCTGTATCAAACGGTTGTGAGGCAGGCCGTGAGAAAGCAGATTGATGAAGATAACGCGAATCAAAAGGAGCTTGTGAAGCTTGTCAGCGCTGAGTTTTTAAAGGAAGTGGAAAGTTTTAAAGAAGAAACCGGTTTTGATTTTGATGTAGAGGACATTCATTTGCCTTGGAATCGGACGTTTGAGATCGGGTTTACTTTGAGGAGGTGAGCGGGGGAAGCTGAACGAAAAAAGAACAATGGGGATGTTCTTTATCAAAGGTGAGAAGGGGAGAAATTTTTCATGAGCAAACGGGTTAAAACGTGGATTGTTTTTGCTGTGATTGCTGCATTTGTTCTTTCATACTACCCAAGTTTACAGCCGCAGGCAGCATTTAAGGAAAATCTGATTAAGGCGCAGAATGGACAGACCTACCAAATCAGCGGGTTTAACAAAATCCGCGAGGCCAATCAGCTGATTGTTTATACACCGGAGTTTGGGGCCTCTACTAAAAACAATCAGTGGGGTATTGAGATTATTGTTAAAAATGATGTGGTGACAGAAGTCCGGGATGCAGGAAAAGGAGCAGATGCAGAGATTCCTGCAGACGGATATGTTCTATCTGGTCACGGTGAAGCCCGCACGTGGCTTTTAGCCAATGTGAAGCTGGGTGAACGGACTGAGATCCTCTATGACGTGATTTCAGAGCCGAGAAAAGAATCGACAACTTCCTTTAACAAGCTGAATCCGCAGGCACCGTTTGAATTTCCGGGCGGACGCGGAGCAGATGAGCTGATCGTTTATACAAAGGATTACGGCTATGACACGACCGGAACCAATCAGTACGGTGCTGAAGTCATTGTCCGAAATGGCATCGTTGTTGAAATGTCCGGAAGCAACTCGCCGATTCCGGATGATGGCTTTGTGCTTTCAGGACACGGAAAGGGGAAGGACTGGCTGCTGAAGTATACACAGGTTGGAGCAAAAGTGACATTCAATGAGGAAAATAAGACTGTAACGGCTGTCATTGATGCGAGTGCCTATATCAACGCAGCTGAGCTGGTACTGAACAAAGCAAAAGCTTCACTTGCCTCTGCAAAAGAACAATTCCTTGATATTCCGGAAGCGGATGCTGAAGCTAAAATTGCTGAGGCGGAAGAAGTGATTGAGGAAGCGAGAAGTGCTTTTGCAGATGAGAACTGGGAGAGCACGATGGAGCTTTCCGAACGGGCCGCCCTTCTTTCAAAAGAAGCTTATTTTTATAGTGTAGAATCTAAAAAAGTAGATGCCCGGGGAGTTTGGCACCGCCCTGTTGAAAAGAACCGCGAGGAGATTATTAATACGCTTGATCGTCTGGAAGCTGCAAACTATAACCTTCTTTTTCTAGAAACGTACTTCCACGGCTATACGATCTATCCAAGCACAAAAGCAGAACAAAATCCGCAGTTTAAGGGCTGGGATCCGTTAACTGTATTTGTCGAAGAGGCTAAAAAGCGCAATATTGAAGTGCACGCATGGGTTCATACTTTCTTTGTTGGACACGAATCTCTCAATCCGCCTGGCCCTGTTTTAAAAAAACACCCGGAATGGGCGGCCGTTGACCGTCAGGGCGATCTGCCTTCCAAAAAAGAGGTTGGCTACTACTGGCTTAATCCCGCACATCCTGAAGCACGCGACTTTTTATCAGATGTTTTTAACGAAATGACGGATGAATATGAGGTAGAAGGTCTGCATTTAGACTATATCCGCTATCCTGTCAGCCAGCCGTACGATGTTGGCTTCAGCTATGATGACTATACACGGAGTGAATTTAAGAAAGAAGCAGGTGTTGACCCGCTCGAGATAACGCCTGCAAGTGATCCGGAAAACTGGGAAAAGTGGAACAAATGGAGAGAAAGACAGATTTCCACCTTTGTTGAGCGGATTCGCGGTGAAATGAACGGCAAACAAGTCGATCTTTCTACTGCCGTTTTCCCGGAAGTATCAGATGCCATTGATGCGAAATTCCAAAACTGGGTGGAGTGGGTAAACGAAGGACAGCTGGACTTTATCACACCTATGGTCTATTCAGTGGATACAAACTATGTGGAGCGGACATCCCGTGAATTCATTGAGCGCATGACATATCCTGTTTTATCCTACATTGGACTTGCCCCGTTTGTAGGGTTTGACGATGAGCTTCTCGTCAGTCAGGCAGACGCAATAGGCAATACAGGAGCAGCAGGGCAGGTTCAGTTTGCTTACCATACGCTTCAGGATCAGCATTTCCATGCCCTTGCTCTTGGACCGCAGCGGACCAGCGCGATTGTGCCGCACAGAAATCCGGTTCAATCAGCAACCGTCGCGTTAGAGGAGCTTTCGCGCAAAATGAATGAAATCTACGTTGCGAAAAAAGGACTTAACCCACAGCTATCGAAAATCATTGAGGTACAGCTGAAGCAGGCGCGGGCTAAATTAGAGAAATCAAAGAAAGAACAAGCGCTGAAACATATTGATCAAGCTGAAAAGCTTTTAAACACAGTCAAAAAGCAAGCTGATCCAAATGTAAAAACTCAGATTGAAAAGCAGCTTGATGATGCCAGAAGGTACCTGGCTCAATAATGGAAAGGTCCTCCCCAGTATGCGGGAGGACATCTTTACATAGGGGGAAACAGCCATGACGGAAATGAAGGCGGATATCATCATTATTGGCGGTGGCCTCGGAGGAACGCTTGCCGCATACTCTGCAGCCAAATCAGGCAAGAAGGTCATTTTAACGGAAGAAACAGACTGGCTTGGGGGCCAGCTTACAAGTCAGGCAGTTCCTCCGGATGAGCACCCGTGGATTGAACAGTTTGGCTGCACGCAAACCTACAGGGAGTTCCGAAACCGGGTACGGGAGTATTACCGCAAAAACTATCCATTGAAGCAGGAGGAAAAAGATAATCCAGTCTTTAATCCAGGTAATGCCTGGGTCAGCAGGCTGTCGCATCAGCCAAAGGTGGCTTTGAGCATTCTGAACGAGATGCTTTCACCTTATGTGAACAGCGGACGTATTTCGGTTATCTTTTCAGCTGTTCCTGTTGGTGCAGAGGTTGAAAACGATGTGATTCAGTCTGTGACGGTCGAAAAGACCGGAACGGGTGAACGTATTTTGTTAAAGGGGCCTTTTTTCATTGATGCAACAGAATGCGGAGATTTGCTCCCCCTGACAGGTGCTGAGTACGTAACCGGGGCGGAATCACGCGCAGAAACCGGTGAGGAGCATGCAGGTGAAGTGAGCCGTCCGCAGGATATGCAGTCCTTTACGTTTGTCTTTGCTCTCGAGCATATTGAGGGGGAGGATTTCACCATCGAAAAGCCGCCTCAGTATGAATTCTGGAAGGAGTATCAGGCTCCCTTTTTGAAGCATAAGCAGCTGAGCTGGTTTATTCCGGATGCTCATACAGGCAGCTCAAAGGAATTTAAGATGTTCTCTCACGAAGATTCATGGGGGCTGTGGGATTACCGGAGAATTGCGGATCAATCATTCTATCAAGGGCTTTATGAGGGCGATATTTCTCTCATTAACTGGCCGCAAAACGACTATTGGCTCGGTTCCATTATTGATGTGGACGCAGATGAGAAAGAAAAGCATCTGTATCAGTCCAAGCAGCTCGGCTACTCGCTCTTATATTGGCTGCAGACAGAGGCTCCAAGGCGGGATGGCGGCAAAGGGTATCCGGGGCTTCGCATGAGAGGAGATGTACTTGGAACGGATGACGGATTTGCGAAATATCCGTACATCCGGGAATCCCGCCGGATCAAAGCGGTTCACACAGTAGTCGAAGAAGATATCAATGCAAATCTGCGCGACTCCATAAAAAAAGTAAAAGACAGCGTTGGCATCGGCTGTTACCGGATCGACCTGCATCCGACCATTGAAACCAATACCTTTTTCTACGCAGAAAGCTTTCCGTTTGAAATTCCGCTTGGCTCGCTTATTCCTGTCAGGCTCAAAAACCTGCTTCCTGCCTGCAAAAACATCGGCACAACCCATCTGACAAACGGATGCTTCAGGGTTCATCCTGTTGAGTGGAATATCGGTGAAAGTGCAGGCTATCTTGCGGCATTTGCAGCTGATCACAACGTGACGCCTAAGGAGGTTCTTGAGCAGGAAGATTTGCTGAGATGCTATCAATCTATGCTTGAGAAGAATGGGATTGTGCTGCATTGGCCGGAGATAGGGAAGATATAGGGGTCAGTCCCGCCTTGCGTTAATACATTAAAGTGAAGCGGGACTGACCCTGCTTTCCTTATTGACGGCTAACCATCAAAGTAATATATTGGATATTGAGCTGGATAAGAATTTATTAGAGGGAGGAAAACGATGAACGATGCCTAGGAAATTACGAACCTGGTATCCTGGTGCCACTTATCATATTTATGCGAGAGGGAACCGGCGGTCAATTCTTTTTCATAACACTCAGGATTACCAAAAATATTTAAAAATTTTAGAAGACGTTCGAGAAAATTACCCCTTCGTTTTGCACTCCTATTGTCTAATGACAAACCACATTCATCTTCAAATTGAAACGACCACATATCACATTCAGGACATTATAAAACCACTTCACATGCGTTACGCCATGTACCTTAACCGCCGACTGGACCTGACTGGACATGTTTTTCAAGGAAGATATGGATCATCACTAATTAATAATACACATTCTTTTCTTGAAGTAAGCAGGTATATACACCGTAACCCGCTTGAAGCTTCCATGGTCAAAGCTATGCATGATTACCCATGGAGCAGTTATTCCTCATATATTAACCACATCAGCAACCCTCACGTTGATTCATCGAAAACATACTCCTTTTTTCAAGAACCTGCACATAAAAATTATCAGTTATTTGTTGAAGAAGAGCGTGAAAAATAATGGGGGTCAGTCCCCACTCGCTTTAACGCGAGTGGGGACTGACCCCCCAGTTCTTTTTCCGCTCCCACCTTCATAAACTTGTCTTAGCATCCACAGGAGGTACGTCCCCAATGCGAAGACGAAGGCGATGGCCCGTTATGCCCCTGTTGCTTATGTGTGCGGCAGGGTTGTTGATCTACGGTGTGTTTCACTTGTTTTCTCCTTCATCGCCGAAGGAGGCAGTTCAGGATTTTTACAGGATGGAGCAGAGCGGCAACTTCGGAGATGCCTGGGAGCTGTTTCATCCTCTGATGAAGGACCGGTTCACGAAAAATGCTTATGTAACGGAGCGTTCTCATATTTATATGAGCCATTACGGAGTGTCGACGTTTACGTTTGAGATCGAGAAGCAAAAGAAAGTCAGGAGATGGAGGATGGCGAAGGGAGCCCCAGTATTTAATGAGGTGCGCCTTGTCCAGGTCAGACAGACGTTTAAAAGCAAGTTCGGCACGTTTGATGTCAGGCAGAACGTGTATGCGGTAAAAGAAAAAGGAGATTGGAAGATTGTGTGGGAGTTTGAATGAGGCCTCTAGTTGAGGCCTTTTTGTTTGGATTGTAAAGGATTGTTTTAATATAGTAAATTTTTAATAGTTAATATTACCTACTAAAGCGATATTTTGTATGATAAACAGGAGGGTGGAAAATATTAGATAAATTAAAAAGAGGTGGAGAGAGTGCTTGCTGAAGAAAGCTATACAGTTTGGAGAGAAACGATGGTATTAAAGCCGATTTATTCTGAGAGAGGAGAACGCTGGACGATTGTTCATGAGCTGTACAAAAAAAGAATGATCAAAATGTCTCCAAAAGCCATTATGGAGCGCAGCTGTGTTCATGCAGGTGCTTCTTATCAGGGAATGGTGGATGCCGCAAAGCTGATACTGCCCGGCAAGAAAATGCTCCCGATCTGCCTGTCACCGGGCTACCGGATCTGCATGCTGCCGACGCTGTCCCCGGACCATGAGGACTGCATGTGGATTTCCTACCGGTATGCCAAGAAGCCTTTTCTGAAGGGCAGCAAAACAATGGTTGAATTTCAAAACAGAGAGCAAATCGAAATTCATGGCAGTGTGGAAAGCTTTCAACTCAAATCAGGACATGCCCAGCAGCTTGTCCTGAATTATCTCGACAGGCAGGAGGAAATGTGGGAGCTGCCTGTGTATGTGGCAGAGTCTTATGAGGGATACGACGTATACTAACATGCCGCAGCCGGGTTCCTGATGGAACTTGGCTGTTTTTATTACTAAATCCCGCCAACATTTAGTAAACTGTAGAAAATAGAAAAAATGGGGGATCGTATGGCGGAATTCATTTGGTTCCTTGCTGGATGCACAGGGTTGTTTTATTTATTGTTCATTGTGCCGACAAAGTGGCTGAAGGTTGAAAGAGTGGACGTGCCGCTCGGGATTGATAAAAAAATCCTTCATTTGTCGGACATTCATATCGAAAGAAACCGGATTCCTTCTGAAAAAATGAGGGACATATTAAAGCGGGAAAAACCTGATTATGTTTTTATCACCGGTGATTTTACGGCTCGGGAACGTTACATTCCGCGCCTTGAGGCGTACCTCACAGCCTTTAGGGAGCGGGACATTCCTGTCTACGCGGTTTTTGGTAACCATGACTACCGGACATTTCATTTGAGTCTCCTGCTCCGAGAGTGGCTTGAGGAAAAGGGAGTTAGTGTGCTGATTAATGAGTCCATTGAGCTTGAGGACTTTTCATTAATAGGCCTTGATTTTTACAGGGAAGACGAATATGGTGTGGAAAAAGCTTTTGCAAATGTATCGTCAAAGAAACCGAGCATTGTTTTGTGCCATGACCCGAACGACCTGGCAGAAGTAAATAAACCTTTTGATCTAATGCTGTCCGGGCATCTTCACGGAAAACAATTTAATATTCCCCTGTTTTTTAAGTTTGTTGATAAAGGGGTGCTTGCTAAACGCGGAATTTATCAGGGACTCCACAACATGCAGGGCCGCTTTTTGTACATTTCAAAGGGAATCGGCCAGGCGCACTGGAATCTGCGGTTCGGGGTGCGGAGTGAAATGACGATTGTGAATTTAAGGAAAAAAGGGAAGAATGTATAAACTTCAAAAAGTTGTCCATAATTAGAGTAATTCTTTTTAGGGAGTGAATCCTTTGTCTAATCTGGACCATATTCTTTATGATGTACATGAATATTTCATCCTGAACAAAAACTTTCTCCGCGCCTGCTTTGAGGATTTATCTCTGACAGACTCCGAATGTGCAGAAGCGCTCAGGCTTTATTTTAATGATATTAAAGAGGAAGAGTATCACAATACGCTCATCCCGACACTGAACCGCGTCGGACATGACATTCATTTTGCATACGGTGAAGATCAAAGCATGTATATTTATAAAAAATCAAATCAAGTGGGTTAGGCCGCTTGAGTCACAAAACCGCAGATCTCCATCTGCGGTTATTTCATGTGCGTTGAATTATTCCCTGATAACTGGCACAATAGATGAGGGAATAAGGATTTAAAGGAGTCTACAAATGGATATTGGAAGAAATGACGCATGCCATTGCGGCAGCGGAAAAAAATATAAGAAATGCTGTATGAATAAAGTGACGTCGATTGAAGCGATTCGTCATGCTGATCTTGAAAAGATGCAGGGAGAGCTGATGCAGTTCGCCTCCTCTGTCTATTCAAGAGAAATGGACAAGGCTGTCAGAGAGAAGATGCGCAAGTTTAACATAGGCGAGGATCAGCAGATTTACGGTTCACTCCTTGTCTGGGCTGTTTTCTCAGTGAATGTTGGAAACGGGACTATCTTAGAAGCCTTTATTGAGAAAAAACGCCGCGAAAATGTGAGACCGGTAACGATGGCCCAGCTGGAAAAATGGGCTGGCGCTGTTCCGACGTTCTCTGTCGTGGAACATGTGACAGACGATGAAAGCTACACAGTGAAAGATCTGTTTACAGAAGAAGTAAAAGATGTGCGCGTGGACGAGGGAACCCATTCCTTTAAGTCAGGCGCGATGCTTCTTGGATACTTGCTGCCATTCGGAGACTACTATACGTATTTCATGATGCAGCTTGAATTTGAAGAAGCGCAGACGGAGTTTAACAAAAAACTGACGCTCAAGCTTTTTGAAGAGAGCACGTTCGATGACATCGGCGCGTTCATTGCGGATCAGTTCCCGGAAATGCTGATTTCCATGCTGACGGAGCCTGTGGAAGAAGATTCTCAGGTAGAAAAAGAGCCTCAGGTGGAAGAAGCAGAGCTGGTTTGGGATGAACCGTTGTACGAAAATGCTGCATTAAAAATGCAAAGAAAGCTTCTGCAAGCCCATGTTCCAGTAGAAACTGCCGAAAAGGCGTTTGCTTTAATGCATAAATATCTTCACGAAGTAAAGCCAACGATCAAAAAAGAGGTCATTTACTCAGCCGGTATGCATTATTTCGTTGAAAAGCATATGTACAAGCAGGGAATGACTCAGAAAAAGATTGCGGAACTTTACGAAGTCAGCACAAGCTCTCTTTCAAAGGTATATAAAGAGATAAAAGAAGTGCTTGAGGCGGATCTCACTGAGGACAGCATGACTGTTGGAGAACAAGCAGACGTCAAAAAATACTCTGCTTCTGACCGCGCGCGTGCGCAGGAGCTTATTTATGAAGCGATGGAAAGTTCCCCGCAGAAAAGAGTAAAGCTTGCCAAAGAGGCGATGGAGATCTACCCGTTCCACCCTGATGCATACAATATGCTGGGAGACGCAGAGAGTGATCCTGCCAAGCAGCTTGAACTTTATAAACAGGGAATGGAAGCCGGCGAGGCGGACCTTGGCAAGGAAATCTTCAAGCAGGATAAAGGCATGTTCTGGGGATTGATTGAAACGCGGCCATACATGCGCTCTAAGTTCAACTATGCCATCCTTGAAGCGGCAATGGGCAACCTGACTGAAGCAATTAAACAGTGCGAGGAGCTGCTCGAGCTCAATGAGATGGACAGTCAGGGCGTGCGCTATACGCTGTTTGTCATGTACATGGATGCAGGCGAGCACCAAAAAGCCAAAAAGCTTCTTGAGAAATTTGATGAGACCGAATTTGCGGCAGGCGCCTACAACATGCTGCTTGTGGAATTCGCGTTAAAAGGAATGACTCCTGCGGTTGAAAGACTTGCTCAAAAGGCGAAAAACGTGAATCCGATCATTTATGATGTTCTGGCCGGCAAACGCAAGCTGCCGAAAGAGCCGGAGGAATTCGGCCAAGAGTCTGAAGCGGTTGAGTACTTCATGGAATATGGATTTGTCTGGTCCAATCATCCGGAATTGGTTGAGTGGATGTCTGAATAGTGCAAGGCTGAAGCCGGTTTTCCTTATGGGAGCCGGTTTTTTGTTTAATGGAAGTAAGAATCAGACTAAGGGGAAGCCGTCAATTTTCGATTGATGCTGCAATCTGCCCGGGCAAAACCCACCTCAAATAAAAAAGACAAACCCCCAAAAAGGATTTGTCTCTGCAATGCTTTACTTCTTCTCACTCAATGAAGGAAGAATCAGCCGGTCAACGGAGTTGCCTTGTGTCTGCCTGCTGTTTTGCGTATAAACGTCGGTGTTTGAAACCGTATTGATTGGCACGATAGTACTTCCATTAAGTTCAAAAACTGTCCAAAGTGTACCTGTCTGATTTGTAGGAACGTGGAATGTCCGCACTAAGTAGCTTCCCCGGTATACCTCTACCACGGCTCCTGATTTAGACAGTTCGTCGCTGTCTGTGTAGCCGCCGTTTGAAAAGTCATGGATGGAATAACGGTAAACGCCATCTTTTTGATGGTTAATGGTAATGGTCTCCGGACCATATGAAGAGGTGTCATCCACATCCAGCTGTGCCATCAGCTCGTCATTTTCATAAACATCCTGGTCTCCGAAATACAGGTGGAATCTGTTTCCGTCCTCAGCCGGACCTGTTAAGTGGGAATCCAGATCGTATGGCTGCTCTCCCCATTTCAGCACGATGCGTGTTTTGGCCTGGTCAAGAATCGGGCTGAGTGTGGCATTCTGATTTTCTGTTTTTCTCGTACCGATGGAAAGAATTTCTGTGGAGGATGTAATGAATCCTTCTTTTGACACCTCGGCAGTATAGAGTCCGGCCGGGAGTGTTACTTTGTAGAACCCTGATGCATCTGAAACAGTTGTGGCCTTTACAGGACCGGTAAACGAATTTAATCCTGATCTGATTTTAATGGACGCGCCTGCCACAGGACGTCCGTCAATTGAATTCTTGATTTGTCCGCTTGCTTCGCCGTCCCCGAAAAATTCAGACCCGATCAATCGCAGGGAAGGACTGTACTCAATTTCATTTTCTTTGATTTTCACATTCTCATATTTTTCTTTTTTATAGAGAAACTTGCTGTATTCAAATGTGTATGTGCCGTCAGACAGCTGCAGTTCGTAGTCACCGTTTTCGTCCGTGACTGCGCTGTTGAAAAACTCCCCGTCCTGATAGGCGCTTACCTTTACATTTTCAAGTTTATCTTTGCTGACGGCATCGACTACATTGCCTTTAATTTTGCCTGCGTACTCGCAGTATTTGTTCTCTTTTTTGAAAAACTCTTTATCGTAAAGTTTTTTCTTGTATTCTACTTTTTCTTCAATGTTCCACTTTTCAGATGAGGCTTTAAGACGGACTTTTAAGTTAGATTCAAAGCCTGCTTTGAAAGTATCTTCAAAGCATCCTGAGAAGGAGAAATCATTGTCTTTAAAATCATAACTGGCTTTTACATTGCCTTTTAGCTCCTGGCCGATGGATAAGTCATTTTGAACAACGGCTGGCAATAGGCCGCCAATGTTGATAGCCGGTTCAAATCCTGCTCCGAGGGAAGCGGTGATTTCTCCTTTCCCTTCAAATTCCGCCTCATAACGGTCTGTAGTCAAGTCAAAATCAGAATCAAATGAACCGCCCTTCCACTTTACATCAACATAAGAACTGGATTTTTCAATGACGCCAAATTCCATAGAAAGCTTTGCTTCACCCTTGACGTTGGTTGTAACGAAAACGGTGACACCAATCGGGATGTCTATATACCCTTTATTGCCGACTCCGAATACAGGCGCTGTCCCAATTTGATAGGTCATCGTTGCAAGCGAAATCCTTCCTTCGCGATCCACGCCTTCGAGCTTAATCCACTTGCCGAATTCTTTGTTTTTGGACTGGTCGACTGTTTCCATCTTACCGTCCATTTCCATCATAAATTTGATGGAGGAATCCTGCTTGCTTTCAAAGTGATAGTCAAATCCCGTGATCAGTCCGAATTTTTTCTTCAGGTCCATTTTAGCTTTTGCTGATTTAACAGCAATACTTCCGGTAAGTTTCACTTTGCTGTTGTTAGACTCTTTTTCAAATAGAGTCTTATCTAATGCAAACTCAATCGGCTTTTGTCCGGCCGCAGCCTTCATGCCTGCACTGCTCCACTTTGAAAAAGACTGAAACTGCTGCTCGCCTTCTGTCATAACGACGCCTTCTTCAAGATCCACATCGATAAGATTGTCTGGGGTGAGGATTTCTTCACCTTGAATATTAAATTCCTTCAGCACTTCATCAAGTGCCGGCTGATCGATCGTTACGGTTCCGTCTGACTGAACATCCGAAACCTGCCCGAAAAACCCTGATGGATGGTCATCAGACGGCGGAAGATAGAAGAGGTCTGACTTTTTATACATTTGAGCCTGGTCCGCCGGAAGTTTAATAGAGAATGATTCGTCCTCATGGTAAACGATGCTGTCGGATGCATTTTCAAAAAGATTTTCTTCCTGTTCTTCCATTACCTCTAGTCCGTCAGTAAATACAGCGGTGCCAATCACGTCTTCAAATTGTGCAAACAGTTCTTCCAGCTGGGAGACGACACCATCCGTTACTGCTGCATTGCCTCCGTAAACATTAAAGCTTTTCATCTGTTTTTCAGCAATCAGCCGGTCAGATCCTTCCGGCAGTTCGTCCGGCTTTGTTAAATAAATGGCAGAGCTGTTTTTAGCTGCAAGGACAGAGCCCGTCAACGCATCTGCAAATTTTCGTCCTGTACTTATGTAAATGTGGCTGTTTTTGTCGTATTTCGTCCGTAAGATTTGAGCAGCTGTATCATATCTTGTGGCACCTGAAATTCGTTCGGGTTTTGGAAGTTTGGATTCAACAAGCGTACCTATTGCGTCCGGACCTCCGATAACAATCGTACTCTTAACACCCTGCAGATATCCCGTTACTTTATCACTTAGTTTATCAGGGGCAGTCAGCAGAATAGGGTACCCCTTTTCTGCGGCGTATGGAGCGATTGCAAGCGCATCAGGAAAGTTCTTGCCGGTTGCGATAATCGCCTGTTCTTTAGAAGCGCCAAGTTTTTCGGCAACTTTGACAGACGTTTCGTAACGGGTATCACCGTAGATCCGTTCCGTTGTCATGCCTAGTTTCTCGATTTCTTTTTTTACCGTTTCATTAATCGCGGCAGGACCTCCCAGGATGACCGCTTTTTTTGCTTTCAAGCGTTTCAATTCATTTAGAGTGGCGTCTGGAACTTTTGATGGGGAGGATAATAGAATGGGTGCATTTAACTTGTACGCCAGCGGAGCACCTGTCAAAGCATCGGGAAACTGATCCCCTCTGGCAATAACAACGGTGTCAGCCCCGCCTGCAAAGCCTTCTTTTGAAATAGCGGCTGCTGTCTCATAGCGGTCTTCTCCCGCAATCCGGATCGTGCCTGATGCTTCAGCAGTGTCCGTTCCTGATGAAAAAGGAAGGATAAGTACAGAAATAAATAAAACAATGAAACTCTTTAAAAACATTTTGGACAAATACATTCACTCCTTTAAAATGGGATAACACTACTAATATACCATTTTAATGGGAAATATTACATAAAAATAATTATTTATGACTATTTTCTTCGCTTTAACGGTCTAAACTGGTTCCATAACAATCCGACCGCTCATTTCTCAAAAAAAAACAAACCCCGATTGAATGGAGGTTTGTTCTTTCTTACTCTTAGTTTGAAGCCGTCGTCCCGGACAGCTCCAAATGTTCTTTCAGCTTGCCTGATAAAGCTGTGCGCTCTTCTTCAGGTACAATATAATAGTAGATTCCGCCGATTTTGTCGCCGGATCCTTTGATCTGGTGCTGTTCAAGAGAATGGCTGGCATCTTTATAGTTCTCCTGAATATTCCACATTTCGTCCATTCCTAGATTAGTTTTGACGTTGTTTTCAACGATTTTGAACATCTCGCCGAATTTTGAAATGGAGGATACGTTTGCTCCTTTTGCAATAACGGCTTCAATGACCTGTCGCTGTCTCAGCTGGCGGCCGAAGTCGCCTCTCGGGTCTTCATAGCGCATTCTTGTAAAGCTTAATGCATCTGCACCATTTAATGTAATTGGACCTTCTTTAAACGTCTTGCCGTCGTATTCAAAGTACAAGTCGTTGTTTACTTCTACTCCGCCTACTGCATCAACAATATCTTTAAAGCTTTCCATATTCACTTTGACAAAGTAGTCAACGGGAACGTCCAGGAAATGTTCGACCGTATTGATCGCCATTTCCGTACCGCCGAAGGCGTAGGCATGATTGATTTTGTCTTCTTTGCCTTTTCCGATAATTTCGGTTCGGGTGTCACGCGGAATGCTGACCATGTTCATGGATTTTTTGTTCGGGTTCACGGTTAAAAGAATCAGAGAATCAGAACGTCCACGGTCGCCTTTTCTCTCATCCACTCCCATAAGCAGGATGGAGATTGGGTCTTTTTCTTTAAATGCAACTGCCTGAGGGCGTTTGTCTGATTTTTCCCTGCCGATATTTTCCTGGATGTTGGCAACTGTGTCCGTTGCCGCTTTATACAAATAGAAGGCATAGCCTAAGGTACCCAGTACAAGCAGACCAATGATGCTAAGGGTAATCAAGAGCCATTTGCGCTTTTTGTGTTTTTGTTCTCTCATCGTATCATCCTTTAATAGAAGTAATTGCCTATACACATTATATTTTTGCCGGAACATGGAAACAATACTTTTTTTGTAAATAAATATGTCCATTAATATGACGTGGTGCAGCTTGTGAAAGTTTCATAAATCAAAGTCATATGGTTCCTATCGGCATTTTTTTGACAAATTTCATGTCTTTTAAGAAATGTTTTTTCTGCAATGTTCGTCGAAATGAGGGGAGAAGTGCGGTCGAAAGGCAGAGGAAATGGAGGTTTTATGCTGTCTATAGTCGATTATCCCCATTATTTGTAACACATTTGTAAACTATCAGACTATTTCTGTGATGCTATAATAAGTAGGGTAAAAACATCATAGGAGATTGGTATGAAAAAAATAACAGTAACTTTGTTGAGCTGTCTAAGTCTATTGATGCTGCTTCTTATCTCTTTGCCGGAGTCTGCAGAAGCCGGTACTACTACAAGAATTTACGGTCAGGACCGCTACAGTACGGCAGTGGAAGTTTCAAAGAAAACGTTTCCGAACGGCACTTCTAACGTTGTCATAGCAGTCGGAACAAACTACCCTGATGCTCTTTCTGGAGGTCCGCTAGCGTATAAGCTTAATGCACCGATCCTTCTTACAGGCCGTGACTCCGTTCCTTCCGTCATAAGCAGCGAAATTAAACGATTACAGGCAAAAAACGCATACATAATCGGCGGCAAAAACGCCATTTCAGATCAAACCGCAAATTCCCTTAAATCAATGGGGCTGACTGTACACAGAATAGCAGGTGCGGACCGTTATGACACATCAGTCGCTATCGCAAAATACTTGGGGGCAACTTCTAAAAAAGCATTCATAGCCAATGGAACCAACTTCCCGGACAGCCTTGCTGCATCGCCGATCGCCGCGAGGCAGGGATCACCCATTCTTTTGGTTAAAAAGGACAGTGTTCCTGAAACCGTTAAAAACTTCCTCAAAGGATATACAAAAACATATGTCATCGGGGGAACTTCAGTTGTAGCGTCAGGAACAACCTCATACCTTCCTTATCCGGAACGAATTTCAGGGTCAAACCGCTATGACACATCTGCCAAAGTATCATCGAAATTTGCGAATTTCACGGCGTCGCGTTCCTTGCTTGTTTCAGGTAAGACCTTTGCAGACGCACTTACCGGTTCTGTTTATGCAGCAAAGCAGAACATTCCGATGCTTCTTTCTGATTCTTCAAATCTTCCGGCAGAAACCGGAACACTGATTGACTCTAAAACAATCGAAACGGTGACTGCTGTCGGAGGAACGGCCGCTATCAGCGACAGCGTTCTGGCATCAATTTATTTTCCTGTGGACAAACTGATTGAAACTGCCAAATCCCTGCAAGGCGTGCCTTACAAATACGGCGGTACGACAACTTCGGGCTTTGACTGCAGCGGCTACACAGAATATGTGTTCAACAAGCACGGCATTGACCTCCCGAGAACAACAAAAGATCAATGGAATACAGGAACCGTGGCTGCCATTCCCCAAAAAGGAGATCTTATTTTTTTTGAAACGGTATCAAAAGGCCCTTCTCACGTCGGAATTTTCATTGGAAACAACGAATTTATCCATGCGAGCTCATCGAAAGGCGTATCCATTACAACGATGGATAATGTCTACTTTAAACCAAAATACTTAGGCGCTAAAAAAGTCATTCACTAAGCATCGGGAATTCCCCGATGCTGTTTTTTATGGATATACAGTTAAATTTTGATAAATTAATAATAATTTCCCTTTAATATCCTTGCAGGTTCATATGTTCATCACTATGATAGAATGTAGAACTTTGTAGATTTTGGAGGAAATAAGTATGAGTAAAGTGATTACAGCATGTGTTGTTGTCTTATCGGTATGCGTGCTGGTACTTGGCAACTATCATTGGAAGGGAAAAATCAGCCTTGCAAGTCAGCCTGAAGCAAAGACTGAAACTGCTTCTGCATCAGCTGAAGAGCAGCAGCCTGAGTGGGTGAAAAAGGCCGGGAACCTTCCTGCACCAATAAAAGAAAAGATGAAAACGGCTCAAGCTGACGAAAAACCAATTAAGATTGCTGCGGTTGGCTCTGAAAGCACATCACCTGGGGATGAAGGCTGGCCTATGCTTGTGCAAAAAGAACTGGATAAAGCATACGGCGAAAAAGTCTTCTCCGTTCAGGTTTTATCCTACCCGGACGGTACGTCTCAAACGTTTCTTAACGAAAATCATATTGAAAAAGTGAATGAGGTTCAGCCTGATATCATCCTTCTTGAACCCTTTTCGCTAAACGATAATGGGAATGTGGGTCTTTCAAATACTCTGAAAAACGTTGAGTCCATTCTAAAGGAGCTGAAAGAGGGAAATACGGATGCCATCATCTATGTTCAGCCCTCCCATCCTATTTACAATGCCATTTACTATCCAAAAGAGGTAGATGCACTTAAAAGCCTTGCGACAGAGCTCGGAATGACCTATTTAAATCACTGGGAGAACTGGCCGGACGGTAAAGATGATAAAATCAAGTCCATGCTGACGGAAGATCAGCAGACCCCAAATAAAGAGGGTAATAAAGTCTGGGCAGACTACATCGTATCCTACTTTATAAAAACAGAGAAATAGATCCTGAGGGGTCTATTTTTTCTGTTTATTGGAAATTTATACAATCCTTGTCTGATTTTTATGATAGAATTTCACTAGAATCTAAGTTTCGGAGGGAATCACGTATTTATGAAAAAAATTGCTGTGTTAATATTTGCTTTTATTGGATGGAGTCTATTTTTGACAGAAGAAACCGGTGCAGCCTCAGCTCAAAGCTATGAAAGTATTGAAAACGAAGTGAAGAAAGCCTGTAACTATGACCCTGCTGTGGAGTATGGGAAGGAAATACCTTTTCAGACTGCCAACTGTCTGCTGACAACAACAGCCATGCAAATGGAAGTGCCTGCAGAAATTGTGAAAGCGGTGGCTTCACAGGAAAATGCATCCTGGCAGCAGTTTGACAAAGAAGGGAAACCGCTGCAATCAGGCGATTTTGGTTATGGCATTATGCAGATGACTGTGTTTACGACAGATCCTGAAAAAATTAAAAACAATGCGATCTATAACATTTATTCGGGTGTACTCAGATTAAAAGAAAACTACGGATCTCCATATGTAGAAAAAAATTATCCTGATAAATTCCTCGAAAAATGGTACTTTACTGTTCTAAAATATAACGGTAACTACGCTGAGAACAGTCCCATTAATAAATGTGAAGGTGTGTTTGGATCAAGAAACACTGGCGCCTATCAGGAAGAAGTTTATAAAAAGATAAGCGATTCTCAATATATTACATCGAATGTTGATGACTTGTTGATGAAAGCAGAAGATTTTTCATATGATTGTGATCTTGATCAGCCTATTATTAAATATAATAAATCAAATTTTACTGTTAATGCACATTTAACCGAGACCAAACATGCATTCAATGAGAATGATACATTACTCACAGTAGGCTCTCCTGCAATTAGAAAGACGCCTACCAAAGATCCGACAATACCACCGATACCTTATGAAGGCAATATCATCGTAAAGCCCGAAGGTCAATTCGTATATGATGCAACTAGCAGCTCTAAGAACCAGTTCACATGGTACCCTGTAACTTTTAAGGATAAAAAAGGGTACGTGGCATCAAGCTATCTGAAACGGATTTTAACAAGACATGAAGGTGAAAACCGTTATGAGACTTCAGCTGCAGTCTCAAAAGAAGGCTGGAAGCAGTCCGAGACGGTTGTCATTGCAACTGGGAATAAGTTTCCGGATGCACTCTCAGGCGCACCTCTCGCGGCAAAATACAATGCACCTCTCATACTTTTAGATGGTAGAAAAGATGCAAAAATGGCACCGGACTATAATAGAATTTCATTTGATGAAATCCGCAGATTAAAAGCAAAAAAAGCCTTTATCATTGGTGCAGAGGCAGTAATTCCTGAGCAATTAGCTGATCAGCTGAAAGGTATGGGGTTAACAGTCACCAGAATCGCAGGAGACAACAGGTACGAGACGTCTGCTGAAGTAGCAAAATACCTTAGCAGCAAGACTGCTGTCGTAGCGACAGGGAAAAATTATCCTGATGCACTGTCTGTTGCATCCTATGCAGCTAAAAACGGTTTCCCTATCCTACTGACAGACGATAAAGATGTTATTCGTGAGGAGATTAAATCAGCTCTTGATGAAAAAGAAAAAACCCTAGTAATCGGTTCAGTTGCCGTTATAAAAAAATCAGTAGAAAGTCAGCTGAAAAATCCCGTCCGTTACGGTGGAGAAGATCGTTATGAGACTTCAAGGATTATTAATGAACAATTGAAAATGGGCAAAAATGAGATATTTGCAGCTACAGGCAGAGCTTTCCCTGACGCGCTTTCAGGATCAGTTCTTGCTGCAAAAAATAATGCTTCTGTTCTATTAATGGATAACAGAGGAGCGGAGAGCGAATACAATGTTCCTACATTAAGAGTGATTGATCAATATCCTGCCGCGACGATTCTGGGCAGTAAAAGTGCGATTCCTGAATTTCTTGAAGAACAAATAATTGAGCGTTTGAAGTGATAGATTGGGACCGCCCGGGATTGGGCGGCCTTTTTCGTTTTCTTCACTATTCCCCGGGAAACATGTCGCCTTATGACAAAACATGCCGGGACCAATGCCTCACTGGAAATCCTATACCAAAATATAAATGGAATGTGCATAAAAACTCGGAGTCTGTCATCCCAGTTTCCGCAAGCATCTTTATTTTATTTGCTTTTAAACATTGATGCATCAAAGGATAACAGGCTTTGCAGCGATTATGAACATGTCGTAATTTGTCTTTCTTTTATTAATGAATAAAAGTTTTTATAAATGTTTGACTATTCAATATTTTACAAATAGAATAAGAGAGTAAATATATTCTATCTATGTAAAAGGAGGGATAAATTAGAAGTTTTTGAGAATTGCAAGGCTAATTTACTAGGGGGGTCAAGTAGTTGAAAGTTAAGCTGAAAAGATCGTTATTTTTAATGTTCGCTTTCTTGCTGGTTTTCTCAAATGCTGTTATGGCAGCTGGTCCGACGGTTCAAAAAGGGAACGCCAATACCGAAGTACAGAAAAATTTCGGCAAGCAGACACTTAAAAATCCTGACACAGGAAAACAGTATAAGAGTTCAGATAAAGTACGTGTAATTGTCGAAGTAGAAGGCGAACCTGCAATTACATATGCAACAAAACAAGGGAAGAAATTTGATGCTCTGCCTAAGGCTAAACAAGATGAGCTGAAAGCTAATGCTCTTAAAGAGCAAAAAGCTGTCAAAAATCAAATTGCTTCCAAAAATCTTGGAATGAAATACGAACAGGAATTTACAACAGTCGTCAACGGTTTCTCCGGAGAAGTTGAATACGGCAAGATTGCTCTCATTGAGAAGCTGACTGGTGTAAATAATGTAACGATTGCTCATGAATACGAGCGTCCAAAAGCAAAGCCTGATATGAAATACAGTAAAGAATTAGTAGAAGCGCGCGAGTCATGGGATCTTGGCTATGACGGAGAAGGCATGATTGTCGGAATCATCGACACAGGTCTTGATCCAAGCCATAAAGACATGATTTTAAGCGAAGATACAGTTCCTGCACTTTCTGAAGGTGCTGTTAATGACGCTAAATCAGAGCTTGGCCTTCCGGGCAAGTTCTATACAGAAAAAGTACCATATGGCTATAACTATATGGATGAAAACGAAGAAATTCTTGACCTTGGACCTGGCGCTTCCATGCATGGTATGCATGTTGGCGGAACAGTAGGGGCAAATGGTGATGAAGATAACGGCGGCTTAAAAGGCGTGGCTCCTGAAGCGCAGCTGTTAGCTCTTAAAGTTTTCGGAAATGATCCAGAAATGCCTTCTACATGGGGCGATATTTATATTAAAGCAATTGATGATGCGATTGGTCTTGGTGCAGATGTACTGAACATGAGCTTAGGCTCAACAGCATCATTTGTACTTCCTGAAGATCCTGAGCAGATGGCCATTGCAAGAGCTGTTGAAAATGGCGTCGTTATGGCTGTTTCAGCCGGTAACTCTGCTCATTTAGGAAATGGCTGGGCAAATCCGTATGCAAGCAATCCTGACGTTGGAGTAGTAGGAGCTCCTGGTCTGTCTTACGATTCTCTCCAGGTCGCTTCACTTGAAAACTCAACGATTGAACTTGATGCAATGAAAGTTGATGTTGATGGTGCTGCATTTGGCTCGATTGGATACCAAAAGCAGGACGGACCTAAATTCCTTGATAAATTTAAAGGACAAAAGCTTGAAATTGTTTATGTAGGCGATGGTCAGCCTGCAGGCTATGAAGGAAAAGATGTTAAAGGGAAAGTTGTATTTGTTGTTCGGACTGGAAGTTATTTCTATACAAATATCCAGAAAACAGCTGAAGCACAGGGTGCTGCAGGTGTCATCATCCGCGGATTGCCTGCACACGGCGATTACGTGAATATGGCTCTTGATAAGCCGGTTATTCCGCTTGTGTCACTAAGTGTTGCTGATGGAAACGCTCTTGAAGAGCAGGCGAAAGCAGGCAAAAAGCTTGAAGTGACATTCGGTGATGACAAAGTAGCGGCTCCAAATGCGGAAGCCGGAAAAATGTCAGCCTTCACTTCATGGGGTGTAACGCCTAACCTTGATTTCAAACCTGAAATTACGGCACCGGGCGGTAAAATTCTTTCTACGTTCCAGGACAACCAGTACGGTATCATGAGCGGAACATCCATGGCTGCTCCTCACGTTGCCGGCGGATCTGCAATTGTCCTTGAGAAAGTGGACGAGCTGTTTGATCTTGATGGCGCAGATCGCGTACAAATGGCGAAGAATATTCTTATGAATACGTCTCAGCCAGTAATGGATAAGGGACTTGTGAATGATGCATTCGGATGGGAAGTTCCGTATTCTCCTCGCCGTCAGGGTGCAGGATTAATGAAACTTTACTCAGCGCTTAACACTCCTGCTGTAGTAACGGAATCGAAAACAGGCGAAGGCAAAGTAGCTCTTAAAGAAGTTGGCGATCAAGTGGAATTTACTCTTGATATTAAAAACTTCAGTGAGCAGGCCGTTTCTTATGATGTGAAAGCTAATGTTCAAACAGATTTCGCAAACGGCGGATCTCTTGGATACAATTACGACGAACTTGAAGCTCAGGAACTGATTGACGCGGTAATCAAAGTAAACGGCGAAGAAACAGCAAAAGTTGATCTTGCTGCCGGTGAAACGAAAACTGTAAAAGTTACTCTTGATACTTCAAACGCTAAAGTTTTAGGCGATGACTTCGAAACACCGGTATCTGTAAAAGATGTCTTTAAAAACGGATATTTTGTAGAAGGATTTGTCACATTCTCGGCTGAAGGTCTGTCACAGCTTACTGTTCCTTATGTCGGCTTTAATGGCGACTGGGGCAAAGCGCCAATCCTTGATGCCATGAATTTTGACACAGAGAACGAAACGTTCTACGGAGATGCAGGTGTTGTAGCACGTGCAGGCCAGAGCTTCAACTACCTAGGGTTTGATGCATTCAACAGCGAAATGCCGTTTGATGCACGTAAAATCGCTATTTCACCAAATGGTGATGGAAGCCAGGATGAGATCATTCCTGTTCTGTCCTTCCTGAGAAATGCCAAAGAAGTGAAATTCAACGTTCTTGACGAGAACAAAAATCAGCTGCGTGCAATCCGCACAGAGCTTGAAGTCCGTAAGCATTATTATGACGGCGGCTCAGGTGCGACGTACTCATTAAATCCTGCTGCACAGTGGGATGGAAAAGTGAAAAATGCTCTTGTTAAAGACGGACAGTATTACTATGAAATCGCTGCTACGGTCGATTTCCCTGGTAAGGCTCCTCAAAAAGTACACGTGCCTGTTATCGTTGACACGGTTCAGCCGGAATTGAAAGCTGAATTCAGCAAAGATACAGTCACATTTGAAGGATCAGATGACCGTTCAGGTCTTGCATACTTTGATGTCCTTGTTAACGGCGAGTCTGTTGTCGGCAAAGATAAAGACGGCAACCCGCTGACTCTTGCGCCAACAACAAAAGAATTCAAGATTGCAGATCTTAAAGCCGGTTCAACTGTAACGGTTCTTGCAGCAGACAATGCAGGAAACACATCTGCTAAGGAATTCAAAGGCGTGAATGACGGAACCATTCCTTCAATCATTGCTGAGCTTCCTGAAGCACTTGGAACGTATGCAACGAGTGAAGTGCCTGTAAAAGGCTATATCACAGATGAGTCAAAAGTGACGAACTTTACAGTTGCAGGCAAACCAGTTGAATTAACTTGGAACGCTGAACTAAAACGCTATGAGTTTAATACAACACTTACACTTGAAGACGGCTACCACAGCGTGACAATCGCCGGAGAAGACGAAGCAGGAAACAAAATTTCCTTCATCAAACGCTTCTTCGTTGATACTACAGCTCCATCTGTAACAGTTGATGCACCATCTTCTGTAAGTGCAGCAACAGAAAAAGTAACGCTTAAATCAACAGTATCAGACAATTTCGAAGAGCTTCGTGTAGCAGTTGACGGAGATGAAGTTTTCGTTAACCTGCTGAAAGAGCCTTACGGAATGAACGAAATCACGAAAACACTAAGCACGGCTGTTGCCCTTCAGCCTGGAGAAAACACATTCATGGTTGAAGCAACTGACCTTGCCGGACACAAAACAGTAAAAGAAGTAAAAGTATACCGCGGAGATGACAAAGTCAGCCGAATCAGCGGAGCAACACGCTCTGAGACAGCTGCAGCCATCAGTTCTGAAGGCTGGGAAAGCTCTGAAGTCGTCTTCCTTGCAAAAGGAAAGGGATTCGCTGATGCCCTTGCCGGAGTACCTCTTGCAGCTATGTACGATGCTCCGATTCTGTTAACGAATTCTGAAAACCTGTCGGATGCGGCTAAGAAGGAAATTGAAAGATTAGGCGCTGACACAGTTATCATTTTGGGAGGAGAAACAGCTGTATCCAAAAACGTTCAAGATCAGCTTGGAGATATGGGGCTTGACACAGAACGTATTGCCGGTCAGAACAGATGGGAAACCGCGGCAGCCATTGCCGACCTGGTTGCACCTGATGGATCTGAAGAAGCGGTAGTTGTCAATGGACGAACTTTCGCTGACGCCCTTGCTGTTGCATCTTATGCAGGCCAGCATGGATTGCCGATTCTGCTTTCCGGTCAAGACGAGCTTCCGAAAGAAACAAGTGAAGCACTTAAATCCCTAGGAACGGAATACACCATCGCAGTCGGCGGCCCTGCTGCTCTCAGTGATAAAGTCGTAAACAGTTTGCCTGATGCGGAACGTGTCTTCGGTGCAAACCGTTATGCCACAAGTGTTGAGCTTGCGAAATTCTTTGAACCTTCACTTCAAAAGGTTTACGTTGCTACAGGCTCTGATTATGCAGATGCCCTTACAGGTGCTGCATTAGCTGCTAAGCATAATAGCGGAGTCATTTTAGTAGGTAAATCTCTGCCTGATGAGGTAAAAGGATTCTTTAAAGAAAATAATATCGGACAAGTGACAGTATTCGGCGGCCCGAATGCTGTATCAGATGAAGTTCTTGCTGATATTGAAAAAATACTGAAGTAAACAGTGAGAGACTGATAGGCTTACATGCCTATCAGTCTTTTATGTTTGATTTGCGCTTCTTTAATCCTGTGACTAAAGAACTAAAAGGAGATAATTAACCAAAATTTCATAAAGTTTACTAGGATTATAATGCTATAATAGGAAAGTATTTGTAGAAAATTGTAGAAATGAAGGAGAGTGAAAAATGAAGAAAAGAGTATCATGGGCAGCAGGCGTGCTTTTTGCTGTTCTATTATTCTTCGCCCCGGCTTCAGGATTTGCAGAGAAGGTTCTTGTCATTGATCCCGGACATGGCGGGAAGTTCAGCGGAACATGTGGTTTAACAGGTAATCAAACGGGTTTTTGTGAAAAGAGTGCGAACTTAATCGTTTCACAGAAAGTCAGAGATTTACTGAAGGCGAGTGACATAAACGTTTATTTGACAAGGGATACAGACAAAGCGTTTGCATCTTTTTTAAGCGGTGAGGGCGGGGATTTTGAGAACCGGATGAAAATCGCCAACGGATTCGCCAAAGGCAATAACGATAACAGTGTCTTTATTTCCATTCATCATAATGCACATCCAACGAATACATATGTTAAAGGCTATGAAACTTATTTTTATAACGGGGTCGATCATGCCAAGCCAGAGTATCCCCATGATCCTATGCAAATTAAATATTTGCAGGATAATCGGCGTCTTGCGGCCGAAGTTCATCCGACAGTTTTGTCAAAACTTGGGTCGGTTGACCGTGGTATTGCAGACACGCAAAGCTTTTATGTGATCAGAAACGCTCAAATGCCGGCTTTACTGGTGGAAATGGGCTTTATGACAAACCGTGAAGAAGAAGCCCGTATTAAAACGAGTGATTTTCAAAACAAAGCAGCACAGGGAATTGTACAGGCTGTAACCAATTATTTTAAAGTATATGAAGTTTATGACGCTAAAAACAACAAACTTCTGACTGAAAAATCAAAAGAAAAAGCTTTGGATTTTGCGTATAAGCAATCCAGCTACGTGCGGGTTTTTGACAAAAATGCACAAAAAGATATTTACGCTAAAAATGCAGAATACACCGTGTATGACAAGAACGGAGCTATTGGTGAATTCTACAGTCAGACTGATGCCCAGGCCTTCGCCGGAAAAAAATCCGGTACAAGAGTTGTATCTCAAAAAACCGGATATACGGTTTGGTCAAACTACCTGCCTGCTAAGTATAACCTGTATGTCAGCGGCGTGAAAAAAGGCTCTTATTACGATTTTGAATATGCCAGATCTGAAGCGCAGAAGTATTCTCCAAATGCTAAAGTGGTAAATAATAAGTCGGGTGAAATTGTTCATTCCAATATTTCAGGGGAAAAAGTAACCCGCAGCCTGGATCTACAGAAAATGGTTGGGGCAACCCGTTATGAAACAGCCATTAATGTTTCAAAGAAGATGTACCCACAAGGTTTCAGTAATTCTAAAGCAGAAAAAACGGTCATTATTGCTACTGGAAGCCAGTATGCTGATGCTCTTTCTGCAGGGCCGCTCTCAAGAATCTATGATAAAGCACCTATGATTCTTGTAAAAGGAAATGCACTGGATGCTTCTGTCAAAAATGAGATTATCCGCCTGAAAGCAAGCAAAGCGGTTATCGTCGGCGGTGAAGCTGCTGTTTCAAGGGGCATTGAAACAGAGCTTAAATCGATGAAAATTGCGACAGACCGAATCAGCGGAGAAGACCGTTACCATACAAACCGTCTGATCTTAAACAGGCTGGGCAATGTAACCGGTTATTTTGTGGCTTCAGGACGCAATTATCCGGATGCTCTTGGTGCTGCACCATTGGCAGCAAGCGGCAGCTGGGCAATCATGCTTTCTGATACAAACAGTATCTACTATGATGCACGTGTCAAGCTGAAAGATAAACATGCCATCATCCTGGGAGGAAATGCAGTTCTTACTTCCAACATTGATTATCAGGTTAAAAACATCGGACCGAAAAGCATGATTCGTCTGGGAGGAAGCGACCGCTATGAAACGCTCGCTAAAGTCCTGTGGCATTTCGATCCATATCTGAACTCGGATTCTATCATGCTCTCAACCGGAAAGAATTTCCCTGATGCATTAGCTGCAGCTCCTTTAGCTACAATCACTAAAGCGCCGCTGATCCTTACGGGAGAAGAGATGAACAGGTCCATTGAAGGATTCATCATGTCATACGGCGGAAAGCATCATATTGATGAAATTACCCAAATTGGCGGAGCTGTCTCATCTGAAATTGCAGGTGAAACAGCAAATCGAGTAAGGTAATAATTAAGACCCTGGACGATTGGCTGCCCGGGGTCTTTCTCTTCTTTTAAATAATTTATAGAAAAGGTGATAACCGTTGAAAAGATGGATGAATCTATTGTTTTTCTCATTACTGATTCTCTCAGGATGTTCAAGTGAAAAAACAGAAGAGGTCAAGAATACAGATCAGAAAGAAGCAACAAAACAGGAAATGGAAGTAAAAGAGGAAAGCCAAGAAGAAAGCCAAAAAGAGACGGTAAATCAAAATACGGAAGAAAAGGCTGACGAACAAAAAAATGAAGAAGTTGTTTCCTCTCCTAAAGAAACGCCGGAAAAGGACGATAAGAAAGGTAAGAGTGATACAGCAGATGACGGACCATACCTGAAATACCGCCCTGAAGCAGGACTGAAGAAAGAGTTTAAAGAAGGTGACGTGGTTCTCCTTACAGAACAGGTCATTGCAGCAGACAGTGAGTATGTTCAGATCGCATTGACACTAGGGGACTCTGTCACCACGCAAATCTTTAAATGGACCGGTACTGAAATTACGCTAGTCTTCGAAGACCGGGACCTCCAGGATCATTTTACCAGCATCCTGCCTTCCTTCCAGCCAAACCAAAATGAAAGACTGGCAGGTGAGGGATCGGTATGGGAAATGATCAACGAATCCGGTGAAGCTGACACACCATACGGGAAGCAAAAAAACGTACTGGTGATCCAAAAGACATCTGAAGAAGCTGCTGGGGAGAAAACGATCTTTACGCGCTACTATGCCCCTGGTCTCGGAATGGTAAAAGAAGATTTTGAGCTTACAGGTGAAAATGGATATAAGGGTGAGTCAAGTTTATCTTCTGTTGAATAAACTATCATAATTAGTCACTCTTAATCTATTTATGGTGGAGGAATCGAACAGTTGAATAAGGTTTTTATGTCGATTGTCGCATTAACATTGCTTTTTCTTTTTGCTGATGAAAATATCCTTGCAGCAGCTGAAAATCCTGCGGAAGTATCTGTAAAGCTGAAGCATTATACAGGTAATTCAAAGGAACTGTCTGTAAGTGTCTCTGGAGAGTATTATCTTGAGAACGAAAATACGTTTCGTTTAAAAACGGGTGAACCGTACGAAATAAAGAGTGAGAATGGCAAACTTGTTTTGTATATCGGCAGTCAAAAAGCAGTAACTTTTTCATCTGATCCTGTCTTCAAGCCGGTTAAATACGGGACAGAAAACCTCATTTCAATAGACGGACGCCCTTACCTGGGAACGATGAAATTCACTCTAGAAAGCAGTCAGTATATACGCCCTGTCAACAGCCTTCCGATAGAAGATTATTTAAAAGGTGTTGTACCCGGTGAAATGCCCAGCAGCTGGGCGGTTGAAGCCCTAAAGGCACAATCAGTTGCTGCAAGGACAAAAGCGCTCAAAAGTAAAAACATCGACGACACCGTGAGTGTACAAAGATATGATGGATATACGAGCAGGGCAAGTGCAAATTCCAATGCTGCTGTAAACCTTACAAAAGGCCAGGTCCTCAAGGTGAATGGTAATCTAATAGAAGCCCAGTACAGCTCAAGCAACGGAGGCAAAACAGAAAACAATGCAAATGTATGGACAAGCGGCACTCCGCTGCCTTACCTCCCGGCTAAACAAGATCCATATGATCCTCAAAATCTATGGACGATAAAACTGAATGAAAATCAGCTGGATACCCTCAAGCTTGACTTAACGAAACCGGAAGCATGGTGGGGTTCCCAATTAGAAAAAGACACGAAATATGCAGGGAACATCAAGAAGTGGCTCGGTACAGATGCCAGTTTAAAAGGGAAAGAACTTAAAATCGTCAAAATTACGAAACTCGCAGTCTCTAATGACAAAACAAGCGGAGACCGCCGCAAATCAGGCAGTTACCGAATTGAATTTTTTGTGAAAAATGGAAACGGCACGTACCAAATGAAAGACGGCAAGCTTGAAACCGTTGTAAAAGAGGGGTCAAATGTACCCATTTCAACTTTGCGTTCTATGTTTGGTCTAAATGATTTCAAAAGCCACCTGGTTGATGCCCTTTCTCTTCAAAACGGATTGTATACCATTTCAGGACGCGGATACGGTCACGGGGTCGGAATGAGCCAGTACGGGGCCAAGGCCATGGCAGATCAGGGTAAAGGCTATAGAGATATACTGAACTTCTACTATCCCGGAACGACATTTGATACCTACATCACTCAGGCAATGAAAGAAATCGAGGGAGATGACCGGTATGCTACAAGTGCAGCGATTGCTGAGTATGGCTGGACATCTGTGAACACCGTTTTTATCGGAAGAGGAGATAATCCGGTGGATGCGCTGACAGGAAGCGTTCTTGCAAAAAAATACAACGCTCCCCTTATGTTGAGCAAGCCTGACAAGTTATCAGATTCTGTCAAGCAGACGCTGCAAAAGCTGAATCCTTCAACAATTGTTATTCTGGGCGGAACTTCAGCCATTAACCAGACTGTTGAAAATGAGCTGAAACCTTTTGCCGGCTACGTGTACCGCATCAGTGGAAATGACCGTTACGAAACGTCTGCTGCTGTTGCAGCTCAGACAGGTCATTCCGGTTCTGTTTTCATTACTTCTGATCAAAGCAATTCTCCGGATGCACTCTCCATCGCATCCTACGCTGCCTTTGAAAACATGCCTATTCTGTACACTAAGAAAGATGCTGTTCCACAGCCAACTGCTCAGTTTATTGAAAAGAGCGGGGTGAAAAAAATAACCATTGTAGGCGGAGAAGACGCTGTTTCGGCCAAGGTTGAAGGTGACCTCAAAGCTTTAGTAGGCTCAGCAAATGTTGACCGTGTTTCAGGCAGCGACCGTTACGAAACGAGCATCAACATCGTTAAGAAATATAACCTTGATACCCGCAATGTGTTTTTTGCACAAGGGAAGCAATTTATTGATGCGCTCCCTGGCTCAGTCCTTGCTTCTAATTATCACGCTCCAATCATCTTGGTAGAACAGGACGCAGTTCCGGAAAGTGTGACAAACTATATCAATGAACATATGACGTTTGTTCCCCATATTCATTATTTAGGCGGGAAAAATGCTATTTCAGACGGGGTTCGAAATGAACTTCAGCGTTCCTTTCTGGACTGAGAATAAATGGATTAGGCTGTCTTTGCGGACAGCCTTTTCTTTTTTCCATAAAACCGTGTAAAATAGTAGAAGAAGTTTTTAATAAGATTAACTAAAGGATGAATCAGTTGAAAATTGCTCTTTTTATCCCGGTATTGGGGTTTGGCGGGGCGGAGAAAGTCATGATTACCCTGGCAAACGGCCTTGCACAGCGCGGACACAGCATTGACCTTATTCTTGTTCAAAAAAAAGGCGAACTTCTTCAGGAAGTTTCCAGTGACGTAAATGTTATTGACCTGAAAAGCAAGAAGACGTTTTTCAGCCTCGTGCCTTTAATCCGCTATTTGCGCAGGCAAAAGCCGGAATTCCTGATATCAGCCTTGGATAATGCAAATATTATTTCTTCACTTGCGATGACCTTCTCATTCTCTAAAACACGCCACATTCCCACATTGCATACAAACTTGATGAGATCGTATAAAAAGACTAGAAAATTTGTACAAAAAATCAATCCGTTTTTATTGAAAGCCGCTTTCAGACGGGCAAATAAAATTGTTGCTGTTTCAAAAGGAACAGCTGCCGCTTCGGCTCAGTTCCTGGGAATCCCGGAAACGAAAATCGAGGTTATTTATAACCCGGTTTTAGATCCTTCTATTAAAAAGAAGGCCGAAGTAAACTTGAATCATCCTTGGCTGGCAGACAGGAAAGTGCCGGTTGTGCTTGCAGTCGGCAGGTTGTTTGAGGCGAAAGATTACCCCACCCTGCTTAAAGGCTTTGCAGCTGTTTTAAAGCATACACCTGCAAAACTTATTATTGCAGGAGACGGTAAAGAATCGATAAGAAAAGAACTGAAAGACCTAGCAAAAGAATTACAAATAGATTCAGAGGTTGATTTTATAGGATTTAGCGAAAACCCTTATTCCTATATTAAACATGCAGATGTGTTTGTTCTTGCATCAAAATGGGAGGGTTTTGGGAATGTCCTTGCAGAAGCTCTTTACCTGGGTACCGCAGTTGTATCATCAGACTGTGAGAGCGGTCCAAGAGAAATTCTGAAAAATGGGGATTTCGGGCTGCTGTTCCCGGTAGGCGATGCAGACAAACTGTCTGAAGCGCTGCTTCAACAACTATCTGAACCTATGAAAATAGATAAAGAACACTTAGAGCATCATCTTCTAGCAATGAGCAAAGATTTCTCGGTCGATCATTACGAGAAGGTGCTAAAAAGGGAGTCAGGTGAAAAAAGTCATGAAAGTTTCAGTGATTATCCCCACTCATAAACGGGCTAAAGCTCTTTTTGAGGCATTAACGAGCATAAATAGGCAGACAATAAAACCGCATGAGGTCATTGTAATTAATGATGGCGGGGATCGAAAGACCATACAGATGTTAGAGCGTTTCAAACCGGACAGCTATGCACTTCATCTTAAAGAGCAGGTGCCGGCCAAGGGGGCGTGTACGGCAAGGAATCTTGGCGCCGCCTTATCCAGCGGGGACATTCTTATGTTTCTTGATGACGATGACACCTGGGAACCGGAAAAAATCGAACAACAGCTCATTACATTTAAGCAATCTGCAGACATAGGACTGGTTTATTCCGGGAAGCTTGTTGTTAAGGATACGAATCGAAATAAAATCACCCGTGTCATTCTTCCGCAAAAAAGGGGAAGATTATATCCTGACATTTTCTTTGACAATCTAATTGGGACAACTTCTTCTGTCTCAATTAAAAAGGAGCTGTTTGAGAAAACGGGAGGATTTGACGTGAACCTTCCTGCTATGCAAGACTATGACCTATGGATAAGGTGCTGCAAACATGCCGTAATCGAGCATGACCGGGGGTGTTATGTACGGTATACAATTGCAGATGACCCAAATCACCAGATATCCGGAAACAGTGATCATCATAAGCGGGCAGTCTCCTACCTTTTTGAAAAATATGAAAAAGAACTAACGGTACTTGGGCCGGATGTGAAACGTCGTTTTTGTTCTTCAAGGTATATGCATTTATCAAAAGCCGTTCACAGGAAAAGCTATGGTGAATCCCTCAAATATTCCGTCAAAAGCTTTTTGTATTATCCGAACCTGAGGGCAGCCGCATTATTCCTTCATCCCAAGACATTAAATCTTTTAAATAAATTTGTTTATAAAACAATGAAACCATTATAAGAGTGAGGGCGAGATTTTCATGATTAGTGTCATTATTCCTACACTGGGCACGAGAGTTGAAGAGCTGAACAGATTATTTCAAAGCCTTTCCGTGCAAGAAAGCCAAAACTTTGAAGCGATTGTTGTTTCACAGGACAATCACGAAAAAGTGGAAGAGTTGCTTGGTGCATACACTTTTCCAACCAAACATGTACGATTAAACCGAAAAGGGCTTTCTTATTCAAGAAATGAAGGGATGAAAGCAGTGTCAGGGAGCATCGTCACCTTTTCTGATGACGACTGCTGGTATCCGCCTTACGCATTTAAAGATGCAGAAGCTTTTCTTCAAAATCACCCTGATAAAGCGGGCGTATGTTTTCAAATCTTTGATCCGGTCACCAATGTCTATTATAAAAATTATGCAAGAGAGCCAAAAGACACCCTGACATTGAGGGAGCTGTTTCAGCGTTCCTCCATTGAATTTTTCATTTCACTGGACAGGGTGAAGAAAGAAGATGTTTTCTTTGATGAAGACTTTGGCCTTGGAGCCAGGTATGTCAGCGGAGAAGAAAATATTTTTCTTTCTCATCTTCACAGCCTGGGCCATTCCGTGTCATATGTTAATAATGTTATTGTCTATCATCTGAAGCCAAGTACTGATTCCAGGCTGAATTACAAATCTTTCTTAAGCAAAGGACCTCTTTTCCGGCGCATATCCAACCTGCCTGTCGGGTTTCTGATGCTTACTGCCTTGTTTATAAAAAAATACAAATACTTAGAAAAACCATTTCCCTATTATTTCGCCTCAGTCAGGGAAATGATCAGCTATAAAAAGCGGGGCTGAATGCTGTAAATGAGTAAAAAGAGCGGAGACAAAAAGTCCCCGCTCTTTTTCTATTTCATAAGCTTGCTGATTATAACGGTCCTTAATTGGGCGACGTTACATGCCAGTATCATCAATATGTAACTTACAATGCCAATTGCAACCTGAACCGCAAAATAGATGGTTCCTTCCATGTTTAGAAGCGGCTGGAGGGAGAGGCACATTACTGCTGCAGATAGAACAATTTTAAACGCTTCTTTTGCCGGAAATGTCAGCGGGAAAAGATTTCTCCCGATAAAAAGGCTTAAAAGCATGGCAAGTCCGTAGGAGAAGATCGTCGAATAAGCTGCACCAAGAATTCCATATTGCGGTACGAGGAGAATGTTCAGAACGATATTAACCACAGCTGAAATAAGCACCGGCCAAATTTGAAGCTTTGTGTTCTCTCCCAGCTGAAAAGCAAGGTCGAAATAATATATCTTAAATCCCTGCAGCAAAACAGAGAATGTCACAAAAGCAAAGATTATAGCTGTTTCCTGCTGAAATCCGCTTCCAAGAAAAATGGATGTAAACGGTTTGCTTAGCATAATCATGCCAGCTGCAGCCGGAATGGAGACAAGCAGCAGAAAAGTAGTATTTTTATTCATCTGAACCTGGGCAGCATGTACGCCGCGCTGCTCAAAGGCTTTGACGACAAGAGGGTATGCTGCAAGGTTGATAATCATCATAATCATCATCAATATTTGTTTTGCCAGATCATACGAAACGGCATAAATTCCTGTCTTTGCCGCGCCGAGAAAATAGCCGATAACAAAGCGGTCTGAGCTTAAAAAGATATACTCCATTGAAAGAGTGGCAGCAAAGGGAAGGGAGTAGATCACAATCTCTCTTATTAACGTCCTGTCTGCGAGATTGAGACGGATATCCCCGATATAGCGGGGAAGTAAAAAAACGATTGGCAGCACCATGCCGAAAATCATACCCATAATAATGGCGGTGCTTCCAAAACCCGCCCATATAAGAAAAATGGACATAACAAGTGAAGACACAACCTTTACTGCAGTCATGATTCCATACATTTTTGAGTTCAATTCAGACCGCAAGAGCTCTAAAAGCAAATCATAAACACTTTGTACAGCGAGCATGGCAAGTCCGAGAAACCAAATAAACCCTAGAAGACGAAAGTCATGCACGGCAAAAAAAAGGGCCGTTCCAATCAGAAGAGAAAAAGCGAGCAATGAGAGAAAGGATGCTGCAATCGAACTTAAGAAAACCGCTTTTGTTCCCCCCTCGTGTTTAGGGTTGAACCTGAGCAATCCCATTCTGAGCCAGTGAAAAACGAGCGAGCTCATCATGCTCACAGATGCAAGAATCAACGCATATTCACCGTATTCATCGGGAGTCAAAAGCCGTGTGTAGATGGCGATTGCCAAAAAGTTTACAACCCCGGGGAGACCTTTGGCAAAGAAGTAATTTAATGTATGTCGGAGCATTTTGGATATTCCTCACTTTTAGACAGACTGATTCGTCCCAATAATTGATTCTTCATGAAAGTGCCTCTTTCTTGGCATAATAACGTTAGGAGACTAAACCGGGTTACTATTTAATTCATTATCTTTTTTAAATGTGGTATGATATGTTATTGAGTTTAGATTGTCTGTTTATTGCGTATCTTTGAACGTTTTTTTGGTGTCAGTCATATCCCATTATAATGAAAAATGATTTAAAGCGGTATAGCCGGAAAATTTTCTTTTCTGGTCACTTTTTTTAAAAAATATACGAAGTATATAAAAGTATTTTCATTGGAGGAATCATAATGAAAGTTAAAAAAGCCATTATACCAGCTGCAGGACTGGGTACCCGTTTCTTGCCTGCTACAAAAGCACAGCCAAAAGAAATGCTCCCGATTGTGGACCGTCCGACGATACAATACATTATCGAAGAAGCTGTCAAGTCAGGGATTGAAGATATTCTGATTGTGACCGGGCGCGGTAAACGTGCCATTGAAGATCACTTTGACCGTGCGCTTGAGCTTGAGGAAACGCTTGCGTCCAAAGGGAAGTATGATCAGCTGGATGAAGTGCAGCGAATCTCGGAGATGGTGGACATTCATTACATCCGACAAAAAGAGCCGAAAGGCCTTGGCCATGCCATATGGTGTGCACGAAAGTTTATTGGGGATGATCCATTTGCGGTTTTACTTGGAGATGATATCGTTGTTCCAAAAGGTGAGCCGTGTCTAAAGCAGCTGATTAACCAGTTTGAAAAAACACAGTCTTCTGTCATAGGTGTGCAGAAGGTAGAAAAGCACCAGCTTTCAAGTTACGGAGTCATTGATCCTGATATGGGCGAAAGCAAAGGAGATTTATTTAAAGTGAAAAATCTCGTTGAAAAGCCTGCTGTTGAGGATGCTCCATCAGATCTTGCGATTATGGGACGATACGTATTGACTCCTGAAGTTCTGCAGATTCTAGAAAATACAAAGCCAGGTGCAGGGAACGAAATTCAGTTGACGGATGCGCTAAAAGAACTTTTGAAGATACAGAACATTCATGGTTATATGTTTGAAGGGCGCCGTTATGATATAGGAAATAAATTTGGCTTTATAGAAGCAACGCTTGAATTTGCTCTAATGAGGGATGATTTAAAGGAGCCGGTTCAGCAATTAATTAATTCACTCGCTCAAAAACATAAATAACTACATATGAAAAGAGGGAACTAGCATGAAGATTTGTGTGGTTGGAACTGGCTATGTTGGTCTTGTTTCGGGAGTGTGTTTCAGTGACATCGGCAACAGCGTTACTTGCATTGATATTGATGAACGGAAAATTGAACGCATGAAAATGGGAGAATCTCCTATCTATGAGCCGGGTCTCGATGAACTGATGAAAAAAAATATAAATGAGGGAAGACTGCATTTCTCAACAGACCTTGCCGAAGGCATGGAAGGTGCTGATGCAGTATACATTGCAGTTGGAACCCCACCTAAAGAAAATGGTGAAGCAAATCTTGCGTTTGTGGACAAAGTGGCTGAACAAATTGGGGAAAACCTTAAAGACTACAAAGTCATTGTGACAAAAAGCACAGTACCGGTTGGAACAGGCAAGCGTGTTAAAGCCATTATTGAAAAAGCAGCGGGTCACAGTAATTTTGACATTGCCTCTAATCCGGAGTTTTTAAGAGAAGGATCTGCGATTAAAGACACGATGAATATGGAAAGAGCAGTTATAGGGGTTGAGTCTGCAAAGGCAGAAGCGCTATTGAAGGAGCTTCATGCTCCTTTTAATACAACAATTGTTACAGCAGACGTTGAAACAGCTGAAATGATTAAATACGCTGCCAACGCCTTCCTCGCTACAAAAATAAGCTTCATTAATGAAATTGCCAATATCTGCGAGCTTGTTGGAGCAGACGTGACAAAGGTTGCAGAAGGTATGGGGCATGATAACCGGATTGGATCCGCCTTTTTGAATGCGGGAATTGGATACGGCGGATCTTGTTTTCCTAAAGATACGAGTGCCCTTGTCAGCATTGCGAAGCAGGCCGGATATGACTTTAAGATTGTACGTGATGTGGAATACGTCAATAAGCTGCAGCGGTTTAAAATTGTTGATAAACTTCTTGAAGCTTATGATAACAATATTGCAAACAAAAAAATTGCCGTCCTGGGCCTTGCATTCAAGCCGAATACAGATGATATGCGCGATGCGCCGTCCATTGAAATCATTGAAGAACTTCAAAAACACGGTGCCCATCCGGTCGGTTATGATCCTGTAGCTGCAGAAAATGCGAAAAAAGTCATCAATAATCTCAAAACAGCTGATTCTGTTGAAGAGGCTATTCAAAATGCCGATGCTATTTTGCTTTTGACTGACTGGGATGAAATCAAAAATCTTGATGTGGCTAAAGCAGGAAAAGCGCTGAACGAAAAAATCATGATTGACGGAAGAAACGTTTTTGATCCTGGGTTTATGGAAAATCAAGGCTTCTACTATGCCTCTATTGGACGTAAAACAGTGAACGGAAAGAGGGTTACATCATGAAAGTATTAGTAACTGGGGGAGCCGGATTCATCGGCTCCAACTTAGTTGAAGAATACTTGAAACAAAACCATAAGGTTGTTGTTGTTGATAACCTCTCTACAGGAAAAAAGAAGTACCTTCCTGACGGCATCACTTTTTATGAGGCTGATATTGCAGATGCAGAGTTTCTTCGCATTGTTGAGGAAGAGAAACCGGATGTTATTAACCATCATGCAGCTCAGATCGATGTTCAGACGTCGATAAAGGAGCCTGTGTTTGATGCGAAAATAAATATCCTTGGAACAATAAATGTACTTGAGGCCTGCAGACAGGTTCCTGGTGTACGTTTGGTGTACGCTTCTTCTGCTGCTGTTTACGGCACACCCGAATATTTGCCTGTGGATGAGAATCATGCTGTCGCGCCGCTTTCGACATACGGCATCTCAAAGCATACACCTGAGCACTATATTCAGTCATACAGCACGTTATACGGAATTCCTTATACTATTCTGCGTTATGCGAACGTATACGGAAAACACCAGGACCCAAAAGGGGAGGGTGGAGTGATCTCCATTCTTGTTGATTGTGCAGTTTCAGGCAGGGACTTCACCATTTTCGGTGATGGTGAACAGACACGAGACTTTATCCACGTCGAAGATCTTGTGACGGCAAATGTGGCTGCCACAGAAAAATCCTACAATGAAATAGTGAACATAAGTACTAATATCGAACTTGATCTCAACAAAACCGTTGCCATTTTCCAGGAAGTTACCGGAACGGAACTGGTCGTACATTACGGCGAGGAACGCAAAGGCGATATCAAAAAGAGCTTCCTTGATAACAGCAAGGCAAAAAACCTCATGGGCTGGGAGCCTAAAATTTCACTTCATGAAGGTTTGCTGAAGACTTACCAATTTTATAAAAAAATGTAAAGACTTGCCGCGTCCGCGTGCAAGT
Organism: Metabacillus indicus LMG 22858; assembly: GCF_000708755.2. Lineage (GTDB taxonomy): Bacteria > Bacillota > Bacilli > Bacillales > Bacillaceae > Bacillus_P > Bacillus_P indicus. The sequence continues at coordinate 476,142 of NZ_JGVU02000006.1, read as the reverse complement.
CTTTTTGCTTGCCCAGCTGTATAAAGTTCCAAAAAACACCTTGACTTCTATTTATGGGGTATATCTTTACATGACGGATACATTATAATTAAAACCCTGCAATTTTGTTACAAAAAATTCACTTAAAATACGTACTGTTTTATTGTATAGTATTAAATGAGTTTAAAAAGGAGCCTTAACTATGAACACACCTCTTGTGTCTGTCATTACACCTGTATATAATGCAGAGAAATTTATAACTGAAACGATCCGTTCGGTTCAGAATCAAACATATACCAATTGGGAAATGCTGCTTGTAGATGATTGTTCAAGCGATAAAAGCCGCAGCGTGATTAAAGAACTGGCAGCGGCCGATTCAAGAATAAAGCTGATAGAGCAAAAAGAGAACGGTGGAGCGGCCGTTGCAAGAAACACGGCGATTGAACATGCATCAGGGAAATATGCAGCCTTTCTTGACAGCGATGATGCATGGCTTCCAGAGAAATTGATGAAGCAGGTTTCTTTTATGGAAGAACGGAAAATTGATTTCAGCTTTACGAGCTATGAAATCATGGACGATCAAGGAAACCGGCTTGGTCAAGTTGTACATGCCCCGAAAGAAATGACGTACAATAAACTGCTCAGCAACACAATAATTGGCTGCTTAACGGTTATGCTCAACCTGGAAAGTCTGGGGAAAGTGAAAATGGTCAATATACGCACCCGACAGGATTACGTCATGTGGCTTAGTATTCTGAAAAAAGGGTATATAGCCTATGGAATAGATGAAACGCTCGCTCTTTACCGGAAAGTTCCAGGCTCTATTTCGAGCAACAAACTGAAGGCTGCAAAGCAAAACTGGAAAGTTTACCGGGAAATTGAAAAATTATCTCTTTTCAAATCGGCCGTTTCGTTTACAGGGTATGCAATAAATGCAGTGAAAAAGTCTCGATAAAAACAAATATTCTTTAAAAATGAAACTTTTTTCAAGTTATTTCGTCTAACTTTAGGGGAAAATAACGTTAGCGGCCTCTCTTAGAAACCGGATTCTTAATTTTCACCAGTAGAAAAAGTTGTTGACACGGCTACATGTAAGTAAGAGAATAGAGTTTGTATTCAAAAAAGAAGATAAAAAAAATCTTTTTTATTCTTGTAATTTAGAGGTGAATTTTTCATGGCCATAGATCGAGCTGAAATGAACTACTACCGCAATATGCAAAAAGAATACTACTACGAAGAAATAGAAGAGATTGACCTGTCTGATAAAAAAGCGTATTTGATGATTAAGCGTGTACTCGATATTCTTTTATCTTCAGTCAGTTTGATTGTTGCGATTCCCATTATTTTGATCACATCGATTTTTATTAAGCTTGAATCAAAGGGTCCTGCTTTCTTTAAGCAGGAACGAAGCGGCTTAAACGGCAAATCGTTTAACATCTATAAACTCCGTTCCATGTCAACGGATGCAGAGAAAAATGGTCCTCAATGGGCTTCAAAAGATGATAACCGCGTGACAAAAGTAGGTAAATTTATCCGTAAAACAAGAATTGATGAGCTGCCTCAGCTTTTTAACGTGTTCAAGGGAGATATGACAATCTTTGGACCAAGACCTGAGAGACCAATCTTTGTCGAACAATTCTCTAAAGAGATTCCAGGATTTGATAAACGCACTATCGTGAAGCCGGGTCTCACAGGCTGGGCCCAGGTAAACGGCGGATACGACATCAGTCCTGAAGATAAATTAAAGCTTGATCTTTTCTACATTAGAAACATGAGCCTGGCTCTTGATTTTAAAATTATGCTGAAAACGGTCAAGGTTGTTCTAACCGGAGAAGGCGCAAGGTAAAAAAAGCTGTGAGGAATCCCTCACAGCTTTTTTTAAAGGATTGGAAAGAATCATGTTACTCAACTAAGCAAACCTTAATTGGTGATTGGAGTTAAGCCATGTTCAAGAGCAGTTTCATTTATTTTATTTCAAAGGCAGTGCATGGAATTGCCATGCTTGCTTCACTGTTTATTTTTTCGTATTTGTTAACTAAGGAAGAATACGGTATTTACAACTATGTGATAGCCACGACAGCTCTTGTAAATGTTGCGGCTTATCACTGGCTCCGTGTAAGCTTTACCAGATTCTATCAGGAAATTGACAGGGAAGACACAGCGGCAGTAAATAAACTTAAGACCAATATCATTACGGTCTACAGTGTGATACTTGCTGTTTCTTTTCTGGTGTTTGCCGTGCTTGCGATTTTTGCATCAAACCCGCTGATCATTCTCATCATGGGGCTCTTGCTGATTGTTCAATCCTTTTATGAACTGAATCTTGAGTTGTATTCAGCAAGCGTTCAGCCTAAGAAATACTTACTGGCTCTGAATATCCGTTCCGTTACCTTTCTGCTGCTGGGAATCATCCTTGCCCTTCTCGATTTTAAGGAATACAGCCTTCTCATTTCCTTTACAGCAGGGATGATTATTCCCATGTTCATTATCAAAACGGAGTGGACAAAACCTGACTTTAAAAAAACGGATAAAGAAATGCTCGGGAAGCTTTATCAGTTTGGTATTCCAATTGCCATCACGTTATCACTGGAGTATTTCATTACCTACTCGAACATTTTCTTTTTGAATATATATGAAGGAAAAGAAGCTGTCGGTGTGTTCTCCATGAGCTATAACCTTGGAAAGCAGGTTCTTTTGACGCTAGTTTCAACGATTGGACTTGCTTCGCTGCCGCTTATCTTCAGAGCGCATGACGAAAAGAATTACAGTGAAATGAATGATTTGCTCAGAAAAGAAAATGGAATGCTTATCTTTATGCTGTGGCCGGCATCTTTCGGTCTTATCATTGCTGCTTATCCTCTGTTTAACGGAGTGTTGAGCTCTCAATATGCGGGTACCGAAGACCTGTTCATGCTGCTGATGATCGGTAATTTCTTTTTGGTATTTAAAGAGTATTTTTTCATCCGGCCATTTCAAATTAAAAAGAAGACGCGTCTGACATCCGTCGTCTCACTGAGTACAGCAGTAATCAGTGTCGTCTGCAACGTCATCCTTGTTCCCAAATACGGCGTATACGGTGCGGCTTATACGACCATTATCGCGTATGGTTCATCCTGTATAGTGACGTATGCCGTGGGAAGGAAAATGCTCCGTTATCAGTTTGACTGGAAAGGATTTATGGCGAATACCCTGTCAGTCATTACTTTCTGTCTGATTATATGGCTGTTCTTCTACGAGAAGGGTATAGCGGGGATTATCAAGATGGGCATTGTGATTGCCGTCGTACACCTGATTTACTCGTATGCATTTAATTTACTGAACATCCGGAGCTTTATTGATAAAAAGCTTGGCAGGACTTCATGAAAGGTTTTAAATAGTAATACTTGATTAGGGGAAGATTAGTGGGTAACCGTAGGATGAATTTGAAAAAAGATTGATATGCAGTGAATTATTATTCATAATAATCAAAGTGACATTTTATCTAAACCAAATGAAGGGGAGAGAAGCATTGTCTAAGAAATATCACTGGCTTGTTGCCATTCTCTTACTAACCGTTCTCCTGAATGGATGTTCCAAAGAACCATTAAAATTCAGAAACCTCCTCGAAGCTGATAAATATTACCACAGCAATATTGAGGGAATGGAGTGGAGCGTTTTTGAAAAGGGACTTTCTAAAAACGCCCAGGTAAGCAAAGACGATTTTCAATCATTCAAAAAGTTGATTAAAGGAGATCCAGAGTCGTTTCATGTAGTACTTGATAATGAGATGTACAGGTTCTCCCTGGATAAAGAGCTATTGTATCAGACGATCTGGAAAAAAGAACATGGCACTTATAAGTTAAAAGACATCTATATATATGAGAATTAAAGAATAAAGGAGCTTTACGACATGCATCTTGAAGACAGAGAGGTATCATTACCGTCAATATGGTTTAGTTATATTTTGTTTTTCTTGTTCTTTTTTCAAGTTCAGTTTTCCATTTCCCGTTTGTTTATAAATGCACTGCCGATTCCCACTCCTGCATTGATTACAAGTGCCGCAGTACTTGGCCTTGCTCTAGTGTACATAAAAATGACAGGGCGGCACTTTATCAGGGGTCTCTTTGTTAAAAACAGTTTTTACTTCTTTTTGGTTTTATTTGTCGTATCACTTGTCTTTTCGACTCTCTCAGCGTTTTACACAAGCACAGTCTTGTTCAGTACAGAGTATGATCAGTATCTAAGGTCATCTTTGTATACGCGCTTTATTTATTACGGTGCCTATATCGCACTTGTGGTATTGGGCCTTGCTGTGGCCCGCAGGCTTCCGCTTCAAGCCCTTAAGAATATCGTTAACATGTACCCGGCGGCTGTTTTCCTGCTGATTGCGGTGGGTATATGGCAATTTTTTCATTTTACGTATAACGTTCCTTTTCTGGATATAAACACAAGAAGTTTTGTTCACAGCTCAGAAGGGCCGACACTGTTTGATTTCAGGCTTACATCGTTTGCTGATGAGCCAAGCTATCTTGGGCCGATTCTTATTGATTTTCTTATACTTGGTCTACTTCTATTCAGAAAGTGGTATACGTATATTCCGCTGATTTTATTGCCAGCTGGATTTCTTCTGCTGTTTTCATTTTCACTGTCAGCATACGTGAATATTGTTTTTCTGATTGGTTTTTTAGCAGTCCTGCTCGTTTTTCATAAGTCATTTCCAAAAAAGATTCTTGTGTATCTCATCGTCGCCGGTGCAGTTGTTTTTGGTGCTGCGTTTGTTGTAGCCAACGACTTGATGATGGATTTCTTTAATCCGATCATCGGACGTTTTTCCACTATCCTTGACTTTGAGCATCACTCAAGAATGTACATGTATGTCATGCCGTTTTTTTGGCTGTTTGATCATTCGTTCATATCGGCAATGTTTGGATACGGTCCCGGATCATTTGAATTTTTGGCACAAACCAAAATTCTGCCGAGTATCGCGCCTGTTGCCATCTCCTCTAACAATATGTACATCGATATTATGTTTGAGCACGGTGTGATCGGATTCCTGCTCGTATTCACAGGTTTAGTCCTTGTATTTGTTTCGTTAATCAAACACTACAAGAAAAATATTTATTACTTTATTGCTTTGCTGCTGTACGTGCATATGCTCATCACCTCACTCTACAGAGCTGACTTTGTCACACCTAGATTCTGGGGGATTCTGCTGATTGTGGGTCTGCTTTCATTGATTGGAAAGTATGAACATGACCGTTTGCATTCAGTAAGGGAGGAAAATGAATGATGAAGAAAATATATACAAGTATCTGTCTTATTGCCGTTTCTTCACTCATCCTTTCCGGGTGCATTAAACTAAAGACACTTGAAGTTGAACCGGAGGCGTACAAAAGCTTCGCGAAAGAACTCTCTTACTATGGAATAGGCCTCGGGGAGTCAAGGAAGGTTGTTTCAGATAAACTCGGCAAACCGGATGAAGCTGAAGACAGCAGGTATCTGTACAGTGATGAAAAGCTTGAACTGCAGTTTGACCGAAGCCGTATTATGACACTCATGTCTTCGAAGGATCCGGGATTTAAAACAAAGGAAAATATTCATGTTGGTGATACGAAGAACAAGCTTATTAGAAAATATGAAGACTTTGACTTTCTCGAAATTGCCACTAACCAAGGCGCTGTAGTGTACTTCGTTCACAGGGATCAAAATGTCTTTTTCTATATCGGAAGTGACAATAAAATCAAGGAGATCGTCCTTTCAGACCCGGAGCTGCCGATAGCGGAAGCGATGGATTTTATGACATCATTTGATCTTGAACCGTCTCTTGCCGAGCTTGAAAATGAAGATATCATCAAAAACTCAAAGCCGGTCGCCCTTGATCTGGGGTTAGAAGAGAACAAAGAGAAGCTTCTCTCAGATGAATTCATGGACTATGCGAAGGCAAGTCTGTTCCCTGAAGCGCCTGTACCAATCGGGATGAGTGAAGAAGATCTGATCATGAACAATGGCTCACCGGGCTTAATCGATGAGGAAGAAGACTACAAATGGTATTTTTATAAAAAAATGAAAGTGTTTTTTGGAATCAATGAAGAAGACAAAGTTGAACAGATAAAAGCCTATGTGAAAATAACGAAGGATGAGCTCTCATCTGCCTATAGCTTAAGGGAAGAAGGAAATAAGGTCTACATCCAGCTGCCGGAAGATTATCCCGTTACAGCATATGTGCAATTCGCAACAGAAGACACAGGCTATCTTTATATGAAAGAGAAATAAAAAAACAGCCCCCTGACTTAGTCAGGGGGTTGTTTTGTCTGCTTCAAGATGCTGTTTCAGTTCTGATTGGATGGTGATGATGCTCTCTTCTGACGGGATGAAATAGTAACCGCCTCCGATTGTTGCATCAGAGCCTTCTAATGTTAACTGGTCAATGTCTTTGGAATTGAAGTTTTTATACTTGTTTGCAAAAGCAAGACCTTCACTGACCCGTATGTTGGTTTCGACATTTTGTCCGATATGCCGTGAAACATCATCAATCTTTAATAAGTTGTTCGGTTTTAAAATTGAGTCAATGGTGGACATAACAATCTGTTTTTGTCTGTCGTTTCTGCCAAAGTCACCACGGGGATCCCGTTTTCTCATTCTTGCGTAGGCAAGTGCTTCTTCACCGTCAAGCTTTGCCTTTCCCTCTTTAAAATATATCTTTTGGCGCGGTTTTGTATCGGTATATTCCCAGAAATCAAACGGAACGTCTACTGTAACGCCTCCTACTTCATCAACAATTTCTTTAAATCCTTCGAAATTTACGGTTGCATAGTAGTCAATCGGGATATTCAGCAGGTTTTCAACCGTATCGATTGTTGTCTCGATTCCGCCTTTTCCATAAGCTGAGTTTATCTTGCTTGATCTTCCGGTTCCAGGTATTTCAACTCGAGTATCACGAGGGATGCTCAGCAGTTTCATGTTCTGGGTTTTTGGATTGAATGTTCCGACCAGAATAGAATCAGTTCTTCCGCCTTGACCGCCGCTTGAGTAGTCCTCTACACCAATAAAAAGAATGGAGACCGGGTCATTGCTCAGCTGAACTTCCTGTTCTCTCAGTTTGGACTTGTTGCCGCGCTCAAGTTCAGTATATGATTCATTTGCTGCCTGGTAGGTTGTGTAAAAAAGGTATCCGAAGTATGCACCCGAAATAATTGCTATAAGGAGCAATAACCCTAGAATCCTGCGGAAAATCGAGTTCTTTCTTTTCTTTTTCTGATATCTTCTTCCATTTTCCATGTTGTATTTCTCCTTCAATTAAGATCTTGCTCTAAATAAGTGACAAGGCCCTCTGTAATTTCTCCCTGGCCGTTTGTCAGCTCAGTCATCCATTCTGTAAATGCTTCTTTCTGGCCCTCGTCAGTGTAGGTCTCAACCTCAACGGTATCTAGGTAGTGGATCTCTTTGAGCTGAAAGCGGGAGTTTCTCAGTTCGTTCTCCACTTTTCCGAGCCATGTATAATCAATCTTAGTATGCATCACACGGGTCAACTTACGCTCCACAATGCCGATTTCATTTAATGCTTCTGATACCGAGCTTCCGTATGCGCGGATCAGACCGCCTGCGCCGAGCTTGATGCCGCCGAAATAACGCGTCACGACTGCGACTGTATCTTTCAGCTGCCTTTTTTTTAGAACTTCAAGGATGGGCACTCCTGCTGTCCCGCTTGGTTCTCCGTCATCGTTTGCCTTTTGGATGTGATCCTGTTCCCCAATCAGATAGGCGGAACAGTTGTGCGCTGCGTCCCAGTGCTTCTTTTTGATTTCCTGAATGAAGGCTTGTGCCTCTTCTTCTGTTTCAGCACGGGTAAGATAACAAATAAAACGGGATTTCTGTATGGATATTTCATGCTCTCCGTATCCTTTTACGGTATAATAGTGTGAAAGCATGCTTGTACACCTCCTTAAAGGGTTGCAGAAGGCAGCATATTTTTTAAAAATTTTCAAAAGCCATTCTTCTATTATAAAGCGACAAAATTTTCACTTCAATCATTATATTGTGTGAAGTTTATTTTAACCCATTAGCGGAGGAGATATAGTGGACTCCAAGAAGCTCGACTGCAAAGTGCTCGATCAGATTCTGGATAAAATGGTAAAAACGGTGGACGGCAGCAAAGGCGAGATTTTTAAGATCGGCGAACAGTCCCGCCATCAATATGAATCACTCGTCGAAGAGTTAAAGCAAATCAAAATACAGGTGAATGATGTCATTGAGCAGGGCGACAAACTCGAGGTGCATGCGAGATTCGCCAGAAAGCGCCTTTCAGAGGTCAGCAAGCACTTCAAGCAGTTCAGTGAAGAGGAAATCCGGGAGGCGTATGAGAAGGCCCACAAGCTTCAGGTAGAGCTGACGATGCTGCAGCAGAAGGAAAAGCAGCTCAGAGACCGCCGTGATGACCTTGAGCGAAGGCTGCTCGGTCTTCAGGAGACGATAGAACGCGCTGAGGTGCTTGTCAGCCAGATTACCGTCGTCCTGAACTATCTGCATCAGGATCTGCGGCAGGTTGGCCTGCTCATTGAAGATGCCCAGCAGAGGCAGGATTTCGGCCTCAGAATTATTGAAGCCCAGGAAGAAGAGCGCAAGCGCGTTTCGCGTGAGATTCACGACGGGCCTGCACAGATGCTTGCAAATGTGATGATGCGCTCTGAGTTAATTGAACGGATTTTCAGAGAGCGCGGTTCTGAAGAAGGATTTAAGGAAATCCGCTCTTTGAGGCAGAATGTCCGGAATGCCCTTTATGAGGTGCGCCGCATCATCTATGACCTGAGACCAATGGCCCTGGATGACCTTGGCCTGATTCCTACGCTCAGGAAGTATCTGTACACGATTGAGGAGTATAACGGGAAAACACGAATCCTGTTCTCGAGCCTTGGGGAATTTGAGGAGAACCGGCTGCCGCCGCGGTTTGAGGTTGCGCTGTTCCGCCTTGCCCAGGAGGCTGTGACAAATGCCCTCAAACATGCTGAGGCCCGCGAAATACAGGTAAAAGTCGAAGTGAACCAGAATAATATTGTCCTCATGATCAAAGATAATGGAAAAGGCTTTGATACGAGAGATACCATTCAAAATCAGAAAAAGTCATTCGGATTGCTCGGCATGAGGGAGCGGGTGGAGCTCCTGAACGGAAGAATGACCATTGATTCGAAAATAGGTCTTGGGACATTCATTATGATACAGGTGCCTCTTAACGTCTGAAAAAGGAGACAAAAGGCATATTGACGGCATGACCTTGTTTTAGACTAGAATAAAAAAATGGGAGGCGTATGCATGAAGACAAGAATTGCAATTATAGACGATCACCAATTATTCCGGGAAGGCGTTAAGCGGATCCTGGATTTTGAACCAAGCTTTGAAGTTGTATCAGAAGGCGATGACGGAGAGGATGCTCTTTCAATCGTTGAGGACAGCAAGCCTGATGTCGTCATCATGGACATCAACATGCCGAAAGTAAACGGCGTGGAAGCGACAAAGCAGCTTGTAGAAGCAAATCCTGAAACGAAAGTCATTATTCTTTCCATTCATGATGACGAAAACTATGTCACTCATGCGCTGAAAACGGGAGCACGAGGCTACCTGCTGAAGGAAATGGATGCAGATACACTGATTGAAGCAGTTAAAGTTGTTTCTGACGGCGGTTCTTACCTGCACCCTAAAGTCACTCACAACCTTGTGAATGAATTCAGACGCCTCGCGACAAGCGGTTCAGGCGGAGGCACAGCCACAATCGCAACGGAAATTCGGCGTCCATTACATATCCTGACGCGCCGCGAGTGTGAAGTGCTGCAGATGCTTGCTGACGGCAAAAGCAACCGCGGCATTGGCGAAGCTCTTTTCATCAGTGAAAAGACCGTTAAAAACCACGTAAGCAACATTCTTCAGAAAATGAACGTTAATGACCGTACACAAGCTGTAGTCGTTGCCATCAAAAACGGCTGGGTGGAAGTGCGATAGAACCTGCTTCGGCGGGTTTTTTTCGTTTTGAAGTTTTTCTATATAGCAAATCCCTGTTATGATAGGTAACAGGGGTTTTTGCTGTTCACCAATTATTTACATACAAAAGTAATGAAATTTATAGCATTATCTTATAGAATGAAAGAACAAGTTGAGAAGTCGATGACAAGGAAGGTACATTTTATGAAAACGGCAATTGTTACGGACAGTACAGCTTATATACCGAAAGAAACCCGCGAGCGGCTGAACATCCATATGATCCCGCTCAGCGTTATTTTTGGCGGGGAAGTGTATCAGGAGGAAGTCGAAATTACGGCTGCCGAATTTTACGAGGAAGTCAAAAGCAAAGGTGAGCTTCCGACAACTTCACAGCCGCCCGTCGGGAAATTTGTCGAGCTGTTTCAGGAGCTTTCAAAAGAATATGACGCTGTCATCAGCGTCCACTTATCAAGCGGCATCAGCGGAACCTATAATGGAGCCGTCACTGCTGGACAAATGGCGGAAAGCATTAAAGTCTTTGCGTTTGATTCAGAAGTCAGCTGCATGGTGCAGGGCTTTTACGCGATTGAAGCGGCAGAAATGGCAGCTCTGGGCAAAACGCCTGAGGAAATTATGGAACGCTTAAACGAAGTGAAGCAGTCAATCAGCGCCTATTTTATGGTGGATGATCTTTCCCACCTGCAGCGGGGAGGACGTTTGAGCGGTGCACAGGCTTTGATTGGAAGCCTGCTGCAAGTCAAACCTATCCTGCACTTTGTAGACAAACTCATCGTGCCATTTGAAAAAATCCGCACACGCAAAAAAGCGCTCAACCGCATCTATGACCTGTTTGACGAAGAAGCAAACAAAGGCAAACCGATGCGCGCTGTCATCATTCATGCCAACCGTCCTGATGAGGCAGAGAGCATGAAAGCGGAACTCCAAGCGAAATATCCACACGTCGAATATTCGATCAGCTATTTCGGACCCGTCATCGGCACCCATTTGGGTGAAGGGGCTATGGGCCTTGGCTGGTACACGAGATAATGGAAAAGGGGTCAGTCCCTCACCGCTTTAAAGCGGTGAGGGACTGACCCCTTTCTTTTACTTCGGTAAACGAAATACAACGAAAAAAAGACGAAATTCCCACCGAAAATTTCAGTTTTTTTAATACTTTTTTTATGACAGGACTAGACAATACCTGCATTTATTCCCATACTTGGATATGTATACTTCAATATCCATTTAGAGGAGAGATAATATGCAGGAAATTGACATTCAAAAACGGTCATATCGTCACTGGACAACTCTGGAAGACCGCAAGCTGGTTGACCTGAGAAAACAGAACGTTAAATTCCGTGATATTGCCCAGCAGCTGAACAGGACACCAATCAGTGTAGAAAAGCGCTTCAGAAAAATTGAAAAAACGAAGTTCGATCAGGAGTGAGGTTTTCGGTCGTAAATGGATTGCTGAAACCCACAGAGATTGTGAGTGAAGGACTTCAGGTCGCCAAACACAGCCTCCGTGTTAGCCGAACCAATCCATCATTTTTATACTCCAAAGACCTCCAAACATACCTTCAAGGCAGATTGCTGCTCCCTGATGAGCTTCCTTTCCCCATTGCCCTAATCCAATCGCATGCTGAAAATGGCTATGTCAGCTATGAATATGGTGTCAAAGACGGAGTTTGCTACCGCTGCGGAAATAAAGATCCCCGGCTGATTCATTCCTTTTCATGCGCGAGATGCGGTGAAAGCTGCTCCTATTGCAGGGCCTGCATTCAAATGGGAAAAGTAAGCGAATGTACGCCCCTCATCAAATGGACAGGCCCGTGCCGGCCAAAGAACGAGTCTGAATCTGCAGGCCTGAAGTGGGACGGCAGGCTTTCAAGTGCTCAGCAAAAAGGATCAGACCAAATGGTTTATGCGGTAAGAAATCAGCAGGATTTACTGCTCTGGGCCGTATGCGGAGCGGGTAAAACCGAGATGCTTTTTCACGGAATAGAGGCAGCTTTATCAGAAAATAAACAAGTTTGCCTTGCTGCCCCGAGAACGGATGTCATCCTCGAGCTGACTCCGAGACTGCGTGCTGCCTTTCCAAAAGTGAAGATTGCCTCCCTGTTCGGAGGAAGTGAAGAACGCTTCCAGGAAGCGGATCTCGTGATCGCAACGACCCATCAGCTCATGCGCTTCACCGCGGCATTTGATGTTCTGATCATTGACGAAGTGGACGCCTTTCCATTTTCAGCAGACCAAAAACTCCAGTTTGCTGCAGCAAGAGCGAGAAAGCCTGACAGTTCCCTTATTTACTTGACCGCCACCCCTTCAGAAAAAATTAGAGAAGCCATCACCCTTCATGTGAAAATTCCGCAAAGGTACCACGGCCATCCGCTTCCTGTTCCTTCCTTCACCTGGTGCGGGCATTATAAACGGGCGCTTCAGAAAAAAAGACTGCCTGAACCGCTTCAGCAATGGGTCAATGCCCGTCTTGCCATAAACAGACAGGCGTTTTTATTTGTCCCCTCTATTCCTGTTCTAAAGGACGCTGTGAGAATTCTGAAAGAACAGCATACAGCGATAGAAGGCGTCCATGCAGAAGATCCGGACCGAAAAGAAAAAGTGCAGAAATTCAGAGACGGCGCCATTCCAATCATTGTGACAACGACCATTTTAGAGAGGGGAGTCACCATTCCTAATTCGGATGCGGCGGTGCTCGGGGCAGAAGCAGGTATTTTTACTGAAAGTGCCCTTGTCCAGATTGCAGGACGTGTCGGCAGAAGCGCTGCACACCCTGATGGAGATGTCCGTTTTTTTCATTATGGGAAAACAGAAGCCATGATTCGTGCCAAAAAGCATATCGAGATGATGAATTCGGAAGCTTCGAAAGTGACTTTCTGACTGTTTAGCATGTTAAATATATCCAACATTTTTACGTTGTGGCATAATCGGTTAGTAGCAGCAGGAAAGGGGACAGGAAGTTGGCTGTTAATGCAATGGAACAAATTATGTCAGACCTGTTATTTGAATATAAGCAGGCTCTTCAGATGAGCTGCACGTGCGATGAATGCCTGAATGACGTGCTCGCGCTTGTGTTGAACAGAGTCCAGCCGAGATATGTGACAGACGCCGGCAAAATCGCCTACGTCAAAGCGGAATTCATAGACAAGCAGCAGATGACGACGCTGATCGTCAAGCTCGCGGAGTCGGCGAAAATGGTATCTGACATGCCGCGCTGCCGCAGAGGCGAAGAATGAGCCTTTGTCTGATTTGCGCAGCAGAGCTTGCACAAACGGTTACGTGGAGAAGCGTTTTTTTCTTGGAAAAGGAAGAAGCATGCTGCTCAGAATGCTTTGATAAATTCACTCTGATCGAAGGACCGGTCTGTCGAACCTGCGGCCGGCCTCAGGCAGATGAACAAACCTGTTATGACTGTGAAAGGTGGCAGTCAGACCCTGAACTCGGCCCCGTCCTCACAAGTAACCGCTCGGTTTACCACTACAATGACTGGATGAAAGATGTCATCGCCAGGTACAAATACAGGGGTGACGCAGCATTAGTTCGCGTCTTTCAAGACTCCTTCCGCCAAGCTTTCCTTCAGAACTTTAAAGAGGCCGGCCTCATCGTTCCGGTCCCTCTCAGCAGCCAAAGACTTTATGAACGCGGATTTAATCAGGCACTCCTCCTCGCTGAACTTCTCGGACGCCCCGTCCTTTCACCCTTAAACCGCAAACATCTTGAAAAACAATCCAAAAAAACCCGCGAAGAACGCCTCCAAAGTGAAAATGTCTTTTTTATCGAAAACCCTTCAGACATTCACTCAAAACACATCCTTTTAATTGATGATATCTACACAACAGGCACGACAATCAGGCATGCAGCAAACGTGCTGATTCAAAACGGTGCAAAAAAGGTCTCCTCCTTAACTCTCGTCAGAGGCTAAACGTTTTCAAAAACGAACCGATATTAATGATATATAGTACAATGATAGGAGAATTATTGTGGAACTATCAAATTGTCCGGAATGCTACTCATTATTTGTCAGAACACCGTTTAAAACAGTATGCGATACGTGCCATAAAAAAGAAGAGCGTCATTACGAAGCGGTTTACAGCTTTTTAAAACAAAGCAGGAACCGGACAGCTACACTGGTCACAACGGCAGAGGAGACAGGAGTTTCTGAAGACCTGATTCTGAAATTTATCAGACAGGGAAAGATCCAGCTCGCCAATTTCCCGAATCTTGGCTACCCGTGCCAGAAATGCGGAACGCTGATCAGGGAGAACAAGCTGTGCCTCACATGTTCAAAAGACTTGAAAACTCAGCTGTTTGACTTAGAGCGGGAGGAAGAACGCCGTCAGAAAGTCACAGAAGAGAAAGCGACTTTCTATACCTTTCAGCCCAAAAACAAGTAAGACTGTTAATGCCCGGCAAAAAGGGCCGATAAAGATATCATCAAAGGAATGGAGGAGGATAAGAGATGAAAATCAATCATCTGAATTCAGCTTCAATCAATCCCTACCAAAGAAGTGCGGAAAAACAGCAGCTTCCGCAGGCTGCACAGAAACAGGATAAGGTAGAGATCTCATCCAAAGCGAAAGAACTTCAGCAGCAGAACAGCATCGATGCCGCAAGACAGGAAAAAGTGGCAGCTCTGAAAAAACAAATTGAAAGCGGCACTTACCAGCCTGATCCAAAAGCTGTGGCCGAAAGCCTTTTTAATCACTATAAGAAATAGAACCAGGGGGATTTGCCGTGTCAGCACAGCCGTTAATTTTTAAACTCGAGAAGCTTCTCAGGCTTAATCAGCAGCTTCTGAAGCTAGCCGAAGCCAAAACAGAAGCCCTGAAAAAAGAAGATCTGGCTGTGCTTCAGCAAACCCTGAAGCAGGAACACATCTGCGTAAGCGCTATTAAGCTTGCAGAGAAAGAGCGGATCCCGCTCACCTCAGCCTATCTTGGCAGAGATCATGATCTGACACTGTGGGCATGCATCGAAAAAGCAAAGGGAGAAGACAAGGTCCAGTTTGAGCAGCTTTTATCCGACCTGACAGATGTCATGGACAAGCTGAAACAGGCAAACAAGCTGAACCAGCAGCTGACCGTTCAGGCCCTTCAGTTTGTCTCCCTGTCTCTTGATATGCTCATGCCTAAGGAAGAGTCCCCGGCCTACAAGCCTCCGGGCTTATCTGCAGCAGCTCAGCCGAAACGAAAATCGTTATTTGATTCAAAAGCATAAAGCTCGGAGGAATGAACCATGCGCTCGACTTTTTCAGGTCTTGAAATTGCCAAAAGAGGAATGTTTACGCAGCAAAGCGCCCTTAATACAACAGGCCACAATATTGCCAATGCCAACACGCCGGGCTACACAAGGCAGCGTGTGAACTTTGAACAGACGGAGCCCTATCCGAACGCATCCATCAACCGCCCCCATATCCCGGGGCAAACCGGAACCGGCGTTCAGGCAGGGACAATTGAACGTGTGCGCGACAGCTTTCTGGACACGCAGTTCCGCTATGAAAACAACAAAAGTGGATACTGGGATTCCCGCGCCGATGCTCTTCTGAAGATGGAAGAAATCATGAATGAACCGTCTGAGACCGGTCTCTCCAAAACGTTTGACCGTTTCTGGCAGTCGACGCAGGATCTGGCCCTAAACCCGACGAATGCAGGCGCCCGTTCGGTTGTGCGCGAGAGAGGAAAAGCGGTAGCGGAAACGTTCCACTATCTTTCTACTTCTCTAAAAGCAGTTCAGGGTGAGCTGAAAAGCGAAATCCAGGTTTCTCTCAAAGAAATCAATTCACTTGCAAAGCAGATTAACAGCATCAACAAGCAAATCTCGGAAGTTGAGCCGCACGGCTATCTGGCGAATGATTTGTACGATGAGCGGGATCGTCTGCTTGATCAGCTTTCGGGGATGGCTAACGTGAAAATTTCCTATGAAAAAAGCGGAGGAAATGCACTTTCGATTGCAGAAGGATCCGTTTCTATTGAAATCGTAGACGCCGGAGGCAAATCACTCGGGACCCTAGTAGACGGCAAAACGAAAGCAGTGAATGAAATAAGCGTCGGGTATTCTTCTGTAAACGGCCTTGCTGATACCGTCTCGATCGGAGGGACGGCTTTAGATGTGAGAGATTTCGGCAGCGCGGGCAAGATCCGCAGTTTAATTGATTCGTACGGATACAATGACGGCGGTTCTGCTAAGGGAGTTTACCCGGAAATGCTTCAGCAGCTTGACCAGCTTGCCTACAGCTTTGCAATCGAGGTAAACAAAGTTCAAGAAGCAGGCCATAGTATTAAAAGAATTGAAGAGGGCGGAACAAGCAGCTCACCATTCTTTGATCTCGGCAGCCTGACAAATCCTCCTGAAGGTGCCGCTGCCCTTATTCAGCTGCACCAGGACATTCTCGATTCGACCGACAACATCGCAGCCTCCTCCAATGGAAACATCGGAGACGGAAAAAATGCATTGGCACTTGCCGAAGTGAAAAATCAGACGTTTTTCATTGGCGGAAAAACGACGACCATCCAGGACTTCTACGAAAGTCTTATTGGCGGAATGGCTGTTGATGCCCAGGAAGCAAACCGCTTTTCAAGCAACACAGATGTCCTCCGGTCGGCTGTTGACCAGCGCCGCCAGTCGGTTAGTGCTGTGTCACTCGATGAAGAAATGACAAATATGATTCAGTTTCAGCATGCCTATAATGCTTCGGCGAAAATGATCTCGCTGCAGGATGAGATGCTTGACACCATTATCAACGGATTAAGAAGGTAGGTGAAAAACCATGCGCGTCACACAAAGTATGATTGCAGCCAATTCTCTCCGCAACTTAAGTAAAAGCTATGAGAAAATGGGGACATATCAGGATCAGCTGGCCACGGGCAAAAAGATCAACCGACCATCAGATGATCCGGTCGTTGCCATGAAAGGCATGCACTACCGCACAAACCTGACGGAAGTTGAACAATACCAGCGAAACATTTCCGAAGCCTATCAGTGGATGGAGAACTCAGAAGCGGGCATAGAGCAGGGCACACAGGTTCTGCAGCGTGTCCGTGAACTTGTCGTGCAGGCAAGCAACGGCACAAACAGCCCGGAGGACCTTAAAGCGATCGGCGCTGAAATCAAGCAGCTGAAAGAGGACCTGGTCGGGTCAGCCAATACCAAGGTAGCGGGGAATTACATTTTCAACGGAACGGAAACGAAAAAGGCTCCAGTGACACTGAATGATGACGGTACGGTAACCGTTCTCGTTGATAAATCTCCGTTTGAAGTAGAAGTGTCAAAAGGGGTTTCATTAAAAGCGAATATCAATTCAGATAACGTATTCAGCGAAGACTTGTTTGCGGTAGTTGGATCGATTGAAAAAGCAATGTCATCAGGTGATGCGTCCGGCCTGGACGGACTGCTTTCAGACCTTGACGGGAAAATGGACGCCATGACCGCTGAACGCGCGGAGCTTGGCGCACGGTACAACCGTCTTGAGCTGATCGAAGACCGGGTGATGAAGCAGGAGGTTGTGTCTACTCGTATTCTTTCAGAAAACGAAGACGCAGACCTTGAGAAAGTCATCATGAGTCTCACCGCTCAGGAAAGCCTACACAGAGCTGCCCTTTCAGTCGGTGCGAGAATCATTCAGCCTACGCTTATGGACTTTTTACGATAAAGCTATCTTTTAGAGAGATAGCTTTTTTACTAGGAGTGAAATAATGAACATTCCTCAAATCAGACTTGAGAGCAGGTTTACCAAAATCGGAATCGAAACGGTGAACGCTAAGCTCTCCATTGAACAGAAGCCAGCTGACCTTTCCATTCAGCAGCCGAAGGCAGAGCTGTCCATCCGGACCACACCGGGCAAGCTCACAATTGACCAGACCAAAGCGCGGGAAGATGTCGATTTGAAGCATATTTCAAAGCGCATCGAAGAAGCTGCCGATATGGGCAGGCAGGATGTTCTCTCCGGAATTGCAAGACGCATCAGGCAGGGTGATGAGCAGATGCGGATTGAAAACGGCGGCCGTCCTCTGACTGCCCAGGCAAAGACGAACAGCGGGCGCCCGGAGAAGCAATTCAACATCGGCTTTATCCCGTCGCATTTCAGTGTGAAGCTTGCCTATCAGCCTGCAGAGGTTGAGATTGATGTGAAGACGAATGAACCCGTCATTGAAAGCACGCCTAATAAGCCGGTCATAGACTATGAGGCCGGAGACGTGAACATTCATCTCGCTGAGAGAAATCAGCTGAAAATTGATTTTGTCATTTAACAGAAAGGAACGTGAAGCATGGTTTTCAAAACGAAGTACCACGGAACGGTCGATGTTGATGAAGGCGAAAAACTGAAGTTCGAGCATGGCATACCCGGCTTTTTGGATGAAAGCTCGTTTATCCTCTTGCCGCTTGAAGAGGATTCCTCCTTTTTCATTCTTCAGTCAGTTCAGAGCCCGTCCACTGCCTTCGTCGTCACAAGTCCGTTTTTCTTTTTCAAAAACTATGAATTTGAGATAGACGAAGCCTCAAAAGAAGCCCTGTCCATTGAAAGTGAAAAAGACGTTGAAGTCTATGTCATCCTGACCGTAACAGATCCCTTCAATGCTTCAACCGCCAATCTCCAGGGACCGGTCATCATCAACCGAAAACAAAAAACAGGCAAGCAGCTCATCCTGAGTGGAACAGACTACACAACCAAACACCGCCTGTGGGAGGAAGCCTGATGCTCGTACTCACAAGAAAAACAGGGGAAGCCATCAAAATCGGCGACGATATCGAGATCTCCGTCATCTCCATCTCAGGCGACCAGGTCAAAATTGGCATCAACGCCCCAAAACACATCGAAATCCACCGGAAAGAAATCTACCTTTCCATCCAGGAAGAAAACAACAAAGCGGCGGACGTAACACTCGACCTCTTATCACAGCTAAGAAACAGATAACCTTAAGCACATTAGCTTGAGGTTTTTTTATGATTTTTTTCCCTCTTCTATTAAACAATACCTCTCCCTGTCGATATAAAAAGTGTCAGGCAGGGCTGCAGACGGCCGGCTCGGCCCAGTCTGACACCTTCCACAAGGACGTGGAAGAAAACAACCATTTCAAGGAGGAAATTTGTAATGAGAATTAATCATAATATTGCGGCTTTAAATACTTATAATAAGTTGAACAGTGCTTCTGCTGCTCAATCTAAATCAATGGAAAAATTGGCTTCTGGTCAGCGTATCAACCGTGCTGGTGACGATGCAGCTGGACTTGCGATTTCTGAGAAAATGCGTGGGCAAATTCGCGGTTTAGACATGGCTTCTAAAAATGCTCAAGATGGTATTTCTTTAATTGCAACCGCTGAAGGAGCTTTAAATGAAACACACAGTATCCTACAACGGATGAAAGAATTGTCTACTCAAGCTTCGAACGATACCAATACAACTGCTGACCGCGGTGAAATTCAGAAAGAAATGAACCAATTAACTTCTGAAATCAATCGGATTGGAAATACTACAGAGTTTAATACTCAAAAATTATTAAATGGTACAAAAACTGGAGCCGGTTCACCAGCAGTACCAGCTAATCCAGGCTCACCAGCTACTACTCTATCTTCAGCAACAAACATGACAGCTGATGTTGGTAACATGGCAACAGGTAATATGACACTACAAGGAACATATTCAGGTGCTACTAACACCACTCTTACTGTAGAAAAAACGGCTACTGGTTATTCAATTGATGGTGGGGTAACTGACGCTCTTACAGATGCAGCAATTGGTGGAGGCACAACAACTTTTACAACAGATGGTATGACTGTTGATGTAAGTAGTGTTGCAAGTGCTACAACTGGAGATTCATTCACTTATTCTCTAAATGCTGAGGTAACAGCAACTCCAGGAAGCCCTGCTACTCCAGGTGGAGCAGTTTCTCTCCAAATCGGTGCTAACCAAGGGCAACAATTCTCAGTGGAAATTAATGATATGCGTTCTGCTGCTCTAGGAGTTTCAGGAACTACTGGTGGTGCAACTGCAACTGGTATTGATTCAAATGATGCGGTTACAGGTGCTAGTTTCACTGCAACTGGTGCAACTAATCAATTAACAGATGCTAGCGCATCTGGAACCCCAGAATATGCTTTAGACCTTTCAAGCTCAACCAAAGCAAGTGCAGCAATTAAAGTTGTTGACCAAGCTATTGCTTCAGTTTCTGCAGAACGTTCTCGTTTAGGTGCTTACCAAAACCGTCTAGAACACACAATCAACAACCTAGGAACATCTTCTGAAAACCTAACTGCTGCGGAATCTCGTATCCGTGACGTAGATTATGCTTTAGCTGCCTAAGAGCAGTGACAAGCACAGTCGTCCTGGCTGGTAACGGCTAGTGAGTATTATCGGGTGAATTGCTGGAAACCCCTTAGAGCTTTTCTTACCAAAACGTAGTTGGAAACGACAAGCGTGATGGTTTGACAAAAGAAAAGATTGGGCAATCAGCAGCCAAGCTCCTGTCTCGAAAGAGTGGAGAAGGTTCAACGACTAGGATATACCATCTAAGGCGAATGCTATGATGATGAAATCCATAGGTGAAGCAATGTATCATCAGCATTGTGAATCCGAAGTGCCCGACCCCTACTTGAAAATATGAGGGTGAAGATATAGTCTGGTCATTTATGAAAGTAAATGTTCGCACGATGGCGAAAGAAATGATGAACCAAACAAAGAATTCTATTCTTTCTCAAGCAGCACAAGCAATGCTGGCTCAATCCAATCAGATGCCTCAAGGGGTTTTACAACTCTTGAGATAATGATTGAAGGGCGTCTAGTTTGGTAACGAACTAGAGTATAACTGGGTGAATTGCTGGAACTTCCTAAAGCTTCCTCAACCACAACGTAACTGGAAACGGTCAGCGTGAAGGTATGAAAATGATGAAGATCACACAATGGATAATCAGCAGCCAAGCTCCTGGGAGGAAACTCTGGAGAAGGTTCAACGACTAGAGAAGACGGTCTACGGCGCAAGCTATGATTATGAATCTCGTAGGGCAGTGCAAACTGTTCGAAGTGCCCAGCCCCTGAATGATCAGGGTGAAGATATAGTCTATTCTATGACCGAAAGGCATAGCGGCAAAGCAAGCCAACCAACAACCACAAGGTGTTCTTCAATTACTTCGTTAATTGGATCAAAGACTCTAGCCCAGCTAGGGTCTTTTCTGCTTGCAATTTTTCTCCAAAATTGCAAAACATTTAAGCCCAATTTTAACTCCCCAAACCTTCAAATCTCCCCAATCCCTCCGATATAACCAATAGAACATTTATCCAAGGAGCGACCCATCATGATGATTGAGAAAATGTCATCCCAGCCTGGTCCGCGCATCTCAGAAATTGACACGAAGCCCGTAACCATACAAGAAGGAAGTAAAGAAGAATATATTCCTGCTTTTCCGAAAGAAGAGATTGAAAAAGCGGTGATCAGCATCAATGAGTTTCTACAGCCGGCGAATACGTCGATTCAGTTTCAGCTGCATGAGAAGCTGAATGAGTATTATGTGACGGTGGTAGACAGTCAGACGAAGGAAATTGTCCGGGAGATTCCGTCGAAGAAGATGCTGGATTTGTACGCAGCATTAACGGAGTTCCTGGGATTTGTAGTAGATAAGAAAATTTAGAGAGGTGAAGGTACATGGTCAGAATCGGCGGTTTGGCGAGCGGAATGGACATTGATTCGCTCGTGGCAGATTTGATGAAGGCGGAGAGAATGCCGCTTGATAAGCTGAAGCAGAACAAGCAGGTGCTTGAGTGGCAGCGCGACGGCTACCGCGAGATGAACAGCCTGCTGTTTTCATTCCGGAATGCTGCGTTTGATATGAAGCTCTCGAGCAACTACCGGGCACGGACGACGAACAGCTCCAATGCCGATAAGGTGACAGCCACTGCAACCAGTGCAGCGAGCCAGGCGTCCTACAGCATCTCGAAAGTAGATCAGCTTGCAACGGCAGCGACGAAGGTGAATGCCGGAGCTATCTCTGCATCCGGCCAAAAGGTCGACCCGTCCAAAGCTCTCCAGGATATAAAAGATTCGTTTGCCAACACGAACTTCAACTGGCAGACAGGAACCGTTAAAAATCAGGCAGTCACTGCCGCGGCTGACGGGACGTCATTTAAGCTGACACTTGAAACCGGGCAAGTGCTGAAAAATGTTGATAAAGACGCGATTATCAAAGTGGACGGAAAATCTTTTAAGCTTGTGACGGGTACTCCTCAAGCGGGAGAAGCTGCACTTGATACAGACGGCAACCTGATGTTCGGCGAAACGATCAAAAAAGGAAGCGTCATCAAAGCGGATTACGTGATTGAGAGTACAGACCAGTACTTCTCTTTTGACATGCAGACCCATACTTCAGCAGGTCTCAAAAAAGAGAACTTCCTGATTCAGGGCACAGAATCATTGAACAACGTCTTTGCAAAAATCAATTCATCTTCTCTCGGCGTGACGGCCCTGTATGATTCTTTCTCAGACAAGATTACACTGACGAGAAAAGAAACCGGTGATTTTAACAAAGCCGGAAATGAAATCATTACATCCGCGGGCTTCCTGAATAACGTCCTGAGATTTGGCTCAGGCACAGAAACGGGCGGGCAAAACGCGAAGTTCACGATCAACGGACTTGAAACAGAGCGGACGTCCAACACGTTTGAAATGAGCGGGGTTACCTTTACCCTGAAAAACACGTTCACGGCTGCAGAACCGCCTGTCGCCATTAATGTGACAAACGATACAAATGCCGTTTTTGACAACATCAAAAAATTCGTCACCCTTTACAACGAAACCATTGCCAAAATCCAGACGAAAACAGATGAAACCCGCTACCGCGACTATCAGCCGCTTTCTGACGAAGAACGCGAAGCTCTGTCTGACAAGCAGCAGGAGCAGTGGGATGAAAAGGCGAAGAGCGGGATGCTCAGAAAAGACTCGATTTTGACAAGTACTCTCAGCCAGATGCGCTCAGATTTCTCTTCAACGCTGTCTTCAGCATCAGGCACATCTTTTACCCATCTTTCCAATATCGGAATCACGACCTCCACGAACTATCGGGAGGGCGGAAAGCTTATTATTGATGAGGCCAAGCTGAAAAAAGCAATTGAAGAAAATCCGGAAGGCGTAGAGAAGCTGTTCACAAGCAATGGCCCGACGAGCGGAGAAAAAGGGATTGTTACCAACCTGTATGACAATTTAAAAACAACGATGGACAAGCTTAATGCCAAAGCAGGCACGTCCAGTTCCACAAGCCAGCAATTTACGATCGGGAGAAATCTCTCATCCATTGATAATCAGATCACGCGTTTTGAAGACAGGCTGACGCAAGTAGAGGATCGCTACTGGGCGCAGTTTACGGCGATGGAAAAAGCGATTCAGCGATCCAACGAACAAATGAGTTATTTAATGCAGCAATTCGGCTAAAAAAGGAGTTAACACGATGGCATTGACAAATCCTTATCAGGCGTACCAGCAGAATTCAGTAAGCACGGCATCTCCAGGCGAGCTGACACTGATGCTTTATAACGGCTGCCTCAAATTTATTAAACAGGCACGAACAGCGATGGAACAGAAACAGGTTCAGGAAAAAAACATCAATCTTCAAAAGGCGCAGCGCATTATTCAAGAATTGATGATTACATTGAACCCTGAAGCTGAGGTTTCCGGGTCGATGATGCAGATGTATGAATACATCAACCGCAGGCTCGTAGAAGCGAATATCTCAAATGATCCGGAGATTCTCTCTGAAGCAGAGGGATATGTAACCGAATTCCGCGATGCGTGGAAACAGGTCATCCAATCCGCCCGCAGGCAGCAGTTCGGACAGGGCGGCCCGATCTGATGAGCGCTGTTGAAAAACTGCATCAGCTTACTCACCAGCTGCTGAGTGAAGTGAACGGCTCACAGCAAAAGGACATGAGGGACAGCTACATCCTGAACATCCAGCAGTGGATTGAACAGCGGGAAGTGCTGATCTCAAACCTGAAGCCGCCATACACCCAGCAGGAAAAACAGCTGGGAAAAGAAATCACGGAATGGAACGCGGTTATCCATGAAAAACTGAAAGCTGTGCAGAATGAGATTAAAGAAGATATGACAAAATTGAAGCTGCAAAAAGCCTCCGGCCAGAAATATGCAAACCCCTACCAGAGCACAGCCATTGACGGAATGTATTATGATAAGCGCAAGTGACGCCATAACTCAAAGCGATTACGAGCTTTTCCTTTCCTATAATGAGCTGCTGAACACAATCGAAGAGTGTTTTTATTATCTGATCAAAAGCTATGAAAGCATGGAATATACAAATCGCGAGCAGATTATGGACGATCTGATGGACGCCTTCATACAGGTGGATGCCGTTCACAGCTCCATGATGCATGCGGCCCGCAGCAATCCAGATCTCCAAAAGGCCATTCTTCTCTTTGATGACATGCTCGAAGAACTAAGACCGGCGCCAGAAGGCGGGTCCCACCTTTTCCATGCCTATTTAAAAAGATTATCCCATCTCTATACAGCCTGGAAGAGAGACATCCAAACATGCCTGCTCCCATACCTGCTTCACTGATCCCGCCAGAATAAGGACGGGATTTTTGTTTTTTATTAGGAGTGGTTGTAATGGAAGATGTATAAGTGTACTGAAGCGGAAGGCACTTGACTCCTGCGGGATAAAGAGGGCACGGGAGACCCCGCAGGCTGGCCGAGGAGGCTCCCGGCACTCCCCGCGGAAAGCAAGTGACTGGAGCGCAAGGGAACGGGTACGATTTCATAAAATCAGTCTTTTTTTTCACAGAATAAATCAAACCACCCTCGCATACTCTATTCACATCCTTTCCTTCTGAACCGCAAACTTCAACAAATTTCACATTGTTTTAACATTATTTTTACGTTTCAGCAGGAATTCTAAAGGGAAAGGAAGAATTAAGTTTACATATCCTTAACAAAGGAGGAGTTCATTTTGAATTATAACGTCAGAGGCGAAAACATTGAGGTAACTCCAGCATTAAGAGAGTATGTCGAGAAGAAAATCGGCAAACTGGAACGCTATTTTGAGGATTCAGTTGAAGCAAACGTAAACGTAAATTTGAAATTCTACAGCGATCAGGAATCAAAAATTGAAGTAACCATTCCCATGACCAATCTAGTGTTGCGTGCTGAGGAATATAACGAGGATATGTACGCTGCCATCGATCTTGTGACAAACAAGCTCGAGCGTCAGATCCGTAAACATAAAACAAAAGTCAACCGCAAGCTGCGCGAGCAGGGATCACCTAAATTCATGTTTGCAGCAGGCACAGAAGAAGCTGAAGGGGCACAGACCCAGACAGCCGTTCAGGAAGAAGAAGACCAGATCCAGGTTGTCCGCACAAAGCGCTTTAACTTAAAGCCGATGGACAGCGAAGAAGCCATTCTTCAAATGAACATGCTCGGTCATAATTTCTTCGTCTTTACAAATGCTGAAACAAACACAACAAACGTTGTGTATCAGCGTAAAGACGGCAAGTACGCGATTATTGAACCGACTGAATAAATACACCATCAGGCAGTCTCTCATTGAAGAGGCTGCTTTTCATTTGTTCTAATTTACATATTTTTACTTTAATAAGACATATTCAATGATTCTAAAGTCATATGCTCTAGAGAAGGAGGAGATAAACATGCAGGACTTTTTAAAATTCAATAAAATGATTACCCCCACTATCATTACAGTTATCTTTTATGTGGGATCGGCCCTCAGCATCATCGCAGGATTTATCTCGATTGCAACAGGAGCGAGCGCTGATTTCGGGGGTGGAGCTCAGGTGTTTGCCGGGCTTTTGACACTGCTGTTTGGTCCCTTTGTCATCAGGATCTACTGTGAGCTGTTAATTGTCATGTTCAAAATGCATGAGAATCTGCAAGTGATAACCAAGAATGTTTCTGCAGAACAGAAAAGCAGTTCCTCCGCTGATCTTCTATAAAAGGATACATAGAAGGGTATTCCGGCCATGCCGGATTTTTTTGTTTTCTTTTTTAAAAATACATAAGCTTCTTCAGCAAACCTGAAGACGATGTTTTAAAAAAGTTGATGGAGAACGGTTTTTCGCTTTGAAACAGGATAAACTGTTGATATTATTTAATATATGGTAAAATAGAAGGTAGTTTTGCAGGACGGATAATTATCCTGCCTATGAGTAGCTTCACGTATGGCACTTCACTAACAGAGGAGCGTTTAGAATGCTTGGAATCTTAAATAAGGTGTTTGATTTTAATAAACGTGCATTGAATAGATACGAAAAAATGGCGAATCAAATAGAATCTTTAGCAGGTGACATGGAGAGGCTTTCTGATGAAGAGCTGAAGGCGAAGACGCAGGAATTTAAAGAGCGCGTTGCCAAAGGCGAAAGCACGGATGATCTTTTGACAGAGGCTTTTGCGGTTGTGCGCGAGGCTTCAAAGAGAGTGCTCGGACTTTATCCGTACCCGGTTCAGCTGATGGGGGGTATCGCTCTTCACGAAGGGAATATTTCCGAGATGAAAACAGGGGAAGGTAAAACACTGACTTCCACGATGCCTGTTTATTTGAATGCTCTTTCCGGGAGAGGCGTTCACGTTGTGACGGTCAATGAATACCTTGCAAGCCGTGATGCTGTTGAGATGGGCAAGCTGTATGAGTTTCTCGGCCTGACTGTCGGACTCAATTCAAACGGTCTTTCCAAAGAGGAAAAGCGTGCTGCCTATGCGGCGGATATTACGTATTCCACAAACAATGAGCTTGGCTTTGACTACTTGCGCGACAACATGGTTCTTTACAAAGAGCAGATGGTTCAGCGTCCGCTTCATTATGCGGTTATTGATGAAGTTGACTCCATCCTGATTGACGAGGCGCGTACGCCGTTAATCATTTCGGGGTCTGCTGCAAAGTCCACGATGCTTTATGTACAGGCTAACGGTTTTGTCCGTTCATTGAAGCGCGATGAGGACTATACGTTCGATGAAAAAACAAAAGGTGTGCAGCTGACTGAAGACGGAATGTCAAAAGCAGAGAAAGCCTTTAATATTGAAAACCTGTTCGATTTAACACATGTGTCTCTCAACCATCATATTAATATGGCATTAAGAGCCCACGTTGTGATGCACAATGACGTTGATTACGTTGTTGAAGACGGCAATGTTGTCATCGTTGACCAGTTCACGGGCCGCTTAATGAAAGGCCGCCGCTACAGCGATGGTCTCCACCAGGCAATCGAGGCGAAAGAGGGCCTTGAGATTCAGAACGAGAGCATGACACTTGCAACGATCACATTCCAGAACTACTTCCGCATGTACGAAAAGCTTTCAGGTATGACAGGTACAGCGAAGACGGAGGAAGAGGAGTTCCGCAACATTTACAACATGCAGGTTGTGGCGATTCCAACAAACCGCGATGTGGTGCGTGATGACCGTGCAGATCTTGTGTACCGTTCTATGGAAGGCAAGTTCAAAGCCGTTGTTGATGATGTAACGACGCGTTATTTTGCCGGCCAGCCGGTTCTTGTCGGTACGGTTGCGGTAGAAACGTCTGAGCTTATTTCAAGGCTTTTGAAGAAAAAAGGTGTTCCACATAACGTGCTGAATGCGAAAAACCATGAAAGAGAAGCGGAAATCATCGAGAATGCCGGCCATCAGGGTTCGGTTACGATTGCGACAAACATGGCGGGACGCGGTACGGACATCAAGCTTGGACCTGGTGTAAGGGAGCTTGGCGGTTTGGCTGTTATCGGAACAGAACGCCATGAATCACGACGCATCGATAACCAGCTTCGCGGACGTTCCGGACGTCAGGGAGACCCTGGTGTGACTCAGTTCTACCTATCTATGGAAGATGAACTGATGAGACGCTTCGGCTCTGAAAACATGATGGCGATGATGGATCGTCTGGGCATGGATGATTCACAGCCGATTCAAAGTAAAATTGTTACGAAAGCTGTTGAATCTGCGCAAAAACGCGTTGAGGGCAACAACTTTGACGCTCGTAAACAGCTTCTTCAATATGATGACGTTCTTCGCCAACAGCGTGAAGTTATTTACAAGCAGCGCTTTGACGTGATTGACTCTGAAAATCTGCGTGCGATTGTTGAAAGCATGGTTACATCAACAGTTGAACGTGTGGTTGCGATGTACACGCCAAGGGAAGAGCTTCCTGAGGACTGGAACCTTGAAGGGCTGATTGACTACCTGAATGCCAACCTCCTTGAAGAAGGCACATTCACAGTTAATGACTTTAAAGGAAAAGAATCCGAAGAGATTTCAGAGCTTGTGCTTGAGAAAACGAAAGCCCGCTACAATGAAAAAGAAGAGGCATTCGGAGAAGAGCAGATGCGCGAGTTTGAAAAGGTCATCCTTCTTCGTGCGGTTGATACGAAATGGATGGATCACATTGATGCCATGGATCAGCTGCGCCAGGGTATTCACCTTCGTGCGTACGGCCAGACAGATCCTCTCCGCGAGTATCAAATGGAAGGCTTTGCGATGTTTGAAAGCATGATTGCATCGATTGAAGAGGATGCTGCAAAATACATCATGAAAGCAGAAATCAGAAACAACCTTCAGCGTGAGGAAGTTGCTAAAGGCCAGCAGGCGGTTCACCCGAAAGAGGGAGACGAGGCGCCTAAGAAAAAGCCGGTTAAGAAGCAGATGGAAATCGGCCGCAACGACGCATGTGTATGCGGAAGCGGAAAGAAATACAAAAACTGCTGCGGCAGCGGAAAATAATTTTTCAAAGAGGGGCACTTTGCCTCTCTTTACCCCATTTTAGAGGAGAATGAATATGGAACTTGCAGAAATTCGAAACGAACTTGAAAAAATGGCTAAGAAATTAGCGGCTTTTAGGGGGTCTCTTTGACCTCGACCGTAAACAGGCTCGCATTCAGGAGCTAGATGAAATGATGTCCCACCCGAACTTCTGGGACAGCCAAAACGAAGCACAAACCGTTATTAACGAAAGCAATATGCTGAAAGAGGCAGTTGTTCAGTTCACAGAAATGAGCGAAACGCATGAAAACCTCGAAATCACGCACGAACTTTTAAAAGAAGAGCCTGATGCCGATCTTCATGCAGAGCTTGAAAGTGAAATTGCCGAGCTGACTGAAGCGATGAGCAATTATGAGCTTCAGCTTCTATTAAGTGAACCGCATGACAAGAATAACGCGATCCTTGAGCTTCACCCGGGAGCAGGCGGAACAGAGTCCCAGGACTGGGGTTCAATGCTTCTCCGCATGTACACGCGCTGGGGCGAAAAGAAGGGCTTCAAAGTGGAAACTCTTGACTACCTTCCAGGTGATGAAGCGGGAATCAAAAGCGTCACGCTTCTATTCAAAGGCCACAACGCCTACGGCTACTTGAAAGCGGAAAAAGGCGTTCACCGTCTTGTCCGGATTTCGCCGTTTGATTCATCTGGCCGCCGTCATACGTCATTCGTATCTTGCGAAGTCATGCCGGAATTCAATGATGAAATCGAAATCGACATCCGTACAGAGGACCTGAAAATTGACACGTACCGTGCAAGCGGCGCCGGCGGTCAGCACATCAATACGACGGATTCCGCCGTCCGTATTACGCATTTGCCGACTAACACGGTTGTATCCTGTCAAACAGAGCGCTCCCAGATCAAAAACCGCGAGCGCGCAATGAAAATGCTTCAAGCAAAGCTCTACCAGCTCAAGCTTGACGAGCAGCAGGCCGAGCTTGACGAGATCCGCGGCGAACAAAAGGAAATCGGCTGGGGCTCCCAGATCCGCTCCTACGTGTTCCACCCGTACTCTCTTGTCAAAGACCACCGCACAAGCACCGAGAGCGGAAACGTGCAGGGAGTCATGGACGGAGACCTCGATCCGTTTATCGATGCGTATCTTCGTTCAAAACTATCATAAGACAAATGAGGCAGTTGTCCCTGTGGGGGGCGGCTGTTTTTTTTGTGGACTTTGGTACCTTATAAATTGGGTGGAGCGGAATATTGGGTAGCAAAAGGAAGAAATGCTGCCCTGTAAATCGGAGTGGGCGGAATATAGGGTAGCAAAAGGAAGAAATGCTGCCTTATAAATCGGAGTGAGCGGAATATAGGGTAGCAAAAGGAAGAAATGCAGCCTTATAAATCGGAGTGAGCGGAATATGGGATAGCAAAAGGAAGAAATGCTGCCTTATAAATTGGAGTGAGCAGAATATGGGGTAGCAAAAGCAAGGAATGCAGCCTTATAAATCGGAGTGAGCAGAATATGGGGTAGCAAAAGGAAGAAACGCTGTCTTATAAAATAGAGCGAGTGGAATAAGGGTAGCCAAAAAAGGTGCGCTCCTTCTAAGTCCCAAGACGCAGCCGAAATTGCTTCTCCAGCCGTTGTTTGATCATTAAAAATACCTCTATGATTAAAGCATACTAAAACGGCAGGAGCTAGAAGGTATGACGCAAACAATCGTGAGTCACGCAGAAGACTGGGGTATATGGGGTGTGCTCCTTTCCTTATTCATTGAAGGAAGTGCTTTTCCCTTTATCGGAACCTTTTTTATGGTAACAATAGGCTTCATTTTAGAATTGTCCTGGCTCGAAATTGCAGGAATTTCGCTCATCGGAAGCTTCCTTTATACAGCAGGCAGCTACATTCCTTTTTTCATCGGATACAAACTGGGACACTCATTCGAGAACAGATTAAGCCCTCGGAACAGAATCGGTCTGGAAAAAGCAAAAGCCAATTTCAGCAAATATGGAATTTGGAGTGTCGTTATTTCTAGTCCCCTTCATTTAGGAAATGTCGTACCTTTCCTAGCTGGCGCTTCAAATATGAATCTTCGCCAGTATTCATTGCTGACCATGGCTGGGATTGCCCCTACAACTTTTCTATTTTTGAGTATC
Source organism: Metabacillus indicus LMG 22858 (assembly GCF_000708755.2). Lineage (GTDB taxonomy): Bacteria > Bacillota > Bacilli > Bacillales > Bacillaceae > Bacillus_P > Bacillus_P indicus. Next base: position 445,347 of record NZ_JGVU02000006.1, on the reverse strand, counting down.
GGCCATTTTTATGATGGCGATACGGAAACAATCATCAAAACAATTACAGATTATCAAACGCTGCTCCTTGCAGGCTTTGTGATCATTACTGCCGGATATGCAGGCTTGAAAGCGCAGCGCAGTTGGCGTGAGAAAAAGAAAAGCAGTACTGGAAAAGAAATGACCTGTTAACCGAAAGCACCGGCATCCTCCACACAAATCCGCGCACCGCAGACTAAATTCCACCTGCAATGCTAAAACTAACATAACCGCTTTATCTCTTTAGCACGTTATCCCGCTGTTATTTACAGCTGAATCAGACGGGTGCTATACTCTGTAAGGTTATGTCAAAAATTTGTGTGATTCAGATGGAGGATGCAGGATGTTTCAGCGTAAACGCACTCGTACATATAATCCAATGCTTGAAAAAGTGACGTCGTATTTATTTATTCTGCTCGGTTCTGGAATCGTTGCCATTGCATTTAATCTGTTCCTTCTGCCGAACCGCATCGCTTCAGGCGGAGTGAGCGGGATCAGTACGATTACAGATGCTTTATTCGGTTTTGAGCCTGCCTATGTGCAGTGGGCTTTTAATATTCCTCTGTTTGTTGCAGGTGTGCTGCTGCTTGGGAAACAGTTCGGCTTAAAAACGCTGGTTGGAACGATCTTTCTGCCATTTGTTGTTTTTTTGACAAAGGACGTTGCGCCAGCGACGACAGATCCGCTGCTCGGTGCAATTTTCGGGGGAATCGGAGTAGGTCTTGGTCTTGGGCTTGTTTTTAGAGGAAAAGCTTCTACAGGGGGTACGGATCTGGCTGCTCAGATCATTCACAAGTTTACGGGGCTTTCTCTCGGAACGTGCGTGGCTTTAATTGACGGGCTGATTGTTCTGACCGCTGCGGTGGTCTTTGATATTGAACTTGGGCTTTACGCTCTTGTCGCCCTTTATGTTACAAGTAAAACGATCGATGTCGTTCAGGTGGGGCTGGGCCGATCGAAGATGACGATGATCATTACAAATCAGGAAGAAGAGGTCAGAAAAGCGATTTTGAGCGAGATCGACCGGGGAGTGACAAAGCTGTCGGCCTTCGGAGGCTACACAGACAGCGAGCGGCCGATCCTGATGTGCGTGGTGGATCAGACAGAATTCACGAAATTGAAACAACTCGTTAAAAGCATTGATACGTCTGCGTTTGTGGTCGTTATGGATGCTTCTCATGTGCTCGGGGAAGGTTTCAAGCGGGCCTAGTTAGGATATAATAAATGTGTGTTTTACATCCTTATTTGGGGAGGATTTCGGCGATGAAATCAAAAGTACTTGCCCTTCTTTTCGGAACATCTTTAGTCCTTGCTGCATGCGGCGGAGGAGATAACGCAGGAGAAGAGCCAAAAGATTCGGGCTCAAAAGATACAGCGAATGCTGAAGAAATTGTTCAGCAGAACTGCATCAGCTGCCACGGTCAAAATCTTGAAGGCGGCGGGGCCGCACCAAGTCTTGCAAAGGTCGGCTCAAAATATGACAAAGAAAAAATTGAAAGCATCATTAATAATGGCCAGGGCGGAATGCCTGGAGGTCTTATTAACGAAACGGATGCAGCTGTCGTAGCTGAATGGCTTGCGCAGAAGAAATAATCTTAAAGAGAAGCCAGCCGGCAGCATCGGCTGGTTTTGCTGTTTTAAAGGCACGATATAACTTGCCGCCTTCCAATATCCGTTCCTTCCTCCGAAAGTAAGAAAGAATTTCCACCTATATATTCCTAAAAAAAGATTGTCTTTTTAGTCAGAAAGTTCTAATATTTACATTAAAGCGCTATCAGTCGACAATTCTTTAGACCTGGATTACATTTCCTTTGACAATTTACGACACTGAAATGAAACTGTAATATTTTTAAGTCTATTTTTGCCGAACTTTGATGGTATAATGACTTTTGTGGGTAAATCTTATTAATATATGAAAATTATGGTTACATACTTAAATTTAGCTTAAATCAGGCCATTACACCACGTTATCTACAAAATAAACAGCTTTGGGTGATAAAATTATGATCGAAATGACAGACGTTTATAAAACGTATTCTAACGGCGTTCTCGCCATTAATGGAATAAATGTAAAAATAGATCAGGGCGAATTTGTTTATGTTGTTGGTCCGAGCGGTGCAGGCAAATCGACATTTATAAAAATGATGTACCGTGAGGAAAAGCCGACAGACGGCAAAATCCTGATCAACGGAGTCAATCTTGCAAAATTAAGAGAGAAAAAAGTTCCTCAATTAAGAAGAAGCATCGGCGTTGTGTTCCAGGACTTCAAGCTTTTGCCGAAGCTGACAGTCTATGAAAATATCGCATTTGCTCTTGAGGTAATCGGGGAGCAGCCGAGAGTCATCAAAAAGAAAGTGCTGGATGTACTTGATCTTGTTCAGCTCAAGCATAAAGCCCGGTCTTTTCCTAACGAACTTTCAGGAGGAGAGCAGCAGCGGGTATCGATTGCAAGGTCGATTATCAACAATCCAGGCGTAGTCATCGCTGATGAGCCGACAGGAAACCTTGACCCTGATACGTCGTGGGAGATTATGAACATTTTTGAGGAAATCAACAACAGAGGCACTACTGTTGTGATGGCCACTCACAACCGGGAAATTGTTAACACCATGAAAAAACGAGTCATCGCGATCGAAGGCGGAAAGATTGTGCGTGACGAGGCTAGAGGGGAGTATGGTATTTATGATTAGAACCCTTGGGCGTCACTTCAGAGAAAGTATGAAAAGCTTAACCCGCAACGCCTGGATGACCTTTGCGTCGGTCAGTGCCGTTACGGTCACTTTAATCCTTGTAGGAACGTTCTTGGTCATTATGATGAACTTAAACAACTTTGCTACAAAGGTTGAAGAGGATGTAGAGATCAGGGTGCTGGTTGATGTGACAAGCACACCTGAACAGCAGAAAGAGCTCAGGAGCAGGGTGGATAATCTGAGCGGGATTGCATCCGTAGAACTTTCACCGAAAGAAAAAGAATTGGATAACCTGATCAGCAGCATGGGCGAACAAGGAAAATCGTATCAGCTGTTTGAACAGAACAATCCGCTGAATGACGTTATTGTAGTTAAAACAGAGAATCCGCGCGACACACCACAAATCGCCAAGCAAATAGAGCGTTTTGACGGAGCGTATAAAGTTCTCTATGGTCAAGATGAAGTCAAAAAGCTATTTGACTTTGTTGAAATTTCAAGAAACATCGGTATTGCGCTGATTATCGGACTTGTCTTCACGGCGATGTTCCTTATCTCAAATACCATTAAAATCACAATCTTTGCCAGAAGGCACGAGATTGAAATTATGAAACTCGTAGGCGCAACCAACTGGTTTATCCGCTGGCCGTTCTTCTTAGAAGGCCTGATGCTTGGAGTAATGGGAGCCATCGTCCCTGTAATCCTTGTACTGGCCACTTACAACTATTTATATACATGGGTCGAACCAAAGGTCGCAGGTTCATTTGTTCAATTCCTGCCGTTCAGTCCGTTTGCCTTCCAGGTATCAGCTATTCTGATCCTGATCGGTGCACTGATCGGTGTATGGGGAAGCTTAATGTCTGTCCGCAAGTTCTTGAGAGTATAAACAAGCAGTCTTTAAGGATTGCTTGTTTTCTCTGGATGATGTGAAATTCAGAGAATGATAGAGAGATAAGATAAAGGGAGGAACTAGAGAGTGAGAAAGAAATTACTGGCACTTGGCCTTGCGGCTTTGGTTGGGACAAGCTCCGTTATTATACCAGTTACCCAAGAAAAAGCTTACGCAAACACAGAATTAGAAAAGAAAAAATCAGAACTCCAAACTGAGCGTTCTGGAGTAGATTCAAATATTAAAGAAAAACAGGGCGAGCTTTCTGAGCTTAAAAGCAAAGAAGAAAAGCTGAACGCAGACATTGAAAAGCTTGATAAGCAAACAGCGGAGACGAACGAAAAAATCCGTGAGCGCCAGGCTGAAATTGAAGAAGCAAAGAAAAAGATTCAGGAACTGAAGGTTCAAATTCAGGAAGTGAAAAAACGCATTGCAGAACGCAATGAGCTATTGGAAAACCGCGTCCGTTCCCTGCAGGAAACAGGCGGAGTAGTGAGCTATTTGGATGTGCTGCTCGGTGCTCAGGATTTCGGTGATCTTGTTACACGCGTAAGTGCAGTAACACAAATCGTCGATGCTGATAAAGAAATTATTAAAGCGCATGAAGAAGATAAGAAACTTCTTGAGCAAAGTGAAGCAGAACTAAGCAGCGAACTGCAGAATCTGGAAACAGCTTTAATTGAGCTTGAATCTTTAAAGCAGCAGCTTAAGAAACAGGCAGCAGAAAAGAATAAACTAATTGAGCAAGTGAAAGCACAGCATAAGTCTACAGAAGCAGCAATCTACGAACTAGAAGACGAAGCAGCGTTCCTGAAAGAGCAGGAAGCAGCGATCGCTAAAGAAATTGAGCGTCAAAAACAAGAAGCTGAGCGCAAGCGCCGTGAAGCAGCAGAAGCGGCGGCAGCAGAAGAAAGAGCGAAGCAGGAAGCGGCAGCTCAAGCAGCAGCAGCCAAACCATCTTCACCTAAGAAGTCATCATCATCAGGCAGCTCTTCCGGAAGTTCGTCTCCGGCTCCAGCACCTGCTAAGCCGGCACCAGCACCAGCTGTTACAGGCGGTAAGTTCATGTGGCCTGCACAAGGTACTTTTACATCAGGATACGGCCATAGATGGGGCAAACTCCATGCAGGTATTGACATTGCCAACCGTTCGGCGAACGTTCCTGTAGTTGCATCAGCAGCAGGTACGGTTATCCGTTCATACTACTCAAGCAGCTACGGAAATGCAGTCTTTATCACGCATAACATCGACGGCAAGACGTATACAACGGTATACGCTCACTTAGATGCACGTCACGTAAGTGCTGGACAGTCTGTAAGCAAAGGACAGCAGCTTGGTTACATGGGTAACACTGGACGTTCAACAGGAAAGCATCTTCACTTTGAAATTCATGACGGTGCTTGGAAAAACCCTGTAAACCCGATGAACTATCTTCAATAAGAATGAAAACTCCTAAAACAAAGCGTTTTAGGAGTTTTTTTTGACTTTTTTTCATAGAGATTGCCTTGTCCTACATGAATGATCCATAATTTACATATACTAGCTGTACTGGTATCTACATAACCAATCGTCAAGCCTACCAAAGGAGGAACAAGATGAAGCAGAAAATGACAGCCCTACTGATGGCTCTTTCCCTGGTCCTGGGTGCAGGGGGCATGTACACCGGCATCCAGTTTTACGAGCATGACAAGCAGCAGGATGCAACCGCAAAAGAGCTTTCCGTTCCTGCCGTTACGGATGTTTTAAAGGGAGAGCGCGGACAGGAAACAGAAGGCCTTGAGAAGGTAAAACAAGCGTATGAGCTGATTTCAAGCAAGTATGTTGAGGAAGTAGATGAGGAGCAGCTACTGGAAGGTGCCATTCAGGGAATGCTTTCTACGCTGAATGACCCTTATTCGGTTTATATGGATAAAGAAACAGCGAAGCAATTTTCGGACAGCCTTGATTCTTCTTTTGAAGGAATCGGCGCTGAAGTTGGAATGGATGGCGGGAAAATCATCATTGTTTCCCCGTTTAAGAATTCACCGGCTGAAAAGGCAGGTCTCCAGCCGAATGATGAGATTGTTTCCATTGACGGTGAATCGACAGTCGGCAGTGATTTAAATGATACGGTGTTAAAGATCCGCGGGAAAAAAGGGACCACGGTAAAAATTGAAGTTATGCGTGCAGGCTCAAAGGAAAAGCTGAGCTTTGATGTCACGCGTGATGAGATTCCGATTGAGACAGTATTCAGTTCCATTAAACAGCAGGGCAAGAAGAAAATCGGCTATCTTGAAATCACCTCTTTTTCTGAAGATACAGCAGAGGACTTTACGGAAGAACTGGCCAAGCTTGAAGACCAGAATATAAAAGGACTTGTTCTTGACGTGCGCGGCAATCCGGGAGGGTATCTGCAAAGTGTTGAAGAGATCTTGAAGCAATTTGTCACAAAGGACCAGCCTTACATTCAAATTGAAGAGCGCAACGGAGAAAAGAAACGGTATTTCTCGAATCTTCGAGAGAAAAAAGACTATCCTGTATCTGTTCTGATTGATAAAGGAAGTGCTTCTGCATCGGAAATTCTGGCTGGAGCGCTTAAAGAGGCGGGCAACTATGACATTATCGGCGAAACCTCTTTCGGAAAGGGAACCGTCCAGCAGGCAGTACCTATGGGAGACGGCAGCAACATCAAGCTGACTCTTTATAAGTGGCTAACTCCTGAAGGAAACTGGATCCATAAAAAAGGAGTTGCGCCGACAGTCAAAGTGGCACAGCCTAAGCACCTGACATCTCCACCGATTCAGCTTGAAAAGCCGCTTGCCCTTGATATGAATGACGAACAGATCAAGGTGGCACAAGTGCTGCTGAAAGGCCTTGGGTATGACACTGGACGAGAAGACGGCTACTACGGCAAGAAAATGGCCGATGCCGTAAAGACGTTCCAGAAAAAACACAGCCTTAAACAATCAGGAACCATTGATATCGCAACAGCAAATGAAATCAATGAGCAAATCTCCAAACAGCGCACAGACGGGAAACACGATAACCAGCTGAATAAAGCATTAGAAACGATATCAAACCAATAGTATGTTCGAGTGAGTCAGCCGCAAGAATGCGAGCTGGCTTTTTTATGGATAAAAATAACATATTATCTACATTTAGGACGATTTACTAACTTTTTAGTGAAAAAGCGACGGAAAAAAGCGGGAATTTCCGTATTTTTATAATTAGTACAGACTTTTCGGGCACATAAAAATGAATCTTTAGCTAGTTGAATAGTTCGATATTTCGTTTTACGATGGAAGTACTGTTCTACAACACACTAAATAAGAACGGCTCTTTTCGTGCCCCTTTGTTGCATGATAATCAAAACGTTTTGATTATAAAGGAAAAGAGCATTAATGCTTCCTGTAAAACGTAAACAAAGAGCGAAAACAGCCTATGGAAAGATGGGGAGATCAATTGAAAAAAAGGGCAAGTGTGATGAGAGAACAAACGTATAAGCAGTTAACAGAGGAATTTAAGATGAGACTGCAAACGGCAAACTCCTCTCATGCAAAGGTCAGCAAATGGGTACAGCTGTTCTGCATGTACCTTGCTAATTACACTGACGTCAAGCATCTTCAGGAAGTGAACAAGACTTGCGTCGAAGACTACTTTCACTATTTGACGGAAAACTACAGGCGTCTTTCGTTAAACCTCACGGATATAAAACGTTCAATGCAGCTGATTGAAGAAGTGCTGGAAATAAAAGTGGACGATTCCCTCCTTGATTTTTCCCTTTCGAATCTGCATTTGTGGAGCAAATTAAAGTAAACTTTGCTCATGCAGGATACTCAATGCTATTTTTATCTGATAAAATAGCAGTAGAGTCAGACGAAAGGATATAAGGTGGTGACAGGATTTGCTTGAAAACTGGCTGCTTGAATTTCTATTTGCAATGGGAAGGTTTTTTATTCATCCTCTCGTTTATTTTTTCCTTATTTACAGTCTTGTGTTTGGATACATCCGCGTAAAGCGTGAGCGCAAATCCTTTCACACAAGGATTCAAGATCTTTACGAAGAAGTTCGGTTTACATATTCAAAAGGACTGCTTACAGGTTTGGTCCTTTCAGCAGCAGCGCTTGCGTTTGGTTTTGGCATGCCGTCCGGTGCAGTCATCGTACTTGGAGCAGTAACTGTACTCTTGGCATTAACGATGCAGCTCAGATTTCTTTCTCCTGCCTATACGCTTGGACTTACGATGTTCGCGGTGCTCATTCTAATGAACACTGGGATATTATCAGGAAGGCTTGCGCTTGAGGGGACAAGCTTTGCGGTTCTTGCTCTGCTTATGGGATTTTTCCTCATCGTTGAGGGATCTCTGGCATATAAGACAGGACACGTGAAGACTTCTCCGTTTCTGCTGAAGAGCAGCAGGGGTCTTCCGATCGGCAATCATGTTGCCAACCGTACATGGCTTGTACCGCTGCTTCTGCTTGTTCCTGGCGGTACACTGACAGAAAGCCTGCCATGGTGGCCTGTTTTCACAATCGGAAATGAGCCGTTCATGCTTTTATTTATTCCTTATATTATCGGATTTCATCAGCGTGTTCAGGGCTCTCTTCCAAAAGAAAGCATTATGGTCACATCAAAACGCATAATCTGGCTTGGCATAGGGATTACCGCCATCGCTGCAGCGAGTATTTGGATCACACCGCTTGCGTTTGCAGCTGCAATCATAGCGATTATCGGCAGAGAGTTCCTGACTGTCCGCCAGCGCATGAACGACAACTCAGCGGCCTTCTATTTTTCAAAGCGCGATCAGGGACTGATGGTTCTTGGCATTCTGCCCAATTCACCAGCGGTCAAGCTCCAGCTTGAGGTCGGCGAGATTATTATGAAAACGAACGGTACGCCTGTTAAAACGGTCGATGAGTTTTATCAGGCCCTGCAGATCAACGGGGCATTTTGCAAGATGGAAGTCATCGGCCACAACGGAGAAATCCGCTTTGTTCAGGGTGCCATTTACAAAGGCGAACACCACGAACTTGGCATCCTGTTTGTTCAGGACGATAAGAAGTGGGGAATAGAAGCAGTGTGACAAAAAGACTTTAGCACAAATGCTAAAGTCTTTTTTGGTCTTTTCTAAAGTATTCTTCTTTCAGCCGCAAAACTCCAGTGGATTGCAGCGGAAGGAACTTGACTCCTGCGGGATGAAGATGGCGCGGGAGATCCCGCAAGCGCAGCGAGGAAGCTCCCGGTCGTCCCCGCGGAAAGCAAGTTCCTGGAGCGGAAAGGAACCGGTACCCCTGCAAAAAGTGCTTTTTTTTTGAAAAAGACTATTGACCCTCACGCTGCGTCATACTTTAAAGTAACAAGTGAAGGGAGGCTCACAGCATGAAAGTAAAAGAAGTGGCAGATTTAACCGGAATCAGTGTGCGCACGCTGCATCATTACGATGAGATTGGACTCTTAGTGCCTGACGAGGTAACAGAGTCAGGGTACCGGATCTATTCCAGTGAAAATCTTGAAACGCTGCAGCAGATCTTGTTTTTTAAAGAGCTCGGTTTCCCTTTGAAAAAAATAAATGAAATCATCAGCAGTCCTACATTTGACAGAAAAGAAGCTCTGGAGCTTCACCGCCGAATGCTCCTCGAGAAGCGGAAGCGGCTGGATCAGATGATTGAGACGGTTGAAAAAACGATACAGCATACGAAAGGAGAAATTGAGATGTCACAAAAAGAAAAATTCAAAGGCTTTGACTTCAGCCATAATCCTTATGAGGAGGAGGCACGGAAGCTTTACGGGGACAAAGCAGTTGATGAGGCGAATCAAAAAGCAGCCGGTATGAATCAAGATATGCAGGAGCGGTTCAACGACCTGTACAGAAGACTTGCAGATGTGCGCCATACAGCACCTGATTCTAAGGAGGCACAGGAAGCAATCGGCGAATGGTATACCCTTCTCAATGAATTTGGCAGCTATTCACTTGATGCGTTCAAAGGGCTTGGCCAGCTGTATATTGACGATGAGCGGTTTACTAAGAACATCGACAAGTTCGGTGAAGGTCTTGCCGTTTTCATGCGGGATGCGATGGCAGTTTACGCAGATACTCGCAAGAAGTGAGAGTGGAGCGGCGATTCTTGAGGGAATCGCCGTTTTATAAGTTGATTGATATAAACGAAAAAGAGAACTCGTTATGAGTTCTCGAACCTACCATTTTGGCTCTTTTTTTATTTCAATCGTATAACCGCTGATGTCATTTTCATTTAGAACGTGATTGATCCCATCAGTTGCATTTTGCTTAAGCGTGCTGTAACTGACACCTTCCGGAGGTCTTATCAGGAAAGCGATGGTCTTCTTTTCTTCAATAATGCCTTCCGCCACGATGTGTCCGGCTACATTGTTGTATTCCTCTTTGCTTAACTCATGAAAGATTTTTTCTCCAATGGCTTTTTCTCTTTCATTATCTTCATAAATGGAATGATCTTGTGAACATGCTCCGAGAAGTAATAACATTGATGCACCAAAAATGGTTCTTTTCATTTTCAGGCCTCCAATTATTACAGATATATCCAATTCTAGCATATCTACTTATCAAGGAATAGTGGTTAATTCAAATTTCAAAAACAGATTTTAAATAGCCCAAAGTCCGCGCATACTTTTTTCCGCTGAACCTTAGAATAGGATTGAAGGGCATCGTCAGTTCTCATCTTATTAAGCTGTGCTTCCTTTTCGAGTTTATGAAGTTCTTCCATGACATAAAAATCGTGGTTATTCATTTTTTACCGCCTCCTTAAGTTACTTTCATTATATGGGAGCCGGCGCGAAAAACAGATTCGGCATCGGACTGAACTTTTCTCGGTCTTTAGGATGGGAATGCTTTATAATGGATAGAGACTTGAGTAGCAGGAGGAGTAAGAATGAAGTTTCCAAAGGATGAGGACGGCAAGATCCTGAGCATGCTTTACAGGGAAGGGCTGAATTTTAAAAAGCCTCACAATGTTGATTTTTATGTAGCTGTACCAGATGAGAAGAACGGGGAAGCGATGATTAAGGCGCTTGCTGATAACGGTTATAAGTTCATGATGGAGTATGATGATGATGTGGAAGAGTGGACATGCTTCGGTTCCATTAAAATGCATTTGAAGCACAATGAAATTACGGCCGTGCAGAAAAAGCTCGATGCGATTGTAAAGCCTCTTGGCGGATACGCGGACGGCTGGGGTGTTATGACGGAATAGAAAAAAGCCAGCCTGAGCGGCTGGCTTTTCTTATAGGAAAGAAACAATAATAAGCATAGTGAAAATAATCGTCAAATGATTCAGCGAGAAGATGAACATCATTGTTGCCCATTTGTAGTCGTCCATTTTCTTATAGCCTGCAAGGCCTGCGATCATCCATGCAAGAGTCAGGGCGAACATGGAGAACGCAACGACTTTGCTGAAGGACAGGAAAAGGAATGAAGCTGCTAGCAGGGCAATTAAATAAACGATTGTTTGAATTTTGGCGCGCGGTGTTCCTTTCACGACCGGAAGCATTGGAACGCCTGCGTTTTTATAGTCATCAAAGCGTCTGATGGCAATCGCGTAAAAATGCGGAGGCTGCCATAAAAACATAAGAACGAACAGGCCGAAAGCTGCCGGATGAAACAGGTCAGGCGAGATGGCTGCCCAGCCGATCAGCGGAGCAATGGCACCTGATAAGCTTCCCACTTCCGTGTTGTAGATTGTTTTGCGTTTCGTCCACATTGTGTAGGGTACTAAATACAGAAAGAGACCAAGTACACCGATAAAAGCTGTCAGCGGAGAAATAAGATACAGGAACACTGCCCCGCTGATGGATAGGGCTATTCCGAGCCAGAGCGCAAACTTCGGATGAATGGACCCCGTAACGGTCGGTCTTTCCATCGTGCGCTGCATAAGAGAGTCGATGTCTCTGTCATAGTAGTTATTGATTGCGCCTGCTCCGCCTACAACGGCTGCTGTTCCAAGCAGGGCGAGAATCACCACTAAAATGTTGTCTACAAAATTTGCATTATATACGGACAGGGCCACAGAAAGACCTGCGAACATGCCGAGAAGGTTTGATTTTACGATGCCGTCTTTGACGATGGCTTTAAGATTGCTCCAGGAAAAGATGCTTTTTATAGAAAGAGAATCTTCTACGATAACCTCTGAACTTTTCATCACAATTCTCCTTTTCAAGTGTTAAAAAATATAAATGCAAGCGCAGCTGTATGCAGCCTGCAGAATCTGACCAGACACATGCGCTCTTTTATCATGCGAAAACTCTTACCTAACTTAACTAATTATCTACTATCTTAACAGGTATTTGAACTGGAAAGTAATAGACGGATAGATTTGACAAAAAGATGTCGCATCTTTGTGAACATTTTCTATACGTTATTGAACTTTTCTGATAATACCCCTGCAATAAGGCACTCTCTCCATTATGGTATTGATACAATCCCGGGTCAATCCTCAAAACCCGTAATGAGCATATTCCCTGTCCGGATAAAAAAAGAAAGACCGGGCTCAAAAACCCGGTCTTACCGATTATCAAATTTTCGCAACAATTTTTCCCTTTACATGGCGCTCCGATAATTGTACAAGTGCTTGCGGCACTTCTTCAAGCGGGATGACCTGCTCTAGCAGGGAGTTCAGCTGTCTTTCAGCAAGCAGAAGCAGCATGTCATCGCCCATGACCGCCAGATCTTTTTGCTGCTTGAGGTTGTCGGACTGATGAACAGCGCCAAGAGCGATTTCATGATACGAAATGGCTTTGGTAAATGGCTTAACCTTTGTAAAATCAGGTGCGCCTGCGATATAGGCAATCCGGCCGTTGAAGGCTAGGCAGTCAAGAGAGTTTGTTGCGTTCTCACGGCTTACTGTATCAAGGACAGCATCGACCCCGTTTCCGCCGGTCAGCTTCATGATTTCAGCCGTAACGTCTGTTTCATTGTAATCAATTGCATGGTCTGCTCCGAGAGATTTCACAAACTCATGATTGGAGGCAGATGCCGTTGTATAGACTGTCAGTCCTGAACGTTTCGCCATCTGGATGGCAAATCCGCCGACTCCTCCTGCTCCCCCGTGGATCAGAATCGATTCGCCTTCTGTGACGCGGAGCTTTCTGTAAAGAGCCTGATAGGCTGTGTAGCCCGCAGTCGGAAGGGCTGCAGCATCTTCAAATGAGACTGACTCCGGAATGATGGATACTGTGTGGGCAGTTGTCACAGCGTACTCTGCAAATCCGCCCTTTTTCGTCAGGTCGCCGTGATATACGACGCGGTCTCCGATTTGCAGGTGCTCCACGCCTTCACCTGTTTCCTCAACGATGCCTGCCGCATCAAGGCCGAGAATGTGGGGATAGCTCCAAAGCGGATTGCCGCCTGTTGCTGTTTTATAATCAACCGGATTCAGTCCGACTGCTTTCACTTTAATGAGAATTTCGCCTCTGCCGGGCGACGGCTTTTCACTTTCACCGACCTGCATGTCTTTCCATTCGCCTTTTCCTTGAAGCAATAATGCTTTCATATGTAGAACACTCCTCTGAGTTTTATAAACAAGTTTCTTTGACATTATAGGAGAAAGAGTGAACTGTTTTCAAATGAAGTGCCTGTATTTAAAGTCAAGGCTGCAGGCGCGAACATTTTAAACCAGCCAATTTGAAGACGGCCATTAACGGTTCATTAAAATCCCGTTTTCCTTTACAGTAAAGCTCCTTTTAGAAAGCTTTACCGTAACATCGGAGATCTCGGCAATGCTTGGATCATGTGTAACAACGATGATGCATTTATTTTCATCATGGGCAAGAGACTGAAACAGGCGGACAATGTCTTTTGCGGTGTCCTCATCAAGATTGCCTGTCGGCTCATCGGCGATAATCAGATCGGATTCGCAGGAAAGGGCTCTGGCAATGGAAACGCGCTGCTGCTGACCGCCGCTGAGTGTGAGAACTTTCTGGCGGGCCTGCTTTTCGGTGATGCCCACTTTCGTAAGCATCTCTAAGGCAAAAGTTTTTTTGTCTTTTTGTTTTGATCCTGTAATTTCCATGGCTGTTGTCACATTTTGCAGAGCCGTCATATAGGGAAGGAGATTGTAGGACTGAAAAACAATGGATACATGCTTATTCCGAAAGTTGGCAAGTCCAATTTTCTTTATCGTTTTTCCTTCATACAGCACTGATCCTTCCTTTGGGAGATCGAGGGCACTGGCCAGTGCAAGGAAGGTGGTTTTACCTGAACCTGAAGGGCCGACAATTGTGTAAAAGCTTCCTTTGTTAAAGCCGATTGAAATATCGTTTAAAATGACATGCTTTTTATTTTCATGATGATACCAGTAGCTGACGTTTTCAAATTGCAGCAGGTTTGTCATAGTGTGTTCCTCCTAATCTTGTTTTGTTAAGATTGTTTTAGGCTGAAGTCTCAAGACTGACAGTGCCGGTATTATGGCAGATATGACTGCAATCAGAAGTCCGATTCCAAACAACATGCCAAGGTCGCTGCCTGTGACTTCAATTTCCATTTCCTCAATCGGTTCAGCGCTTGCTGCGGCATTACCGCTGCCAAGCGGTCCGCCCATACCCATTCCGCCTCTCCCTCCGCCAAACGAAGCAGGATTTGATGCTGTTTCTTCAGCTTGTGAAAGCTCCTGTGACAGCAGCTGATCTCCGAACTGCTTTGCCACAGCCTGGCCTGAAATGGAGGAAACGCCAAGGGCAATAATGGCAACAATCAGGATCTCAAACAGAAACTGGCCGACGAGCTTCCATCGCTTTTCGCCGATTGCAAGCAGAACGCCCATTTCATATTTCCGTTCGCGTATTGACATCATGATAATAAGCGCCAAAATGACTGCACCTGCAATCGTCACTAAATAAACGACATTTTTTGAAAAAGAGGCGACATTGTTGATTGGCCCGATCATCTGCTGGTACGTCTGGTCATTGGCACCCAGTTTAAACGTGTCAAAATCTATGCTGCTGTTTTCTTTGGCTTCAGAAATAAAAGAATCTATTTGCTCAGGATCATTCATGTAATAGATGGCTTGGTCAATCGTCCCTTCATAATCGGAGCCTTTAAGCCCGGCAGCTTTCGTATAAGGCACATAAAGCTGATTATAAGGATTCATGGCAGATATATTCCTCCCGCCAAGATCAGTGCTTGCGGCAGCTGTTTCGTAGATGCCGACAATCTCCAGTTCCAATGCGGTTTCTTCTTCGCTCGCTGCTCCTTTAACTGTCAGTGTTTCTCCGACAGCAAGCTCGTTCTCCTCAGCAAGCGTCTTTTCAATAACGGCCACATTTTTATCGATATCCGCATCTGTGAGGTGACGGCCTTCAGTCAGAACAGATTCGCTGTTTAAAAAGGCCTGAACAGAGTCAGTAAACATCACTCCCTGCAAGGTAACATCCGCTGAAATCATGCCGCCTCCGACCATTCCGCCGCGACCCTGATTTTCTTCTGCTGTGTCAGAGGATTCATTTTCGATTGGCTCAAAGCTGCTCGCTGCAGCGAATGTTGACGATAGGAGGTTATATCCTTTTACTTGAGAATAAGATGCAAGCTCTTCAGCTGCTTTTTCAGGAATCGGCACAGGCTGAAACCTTACTCGCCCTCCTTGCTCCGTACTTTCGCTTCGCTGCTGTTCCATCATTTTTTCCATGTCCACATTCAAGGTCACTTCACCGCCGAGAGATTCTCTTGCAAGGACGCTTGATTTTTCAGCAGCCGACTGAATGGACAGGCCCGATAAAACAAACACGCAAATAACAGTAAAAATAAATACCTGCAGCAGGCTTTTTCCGGCCCGTGCTTTCACACTTAAAAAACCGCGTTTGATAAAATTCATATGTTTTCTCCTTTTCCTGTAATTGGGGCCATATGCTCCGGCTTTTACAGATTAATGAGGAAACATGAACAAACTGTGTCAAATCTGTTTCCTAAGTTTTAAAAAACAGGGAACAATTTAGAAAATAGTTGCGAAACGATGAAATTCACTTTACTTTGAATAGAAAGTGATCGATTTGGAAGGTGAAGAAATGAAAGTTTTAGTAATAGAAGATAATCAGAGCGTCAGTGAGATGCTTGAGATGTTTTTTTCAAAAGAAGGCATTGACGGTGCTTTTATAAAGGATGGACTGGAAGGGTACAAAGCCTATAAGCAGGAGGACTGGGACGTTCTGATCATCGACTGGATGCTGCCGGGGATGGACGGGGTTTCGCTCTGCCGGAAAATCAGGGAGGAAAAGGGAACGGTTCCCATCATTATGCTGACAGCCAAAGACAGTGAATCAGATCAGGTTCTCGGACTTGAAATGGGAGCGGACGATTATGTGACAAAGCCGTTCAGTCCGCTTGCGCTGATGGCACGGATTAAAGCTGTATCAAGGAGACACGCAGCCGCGAGGACGCCTAAAGAAGAAACAGATTCCTTAGAAACAGTTAACTTTAAAATTAATAAGCAGACACGCGAGGTTCTTCTTGATAACGGGAAAATAGAAAACCTTACGCCAAAAGAATTTGAGATGCTCTGCTATTTTGCAGAGCATCCGCGACAGGTTTTCACGCGAGAGCAGCTGCTTGAGAGGGTATGGGGCTATCAGTTCTACGGAGATGAGCGGACCGTCGATGTGCATATTAAGCGGCTCCGAGCAAAACTCGGCACGAAAGCGCGCCCTTTTTTCCATACGGTCTGGGGAGTTGGCTATAAATTTGATGAAACGGCCGGATCCGAATGAGAATTAAATATCTTTACCAGCTGTTTTTAAGCCACATCAGCATTCTGATTATCGCATTTATGATTTTAAGTCTGGTTGTTGCGCAATACGCGGAATCCTTTGTTTATGAAAACAAGGTAGAGGAGCTTGAACAGTACGGAGACAGAATCCTCGCAGATGTTAAAAACAACAGAGGGGAGCAGGCGCTTAAAGAATATGATCGTGTTTTAAGTGCACGCGCCATCCGCTTCAGTTTGTTTGATAATAAAGGAATGATTTTTTATCCGTACTCCGGAAATGCGCCAAGATTTCAGCCGACAGACGAGGAATGGGAAAATCTGAAATCCGGCGAACGGATAGTGGTCAAGCATGAAATCAAGCGGTTCGACCAGGAGGTATCGCTCGTTGCCCTGCCGTATATAGAGAACGGCTCGCTGTCGGGAGGGATCCTGCTTGTATCTCCAATTAAAGGTTCACGGGAGACAATCAGTGAAATCAACAGATACCTGCTTTACACAATCCTTATTTCGCTCTCTGTTTCCTTGCTGCTCAGCTGGATTTTGTCCAGTCTTCACGTGAAGAGAATTCAGCGGATCAGAAACGCGACGTCTATGATCGCTGAAGGGAAATATGACATCTCCGTGCCGACTTCTACAATCGACGAGATTGGCGAACTGGCCAACGATTTTAATATCATGGCCGGCCGGCTGAAAAAATCAAATGAAGAAATCGAGAGTTTAGAGAACCGCCGGAGAAAATTCATGGCGGATGTATCACATGAACTGAGGACACCGCTCACGACCATCAGCGGTGTGATTGAAGGGCTGAAAAACAACATGATTCCGGAAACGGAAAAAGACCGGGGACTGCAGCTTGTGAGTCAGGAGACAAAACGGCTGATCAGGCTCGTAAATGAAAATCTGGATTATGAAAAAATCCGTTCAAACCAGGTGAAGCTTTTTAAAGAAAAGATTCAGCTGATTGAGGTTTTTGAAATTATAAAAGAACATTTAGAGCTGCAGGCAGAAGATAAAAATGTCCGGCTTGAGATTGCTTCAGATGCTGATGCAGAGGTTTACGCCGATTATGACCGGCTCATCCAGATTCTTATTAACATTACGAAAAACAGTATTCAGTTTACAGAGAGCGGGACCGTTTGCCTTCGGGGCAAAAGGGGGTATAAAGAAACCATTATTACAATAGAGGACACGGGAATTGGCATGGATCCAGAGGAAGTGAAAGCCATCTGGCAGCGGTTTTACAAGGCGGACATGTCCCGCACAGGTCATCAGTTCGGGGAATTCGGCCTGGGCCTCTCAATAGTAAAGCAGCTTGTCCTCATGCATAACGGAGAAATTGATATTGTCAGCAAAAAGAATCAGGGAACAACATTCATCCTCAAATTTCCAGAGAAGTAGAGAGCGCTGTTCATACTTTGTTCATACTTCTCTGGTAAACTGATTACAAATATGACTGAAAAATAGGAAAGGGGACGAGATTTATGAAAAAGAAGGATACGGTCTTCATTCTTGTAGGCGCTGTCATTATGGCTGCGGTCAATGTTCTTTTTTTCACAGCTCCTGTTTAAAGAAAGTCCGGGCTGAAATTGTTCTATTGCTCTAAATGTGATATATTTCAAACGAAGTAAACTTTGTGAGGGTAATCATATATGAGCATAGATAATGAAATTTCAAAGAGACGGACGTTTGCCATCATCTCCCATCCTGATGCCGGTAAAACAACGTTAACAGAAAAGCTCCTGTATTTCGGGAAAGTGATTCGCGAAGCAGGAACAGTAAAAGGGAAGAAGACCGGCAAGTTTGCCGCTTCCGACTGGATGGAAATCGAGAAAAAACGCGGCATTTCCGTTACATCAAGTGTCATGAGTTTTCCTTATCATGACTTCCACGTTAATATCCTTGATACTCCTGGACACGAAGATTTCAGTGAGGACACCTACCGCACACTGACGGCAGTTGACAGCGTTGTGATGATCATCGACTCCACTAAAGGGGTTGAGCCGCAGACGATCAAGCTGTTTAAAGTCTGCCGCATGAGAGGCATTCCTATTTTCACCTTTATTAATAAACTTGACCGTGAAGGCAAAGATCCGCTTGAGCTTCTGTCTGAAATTGAAGAAGTGCTCGGCATCGAATCCTATCCAATGAACTGGCCGGTTGGAATGGGCAAGCGGTTCCTTGGAATCATTGACCGCGAGCAGCACACAGTCGTTCAGTTTAAAGGAAACGAGCAGGAGGAAATCATTCCTGCAGCTGAAGTGGAAGGCAGCGAAATCGGCAGCCATCCGACGTACCTTGAAACGCTTGATGAGCTTGAGCTGCTTGAAGAAGCCGGAAACCAGTTCGACGCTGACCGTGTGAAACGCGGAGAACTGACGCCTGTTTTCTTCGGAAGCGCGCTGGCAAACTTCGGGGTAAAATCGTTCTTTGATGTGTTTCTTCAGTATGCCGTTCCTCCGCAGCCAAGAAGAACAAATCAGGGCTTTATTTCTCCTGAAACAGAAGAATTTTCAGGCTACATCTTTAAAATACAGGCCAACATGAATCCGGCTCACCGCGACAGAATCGCCTTCCTTCGTGTGTGCTCAGGACGATTTGAGCGAGGCATGAGTGTTCAGCTGAGCAGAACGAACAAAACGCTGAAGCTGAATCAGACGCAAGTTTTTATGGCCAAAGACAGAGAAACAGTTGATGAAGCGTTCGCGGGCGATATCATCGGAATCTATGACCCGAACGTCTATCAGATCGGGGACACGCTGACAGCCGGCAAGGAAGGCTATCAGTATGATGAGCTTCCGCAGTTCCCGCCTGAGATGTTCAAAAAAGTGCGCGTGAAAAACGTCATGAAAGCAAAGCAGTTCCGCAAAGGAATTGAACAGCTTGTTCAGGAAGGCGCCATTCAGTACTTCCGCCAGGATTCTACTGATGATATTATCCTCGGCGCAGTCGGACAGCTTCAATATGAAGTGTTCGAATACCGCATGAGAGCGGAATATAACGTTGAAATTGAATTCGTGCCAATGGGCGACCGCATTCCAAGGTGGATCGGCAACGACAAGTTTGAAAAACGATTCTTCGATTCAAGAAGCCTTCTTGTCCGCGACCGCAATGACCAGTTTGCCGTTCTGTTCGAAAACGAATTTACCTTCAGGCATTTCAGTGAAAACCATAAAGAGATTCAGCTGATCGATCTTCTGCAGGAAAATGACTATCAAAGCTATTCGGCTACAGATAAATAAGCGGGGGCTGATTGAATGCTATTGAAAGCAGCTCTGGCTCTCGTCCTGCCTTTTGTCATTCTCACGCTGTTTGCGCGCGTGACGTATAATCACTACGTGGCAGCGGTGCTGACAATCGCCCTTCTTGCTGCAGCCTATTCAAAGGGCTACATGGATTCCTGGCTGCTTATCGCTCTTGACGCGGTGTCGGTTATCGCAGGCTTCCTGTACGCAGCAAAAATGGCCAAAAGGACGAGAAATGAAAAGACCAATTAGAACCTGTTCCCGGTGGGAGCAGGTTTTTTTGTTTTCTATAAAACACCCTTCCGGTTTACCTCCCTCTCTAAAAAGGTATTGAAATAAGAAACACAAGCATTTAAATAGCTTTTTCAGGCGATAATGATAAAATCAAACCAAATTGTCGAAAGAAAAATACGAACTATCGTTCGTATTTTTAGTGTTTTTCTCTGTGATTATGGTAAAATATGAATACTGATTACATACGAATGGAGGTCCTCCTGTTGAGCGATCGTTTTGAGTTAGTATCAAATTATAAGCCGGAAGGCGATCAGCCAGCGGCGATCAAGCAGCTCGTCCAGGGCATTAAAGATGGGAAGAAGCATCAGACGCTTCTTGGAGCAACAGGCACCGGGAAGACGTTTACCGTTTCAAACGTCATTCAGGAAGTGAACAAGCCGACGCTGATCATCGCCCACAATAAAACACTCGCCGGACAGCTGTACAGCGAGTTTAAAGAGTTCTTTCCGAACAATGCAGTCGAATACTTTGTCAGCTACTATGACTATTACCAGCCGGAGGCCTATGTCCCGCAGACGGACACATTTATTGAAAAGGACGCAAGCATCAATGATGAAATCGATAAACTGAGGCACTCCGCTACCGCCTCGTTATTTGAACGGAAAGATGTCATCATCATTGCCAGTGTATCCTGCATCTACGGCCTCGGTTCTCCTGAAGAATACCGCGACCTGGTCGTTTCTTTGCGCACGGGCATGGATATTGAACGCAATCAGCTTCTCCGGAAGCTTGTGGATGTGCAATATGAACGCAATGACATTGATTTTAAGCGCGGAACGTTCAGGGTGCGCGGGGATGTTGTGGAGATTTTCCCTGCTTCAAGAGATGAACAGTGCATCCGGGTTGAATTTTTCGGGGATGAAATTGACCGCATCCGCGAGGTCGATGCGCTGACCGGCGAAATCCGCGGCGACCGCGAGCATGTCTCGATCTTCCCGGCATCCCACTTCGTTACCCGCGAGGAAAAAATGAGAGTCGCGATTGGAAACATTGAAAAAGAGCTTGAAGAGCGGCTGAAAGAGCTTCATGAGAACGGAAAGCTGCTTGAAGCGCAGCGTCTTGAGCAGCGTACGAGATACGACCTTGAAATGATGCGGGAAATGGGCTTTTGCTCAGGGATTGAGAACTATTCAAGGCACCTGACGCTCCGCCCGGCCGGTTCAACGCCTTACACGCTTCTCGACTTCTTCCCGAAGGATTTTATGATTGTTGTCGATGAGTCACATGTGACGATTCCTCAGATCAGAGGCATGTTCAACGGGGACCAGGCGAGAAAGCAGGTGCTTGTCGATCACGGATTCCGTCTTCCGTCGGCCAAGGATAACCGTCCCCTTCAGTTTGGCGAGTTTGAAGAGCATATCAACAACATCCTGTTTGTATCTGCAACTCCAGGACCGTACGAGCTTGATCATACACCTGAAATGGTGCAGCAGATTATCCGTCCGACAGGGCTTCTTGATCCGACCATCGACGTCAGGCCGATTCAGGGTCAGATTGATGATCTGATTGGGGAGATTCATGCCCGAATTGAGCGCAACGAGCGAGTCCTCGTTACGACCCTCACGAAGAAAATGTCCGAGGATCTGACCGATTACCTTAAAGACATCGGAATCAAGGTTAACTACCTGCATTCTGAAATCAAAACGCTCGAGCGGATCGAAATTATCCGAGAGCTGCGCCTCGGGAAATTTGATGTTCTTATCGGAATCAATCTTCTCAGGGAAGGACTCGACATCCCTGAGGTGTCTCTTGTCGCCATCCTTGATGCGGATAAAGAGGGCTTCCTGAGATCGGAACGCTCGCTGATTCAGACGATTGGACGTGCTGCCCGGAACTCAAACGGCCACGTTATTATGTATGCCGACAAAATGACGAATTCCATGGAAATTGCCATAAATGAAACAAAACGCCGCCGTGAAACACAGAAGGCATTCAATGAAAAACACGGCATTGAACCGAAGACAATCCAGAAAAAAATTGCCGAGACGATTCGCGCTGTTATTGCCCCGGAAGATGCGGAAGAACTGGAATCAGCTCTTCCAAAACTCGGCAAGCTGTCTAAAAAAGAGCGCGAAAAAGTCATACAGCAAATGGAATCAGAGATGAAAGAAGCGGCTAAAGGGCTCAACTTCGAGCGTGCTGCCGAGCTTCGTGATCTGATACTAGAGCTTAAAGCGGAAGGATGAAACTAGATGGCACTCGATAAAATTAGTGTGAAAGGTGCGCGCGCTCACAATTTGAAAAACATAGATGTGACGATTCCGCGGGATAAGCTCGTTGTTCTGACAGGCTTATCGGGCTCCGGAAAATCGTCGCTTGCGTTTGATACGATTTATGCAGAAGGGCAGCGGAGATATGTTGAATCTCTCTCTGCCTATGCCCGCCAGTTTCTCGGGCAAATGGATAAACCGGACGTTGATTCCATCGAAGGGCTGTCACCTGCCATTTCAATCGACCAGAAAACAACAAGCCGGAATCCCCGTTCCACAGTAGGAACAGTAACGGAAATTTATGATTATCTGAGACTTCTGTTTGCGCGCGTTGGAAGACCAACGTGTCCAAACCACGATATTGAAATCTCATCCCAGACAATCGAGCAGATGGTGGACCGGATCCTTGAGTATCCTGAGCGGACAAAGCTTCAGGTGCTTGCGCCAATTGTCTCTGGAAGAAAAGGAACACATGCGAAGGTGTTTGAAGACATCAAAAAGCAGGGCTACGTTCGCGTCCGTGTCGACGGGGAAATGATGGAAGTCGGCGATGAGATCAGCCTTGAGAAAAACAAAAAGCACACGATTGAAGTTGTGATTGACCGGATTGTGATAAAAGAGGGAATTTCAGCCCGTTTAGCTGATTCTCTTGAATCAGCCCTCAGCCTTGGGGAGGGCAGGGTTGTCATTGACATCATCGGTGAGGAGGAGCTGTTGTTCAGCGAACATCACGCCTGTCCGATCTGCGGTTTCTCAATCGGCGAGCTTGAGCCGAGAATGTTTTCGTTCAACAGCCCGTTCGGCGCCTGCAATGAATGCGACGGACTTGGCACAAAGCTAGAGGTGGATGTTGATCTTGTCATGCCGAATAAAGACCTTTCTTTAAAACAGCATGCGCTCGCACCGTGGGAGCCGACAAGTTCGCAGTACTACCCGCAGCTGCTTGAAGCAGTGTGCAATCACTACGGTGTTCCGATGGATATTCCGGTCAGGGATATTCCGGCACATCTATTAGATAAAGTTCTCTACGGCAGCGGCAGTGATGAAATCTACTTCCGCTATGAAAATGACTTTGGTCAGGTGCGCGAAAACTACATTCAGTTTGAAGGGGTTATCCGGAATGTGGAACGCCGCTATAAAGAGACAAGCTCTGATTACATCCGCGAGCAGATGGAGAAATACATGGCTCAGCAGGCATGTCCTAAATGTAAAGGACACAGGCTTAAAAAAGAGAGTCTTGCCGTGCTTGTTGACGGGAATCATATCGGAAAGGTCACAGCTCTTTCTGTCCATGAAGCCATCGCTTTCTTTGAAAGCCTGAATTTAACGGAAAAAGAAATGCAGATTGCAAGACTGATTCTCAGGGAACTTGAGGAGCGGCTTGGATTCCTGAACAATGTCGGCCTTGATTATCTGTCGCTCAGCCGCGCTGCCGGCACTCTTTCCGGCGGTGAAGCCCAGCGTATTAGACTTGCCACGCAAATCGGCTCTAGGCTGACAGGAGTTCTGTACATTCTGGATGAGCCGTCGATCGGTCTTCATCAGCGGGATAATGACAGGCTGATTCAGACACTTCAAAGCATGAGAGATATTGGAAATACGCTCATTGTCGTCGAGCATGATGAAGATACGATGATTGCAGCGGATTACTTGATTGATATAGGACCGGGCGCAGGAGTACACGGCGGGCAGATCATTTCCGAAGGCACGCCTGAGTACGTTATGAATGACAAGAATTCTTTGACCGGACAATATCTGTCGGGCAAAAAATTCATTCCTCTGCCGGTCGAGCGCCGCAAACCTGACGGAAGATTTATTGAGATTAAAGGAGCAAGCGAAAACAACCTGAAGAACGTCTCAACAAAATTTCCTCTTGGAACATTTGTGGCCGTAACAGGCGTTTCCGGTTCGGGAAAGAGTACACTTGTGAATGAAATTCTCCACAAGTCCCTTGCCCAAAAACTGAACGGCGCCAAAACGAAGCCCGGTGAGCATAAGGAAATCAAAGGAATTGAAGAGCTTGATAAGGTCATTGACATCGACCAGTCTCCAATTGGACGCACGCCGAGGTCAAATCCTGCCACATATACGGGAGTGTTTGACGACATCCGTGATGTGTTTGCTACAACAAATGAAGCAAAAGTGCGCGGCTACAAAAAAGGGCGTTTCAGCTTTAACGTTAAAGGCGGACGCTGCGAAGCGTGCCGCGGTGACGGAATAATTAAAATCGAGATGCACTTCCTTCCTGATGTGTATGTACCGTGCGAAGTGTGCCACGGAAAACGCTACAACCGCGAAACACTTGAAGTGAAGTACAAAGACAAAAACATTGCGGATATTCTTGAAATGACGGTTGAGGACGCAGTATCCTTCTTCGAAAATATCCCGAAAATCAAGCGGAAGCTACAAACCATTTACGATGTTGGACTTGGCTACATCACACTCGGACAGCCGGCAACCACTCTGTCCGGAGGAGAAGCGCAGCGCGTGAAGCTTGCTTCTGAGCTGCACCGCCGCTCAACAGGACGCTCTCTTTATATTCTTGATGAGCCGACAACAGGTCTTCATGTAGACGACATTTCAAGACTTTTGAAAGTCCTTCAGCGTCTCGTTGAAAATGGAGATACCGTGCTTGTCATTGAACATAATCTGGATGTCATCAAGGCAGCGGACTATCTCATCGACCTCGGCCCTGAAGGCGGAGATCACGGAGGCCAAATCGTCGCTTCAGGTACACCGGAAGAAGTAGTAAAAGTAAAAGGCTCCTATACGGGCAAATATTTAAAACCGATCCTCGAACGTGACCGCGAACGGATGAAAAAAGCATTAAAAGAAAAAGAAGCGGTTGCGAAAGCTTAACAGACCCAGCCCCTAGCCTAATAAGGCGGGGGCTGTTTTTTTTATTTGGGGATTGTTTCTTTTTGCAGTCGGCTTGATGACACAAA
Source organism: Metabacillus indicus LMG 22858 (assembly GCF_000708755.2). Classification (GTDB taxonomy): domain Bacteria; phylum Bacillota; class Bacilli; order Bacillales; family Bacillaceae; genus Bacillus_P; species Bacillus_P indicus. The sequence goes on along the minus strand of NZ_JGVU02000006.1, from coordinate 420,358 downwards.
ACACTATAGGATGGAACCATCAAGCGGTGGAATTTCCGTCTTGGTGGCACTTATCTCGGAGATAGGAACCATCAAGGGGTGGATTTTTCATCTTGGAGGCACTTATCTCCGGGATAGGAACCATCAAGCTATGGATTTTCGTTTTTGGTGGCACTTATCTCCGGGATAGGAACCATCAAGGGGTGGATTTTCGTTTTTGGTGGCACTTATCTCCGGGATAGGAACCATCAAGCCATAGATCTTCCGCTTTGGTGGCACTTATCTCAGGGATAGGAACCATCAAGCCATAGATTTTTCACTTTGGTGGCACTTATCCCCTGGATAAGAACCATCAAACCACAGTTTTTCCGTTTTGACAGCACTCATCTCCGAGTTTGCAACCATTTTCCCCATCCAAACCCACTCAACTCGCCCCTGAAATGACCTGCGGTATATGCTTTTCTGCCTTCAGCCCAAAAAAAGAATGAAACTTATCTTTCACTCAGTCGTATACTTGTTATAAGGAGCTGACATGAATTGAACACAAATAAACTCTTATCCTCACTTTGTTATTTCAGTATCTTTTTTGCCCCGTTTTTATTTCCGATTATCGTGTACTTTATTGCAGATGAGCACGATGTGAAGCAGCATGCCAAAAAGTCGCTGTTCTCTCATTTAGTTCCGCTCTTGACGCTGATTCTGCCGTTTTTCATGATGCTGTTTGCAGGTCTTGCAGGTTCTCCTGAGGCACTGGCGGTCGGGATTGTGATTTTCGGGTTCATTCTGATTGGGGTTGTCAACATTGCGGTGTTTGTTTACAACATTGTGCAGGGAATTAAAATATTGAAAACCGTATAAGCTTTGAGATGACTCAAGGCTTTGCCATTACATAATTAGGGGGAAGGAATTGTGAAGGATCAGAAGAAACGCATCTTGGAATTGGTTGAGCAGGGTAAGCTTTCAGCAAGCGAAGCGTTAACTCTCATTGAAGGTCTTGAATCAGAATATGCCCAAAAAGAAACGGCATCTATGGCCGATCATGCTGGTTTTGGCGGGCCGTTTGTTGAAAAAGAAAAAGCTGCGCCATCCTCTGCCCTGTCGTCAAAACTTGCCTTGTTTATTGATACAGCTGTAAAAAAAGTCAAAGAACTCGATATCGATTCCGCCGTTAAAAAGGTGAAAGAAATGGATCTTGATTTGAACTTTGGCCATTCGGTCAGTGTTCAGCATGTTTATCACTACGAAAATGCGGATATCCGCGATTTGGACATTCAGATTTTAAACGGAAGTGTCACGCTGCAGTCATGGCCGCAGCAGGACGTCCGTGCAGAATGTGATATCAAAGTATACAGGGCTGAAAATGCCGAACAGGCGAAGGGAATCTTTGTCCAAAACACGAACTGCAGCCTTGATGATGGCGCATTCCGTTTTTATACAGAAAAGAAAACCGTTAAAGTCAGCATGACTCTATATTTACCGGAAAAGCAATATGAGCTTGTAAAAATTAAACTGTTTAGCGGTCCGATACGAGGGGAAAATTTAAAGATAAAAGATTTTCGCACTAAAACAGCCAACGGTCTCATCTCCCTTTATTCATTCAAGGGAGAAAAGCTTGAAGCTGAAACCGCAAACGGCCAGATCAGACTTGCCGGAATTGAAGCTGCTCATACAGAAGCAGAAACCATCCACGGCATGATTCAATTTGAAGGGAAATCAGAGAGGCTTGATGTCCAGAGCTTCAATGGCAACATGGTGCTGAAGCTTGAAGAGCAAACATGCCGCACGCTTTATGCCAAAACCGCGACTGGGAACGTGGAAGTTCTTCTTCCCGTCCAGACAGCCATTAACGGCGAACTGAAATCAAATCTGGGATCCGTTTCTGCTGATCTGCCGGATCTTGAAGTGCTCTATGAAAAGAATGAATCCATGCAGAAAGAACTGCGTGTTAAATCAGCTGCACAGGCAGGACCGGTTATGAATCTGATTGCAGATTCAAAAACTGGTTCCATTACGCTGAAAGAGAGGTAATTCACTATGAAGAAGAAATTGTACAGATCGCAATCGAAGAAAATGATCAGCGGGGTGCTTGGCGGACTTTCGGATTATGTCGGCATCGATACAACTCTTTTGCGGATTTTATTTGTGATTCTCCTGCTTACAACAGCTTTCTTCCCGTTTGGCCTTATCTATGTAGCGATGGTCTTCCTTGTGCCGAATGAAGGAGATGTCAGATAGCCATGATTAGATGGGCAGTCAGTATCCTGGTCAATGCATTAATATTAATTGTTGTATCGGGATATTTTGAATCTTTTCATATTAGCGGCGTGGGTGCTGCGATTTTAGCAAGCTTGCTCATTTCCGTCTTAAACATTTTAGTGAAGCCCTTTTTGATCCTGCTTACACTTCCTGTTACGGTCCTTACTCTCGGTCTGTTCCTGTTTGTCATCAATGCCATCACACTGATGATTGCGCAGGGGATTATGGGGGACTCGTTTAACATTGACGGTTTTGGCACCGCGGTGCTTGCTTCAATCGTGATTTCCCTGCTTCACCTGCTGATTCAAAAAGGGGTTGTAGAACCCCTTAAGGAAAGTAAGAAGAAATAGAAAAGGCGGACATTTGTCCGCCTTTTTTAATGCTCTCTTTCCTGCTGAGTTTTAAGTAGGTCACGAATTTCAGTCAGGAGCTTTTCCTCATTCGTAAGAGTCGGGACAGGCTTTTGCTCGTCCTTTGTTTTAAATCGCTCAAAAAAGCGGACAAATAAGAACACAGAAAACGCAATGATGAAGAAATCGATGATGGTTTGAATGAAGGCGCCGTATTTTACGATTGCTTTTCCAAAGGCATAGTCGAGTCCGGAAAAGTTTACTCCTCCAATAAGGATCCCGATCAGGGGCATGACGATGTCATTGACAAGGGATGTGACAATTTTGCCGAAAGCTGTACCGATGATGACCCCGACAGCAAGGTCAATGACGTTGCCTTTTATGGCAAACTTTTTAAAATCTTTTAGCATAGATCTGTCTCCTTCTCCTGTTTTTCCATCTCTAGTATAGACCAATGAGGGCAAATGTAAATCCGCAAACATAAGGAGAACGCTTGTGGGCACGCTATTAATGGGTGAATGTCATGAAAAAAATCTGTTTTGCCGTTATGCTTCTATTTAGTTCTCTATCAGCCGGGCCGGCGTATGCAGCCATTTCTTTTGAAGAAGGAGATGAGACGGTTGTCTGGCTCACGGATACACAGTATTATGCAAAAACCTACCCTGAAATCATGATCAAGCAAATTCAATGGATTATTGAAAACAGGGATCAATACAATATTAAATATGTTTTCCATACAGGCGATCTTGTGAACGAACCGAATGATGAGGTGCAGTGGGAACGGACTGATCAGATCATGAAGATGCTTGATATGACCCGTATTCCCTATGGTGTTCTGGCAGGAAACCATGACCTCGTTCACGGAGATGATCCGTACCGGGTGTTTACAGACAATTTCGGCTATCACCGGTTTATCAGGCAGCCTTTTTACGGGGGCTCGTTTGAAAATAACCGCGGCCACTACGATCTGCTGACGATCCAGAATCAGCCCTATATTATGATTTATATGGGCTTTGAATTAAACCGCGGAGCGATTAAATGGCTGAACAAAGTACTCAGGGAATACCGCGGCCACAAAGCGATCCTTGCCTTTCATGATTACTTGAACTTTAAAAGTGAACGCAGTCCGGCCGGGGAGGAACTCTATCAGAAAGTGGTTTTAAAGAACAAAAATGTCCAGCTTGTTTTATCAGGACACTACTACGGCACCGGGTTCCTTGAAAGCCGGTTATCGCCTGAGCAGAGGGTCTTTCAGATGCTTGCCAATTATCAGGCGGAAAAGCACGGCGGCAACGGATTTATGAGACTGCTCTTTTTTAAGCCGGATCAAAATCAGATTCAAGTTGATACGTATTCTCCTTATTTGAATAAATTCCGCTCTAAAAAGAAGCTTCCAAAAGAGCGCTTCCTGCTTGAATTAAAAGAATAAAGACAGCCTGTGCGGCTGTCTCTGTAAGTTTGGCTATTCAGCAATTACGATGACGCTGTACCCCTTGCTTCTAAGTTCATTTGCCAGAGCATCTGCGTTAGCTTTATTTGCAAAAGCCCCAACCTGAACTTTGTAAAGCTTGCCGGGTGCGGGAGGAGGGGCAGGCGGTGCTTTTTTCTTCAGCTTGTAAAAGGCGGCAAGAGCTTCTGTGATGGCTTCCGCACAGAGTTTCCGGTAGGCCGCTGATTTCAGTGCCTGTGCTTCCTCCTGATTGGTCATGAAGCCGCATTCAATCAGGATCGCCGTCATCTTTGTTTCGCGCAGAACATGGAAGTTTGCTGCTTTTACCCCGCGGTCTGTCCGCTTCGATTTTTCAATCAGTTCTTTTTGAACGGCATTTGCAAGTGCGAGTGCCTGCTGCGGCCTGGAATCATGTACATATGTCTCAATTCCTTTTACGTCGTTCCAAGCGGTGCCGCTGCCGAATGCATTCGCATGGATCGAAACAAATACATCCGCAAGTTCCTTATTGGCTTTGTCCGTTCTTTCCTGCAGCGGGACGTCACGCGCGTCTGAATGGGTAAACAATACTGTGACATTTTCATAGCCTGCAAGGAGAGTTTTCATTTCATTTGCCACAGCACGGTTGAATTCGTATTCTCGCGTCCCGTCTACAGTCCGTTTTCCGGGCGTAGTGTAGCCGTGTCCGGCATCAATGGCTATTTTCACGTGCAGTCCTCCTAGTAAAAATCTTTTCTCTAGTAATATATGGCGTTCGGTATGGTAGAGTAGCGGTGTTTGTCCCCGCCCTCTTATAAAAAGTTGAAGACCGGGGAATCCCGGTTTCCGTTTAAAAGGCAAAAGTGCTAAAATAAGAAGGGATTTTAGTTCTCTTACTTAATCAGTAAAAATGCATGAATGCAAGAGTCGGGATCTTGATTCCGCGCCAGTCAGGCAATGGATTTATGCGCATAAAATACGTTCTATTTTTAGAAAAAAAGGAGGAACTTGCATGGCGAAAGTTCGCACGAAAGATTTAATAGAAAAGTTCCATTTAGAGCTCATCAGCGGTGAAGAAGGTGTTAACCGGCCGATTACGACGAGTGACCTGTCCCGCCCGGGTTTGGAAATGGCAGGATTTTTTACATACTATCCGAAAGAGCGCGTCCAAATACTCGGAAAAACAGAATTGACATTTTTTCAGAAGCTGACGGACGAGGAAAAAGTGAAACGCATGGATCAGCTCTGCACGGACTCTACTCCGGCTATTATTGTCTCACGGGAGATGGAGATTCCAAAAGAACTGACAGATGCATCTGAGGAGAAATCGGTGCCCGTTCTCCGTTCCCCGTTAAAAACAACACGCCTATCAAGTCATTTGACGAATTTCCTTGAAGGGAAGCTTGCGCCGACAACGGCTGTGCACGGTGTTTTGGTTGACGTGTACGGAGTCGGTGTCCTGATTGTCGGAAAAAGCGGCGTGGGGAAAAGTGAAACCGCTCTTGAACTTGTGAAGCGCGGCCATCGCCTGGTTGCAGATGACTGTGTAGAAATACGCCAGGAGGATCAGGATACGCTGATCGGGAATGCACCTGACTTGATTGAGCATCTGCTTGAGATCCGCGGTCTTGGCATCATTAACGTCATGACGCTTTTCGGAGCAGGCGCAGTCCGCAGCTATAAACGGATTACCCTCATCATCGATCTTGAAATCTGGGATCCGAAAAAGCAATACGACCGACTTGGTCTTGATGAAGAAAAAATGAAAATCATTGATACGGATGTTCCAAAGCTGACAGTTCCTGTCCGTCCCGGAAGAAACCTTGCCGTTATCATTGAAGTGGCCGCGATGAACTTCAGGCTGAAGCGCATGGGTTTGAATGCTGCCGAACAGTTTACAAATAAATTAACGGATGTCATAACGGATACAGAGCACGATGACGCATAATCATCTATAGGGGGAAGAAAGCATGGAGGAGAATTTTACGCCGATTGATCCGGTGTTTCTGGAGCTTGGACCTATTCAGGTGCATTGGTACGGCCTGATCATTGGAGTGGGGGCGCTGCTCGGCTTGTGGCTTGCGGTGCGCGAGAGCGAGAGAAGAGGGCTTCATAAGGATACATTTGTTGATCTTGTCTTATTTGCCATTCCGATTGCGATTATTTGCGCGCGGATTTACTACGTGATTTTTCAATGGGACTATTACTCTCAGAATCCGGGAGACATCGTGAAGATCTGGAACGGCGGCCTTGCGATCCACGGCGGTCTGATCGGCGCATTTGTGACGGGCTTTATTTTTGCCAAAGTGAAAAAAATCTCCTTCTGGAAGCTTGCCGATATTGGCGCGCCGAGCATCATCTTAGGTCAGGCAATCGGCAGATGGGGTAATTTCATCAACCAGGAAGCACACGGAGGCGAGGTTACCCGCCAGTTCCTTGAAGGGTTATATTTGCCGGAGTTTATTATTAATCAGATGTATATTGACGGGACTTACTATCACCCGACGTTCCTGTATGAATCACTGTGGAACTTTGCCGGATTCGCCGTTTTGATGCTTCTCAGAAAAGCGAATCTGCGCCGCGGCGAGCTGTTTCTCACCTATATCATCTGGTATTCAATCGGACGTTATTTTATCGAAGGCATGCGGACGGACAGCCTGATGCTGACGGAGTCACTCCGCATCGCCCAGGTCATTTCACTAGGTTTGATTGCCGTTGCGGTTGCCGTTTTGATTTTCAGAAGAGTCAAAGGCTATTCAAAGGAACGCTATTTAGAATCAGCTGAATAAGGGGATGTTTCTGATTACTAGCTTAAAAAAGGGATTTCAGGCAGGGCTTCAGACAACTTGGACACTTGGAAAAGTGATTTTTCCCGTTACGCTGATTGTCAGCCTGCTTCAGCACACACCGGTTCTGCCATGGCTGATTAAGCTGATTCAGCCGGTCATGGGAATCTTCGGGCTTTCAGGGGAAGCGGCCATTCCGCTTGTGCTTGGCAATATGCTGAATCTGTATGCGGGAATTGCTGCGATTTTAACGCTTGATTTATCAGTTAAAGAAGTATTTATTTTAGCGGTTATGCTTTCTTTTTCACATAATTTGATTATTGAATCCACGGTGGCTGCCAAAGTCGGCATCAAAATCTGGGTGATTCTCCTTGTCAGAATCGGTCTTGCTGTCAGCTCGGCGATTATGATCAATCTCCTGTGGAAGGGCGGAGCGGAGACGGCTCAGTACGGGTTTATTCCCAAGCAGGCGGCTGCTCCGGAAGGCTATTTGGAGATTGGTTTAAGCGCTGTTCAAAAAGCAGGTCTTGGCATCGTGCAGCTGGCGCTTATCGTCATTCCGCTTATGATTATTATTCAGTATTTAAAGGACAAAGGTTTCCTGACAGTCTTTTCAAGATGGATGGCCCCTGTAACAAGAATGCTCGGCATGAAAGAAAATACCTCTATGACGATGGTTGCGGGTTTAACGATTGGCCTCGCATATGGTGCCGGGGTTATGATCAAGGCGGTGGAAGAGGACGGGGTCAGCTACAGGGACTTGACGCTTGCCTTTATTTTTCTCGTGTCCTGCCATGCCGTTGTTGAGGATACGCTGATCTTTGTTCCGCTCGGCATTCCTGTGCTGCCGCTTTTGATTATCAGGATCGTGACAGCGGTGCTGCTGACAATGGCAGTCGGGGCGATCTGGGACAGATTTGAACATACAAGCAGAAAGGAAGCAACTTATGAAAATTAACACCGTATTGTTTGATCTGGACGGAACATTGATCAACACAAATGACTTAATTATTGAATCATTTCTTCATACGCTCAACCTCTATTATCCAAATCAGTACGGAAGAGACGATGTGCTGCCGTTTCTCGGGCCGACTCTTCATGAGACGTTTGTGAAAATGGATCCGATGCGAGTTGATGAAATGATCAGCACGTACCGCACGTTTAACCATGATAATCATGACAAGCTTGTCACTCAGTTTGAAACGGTGTACGAAACGGTTCAGGCGCTGCATGAAAAAGGCTTCAAGCTCGGCATCGTGACAACGAAAATCCGGAATACCGTCAATATGGGCCTTGAGCTGACCGGACTCGGCAAGTTCTTTGAAACGGTCGTCACGCTTGATGATGTGAAAAATGCTAAGCCTCATCCAGAACCCGTCCTGCTCGCTCTTGAAAAGCTGAATGCTTCACCAGTCGAGGCGATTATGGTCGGGGACAATTACCATGATATTGATGCAGGCAAGGCAGCTGGCACAAAAACAGCAGGTGTAGCATGGACCATCAAGGGAGCAGCATATCTGGAAGGCTTTCAGCCGGACTACATGCTTAACAAGATGAGCGATCTGTTAAGCGTGCTTGGAGAGGAATAACTCTTGAGAAGAACGACGAGATACCCTGTTAAAGGCCCGAACTCACTTTGGCACGTTTATAAAACCGTTCCGTTCTGGAAGGTTGTACGCAATTTCACCGTCATCCAGCTTGCGCGCTACACGCCGTTTCTATCCATGAAAAACTGGATGTACCGCAGACTTCTCGGAATGAAGGTCGGCGAGCAGACATCCTTTGCCCTGATGGTGATGCTTGATGTCATGTTTCCGGAAAAAATCAAAGTCGGCAGAAATACGGTCATCGGCTACAATACCACGCTGCTTGCCCACGAATACTTAATCCGGGAATACAGGCTCGGGGACATCGTAATCGGAGACGAAGTCATGATCGGCGCAAACTCCACCGTTCTCCCCGGAGTAGAAATAGGCGACGGCGCCATCGTCTCTGCCGGCACCCTTGTCCACAAGGACGTACCAGCCGGAGCATTCGCCGGAGGCAACCCGATGAGAATCATTTACACAAAAGAACAAATGGCAGAACGGAATCAAAAAGATCCGCTCCGCGAAAAACAATGACACTGGCTGCGGCCGGTGTTTTTTTATAGTCTTTTTGAATTGCAAGAAAAAGTTTTCGGATGTAAGTGGAGTGAGAGATTTATTGTGAGAGAAGTTGGATATAAGTGGATTGCAGCGGAAGAAACTTGACTCCTGCGGGATGAAGAGGACACGGGAGATCCCGGAAGCGCAGCTGAGGAAGCTCCCGGTCCTCCCCGCGGAAAGCAAGTTTCTGGAGCGGAAAGGAACGTGTACAGCTGCAATCCCGAAAAATACTTTAAGCAAAAAAAGAACCGGCCCTCAACATCCAGGCCGGTTTTCTATGATCATTGGGGGAAATATTACTTTCTATATACCCGCATTTCAGCCACTCAAACCTAATCAAACGTTTGTTTAAAAACTTTTTTTAAAAGGAAAATCAACCAAACAGAAAGAATAAGAAAGAAACATTATGACTTGCGAACCCAGCTTTATTTTGGTAGCATGTTACTATATTAGCGAACTAAAGGATTCGGAACTTTTCGTGAAAGAGGTGCAGCAGAAGATGTTTATGTTTGAAAAACCGCTTGGCATGAGAGATACACTGCCATCGCTTTATGATACAAAAAAACAGGTCAGGGAACGGATGACCGATGCGATCGGGAAATGGGGATTTCAGTTTATTGAAACGCCTACACTTGAATTTTACGATACTGTCGGTGTTCAATCCGCCATTTCAGAAGGCAAGCTATTTAAACTTCTCGATCAGCAGGGACACACGCTCGTCCTTCGGCCGGATATGACCGCGCCGATTGCACGTGTGGCAGCATCCCGTTTTTATCAGGATGATTACCCGCTGCGCCTGGCGTATGATGCGAACGTCTTCCGCGCACAGCAGCGAGAGGGAGGGCGTCCGGCAGAGTTTGAGCAAATCGGAACGGAACTCATTGGAGATGCAACGACAAGCGGTGATGCGGAAGTAATTGCCCTTATGATTGCCGTTCTGAAAGAGGCCGGCCTGCGTGATTTCAAGGTTGCCATCGGCCACATCGGCTTTGCGGACGCCCTTTTCAAGGAGATTCTCGGGAATCAGGAGAGGGCAGATGTACTTCGCCGTTTTCTTTACGAAAAGAACTACGTGGGATATAGAGAACATGTGAAGGCATTGCCTCTGTCTTCCATTGATAAAGGCAGATTGCTTCAGCTTCTGCAGCTTAGAGGCGGCGAGGATAAACTCGCACTTGCGTCTGAGCTTGCTTCAAGCAAAGAGGCAAAAGAAGCAGCTGCGGAGCTTGAAAAGCTGTGGCTGCACCTCAAGGATTTTGGAGCAGCAGAATATGTGAAGCTAGACTTGAATATTGTCAGCCACATGAGCTATTACACAGGCATTCTGTTTGAAGTGTACGCAGGAAACATCGGGTTTCCTGTCGGCAGCGGCGGACGGTACAACAAGCTGTTTGAACGCTTTAACACTCCGGCTCCTGCTACAGGATTCGGAATCAGGCTCGACAGGCTCATTGAATCGCTTGGTGAAGAAGACAAACAGCCTGACATTCACTGTATCCTTTACAGCGGAGAGAGAAGAGCAGAAGCCATTACACAGGCTGCAAATCTCCGCGGACAGGGAAAACGGGTGACGATGCAGGATATTACAGGTGTCAATGATGTTGACTCCTATACGAAACAGTTTACGGACGTGAGTTATTTTATCGGATCAAGAAAGGGAGAGCAGGATGAGTAACATGCTGACAATTGCCATGCCGAAGGGAAGAATTTTTGACGAAGCGGCTGACCTGCTCAGAAAAGCAGGGTACAAGCTGCCGCCTGAATTTGATGAATCACGTAAACTCATTCTTGAGGTGCCGGCGGAAAAGATGAGGTTTATCCTCGCTAAGCCTATGGATGTTGCCACATATGTGGAGCACGGGGTTGCGGATATCGGGATTGCAGGTAAAGACGTGATGCTTGAGGAAGAGCGCGATGTGTACGAAGTGCTTGATCTGAAAATCAGCGAATGCTACCTGGCTGTAGCCGGTCTGCCGGGGGGCAGCGGCACAGGTGCAGTGGCTCCCAAAGTGGCCACGAAGTATCCGGGAGTAGCTTCCTCTTATTTCAGGGAACAGGGAGAACAGGTTGAAATTATTAAGCTGAACGGATCAATCGAGCTTGCGCCTTTGATCGGGCTTGCCGACAGAATTGTCGATATTGTTTCAACAGGACGCACGCTGAAGGAAAACGGTCTAGTGGAGTTTGAGAAAATTTGCAGCATTACCTCGCGGTTGATTGTAAACCCTGTAAGCTACAGAATGAAGGATGAACAGATTGATGAGCTTGTAAGCCGTCTTTCAGCTGTTGTAGAGGGGGAAGCACTATGAGAATCGAGCGGCTGACAGGCGCGTCCGCATCATTAAAACGATCCATTGATTCAGGGACAGAAACTCAGCGGGCCGCGGTAAAATCAATCATTGAAGAAGTGAAGCAAAAGGGGGATGCAGCCCTGTTTGCTTTTACGGAAAAATTTGACGGCGTGGCGCTATCTGATCTAAAGGTAACGGAAGCTGAAACTCAGGCTGCCTATCAGGAATTAGATCAGGAAACGGCAGACATTATCCGCGAAGCGGCTGCAAATATCCGTTCATTTCACGAAAAGCAAAAGCGCGAGTCGTGGATGACGTATAAAGAGGACGGGACGATGCTTGGGCAGAAAATAACGCCTCTTGATGCGGCGGGTGTTTATGTACCGGGAGGCACGGCTGCCTATCCTTCTTCTGTTCTGATGAACGTCATTCCTGCTCAGGCAGCAGGCGTGAAGCGGATTGTTCTAGTATCCCCGCCGAATAAAGAAGGCACATTGCCTGCAGGCGTCCTCGTCGCCGCAAAAGAGCTTGGCGTGGAGGAAATCTACAAGGCCGGCGGAGCGCAGGCGATTGCAGCCCTTGCCTACGGCACAGAAACCATCAGACCGGTCGATAAAATAACAGGGCCCGGAAACATCTATGTGGCTCTGGCGAAAAGAGAAGTGTTTGGAGATGTCGCGATTGATATGATCGCAGGTCCGAGCGAAATTGTGGTTCTTGCCGACAATACCGCTGTTCCGGGTGAAGTCGCGGCAGATCTTTTATCACAGGCAGAGCACGATGCCCTTGCGTCAAGCGTGCTTGTAACAGATTCAATGGAGCTTGCAGAGGCCGTTTCTTCAGAAGTTGAGAAACAGCTTGAGACGCTGCCGCGCAGAGAAATCGCGTCTGCTTCAATTGAAAATTACGGTTGTATCTATGTCGCGGATTCACTTGATGAAGCAGTTGCGGCTGTGAACGAACTGGCCCCTGAGCATCTTGAGATTTTGACAGAAAATCCGATGGAGCTGGTTGGCAGCATCCGTCATGCGGGAGCGATTTTCATTGGAAGGTACAGCTCTGAGCCAGTCGGCGATTATTTCGCGGGCCCGAATCATGTTCTGCCCACTAACGGTACGGCACGGTTCTCAAGTCCGCTTTCTGTCGATGATTTTATCAAAAAAACGAGCATCATTTCATATAGTGAAAAAGCTTTTGCGCAGTCAGCGGAAAAGATTGCGGCCTTTGCCCGTCTTGAAGGTCTTGAAGCACATGCACGCGCCATTGAGGAGCGCTTAAAATAGGAGGATGTCAAAATGGAACGAACAGCAAGTCTGCAAAGAACGACGAATGAAACCGATATTTCCCTTTCTCTTGCGATAGATGGAGAAGGAATCTCAGAACTCAATACAGGCGTGCCGTTTATGACGCACATGCTTGATCTTTTTACAAAACACGGCCAGTTTAATTTGACCGTTGCAGCTAACGGCGACACGGAAATTGACGGCCACCACACAACAGAAGACATCGGCATCTGTCTTGGACAGGCCTTCAGAGAAGCTCTTGGCGACAAAAGAGGCATTAAACGCTATGGTCAGGCAATGGTGCCGATGGATGAAGCACTTGCACAAGTTGTAGTGGATCTCAGCAACCGTCCTCACTTTGAGCTGAAGGGAGAGTTCCCGAGTCCGACAGTCGGCAATTTTGATACAGAGCTTGTTCATGAATTCCTATGGAAGTTCGCTCTTGAAGCACGGATCAATCTTCACGTCATCGTTCATTACGGCCGCAACACCCACCACATGATTGAAGCTGTGTTTAAGGCACTGGGAAGAGCGCTTGATGAAGCATCAACGATTGATCCGCGGATCAAAGGAGTGCCGTCGACGAAGGGAATGTTGTAAATGATCGGAATTATAGATTATGGCATGGGGAACCTCTACAGCGTCAGCAAGGCGCTTGAACGCCTGAATGTTTCCTATTTCATTTCTGACAGCCCTGAAGAGCTTGACCGGGCGTCCGGAATTATTCTTCCTGGAGTAGGGTCATTTAAAGACGCAATGGCCATTTTAAATGAAACAGGATTGGCAGCATACATACAAAAGGCTGCCCGTGCAGAGAAACCGCTGCTCGGCATTTGCCTTGGCATGCAGCTGCTGTTTGATTCAAGCGAGGAAAACGGCCTCACAGGAGGACTTTCCCTTTTGAAAGGAACGGTCGTTCATTTTCCGGAAGATGTCATGAAAAGAGAGCAGCTGAAGGTACCTCACATGGGCTGGAACAGGCTTCGTCTGAACAGAGAGAGTGAACTGCTTGACGGGATTGAGGAAGGGTATTCCTATTTTGTCCACTCCTACTACGTAAAAGCAGAAGCTGATGCCACAGTGATCGCAGCAGCAGATTACGGTGTGGAAGTACCGGCAGTTGTAGGTGAAGGAAATGTCTATGGAACACAGTTCCACCCTGAAAAGAGCAGTCATACAGGAATCGGCATTCTGAGAAACTTTGTTACTATTGTGGAAGAGAAGGTGAAACCATGAGTGAATTTATCATCTATCCCGCCATTGATATGAGGGGCGGCAAATGTGTCCGTCTCATACAGGGAGATTACGCAAAAGAAACGGTGTACGGCGATTCTCCTTTTGAAATGGCGAAAGTATTTGCTGAAAAAGGAGCCGAGTGGATTCACATGGTGGACCTTGACGGTGCAAAAGCAGGCAGGCGCGTGAATGACAATCATGTGATTGAAGTTGCACGAAAGCTTGATGTGAAGGTGCAGATAGGCGGTGGCATCCGCTCTGAAGAAGATGTGGACTATTACCTTTCAAATGGTGTCTCCCGCGTCATTCTGGGCAGTTCCGCTATCTCAAATCCTGAATTTGTGAAAAAAATGCTCTCCAAGTACGGAGAGAAAATCGCCATCGGCATTGATGCGAAAGACGGTTTTGTTTCAACGGAAGGATGGGTGGAAACCTCGACCGTTAAAGCGACTGAGCTTGGAGTGGAACTTGCTGCAGCCGGTGCAGAAACGTTTATTTTCACAGATATTGCAACAGACGGCATGCTTTCCGGACCGAATGTGGATGCTGTGTGTGAAATGGCAAAAGCGACAGGCAAAGAAGTGATCGCATCCGGAGGAGTCAGTTCGCTGAATGACCTTGTTATTTTAGCAGCTTTCGCGGCAAATGGCGTTAAAGGAGCAATCGTCGGAAAAGCGCTCTATACAAATCAGTTTGACCTGGCGGAAGCGCTGGAAGAGGTGGAGCGGGCATGATCACAAAACGCATTATTCCGTGCCTTGATGTCAAAGACGGCAGGGTCGTGAAGGGCATTCAATTTTTGGGGCTCCGTGATGCTGGAGATCCTGTTGAACTGGCGAAGTTCTACGACAAAGAGGGAGCAGATGAGCTAGTGTTCCTCGATATTTCTGCATCCCATGAAGGAAGAAAAACGATGACCGACGTCGTGGAGAGCGTAGCCGCGCAGCTTGCGATTCCCTTTACGGTTGGAGGTGGCATCAACTCCCTTGAGGATATGAAGCGAATCCTTCGTGCAGGGGCCGATAAGGTGTCTGTCAATACTTCGGCGGTTCTGCGTCCGGAGCTGATTACAGAAGGCGCCAGCTTTTTTGGCTCCCAGTGCATCGTCGTTGCAATTGATGCAAGGTTTGATGCGGAATCAGGTACTTATTTGGTTTACACACATGGCGGAAGAGAGAAAACAGCCTGGGAAGTAACCGAATGGGCAAGAGAAGCAGTGAAGCGCGGAGCCGGTGAAATCCTGCTTACGAGCATGAACAGCGACGGAGAAAAGAGCGGGTTTGATCTCAAGCTGAACCGGATCGTAAGCGAAGCTGTAACAGTTCCCGTGATTGCGTCCGGAGGTGCGGGCAATGCGGCACACTTTGCTGATGCATTTAAAGAGGGAAAAGCAGATGCCGCACTTGCAGCTTCTATTTTTCACTATAAAGAAACGTCCGTAAAAGAAGTAAAAGACTACTTAAAAACGCAGGGAGTGTTAGTCAGATGAACCTGGAATCCGTAAAATTCGATCAAAATGGCTTAGTCCCTGCCATCGTACAGGATGCAGCAAGCAAAGAAGTTCTTACGCTTGCTTATATGAACAAGGAATCCCTTCAAAAAACAATCGATACGAAGCAAACGTGGTTTTACAGCCGTTCAAGACAGGAGCTCTGGAACAAAGGGGCAACTTCAGGAAACACCCAGGAGGTTGAGGGGCTGAAGTATGACTGTGATCAGGATGCCCTTCTTGTATTAGTGAAGCCTGCAGGTCCTGCCTGTCATACCGGCGCCTATTCCTGCTTTTCTGAAACGCTGTTCGGCAAGGCGCAGGAATCTGTTCCTGACCGCTTCAACATCCTGAGCACTTTAGAGAAGCTGATTGCAGAGCGCGAAGCTGAAATGCCTGAAGGCTCCTATACAACCTACCTTTTCACAGAGGGAGTAGATAAGATCCTTAAAAAAGTCGGCGAGGAAGCATCTGAAGTCATTATTGCTGCCAAAAACCGCGACGCGGAGGAACTGAAATGGGAAGCAGCCGATCTGCTGTTTCATCTCATGGTGCTCCTCAGAGAACAGAAGCTGCCTCTCGATGAAGTTCTGAGTGTATTGAAAGAGCGTCATGCATCAAAGTAAAGCCCTATATTTTGGGGCTTTTTTTTGTTGTGAGACAGGTTAAGTTCCCTCCAACCCGGCGGAAAAAGGTATAAGCGGACCATCCTGTTCTGCCTGTAAATTGTTTGCCGCGCTGTTATTTTGACCATGATAGGACAAGAGCTTTTAATTTTTGCCACCTGCTATGTTGTACTTCCCCAGTGTGGTATACTAACCTACGGCAGAAGTAAAGAAATGGAGGATTTCAGTGGGTAAACAATCAACCAACAGTGAACAGAAAGCGCAGATTGTCCCTTTCTTCCAAGACGGACAGTACTTTTACCGTAAGGGCATGAAAGCCTATCGGGAGCGAGACCTATTAAGAGCGGGCAAGTGGATTGAGCGTGCCATAAAGCTTGAGCCGGATCATATCGTGATGCTCAGCCAGCTTGCAGCCATCTATACCGAACTTGGAAAATATCAGCAATCAAACGAGCTTTTAACATATATTCTAAAAAACCTTGATAGCGAGTTATCAGAGTGCCATTACTTTATGGCCAATAATTACGCGCATCTGGGTCTTTTTCATGAAGCCTATAAATGTGCGACAGAATACCAGACTAAGGAGCCGAACGGCGAGTTTATCGAAGAAACGGAGGATCTTCTTGAGCTTTTGACAATTGAAAGCGCGGATGAGGAGGATCTGTTTTCTGATTCAGACGAACTGATCGTGAAGCAGGATGCAGCAAAATCCCTGCTTGAGAACGGAAAGCTTGAAGAAGCGATTGTCCTGCTGAAGGAAATTACGGCAGACTTTCCTGAGTTCTGGTCGGCTTACAACAATTTATCCCTGGCCTATTTTTACATGGGAGATGTCGAGCGGGCGAAAGAGCACCTGGATATGGTGCTGGACAAAAATCCCGGCAACCTTCATGCATTGTGCAACTTAATGGTGTTTTATTATTATGAGCGCCAGGATGACAAAGTGGAGGAGCTCGCGCAGCGCATGGGGAGAATCCACCCGATTCTGTTTGAACACAGATATAAGCTTGGTGCGACATTTGCTCTTGTCGGACAGTACGAGCTTGCTTATAAATGGCTGAAGGCGATCTACAGACAGGGGTTTGACGGTGATGAAACGTTTTACTACTGGCTTTCTTATTCCGCTTATTTTACCGGAAAAGAACAGTTTGCCAGAAGCTGCTTTGACCGCGTTCTTGAGATGAATCCCGAAAAAGAGGGATCAGAGCCGTGGACTAAAGATACAGTGTCAGTGGAGCGGCCGATGACTATGCCGATTGAAGAGCGTCTGCTGGCAATCTTTTTGGCAGCTGAAACGAATCAGCCAGATCAAATTCAGGTTTTTAAAGCATCAAAAATTCCCCAGTCTGCATTCGAAAGAGAGTTTATGGATCTTGCAATTGCGCATGTTAATGGGGAGATTAAAAAAAGCGTGTCTGAGAAATCCAGATTCACCTACCAGGCAGCACAGGTTCTCTTCAAAAACAACGAGGGTCTGAATGAAGGACTTTACTTGTTTTTCTTTAAGACGGCTCTGAAAGCAAAACGAGAAGAGCTGCCTTTAAGCAACCATCTTGCATGGGCAGGAGCACTTGAGTATGTATGGAAAAAGGAAAACGGCTATAAAGTGACACAGACGGAAACGGCTAAGCAATACTCCATATCCGGCAAAACCCTGTCCAAATATTCAGCTTACATCCGGAACCTCTGGTCGTGAGCAAATAAATGGCATGAAATCCTTATCTTTTATAGGATAGAAGTATGGGAGCAACGTCCCGTATACGAATGATTTGTGCGAATCCAAGGAGTGATTGAACGATGTCTGAAGAAAAAATCTATGATGTCATTATTGCCGGTGCAGGACCTGCCGGAATGACAGCAGCTGTATATACGTCAAGGGCAAATCTTTCAACATTGATGATTGAGCGCGGCGTGCCGGGCGGCCAGATGGCCAATACGGAAGATGTTGAAAACTATCCGGGTTTTGACCATATTCTCGGACCGGACCTATCAACAAAGATGTTTGATCATGCGAAGAAGTTCGGTGCTGAATATGCTTACGGAGACATTAAAGAAATTATCGACGGCGAAGAATACAAAACCGTTGTTGCCGGAAGCAAGCAGTACAAAACGCGTGCCGTCATTATCTCAACAGGTGCTGAATACAAAAAAATCGGCGTTCCGGGCGAAAAAGAGCTTGGCGGACGCGGCGTTTCCTACTGTGCGGTATGCGACGGCGCATTCTTCAAAAACAAAGAGCTGATCGTTATCGGCGGAGGTGACTCTGCGGTTGAGGAAGGTGTGTACTTAACACGCTTCGCATCTAAAGTAACAATCGTTCACAGACGCGATGAGCTGCGCGCTCAAAAAATTCTGCAGCAGCGGGCGTTTGATAACGAAAAGGTTGATTTCATCTGGAACCATACGGTGAAAGAAATCAATGAAAAAGACGGCAAGGTAGGAAGTGCTGTCCTAGTGAATACGGAAACCGGTGAAGAAACAGAAATGAAAACAGACGGCGTGTTTATCTACATCGGCATGCTGCCGCTTTCTAAACCATTCCAGGCGATCGGCATTACAAACGAAGAGGGCTATATTGAAACAAACGACCGCATGGAAACAAAGGTGCCGGGTATTTTTGCAGCAGGCGATATCCGTGAAAAATCCCTTCGTCAAATTGTTACAGCAACAGGCGATGGATCTATTGCAGCCCAGAGTGCACAGCATTACGTAGAAGAACTGATGGAAAAAATCAAAGCCGGAAACTAAATGACGTTAAAGCTTTAAACAAGTTCATAAAAACGTAACTCTGTTTTAACTCTCCTGTAACACCACTGAAATAATTATGGGGTACTATATAAATAGTAATTGACCCCCTTTTATAAATATTTTTTGAGTACGGGCGCCCTTTCCCGTGCTCCTTTTTTTTGTCCAAAAAACTGAAACATTCCTTCGTACAAGCCGTATATATACATAAGTGCTATTTCCAGCAGAAAACAAGAAAATAAAATGGTGCCTGGAGCCCCCGTTCATTGTGGGGCTGTGCGCAAAATAGTATAATAAAAAAGAAGAAAAACAATGACGGCCTGCCGATTAAATCCAGAGGTGAAGAGTTTTGCAAAGAGTGACGAATTGCGTATTAGTACAGGACGATAAAATTCTTCTCCTGCAAAAACCGAGAAGAGGATGGTGGGTGGCACCCGGCGGAAAGATGGAGCAGGGTGAATCAATTAAAGACACTGTCATACGGGAATATCGCGAAGAAACAGGCATATATTTAAAAAACCCAAAAATCAAAGGCATTTTTACCTTTATTATTAAAGAAGGAAATGAAATTGTTTCCGAATGGATGATGTTTACGTTTTTCGCTACTGAATTCACGGGCGAAAATGTGGACCAGTCCGAAGAAGGAAAGCTGAAGTGGCATTCACTTGAAGAAGTCGCAGAGCTTCCGATGGCTCCGGGAGATCATCATATTCTTGAATTCATGATGAAGGGGGCAGGCTTGATCTACGGCACGTTCACATATACTCCTGATTTTGAACTGCTTGCCTACCGCCTTGATCCGCAGTAGTCTGCTTAGACATACAAATATATACACGTAACGAGAATGTGAGAGGAGGCAATCAAAATGAGTACAGGCAGTGTTCAGGACATTAAAATGGTCATTATTACAGGCATGTCCGGAGCTGGAAAAACAGTAGCGATTCAGAGCTTTGAAGATCTTGGCTATTTCTGTGTGGATAATCTTCCGCCGACGCTGCTGCCTAAATTCCTTGAACTGATGAAAGAATCGGGTTCAAAGATGAACAAGGTTGCCCTGGTAATGGACCTCAGGGGAAGAGAGTTCTTTGAAAGTCTGTTCCAGGCGCTTGATGATATAGCTGAGACAACGTGGATCAGCCCGCAGATCCTGTTCCTCGATGCAAAGGATGCAACTCTTGTGACACGCTACAAGGAGACACGGAGATCCCATCCGCTTGCAACGACAGGTCTGCCGCTTGAAGGCATCAAAAATGAGCGGGAGCTGCTTGAGGAACTGAAAGGCCGTGCACAGCTTATTTTTGATACATCACAACTGAAGCCGCGCGAACTCAGAGAAAAAATTCTGAAGCAGTTTGCGGAAGATGCCGAGCATACCTTCTCGGTCAATGTGCTTTCATTTGGTTTTAAATACGGAGTGCCGATTGATGCGGATCTGGTTTTTGATGTCAGATTCCTGCCAAATCCCCACTATATCGACCATATGAGGCCAAAAACAGGACTTGAAGAGGAAGTGTCCTCTTATGTTCTTAAGTGGACGGAAACGCAGAAGTTCCTTGAAAAAGTGCTTGATCTGCTGACGTTCATGCTGCCTTACTACAAGCGGGAAGGCAAGAGCCAGCTTGTAATTGCGATCGGGTGCACAGGCGGACAGCACCGTTCGGTCACATTGGCGGAACACATTGCGAAGCATTACAAAAACGATTACCAGACGCACGTATCACACCGTGATATTGAGCGCAGAAGCCGTCATTAATGACAGCTCCTTCTAAACGGCCAAATGTAGTCATCATCGGCGGGGGAACCGGTTTATCTGTCCTTCTGCGGGGCTTAAAGGTATACCCTGTGGATATTACAGCGATTGTGACTGTAGCAGATGACGGCGGAAGCTCTGGCCGGCTCCGCGATGAACTGAGTATTCCGCCGCCAGGTGACATACGCAATGTGTTAGCTGCGCTCTCAGATGTGGAACCCCTTGTTGAAAATTTGTTTCAGCACCGCTTCAATAAAGGCAACAGCCTGACTGGGCACTCTCTTGGGAACCTGATCCTTGCCGCCATGACGAACATCACGGGAGATTTCTTCCACGCTGTCACCGAGATGAGCAAAGTGCTGAATGTCCGGGGAAAAGTCCTTCCGGCTGCAAACAAAAGCGTTGTGCTTCATGCAGAGATGGAAGACGGCACCATCGTCTCCGGTGAATCAAAAATTCCTTACTCAGGGAAAAAAATCAAACGGGTCTTTCTTTCACCCGAAACGATTGAGCCCCTTGAGGAAGCAATTGACGTCATCCGGAAGGCAGACCTGATTCTTATAGGACCGGGAAGTCTTTATACAAGTATCCTGCCGAATCTGCTCGTGCCAAAACTCGGTGATGAAGTGTGCAAGGCGAAAGCCAAAAAAGTGTATATCTGCAATGTGATGACACAGGCCGGTGAGACCCTTGATTACACAGCATCCGATCATGTTAGAGCACTTAACGACCATATGAAATGCAAGTTCATCGATACAATTTTAGTGAATGATGAAGTGATTCCTGATATGATGAAAGCATTATATGCAGAAGAACTGGCAAAACCGGTAAACTATGATATAGAGGCACTCCGTGAACTGGGACTTGAAATTGTCCACGATAAGATTGTCTCCTATGAAAATAACGTCATCCGGCATGACACCGTAAAGGTAGCAAAGCTCCTGTATGAGATGATTACTTGATAAGACTCAGGCTTTCCGCGGAGCCTTTCTTGCTAATCCGCGGAAAACCGCAAAAAATAAAGAGTGCAAACGAATGCATTCATACTGATTGGAGGGTGCAGAACGATGTCTTTTGCTTCTGAAACAAAAAAAGAACTAACTAACATAGAACTTAAACCATGTTGTTTAAAAGCAGAACTGTCTGCACTCATCCGGATGAATGGCTCTCTTTCTTTTTCGAATCGAAAATTGATTCTAGATATTCAGACTGAAAATGCAGCAATAGCCAGAAGAATTTATACTCTCTTAAAAAAGCAGTATGACGTTTCTGTTGAACTGCTTGTCCGGAAAAAAATGCGTTTGAAAAAGAATAATGTCTATATCGTTCGGCTGATAGAAAAAGCCCGTGAAATTTTGGAGGATTTAAGCATCCTTGGGGAGAATTTCACCTTTATTAGAAGTATTTCAGAAGATCTCGTTAAAAAGAAGTGCTGCAGAAGATCGTATATCAGAGGGGCGTTCCTTGCTGGAGGTTCAGTGAATAATCCTGAGACATCCTCGTATCATCTGGAAATTTTCTCTCTGTACAAAGAGCATAATGATGCACTGTGCGAGCTGATGAATGTTTTTAACCTGAACAGCAAAACACTTGAGCGGAAAAAGGGGTATATCACCTATCTCAAGGAAGCGGAAAAAATCTCCGAGTTTTTGAGTATCATTGGAGGCCATCAGGCGCTGATGCGCTTTGAGGATGTACGCATCGTGAGGGATATGAGAAACTCCGTAAACAGGCT
Source organism: Metabacillus indicus LMG 22858 (assembly GCF_000708755.2). Classification (GTDB taxonomy): domain Bacteria; phylum Bacillota; class Bacilli; order Bacillales; family Bacillaceae; genus Bacillus_P; species Bacillus_P indicus. The sequence goes on along the minus strand of NZ_JGVU02000006.1, from coordinate 398,256 downwards.
CGTCAATTGTGAAACCGCTAACTTAAACAAAACAATTGGTGCTGCAATCCGCCAGGTTGAAAATATTAAATTCATTGATGAAAAAATGGGTCTTGAAGCTCTGCCTGATAAATTAAGCGAAATTGCAAGGCTGCGGGTAGAGTATCAGGATGTCACGCTGAAAGAGCTCGGGGAAATGGTTTCGAGCGGAAAAATCAGCAAATCAGGCATAAACCACCGCCTGAGAAAATTGGACGAAATTGCAGAACAGCTTAGAAACGGCCAGCCGGTAACAATCAAATAAAAGGGGAAAGCAGAGGGGATTTACATGGCTCAAAAACAGGTCGAAGTTCGTTTGAAAACAGGCTTACAAGCACGTCCCGCAGCATTATTTGTACAAGAGGCCAACAGGTACGCATCAGATATCTTCCTTGAGAAGGATGGGAAAAAGGTTAATGCCAAAAGCATCATGGGGCTCATGAGCCTTGCCATCAGCTCAGGATCAACCGTAACACTGATTGCAGAAGGCCACGACGAAAACGAAGCACTCGAAGTTTTAACAGAATACGTAAAGCAGGAAGCATAAAAACGGCCTTTGGGCCGTTTTTTTTATGGTGCAAGTTTAGCTGCAGGTGCCTGACCTGGTCCAGTGGAGCAAATCAACTGCTAAATGCCCAAGATCTTGCTAGAAAAAGAGGTAGTTTGCGTTCGTATTGAGAGTTGGTCGTAAATCAGGGAAAGTTGGTAGATACGCAATCTAAGTTGGTTGTAAAATAGGCGGAGTTGGTCGTATTGCACTGATTGTTGGATGTAACGCACTGACCTCTGTTAATCCGGACTGCGCAGGTGCCTGATTTAGCTGCCTGAACAGATCCAGACAGTAAATCAACTGCCAAATGCCCAAGATCTTGCTAGAAAAAGAGGTAGTTAGAGCTTGTGCGGAGAGCTGGTAGTAAATCGGGGAAAGCTGGTAGATACTCAATCAAAGTTGGTTGTAAAATGCTCGAAGTTGGAAGTATTGCACTGATTGTTGGATGTAACGCACTGATCTCTGTTAATCCGGACTGCGCAGGTGCCTGATTTAGCTGCTGAACAAGTCCAGTACAGCAAATCAATTGCCATATGCCCAAGATCTTACTAGTAAAAGAGGTAGTTTGCGTTCTTATGTAAAATCCAAATAAAAAAAGAACGGCACGATGCCGTTCTTTTTACACTTCTTATTTTTTGTCTGCTAACGTATTGCGGTCCATGACTTTGTCAATCAGGCCGTACTCAAGTGCACGCTCTGCTGTCATGAAGTTGTCGCGGTCTGTGTCGCGCGCAATGACTTCAATTGGCTGGCCTGTACGGTCTGCAAGAATCTGATTAAGCTTGTCGCGAAGGAAAAGGATGCGTTTTGCAGCAATCTCAATTTCCGTAGCCTGGCCTTGCGCGCCTCCAAGAGGCTGATGGATCATGACTTCAGAGTTTGGAAGGGCATAACGCTTGCCTTTGGCGCCTGCTGCAAGAAGGAATGCTCCCATAGAAGCTGCCATACCGATGCAGATTGTTGATACTTGCGGCTTAATGAACTGCATTGTATCGTAAATGGCCATACCGGCAGTGATAGATCCGCCAGGACTGTTGATGTAGATGGAAATGTCTTTCTCCGGATCTTCTGCTTCTAAGAATAAAAGCTGAGAAACGATTGAGTTTGCAACGTTATCATCAATTCCGCTTCCAAGCATGATGATGCGGTCTTTTAGAAGACGTGAGTAAATGTCATATGCACGTTCACCGCGGTTTGTCTGTTCAATAACTGTAGGAATTAAATTCATCGTATTTCCTCCTTTAAAGTAAAGGTAAATTTATGTACTCTCATCATACAACTAAGGTCAATAAAGGTCAAACGAAACGCTGCCGCCTGAGCATGTTTAAGGCCCCTCTTATGTATATGTCAGAGCTAGTGACTGTAACCATGTTACCCAATTTTTCTTTTTTTCAAACGATTGAGAAGAAGAGGGTACTATTTTCTTGAAATATGCAGTCCTTCCTGCGCCAAGGCGTAGTGAATGCCGTGTTTCAGCGTAGAGAGGCAGGGAATGTTCTGCATCTGATACCGGGAGCTGACAATTTTCATGCTTAGCTCAGGAGAAATGCCGACTAAGATGCACGATGTTCCAAGAAGAGCGGAAGCCTGGACAAGCTTTTGAAGCAAGTCTATTGTAAACTCGTCCACTTGAGAGATGGCTGTCAGATCCAGAATGAGAAACGTCGCTTTATACTCTGGCAGGTTTGAGAGAGTTTTTGTTAAAAGTTCCTCAGCCCTCGCTTCGTCGTATCTTCCAATCATCGCAAGGACGATGATGTTGTCCAGAACCGGGATAATTGGAGAGGAAATCTCTTTCACAAGATCAACAAGATCTGCAGTCCGCTTAGCAACACTTTGTTCGAGTGCAAGCATGTCAGCCCTTTCCTGCTCCTGGATCAGGGAACGGATATTCCGCTGAGGAGTGATTCCGGAAGGCGAAAATTCAAATTCTGAATAAGGATCTCCGCTTGTCTGGCTTTTCAGCACTCTGTACCAGACCGTTTTCCCAAACAGACCGCTTAAAACACCGGCCCAGTGACCGGCCAGAAACGAGCCTTCCACCGTTTTGCCCTGAGCTTTGTTCACCTTATACTCCCAGCCGTTTTCAATTCTCACTACAGCTCTGCACTCGTCATAGGACAGGACATCGATCGTGGTCTTACCCCAACCGGCTGTAACATATGTATTCGGCAGGCTCTTCAAAATATCCTCTGTTTTTCCGATTGAACGCTTGTAAAAGTCGCTGACAATTTCACCTGTGCGATAGCCGGCTGTTTCAAGAACCAGTCTTGCGGCATTTTCTCCAGAGATCTCTTCAATTGAATCAAGGAATGTTTTGAAGGCCGTGTTGATCCAGAATAAAACGACTTCATCTCCTTCGAAGTGATAGGCTGCCTGCTTTAAATCCCAATCGAAAGAGGAACCGTTAACATTTATTGAATAGCGGTCAGTCATAGTGTTTAATCTCCTTTATTCAGCTGCTTCTGTCTATAAGCCCTTTACCCTTTATACCGCTGTGATGAAGCCTGTTTTTCTAATCATACAACAGAAGATGCACACCTGTATATTTTGAGAGTACATGAAATAGGCGGCTTTCGTGACACGAAGAAAAATAACGCTTGAAACAGGAAGCGGTTTTGTCGTATAATAGCGCTACTGGCTAATACGTGCGCTCGTAGCTCAGTTGGATAGAGCGGTGGTTTCCGGTACCACGTCTGTCGGAGGTTCGAATCCTCTCGAGCGCGTCAAATTGCAAGAGAGCTGTTCCCATAGGGGAGCAGCTCTTTTTTTATTGGGTTTTTTACACCAGACATTCAAAACTAGCACAAACTTGTCTGTCTCGCGGTCCGGAGCTAGATTTTCCCCAAAACAGGCACATGCCTCAGGATAACAGCCTTTCCCAAAGCTCTCACTCTATCATCTACTATATAAAGGAGTGATAAAAGTGAGTGTTTCTGATAAATATCAGATTGAGCAGCGCTATATACGAATTGGAAACTCGAGACCGGGAACAGGTCTGTCCGGGCCGCTCTTTATTGTTGCACACGAGACCGCCAATAATTCTGCAGATGCAGATGATCATTTTGCCTATTTTAATAATTCACAGCCGAGTGCGTCGGCCCACACATTTATAGATGATGGAAAAATTCTCGAGATTATTCCCCTGAATGAAAAAGCCTATCATAATTTGTATACAAATCCTGAGGACAACCGTCTGTTCGGGGCTGATGCAAATGATGCGGCCATTGGAGTGGAGCTCTGCCGCACGGGGGTTTTCCGTGAGGCATATGACAGGTATGTCTGGTACCATGCGTACCTTTGCCGCAGATTTAATCTCGATCCTTCGACTAAAATTGTCGCACACAGTACGCTTGACCCGCGAAGGCGCACGGATCCTGAAAGCTGGCTAGTACCGAACGGAGTAACGTTCGCGCAGTTTTTAAGAGACGTCCGTGCCTATTATAATGCGTGGGACAGCAGCACGTCTCCGCCAATCAGAGTCCAGCCGCCCGAGCGCGAGACGGGCAGTGAAGTGGACACGACGATATTAAGAAGAGGGGATTCTGGAGCAGATGTGACGTTTTTGCAGAGAAAACTGATTTCCCTTGGATATCCGCTTCCGAGATTCGGGGCAGACGGAACGTTTGGAGCTGAAACGGAGGCTGCGGTAAGGCAATTTCAGCAGGAGCAGCGCATACGTGTTGACGGGATAGTCGGTCCTGAAACATTTGGAAGGCTGAACAGAGCGAAACCGAGGCGTCCAAAACCGTTCCCGGGAACCCTTTACAGACTGAAGTCTCCTTACATGAGAGGCTCAAATATTGGGGAAATTCAAAAGAAACTGGGTGTACCTGCCGATTCGATCTATGGCCCTGTCACAGCCCAGGCAGTAAGGAATTTTCAGAGAAGAGAAGGAATTAAGGTTGATGGGATCGTCGGTCCTGTAACATGGGCAAGGCTGTTTCGCTGAAAAAACAAAAAAAGCCCCGCCGAGTTTTTCGGCGGGGCATGTTTTAATGGAATGTGAATAGTATGTAAGCAGTCCAGTAAGCCGCACTGGACAAGAAGTGTATGTTGCCGCGCTTGGCGACTCAACATAACCAATGATAAATCATCATCCGCATTTTGTGAACAGGTAATTATTTCAAGGTGGATTTCACCTGATTGTACGCCTCATCAAGATTTTGAATCCGTTTCAGCACAACCGAATTTTTGGTCAGCTGATCTTGTACAAGAGTTGAAACAACCGACCGGTAATACCGGTTCATCGCATCAAGCTCAGGAATCTGGTTCTCATTGTGTTTAAGATGTTCTTTGAAATTCTGTACGAAATAGGGAACTGAAAATAATTCGCTCATATTGATTTCTCCTTTGAAGTTTCTTCCATTCAATGATGGACCATTTTCGTGTAAAATGAACAGCAGGGGGAACGATCTATGGATATGAAAGCAGGTTTATTTCAAGAGCAGTCCTTAAAACTGAATATGACACAGGAACTAAAGCAAGCGATTACTCTCCTTCAGTACTCTTCTATGGAACTCGCGTCCTACATAGAGGACCTTACCCTTGAAAATCCCCTCATTGATGTGAAAGACAAGCCTGATTCAGGCGTATTGTATCATACCTCGGCCCTCAAAACGGCAAATGCCTCAAAAAAAGGAGACTTGCTTGAAAATGCAGCGAGCAGGACGGCGACTCTGCAGCAGCATCTGGAATCTCAGCTGCTTGGCATGAAGATGCAGCCTCAGGAGAAAAAAGCGCTGCACATTCTGATTCATGCCCTGGATCCAAACGGGTATATAGAAGAAGATCTGCAGGTGCTGGCAGAACGATTCAGCATCAGCGAAGATGAACTGCAGATTCAGCTTGAAAATCTTCAAAAGCTTGACCCTGCAGGTGTAGGGGCCAGAAATCTGCAGGAGTGTATCTACCTTCAGCTGCTGCGGCTGCCTGAGCGCAATCAGACAGCAGAGCTAATTATCCGCGATTATTTTTATCTTTTTGCCGAAAAGTCATGGAAAGAGCTTGCGAAAAAAACGAAACTGGAACTGAAAGAGATACAAAATGTGCAGGACTTTATCCAAAAGCTGCATCCCCGTCCAGGTCTTGCTTTTCATCATGCCCATGACAGCTATATTGTGCCGGAGCTGATCGTAAAGAAAATCGGCGGAGAGTGGCAAGTGATGTATAATGAAGAGAGTTCACCTAAAATCGGTGTGAATTCTTCGTATGAAGCTGCCTTTTCATCCACTGTTGATGCAGATGTGAAGCAGTATCTTTCTTCTAAACTCAATCAGTGCAAATGGCTGATGAAAACACTGAATCAGCGGAAAGCGACCATGCTGAAAGTGATGCATGAAATTCTCAGAAGACAGACGGACTTCTTTGAAAAAGGCGGGCATTTTTTGAAACCGCTGACACTAAAAGCCGTCGCGGATGTGATTGACGTTCATGAGTCAACGGTAAGCCGAACGGTCAGGGAGAAATACGTACAGACACCGCATGGTCTGTATGAACTGAAGTTTTTCTTCTCAAATGGCCTTGAGCAGACTTCTCAGGACATAACGTCATCGGCTGTAAAATCACTTATCCAAAAGATGATCGAGAGCGAAAATAAACTGTCTCCGCTATCTGACCAGCGAATTGCAGACACCCTCTCACAAGAACACGGAATCGAAGTTTCAAGACGGACTGTAGCCAAGTACAGAGATCAGCTTGGCATTGCATCTTCATCTGCAAGAAAACGATATTAGGATGTGTTGGAATGATTTTAAACGTGTACTCAAGAGAAGGCTGCCCTCTTTGTGAGGAGGCCATCGCGGAATTAAACGGGCTGAAAGCGGATTTAGACCTGGACATACAGGTCATCGATATTCACTCAGACGATGGTCTGCTCGAAAGGTATCAGCTTATGATACCGGTGGCAGAATTAGACGGAAAAATCATCGGATACGGCCGTATCAGAAAAGAATTGATAAGAAAGCGGTTACTTGAAAAAAAGCAAGAAACAATAGTTGAATAAGCGAATTCACCCTGCTAGAATATGAATTGAAGCAGGGATGATTTTTTTTGCGGACAGTGGGACACAATACGTCATATAGGGACAAAAGAAGTCCCGCGATTCTTAGTAAATAAGAAATTTCGTTAAAAAGGTCAGCCGGAAGTAGATGCGCTAATGAGGGCATCAAGGCACATTTCTTATTTGAAAGGAATTTATACGATGAGATCACTGATTGAAGTCCAAAAAAAATTATTGCCTGATCTGCTTCTCGTTATGCAAAAACGATATCAGATCCTTCAGTACATAAGACTGATGCAGCCGATCGGCAGAAGAAGCCTTTCATCGAGCCTCGGCATAAGCGAGCGGATTCTAAGGGGAGAAGTTCAGTTTCTGAAAGATCAGAACCTGATTGAGATTTTCCCGGCCGGAATGACGCTGACAAAAGAAGGATCGCACCTGCTTACTGTTCTGGAAGAAGCGATGAAAGATGTTTTAGGTTTAACGTTTTTGGAAAATACATTAAAGGAACGTTTAAACCTGAAAAAGGTTATTGTCGTCTCTGGAGACAGCGATCAATTCTCATGGGTGAAAAAAGAAATGGGAAGAGCTTGCGTCTCATGTATAAAGGAACGTTTGACCGGGAAAAATATCGTCGCTGTCACTGGAGGAACCACGATTGCAGCCGTTGCAGAAATGATGACGCCTGACAGCAAAAACCGCGAGCAGCTATATGTGCCGGCGCGGGGAGGCCTTGGTGAGAATGTAGAGAACCAGGCAAACACAATCTGTGCAAAAATGGCCGAACGGGCAATGGGCAACTACCGTCTGCTCCACGTTCCGGACCAGCTCAGCAAGGAAGCATATCTTTCGATTACAGAAGAGCCTTCCATCAAAGAACTGCTTGCTCTCATTAAATCTTCAAGTATGGTCGTTCATGGAATAGGAGACGCTAAGACAATGGCGGAACGCCGGAAAACGCTGCCTGAAGATTACATAAAGATTGAGCAGGGCGAAGCGGTCGCAGAAGCATTTGGATACTACTTCAACCAGGAGGGGGAAGTTGTCCACAAAGTGCAGACTGTCGGCATGCAGCTGAGTGACCTCGAGAAGATTCAAAACGTCATCGCAGTAGCGGGCGGCGCTTCAAAAGCTGGAGCCATCCAGGCTTATCTGAAGCAGGCACAGGGTTCCATCCTGATTACGGATGAAGGTGCCGCAAAAGAGTTAATAAGGGATATTCATCCCTAATTATATAGTTACACAAAAAAATCTCTCACTTATTTAAAGGAGGAAATTTCAACATGGCAGTAAAAATTGGTATTAACGGTTTTGGACGTATCGGACGTAACGTATTCCGTGCAGCACTTAAAAATCCTAACGTGGACGTTGTAGCAGTTAACGACCTTACAGACGCTAACATGCTTGCTCACCTTTTAAAATATGACTCAATTCATGGCAGACTAGATGCTGACGTGAAAGTAGACGGAAACAACCTTGTTGTTGACGGCAAAACAATCCAAGTATCAGCAGAGCGCGACCCTGCTAAACTTTCTTGGGGCGAGCGCGGAGTAGAAGTTGTTGTTGAATCAACTGGTTTCTTCACTAAGCGTGCAGACGCTGCTAAGCACTTGGAAGCTGGCGCTAAAAAAGTAATCATCTCTGCTCCTGCAACAGATGAAGACATCACAATCGTTATGGGTGTTAACCATGACAAATATGACGCTGCAAGCCACGATGTTATCTCAAATGCATCTTGTACTACAAACTGCTTAGCGCCATTCGCTAAAGTTCTTAACGACAAATTCGGCATCAAGCGCGGTATGATGACAACTGTTCACTCATACACAAACGATCAGCAAATTCTTGATCTTCCGCACAAAGACTACCGTCGTGCGCGTGCTGCAGCTGAAAACATCATCCCAACTTCAACTGGTGCAGCTAAAGCAGTATCTCTAGTATTGCCTGAGCTAAAAGGCAAATTGAACGGCGGAGCTATGCGTGTTCCAACTCCAAACGTTTCTCTAGTTGACCTTGTTGCTGAACTTAACACAAACGTAACAGCTGAAGAAGTAAATGCTGCATTCAAAGAAGCTGCAGAAGGCGACCTTAAAGGAATCCTTAACTACAGCGAAGAGCCTCTTGTATCAGGCGACTACAATGGTGACCCTGCTTCTTCAACAATCGATGCTCTTTCTACAATGGTTATGGAAGACAGCATGGTTAAAGTTATCTCTTGGTATGACAACGAGTCTGGCTACTCTAACCGCGTAGTTGACCTTGTAGACTACATCGCTTCTAAAGGACTTTAATTCTTAAGTCGCACGAAGTTTGGTTTTAACCTAAAACTAACGATATAATGAGTGCAAAGGGGAAGGGGAATACAGCCCCCTCCCTTTTGTTTTGTATTTCCAATAAAAGGAGGAATTCCTGAAGATGAACAAAAAGTCAGTAAGAGACATCGATGTAAAAGGCAAAGTGGTTTTCTGCCGTGTAGACTTCAACGTGCCGATGAAAGACGGCAAAGTAACAGATGACACACGCATTAACGCAGCTTTACCAACCATTCAGCACTTAACAGAGCAAGGTGCAAAGGTTCTTTTAGCAAGCCATCTGGGCCGTCCAAAAGGCCAGGTTGTTGAGGAGCTTCGTTTAAATGCAGTTGCAGAGCGTCTTCAAGAATTGCTTGGTAAAAATGTTGCAAAAGCTGACGAAGCTTACGGCGACGCTGTAAAAGCGAAAATTTCAGACATGCAGGAAGGCGACGTGCTTCTTCTTGAAAACGTCCGTTTCTACGCTGGCGAAGAGAAAAACGACCCTGAGCTTGCAAAAGCATTTGCAGAGCTTGCCGATGTTTATGTAAATGACGCATTCGGAGCAGCACACCGTGCACATGCATCTACTGCAGGCATCGCTGAGCACATTCCGGCAGTTGCAGGATTCCTTATGGAAAAAGAACTCGAAGTACTTGGAAAAGCACTTTCCAACCCAGAGCGTCCGTTTACAGCTATCATTGGCGGAGCAAAAGTAAAAGATAAAATTGGTGTCATTGACCACCTTTTAGATAAAGTAGACAACCTGATCATTGGCGGCGGACTTGCTTACACGTTCATCAAAGCACTTGGACATGAAGTAGGAAAATCTCTTCTTGAAGAAGACAAGATTGACCTTGCTAAAACGTTCATGGAAAAAGCGAAAAAGAACGGCGTAAACTTCTACATGCCGGTTGATGTTGTGGTTGCAGATGATTTCTCTAACGATGCAAACATCAAAATCGTTCCAATCGACAGCATTCCAAGCGACTGGGAAGGCCTTGATGCCGGACCAAAATCACGCGAAATCTACGCTGATGTCATTAAAAACTCTAAGCTTGTAATCTGGAACGGTCCTCTTGGCGTATTTGAACTTGATGCATTTGCTGAAGGTACAAAAGCGGTGGCAGTAGCGCTGTCAGAAGCTGAGAATACATACTCAGTCATCGGAGGCGGAGATTCTGCAGCGGCAGCAGCAAAGTTCAACTTAGCTGACAAAATGGATCACATCTCAACAGGCGGCGGAGCTTCACTTGAATTCATGGAAGGCAAAGAACTTCCTGGAGTCGTCGCGCTAAACGATAAATAATTCTTGTTAAGTTAGGATGGTGTACACAATGAGAAAGCCAATTATCGCAGGCAACTGGAAAATGAACAAAGTCATGGGCGAAGCAGCAGCTTTCATTGAAGAGGTAAAAGGTCTTGTGCCTTCTGCTGAGAAAGTGGATGCAGTTGTATGTGCTCCTGCTCTTTTCTTGGACCGCCTTGTAGAAGCAGTAAAAGGCACAGATGTAAAAATCGGTGCTCAAAACATGCATTTTGAGGAAAGCGGAGCATTCACAGGCGAAACAAGCCCTGAAGCTCTTAAAGATCTTGGCGTATCCTACGTCATCCTCGGCCACTCTGAGCGACGCGAAATGTTTGCTGAGACGGACGAATCTGTCAACAAGAAAACAGCTGCTGCTTTCAAGCACGGTCTGACTCCAATCGTCTGCTGCGGCGAAACGCTTGAAGAGCGTGAAGCTGGAAAAACAAACGACCTTGTTGCTGATCAAGTAACAAAAGCTCTTGCAGGATTAACTGACGAGCAGCTAAAGCAGGTTGTCATCGCTTATGAGCCCATCTGGGCAATCGGAACAGGCAAATCTTCATCTGCTAAAGATGCAAATGACGTATGCTCTCACATCCGCTCAGTACTCGCTGACAAATTCGGAAGCGAAGCGGCAGAAGCAATCCGCATTCAATACGGCGGCAGCGTAAAGCCGGGCAACATTAAAGAATACATGGCTGAATCAGACATCGACGGAGCACTAGTCGGTGGAGCGAGCCTTGAGGCACAATCTTTCCTTCAGCTTCTGGAGGCAGGAAAGCATGAGTAAAAAACCGGTCGCCCTCATTATCCTTGACGGTTTTGCCCTGCGCAATGAGGAAAAGGGTAATGCGGTTGCACACGCGAAAAAGCCAAACTTTGACCGTTACTGGGATCAGTACCCTCATGCAACGCTGACAGCAAGCGGCGAAGCAGTCGGACTTCCTGAAGGCCAAATGGGCAATTCAGAGGTAGGTCACTTGAACATCGGTGCCGGCCGCGTTGTGTATCAGAGCTTAACACGTGTAAACGTGGCTATTCGCGAAGGCCAGTTTGAGAAAAACGAAACCTTCCTTTCTGCCATGAACCATGTGAAAGAAAACGGAACAAACCTTCACGTTTTCGGTCTTTTATCAGACGGCGGCGTTCACAGCCATATTGATCATCTTTATGCGCTGCTGAGACTAGCCAAAGAAGAAGGCGTGAAAAACGTGTATATCCATGGTTTCCTTGACGGCCGTGACGTTGGTCCTCAAACAGCTGAAGGCTACATTAAAGAGCTGAATGAGAAGATTGAAGAATATGGCGTGGGTGCAATCGCAACCCTTTCAGGACGCTACTATTCCATGGACCGCGACAAGAGATGGGATCGTGTGGAAAAAGCTTACAAAGCCATGGTCTACGGCGAAGGCCCGACCTACACAGATCCTCTTGACTTAGTTGAGGATTCATATAAAAATGGTATTCATGATGAGTTCGTTCTTCCTTCTGTGATTACAAAAGAAGATGGCTCACCAGTAGCAACAATCAGCGACAACGATGCGGTCATTTTCTATAATTTCCGCCCGGACCGCGCGATTCAAATTTCAAATACGTTCACAAACGAAGATTTCCGTTCATTTGACCGTGGACCAAAGCATCCGAAAAACCTTCATTTTGTCTGCCTGACTCACTTCAGTGAAACTGTTGACGGCTATGTTGCTTTTAAAGCGACAAACCTTGACAACACACTTGGTGAAGTTCTCTCACAAAACGGGTTAACCCAGCTTCGGATTGCCGAAACGGAAAAATACCCTCACGTAACGTTCTTCATGAGCGGCGGACGTGAAGCGGAATTCCCGGGTGAAACACGCATTCTTATTGATTCACCGAAGGTTGCAACCTATGACTTGAAACCTGAGATGAGCGCCTACGAAGTAACGGACGCGTTGCTTGGCGAAATCGAAGCGGACAAGCATGATGCAATCATCCTGAACTTTGCAAACCCTGATATGGTTGGACACTCAGGCATGCTTGAGCCAACTGTAAAAGCCATTGAAACGGTTGATGAATGCCTCGGCAAGGTTGTCGATGCAATCATTGCAAAAGGCGGAACAGCCATTATTACAGCAGATCACGGGAACTCTGACGAAGTGCTTACACTTGAAGGAAAACCAATGACTGCACACACGACAAACCCGGTTCCTGTAATTATCACCAAGGAAGTTTCAGGCCTGAGAGAAGACGGCATTCTAGGCGATTTGGCGCCAACCGTGCTCGACCTGCTTGGAGTAGACCTTCCGAAAGAAATGACAGGCAAAACGTTAATCAAAAAATAACCATTTAAAAGGAGAGAAATTTAATATGCCATACATTGTTGATGTATTTGCACGCGAAGTATTAGACTCACGCGGTAACCCGACAGTAGAAGTAGAAGTACACACAGAAACAGGTGCAATGGGACGCGCATTGGTTCCATCAGGCGCATCTACAGGTGAATACGAAGCAGTAGAACTTCGTGACGGCGACAAATCACGCTACCTTGGAAAAGGCGTTCTTAACGCAGTTAAAAACGTAAACGAAGTAATTGCTCCAGAACTACTAGGTTTCGACGTAACTGAGCAAGTTGCAATCGACCACCTTCTAATCGAGCTTGACGGCATGGAAAACAAAGGTAAATTAGGTGCGAACGCAATCCTTGGCGTATCTATGGCAGCAGCTCGTGCAGCAGCTGAATTCCTTGGACTTCCACTTTACCAGTACCTTGGCGGATTCAACGCTAAAACATTGCCAGTCCCAATGATGAACATCATCAACGGCGGCGAGCATGCTGACAACAACGTTGACATTCAGGAATTCATGGTAATGCCTGTTGGCGCTGAAGATTTCCACGAAGCTCTTCGCATGGGCGCTGAAATCTTCCACAGCCTGAAATCAGTTCTTCAAGGCAAAGGCCTTAACACAGCTGTAGGTGACGAAGGCGGCTTCGCTCCAAACCTTGGATCAAACGAAGAAGCTCTTCAAACAATCATCGAAGCAATCGAAAAAGCGGGCTACAAACCAGGCGAGCAAGTTATGCTTGCAATGGACGTTGCAGCTTCTGAGATCTTCAACAAAGAAGACGGCAAATACCACCTTACAGGTGAAGGCGTCGTAAAAACATCTGCTGAAATGGTAGACTTCTACGAAGACCTAGTTTCTAAATACCCAATCATCTCAATCGAAGACGGTTTAGATGAAAACGACTGGGAAGGCCACAAACTTCTGACTGAGCGCCTTGGCGAAAAAGTTCAGCTAGTTGGTGACGACCTGTTCGTAACAAACACGAAAAAACTTTCTGAAGGAATCGAAAAAGGAATCAGCAACTCAATCCTTATCAAAGTTAACCAAATCGGTACCCTTACAGAAACATTCGACGCAATCGAAATGGCTAAACGCGCTGGCTACACAGCAGTTATCTCTCACCGCTCTGGTGAAACAGAAGACAGCACAATCGCTGACATCGCTGTAGCAACAAACGCTGGCCAAATCAAAACAGGTGCACCATCACGTACAGACCGTGTTGCGAAATACAACCAGCTTCTTCGCATCGAAGATCAGCTTGGCGACACAGCTAAATACGATGGCATCCACACATTCTACAACCTTAAAAAATAAGGTTAGCTATAAGCTGAAAACCGCCCCGGAGACTTTGGTCTTGGGGCGGTTTTTTTTGTAATTCATTGTTGGTGGATAAGTTTTTAGAGTGAAGATCGTGTGAGCTGAGATTACAAGTTGGTGCTGCTGTGGCTTTTGAATTGAGTTAAGACGGGGATAGCAGCAGGAACTTGGGGAAGCTCCGTCCAGAAAGTGCGCCAAGTCAGAGTTAGCAGCATAAAGTGAGTAGAGCACGAGCTTGAAAGTGTTGTAACCCAGAGTTAGCATCACAAAGTGAGTAGAGCCCGGTCCCGAAAGTGTTCTAAGCCAGAGTTAGCAGCACAAAGTGAGTAGAGCCCGGTCCCGAAAGTGTTCTAAGCCAGAGTTAGCAGCACAAAGTGAGTAGGGCCTAGGCCCGAAAGTGTTCTAACCCAGAGTTAGCAACATAAAGTGAGTAGAGCCCGGTCCCGAAAGTGTTCTAACCCAGAGTTAGCAGCACAAACTAGGTAGAGCTCAGGCCCGAAAGTGTTCTAAGCCAGATTTAAACTAATAAGAAAGTGCTCCAAATGAAAACTACTTTTTCTCTTCATAATTAGTGCCTCTCGAACGACCCACTCTCACAAAATTCTCTTTTAGTATTTTTTGAATAGACCTGCTGTTTTTTATGTTTCCGCACCATTCGTGTATTTGTTCAGACGTAATCTTTTTATCCGGAAACAGCAGACGAAATTCCTCCACGCTTCTCAAAACGCTGTTTTTAAATCTTTCTTTTTGCCCGCAGTTTACACAGACCAGCTGATCCCTGCTAAGTGCATCCATCCCCAACCTTCCACACCCCCCACACACAATCCCCTTCCGAAGTTCCTCATATCTAAAATCGGGCCGCCGTTCATAAGGGGATTTTTCCACATGGAGTGATAAAAGCTTCTCCGCAAGCTCCGAGTGAAGGCCTTGCGGCATACGGATACTTTTCAGTCTTTGGGAAAAACGGTCCCATTGGGAAGGGAAGATCATAGGGGAATGGAGGGGAGCATGGTAGAGGTGAAAGTGCGGGTTTACAAATACGACATAGGCTTCAACCGGAAGTGGGCATCTTAAAATCTGCAGCTGTCTTCTAAGAAGAGATTCGCATCTTTTCAGCTGTAAAATGGGGTTTTTGACTTCGGTTTTTGCCCCACATGAGATCCATTCTTCTTTTTCAATGTAGTGGTCTCCATACATGTTTTTCACTTCGAATAGATAGATTTTTTGCGGAGCGATGTAAAGAGAATCCATCTGATAGTGGCTTCCGCCGGTGACAAAGAGAAGGTCGTTTAAAATCAGTCCCTCTCCAGCGTGCTCTACCCATCCATCAAAGATTTTCTCTCCCTCATATCCGCTTTCAAGGTAGTCGCACTGTTTCTGGTCTGCACGCGCTAAGTCCATTCGCGCATTTAAGCTTTTATACGTTCTCAGTTCCGCCGATTCTGTTCGTTCTTTTAAAATCAGTATAATCACCTCCTCTGCTCATCATAAGGCGAGAGCAGATGATCCGGCAAATCTTCAAAATCTAATTTTATTCGTTGAAAAAGTAATTTTCGCATATGTCTCCTACTCCTGTTCGCAAGCAGTATGCTTGGGGAAAAGCTAAGAAGGTTTTCGCCCTTACCTAAAAAACTACAAAAAAACACCTTCTTCACCCCGAAGAAGATGCTTCATGTTTATGATGACGATGCCTGAATTCTTCATATGCCCCAGATCCTAAAATGACCCCGGACACAATGAACAGAAGTCCAAATAAATGTGATGCATATACGGCTTCATGCAAAATCAGAGCAGATCCTGCGAGTGCAAAAAAGGTGCTTAGATTCATGAAGATGGATGTTTCTGCCGGTCCGACCATGCCGATGGCGTAGTTATAAGTCATGTGCCCAATAGCCGTTGCGAGGATGGCGGATGTGAAAAAAACTCCCCATACTTCAGGCGTTCCCTCAGTCAGGCTTGCAAGTCCGCCAGGTTCTGTGACCAGGCTGATAAGGAATAAAACAAAGGATCCAAAGAACAGCATGTATCCTGTCATAAGACGGGGATCCAATGTGCGGCATGCTTTTTTGATTATGATAAAGCTGCATGCCTGAGTGAAAATTGAGATGAAAATGTAAATATCGCCAGTGTTCATGCTGCTGACGCCCTTGCTTCCGGCTAAAATGGTGAACCCGACACCGGTTAACCCAAGGATAAATCCTGTTAAGCGGATCATCGTCAGACGCTGGTTAAGAAAAATAATGGACAAGATGGCTGTAAGCATTGGGCCAAGGCCGAGAATGAGTCCTCCATTTGTAGAGGAAGTCATTGTCAGGCCGACAGAAAGAAAGTAGTGATGGCATACAACGTTCAGCAGGCCGCCGGCTGCAATGTAAAAAGTTTCTTTTAATGTAGGCTTGCGGAGCAGTTTTAAAAAAGCCAGTATGATCAGGACGCAAATGCTTGCAGTAAAAATTCTCACTGAGGTGACAGTAACAGGCATAAAGCTGTCAACAATGATTTTAAGCAGGGGCACATTCAGGCCCCATATGAGCATAACACCGACCAGAATCAGATAGATGCGGGTGTTGTTCAAGATTTTCCCTTCTTTCTGCGAACTATTTAAACAGCATATCACAGAGGAAGCTTTTCCCTCAAAGGGAATGTTTCGTGAGGCTAATAAAAAATCAACTTTGAATGATAGTGACATTTGGACGGCAATATGGTAAATTGAAAATAATGCTAACCGGGTTTTAGGAGGTGTCGTCCATGCACGTTTTATTGATTACTTTGCTTGTTATCGTCAGTCTTGCCCTTATCGCAGTCGTACTTCTTCAATCTGGGAAGAGTGCAGGTTTATCAGGAGCCATTTCAGGCGGAGCTGAGCAGCTTTTTGGAAAGCAAAAAGCACGCGGACTTGATTTGGTGCTTCACCGCGCGACTATCGTGCTGTCTGTTTTATTCTTTGTACTTACAATCTTGGTTTCTTACGCAGGATTTTAATACATCTTTCTAATCATTCGGGGGTCTGATTGCCATCAGACTCCCTTTTGTTATTGTTAAAGGAAATATATATAAAGAACAAAAGGCTTTGGATAATATAACAAAGTTATCTTCGGCAAGCGTAAGCGCCTAGATCCTCTGTCAGAACAAATCCGTCAAAAAAGTCAAAACCGGACTTTTCTGCCGGATTCTTATCTGCCTATCGGATCTGAACAAGGCGCCTCCGCTTTTGTTATTTTTAAGACAGCATTTTTGCCCTTTAATTAAACGTTTGTTTAAATAGAAACGGAAGAAGGAATCTTAACAATAGAAGCCTTTGTTTATATGACTAGTTTACATAAAGGAGTTTTTAAAATGAAAAGAGTTTTGCCGAAGCCGTTTACGTTTGAAGGGGGAGACCGGGCCGTTCTGCTGCTTCACGGTTTTACAGGGAACACAGCGGATGTGAGGATGCTTGGACGCTATTTGAACGAGAGAGGCTACACGTGTCATGCCCCTCAGTACAAGGGTCACGGAGTGCCGCCTGAAGAGCTTGTTCATACAGGTCCTGAAGACTGGTGGAAAGACGTTATGGAGGGCTATCAGCTCCTTAAGGACCGGGGACATGAATCGATTGCGGTTGCCGGATTGTCGCTGGGCGGTGTGTTTTCGGTCAAATTGGGTTACACTGTACCTGTAAAGGGTATTGTGCCGATGTGTGCGCCGATGTACATCAAGAGCGAAGAAGTGATGTATAAAGGTATCCTTGAATATGCCCGCAATTTTAAAAAATTCGAAGGGAAAACAGAGGCGCAAATCGAAGAGGAAATGAAGCAGTTTGAGAAAACGCCGATGAATACCCTGAAAGCACTTCAAGAGCTGATTGCTGATGTGAGAAATAATGTAGATATGGTTTACTCGCCTGCATTTGTTGCACAGGCAAGGCATGACCACATGATTAATACAGACAGTGCAAATATTATTTATAACGAAGTGGAAACAGACAATAAAAAGATTAAATGGTACGAAGAGTCAGGACATGTTATTACACTCGATAAAGAGCGGGAGCAGCTTCATGCAGACGTTTACGAGTTCCTGGAAGGTCTTGACTGGCAGTAATTTAAAGGAGGGACGCAAATGGATCAGCAAATTGAATTACATATAGAAAAACTGCTTTCTTTTATGAAAGAGGAAGCGTACAAGCCACTGACTGTTCAGGAGCTTGAAGAGGCGTTTGGCATTAAGGAATCCTCTGATTTTAAAGAGTTTGTAAAGGCTCTTGTTGTCATGGAGGAAAGAGGCCTAGTTGTCAGAACCCGCAGCAACCGCTACGGAATTCCGGAAAGGATGAATCTTTTCCGCGGAAAGCTCAGCGGGCATGCCAAGGGGTTTGCCTTTTTAGTCACTGAGGAGCCGGGCCAGGATGATATCTTTATTCCTCCGGGCGAGCTGAACAATGCCATGCACGGTGATACGGTGCTTGTCAGAGTCAGCACGGAATCAAGCGGGAGCAGGCAGGAAGGAACCGTCATCCGCATCGTAGAACGCGGCTTGAAAGAGGTTGTTGGAACGTATACGGAAAGCAAAAACTTCGGATTTGTGATTCCGGATGATAAAAAGATTCCAAATGATATTTTCATCCCGAAAAAAGCCTCTAATGGTGCGATTGAAGGGCATAAGGTCGTTGTGAAGCTGACAACCTACCCTGAAGGCAGAATGAGCGCTGAAGGGGAAGTAATAGCGATTCTCGGTCACAAAAATGATCCTGGTGTGGATATTCTTTCGGTTATCCATAAACATGGCCTTCCTCAGGCGTTCCCTGTAGAAGTGCTTGAGCAGGCTAATGAAGTTCCTGAGACAATCCGGGAAGAAGATATTAAAGACCGCCGCGACCTCCGCAATGAAATGATTGTGACGATCGACGGAGCGGATGCAAAGGATCTTGATGACGCAGTCACTGTGACCGAACTCGATAGCGGAAACTATAAGCTTGGCGTTCATATTGCCGATGTCAGTCATTATGTGACGGAAGGTTCGCCGATTGATAAAGAAGCGCTGGAGCGTGCTACGAGTGTTTATTTAGTAGACCGTGTTATTCCAATGATTCCCCACCGTCTTTCAAACGGAATCTGCTCGCTTAATCCGAAGGTTGACCGCTTCACGCTTTCCTGTGAAATGGAGATCAACAGCCTAGGAGAAGTAGTCAAACATGAAATTTTCCAGAGCGTCATTAAAACGACGGAGCGGATGACCTATTCAGATGTGAAGGAAATCCTTGTGGATGAGAAGCCCGAGCTGCTTGAAAAATATGAGCCGCTGATTCCGATGTTTAAACGCATGGAGAAGCTTGCGCAAATCTTAAGAAACAAGCGGATGAGCCGCGGTGCGATCGATTTTGACTTTAAAGAGGCAAAAGTGCTTGTTGATAAAGACGGAAAGCCGACAGAGGTCGTTCTTAGAGAGCGGACAGTGGCTGAACGTTTAATTGAAGAGTTCATGCTGCTTGCAAACGAAACGGTTGCCGAGCATTTCCACTGGATGAACGTTCCGTTTATCTACCGTATTCATGAGGAGCCGAATACGGAAAAGCTGCAGCGGTTCCTTGAGTTTGTCACAAACTTCGGATACGCCGTAAAAGGAACAGCCAATACGATTCATCCGCGTGCACTTCAGGATATTCTGGATGATGTAGCAGGCCAGCCTGAAGAGATGGTCATTTCAACCGTCATGCTCCGCTCCATGAAACAGGCGAAATATGATCCGGAAAGCCTTGGACACTTTGGGTTGTCAACAGAGTTCTATACGCATTTCACATCTCCGATCCGCCGTTATCCTGACTTGATTGTTCACCGTTTGATCCGGACTTACTTAATTGAAGGCAAGGTGGATGAAGCGACAAAGGCCAAGTGGGCTGAAAAGATGGAGATGATTGCAGATCAGTCATCAAACATGGAGCGCCGCGCAGTTGATGCTGAGCGCGAGACAGATGATCTGAAAAAAGCAGAGTACATGCTTGATAAAGTCGGTGAGGAATACGACGGCATCATCAGTTCTGTCACAAATTTCGGCATGTTCGTCGAGCTGCCGAATACGATTGAAGGACTTGTCCACGTCAGCTATCTGACAGACGATTACTACCGCTACGATGAGCGCAACTATGCGATGATCGGCGAGCGTACGGGAACTGTGTACCGCATAGGGGATGAAATCACCGTCCGTGTCGTAAATGTCAACAAAGACGAACGGGCCGTTGATTTTGAAATTGTCGGCATGAAAGGCACAAGACGCCGTTCAGCCAAAGATGCTCCTAAAGTCATCAAGGGCGACCGCGGCAAGCGCAGCGGGGCAAAAGAAGGCAGAAACAGAAGAAAATCTGCTTCTGATGACAGAAGGAAGCCTGCTGAACGCAATGGCAGTGTGGAGGACGGCTGGAGCAACCAGAATCCTAATAAGAAGAAAAAGAAAAAGAAGTCGTTTCAGAATACCCCTGTTGCAAAACGGAAGACGAAAAAGAAGAAAAAGCAATAATGGATTTAATGGACAGGGAGCCTCAGGCTTCCTTTTCCTTTAATCTTTTGCTAAAATAGAAGCTATCGCCATAGAGAGAGAAAGGGGATGCAGCATGCCAAAAGGAACCGGAAAAGTCGTTGCGCAGAATAAAAAAGCAAACCACGATTATGCCATTGAAGAAACGTATGAAACGGGCATTGTCCTTCAGGGAACAGAAATAAAAGCGATCCGTGCCGGACGCGTGAATTTGAAAGACTCTTTTGCGAGAGTGCAGCAGGGTGAAGTTTTTCTTCACAACATGCATATTTCACCTTATGAACAGGGCAACCGCTACAACCACGAACCTTTGAGAACGCGCAAGCTGCTGCTTCATAAAAAAGAAATCAGCAAGCTGATCGGACTCACAAAAGAAGAAGGCTACGCACTTGTGCCTTTAAAAGTGTATCTGAAAAACGGCTTTGCCAAAGTTTTGATCGGACTCGGAAAGGGTAAAAAGAAATACGACAAGCGTGAAGACCTGAAGAAAAAAGAAGCAAAACGAGAAGTCGAGCGTGCTTTCCGCGAACGTCAGAAGGATTATTGATTGACAATAACTTACAATTGATATTCCGCGTCATTCTGCTATAATGGAACTTGTAAGACAAACACACAATTTCATATACGCTCAAGCTTGATTATCGAGCGTCTCCGAACACCCATGTGAGGCTTGGATTCATTTCCTTGCTGAACCTTTTATCATGGGGACGTTACGGATTCGACAGGGATAGTTCGAGCTGTAGCTGCGAGTCGAGGGGATCGTCCTCGTCAAAACGTCAAAGCCAATAATAACTGGCAAACAAAACAACAACTTCGCTTTAGCTGCTTAATAACAGTCTATAGCGGTTCCTCCCTCCATCGCCCATGTGGTAGGGTAAGGGACTCACTCTAAGTGGGCTACGCCTGATGCCTCCGTCTGGGGATAAGGGAAGAGATCAATCAGACTAGCTGCTCCGACGCCCGTTGATAGGCATACGAGTCAGCGAAATCCAAATATATCAACTACACTCGTAGACGCTATGGTGCCGATGTTTCTGGACGTGGGTTCGACTCCCACCGTCTCCACCATACATATGTGGATTAACATTATTACTTCAACGTTTAGAGAGCCTTCAATTTTTGGGAAATCTCCGCACAGTAATTGAATTAAGGTACAAAAGTACTTTTTTATTACTTGGTAGATATTTCATTATTTGAAGGCTTTTTGTTATGGATAGAAACAGTAGTTTAGAAATTTTGATATCGCATTAGATTAATTAGAGACAATAAACGGTGAATGTAAACGTTTCATATGAACAGCTTACAGTAAAAATTGAACATGATTTCGAAATTAAAGTAGAGGTTAAAATTAATAAAAGTCTTCTTTATTAACGGTATCAAAAATAACGGTATCAAAAAATTCAATTATTATAAAAAATATTGCTATTATGTTAAGTATTTCCTAAATAGGTTATAATTATCAAATAAATCAATTAACACCTTTATTGGGGGATTCATTATGCAAACAATTAGCGATAGTAACTTATGGAAAAGTTCCATAGGTGAGGAATTAGGTCATTATGAACACTTTAGAATAAAACTAATATCAGCTTACGAGAACTTTAGAAAGAATTCAATGATACTGTCTGCTGAAATTGCTAGGGATTTACCTAATTTTACTGTTCATGACATTACTCATATTGATGCTTTATGGGAAACAGCTTCATTAATTACAGGTGAAGGTTTTGAATTGAATCCGATGGAAGCGTTTGTATTAGGTAGTGCAATCCTTTTACATGACTTAGGGATGGCTTCAGCTGCGTATGTAGATGGCGTTCAAAACATTTTTGAAGGGGAAGAATGGGAAGATATAGTTGAATATTCTCTGAGACAGGAACTAGGAAGAATTCCAAGACAAGATGAAAGGGGAGATATTCCTAAAGAAGTTTTGGAAAATGCAAAAGCAACTCGATTAAGAGAACTGCATGCAACTCATGCTGAAAATTTAACAAGTGCGGTTTGGACTACAAAAGAAGGTCAGAGTTATCGACTATTAGAAGACCAGGAACTATTAGCACACTTTGGAGAATATATTGGACAAATAGCATCAAGTCATGGGTGGCCAATTGAAAAGGTTGAGAATTTATTAGCCGTAGAAATTGGTGCTCCTCCTTCTTATCCAAGTAGTTGGTCTGTTGATATATTAAAATTGGCTTGTATAATTCGTGTAGCTGATGCTGCACATTTAGATAGTAGAAGGGCCCCAGGTTTTCTGAGAGCTTTGAGGAAACCTGAGCCTTATAGTGATAATCACTGGAAGTTTCAGGGGAAGTTGTCTAGGCCAACTCTTCAAGATGATCAAATAGTTTATTATTCAGTTCAAAGATTTAATGAAGATGAAATCGATGCTTGGTGGCTAGCATATGAAAATTTATCTATGGTGGATAGCGAGTTAAAAAGTGTAGATAGGTTACTAAAGGAAACAAATAAAAAAACTTTTACCGTAAAAGGTGTAAAAGGAGTAGAGAGCCCTACTAAATTATCACAAATGGTTCGAGTTAATGGCTGGGAACCCTTAATTGCTAGTCTACATGTAAGTGATGTACCTCGTTTAGTTAAACAACTTGGTGGTGAAGGATTATATGGGAAGAATCATACAATTCCTTTAAGGGAACTTATTCAAAATGCAAGAGATACTGTACATTCAAGAAGAATTATACAAAACCTTGGAAATAATTGGGGTAGAATCACAATAAAAGTTGGTGTGGAAAACGGTAATGATTATATTGAAGTAATAGATAGCGGTATAGGTATGTCTCAGAATACTTTAAGTCAAAAACTACTAGCTTTTGGTTCAAGCTATTGGGGAAGCTATTTAATGACAAAAGAACACCCAGGATTACTTACAAGTAATTTTAAATCGATAGGGAAATTTGGAATAGGATTTTATTCTACTTTTATGTGGGGAGAAAGAGTGGTAGTAAAAACTAGGACCATATACGAAGGGCCTAGTGAAACTAAAATACTGGAATTTGGGATGGGGCTTAGTGGTCGTCCGATACTAAAAAAATGTAGTATGAGAGAGGGCTTACAAGATCCTGGGACAACTGTACGTATTTATATAGAGAACAAAGAAGTATTAATTGATTCAATGCTGAAAAGTTTAAATGCTTCCGATGAAATTTTTCAATTTGATTTAAATGAGAAGCTTGTATCAATTTGTAGAATGATAGCGCCTGCATTAGAAGTGGATTTATATATTCAATACGAAAATCAACCCATTCAGAGAATTATAGGAGCGGATGATTGGAAACAAATCAATCCATTTGATTTCATTATAAGGTTATCAGGTTTTAATCAAAGTAATTGTCCAGTAGACATTAAAAGTTTGGCTGAAGAGTTTTCATTATTATTAAAGCCAATACATAATGAAGAAGGTGTACAAGTAGGGAGAGTAGGGATAACCCCAATGGGAGAAAAGTATGCTTATACTAGCAAGGTAAGAGGATGTCTAATATGTGGTGGTTTATATGTTGAAAGATTACAAGGTGTATTTGGAGTAATGTTTGGTGAAGTTAATGGGGCTAGTAGAAAAGGGGGTACTCCGGTAGTTTCTGAAGAAGCACTTGCTTTATGGGCAAATGAACAAGGTAAACTAATTCTGGAGCAATTTCAACATCTATCTCCAAAAGTTCTAAATAGTATTGCTGATACTATTTATGCATTAGGGGGAGATGGTGGGGATTTTCCATTATGTTATACAAGTTATGGCTGGTTGAATTATTCTCAGATAAAAGAACAAAGTTGGTCTCAGCAGTTGAATTTTACATCCTTATACACTGTGGATGAAATTACTAATTTAGAATCGCTTGAGCCAGACGTTATAGCTACAAGTATTGGTAGTATGACTATTTTTCAAAGTTGGCCTTTAGGTGAGAAACGATTCCTTTGGAGTGTTAAGCACAATGTACTAAAGGCATTTACAGAGTTATTTGGACTAAATGCAAATGAATTTTTCAAAAAATATTATAATGGTAATAGACGTAGAAATAAACCTATGAAGTTAGGAACAACTTTAGAAGGTAGCAATATTGAAAGTAAGCTTGAAATCATACAATTCAGTAAAGAGTAAGGTTTTGATTTGTAATTTATATATTTCGAGTGAATTAATGAAGACATCCAATTTAACAGGATGTCTTATTGTTTATTCGTAATTAGGTAAACAGTACCACTATCGTCCATAAATATTCATTCTTAATTTTTCGACAATGTTCAAATTATAGAGGTATTAAAGGTGGGTTAATACGTAATATTTATTAATTGCGTCATGGGGGTTTTTCATATAAGTAAGGGCAAGCCTGTAATAGGCGTTTTTTTCTGCCATGATTAAGTGGAGCAGAGCGTCCTTGTCGCCCCGCTTCGCTTTTTTGATCAGTCGTGCTGCCTCCATCTCTTCACCTCTCTCTTTTATAAGAGTGACAGACCGGTAATAAAGTTCAAATTTTTTTTCTGAAAAAAGTCATTTAGGCATATGAAAAAATTTCGAACCGGGTTGTTGACAAAATACCCAAAGGGGTATATTATTAGTCTTGTTCACATCAAATCGTTTAACGGGGAGATGCTATCGTTGATTGGTTTGTTTTTAAGTATAATCGTGTTATCATGTATTTTACTATATAACCGCTACTTTCCTGTGCGGGGAATCGCCTGCAGCAGCATGCCGGATCAGCCGGCAGAAGGTATTATGGTACTGGATCTGAGAGCTTACAATGAGTCTTATAAGAATCCTGTGCCGGGTGCAAGAAATATACCTGTTGCCTATTTGCACAGATATTATAAGGAAATTCAGCACAATAACATTCATATCATTGCATCCGATAAGGTGCAGAGAAATTTCGGCATCCGTATTCTGAAGCAAAAAGGATTTCAGATCAAAGGGTGTACGATTGCCAATATAAATGCTTAATGAAAGGAGAGAAGAACATGGAGTACAATGATCAAATGAAAAACCGGGTTAAGCGGATTGAAGGTCAGCTTAGAGGCATTCTTCGGATGATGGAAGAAGAGAAAGACTGTAAAGATGTGATTACACAGCTGTCTGCCACGAGAACGGCGATTGACCGGACAATTGGTGTCGTTGTGAGCTCTAACCTGGTGGAATGTGTACGGGCTGCAAATGAGGAAGGCCATAACACGGAAGATCTGGTTAAGGAAGCTGTTAATCTGCTGGTAAGAAGCAGATAAAATAAAAGGGTTGACACCCTCTTTATTTTTCATTAGTATGATACCCATAGGGGTAAAGGTAAATTTTTTTATTAAACTATATACCCTAAGGGGTAAAAACAGGAGGAACAACACATGTCAGAAACTAAAAAAACAACCATCGTTCTTTTCAGCGGTGATTACGATAAAGCAATGGCAGCTTACATTATTGCAAATGGTGCAGCGGCGTACGATCATGAAGTAACGATTTTCCACACATTCTGGGGCTTGAATGCTCTTCGCAAAGATGAACCGATTGCTGTTAAAAAAGGCTTCATGGAAAAAATGTTCGGCAAAATGATGCCGCGCGGCGCAGATAAAATGGGACTTTCTAAAATGAATTTTGCTGGAATGGGTCCTAAGATGATTAAAGATGTCATGAAAAAGCACAACGCTATCCCGCTTCCGCAGCTGATCGAAATGGCTCAAGAACAGGATATTAAGCTTGTAGCCTGCACAATGACAATGGATCTGCTTGGTCTCCAGGAGAAAGAACTTCTTGATAACATTGAATATGCCGGGGTTGCCGCTTATTTGGCAGACGCAGAAGACGGCAATGTGAATCTGTTTATCTAACTGGAAAGGTGTGAGTGCAGTTGGAGATTGTACAATACGTTTTAATTGGCTTGCTTTTACTGTTTCTTATTAAAAGGCTTATGCCTGCAAAGGGTATCCGGGCCATTTCAACTGCTCAGCTTAAAGAGCAGCTGGATGACCGCAGCAAGCAGTATATTGATGTCAGGACCCCTGCAGAGTATAAGGGGAGACATATTAAGGGTTTTAAAAATATGCCGCTTCATCAATTGGCTCAAAAGGCACAGCTTCTTTCAAAAGATCGTGAGGTTGTTGTCATCTGCCAGAGCGGCATGCGAAGCCAGAGTGCCTGTAAAACATTAAAAAAGCTTGGTTTTAAAGATGTGACAAACGTTAAAGGCGGAATGAACGCCTGGAATTAAGAAGGCTGAATCGGATGAAACAAATGACGGCAAAAGAAGTTGGAGCATCGCTAAAAGATTTAACTGTGATTGATGTCAGAGAACCGGATGAAACGGCAGCCGGCAAAATTCCCGGTGCAATGACCATTCCTTTAGGGCTTCTTGAATTCCGCATGCATGAACTTGATAAGACCAAAGAATACACAATGGTCTGCCGTTCAGGCGGAAGAAGCGGCCGCGCAGCCCAGTTTCTCGAAAGCCAGGGATTCAAGGTTATTAATATGACTGGCGGAATGCTTGAGTGGGAAGGGAAAACGGAGTAATTTTCACAGGAAAAAGCACTTAGACAATTAGGAGGAATGAAAATGAATACGCTGAAAACGAATTTGACACTTGATGCAAAAGGCCTTGCATGTCCAATGCCAATCGTAAAGACGAAAAAAGCGATGAAAGATCTTGAACCTGGGCAGGTACTCGAGGTGCTCGCTACAGACAAAGGCTCGAAGGCTGATCTGAAAGCCTGGGCAGGAAGCGCAGGACATCATTATCTCGGCACAATCGAAGAAGACGGCATTCTTAAGCATTATGTGCGCAAATCTTCAGGTGAAGAAACAAAAGAGAAAACGTACCCTCACGTAAGCAGCAATGAAGAGCTTGAAACAAAGCTTGAAGACAGCAGCATTGTGATTCTCGATGTACGGGAAGCAGCAGAATATGCTTTTGAACATATTCCAAATGCAGTATCTATTCCGCTTGGCGAGCTTGATGACCGGATGAATGAGCTGAACAAAGAAGACGAGATTTATGTTGTATGCCGTACAGGAAGCAGAAGTGATCTTGCCGCTCAAAAACTTGCAGGCAATGGATTTGCGAACGTGAAAAACGTTGTTCCAGGCATGTCTGCATGGTCTGGCAATACGGCACGCATCTAACAAATTTTTTTACCATATAATATACCTTAGGGGGTAATTGAACATGGCATTAAATGTGATGACAGCAAAAGACGTAACAAAAAAGGTATTTGATAAACAGCCTTTATTCATCTTGGATGTCCGCAACGAAAGTGATTTTCAGGATTGGAAAATCGAAGGCGAAAACTTCAGCTATTTAAATATCCCGTATTTTGATTTGCTTGATGGGGTTGAAGAGATACTAGATCAGATTCCGGCAGACTGTGACGTATTAGTCGTTTGTGCAAAAGAAGGATCAAGCATTATGGTTGGTGAAATGCTTGCTGATGAAGGTCTGTCTGTGTCCTATTTAAAAGGCGGCATGAAAGCCTGGAGTGAGCATCTCGAGCCTGTAAAAGTCGGAGACTTAAAGAACGGCGGCGAGGTTTATCAATTCGTCCGCATCGGGAAAGGCTGTCTTTCCTACATGGTCATTTCAGACGGTGAAGCAGCGATTATTGACTCAACCCGTATGACAGATTTATATCTCGAGTTTGCAAAAGAGAAGGGTGCAGCAATTGAGCATGTGTTTGATACGCATCTGCATGCGGATCATATTTCCGGCGGAAGAATCATCGCCGAGAAAACAGGCGCAGCCTACTGGCTGCCTCCAAAGGATGCTGGTGAAGTAACCTTTGACTATAACGCATTAGAAAGCGGAACAGATGTCACAATCGGCAGTACGACAATCAATATCCATGCCCTTTATTCACCGGGCCACACGATTGGATCAACTTCCTTCGTCGTTGATGAGAAATTCCTGCTTTCAGGTGATATTCTTTTCATCGATTCCATTGGGAGACCGGATCTTGCAGGTATGGCTGAAGACTGGGTAGACGACTTGCGCGAGAGTCTTTATAAGCGCTATAAAGAATTGTCTGAGGATCTGCTTGTCCTTCCGGCTCATTTCATGATTATTGATGAGTTAAATGACGATGGCAGTGTTTCTGAGAAGCTAGGCGTACTTTTTGAAAAGAACCATGGTTTAAACATTGAAGATGAAAATGAGTTCAGAAAGCTTGTAACCGAGAATCTTCCTCCGCAGCCAAATGCGTACCAGGAAATTCGCGAAACAAACATGGGGAAAATCACCCCGGATGAAGAGCAGCAGCGTGAAATGGAAATCGGTCCAAACCGCTGTGCAGTAAGATAATCAGACTTTAAATTAACTCTAGGAGGAATTTTAAAATGGAAACAGCAAAAGTATTAGACGCAAAAGGTTTAGCTTGTCCAATGCCAATCGTCAGAACAAAAAAAGCGATGGCTGAACTTGAATCTGGACAGGTGCTTGAAGTACATGCAACAGACAAAGGGGCAAAGGCGGACCTTACAGCCTGGGCAAAATCGGGCGGCCACGAGCTTGTGAAACACGAAGAAGAAAACAGTGTCTTCAAGTTCTGGATCAGAAAAGGATAATAGAAAGGGAACCGGTTCAGGTTCCCTTTTTTAATAAAGGAGAGTGACTTACCCATGGACTTTGCATTTATTATCACTATTTTCTTAATCGGTTTTATCGGTTCATACATTTCCGGAATGCTTGGAATCGGCGGTTCAATCATAAAATATCCGATGCTTCTATACATTCCGCCCCTTTTCGGACTTGCAGCCTTCAGCGCCCATGAAGTTTCGGGGATCAGTGCTGTTCAGGTCTTCTTTGCGACAATCGGCGGTGTGTGGGCCTACAGAAAAGGCGGATACTTAAATAAGCAGCTCATCCTTTATATGGGTGCAAGTATCTTAATCGGAAGCTTTATCGGCGGATTTGGCTCTAAAGCAATGTCTGAAGAAGGCATTAACGTGATTTACGGAGTACTTGCTTTGATTGCAGCTATTATGATGTTCATTCCTAAAAAGGGCATCGATGATATTCCTCTTGATCAAGTAACGTTTAACAAGTGGCTTGCTGCTGTTCTAGCAATTATTGTTGGTGTTGGATCAGGAATTGTCGGTGCAGCCGGGGCATTTTTACTTGTGCCGATTATGCTCGTGGTTCTTAAAATTCCTACAAGAATGACGATTGCTTCGTCCCTTGCAATTACCTTGATTTCATCCATTGGAGCAACTGTAGGGAAAATAACGACAGGCCAGGTTGACTACTATCCTGCTCTGATTATGGTTGTTGCAAGTTTGATTGCTTCTCCGCTTGGTGCAATAGCAGGTAAAAAAATGAATACGAAAATCCTTCAAATCATTCTCGCTGTCTTGATATTATTAACAGCCGTGAAGATTTGGCTGGATATTCTTTAATAGAAAGAGCAGCAGATCATCGGTTGATTTGCTGCTCTTTTATCTTGCTCGATTAAATTATAAGGAAAAAGTAGAAAGTAAACCCAAGAATCAGCACAAGAATAATGATGGATAAAAAGATGACAATATGTTTAGAGGGCTTAAACGTCTGAGTATCGATCTGCTTCGTTTTTTTGATATAGTCATACGTCGAAAACAGGACAATCCCAATTCCTGAAAAAATGGAGACAATACCGGTAATAGTAGTTATGGCATCAGCCATATCAGACAGTTTTGACAAAAAAGTAAAATGAATATTAGTCATAAGAAACCCGATTCCGATAATGGCGATGGATGTCCGGATCCAGGCTAAATAGGTTCTTTCATTTGCGAGATGCTGCTGAATGTAATTAGAGCTCACTGTTTTATTCAATGGGTTCACCTCATTCATTTATCTTACCTTCATTAAATACTATATGGGGTATATATTCAACTTTTGAATTCTGTAAGAGTATGTCCATATTTATAAATAAAAAGCGGAAATCAGTTTAGATACAAACAGGTTTAGAAGAATGTTGACGAGGTAATATACATATACGGGTATATGTAAAATAACAAGGAGGCAATTCTATGTTTTTCCGTTCATTCTTTGATGAAAATCTTGCTCAAATGTCCTATTTTGTTGGATGCCAGAAGACAGGCGAGGCACTGATTGTAGATCCTGCACGCCACATATCTCCCTATTTGGAAACAGCTGCTAAAGAGGGTTTTCATATTTCAGCCGTAACAGAAACCCATATTCATGCCGATTATGTATCTGGATCACGAGAGCTTGCGAAAAAGACAGGGGCCAAGCTCTTTTTATCTGACGAGGGCGATGAAAACTGGAAATACGGATTTGCTGAAGAGTTTGACCACGAGTTTCTGAAGGATGGCTCTGTTTTCACAATCGGGAAAATCGAACTGAAGGTGCTTCATACTCCTGGGCATACACCGGAGAGCATCTCTTATGTTCTTACTGACAGAGGAGGCGGCTCTGATGTGCCGATGGGGATTTTCACAGGAGATTTCGTTTTTGTCGGAGATATTGGTCGTCCGGATCTTTTGGAGAAAGCGGCGGGTGTAACGGGAACTGCTGAAGCAGGGGCAGCTGCCATGTATCAGTCCGTACAGAAGTTCAGGGAACTGCCTGACTATATGCAGGTATGGCCGGCTCATGGAGCAGGGAGTTCCTGCGGAAAAGCATTGGGGGCTGTGCCGGTTACAACGGCCGGATATGAAAAGAAAAACAATTGGGCTTTTAAACTTGATAACAAAGATGATTTTATAGAAGAACTGCTTAAAGGCCAGCCTGAGCCTCCGAAATATTTTGCCCTGATGAAAAAAGTGAACAAAGAGGGGCCGGATTACTTGCGTGAAGCTGATATACAGGAGATGTCTGATAAGGACCTGAAAAAGAATTCAGAGGTACAAGTAATAGACACAAGGCCTTCTGATCTTTTTAAAGAGGGGCACTTGCCTGGAAGTCTTAATATTCCGTTTGGCAAAACGTTTGCAAACTGGGCCGGATGGCTTCTTGATTACAGCAGGGAAGCGGTGCTCGTGTGTGAGTCAGCATCTGTAGAACAGGCAAAAAAAATGCTCGAGTCGGTAGGGTATGATAAAACGGCAGCCTATATAGAACCAAAAGGCATCAGTGAGATTTCAGACATGGAAACGTATGAAGAAGTCACCGCAGCCGAGGCAGCTGATCTGCTTAAATCAAACCCTGAAGACTATGCAGTCATCGATGTAAGAAACGCTGCAGAGTGGGAGCAGGGGCATATCCTGGAAGCAAAGCACATGATGCTTGGAACCATCCAAAAGAGAACGGATGAGCTCCCGGGTGACAAAAAGCTGCTTGTACACTGTCAATCAGGAGTGCGCTCCGCCATTGCCATGAGTGTTCTTCAGGCAGAAGGGTACAAAGATTCCATCAATATTATCGGCGGTTTTTCTGCCTGGAAGGAAGCGGACCTGCCGTACTCAAAAGAAAGCTGACAAAGGGTATCCTGTCTGAAATCTTTTCATAAAAAACGGTTCCCAATCCTTCTGCCTCTTGTTAAAATTAGGGAGATGCTAAACAAGGAAGGATGAAAACCATGTTTAAAAAGATCGCTTCAGAAGCACTTGGCCTGTCAGATATCGGCACGATCATCAGCCCTCAGGACTTTGATAAAACAGATGCAGACGATTATGTGATGCATGAAGACAACGAGAAAATCTACTTCTTAATAAAAACAAAAGCAGACGAGTACTGCTTTACGAATCTTGCCTTTATCCATGTAGATGGTGCAAATGCTGTCTCTTCAAAGCGAACATTGAAACGCTATCCGTACGCACAGCATAAATTTGCTGATGTGATGCTTGAAACAGCAGGCAAAATTGATATGGACGTTGAAATTAAATTCACTCTCGGCAGCCAGCGTTTTGACATTGACGTTCGCAAAGATCAAATTGAACAGCTGAAGGACCTGTACAAATCTCTTCTTCGCATCGCTGAAACTACCCATGAGAATGCCATCTACATTGATATGGCGTCTCAAAGTCTTGATAAAGCGGTGAATGTACTGCAAAACTCAAGAACGGATGATACAAAGCTAGCGGATACATACAGAGATCTGACGGACTTCGGGTTCACTTGGATGACATCTGTACGCGAGCAGTACCATATTAAAGATTTTGGCAGTGTTTTTGAAAAGTACATTAATAATTGATCGTTAAAGCCTGCTCTCAGTGAGCAGGCTTTTTAGTTGCATATGGAGCAGCATGCTGCTTTAAAACCTGTGCAAATAGTCTGAAGTGTGTTGACAATGAGAATCGTTCTCCATTATAATGACGAAGTACTTATTGAAAATCATTATCAACAGCGATAAACAGGGGGAAATAACATGTCACTTAAGTGGACGATTTTATCAGCGGCTCTTGCATCAGCTCTTATCATCAGCGGATGTTCAAAAGATTCCGCGTCATCAAATGAAGAGAAACCGGCTGCAGAAGAGAAAGCAGGCAAAGAAGAACAAGTGAAATCAGATACAGATAAGCAGGCTGAAATGGAGCCTGAAGCTCTTGTGGCCTCTTATAAAGAAGCAGTTGCAGAACTGGATAAAGCAAAAGAAGACAAAGAAGTGGACTTTGCAAAAGTAGAAGAAATCTACATATCCGACCTTCAGCCGCTTGTTAAAAAGCGCGATGAGGAATTCGGAGAACAGGTTGACCAGACGCTGACAGCTGCACTTGCAGCCGGCAAGAACGAAGAAATGAATCCGGTTGTTGTAAGACAGCTTTTTGATAAGCTCATGCAGAAAGAATTTTTCCAGACGGTCAGACACGAATTTGCTGAAATCGATGAAAACTGGGGAAATAAAGAAGAAGTAACGGAAGAATATGAAGAAGCAATGACATTCTACAGTGTTCTTGAAGGAACCGTTGAAAAGCGCGATGCCGCCTATGAGTCAAACATGCAGGAGGTTATTTCAGGCGGGTTCAGCGAAATTCAGTCAGCCATTGAAAATGACGACAAACTTGCTTTTTCACTTGGAAAACAAGTAGTTGATAAAACCTTGATGAAAACATTCTATTATGCAGTAGGCGCTGTGCCGAACGGCTATGCAACAAAAGCGTCAGAATCAGCGAAAACGGATGAAACAGAAGCGATGATTCAGCAGTCAGAAGGATGGGCTTTCTATCAGTCAGTGTATCCTTATCTGCAAAAGAATGCGCCTGAAGAAGCAGACTACATCCTAGGCCAGCTTGATCTTCAGACAGATGCGAAAAATATTGATGCTTACAAAATCAACAGAGCGTTCGTACGCGGATTCGGCAAGATTGCCCTTCATGAATATGAAGAAAGCAAAGAAGCGTTCGGTGAAGAAAAAGGAACAGTTACAGCCATCGAGGGTGCTCTTTTCATCAACATGATTGAAAATGACATCAAAGAAATTCTTGGCGAAGAAGAAACAGCGAAGCTGACTGAAAATGCTAATAGCTATCTTGAAGCTGCAAAAGCAGGCAACAAAGAAGAAGCAGACAAATATTTGCCTTTACTTGAAGAGAGCTTAAATAATCTCATTCAGAAAGCTCAATAATATGGTATAAAAGAAGAAGCCTTGTTTGCAGACAAGGTTTCTTCTTTTTACGATGAGAATGGATGATGAGGAGATTAATGCAAATATGAAAGTACTTATAACAGGAGGGGCAGGTTTCATTGGAAGCCATCTTGCCATCCGCCTTTTAAAAGAGGGCATGCACCCGGTTTTGATAGATCATCTTTCCGAGGAACTGCCCCATGCGAGAAAAGAATATCAGCTGAAGCAGGTATTCAAAACCGGGCCTGCCGTTTATTATAATTGCAGTTTCCTGGAACGCGAAAAGGTTTCTGTCATCATGGAGAAGGAAAAGCCCCATGCTGTCGTTCACCTGGGAGGACTGGCAGGGGTCATACCTTCCCTTAAAGATCCTTCTGCTTATATTAAGACGAATATCGACGGTACAAACAATGTGCTTGCCTGTGCCGCTGAACAGAATGTGAAGCATGTGATCTTTGCTTCTTCTTCATCCGTTTACGGAGAACAGGCAGGGCTTCCGCTGTCAGAGGATATGGCGACAGGAAGGGTTCTTTCCCCGTATGCTGCCTCAAAAGCAGGTGCAGAGGCACTCTGCCACTCTTATCGCCACATGTATGGCTTTCAGATGAATATCCTCAGATTTTTTACCGTATATGGACCGTGGGGAAGGCCGGATATGGCGTTTGCCACTTTCATCCGCAAGCTTTTCCATAATGAGCCGATTACTATTTACGGACAGGGTACAGGCCGTGATTATACGTATATTGATGACATTGTGAGCGGCATTCTGCTGACACTGAAATCAAAAGAGAGTGACGTGTACAATCTTGGATCAGGCCGGCCCGTTTTAATGAGTGAGGTAGTGGATGAGATCAAGCATCACTTTCCGAATGTGAAGCTGCTGCAAAAAGAGGCAAGGATAGGCGATGTGACGTCGACCTGGGCTGATGTGTCAAAAGCACGTGTGAAACTCGGGTATGATCCTGCGGTGTCTTTTAAGAAAGGATTTGAGGAAACTGTTGCCTGGGCAAAAGAGCATTCGGACCTTATTTAATCTGACAGGTCTCATTCTTGTAGGCTTTTTTATCTTTATCAGTCTCCGCGTGTTCCATCCGGAATTGATGATTGGCCAGTTTCAGTCCCTTCTTCAGCGTCCGTACGTTCTGATTTTGATGACTCTTCTTTACGGGACTGCCTTTATTTTGCGGGCAGCGTCTTGGAAGCTGTATCTCCAAAACCGGGCCTCATTCAGAAAGTGTCTGGCAGGCCTGCTTTACAGTCTGTTTGTCAATCATTTATCTCCTGTAAAAGCAGGGGACGCAGTGAGAGCAGCTGTTTTTAAAGGTGACCGGCATGTATCCCTTGGACAGGCAGCCCACTCTGTGGTCGTGCTGAGACTTCTTGACATGCTTGTGCTGATTGTTTTCGCAGGGGCAGGCTTTGCTGTTTTACTTGGCAGCTTCGGCCTCAATGTTCCGCTTGTTGTCCTGTTGGCATGTCTTGCAGGAGCGGGGCTTTTGCTGCTTCGGCTGAAATTTCCGGAGTTTCTCCGCAAGCAGATTCTTCAGTTGAAAGAAGGGCTTCACGGTGTGAGGGGCATGGCGGTCTTATGTTTGATTATTGTGAGCTGGGTGCTTGAAGCGTTCGTTATATTTGGTGTTGCTGCACCTGGAAGCTTATCCTTTATTGAATCGATTTGGGTGAACAGCGTAACGGTCGCAGGACAGGTATTTCAGGTGACGCCGGGCGGGGTGGGCACTTATGAGTCAGTCATGACAGCGGCACTCGTTCAGACAGGTGCAAACGTACAGGAAGCTTACGGATACGCAGTCATCAGCCACGTATTTAAGTTTGTCTTTTCATATGCAGGGGGCCTGGCTGCATTTCTGCTGCTGCCGGTTCCTTTAAGAGAACTGACAAAATTCATGAAAAGAAAGGAGAGGAATCGGAGTGGAAAAAGCTAAACAAGCTTCATCTTTTGAGAAAATCGCTGCATGGTGCTGGAATTTGCTGAATGAAGGCAAGCCGTTCACACCTATTTTTGCAGCAGGTTCTTTTTTGCTGTTTCATCTTGGTCTTTTTGAAGATGTCCGTTTTTGGCAATCGTTCGCAAGTTCGCTGCTCGTTGTCATTCCACTGCTTATTATTTATTATCTCTATGATTTCCCTCTGTTTTTAAGAAATTATTTGTGGATTCCGTTCATTGCGTATTTGCTTATGTTTGATACAGTGAATCTTGGCCTGCTCTTATTTGCTGCCGGTCTTTATTTCTTTTTTACGGTCTTTTTCTGGGGAACGTTTTATTATCATCTGCGGATTGGGACGTCCTGGACTAACTTTACGCGTTTCTGGAAGCTTGTGTTAAAAAACAGTGACTCCACAAGCGGAAATGCACAGGAGCAGCTGCCGAAGCTGATGCTTGTTCTTTCTGTCTGGAGCTACGCGTTCAGCGTTTTCTACAATGGCGGAACATTTGCAGATATTGCTGCCGGGCAGCTTATCATATTGTACGCTGGCCTGTTCATTTATACCTTTATCCTTCATCACTATCTGTTCGATTGGAAGCCGAAGCCGATTGAAACGTATACAGATAACGCCGAAGTACCTGAAGAAGGCATGAATGATAAAGTAGTTGTCATTGTCATCGACGGAATGAGAAAGGAACGGTTTGAAGAAGCTGATACCCCTTATCTCGATTACCTCCGCAAGAACGGAACAGAGTATGCGAAGATGGAAACGGTGTATCCTGCACGAACGGTCGTGTGTTTCTCATCCATGTTCACCGGCACATACCCGTTTGAGCATGGCATAAAATCCAACATGGTGTGGAGATTCGGAGTGCGGACAGAAAGTATTTTTGATTCCTTGCGCAAAGTGGGGAAAAAGGGGAAAATGCTTGCCGTTGCCCACCTTGTGGACGCATTTGGAAAAGACGTTGAAACCTTTACCGCCGTCATGAAAAATGATGTGGTTGATTATAAAATCATGGAAAAAGCAAAGCAGATTATGGATGAGCAGGATCCTGAGCTGTTCATCGTCCAGTTGATTTCAACAGATCAGACAGGCCACAGCAGAGGTGTATTATATGACGAGTATCTTCAGAAAATAAAAGAAGCCGATCATCTCGTAAAGGATTTTATCGGACACCTTGAAAAATCAGGAAAAGCCGAAAATACGACGTTTATCATCTGTGCGGACCACGGCCAGGCCGATGGCATCGGCGGTCACGGCCATCTTGATGAGGGAGAGCGGATTGTGCCGTTCTTCATGTACGGCCCATCCATTGCCAAAGGCAAAGTGGTGGAGGAAAAACACAGTCTCGTATCGATTGCGCCTACCCTTTCCTATCTGCTAGGCGCACCATTTCCATCGCACAGCAGGGGACCGGTGCTCATGGATGCCGTTAAGAAAGGATCAGATCAATGAGAAAACAGAAAGTAATCGTATTTCTGCCCGCATACAACGAAGAAAAATCCATCGCACCTGTCATCGAATGTGTTCCCCGGAACATTCATGAGAATGTGGACGTTGAAATTCTGGTTATTGACGATGGTTCAACAGACGGAACTGTCCGTGTCGCAAAAGCGGCAGGCGCTGATCATATTGTATCAATGCCCCGTAACGGCGGCCTCGGGGCTGCGGTCAGAGAAGGCCTTGCGCAAAGCTTTCGATTAGGGGCTGATATCTCTGTCATGATTGATGCCGACAACGAATATCCAGCGGATGAAATTCCAAACCTCTTGGAACCGATATTTGCAGGAGAAGCAGACTACACAATGGGTTCGAGATTTTTAGGAACGATAAAAGGGATGAAGCTTCATAGAAGGCTTGGCAATTACTGCTTCACCCTCCTTCAGTCGCTTCTATTAAGAAGGTGGATCTACGACGGGCAATCAGGCATGAGGGCGTTCTCCCGCCAGGCAATGGAACACGCTGAAATCATCCATGACTACAATTATGCCCAGGTCATCACACTTAACCTTGTCCGCAAAGGCTTCAGGGTAAAAGAGGTGCCGATCACCTATCAAGTGCGGACAGAAGGTCAGTCATTTATTAAATTCAGAAAATACATGTCGTCTGTTCTGCCTGCCATCTTCAAAGAAATGACGCGCCCGGTCAGAAAACCGGCCATAAAAAGAGATGCACATGTTTTGCCGCTTTTTAGAGAAAATAAAAAATGCTCCTAGAGTATTTTTTATTTTCTCATTTTTTATTGACAATAAAAATGAGAATCATTATCATTGTTTAGGGAGGGAACATAATGAAAAAGACTTTTATCCTGCTTTTAGCACTAATACTACTCAGTTTGCCTGTACATAACAGTGTTTCTGCTTATTCCTACGGTGATCCGAATGAGGAAAAGATCGCAGAAGCTTATAAAAACATGCAGGTTCAGCTCGACGAATCTCCTCCTGATTTTGCTGAGGCAAAGAAGATTTATGAAACAGTTCAGGAAGAAGTGGATATGCACATGGGCGCTGAGCCTTCAGAAGCAATCCTTCAGAATATAGAAGATAAAGACAAAGAACAGCTGGTTCAGAACATGGAGAAGCTTCTTGCCATGAACATCAGCCGCCGCCTTGAGAACGTAGACGCGAATTTTAAAGATTACGATACAAGCAAACGACTGCTTGCAAAAGGCTTTGCTACTTACGAAGCTTTGTCGCCGCGCATCGCAGAGAGTGACCCTGAAATGGATCAGCAGAACAAAGATGAATTCAATAAAGCTCTAAAATCTCTTGGAAATCCGGGCCTTTTCGGTGTCGGAAAAGCAGATGCAAGCCAGGATTCGTTTAATGAAAGCAAAGATGTTATTTTAACGAACCTGAAAAAAGAATTTGATATAGAAGATTTTGAACAGGGACACTTTACAAGCGGAGAGGAAGAATCGACCGCTTCAGAGACAACGGACTGGACAGATCTTGCGAATTTAAAAAACTGGATTCCAATTCTGCTGCTCGCAGCAGTGATTGCGGCCGTTACAGTATTCACCATCCGGAGAAGAAGAAAGTAGCCGCATTATAAAGGGGAGGGTATAGTATGCAGCTTCAGGCTTTTTTAATCACATTCCGCGAAGTACTTGAAGCCCTGCTGATTGTAGGGATTATCACCACTTATTTAAAGAGAATAGACAATGCAAAGCTTGTGAAATTTGTCTGGCTTGGTGCAGGTCTTGCCATTTTCGCAAGCTACCTTGTCGCATTGCTTTTCCAGGTCGTCTTTACCGGCTTTTCGGCGATGGGAAGCGAAATGTACCTGAAGATATCCATCATCTTTATATCCTCCATTCTTTTAACGCAAATGGTTTTCTGGATGGCTGAACACAGCAAAAACATCAAGTCCTCCATTGAGGGGAAAATCAGTCATTATATTTCTGCCGGTAGCATCATCGGCATGGTCATGCATTCCTTCCTTGTTGTCCTCCGCGAAGGTGTAGAAACGGTCTTCTTTTTCGCAGCCATCACGGGCGGAAACATTGGAGCGGCTATACAGGGCTGGGGTGCTATATCGGGGCTGCTCACAGCATCTGTTGTCAGCTATTTATTCTTTAAAGGAACAATGAAGATTTCACTTAAAGCATTCTTTAGAATTACGGGGGCTTTCATTGTCCTGATCGCTGCGGGTTTGTTTGTCCAAGGTATTTCTATCCTTCAGGATTTAAAGATCATTGGAAGCGTCATGCCTCATGTGTACAACATTACTTGGCTCCTGCCGGAGCATCCAATTGATTATGCGCACTATCTGCGCGATCACGGCACAGCACCGCTTTTATCAGGAGATATCGGCATCTTCCTGAAAGCATTTCTTGGCTATTCATCCATGCCTTCTCTCGAGGAAGTCATCGGATACCTTGGCTATTTTGCTGTCATTTATATGCTGCTGACAACTAAGAAGCCTGTAAAGAAAGAAAAAGAAGCATCCAAAGAAGTATTGAAGCCTGAGGCACGTTTAGGCTAAAAAACGCAAGGCATATGCCTTGCGTTTTTTATCGTTCAGTATCCAGCAGAGGAGAATGCAATAATGAGCAAAAACATCACGACAGCCGCCGCCTTTTTTCTTCTGGCTGCAGTCTTCAGCTTACGGTTTTTATACAGCAGCCCCTATGCAGCAACCTGGGATCAGGTTGACTTTGCCCTTGCACTTGAGAGATATGATCTTCTTGCCATGCAGCCGCATTTTCCCGGCTATCCTTTTTTTATCTTCGGAGGCATGCTTGCTAACAGCTGGATAGAAAACCCTGCACAGGCGCT
Source organism: Metabacillus indicus LMG 22858 (assembly GCF_000708755.2). GTDB lineage: Bacteria > Bacillota > Bacilli > Bacillales > Bacillaceae > Bacillus_P > Bacillus_P indicus. Next base: position 358,232 of record NZ_JGVU02000006.1, on the reverse strand, counting down.
GTCTGTTTTTAACGGAATCATGACACTTGCTGCGAGCCTGCCGGTTTATCTGCTTGCAAGGCAGTATGCCGGACGTCTTCCATCACTTCTGGTTGTGGCGGCCTTGCAGACGAACACGTACCTCTCTATCCTTTCAGCTCAGCCGATGTCAGAAGGAGCGGCAATCGGGGCGCTGTGGTGGTATCTATGGGCGGTTCACCGTGCCTATCATAAAACCAATCTGACGGCGCAGCTCCTGCCGCTTCTTTTTTTCAGTCTGTTAATGGGGATCAGGCTCTCGTATGCTCCGTTCGGTCTTGCCATCGTGCTCCTGTGGATTCATCAGTACCGAAAAGGAAAAGGTTTTAGGGAGCTTGCGGGCCTTGCTGCGGCGGCCATTCTGTTTCAGGGAGTGTGGCTTGCTGCGCTTATACTCAGTGAAGGGAGCATAAGCGGTTTTCTAAAGCTTTCCATGGGATTTGTTGCAGGTCACTTCACTTCTTGGGGAGGCGCTGTCACGGAGTCAGGAGAACCGCTCCTGTCCAGACTTTACCGGCTGACTGTCCACAACGTTGTGTTTACAGGCATGTTTGCCGGATCGCTTCTCCTGCTTGGGGCGGGTGCACTAGCTGGGGGCTTGCTGCTGATCAGATTCCGAAAAAGTGCATTCAGGGAGTATTGGTCGATCAACAAACTGCTGCTCATCCTTGCCGGCGCCTATTTTATCTGGAATCTCTTCGCGCAAAATATTGATAAACCGAGACACTCGTTTCCGGTTGCCATGCTGCTGCTTTTCAGCCTTTTTACAATGGCTGCCGCAAAATCTGCAAAAGCTCAGTATGCCCTTATTCTGTTCGCGGGCCTTCAGTTAGCGGTATGTGTTCCCATTCTAAAAGAACAGGCCGAAAAAAAACCCGCCGTCTATCAGATGGCGGAATACCTTGAACAGCAGAAACAGCCGCTGATTGTGTATACGTGGGAAGAAACCCGGGTGCTGCAGTATCTTTCCGTTCCCTATGACCATAAACGCTTTTACACATATCCATACTTCAAAAAAGACATCTCCTACCAGAAAGACAAAGAGATCTATCTGACAGGCGAGCTTGTCGACGGATTTAAGGAACAGGGAGTGGACTTATATCCCCGGCTTGAAAAAGTAAAAGAATTTCATTCGAACTTGCTTTTTGATCCTGTATACGGGGAGATTGAACTTTATAAATTGAAGGAATGATGGGTGGGGTGAGTGACGCTGATGAGGTTTTCTTACCCTGGCAGATCGAATAACGGTTTTGTAGGGTAAGAAAAGTAGATTTGCTTACCCTGGCAGATCGAATAACGGTATTGGAGGGTAAGAAAAGTAGATTTGCTTACCCTGGCAGATCGAATAACGGTTTGGGAGGGTAAGAAACGCAGGTTTGGTTACCCTGCCAGATCGAATAACGGTTTGGGAGGGTAAGAAACGCAGGTTTGCGTACCCTGTCAGATCGAATAACGGTTTCGGAGGGTAAGAAAAGTAGATTTGCGTGCCCTCTCACATCGAATTGCGGTTTAGGAGGGTAAGATAAATTGGCTTGCAACTCATCTCCACTCCAAAATCCCTTTCAAATCTTCGTAAATACTATGCGGCTTTACCCCAAGCTCTTCTGTGGGCATGCCTCCCCGGTTGATCCAAGCTGTCTGGAATCCGAAATTTCTGGCACCGGAAATATCCCAGCCGTTTGATGACATGAAAAGCACGTTTTCCCGCTCGACCCCGAGTTCTTTTAATACAAGGGTGTAGGAAGCGGGGGAAGGTTTGAATTGCTTCGCATGATCCACACTGATAATGGCGTCAAATAGAGGGGCAAGTCCTGACTGTTCAATGAGGGGATCCAGCATATCATGGGATCCATTTGAAAAGACAGCCAGTTTTTTACCCGATAGGCTCCGCAGAACCTCTTCCGTTTCCGGGTAGCATTCCAGCTTTTTATATTCATTAATAAGCAACTCTTCTTTTTCAGGTGAATTCTCCAGATGAAGCGAACGAAGGGTGTATGACAGTGCGTTTCTTGTGACGGTCAAAAACGTTTCATAGTTGCCCATAATCTGCCGCAGGAAGGAATATTCCAGCTGCTTTTGCCGCCATATCCTGCTGATCTCTTCTCCTCGTCCATCATAAAGTTCATCTGCTTTTTTCTTTACGGAATGCACATCAAAAAGTGTGCCGTATACGTCAAATACACAAGCCTTTATTTCATTATTCATTGGCGTCTCCTCCTATTACTGAGCCATACCCGTTTTTTTACTATACACAAACAGACAGAAAATATGGCGAAAGCTTGAACAATGGTCAAATTTGTCCAAAATGGAACGTACTCAAAGTTGCACTGAGCTTCTGTTTTCATGTAAATTGATGGATAACACGTAAGGAAAAGGTGATCGTTTGAAACCAACTGCAGCAAAGTTTATCGGCATTTTATCCGTGCTGGCAACCGCTTTATGGATATTTGGACTTGGATGGACGATTCAGCATTATTTTTTCAGCGGGCCGGCTGCTAATCTTTCGCCCGGTCAGAGTGAAAAGGAAGAAGTAAGCGCTTCGAGCGACGGGGAGTATCAGATTGTCGCGCTTGGAGATTCTCTAACGCGGGGAACCGGGGATCAGTCCGGTAAAGGATACATCGGCTACATGATGGATGAGCTCGGAGAAAAGACAGACAGAGAGATTAACCTGTCTAATCTGGCTGTAAAAGGACAAGTCTCAAAAGACGTCATAGGTCAGCTCCAAAAGCCTGAAATCAAGAGGCAGCTCCGCTCAGCGGATACGATTGTCATGACGATTGGCGGAAATGATTTGTTCCAGGGCGGCCAGGCGTTGGAAAATCTGAACGCTTCTGCAAATGAAGCGGCAAGAGAAGCGTATGTAAAGAATCTGGATGCCATTTTCAGCGAAATTCGCGAAATAAATAAGGAAGCCGTGCTTTATTATGTCGGTCTCTACAACCCGTTTAATGATCTTGAAGATGCAAAAACGACGTCAGCTGTTGTCAGACAGTGGAATTTTGAATCCGCAGAGACGGCAGCGAAATACCCAAACGTCATCATGGTTCCGACGTTCGATTTATTTGAGCAGAACGTGAATGACTACTTGTACAGCGATAAATTTCATCCTAACTCAGAAGGCTATAAGCTGATCGGAGAGAGGCTTTCATCATTGATTGTGTTCAGCGGGGAGGAGAAGCAGGATGAGCAGTAAGCAGACAACGCTCGCAGTGACAGATCTTAAAAAGAAAATTGGACGGAAAGAGATCATTAAAGGCATTTCATTTCAGCTGCAAAAGGGAGAAGTATTCGGCTTTCTCGGACCAAACGGAGCAGGAAAGACAACGACGATCCGCATGCTTGTCGGGCTCATTAAAGCAACGTCAGGAAAGATTACAATTTGCGGTCATGATTTAAAGACGGATTTTTCAAAAGCCATCAGTCATATCGGGTGCATTGTGGAAAACCCTGAACTATATCCTTACCTGACAGGCCGGGAAAACCTTCAGTATTTCTGGCGCATGGTTCCCGGGCTTCCGAAGGAACGGATACAGGAAGTGGTGGACCTTGTCGGACTGCAGAACAGAATTGACGACCGCGTAAGCACGTACTCCCTAGGTATGCGCCAGCGCCTTGGTATTGCCCAGGCTCTTCTTGGCAAGCCGGATGTACTCATTCTTGATGAGCCGACAAACGGCCTTGACCCGGTGGGCATCCGGGAAATGCGGGAATTCATCCGGTTCCTGGCAGAAGAAGAAGGACTGAGTGTTCTGGTATCCTCTCATTTGCTCAGTGAAATTCAGCTGATGTGCGACAGAGTGGCGATTATATCTAAAGGATCTGTACTTAAAGTAGACACAGTAGAGCACCTCCTGTCAGAGAAAGAGAGAGTCATCTGGAAGCTTGACCCTCCTGAAAAAGGGAAAGAAGTGCTGGCAGCGGAAACAGCCATCCTGTCAGACTTTGATCAGCAGATTGTCACGTATCATGAAGAAGAACATATCCCGGACTGGAACGGGAAGCTCGTTTCAGCTGGTGTTAAAGTAAAAGAAATCCAGGTTAAGCTTCCTACTCTTGAAGACCTGTTCATTGAACTGACTGAAGGTGAAACCATTGATTAATCTTGTCTACAACGAAATGATCAAAATCATCCGCAAAAAGCGGCTCTTTATTATCGCAGGAATTCTTGCCGTCCTGGTTGGCCTTTTCACCTATGCACAAATGAAAGAAGCACAACAGCTTCAAGAAGAACTTGGGACCACAGACTGGCGCACTCAGCTGCAGCAGGAAATTATCAATGCCCAGAACCGGCTGAGTTCAAGCGGAATTTCAGCTGAATGGAAAAAATATTTGCAGATCCGAATGGAACAGCAGCAATACTACCTGGACAATGACATCAATCCAAGTGCGCCGGGAGCACCGACGTTCATGAGGATGTTCGCCGAAAATTCCATCGATCTCCTGCTGCCGCTCATGGTCATGGTCATTGCAGCAGACCTTGTCTCGTCCGAAGCGAACAGAGGCACCATTAAACTGCTGTTGACAAGACCTGTGAAAAGGTGGAAGATCCTTCTGAGTAAATACATCACCCTGCTTTTGTCCATATCGTTTATTGTTCTTTCGCTTGGGGTTCTGTCTTACCTGATATCTGGAGTCGTCTTCGGATATGGCGGGTGGACAATGCCTGTGCTGACCGGATTTACCGTGACCGGAGAAGAACTGAACACGGAAAATGTTCAGCTCATTGACCAGTGGCAGTATATCCTGATGGAGCTTGGGCTCGTATGGTTCGTCGCTGTCGTCATCGGCACGCTTACCTTTACCCTGTCCGTGCTCATGAAGAGTACGGCATCCGTCATGGGCGTCATGCTCGCAGCACTGATTGCGGGAGCGATTCTTGCCAATATGGTTTCCTCGTGGGAATCAGCGAAATACTTTTTCATGGTCAACTTGAGGCTCACAGACTACGTAGCCGGAATGGCTCCGCCAATCAGCGGGATGTCGCTCGGATTTTCAATGAGTGTCCTCGGCGTATGGGCCGTGTGCGGCCTCATCGTATCGTTTTTTGTCTTTTCGAGAAGAGATATTTACTAAGAAACAGCCGCAGGGGATGCGGCTGTTTTTTTCATACTTGCATTCCGTTAAGGGCGTACAAACCTGATAATTAAAATAGAAATGTAAAAACTAAGTACAACTTGCACAAAACAACACGTTTTGAAATAATATATATGAGCATATATTCATATATAAGAAGAACGGAGGGATTTGGATGGGACATTCTCACAGCCATGGTCATGACGGGCATCACCACCACCATACGAACAATAAAAAAGCACTGCTTTGGGCGTTTGCTCTTATTGCTCTCTTTATGGTTGCTGAAGTGATAGGGGGGCTTCTGACAAACAGTCTGGCTCTGCTTTCTGATGCAGGTCATATGCTGAGTGATGCGGCTGCGCTTGGCTTGAGTTATCTGGCTCTGGTATTCGGGGCAAAAGGGGCATCTTCTTCTAAAACATTCGGGTACAAACGGTTTGAGATACTTGCTGCATTCATAAACGGCCTGACGCTGATCGTCATTTCGATTTTTATTTTTATAGAAGCCTATCAGCGGTTTGTGGATCCACCGGAAGTAGTAAGCTCAGGAATGCTGATTATTTCAAGCATCGGCCTGCTGGTTAATATTGCAGCTGCATTTATTCTGATGAAGGGTGACAAGGATGACAATCTGAATGTCAGGAGTGCTTTTCTCCATGTGATCGGGGATATGCTTGGTTCTGTCGGGGCCATTATCGCCGCCCTGCTGATCATGTTTTTCGGCTGGGGAGCAGCAGATCCGGTAGCAAGTATCATTGTGGCCATCTTAATCATCATCAGCGGATTCAGGGTCACAAAGGATTCGTTTCATATTTTGATGGAGGGTGTTCCGGGCAACTTGAATCTGGATGAAATTAAAGGCGCTCTGCTGAACATGGACCGTGTACACGGGGTGCACGATCTGCATGTATGGTCGATTACATCAGATTTTCCTGCACTGAGCTGTCATCTTGAAGTGGAGGAAGGAATGGAACAGCAGGCTGTCCTAAGAGAAGCGAACAAACTGCTGCATGACAAATTCGGACTTCATCATACAACCATTCAGGTCGACTGGAAAGGATCAGGCTGCTGCGGGGATGAGCACTGCAATTAAAAGACAATTAAAATAAAGCCCCGAATTATGGGGCTTTTCTGCTGTCTTTTTAATGCTGCGCATGCTCAATCATCTGTTTTAGAAGCCCGATAACATGTTCATCATCGTGTGAATAAAATAAGGTGGTGCCTTCTCTGCGGAATTTGACCAGGCGCAGGTTTTTTAAAAATCTGAGCTGGTGGGAAACGGTTGACTGCAGAAGAGATAAGGTTTCAGCTATTTCATTGACCGAGCGTTCTCCCTGTGTCAGGAGATTTAAGATACGGAGTCTGGTAGGATCGGACAATGCTTTGAATGTCTGCGATGCGATAAACAGCGTTTCTTCGTCCAAGTCCTGATAGGACCCGTGTTTTTCATTAGACATTGATATTCTCCTTCTCCGGGCGATTGTTCCTTTATTATAGGAAAAATGTTCTGTTTATACAAACATTCAAATAATTGTTTGACTGTTCATGTATTCATGCATATACTTTATTCAAACAATGATTTGAATGTGGGGTGTGATGAAAATGAATCTGCAGGATGTTTGTGAAATCACCTGTGTTCACTCTGAGAAGGTGGAGCGGGCAAAAAGAAAAGCAGCACAGCTGGATACAGGAAGGGCTGTGAGAATTTATAAAGCACTGGCTGATGAAACGAGACTCAAAATTGTCTGTGCCCTTTTTGAAGAGGGGGAGCTTTGTGTCTGTGATGCAGCCGCCATCACCGGCACAACAACAGCAACCGCATCGCACCATTTGCGGCTTTTGAAAAATTCCGGTCTCGCAAAGTTCCGGAAAGAAGGAAAACTTGTCTATTATTCATTGGATGATGAGCATGTATTGCAGCAGATCCGGATTGCTTTTGTTCATCAAGAGGAGATGAGCATCCATGGAAGCTGAACAATCAGCCGAGAAGAATGTGTACCGGGTACAAGGTTTTACATGTGCGGGCTGCGCCGGGAAGTTTGAGCGGAACGTCAAGGAGCTGGACGGCGTGACGGATGCGAAAGTGAACTTCGGTGCCGCCAAGCTGACCGTGATGGGAACAGCCAGTATAAAAGAAATCGAGAAAGCCGGTGCGTTTGAGCACCTGAAAATACTTCCTGAAAAAGGGGCTGTGGAAACACCGGCAGAACCTTTTATCAAAAAGCATGGGGCATTGCTCGCATCAATAGGCTTCATTGCTTTCGGGTACTATTCTCTTTTTGCATATGGAGAAGAAAGCCTGCCGTCTATTCTGGCATTTCTGGTTGCCATAATCATTGGGGGATATTCGCTTTTCCTCACGGGATTTAAAAATCTGATGCGCCTTGAATTCGATATGAGAACACTGATGACAATCGCTGTTATTGGTGCTGCAATCATTGGAGAGTGGAGTGAGGGTGCGGTTGTTGTCATCTTGTTTGCCATCAGCGAAGCGCTTGAATCCTATTCAATGGACAGGGCGCGCCGGTCGATACGTTCTTTAATGGAAATAGCCCCGAAAACAGCCCTGATTAGGAGAAATGGCCTGGAATCGCTGATATCGGTTGATGATATTGAGGTCGGAGATTTAATGATTGTCAAACCGGGACAGAAGATTGCTATGGACGGAAGGGTTATAAAAGGTTTTTCATCTGTTAACCAGGCTCCGATTACCGGTGAATCCATGCCAGCTGAAAAAAGCCCCGGTGCAGATGTGTTTGCCGGGACACTGAACGAAGAAGGATTTCTTGAGGTTGAGGTCACGAAGCTTGCAGAAGATACGGCTATTTCAAAAATCATTCATCTGGTAGAAGAGGCTCAGGCTGAGCGTGCCCCTTCACAGGCATTTGTTGATAAGTTTGCGAAATATTACACGCCTGCCATTATGGCTGTCGCGTTGTTGGTTGCTGTTCTTCCGCCATTATTTCTTGGCGGTGCATGGGAAACGTGGATTTATCAGGGGCTTGCCGTTTTAGTGGTAGGATGCCCGTGCGCCCTCGTTATTTCTACACCTGTATCCATTGTAACGGCCATCGGCAATGCGGCCCGGAACGGAGTGCTGATAAAAGGCGGCATTTACCTTGAAGAGCTTGGCAGCATTAAGGCTGTGGCTTTTGATAAAACAGGAACCCTGACTAAAGGAACACCCGCTGTTACGGACTTTGAAGTTCTTGCTGGAGGACGTTCTGAAGATGAATTTTTCACAAAGATTGCCGCTCTTGAAAACAAATCACAGCATCCGCTTGCATCTGCCGTTTTAAAGAAGGCAAGAGATTACAATCTTCCGTTTGAATCCCCGGTGGTCGAAGACTTTACGTCTGTCACTGGGAAAGGACTGAAAGGAAAAGTTGACGGCGAATGGATTTATGTGGGGAATGCCTCACTGTTTGAAGAGTCGGGCAAGCTGGATTCCAAATGGACAGAACGAATGCACTCCCTGCAAAGAGAAGGAAAAACCGTTATGCTTGCGGGTACAGATAAAGGGCCGCTTGCTCTTTTAGCTGCAGCAGATGAGGTGCGGGAAAGCAGCATCAGGGTGATCGATCAGCTGAAGGAGCTTGGAATCAGCAAGACTGTGATGCTGACGGGAGACCATGCTGCAACTGCTGAAGCGGTGGGCAGGCAGCTCGGCGTTTCGGACATAAAAGCAGACCTTCTTCCGGAAGATAAATTAACAGCCGTTAAAGATGTGCAGCAGTCCTATGGCAAGACAGCTATGGTCGGTGACGGAGTAAACGATGCTCCTGCGCTTGCAGCAGCCTCAGTAGGAATAGCCATGGGCGGAGCCGGAACCGATACGGCGCTTGAAACAGCGGACGTAGCGCTGATGGGAGATGACTTGAAGAAGCTGCCGTTTGCCATTGACTTAAGCCGCAGAACCCTCGTCATCATCAAGCAGAACATCGCGTTCGCACTCGGACTTAAGCTCCTTGCGCTGCTTCTTGTCATTCCAGGCTGGCTGACCCTCTGGATCGCCATTTTCGCAGACATGGGAGCAACCCTGCTTGTGACAGCCAACGGATTGCGTTTATTAAGAGTAAAAGAAAAAAGAGACAGATAGATTGTGAGAACACGGACCTTGCGGGGGTTCGTGTTTTTTTGAATGGAATAAGTGCTTTTGGGAATTTATGACCTTTCAGAGGTCTTTATCATGTATGAAGGTCACAAACTGTTGCCTATATGACGCTTAAGATATTTTTGCCGTAGCTGAAAGTCACAATCCAAACCTCTTATGACCCTTCAGCCGTTTCCGCCGCAGCTGAAGGTAACAATCCAAGCCCCTAATGACCCTTCATGCCTTTCCGCCGCAGCCGAAGGTAACAATCCAAGCCTCTTATGACCTTTCAGACAATTCCGCCGCAGCTGAAGGTCACAATCCAAGCCTCTAATGACCCTTCATGCCTTTCCGCCGCAGCTAAAGGTAACAATCGAAGCCTCTTATGACCCTCCATGCCTTTCCGCCGCAGCTAAAGGTAACAATCGAAGCCTCTTATGACTCTTCCATCCATCTGCTAAACAGCACATTTTCCAACTCAAAACACTCCGGCTTCCCATAAACCGGAGTGCTGCAGTTTTACTCTCTTTTTCCTTAATCCGGTGCATCTCCCGGCCAAAACGGTGCCAGGATCTCTTTCAGCACCCCTGCGCTGCGGCGGAACTTGCTTTGTTCGTCTGCGCTTAAGTCAAGCTCAACGATTTCCCTGATGCCGTCGCGGTTAATAACGGCGGGTACGCCGATGTACACATCAGATTCGCCGTATTGTCCGTCAAGACGCGCAGAAACGGTGAGCACACAATTTTCGTTATGAAAGATGGCTCTTGTGATGCGGACAAGGCCCATGGCAATGCCGTAATAGGTTGCGCCTTTTCTCTCGATAATCTGATAGGCTGCGTCGCGTACATTTTTAAAGATCTCATCCAGGTCTTCTTTTTTATAGGTGCTGTTCCGTTCAATCATTTTCATAACAGGTATGCCTCCGACGTCCGCAGTGCTGTAAACCGGCAGCTCGCTGTCTCCGTGCTCGCCTATGATGTATGCGTGGACGTTGTTCGGCGCAATTTTAAAGTAGTCTCCAAGCAGGTAGCGGAAGCGGGATGTGTCCAGAATGGTTCCTGATCCAATCACTTTCTCCTGTGGCAGTCCGCTGTATTTCCATGTGGCATATGTGAGAATATCGACGGGATTTGTTGCAACGAGAAAGATGCCGTCAAAACCTGATTTCATAACACTCTCGGTAATTTCTTTAAAAATCTTCAGGTTTTTTGAAACAAGATCAAGGCGTGTTTCGCCTTTCTTCTGGTTGGCGCCTGCACAAATAACAACAAGGTCTGCGTGTTTGCAATCTTCATAGTCTCCGAGCCTGATGGCAGTCGGATTCGGTGCAAAGACTTTTCCATGATTCAGGTCCATGACATCTCCAAGGGCTTTTTCGGCATTCGCGTCAATAAGAATCAGTTCATCTGCTATTCCCTGATTCATAAGAGCAAACGCATAGCTTGATCCTACAAATCCGGTTCCTACAAGCACTACACGGTTTATTTTTTCCTGTGCCACAGTGCAACACCCTCCCATTATTATGTGAAAAACTTCACAATATAATTTTACCTTAAAAAGGTAAAAATGTCCATGAGGAAAGCGGAGCCGGACAATTCCTGTTATGAAAAATAGGCAGATTCATCAATGTTAGGATTTGTGACATGATTTACAGAAAACTGGTTGACAACATTTAATATTCAGATAGAATATAGAATAATAGTTTTATGTTATGTTTAATAACATGTAATGTAAGGTAATAATCATCAAGGAGGACATTCAATTGGATTCGGTGTATTTATTAAACAGTTTATGGGTGGTGCTTGGTGCCATTCTTGTCATACTTATGCAGGGCGGGTTTATTCTGCTTGAAGCAGGCTCAACCAGGATGAAAAATGCAGGGCATATTGCAGGGAAAACGATCTTTACGTTTGGTCTTGCATCGCTTATTTTCTGGGCGGTTGGATTCGGTTTTATTTTCGGTGACAACGGCAATTTCTTTGTAGGTTTATCACACTTTTTCTATTCAGGATATGAGCTTGAGGGGATGAATTTATCCTCATCTGTTTTCTTTCTTTTTCAGCTTGCATTCGCAGGGATTGCGATCACCATTGCTCTTGGCGGATTTGCTGAGCGCGCGAAGCTTTCGGTTTATCTTGTGTTCACGGTTTTGTTTTCGGCGCTGGTGTATCCTGTAGTTGCGCACTGGATTTGGGGAGGCGGATGGCTAGCAGAGCATGGCAAGCAGGACTTTGCCGGTTCGACAGTTGTTCATTTAACAGGTGCTATGGCTGCTTTAGCTGCTACAATTCTGTTAAAACCCCGTATCGGAAAATTTAATCAGGATGGCTCTGCCAACAGTATTTTCGGCCACAACCAGGTCTTTACGGCTCTTGGTGTGCTCGTACTGTGGATTGGCTGGTTCGGCTTTAATGCCGCTAGTACGCTCGGAGTGGAAGATGGCTTTTTCGGCTATGTAGCCCTGAATACGAACCTTGCGGCTGCTGCCGGCGCGGTTGCTGCTCTGCTTGTTTCATGGGCGGTTCTCGGGAAATCAGATGTCCCGACGATGCTGAACGGGGCACTTGCCGGCCTTGTCGCGATTACCGCATCATGTGCATTTGTAGAAACGTGGGCAGCTGTTCTAATCGGATTTGTTGCCGGAATCCTAGTTTTCTATAGTGTGAGATTTTTTGAAAAGAAAAGAATAGACGATCCGATCTTTGCTTTATCCGTTCACGGGGCAGCGGGTGTTTGGGGAACCATTTCAACCGGATTTTTTGCAGCGCCTGAACTTGCAACAGTAGGAAAGCCGGGACTTTTTTACGGCGGCGGTTTTGAACAGCTTGGCGTTCAGGTCATGGGCGTCGGGGTATCAGGTGCATATGCCTTCATCGTTTCGTTTGTCATTCTTTACGCAGCAAAAAAGCTGATGGGCGGTCTGCGTGTGACAGAGGAAGAAGAAATTATGGGTCTTGATATGAGTGAGCATGGAAGTTACGGCTATCCTGAAGTATTCTTATCAAAAGAGGATAAGATCAGCTCGTAATGGAGCGAAAGGGACGTGCGGTTCATGGGAGATAGCTACGGGTCAATCAAGGAGTGGAGAGAGAAAGAGATTCAGAATCATATGTCTGATGCGCATTCGCTGAATGTGTTTCATGACCGGGTAATGCGGACGGTTTTCGAACGGTCTCTGCAGATTGTGAAGGAGGAGAAAGGGGATCCTCCTTCGCCCTATGCATGGTTTGTCATGGGGAGTGCAGGGAGATTTGAGCAGGGGGCCGTAAGCGATCAGGATCATGGAATGGTGTATGAAAAAAGCGGTGCAGCTGAAGAGGAATACTTTCTGGCTCTCGGAAAAGAACTATCGGACGGACTTCATGCTGCAGGCTACCCTTATTGCGAAGGGAGAGTGATGAGCTCAAATCCTTTATGGTGCAAGTCAGCAGAAGGATATGAAGGACAGCTCGACAAATGGATGGAAGATGTCAGCTTTGAATCGATGAGATACCTGCAGATCTTCATTGATGCAAGAACGATGGCGGGGGAGGATAAGCTGCTTGTCCGCTTAAAGCGGAGAGTAGACAGTTATCAAAAGAAAACGCCAAAGCTTCTGCAAAGGTTTTTGGATACCATCATGCACATCAAACCGTCTGTCGGACCGCTCGGACAGATTTTTACAGAAAGCAGCGGCCATTATCAGGGGTGCTTGAACATTAAACAGGCGGCATTTCTTCCATATGTCAATGCGGTCAGAATTCTTGCCATTAAAGAAGGGATTATGGAATCCTCCACCCTTGAGCGGATAAACAGCCTTTCCCGGCAGGGTGAATATAAAAATGAACTTGAAATCTATAAAGACAGTTTTCTGAGATTGCTTCAGTTCAGGATGTCGAATTTAAAGAGAATTAAAGAGTATGATGATGTGCATTATCTGCCTGTACAGGACCTTACCCGTGCGGAAAAGAAAGAGCTGAAAACGATTCTGAAGAACGGGAAGAAACTGCATCACTACGTTCAAGTGATCATTGAAAAGGGTGTTCATTCATGAAATCCAATCCGTTTATTCATTTTATCAGGGAAGTGCACGGCAAGTTTCAGACGAGTGTTTTCGGAACGGCACAGGGCGGGCAAAATTCCCAGCAGATTGCCTTTTTGAGGCAGCTCCAGCGGGAAATGAAGGCGGAGGAAGTGATGTCTGTTCCTTTAGAAGAGTTTTCCGCTGTCGTGTTTGATATTGAAACGACAGGCTTTTTTCCTGAACAGGGAAATGAAATCATTTCAATTGGTGCGGTGAAAGTGAAGGGAAGCGAGATGCTCGAAGAAAAGCGGTTTTATACACTTGTCAGGCACGAAAACGGCCTTCCTGATGAAATCAGCACGCTGACGGGTATTACAGAAGCGGAATTGGAAGGGGCACCGGCCCTTGAGGAAGCGCTCATTCAATTTTTTAAATTTGTGAAAGGGGATACGCTTGTAGCGCATCACTCAGCTCATGAAAAAAAGTTCATGCAGCACGCAAGCTGGAAGCATTTCCGGGCACCCTTCAAGCACCGGATCGTCGATACTTCCTTTCTTCAGCGGATTGCTGAACCCCACACGGATTTTGTCAGACTCGAAGACCTGTGCGAACACCGGTCAATTCCTGTCACTGACCGGCACCATGCCCTTGGAGATGCCATCATGACAGCCAAACTCTGGTGCGGGTACATTGAAGATGTGAAAAAAGAGGGCTGCCGGAACCTTCGGGATATTTATGAACGGATTGCTGCTGGTTAAAAGCATTGCCATGTGACTTGGCAGTGCTTTTTCTTTTTATAGAAAAAAACAGCAATCCATCAATCTAACAGGTTCAAATAATACAGAATAAGGGTAAAGCCATAGAAAAGAACACACTCAAGGGGGAATCGGGTTTGAAGCAGGCGATGCTGATTGTTAATCCATCTTCAGGCAAGGAAAAAGGGGCCGAATACACGGAATATGCCCTGGAAACAATGAAAAAGATGGGCTATGAAACGGAATTGCGTGAAACAGAGGGGGAAGGGGACGCCAGAGATTTTGCACGCGAAGCCTGCGAACGGAGGCTTGATTTTATTGCGGCAATGGGCGGCGACGGAACAATTAATGAAGCGATCAACGGAATAGCTGAACAGGAGCACAGACCGCTGTTCGGCCTTATCCCTCTTGGTACGGTCAATGATTTTGCGAGGGCGCTGAATATCCCGCTAGATCCGGAAGCTGCAATCAGCTTGATGAAGAAGCAGCATTCTAGATGGACAGATGTAGGCAAAATAAACGACCGCTATTTTATCAACATTGTAGCTGTCGGCGCTCTCGCTGAAGCGTCCTTTTCCACGCCTGTTGAGCAAAAAACAAAGCTTGGTCCGCTCGCCTACATTGTCGAAGGGGTAAAAAAAATGAAAGAAAAGCAGCCATTTGAACTCCGCGTCAAGCATGAAGAGGGCGTGTGGGAGGGAGAGGCGCTGCTCATGCTGATCGCCCTGACGAATTCTGTGGGCGGGTTTGAAACCATTGCGCCAGAAGCAAAGGTCAACGACGGCAAACTGCACGTCTTGATCATAAAAGATATGGCCTTGCCTCAATTTCTTCTGCTGCTCCCAAAAGTGATGACAGGGGATCTGGCAGAGAGCGAGCAGGTTGTTTATTTAAAAGTTCCCGAGGTAGATGTTTCCTCTACATACGAAATGATTGCAAATGTTGACGGGGATGAAGGGGATAAGCTGCCTGTGAAAGTGGGCAACTTAAAACGGCACATTGAAATCCTGGTTCCGAAGGAGGAAGAGTAATGTTAATGACTGTAACCGACCGGGCGAAGGAGCAGCTTAAAAGCATACCGGATGACAAAATGCTTCAGCTCTCGTTTGACCGCGGCAGCTGTGACATCGTCAATACCCTTTATGAAATGAAAGTTGTCCCTAAACGCGATCCGGCAGACTATGAAAAAATACTGGAAGTGGAAAAACTCAGCATCCTGGTTGATCATGATTTTGAAGAAGCCTATGATCACGAGCTGACCATAGACTTCGCAAACAACTTTTTTGTTTTTAAAAATAAGAATCAGACATTCAATAATAGGATTGGCTTAAGATATGTATAAAAAGAAAGGGATGGTTCATCCCTTTCTTTCATTCTGAAAGCATCCCTTCAGCTCTTTATTAATGACTGATTGCCCTGAACTGAATCAGTTTGAAAATATCCACAACCATCGGTTCTTCCTCTGCGCCTGAAAACAGTTCAACGCCAGTTACAATGATATCTGAAGAGCCCGCCTGAGGCAGCTTGTTGATTAAGATCAGTGCCTGGGCTGTACCTGCTGGTGCTGCAGAGACGGTTTCACGAACGTTCATCGTTCCTTTATTGCCGGCATTAAAGGGAATGTTTTTGATAAGGCCGTAACCAAGGAAAGCGTACGAAGCGCTGTAATAAACAACAGAAATTGTAAGCGGAGCTCTAACATCTGATAAGGCAACAAGAAGTTCGAGCGTCTCTCCGGGATTAACTTTTACATACTGTGAGATGCTGCTGTTGACGGTTCCGCCATGAAGTTTGGCAGCAGAAGGTGCTGCAGGTGATGCATTTGTGCAGGTCCACGGCAACAGGGAGCCCCCATCAAAATGACCATTTATCATCCGATTGTTCATAGGTTCATATTCTCCTTTAGAGTAGTCTTCCTACTATATGTACGTGCCTAATCAATTGACAGTGCTAGTAACTATAAACCTGATATTCAATTGGAGAACCTGAAAAAAATTTCAGAGAAAAAACATTTGCAAACGTTATCATAATCGGGTAAGATGACTATCAAAGGCATCCGAAACGTTTTGGAGGAAAGTATTTTGACTACGATAAAAGACATTGCGAAAGCGGCAGGCGTGTCGGTAACGACTGTATCACGGGCACTGAACGGCTATTCCGATGTGAATGAAAAGACAAGACGAAAGATAATGGATATTGCCAAACAGCTCAATTACAGCCCGAACACACTGGCTAGGGGACTTGTCATGAAAAAGTCCAGAACCATCGGGATGCTTGTATCCGGCATGAACCGTGTCAGCTCCAAAGACAATTTCACTTTTGAGGTTCTCTCGGGCGTAAATGAATGCATTTCAGAACGTGATTATGATCTGGTGCTTTTCAGTACAACAACGACAAAGCAGCGGGAGAAAACGTACTCGCAGCTGTGCAGGGAACGAAGAGTTGACGGAGTCATTCTTCAAGGGATGAAAATCGATGACCCTTATTTAAAGGAAGTTGTAGAAAGCGACATTCCGTGTATGCTGATTGATATCCCGATTTCATCAAAGAGCGTGGGCTATGTCACAACTGACAACGTTCTCGGGGCAAAACGGGCAGTCCGGCATCTCATTCAATCCGGCCATAAAAACATCGGCTTGGTGAATGGCCATGATCAGGCTTATGTCAGTAAACAAAGGCTTAAAGGCTATATGGAAGCCCTGCAGGAAGCTGGACTTCAAGTAAACGGGCAGTATATCGCGAGCGGTGACTTTACGGAGGAAAAAGCAGAGGAAGCAGGAACGATGCTTTTAAAAGAACACCCTGAACTGACAGCCATTTTTTGCGCAAGCGATCTTATGGCGCTCGGCGTGATAAAAAGTGCAAAAGCAGTGGGACTTTCCGTGCCCGAACAGCTTTCTGTCATCGGGTACGACAACATTCTGCTTGCAGCCTATTCATCACCTCCTCTGACGACCATTGCCCAGAACAAGTTTGACCTCGGCTACAAAGCAGCGAATGCACTCATAGATATGCTTGAAGAAAAAAGCGATGCACAAGTTATTACACTTGAAACAGAATTAATCATAAGAGAGTCTGCAAAATAAAAGCCACTTACGTGGTACTGCTAAAAACCGAAACGTTTCGGGAAGTGCTGCATGAAATCCAAAACGTTTCGGAACCATCAAGGAGGACATTCATGGATTACAGAGTGATTAAAGAAAACGACCTGTTTCTGCTGACAGACACAAGCGGGAATATACCTGAAAACCATCCGTACGGCTTAGGGCTTTACACAAAGGACACACGCTTCCTGAGCAAACTGGACTTGAAAATCAACGGCGAAGATCCTATCCTTCTCTCATCTGAAGCGGATAAAAACTACAAATCAAGCATTCTATTAACGAATCCCCATATGGAAAAAGACGGCGAGCTGATTCTGTGGAGAGAATCCGTTGAAATGGAGCGCTCCCGTTTTATCTACGATGATGTGCTGTACGAGGAAGTGAAAGTGAAAAATTACTTTCCGAAACCGGTAAAATTTGAAATCAGTGTGCATGCAGATGTTGATTTTCTCGACATGTTTGTTGTCCGCGGATTCCAAAACGGCGATCTTGGCAAAAGAACCGGACAAAAGGTTGAGGAAAACACCCTTTCGTTTCACTATGAAGGCGCAGACCATGTAAACCGCAGCACGGTCATTACCTGGGATAAACAAGCGATACGCGCTGAAGAGGACGGAACCATTGTTTTCGAATTTGAACTGGCACACGGGGAATCAGATTCGGTGACACTTGCCGTACAGCCGAAAATTGGCGACATCAGCGGAAATAAGATGGTGAAAAAAGAAGACGCTCTTCAAAAGCTTGAAGCTTCATATGAAAAATGGAATGACGGCACAGCGACAGTGAAAACTGATTTTGCACCGCTGCAGCGTCTGGTTGACCGCGGGCTGAATGATATGAGAGTGCTTTTGACAGACGTTGGGTTTGGACCTTTCCCGGTAGCAGGACTTCCTTGGTTTGGCGTTCCATTTGGACGTGACAGCCTGATTGCCGCACTTCAGATCCTTCCTTTCCAGGCAGAGATTGCAAAAGGCACCCTTCTTACAATGGCGCACTACCAAGGGAAGAATCTGGATCCTTGGAGAGATGAGCAGCCGGGTAAAATCATGCATGAAATCCGGTTTGGAGAGCTTGCAGCGACAGGGCAAATCCCGTTTACCCCATATTACGGAACGGTTGACGCTACACCGCTGTTTTTAATCCTCTTATCGGAATATGTGAAATGGACGGGAGATTTCGAACTTGCTGAATCGCTTGAGACGACAATTGAGAACGCTTTAATGTGGATCAATGAATACGGAGACCGCGATGATGATCTGTTTGTTGAATATCATCAGGAGTCAAGCAAGGGCATAGCCAATCAAGGCTGGAAGGATTCAGGTGATTCAGTTGTTCACCGTGACGGGGAGTATGCGAAAACGCCGATTGCTCTCTCAGAAGTACAGGGCTACGTCTATCAGGCGAAAACAGGGCTTGCTGATATCTATGAAAAAATGAATCTTTCTGAAAAAGCAAAACTTCTCCGCAGACAGGCATCAGCTTTAAAAGAGAGATTTGAAGAAGCGTTCTGGATGGAGGATGTTCAGTTCTATGCCATCGCTCTTGATGAAAAGAAAGACCAGGTAGGAACGATTACGTCAAATCCCGGTCACGTTCTGTTTTCAGGCATGCTCAGCGACACCCGGGCAAAATCAGTAACAGACATGCTTGTGTCGCCGAAAATGTTCTCAGGCTACGGCATTAGGACAATGGCGGAAGGCGAAGCCGGCTACAATCCGATGAGCTATCATGACGGCAGCATCTGGCCTCATGACAACAGCATGTCACTGCTTGGAATGAGCAAAACGGGCTTCCATCAGGAAACAGCCAAAGTCATAAACGGTTTGATCGAAGCGGCATCACACTTTGAATATGACCGTCTGCCTGAACTGTTCTGCGGTTACAGCAGCGAGGGAGGCAAGGCGGTAAAATATCCTGTTGCCTGCTCGCCTCAGGCCTGGGCAGCCGGAACACCGCTTGTGTTTATTCAATCTCTGCTCGGGTTATTTCCGGACAGCATAAAGGAAGAAATCACGCTTTCACCTGTTCTGCTCCCAACAATGAATTCACTTGAAGTACATGATCTCGCAATCGGAAAGGGAAAACTGTCTCTTTCGATCAAACGCAGCGGAACAGATTACAAAATCGAAGTGCTTAACAATACGACAGGATTTCAACTTAACACATCTAAGCAGCTCGCACAGAAATAACCCATTATCTTCTGGGGGGGAACCCCCTTTAGATCATAAAAATTGGAAGGGGTAAAGGACATGAAATCAAGAAAATGGATGGCGGGACTTGGAATTGCTTCAATGCTGATGGCGGGTGTGCTCTCAGGGTGCAGTTCAGACGGAGCTTCTAAAGAAGGGGCAGACGGAGAAAAGACAGAAGTGACACTTGCCGGATGGGGAGGAAATCCGACGGAAGAAAAGCTTTTAAAGCAGACCATTGCTGACTTTGAAGAGAAGCATCCGAACATTGATGTGAAACTTGAGGTTATTACGGAGCAATACATGGATGTCATTAAAACCCGTCTAATTGGCGGAGAGGGTCCGGACGTGTTTTACCTGGATGCTTTTGAAGCTCCTGCGTTAATCGAAACGGGCGTAATTGAACCTCTTGATGAGTATGTAACAGAAGATTTCGATGTAGAGGATTTTGAAAAGCCGTTGCTTGAAGCGTTTATTGCGGATGACAAAACGTACGGTTTTCCAAAAGATTACTCGACTCTAGCGTTATTTTACAACAAAAAAATGCTTGCTGATGCGGGTGTAGAAGTACCGCAGACGTGGGATGAATTCCGCGAGGCAGCTAAAAAGCTTACAAAAGACGGACAGTACGGTTTCGGGGTTGCACCTGAGCTTGCACGCCAGTTCTGGGTGGCTGAGTCCCTCGGCGGAGATGTGGTAAAAGACGGCCAGGCAAACTTTGCATCAGATGAAGTGGCAGAAGCATTAAAACCTGTCATTGATATGCACAATGTCGACAAGTCGGCCGTTGAACCTAAAGAGGTCGGCGCAACTTGGGGCGGAGAAGTATTCGGCCAGCAGAAAGCTGCTATGGTCATTGAAGGAAACTGGGCGATTCCGTTTCTTGCTGATACATTCCCGGATGTAGAATACGGAACAGCAGAGCTGCCTTCCATCAATGGTGAAAAATCAACTATGGCTTACAGTGTTGCTTATGTCATGAATGCTGCTTCTGAAAAGAAAGAAGCTTCATGGGAACTGCTTTCTTATCTGACAGGAAAAGAAGGAATGGAAACGTGGACAAGTAAAGGCTATGCACTGCCTACACGTAAATCAGTGGCTGAAAAGCTTGGCTATGATCAAGACGAACTAAGAGGACCTCTTGTTGCCGGGGCATCCTATGCGACTGTCTGGTCAGAGGGTTCTAATCTGCCAATCATCATGAACAACTTCAACAACCAGTTTTTGAGTGCTTTCCTTGGAGACCGGCCGCTTGAAGAGGCTTTGAAAGAAGCGGAAAAACAGGCAAACAGCGAGATTGACTCAAAATAAACTGCTGAATCGGGAGAATGGGAAGCGTGATCTTCCTTTCTCCCTTTAAAAAATCTGCACGGCTTCTTTCTGCTGAAGTTATGGCTTCAATGGAAAGAGGCTGTGCAGCAATCCGTTGCACAGGGAGCGTGGCCAGCAAATGAAATACCTTTCAAAACGAACAGTAAGAGAAGCGGGGCAGGGCTACTTCTTCATGTCGCCTGCACTTTTTGTCCTGCTGCTGTTTATAATCGGTCCGATTTTTTACGTCATATTCATGTCGTTCCATAAGGTTCAGCTGCTTGGAACAACAAGCTATGATTTTGTAGCCTTTGAAAACTTCGCGCGCATTCTGGATGATACGAGGGCGCAAATTGCCCTTTGGAATACGTTCAAGTACGTTGTCATTGTGGTGCCTTGCCAGACGATCCTCGCTCTGATTTTGGCTGCTACTCTAAATGCCGGCATGAAAGGACAGACTTTTTTCCGGATTGTGTACTTCCTGCCGACATTGACTTCATCAGCCGTACTGACGCTGATCTTTATGTGGATGTACAACAAAAACGGGCTGATCAATAACGTGCTAGATGCTATCGGACTTCCGACATATAACTTTCTCGGGGATCCGAACATTGCGCTTAATGCGATTATGATCATGAATATCTGGTCAACTGCACCGTTTTTCATGGTCATTTACCTGGCAGCCCTGCAGGATATACCGGACTCCTTATATGAAGCCGCTGAACTGGACGGGGCAAATACCATTCAGAAATTCTTGAAGATCACTGTCCCGCAGCTGCGTCCTGTTACATCATTCGTCGCCATCATGGGTCTGATTGGAACATTTCAGCTGTTCGACCAGTCGTATATTTTTTCAGGAGGATCAGGGGGACCTGACAACTCCACACTGACGGTCGTTCTATTAGTCTATCAATATGCGTTCAAAAATCTTGGAACGATGGGCTACGCAGCAGCGCTTGTGCTCATGCTCGCCATCGTCATCCTCGTGGCCACACTGATTCAGAGAAAATTTTCAAAAGAAGAGTCGCTATATTAAGGAGGGAGAAACATGAAGAAAAAGCTTGGAGCCGGACGGATCATTGTCTATGCGATCTTGATTCTCTATGCCATCACAACACTTGTGCCTTTCCTGTGGGCGCTGTCTTCATCCTTTAAAACACTCCAGGAAATCGTAAGCGGCACCTTAAGTTTTATTCCAAAAAACTTTACACTCGATAATTACAAACAAATCTTCATCGAGCAGGAGCTCTTTCCAAGATGGATGTTTAACAGCGTGCTGATTGCAGTGGTTGGAACGGCACTCAATCTCCTGTTCAACTCCATGGCAGGCTATGCGCTGGCAAGACTCAGTTTCCCGGGGAAAAAAGCTCTGTTCATCATGATTCTGGCTGTCCTGATGATTCCGGCTCAGGTCACAATGATCCCGAACTACCTGATTTTGAAAGAGCTTGGCTGGCTCAATTCCTATCAGGGCATGATTGTCCCTGCGATGATCAATGCTACATTCATTTTCATGATGAGACAATTTTTCATCAACTTTCCGAAAGAACTTGAAGAAGCCGCAGAAATGGACGGACTCAGCAGACTCGGCACGTTCTTTAAAATTGTGCTTCCGCTCGCAAGACCAGCCCTTGCAGCACAGGCCATCTTCGTGTTCATGGGCTCATGGAACGACTTTATGAGACCGCTGATCGTCATGACCGACATTGAAATGTTCACCCTTCCGCTCGGACTTAATACCTTTAAGGGTCAGTACGTCAGCTACTGGAATTACATTATGGCCGCATCTATGGTGTTCACGCTTCCGGTTCTGCTGATTTATGCGTTCTTTAACCGGTACTTTATTAAGGGGATATCGTTTACCGGAGGGAAATGATTTGCGGTTTGAATGGTGCCATCAAGAGAAGGATATCTGAGTTTGGTGGTACTTGTAAGCGAGGTAAGTGCCATAAAGAGAAGGATATCTGAGTTTGGTGGAACTTGTAAGAAAGATAAGTACCATCAAGAGAAGGATATCTGAGTTTGGTGGAACTTGTAAGCGGGATAAGTGCCATCAAGAGAAGGAATTCTGAGTTTGGTGGTACTTGTAAGCGGGATAAGTGCCATCAAGAGAAGGAATTCTGAGTTTGGTGGTACTTGTAAGCGAGATAAGTGCCATCAAGAGAAGGATATCTGAGTTTGGTGGTACCTGTATGCGGAATAAGTGCCATCAAAAGAAGGGTTTCTGAGTTTGGTGGCACTTGTAAGCGAGATAAGTGCCATCAAGAGAAGGATTTCTGGGGTTGGTGGCACTTGTAAGCGAGATAAGTGCCATCAAGAGAAGGATCTCTGAGTTTGGTGGTACTCGTAAGCGGGATAAGTGCCATCAAGAGACGGATTTCTGAGTTTGGTGGTACCTGTAAGCGAGATAAGTGCCATCAAGAGAAGGGTTTCTGAGTTTGGTGGTACTCAAAAGCATGATAGGTGCCATCAAGAAATGGATTCCGGTTTTTGATTGTACTCAAAATCATGATAAGTGCCATCAAAAAATAAATGCTGTGAACTAATGGAGCACTCAATATTTCATGCTGTTCCAACAGTCTATTGCCCAAACAAAAAAGGGTGTTCCGGCCAGCTGCCGGGACGCCCTTTTCTTATTCCTCATCACCTTTATACTTCAAATAACTGTAATTCCCCGTCGGCCTGACATCTACTGTTTTCCCGTCTGAGTCTTTCACTACCTCAAATTCCTGATACGTTTCTACACGGTAGCCGTCTTCCCATTTCGTCCCGATCTTTTTGTCCTCATAAACAGTGACAAGCTGCGATTCCCAAGCTGCTGTCTCCTGATCCTCTTCTTCAGCAGCTATTGGAAACGTTACAGTTTCATCACTTTTTGCCTGGGGTGTATCCAAATAGGCCATCATCGCGATAAACAGAGTTAAAAAAAGAAAAGTCACCACTGCTGAACTTGTTTTAGAAAGCAAAACCAGCCGCTCCTTTCAGAAAACCATCCTATCTCATGTGTACGCTTGTCTTTTTAGGAATATGCCCTTTTGATAAGGAGAATGCTAGCTTTAAAAAGGGAGGAAATACGTTGGAAAAAATAATCGTATTACTGCTTTCTTTGTGTTTTTGCTTAGCATTCCACCATCCTGCACTTGCAAAAGATCCGCTTGCTCCTGAAATCAAACTCAAAGATATGAAAGGGCAGGAGCATCTATTAAAACCGCCTTACGATCAGCCCATTGTTCTCAATTTCTGGGCTTCCTGGTGCGGTCCGTGCAAACAGGAAGCTCCGGAGCTAGTCATGCTTTCAAAGAAGTATGAAGGGAAAGTAAAAATATACGCCGTGAATCTAACAGCCCAGGATTCAGAAGAAGGCGCCTATATGTTTGCGAAAGATTATGGCTTTACGTTTCCTGTCCTGCTGGATAAAACGGGAGAAGCAGCTTCACTATTCAGGGTAGCGGCTGTGCCGACAACCTATTTTATCAACAGGGACGGAGAAATCGTTAACGTCCTGATGGGATATGGCGGAGAAGGGCTTTTGGAGAAGAGAATTAACTACTTGCTGGAAAACTGAAGAGCCGGCTCTATGTGAGCCGGCTCTTTTATGGTCTTTATCAAAATGACTTTTCATGCACTTTGCTTTTCCGTCTCTACCATTGCTGCCGCATGCAAAGCAGCTTCCTTTCTCCCATGCAGCAAGTAATAAACAGCAAGGCATCCCAAAATGAAGAACGAACTGGCAAAATACAAGGTGCTAAACGAAATCTTCGCTGTCAGAACACCGACAATAAATGAACCTGCACCAATCCCGATATCAAAAATGGATAAGAAAGTCGCCGTGGCAAGGCCTCTTTTTTTCGGCTCGGCGGACTGGATGGCGATCGTCTGGAAGCTTGGAAACAGAGTGCCCCATCCGAGGCCGATTAAGCCTGCAGCGATGAGAAAGCTCACAGATGTGCCGGCTAAACTCAAAAGCACCATTCCGGCCGCAAAAATCAGGATGGCAGGGTAGATAATGACATTTGCTCCATAGCGGTCAAACCATTTTCCTGTAAAAGGCCGTGCGATGAGCATGACCACAGCATAGACAACAAAGAAGTAGCTGGCTGCCTGCATCAGGCCGATCTCCCTTGCATAGACAGAGACAAAGGAAAGGATGGATGCATATACAAGAGCGAATAGCCCGGCAACCAGCGCTATTGAGATGGCTGAGGGCTCAAACAGTCCCTTTATTCCTGTGCGGCCGGCAGCCGGAACGACTTTGCTTCCATCCGCAGCATCCTTTGGAAGAGTCATAAGCAATCCTGACACTAAGGAGAAAACAGCTGTAAAGATGCAGATGCTGAACATAATTCCCGTGCCCCATTGGTCCATTGCGGTTAAGCCAAGGAACGGCCCTATGACCATCGCAAGGTTCATCGACATGGCGTAATAGCCCATCCCTTCTCCGCGCCTTGATTCAGGAATGATATCAGCCACAATCGCTCCTGCAGCCGTTGTGGCCATTCCGAAGCCGATTCCGTGCAGGAACCTGAGCGCAAAGAGCCCGTTCATTGAGTTTATCGAAGAATAAAGCAGGGATCCTATTAAAAAAATCAAAAGGGAGGAAAGGAGCACTTTCCGTTTTCCGTGCCGTTCAATCCATTTTCCCGCAAATGGCCGGATTACAATGGCTGCGACCAGAAAAATGGTCACAATCAGTCCGGCTTGTGCAGGTACTCCGTTTAAATCGTGAATGGCATAAATGGGCAGGGTCACGAGCAGGTAGTAAAACGTCAAAAAAAGAAAAAAGCTGCTTATAGAAATGGACAAAAAGTTCCGGGTCCATAGTTTTTGTTCGTTCATCGGGTCATTTCCTTTCTGTGCTTCTTATGTGGAGAAGCCACTGCTGAATATAAGTCCTGAGGGGCTCCTGAGTGCTTTCCGGCATGCCCGAAAGAAGGTCCTTCTCCATTTCAGCTACTGCTGATTCCCATTTTTCATAATCCTGGATGGCTTTGTCAGTCAGTTTGATGTGCTTCGTCCGTTTATCAGCTCCCTGAAGCTGCATAACATATCCCTGTTTCACGAGGCGCTGGATGGTACGTGTCATAGGAGGAGCTTCGATCGATAAATAGTCACAGAGCTCAGTCTGTGTAAGAGTTCCTGATTTTTTGAGGGTAAATAGCACGGTCCATTGAGCGCTATAAAGGCCAAAAGGCTGGAGCGTTTCATTTAAACGGTTTGTCAGCTTCCTCGACAGCTGCTGAATGGCGTGAAAAAGGTTCTGTTCGGCGGTCATGTGTTGGTTCTCCTTTTAAATAGTTACCTAGGTAATTATATCATAGCTTTTAGTTACCTGGGTAACGAAAGTTCTTGCTTTATTGATTCTGCAGCCTGTGCGAAAATAGTCAGTAAGGAAAGGAATGATCGGTTATGCTGTTTGCTGTTATCATCGTATCAGGTATTTATGCCGCAATAGCTGCTTTATACTGCGCGTCCTTTTTTACGGCTGTTTTAGAGAAAAAAAGGTATAAGCTGCAGCATCTTCTTCATCTTATGCTCTGGTTTTCAGCTGCGTTTGTGCTCGGCATCTCGTATGCCGGCACGGCAATCTACTGGATGATTTATTTAGTAATATCGATTTTTCTTGCATCCGTCCTTTATGCTCTGAGCTATGTCAGGGGGAAAGAAACTGTCAGTCTGACGGTTATGGATACATTGAAAATGAAAAGCCCTCAGGCAGACGTCTGAGGGCTTTGATTGTGGTGGAGTTCACTTTCATTCCGGATACCAAGAAAGCTTATGGTCACTGTCGAGCGGCACATTCTCGGTTTCTTTTTCCATGCGGGCAAACCAGTTTTGTAGAAGCTCATCCCTTGAAATATCAGCGTGCTCGCCGTCCGCCCATATGATGTGGGAAAACCACGCTTTCGTAGCCCATTCAAACTGAAGCTCTGCATACGCAATTGGGACGTGTCCTGCTGCGATGAAGTTTTCATTTATCGCATTCGCTGCGTCAGGCGCCTGCGGCAGAAGCTGTGTCCGGATTTTTTCTGTAATCGTCATGTTCTCGAGCTGATCCCACATTAAAAGTGAGCCGTTTTGCTGATAAAACAGCTCAAACGACGGCTCAGTGCGAAAATCGAGAATGACAAAGGCGCGATCTACTGTCGAACCTGTTGCGTTGACAGCATTTACGAGAATATTTTGGGCCATTTGAATCCAAAAATCGTAGGCATCCTCTTCTGTGATCAGCACCATTTCCGATTCCAGCTCAGCGGCTGCTGCTTCTCCGCGATTAACATCCTCTACTTTTTTGAACATTCGCTGAAAAAATCCCATCTTTTTCGCCTCCCTTTCATTCTCCCAATTATTCACAATGTAAAATACCATGCTGGTATTGTCAAATTTAACCTGTATAAAGTGAGTGCTATGAATCTATTAATCTATACGTCTATTGCCTCTTCGATCTCATTTAGATTTTACTATGCAAAAAAAAAAACACCGCAGAAACGGTGCTGGAATAGGCTGCTTATTTCAGTGCTGTTTCCGGTGTATTTTCGCGATGCAGAGTATTCCGCCTTCCGCTATACTCTCGTTTCAGAAATCGCACTCCGGATTTTTTCAAGAGACAGATTCGCCTTTTCTTTATTTTGAATCATCATGTTTACATAGAGCGCATCAATCAAACTGAGCTGGCCGATTCTCGATGCGAGAGCTTCAGACCTGTATTCGGTTTCTTCAGAGCTTGTAAACAGCGCAACATCTGAATTCTGGCCGACAGGGGATTTGGGGAAGCTTGTGATCCCGATGGTTTTTGCTCCGTTCTTTCTCGCTGTATTCATGATTTTAATCGTGTCTTTATTGGTCCCTGAATGGGAAATGATGACTGCTGCATCATTGTTCGTCAGCTGCGAGGCTGACATCAGCTGAAAATGCGAATCAATAAACGCATAGGCGGAAATGCCGGTGCGGATAAATTTATGATAGGCATCCATCGCAATGATGGCAGAGCCCCCCGTTCCGTAAAAATCTACGCGGTTCGCGCCTGCAAGGATGCGGGCAGCTTTCTCAATAGATGAAAAATCTAAAATCTGCAGGGTGTTTTCAAGGGTGCGGATGTTGGATTGAAACACTTTTTCAGCAACCGCTTTTTCATTATCGTTTTCATTAATTTCCTCATGTATTTGCTGGATCGGACTCATAATCTCTGAAGCCAGAGCGATTTTCATCGCCTGATAGCCTTTAAAATCAATGCGCTTGCAAAAGCGGAAAACGGTCGCTTCTGCAACACCGAGCCGGTCAGCTGTTTCATTTATCGTACTATGAATAATTTCCTTGGGGTTTTCCAAAATAAAATCAGCAATCTTTTTTTCTTTTTCACTCAACCTTGCATAATGAGAACGGATGCTACCTAGACAATTTTGCCCCATATAAAATGACCTCGCTTACATGTACTAAAAAAAGTATAGCACAAAGGAAATGTGAAAAAAAATTTCTTGGAAGCGATTGCTAAACGAAAAAAAATTCGTATAATAGGGATAGGACATAACATGTGATAAAAAGGAGTTTTCAAAGATGCAGGTAGGTTTAATTGGCCTTGGAAAGATGGGTTATAATCTTTCACTTAATTTAATGGATCATAAACATGAGGTTGTTGCTTTTGATATTGATTCAGAAGCAGTAGCCAAACTTTCAAATATGGGTGCAGAAGGTGCTTCTTCCATTGAGGAACTAGTTTCAAAGCTTGAGGCGCCAAGAAAGATCTGGATGATGGTTCCAGCAGGTGTGATTACAGAAAATGTACTGTCTGAGCTGAAAGGTTTGCTTGAGCCAGGCGATCTTGTCATTGACGGCGGAAATTCAAACTATAAAGAATCCGTTAAGCGCGGGAAGGAAATGAAAGAACAGGGTGTTCATTTCTTTGATGTCGGCACAAGCGGCGGCATGGAAGGCGCACGCAGCGGCGCATGCACAATGATCGGCGGAGACAAAGAGGTTTTCGCATCAATCGAGCAGCTGTTCATAGACATCTGTGTTGAAAATGGCTACTTGTATGCCGGTGAAACGGGAAGCGGCCACTATTTGAAAATGGTTCATAACGGCGTAGAATACGGCATGATGCAGGCAATCGCAGAAGGCTTTGAAGTGCTTGAGAAAAGCCCGTTTGATTTTGACTATGAGCAAGTGGCAAGAGTCTGGAACAACGGATCTGTTATCCGCTCATGGCTGATGGAGCTTACTCAGAATGCGTTCTCCAAGGATTCGAAACTTGACGGTATTAAAGGAGTTATGCACTCATCAGGCGAAGGGAAATGGACAGTTGAAGAAGCGCTTGACCTTCAAACGGCAACGCCAATCATCGCCCTTTCTCTAATGATGAGATACCGTTCTCTTGATGAGGATACGTTCTCTGGAAAAGTAGTAGCAGCTTTGCGCAATGAATTTGGCGGCCACGCTGTTGTAAATAAAGATTAACGCGTTTACGTGCATAAATGGAAAGGGAAGAGGCTTATTTAGAAGCATCTTCTTTTTCATTTAGGTAAAATGAAAACGCTGTACGTACGAAATGCAGGGGAGGAATAAACGTGAGAGAAAAATATATGATCGGCACGGATATAGGAACGACAAGTACAAAGTCCGTTCTATTTAAAACAGATGGAACCATTGTTTTTACGCATGGGATTGAATATCCGCTGCACTCCCCGGACCCTGAGACGGCAGAACAGGATCCGGAAGAAATTTTTCAGGCGGTTGTAACAACCATCCGTGAAGTGATTTCAGGTGGGAATGTTCATCCATCGGATATTCTGTTCGTTTCGTTCAGTTCTGCGATGCACAGCGTCATTCCCGTTGACTCGGAGGGAAATCCTCTTACAAATTGCATAACATGGGCAGATAACCGAAGTGCAAAATGGACGGAGAAAATTAAGGATGAAATGAACGGGCATGAGATTTATCTTCGAACGGGAACCCCTCTGCATCCAATGTCTCCGCTATCCAAAATCACCTGGATCAGACATGACCGTCCTGAGCTGTTCCTGAAAACCTTTAAGTTTATCTCGATAAAAGAATATGTTTTCTACAAGCTCTTTAAGCGGTACGTGGTTGACTATTCCATTGCTTCAGCTACGGGTCTGTTCAATCTTCGTGAGCTTAATTGGGACAGGGAGGCTCTTGAAGTTGCCGGAATTACTGCAGAGCACCTGTCTGAGCCGGTCGGCACGACGGTTTCCCTGACTGGACTCGATGCTCAGTATGCGTCTCTTATGGGGCTTCATGGTGATACGCCTTTTGTCGTCGGAGCAAGTGACGGCGTGCTTTCCAACCTTGGCGTAAACGCCGTTCAGCCGGGAGCTGCAGCTGTGACGATCGGAACAAGCGGCGCTATCCGCACCGTGACGGATAAGCCCGTTACAGATCCTAAGGGCAGAACGTTCTGTTACGCATTGACTGAAGACAAATGGGTCATCGGGGGGCCGGTCAATAACGGAGGAATGATTTTCAGGTGGCTTAGAGATCAGCTCGGTCATGAAGAAACAGAATTGGCAAAGCAGCTTGGAAGAGATCCGTATGAAGTACTCACAGAAATTGCGGCACGAGTAAAGCCCGGATCAGACGGCCTGCTTTTTCATCCGTATCTGGCAGGCGAGCGGGCGCCTCTTTGGGATGCAAACGCAAGAGGATCATTCTTCGGCCTCTCTCTTCACCATAAAAAAGAACACATGATACGCTCTGTACTTGAAGGAATTATTTTCAACCTGTATACTGTTCTTCTCGCGCTCGAAGAATTGATCGGAGAGCCGGCAAGCATTCAGGCGACAGGCGGATTCGCCAGGTCTGAACTTTGGCGCCAGATGATGGCCGATATTTTCAACCAGGAGGTTTCTGTACCGGAGAGCTTTGAAAGCTCATGCCTTGGAGCTGCTATTCTGGGCTTGTACGGCCTTGGGCATGTATCTTCCCTTGATGTTGTCTCTGACATGGTGGGGGCTGCTCATCATCATAAGCCAATTCCCGAAAACGCTGCCGTTTATCAGGAACTGGCACCGATTTATATACGTCTTTCGAGGCTGCTGAAGGAAGAATATGCAAGCATCGCTGCCTTTCAGCAAAAGCACATTTAACTTCCAAGATGAAAGAGGGATCACATGCGCATCGCTGTTTTCGGAATTGATACCATTAATGAAACACGAATGATTTTAGCTGCCATTAAAGCATTTGCTGCGGAAAAAAACACGGAAGCATCCGTACTTGAATGGCACAGTGGAACGCTGCAGGCAGAGCCGCTTGGAGAATGGATCCGCTCCATCCCGGAAAAAACGGTTGCAGAGAATAAATATGACTTCTTGCCTGTAATGGAAACCTATGATGCTGTTCTCGTCCTCGGAGGATCAGATCAAGCAGTGCAGCTGCTTTCACAGGCAAAAACGAACGTGCTCTTTTTGCCGGTCTCATACCTCGGGTATCATGCTCTTGGATATGATACGGCACTGAATGAAGTCGTGACGAATGTACTGAAAGTAAAAGATACAATCAGCTCTCTTTTATACTTGAAACAGAGAGTCTGCTGCGTGCAGCTGCCCGGGCATGAGGTATCTGACCTGATGAAGGAGGCAGCCGCAGCTGTTGACGGATATGTGGTTGCCGCAGATCAATCATCCTGGCAGCATGCCGCTGATTACTTAAAGCAAAAAGATGAAAAAGGGATCACCTATTCCTTTTTAATCATCAATGAGTCGGTTGCGCCGCAGAAGCTGGGTGCTTACTTGGGAGAAAAGATGGAGCTTGATTTCAAAGAGCTTATCTACGACGAATCCCAATGCATGAGTTCCCGCCCGACGGCTGCTGACAGGATCATTGAAAAGAACCTTGCCCGTGCTGCAGCCGAGTGGCTTGAATCAGGAGCCGGAACAAAGCAGCTTGTCCTTGTGAATAAAGAAGTGAAGTAAAGGAAGGCCCGCGGCTGGTGCAGCTGCGGGTGTTTTTTTGTTGAAACGGAGTTAGCAGCAGAAAGAGGAGCGCGTGACTAGAGGGAAATGCGCTAAAACGGAGTTAGCAACAGAAAGTGCAGCGCTAAGATAAAGGAAAGTGCGCTAAAACGGAGTTAACAACAGAAAGAGGAGCGCGTGACTGGAAGAAAATGCACTAAAACGGAGTTAACAGCAGATAGTGCAGCCCGATGACAAAGGAAAATGCGCTAAAGAGAAGTTAGCAACAGAAAGTGCAGCCCGAGAACAAAGGAAAGTGCTCCAGAACAGATTAACAGCACAAAGTCCTGAATCAGCGTTCCAAAAAGTTCAAAAAAAACAGCAGGCCCACTGTGGCCTGCTGTTCCATGTATCGCCTACGCTTTAAAGCCCCTTCACCATCAGCACATTCAATCCCTTCGAAGGAACATGGAAACGGAAGTCGGTTTCTTTAAAGCCGAGATGCTGGTAGTATTCAACGTTGTTGACAAGAGTTGTGCACCACAGCGTGTCTGCTTCGAGCTGTGATAATTTGTTTTCAGCAAGCAACAGCAATGTCTGACCACGGAGCTGGTTCCGGTGCTCCGGATCTATTGCCAGGCCTCGCAGTCTGTAAGCGCGTTTCCCTTTTATTTTTTCATGTGTTTCTTTAAAGAAGGATGCTGTTCCGATCAGGTCTTCCTCTTTAAATGCACCGAGGTGAAGCGTATCTTCATCAAAATCTTTTTGATAGCCGCACTCTTCTACGGAGGAGTCGGGCATCAGTACTTTTTGCCTCAAGGCATATGTATGTTCAGCTTGTATTGGTTTTATTTCAAACATGGTAATCCCTCACTTGGAATAGAAGTTTCATAGAATAGACGAAAACAGACCGGCAAAAGTTTCATCTAGGGCCAGGGCCCGACAAGCTGATAGTCTTCAGCCTGTTTCGCTTTCGTACATTCTACCTTATTCTTAAAAAGATGAGAAGCTGGCGCATGTTCTTAGTTGAAGAGATTGCCAGATTTATTATAATAGTAGGCAAAGGGCATGAGAGAACGGAGCAGGATGAGATGAAATTCATAAAAACCAGTATAGGCTTTCTGCTGCTTGTGTTTGCCGGTTTTTTTGCGCTGACCGTGTTTTATTCCGCAGAAAGACAGCCGGCGGTGATGCAGCAGAATGCGTTTGAAGAAGTCATAAAGTACGAGCCCCTCATTGAACAGGAGCTTGCGTCCTATCAGCTTGAAGAATATACGCCGCTCGTTCTGGCACTTATGCAGCAGGAAAGCAAAGGCAGAGGGGGAGACCCCATGCAGGCTTCAGAGTCAGCCGGTCTGCCGCGAAATGCCATAACCGATCCGGAAGAAAGCATCAGGCAGGGTGTGGAGTATTTTCAAAGAAGCCTGAAGTACGGCCAGGAGCGCAAGGTAGATGAAATGACCATCGTGCAGGCTTATAATATGGGCCTCGGCTATATTGACTTTGTGGTGAAAAACGGCGGAATGCACACGGAAGAGCTCGCGAAGCAATTTTCAATGATTCAGGTGAAAAAACAGCCGGATCTGTACAATTGCGGAGGGGACAAGTCCAACTTCAGGTATCCATACTGCTACGGGGACTTTACTTACAGCTCCAAGGTTCAGGAAAACAGGAATGCATTGACGGCTGAATCAGAAAAAACAAATGATCAAATGTGACTTCGCCGAGTGCGGAGTTTTTTTCTATTAAAAAGCAGCTGGTAAAATAAACCCTTGACGTTGATCAAGAAGCAGGATAAGATAGAAACAGTTACTTTATCACTTAAAAGCATAGACGCTTAAAAGCGAAATAGAGCAGAGCTTAGCAGAGACCGAGCAGGGGCCGTGCAGCTGTCAATTTTTTGACGGGGCACGGTCCTTTTTATATGGAGCCAGTATCTTTCTTTGCACGCTGTCCAGTCCGTCTGCCCCTTATATTTCAAATGAAAAAGGGCAATTATAGATATGGAGGTGTTTTATGATAAAGGTAATCGAAACCATTAAAAGTATGATCAAGCTCTCTGCTGATGGTGAGCCGAAAGCTCCTCTGCATGTGGGAGAAGTGATGGCGCTCTGGACGCTTCTTACATTGATGGAGGAAGCCGTCGTTTTTTATGGTGTATTTCTGAATACAACAACAGACGAAGAGCTGATTAAAATGATTGAAGAAGCCAAGACATCGACAGAAGATACGGTTTTGAAGCTGAAAGAATTTTTGGCCGGAGAAGGAGTGCCTCTTCCGCCGACGTCAGAAGAAAAACCGAAGTCCGAGCCGCTTGATGTACCGTTCGGTGTCAGATTTACAGACAATGAAATCGCAAATTTTCTGAGCGTGAAGACAGCTACCTATATCACGTTTTGCGGTACTTCCTTATCGGAGTCTGTCAGAAATGATGTTTCTACCCTTTTCCTTACTTTTATGACGGCCATAATCCAGTACAGTATAAGGCTGAAAAGCTTAATGATTCAAAGAAGCTGGCTGAAGGTTCCGCCTTATTTCCAGCCGCCTGGTCTGCCGAAAAATACATAGAATCAAGTCGGGCTGCTCTTTCAAATCGGCAGCTCTTTTTCGTTTCATTTTTTGCATTTCGTAATTAGATAAACAAGTATATACTTGGTGGGAGAGGAGGAATGCTCCGTGAGAAAAGCCGTACTAAGCGTGAAGGCCCTGAACAAGGCAATCGGGGATAAACAGCTGCTTTATAATGTAAACCTGACTGTATACGAAGGAGAATTATTTGGTCTGCTGGGCCCGAATGGCTCCGGGAAGACAACACTGATCCGATCTGTTCTTGGTCTCGTGAAAAAGGACGAAGGAGAAATATCTGTCAGTGGCTATTCCATTAAGACACATTTTGAAGAAGCGATGAAGCATGCCGGGGCAATCGTCGAAAATCCTGAATTTTATCCATTCATGACAGGATTTCAAAACCTGACACACTTTGCCTGTATGCATGAAAACATAGATGAAGACAGAATAAAAGAAGCAGTATCGCTCGTGAAGCTTGGTCCTGCCATTCACGATAGAGTTGAGACCTATTCCCTCGGAATGAGGCAGCGCCTCGGGATCGCGCAGGCTATTTTACATAAACCGAAATTGCTGATTCTGGATGAGCCGACAAACGGGCTTGATCCTGCGGGAATCAGAGAGCTAAGGACGTATTTGAAAGAACTCTGCACAAAAGAGGGAACGGCCGTCGTGATTGCTTCACATCTGCTGAAAGAAGTTGAGGAGATGTGCTCGCGTGCCGCCATCATACAAGATGGTGAAATTCTTGCTGTTCAGGAAATCGGCCGCAGGGAGGGAGAGCTTCTGACGGTAAAGTTTGAAGTGTCCGATGCAACCCGTGCGGCGGAACTTCTTCCGGAATACTCAGCTGCTGCTGAAAACAGCGAGATCGTTCTTCTTGCTAAAAAAGAAGAGATCCCAATCATAAATAAAATGCTGATAAAAGAACAAATTGATGTGTTTGCCATCCTGCCTCTCTCCAAATCACTGGAGGAAACATTTATTGAACTTACTGGAGGCATGCCGGATGTTTAATCTGTTGAAAATGGAACACCAAAAACTGCTCTATCAGAAAAGCACAGCTGCGCTTTTTATAGCGCTTGCTGTGATCAGTTTCCTGCTTGCCGCCGTTTCAAAGCAGATGTTCACAGGAGCGGGAGTGGGCGAAAACGTCGTTGGCTATCTCTCGTTTTCAACCGGCACTTTGTTTGTCCTGCCATTTTTCGCGCTGGTGATTGCAGGTGCCATTGTGGCAAACGAATTTAATTGGGGCACCATCAAGTTTCTTTTAATCCGTCCGAAAAACCGTTCGAAGATCCTTGCGGCAAAATTTTTGACGGCCCTGCTTTTCGGCGTCTATTTCCTGCTGGCTTACTTTCTTTTCTCTGTCATTCTTGGGGTTGTTTTCTTTGGTGCATCCGTTGCGCCTGATGACAAACTGATGGCAGAAAGCATTGGTCTGCACTATTTGACAGCTTTTATTGAAATCGTTCTGATATCGGGTTTTGCCTTTATGATTTCCTCTGTATTCAGAAACAGCTCTCTTGCCATCGGGCTTTCCATCGTCCTGACGTTTTCAGGCAAAATCATGGTGCAGCTGATGGCTCACTACGGAATGAACTGGGGAAAATATATCTTGTTTGCAAACACGAACCTTAAGCAGCACCTGGAAGGAAACCGGCCGCTGTTTGAAGGAATGACACTTAGTTTTTCAATGACCGTTCTGTTTGTCTATTTGCTCGTTTTCCTTTTGGCGTCGTGGGCAGCTTTTACGAAGCGGGATGTGTCGATTTAAACAGATGAATAAGAGCTTAAGTTTCTGCCGGACATAGCGTGTCCGGCATTTCTTTTTTATAAAAGAAGGAAAGCCATTCGTTTATTTAACGATCAAATTTCTCATCCGGAATGCATAGGATGTTTAGATAAGCCTACCAGGAAAAGAGGATGATCTTAATGAACAGAGATGCACGCGGTCAGTCCGAAAATGGAAAGATTCCTCAGCCGATAAGAAAAGACGGGGCAGGCTGGTGGGATTATGGTCCCCGCAACGTGATGCGGGACCTTGAAAATCCGGATCTGCTTGTTCCGCCGGCAACGGATGCCGGAACCATTCCCAACCTCAAATTTTCGTTCTCAGATACCCATATGCAATTAAATCATGGAGGCTGGTCAAGAGAAATCTCGGTCAGGCAGCTTCCGATTGCAACGACTCTTGCTGGAGTAAATATGGCTCTGACCCCCGGCGGCATCCGTGAGCTGCATTGGCATCAGCAGACAGAATGGGCGATGATGCTTGTGGGACGTGCGCGCATAACAGCGGTCGATCAAAACGGAAAAAATTTTATTGCAGATGTAGGAGAAGGAGATTTGTGGTATTTCCCTCCCGGAATCCCGCACTCCATTCAAGGACTTGAAGAGGGCTGCGAATTTTTGCTTGTTTTTGATGACGGGACGTTTTCTGACTTAAACACATTGTCCATTTCTGATTGGTTTGCGCATACTCCAAAAGATGTGCTGTCGGCAAATTTCGGGATACCTGAAAGTACATTGGCTGGAATTCCTGAAAAGGAGCTGTACATATTCCAGGGTGATATTCCGGGATCTCTTGAGAGCCAGCAGGTGGCAGATCCTTATGGCAACGTCCCAAAGAGCTTTACACACCGGCTTTATCAGCAAAAGCCCCTTGAATTTCCCGGCGGCACCGTCAGAATTGTTGATTCATCAAACTTTCCTGTCTCAGAGAAAGTCGCTGCAGCACTTGTAGAAATCAAACCTGGCGGAATGAGGGAACTGCACTGGCATCCGAATAACGATGAATGGCAGTATTATATCTCAGGAACAGGCAGAATGACGGTTTTTGCAGGGAATGGAACAGCGCGGACATTTGATTACCGGGCAGGGGATGTGGGCTATGTGCCATTTGCTTTTGGACATTATATCCAGAATACGGGCGACCAGAGTCTTTGGTTTCTGGAGATGTTTAAAAGCAGCAAGTTTGAAGACGTGTCACTTAATCAATGGATGGCCCTGACGCCTAAAGAGGTCGTGCAGCAGAATGTGAATGCCTCACGGGAATTAATGAAATCGCTCCGCAAAGAAAAATGGCCGGTCGTAAAATTTCCCGGTTTCACCTACTATCCAAAAAAAAACCGGTAAGACTGCAAAAAGGGTGAGATCTCTCATGATCTCACCTTTTTTAGTATTAGATCCTGCTGAAATGCTTTCTCAAGCCTTCCCCAATAAGATTAAACGTTAAAATTAAATAGGTCAGAGCAAGCGCAGGGAAAAAAGGAATCCAAAATCCACTGATAATATCAGACTTCGCCATGCCAAGCAGAATCGGCCAATTCAGACTTGTATTCTGCAATTCTCCGTACCCGTAGTTCAGCTGCACAAATGCCTGCGTAACGAAAATGGACAGGATGCCGAGCTGGCCGAGGAGAAGAGTTACCTTTCCCAAATCCATAAAAAAGTGGGTAACAGCATCAGGCAGCAAATTCGGAAAATAGTGGCGGGAAAACAGGCCAAACGGACTGTTTCCGATTGTTACTCCGGCTTCTACATATTGCGTATGCGAGATGGACTTCATGGCCTGCTGAAACACATAGGCGACCCGGCCGACGTCTGAAAGGGAGAGAATCAGGACAATCCAATAAACACGGTGGGGGCTGAAGGTAAAGACAGGCATCGTGATAAAGAGAATGGCAGCGAACACGATCGGAAGGCTTGCTGCAAATCCGTTCAGACTGTAGATAAGTGCCCGGGCGGGACTTTTTTCAGGCAAACTGAGCAGCGCAAGCAAAATAGCCGCTCCATACCTGATGATGCTGATGACAAGAACGAGCATCAGCGTCTCCTTTGCACCCATGATGACAAGGCTTAACAGATCCCGTCCGTCTTCATCTGTCCCAAACAAATGCTGCAGCGATGGAGGAAAGGGCGCCCTTTCAAACGCTCCGCTCTCTTTAAAAACCATTCTCTGTTCAATGATCCCCTCCTTCACAGACGGAATCACCGGACCCAGCCATGCGACAGCAACAAGGACTGCGAGCATGAAGAGGCCGGATAATAGAGGGATATTCCTCATGCGCTTCCCTCCCTTGGATCAATCCATCTTTTTGCTGTTTCGCTCAGAATCTGAACAGTGAGAACCATGAACATAAAGCAGATGCCAAATAAAATAATGACATTTGGTTCAATCGCTGTATTCAGTCCTGCGCTTAAAACAGGCGTGACATGAAAAGCTTCGAAAAGCCGGTAGGCCGCTCCTTTATAATCCGTAAGGTACTCCACGATCAGCAGATTGGACAGAAGATAAATCATCAGGGAGCCCATGTTTGTTAAAATCGGGACGAGACTGTTTTTTAGCATATGCTTGAAGGTAATCATGGCGGAAGGCAGTCCTTTTGAGCGGGCAACCGCAATATACGGCATTCCTTCCTGATCAAGAATCGAAGCCGCTGTAATTCTGCTTATGTACAGTGCCGGATATATAGACACGAGCAAAGCGGGGTAGATAAAACTGTACCAGCTTTCGTACCCGAAAAGATCCACATAGTCCCTGAAATAAATCAGCAGAATCCACTGCAGGGAAAGAAACAGAAAGAAATCAGGCACAGACTGCAGCAGCCACGTAAACCCTTTACCGAAAACAAGCCGAAGAGGCCCTCCGCGTTTTGCATCATATATGCCTTTTAAGATGCCAAGCGAGAGACTGAGAAAAAAAGCGAAAACAATCACTTTCAGACTTCTTGAAAAATAAAGAACGGCTTCATCCTCAGCTGAGCGTTCATACTTTGTTAAGCCGAACGATTTTTCACGGATTATATCTAAGAAAAAACCGGTGAGATTTTCAGAATATAAAGCCCATGTAAATTCGTATTCGAAGACGACAGTCTGAGGCTTCCCTTCTGCACCGATCTCAACATCCCTCGGCAGTAGAACGGTTAAAATAAGGATGATGACAATAACGAAAAACAGCAGGATATGCCTGCTGATGGCCAAAGCTGCTTGCATATAAACACATCCATTTTCTGAGTATTGTAAAAATTTTACCATGACTTTTGATTTGTGCATAGAATATAAGAAAATATTTCCAAAAGTATTTGTGAAAAACTTCACAATATCTCTTGCATTTCGAAAGGAGCGGAGATATAATAGGGTCATAAAGGATATGTGAATTCCTTCACAATATCA
Organism: Metabacillus indicus LMG 22858; assembly: GCF_000708755.2. Taxonomy (GTDB): domain Bacteria; phylum Bacillota; class Bacilli; order Bacillales; family Bacillaceae; genus Bacillus_P; species Bacillus_P indicus. Next base: position 319,036 of record NZ_JGVU02000006.1, on the reverse strand, counting down.
TGTGAAAAACTTCACAAACTAACAAGTTACTCTCAGGGAGGAATTGCTTTATGAAAATCGCAGTTATCGGATGTACACATGCTGGAACGGCAGCTGTTTCAAATATGGCAAAGCTTTATCCGGATGCAGAAATAACGGTTTATGAGAAAAACGATAATGTATCATTTCTCTCTTGCGGCATTGCCCTATATGTAGGCGGAGTCGTTGAAGATGCACAGGGGCTTTTCTATTCATCACCCGGAGAACTTGAAAAAATGGGGGCAGCGATGAAAATGAGACATGCTGTCACGGCCATTGATTCTAAAGCAAAAACATTGACGGCACAAAACCTGGAAACGGGCGAAGAAGTTGTCGACACGTATGACAAATTAATTATGACGACAGGATCCTGGCCGATTATTCCGCCGATTGAGGGCATCAATCTGGAAAACATCGTCCTTTCAAAAAATTATCAGCATGCCAATACCATTATTGATAAAGCAAAAGAAACGAAAAAAATTACCGTTGTCGGCGCAGGCTATATCGGCATTGAACTTGTAGAAGCGTTCGAATCCTACGGAAAAGAAGTAACGCTGATTGACAGCGAAGACAGAGTCTTGAGCAAATACCTCGACGCGGAATACACAGAAGTTGTTGAAACGGAGTTTGAAAACCGCGGAGTTACACTTGCTCTTGGGGAAACCGTCAAACAATTTAAAGGCGAAAACGGGAAAGTGACAAAGGTTGTGACAACCCATGGTGAGTATGAATCGGATCTGGTTGTTCTCTGCATCGGTTTCAAGCCTAATACAGAATTGCTCAAAGGACAGGTCGAAATGCTTGATAACGGGGCCATTATCGTGAATGAATATATGCAGTCAAGCAATGAAGATATCTTTGCAGCCGGTGACAGCTGTGCGATTCGCTACAACCCGACTGGAAAGCACGCCTATATCCCGCTTGCAACCAACGCTGTTCGAATGGGAACTCTTGCTGCAAGAAACCTCGTTAAAAAGACGATTAAATATATGGGAACACAGGGTACCTCAGGCATTAAAATCTATGATCAGAACATTGCATCAACCGGGATGACGGAAACGGCTGCTTCTCTTGCAGACATGAATGTGAAAAGTATCACAATTTTAGAAAACGATCGTCCGGAATTCATGCCAACCTACGAACCTGTTACGCTGAAAGTTGTCTATGAAGAAGAGACACGGAGAATTGTCGGTGCACAGGTGATGTCCAAAGCAGACCTGACACAATCGATCAACACACTGTCTGTCTGCATACAAAACAGCATGACTATTGATGAGCTTGGCTTTGTCGACTTCTTCTTCCAGCCTCACTATAACAAGCCTTGGAACTTCCTGAATCAGGCTGGTTTGCAGGCGATCCACTCATAATTTATAAAGGCGCTCCGAAAACATTCGGACGCCTTTTTTCTATTCTTAAAGCAACAGGTTCACAAGTGAAGATATAAAATGCATACTTTTGCCAGCTGACATAGAAACTAATCTCATACATCTAGGAGAAAGGGGAGAAGAGAATGTTTTCGTTTTTAAAAATGAAGAAGAAGGAATCGGAAAAAAAGAAGCCGCAGCCGCAGAATGTTGTGTCGCCGGCTGATGTCAACATTCCCGTTTCTCCTCATTTTAACGTTAATATCGCTAAGATTCTTACCCATCTCGACCACACTGATGATCTTGGACAAAGGAGAATACAGTTTCAGGGAAAGCAGGCACTGCTCCTTTATTTTGTTCCGATGATGCAATCTGAGAAAATCAACCAGGATGTCATTGGTCCGCTGCAGCAGGCGAAATCCGGTGAAGTAGAAGACGCAGTTGCAATTGCCTCTATTACAAAAACCAAAGATATTCACGAAGCGATTCACTATTTATGTAAAGGTGCGTGCCTGCTGTTAATTGAAGAAACAGACATCATTTATTGCATAGATGCCGGCATCAGTCAGGCACGATCTGTGCAGCAGCCTCAAAATGAAAAGGTCATCAGAGGGTCTCATGAAGGGCTGACAGAAAATCTGGATATTAATCTGAATCTGGTCAGGCAGCGGATTTTAGATGGAAGTGTAGTTGTGAAATATGTGCAAATTGGAAGTGTTTCAAGAACAAGAGTAGCGGTTGTGTACATGAATCACCTGACAAATCAGAAATTAGTTAAAGATGTGATTACACGCCTTAAGACAATTGAAACAGATGCCCTGGACTCTCCAGGAATCATTGAAGAGTCACTTGAAGAAAATCCGTTCTCTTTTTTTCCGCAGCTTTTAAATACAGAACGGCCGGATAAAATTGTGTCAAATTTACTGGAAGGAAGAGTGGCGATTTTGCCTACAGGAAGTGCTTCAGCCCTTATAACACCTGTTAATTTCTTTTCATTTTTCCAATCTCCCGAAGACTATAACAGCCGCTCGCTGTACGGGTCTTTTTACCGGCTGATCCGCATATTGGGCTTTTTCATTGCGATAAGTCTACCGGCATTGTATATCGCAACGATTTCATTTCACTATGAGCTGATTCCAAATGATTTGATTCTGACGGTTAAAAGCTCCCTTGAGAATGTTCCGCTTCCGCCTCTCGCTGAAGCTTTGCTCATGGTTATCATTCTGGAACTGCTGAGAGAAGCAGCTTTGCGTCTGCCTACATCTATCTCCCAGACAATCGGTGTTGTAGGCGGTTTAGTTATCGGGACAGCAATTGTTGAAGCAAATCTCGTATCCAATATGATGATTATTGTCATCGCCCTCACAGCCATAGCAGCTTTTGTTGTTCCTTCGAATGATATGAGCACAGCGCTCCGGCTTTTGAGCTTTCCGATGATGTTCGGGGCAGCGATTTTTGGGTATTTGGGGATTGTCTTTATTTTTGTCCTGATCATTATGCATTTAAGTCTTCTTGAATCATTTGGAACACCCTATTTTTACCCTCTTGTACCTATGCAGTTTGATAACATGAAAGATTCCGTTCTGCGCATGCACCACTGGTATATGAATGATCGGCCGAGGGACACGCTGCCGCAAAGAATCAGGCGCCAAAAGTCAATGAGGAAATGGGCGGGACAAAAGAAATGAAGCATACTATTACGCACAAGCAGCTTCTGTTCCTTGTCCTTCAGACCCAGATTGGAATCGGTGTTCTTTCCCTGCCTTATAACCTTTATAAGACTGCAGGCAAGGATGGGTGGATATCTGCATTAATAGCCGGTGCAGCCGCACAGATTGTTATTCTGTTCTTTTGGCTGCTTGTGAAGAAATTTCCCTCACACAGTCTATTTGACATCAATAAACGGCTCCTCGGCAAACACTTGGGAACCTTCTTAAATTACGGCTACATCATTTTCTATATATTCCTGTCTAGTTTGATTGCTGTGTTGTATGTCAACGTTCTAAAAAGATGGATTTATCACTTTACGCCTGCCTGGGTGCTGATTTTGCTGCTATCTGCAGTGGCCCTCTATTTTGCAAAGGAGAATATACGAAAATTAGCCAGGTTTTATGTGCTTGTCTCTACTTTGCTTATTTTCTTGTTTCTTTTGACCCTCAATGCCTATAAAACGGTGGATATCCGCTATGTATTTCCCGTTGGAGAAAGCGGAATTGTCAATATTCTGCTTGGCAGCAAAGAAGCGATTATGTCCTACATGGGATTTGAAATTCTGCTCTTTCTCTATCCATATGTAGAAGGGAAGCCTGCTCAGAGCCTGAAGATGGTGTCCCTGAGCAACCTGATTGTCACTCTGTTCTATTCGTACATTACGTTTACAAGCCTTATCTTTTTCAGTCCAAAAGAGATGCCAATCGTACCTGAGCCAACGCTTTATCTGCTGAAGGCTATTACATACTCTGTCATTGAACGAGTAGATTTGGTGTTTCTCGCTATTTGGGTTGTTTCGGTCATCACATCAGGACTAATGTATATTTACATTGCAAGCAAGGGCATGCAGAACGTTTCCGGGAAAAAGAACCACCGTCCGTTTGTGCCTGTCGTCGTTATTGCTGTCACTTTGCTTGCGTTAACTCCCGCTAAAAGTGATCAGCTCACAGAAAAGCTTGCGGACATTGTGAACATGTCATCGCTGGTTTTTGTGTTTACAATTCCTCTCATCCTCTTCCTACTATCATTTGTCAGAAAGGGGAAAGCGAAAAATGAAAATGAACAAGCTTAAACCGCTGTTTTTAGCCGGGCTGTCGGTGACGCTGCTAAGCGGGTGCTGGGACCAAAAACTTTTAAAAAATACAGTTTTTATGTCCGCGACCGCTTTTCAGGTAAAGTCGGAAGATGAGGTATTGGTCACCACGTCCATCCATACGTATACAACTAAGGAGCAAAGACCGGTCAATAAAACATATTCGGTAGTTGCAAAATCATCCCGCGATGCAAAAATCAAACTGAATCAAGAGGCTTCAGGCTTTTTAATGACGGCAAAAAACAAGATCTTCCTCCTGCAGGATGACCTGGCCAAAAAGGGACTGCTTCAATTCGCAGATGTTCTCTACCGCACGCCTGAAAGTCCGCTTAATGGAAAGTTTATTGTTGTGGAGAAGGACCCGAAGGCCATATTGGAACTTCAGAAGGTGGGAGATGAGCTGATTGGCGAAAACCTTTCCGGATTAATCAAAACAATGGAAATCGAATCAACTGTTCCGACTGAAACCATCCAATCCATCTGCACCATTCTATTTGATGAAGGAAAAGGCTTGATGCTTCCTTATATGAAGCTTAATGAAAGCAACCAGGCAGCAGAAGTTGCAGGTGCCGCCCTTTTCCATAAAGATAAATTTACCGGAGTTACAGTAAATACAGATCAGACGAAACTGCTGCTTGCATTGAGCAATAAACGAAACAAAGCGATGATGATTAATGATACGATTCCGTTTAAAGATGAGCAGCTGACGGTATCCTACGAAATCTCTCATTCAAAAGGCAAGCTGAAAATAGAGAAGGATGGCTTGAATAAAGTTAAGGTCAAGCTTCCTTTCAAAGCAGAGCTCGATATTATGGAATTCCCGCATGACCGCTTATATGAAAAAAATGTCCTTGAAAATCTTCAAAAAGGGATCGAGAAAAAGCTTCAGCAAAATGTGGAAGAAGCCATTTCCATCATCCAGGAAGCAAACTGCGATTATCTCGGAATCGGCAGGGAACTCATTGCCTATCATCCGGAATTGTGGAAGGAACTTGACTGGGACAAAGACTATCCTGAAATTTCGATCGAACCGGACGTGTCGGTTGAGATTGTGCATCATGGGATTATTAATTAGCAGGGGACTGACAGGCGGGATACCTCGCCTTTCGGGCCCTGTTTTTTTGATGGTGGTGTTACTCCTGCTAAGTGATGCGACAAGTCCGGGGCGGTGAAAGGTGAAAAGTGGCGACACTTCGCCGAATGGTGCCACAAGTCCAGGGATGGAAGAGTGAAAAGTGGCGACACTTCGCCGAATGGTGCCACAAGTCCAGGGGTGGAAGAGTGAAAAGTGGCGACACTTCGCCGAATGGTGCCACAAGTCCAGGGGTGGAAGTGAGGAAAGTGGCGTGACTCCGCTTAGTGGTGCCACAAGTCTGGGGGGGAAAGGTGAAAAGTGGCATTACTCTGCCTAGTGGTGCCACAAGTCCGATGGTGGAAGAGTGAAAAGTGGTATCACTCCGTCTAGTGGTGCCACAAGTCTGGGGGGGGGAAGGTGAAAAGTGGCATTACTCTGCCTAGTGGTGCCACAAGTCCGATGGTGGAAGAGTGAAAAGTGGTATCACTCCGTCTAGTGGTGCCACAAGTCCGATGGTGGAGAAGTGAAAAGTGGTATCACTCGGGCTAGTGGTGCCACAAGTCCGATGGTGGAAGAGTGAAAAGTGGTATCACTCCGTCTAGTGGTGCCACAAGTCCAGAGGGAATAGTGAAAAAGTGGCGTCACTCCCGAAGCTGCCCATCAGCTCCGCTTTTCGTTCCTTAATTTTAGAATTTTTGATATATTAAGGATAGGAAAGAGAGAAGTGGAGGGGATGGACACAGATGAAGAACCTTGAGCAAGACTGCGGCGGGAAGGTCCTATCTCAGGAGAAGCTTGATGCGCTGAGGGAAGCATATACAAATCAGCTTGAGAATTCTCCAACTGCTTTTTTGATACATGAAGACCGGAATTGGACGTACGTTAATCCTTCTGCTGCTTCGATGCTTCATTACGGCAGCAGGGAAGAGCTAATAGGAAAGCCCATATGGGATTCGATAGATCCCCAATACAGAGAGAACATCGAGCAGAGAATTCTGGATACAAAGTGCGGGTATACACCGCCTGCGATGGAGCAGCTGTGGTATACGAAGACAGGTCATCCTATATATGTTGAAGTAACGTCGCTCCCGAATGTATGGGGGGATACTCAGGCAACCCAGGTCATTATCCGGGATATAACGGAGAAGAAACTGCTTGAAAAAGAGCATGAAGAAACAATTAAGCGATTTCGTCTGATTACGGAGAACATGCGAGATATTGTCGGACTGCTTGATGAAGAGGGGCTTTTCACATATGTTTCGCCGTCCTTTAAAGAAGTGCTCGGCTACGGGGCAGAAGAGGTCATCGGATCCAGTCCGTTTAAATTCGTCCATCCTGAGGACAGGGAACAGATTGCCGGGCAATTTTATACGATGGTGACAGAAAACAGGCAGATGACGGTTGAGTACCGCTATCTTTGCAAGGATCAAACCTATATCTGGCTTGAATCACACGGAATTCCAGTACAGGAGCAAGACGAGCTTAAACACGCCATAGTCGTTTCAAGAAATATTACACAGAGAAAGATGACAGAAGAGCGGCTGAGAAAAAGCGAGAGCAAATACAGGATTATTCTCGAACACAGCAATGATTTGATTTGTGTGGTTGACCTGGAGGGGAAATATAAGTATGCTTCGCCTTCCTACAGGAAAATCCTTGGCTATGAACCTGAGGCCATGATTGGTGAAAATGTCTTTAAGTATATTATGGAGAGTGATCATGAGCAGACGCAGGACATTATGTCCACCGTCTTTACGACAAAGGAGCCCGTCACTCTTCCTTATCATAAAATCAGCCGATCCGGACAAGCCATGCTCTTTGAAGGCAGAGGGATGGCTGTCATGAACCAAAAAGGCGAACCGGAAAGCATTGTGTTTATTTCAAGGGACATTACGGAAAAACGGAAAGTAGAAGAATACATTAAAAATTATGAAAAGCTGACGGTCCTCGGGGAGCTTGCAGCAGGAGTCGCCCACGAAATCCGGAATCCCCTGACCTCGATAAAAGGCTTCTTTAAACTTTTGACTGAAAAGAACAGAGATGAAGAAGATCAGACGTACCAGAATGTCATTATCGATGAATTAAGCCGGATTGAACAGATTGTGAATGAGTTTATGGCCCTTGCAAGACCGCAGGCCATTCATCTGAAAGAGCGGACAAATCTCGTGCAGCTTGTGAAGGATACCGTTATTCTGCTTAATCCGGAAGCAGCTTTGAGAGATGTTCGTATTGAAACGGCATTTGATGCGGAGGAATCGCTCATTGAATGTGAACGAAACCAAATGAAACAAGTGTTTATCAATGTCATGAAAAATGCCATTGAAGCCATGTCTGATGGAGGCACTTTGAAGATCCGCGGGTGCAGCATAGACGGCGCTCTTTATAAGCTTACGTTCGAAGATAACGGGGCAGGCATCGATGAAAAAAGACTGAAAAAGCTGGGGACGCCGTTCTTTACGACCAAAGAAAAGGGAATAGGCCTCGGGCTTACAATCAGCAATAAAATCATTACAGAGCACAATGGCGAATTTAAAATGGAAAGTGAAGTCGGAAAAGGAACGAAAGTGACCGTCCTTTAAAAAAAATAAAACTTCAGCCCGCGGGCTGAAGTTTTTTTGAGTTTTTTCACTTAAACAAATCTGCAAATTCACTGTACCCTTCCTGCTCAAGATCCTCTACGGGAACAAACCTTAGAGCGGCGGAATTGATGCAGTATCTCAGGCCTATCGGTTCCGGACCGTCGTCAAAAACATGGCCGAGATGCGAATCGCCGTATTTGCTCCGGACCTCTGTCCGCACCGTGAAGAAGCTGCGGTCTTCTTTCTCAATGATGTTCCCTTTCACAAGCGGCTTCGTAAAGCTCGGCCAGCCGGTTTTAGAATCATACTTGTCTTTTGAGCTGAAAAGAGGTTCTCCTGAGACGATGTCCACATAGATGCCGTCGTCCTTCAAGTCCCAGTATTCGTTGTTATAGGCTTCTTCGGTGCCGTCTTTTTGCGTTACTTCATACTGGATATCTGTAAGGCTTTCTTTCAGCTCCTTATCCGTTGGCCTGGAGTAGGCGGAATCAGCAGGAGCCTGGGCGTCATTTTTCCCCCAGACCTTTTCAAGAAACTGATCCCTACCTGAATTGTCCCGGTAGTATTTATATCTGATTTCATTCTTTTTGTAATAATCCTGATGATACTCTTCTGCCATATAAAAGGTTTTGGCAGGGAGTATTGGTGTGACAATTTCTTTATCAAACCGTCCCGACTCGCCAAGCGCGGTTTTGGATGACTCCGCTTCTTTTTTCTGCTCTTCGCTGTGGAAGAAGATGGCGGTCGAATACTGCTTTCCGCGGTCCACAAACTGACCGTCCGCATCAGTCGGGTCTACCTGTCTCCAGTAAACGTCCAGAAGCTCCTTATAGGAAATGGTTTTCGGGTCATACACAACCTGGACGGATTCAACATGTCCTGTCTGACCTGATGAAACGTCGTTGTACGAAGGATTCTCCTCTTCACCGCCCGTATATCCGGAGATGACGTCCTCTACCCCGTCAAGCTTTTCAAACGGCGGTTCCATGCACCAGAAGCATCCTCCTGCGAATGTCGCCACTTCAAGGTCTTCTTCCTCATAACTGGCTTTTACCGGCGTGCTTCCAGTCGATCTTGTAAAAAGGGCTTCGCCTCCCTTGACCATGACAAAGACAAGGCTAGGTATCAGCACAATCGACATGATGATTTTCACATTTCGTTTTTTCATATCATCCCATCCTTTACCTTTATAAAAGGTAAAACGTCATTTGATTAAAAAAAGATCACTTTTCTATATAAAAAGTACCTAATTTTTTTCAGCAGGAACAGTTTTAATGTGCTCTCTGATTACACGGGCCCAAACATGTCCAAAATGTAAAGAAAAGAAGGTGGGGCAAGTATGTCGCAAAGACGGATTTCAATCAGCCTGTTTGCCATTTTGTTTGTTTCTTATATCGGGCTGTTTGCCTGGCAGCAGGCTGTTTTTTTTCAGAAGCAAGAGTCGTTTTACGATGAGCTGCACGCTGTCATGAAATCATCAAGAGAAGGCGACTGGGCAAGGGCTGCGGAAAAAGCAGAGAACGTGGAAAACATGTGGGAGCGCGGCAAGGTGATTATTTCAATTAAAAGCGGAGGAACAAACCAGGCTCTCCTCAATATATCTTTGAAACAGCTGAAGGGTGCGATCAAGGAAGAAGACTTGAAATCAGCCATCAGGGAGGGCGAAACTTCTATGATGCTGTTTGAAAATCTGACCTCTGTTACGCCAAGGTTCTAGGAGGATGTTATGGGCGATTTCTTAACAGATTTATCAATTTATATTATCCGCTCTGTGATTGTCATTGCCGGGACGTGGCTCGTAACCAATTTTATCGGGAAAAAATCAATTGCACAGCTGACACCTTATGAAATAGCGATTCTATTTATTCTTTCAAATGTGGGGGCACAGCCGCTCGTATCCATTGATACGTTCAAAACAGCGTTTGGAATGGTGATCCTTGGCATCAGTATTATCCTGATTTCTAAAGTATCCCTATCAAAGATGTTTTACGGAATGAATGCAGAACCGGCCATTGTCATCTCAAACGGGCAGATTGACCGTCAGCAGCTGAAAAAGAACCGAATGAGCATTTATTCTCTGTTATCCATGCTGAGAGTGCAGGGGTATTTCAAGGTGGAGGATGTCGAGTACGCCATCTTGGAGCCGAGCGGGGATTTGTCTGTGCTTCCGAAAGTTGACGCAAGGCCGGTTACGCCTGAAGACCTGAATCTCAAGCCGGAGCAGGATGCTCTCTCCTATGCGGTCATCATTGACGGCGACATCAAGGAGCATGCCCTGGCGTCTGTACAGCAAACCAAAGAATGGCTGATCAATGAGCTGATGGCCCAGTATAAAACAGCGAGCAAGGATGTGCTTTATGCGGAAGCGGACAGCCAGGGGAATTTGTTTGCGAATATTAAAAAAAGCGGGGCGTAGTGCCCCGCTTTCTATTGTATTGAATGTTCAGGCATGACTATGACTCTTCACTCTGCGGGAGTAAAAGCGTCCGATGAAAACGACGACTGCAAGAGCCGAACCCGCTGTTAGCAGCATTCCGTCCGGAGTATGGTGGCTTCCGGCTAGCTGCCATAGTTTATAAGGGATAACAGAGATTGAAGCGAGAATAAGAAATCCGAGATAGATTTTAAGAATACCTTCTTCTTTTTTCTCGGATTGTTTTATTTTTGCAAGAGAGTCCAATGAAAAAACCAACAGAAGCAAAGCAGCAGCAATAACAGCGATATCTCCCATTTTTTCACCTCATTTATTTTTAAACAAACGTTTGATTAACCGGTTTAAGCTTGATATACGGGTCTTTTAATATGAGCAGATTTTCCTCTGCTTCTTTATTTTATCAAAAAATCCAGCAGGAAAATGGGGAGAATGAAAGGTTTATATGAACATTTCTTGAATAAAAAGGGTAAAGAAAAAGAGACGGAGGTGGAAGCATGGATTTTCGTATTGAAAAAGACACAATGGGTGAGATCAAGGTTCCTGCTGATAAGTTTTGGGGTGCCCAAACGCAGCGGAGCAAAGAAAACTTTAAGATTGGGACAGAGCGCATGCCGATCGAGATGATTGATGCGTTTGCGATTCTAAAGAGAAGTGCTGCTAAGGTGAACAGCAGCCTTGGCATGCTGAGCGACGCGAAAGAGCAGGCAATTGTACAGGTGTGTGACGATATTCTGGCCCGCAGGCTGGACGGACATTTTCCGCTTGTTGTCTGGCAGACCGGCAGCGGTACCCAGAGCAACATGAACGTCAATGAAGTCATCGCGAACAGGGCAAACGAATTGCTGAGAGAAACGGATGAGACCGTTCATCCAAATGATGATGTGAATATGGGGCAGAGCTCCAATGACACATTCCCTACCGCGATGCACGTCGCAGGAGTGCTTGCTGTTTTTGATTCTCTTATTCCCGCCATTGATAAACTCTATCTGACACTCCTGAATAAATCAAAGGAAAATGAAGATGTCGTGAAGATTGGTAGAACCCATCTGCAGGATGCTACACCGCTTACTCTTGGCCAGGAAATCAGCGGCTGGGTTCACATGCTTCACAAGTCCAAGGACATGATCAGGCTTTCTGTTGAAAAGATGCGCGACCTCGCCATCGGAGGAACGGCGGTAGGGACGGGTATTAATGCGCATCCGGATTTCGGAAGGCTTGTGGCTGAGGAAATAAGCCTCTATACTGCGACGAAATTCCAGACGTCGGAAAATAAGTTCCACGCCCTCACAAGCCATGATGAAATCGTGTTTGTGCATGGTGCGCTTAAGGGGCTCGCAGCCGATTTAATGAAGATTGCAAACGACGTCAGGTGGCTTTCAAGCGGACCACGGTGCGGAATCGGCGAAATTACCATTCCTGAAAATGAACCAGGAAGCTCCATCATGCCCGGAAAGGTCAATCCGACTCAAAGCGAAGCCATTACCATGGTCGCCGCTCAAGTGATGGGAAACGATGCAGCAATCGGCTTTGCTGCAAGTCAGGGAAACTTTGAACTCAACGTGTTCAAACCGGTGATCATTTATAATTTTCTGCAGTCTGTCAGGCTTTTATCAGATTCAATCCACTCATTTAACGACCACTGTGCCATCGGCATAAAGCCAAATTTAGCAGTCATTGAGAAGAATCTGAATGAATCTCTGATGCTTGTCACGGCCTTGAACCCTCATATCGGATATGCAAATGCAGCGAAAATTGCCAAGGAAGCCCATAAAGAGGGAATAACGCTTAAAGAAGCAGCCGTAAAGCTGAATCTTCTGACCGCATCCGAATTTGATGAATATGTGAATCCGCTTGATATGATTGGACCTAGAGGAGAATAGACAGGTGTGCCGCTCGCTAATAGAGCGGTATTTTTTTATGGAAAAATATTACTCTTGGTGTATAATCACTTCTGAAGGGAGATGGAAAATGATGTCCAGGAGATTTATCGGAGCTGTCCTTATTTTACTTGGTGCTATTGTTATGGCAATCAATGTTCTGTGGTTTCAAAACCACGAACTGTACGATACTGTGAGAATCGCTTCGTTTGTTAGTTTCATAGCGGGATTTTTGCTGATTCCGAGGTATCAGGAAAGAAAGAATTCATAGAAGAAGGTTAGGCCGTTATCTAAGAAAAAACTTTCAGACCAGTTTCCTCCCACGGGAATGAAGGAGAAATTTATGCTAAGGAACGATAAAAAAAGGCTCATAGATAAGAAATATAAAGAGATTATCAATCAAAAGAAAGCGGAAAAGAAACACACGGCAGAGGCGTTCTTTATTATTCTCTTTTTTGTTTTGATTTTTGTTCTCAATGCATTTTTTAAAGGATTTTAAAGAGAGTATTTTTTTCTTCTTCCTCGTTAAAAAACAAATACCCAAAGTAAATCCTTTGGGTATTTCGCTATTGAATAATGTGAAAGGGGCCGCTCCCTGACTTGCTGGCGGGCGTTACTTCAGCACTTGTGTCAGGTGCCCTCTTCGGGTCTCCGTTAAAAATAACCTCTTTTAATGCATCATTCATCAAAGAAAAGCAGATGGCCGTGACAGCGAAAAAAGATATGGGAACAAGGGCAATCCATTGCTGAACATACAAGTAGCCGAGGCTGTCTCCAATCATACCGGACCACTCATAGGAAAAGGTCCGCGGCGGATCACCACCCATTCCATACGAGACAACGGTTCCTCCAAAAAAAAGTTTAAAGACCCCTAAATGTGCAAGAAGAAGAAGCACCTGAATGAGCTGCTGGCCAAAAAGAAGCATCCAGCGTTCATAGAGGACAGGAATGATGTGTTTCATGAAAAGGTGTGATTTTCTTCCGCCAAGCGTTTTTGAGGCTTCGATAAAGCTCTCATCCAAGGTCATCCGAATTTCTCCTGAAAGCTGCATCGAAAGGGACGGGACAGCAATCAGAACAAGAACAGCCGTATGAAAAGCAACTCTTTCAAACATCGTGGACTGAAATCCTTCCGGAGGCATCCACAGGACACTATGCAGAAGAAAAAAGGCAAAGATGGTCTGCGGAACGACTGAAAAGGGTTCGCTTAGAGTCTTGATGAGCTTAAAAAAGAAAGGCTTCATGGAGCAGATGAAGTAACTGAAAATCAGGGAGCAAATCATCCTCAAAAGCGCAATCAGAATGGTCATGCCAATTGTATACTTTGCTCCTTCCACTATCATGTGAAGAAGATCGAATCCGAAACGGTCTGAGCCCAGCAGAAATACTTCAAGAGGAGCGTAGGGCGGAGCGTGTTTTACTCCGCCATCCGAATCTTTTACATATCTGATCTGCTGGATCTCGCCGTCATTAATGAGTGTATTTCCAATACTTAAAAGCAGAAGGGCAGACAGAAAAAGAAAACTGATCAGAAATCTCTTTTTCTTTAATAATTGGACAATCATTTACTGAGTTTCCTTTCTGATAGAGCTGCTGATTCTCTCAAAAACCCTGTATAAAATGAAAAGCGGAATAAAAAGAGTGATACAGCTGAGTGTAAAAACCTCAGGTGTCGAAGCAATGAACACAAAACTCAATAACCCGTTTAAGTTAAACAGATATTCAACAACAGCCATGGTAGACAGCATGGACCAGAACACTGTTTTTGCCGAACCGAACAATGCGCCTGCAATGTTTCTCATTACATGCATGTTCAGAATATAAGAATAGGAAAAACCCATCGAGCGAACCAGTTCTATGTAGCTCTTATCTAACTCTTCCGTTATGTACTGAATAAGCATTTTTGAAAGGAAAAAAGAGACTGGCAGGGCGATGCACAATATGGGAAGGAGGACGGCCTGATTTTCAGAGCCTGTTGTTGCAAACTGGGCAAGCTTGATGCCTGTAGCTTTTAAAAAGGCAATGACGCCTATCTGCAGAAGGACGAAAATCATGACATCCGGAACGGCTTCCAGGATTCCCAGCAGTTTAGTGATTTTTTTCAGGTTTTTTCGCATCAGCATAAGGGCAGCGTATGCTGTGACAAACGAAAAAAAGAATGCCGCCGCAACGCCTCCGAGGAAGATCGGGATGGTAATACCGGCGCGTTCCGCGATGATCGGCACCATGGGCACTCCTTCATATGTCATTTCATGCAGCATGAGCAGTTGCATGGCGATTTCTGCTGTCTTTTCCGCGTAGCCGGCTGGATCAAATTGAAAGCCATTAATAAATACCGGAAGTGAGCCTATAAGAATAAGAACCGCGATGGAAAGAAGAATCTGCAAAACGAGCAGCAGCAGCTGCCTGCCGAAGGAAGTCACACGGCTTTTGCCAGAAAACTCTGCCTCTACCAAAGCGGCTTGTCCTCTTCAATATATTCATAGTAATAAGGCGATAAAAGAACAGATAAAAGTCCGGCAGCAACGATGGCGCCTATTCTCACACCTGTAGCTGCACCAAACATTGTGCAGATCACGCTTGCAGCAATAATCGGACCGGCGATAAGCAGCGTTCCTTTTGTACGTGATTTCGGAGTCGGATACAGTTTTGTGCCGCATTTAGGGCAGGTTAGGATTCGGGTGAATTTCAGTGATGTTATAAGCGTTTCCTTCCAGGAGAAGGAATAGCGGCAGGATGTGCAGACTGGAAGTTTCAAGTGGTGTAGCCTCCTGTTGTTTTCTTTTTATTTTAGCATGATTATAGAAAAATTTAACATAATCATTTCTCTGACAACGATCTATTTGTATAATAAGAGAATAACATACTAACCGGTCAGTCTGAAGATCTCAATGAAATGGGGAATGAAGATGACAGCTTATTGGCCAGATTATCTTTCTGAAACGCTTATCTATCAACAGGGAGAAAAGCCGCTTCATGAGTACATGAAGAGACACGCTGAAGAAAAGCCTGACTCGGCAGCCTATATTTACTATGGAAATAAGATTACGTGGAGAGAGCTCTACAAAAAAACCTGCCAATTATCAGCATATCTGAGCCGCAATGGAATTGGGCAGGGGGATGCTGTTGGGCTGTATATGCAAAATTGTCCGCAGTATATCATCGCCCACTACGCCATTCAAAAAATTGGCGGTGTGGCAGTTCCTCTTAATCCGATGTACAAAGAATCCGAACTGTCTTATTTTCTGAAAGAGTCAGGCATGAAAGCAGTTATTGCAGGAGATGAGCTGTTTCAAAGAGTAAAAGCAGCCGCAGAATCAAATAAGACCGACCTATTGGCTGTAACGGCTCACTACGGGGATTTTCTGCCTAATGCTCCAATCTTTAAGCTCCCTTCCGATTTGGAAAGACAAAAACAAAAAGACTCGTCCGCCAAGGATATTCAGGATATTTTTCAGTATGAGGACCCGCTGGAAGAGAGTGCTCCTATTGATTTATGGGAAGGCGAAGGTCTGATGGTTTTTACTTCGGGAACAACAGGAAGACCAAAAGGAGCCCTGCTCACATGCGGAAGTTCCCTTTATAAAACGGCGGCAACAGCTCAGGCAAATGAGATGGGGGAACAGGATGTTTCTCTTGCCGCAGCCCCTCTCTGCCATATCGCAGGGATGGTCATGGGAGTAAACATTCCTGTTTATACAGGAAACACGTGCATCCTCCTGACAAGGTTCGACCCAGAAACGGCCGCTGAAGCAATTGAAACCTATAAAGTGACTGTCTGGTACAGCATTGCCCCCATGAATGCGGCGATTTTGAAGACACCTGGAGCAAAAGACAGAGATTTATCTTCCTTAAAGCATAATCCGGCGACAAGTTTTGGAACGGCCGTAACAGAGAACCTTGCTGACAAATGGAGAGAGTTTACAAAAGGATGCCTGATGCATGAGGCATCATACGGACTGAGCGAAACTCATACATGCGATACTTTCATGCCGAAGGATAAGATTAAGTTTGGAAGCTGCGGAATACCGGTCTATCAAAATCACATTCTTATCGTGGATTCTGAAACCGGTCAGCCGTGCGACCAGGGACAGCGCGGAGAAATCGCGGTCCGCAATCCGGGAATTTTTAAAGGATACTTGAACAGACCGGATGAAACACTGAAAACAATTGTTAACGGCTATGTGAGGACAGGGGATATCGGAATGCTGGATCCGGATGGCTATCTTTACTTTTACGGGCGATTGAAAGAGATGATAAAAACGTCAGGCTACAGTGTGTTTCCTGAAGATGTCGAGGCGCTGCTGAACGAGCATCCCGCAGTTATGCAAAGTGCGGCAATCGGAATGCCCGATGAAGAAAAGGGAGAACGCGTCAAGGCTTTTATTGTGCTTGCTCCTGAATATAAGGGCAAGGTAACCGAGAAGGAAATTTTAACATGGGCAAAAGCGCATATGGCCATCTATAAATCACCAGGAGAAGTTGAATTTCTGGATGCCCTGCCTGCCACAAGCTCAGGCAAAGTGTTGAGAAGGGAATTAAAAACAACGAGGGAGGCAGCGAAATGAAAACACATGCAAACGAGGTGGATGATGCAGTACTTGACTTGCACAAAAGAAAACAAAAAGCACTCCTTGGAGGAGGACAGGACAAAATAGACCGCCAGCACAGCAGCGGATTTTACACGGCGAGAGAAAGAATTGCCCTGCTTGCAGATGATGACAGTTTTCTTGAGCTCGGAATGCTGAATCATTCAGACAAGGAAGGCGCAGCTGAAAAAAGCTACGGAGACGGTCTGATTACAGGTCTTGCAAAAGTCGACGGACGGCCTGCCGTTGTAATGGCCGGTGATAAAACCGTTTTTGCCGGTACAGAGGGGGCCGTCCATATCCGCAAATCTAAAAAAGTACATGAATATGCTTTGAAAAGGGGCCTTCCTCTTTTTAACCTGAACGAAGGCGGAGGACTCAGAATGCCTGATGGAATGGGGTCTGACGGAATCAGCGACAAGCTTTTCCCGCAGGAAATGCTGACTCATTCGAGGCAGGTTCCATTGATGACGGCAATTCTAGGCGACAGCTTCGGCGGCCCAACATGGATGGCCGTTTCATCTGACTTCGTCACTATGCTGAAAGGGACCTGCATGGCGATTGCAGGTCCGAGAATGCTTTCTATGGCTACCGGGCAAAAGGTAGAAACGGAAGAGCTTGGAGGATGGAGGGTTCATGCGGATCACACAGGCCAGTCAGACTCTTTTGGCGATACAGAAGAAGAATGCATCCTGCAGATGAAAAAATTCTTCAGCTATATGCCGCTGAATAGCGGGGAGGAACCCATGTTTAAAGAAACAGATGACGATCCGTACAGAAAGCTTGAAAGGGTTCTTGACATTCTTCCGAAACAGAAAAACAGAGTCTATGATATGAAAGAGATGATTAAAGACATCGCTGATGAAGGGGAGATGTTTGAGTATAAAGCGGCGTACGGGGAAGGCCTGATCACGGCTTTTGTGAGAATGGGAGGGAGAACGGCGGGCATTGTGGCCAACCAGCCAAAGAAATTTGCGGGTGCAGCTGGCCCGAAAGAGTGCGATAAAGCCATTGATTTTATATGTTTATGTGATTCTTACCATATTCCGCTGATTTTCCTGCACGATACTCCCGGATTCAGAATAAGCCAGGATGCTGAGCGCGAAAAAATGCCGACTAAAATAATGATCTGGAACCAGGCTCTTGCACAGTCCACTGTACCTAAGATTTCAGTTGTCATCAGAAAAAGTGTCGGGGCAGCATACGGAAACATGTGCGGTCCTTCAATGGGAGCGGATTTCGTTTTTGCCTGGCCGACAGCCGAGATTAATTTCACTGGTCCTGAAGTTGGGGTTAATGTTGTGTTTGGAAGACAGCTGCAGGAAGAAACCAATCAGACAGAGGCACGGAAAAAGCTGCTCGAGCAGTGGGCTTTTGACAGTTCTCCCTATAAAGCAGCTTCCAAACACTACCTCGATGATGTCATTGATCCAAGAGATACAAGGAAATATTTGTGCAAGGCGCTGGAATACGCTTCATACAAAAACGGAACGAAAAGCGAGCGCAGGCTTGCCAATTGGCCGACAGGCTATTAAAATACCTGTTCGAATTCAGGAAAGTCCTCTATAATAAAAAAGCTATTATTTTCCAAGGGGGATTTCACTATGGTTCGGACAGCTTCAAAAGCTATCATACTAAAGGATGGAAACCTTGTTGCCATCAAAAAAGAGGATGATCAGGGGTATTATTACATTCTGCCTGGCGGCGGACAGGAACAGGGTGAGAATCTGCACGAAAACCTGCGCAGGGAATGTCTTGAAGAAATAGGGGTAGAAGTAGACATTCACGAGCTGGTATTTGTCAGGGATTATGTCGGCGGAAACCACGGATTTGATGATCAGGGATTTCATCAGCTGGATATGATGTTTCTCTGCACCATCAAACAGGGGCAGCCTGAACCTGCAGCGGGAACGGTGCCGGATGACGGTCAGGTTGGAGTGGAATGGCTACCTGTAGAAGCATTGAGGGATTACAGGCTGTATCCCGTCACGGTGAGAGATGAGATTATGAAGCTTCATCTTGGGGAAAAGCCGGAGAAGGTTTATTTGGGAGATGTTAATTAGCTCATCCGTACTACCAACGGATTCTGCTAAATGGTTTTTAAATGTCTGCCGGGTTCAGCTGCAGAGTGCTCAGCAATATAAAGATCAAATAAAAGAGCAGACCAATTAGCTTAGCTGATGGTCTGCTCTTTTATGAATATCAAGGATATATAATATCGTAAGCAGCTTTAAAGACTCCGCTGGAATATTGTTTTATGTCCACTAATTCTAATTTGTAAACTGGCTTCTCACTACCAAACAGAGAGATGCCTTCACCGACCATAATTGGATTAACCTTAAGTACTAATCGATTTATGAGTTTATGTTTAAGCAAGGAACCAGCCAACGCGCCGCCGCCGCATAGCCATATCTTCCCGTTTTCTTTTTGTTTAAGATTTTCAATAAATTCTATAGCATCTTCTTTAATCAGTTCGACTTCCTCGTTCGACTCAAATTGTATGGAGTTCGAGAAGATATAGTGTTTTATGCCTTTATAGCCGGGTTCACCCGGTTTAGCGCCGAATTGAAACCCAAACTCATATGTTTTTCCGCCCATTAACACTGCATCGTATTGCTGAATATCTGATAAAAAATCCGGGACATGATCCCCTTCGAATAAAAAGAGAGATTTATCAATATTTCCATCTATCATCCCTTGATCTGCAATAAAGTTGTCCAGTGAAATAGCAACATGGTAAATGATTTCAGCCATCTGTCATCCCTCCAATTAATTAACTGATATTTCCATGTTAACATAGTGCTCTGAGCAAATCGTTCATTTTGTAATGAAAAAGCAAACCATATCATGTGTGAAATGGTTTGCTTCGTTTCTCATGGGCTTTTATAAATTGCAGATTATCACACCGGAATCTTCACATAAAACGTACTCAAACCATGTTCATTGACTGCCCAGACTTTTCCTCCGTGCAGCTCTGCAATGCGCTTGACGATGTTCAGACCGAGGCCGAATTCTCCGTTGCTTCCTTTGTGGAACGGTTCGAACAGGTGCACAAGAATATCCTCCTCAATCGGAGGGCCGTCGTTCCAGATTTTCAGCAGGTAGTCAGAGCCTTCCCGGGTAAGCTTGGCACCTATGATTGTATCTGCATATCTCAGCTGATTTTCAAACAGGTTTTCAAGAAGTTTCATCCACAGCTCCTGGTCTCCGTGTATGACGGCTTCTTCAAGCTGGATGCTGTAATCGAGTTCCTGCCTGCTCCATCTGATGCGTTCGATGACCTCCTGGACAATCCGGTTCAAGTACAGTTTTTCCTTTGAAGCATTCCGGGATGAGAGGTAATCAAGTTTTGTGATGTAAAGGAGGTCTTTGATTTTTTTCTCAAGCCGTTCTGATTCTTCTTCAATGACTTCCATCGTGCTTGTCAGGTCGCCCTTCGGATAGATGCCGTCATTGACGGATTTTGCATAGCCTCTGATGACCATGACAGGAGTCTTCAAATCATGGGAAATGTTTTGAAGAAGCGTGCGCTGGGCTTCATCTTTTTTCACAAGCCTCTGACGCATTTGTTCAATGGAAGAACCAAGCTTTCCGATTTCATCGCTGCGCTCAAGAATGACAGGCTCATGCCAGTCTTCATTGGATATCCGTTTGACATCCTTCTCGAGTGAAACAAGCGGGCGCGACAGGTATTTTGCAAGCCATATAGATGGAAGCCAGCTGAACAGAAAGACGATGATCATGACAAGGACAAGCTGTTTGAACAGGGTCAGCACAAGGTCGTTTCTGTAGGAGTCCCATGCATAGGAAAGCAAAAAGGCGGGCTGCCCGTCGAGCGAGACTTTTTTGATGACAAAAAAGAGCCGTTCATCGCCTATGACGCGTGAATATTCCTCCGTAATGGCTTCCTGTCTCGCTGCAAGAGACTGTGTCTCCTGCAAAAAGCGGAGCGGAAGCTTTTTTTCGTTATAAAAGAAAGGAGCATTTTCAGGAAGGATAATGTGCTGAACCGAGCGGTCCGGAGACAGCTTCTCGCCGTTTGGATTCAGCGGGTCCATATCCATATCCCCCTGCAGGCGGTATTCGGTCAGGATGTGCTGTTCGTTTTCAATCGTATTGTAGATTTCATTTGTAAAAAAGTTTCTCAGGGTTGTCGGAAAAATGATCATTAAAACAAGCGAAATTAATAAAAGGATGCCTGAAATAACAATCCAGATCTGAAAGGCGAGGGATTTGTTTTTCATCAGGCAGTCAGCATCCTGTATCCGTACCCGTAAATGGTTTCAATTTTCAAGTCCGGCATTTTCTTTCTTAGTCTCCGGACAAGGTCATCCACGACCCGGTCCGTCCCGAAATAATCACTTCCCCAAATGTGCTCAATCATCTGCTCGCGTGAAAAGGCCTGTCCTTTGTTATGCAGGAACAGTAAAAGCAGGTCAAATTCCTTTGATGTTAAGTTCAGATTTTGCCCGTCAAGCGAAACAGAACGGATGCTTTCGTCAATTGTGTATGGCGGCAGCGTCACCGTATTTTTCGCCGGGGCGGATTCATACAAACGGGTCAAGAGTTTCTGAACCCGGATGACGAGCTCCCTCGGGAGAAACGGCTTTGATATGTAATCATCGCTTCCGAGCTCAAGGCCGAGCACCCTGTCAATATCCGTATCCCGTGCGGATATGAAAATAACCGGGGTATCCGGTGAAGCCGCTTTGATCTCTTTGATAAGCTGATATCCGTCTACACCGGGAACCATAATATCGAGCACCCACAAGTGAGGCGTTCTGTCTATTGCCGCACGCGCGCTTTCTCCGTCTGTAAAAGCAGTCACGCTGTATCCTTCTTTTTCAAGGTATTTTGTCAGTAAATCATTGAGATTCTGTTCATCTTCAACAAGGAAAATCGAATATGTCATTCTGATTCACCCTCCTCTTATTGGTCATTATACTATGGGGGAGCAGGGGAAATCATTTTTTTGATGTCTAGCTTCGCCTCCCAGCCCTTCCGTCAGAACAAAATCCCCCAAAAAGTCAAACCCGGACTTTTCGGGTGATTTCTTTTCTGCCTGTCAGGGCTAAACGGTCGGCTCCGCTTTTCGTGGTGTCTAGCTCAATCAGCCAACTCCTCTGTCAGACAAAATCCCCCAAAAAGGCGGGGCCCGGACTTTTCGGGTGATTTCTTATCTGCCTATCGGAGCTAAACGGCTGATTCCGCTTTTCGTGGTGTCCAGCTCCATCGCTCAACTCCTCTGCCAGAACAAATCCGTCAAAAAAGTCAAACCCGGACTTTTCCGCCGGATTCTTATCTGGCTCCCGGAGCTAAACGAGCGATTTCGCTTTTCTTACAATTTCCCACATTTCTCTCATCTTTCTCCCAAAAAGATTTCTTATAGTAGAGTCAACAAAGAAATTCACCGGGAGGAATGAAGATGGGATATTACGATGATACGGAACGGAAAGAGGCAATGGAGCAGGAATCACGGGAGACCAACAGATACGTACAGCCGCAGAAGAAGCCGTCCAGAATGCGAGGCATTCTTTCATCGGTTATCAGCGGTGTAGTGGGCGGGGCGCTTGTTCTTGGTGTTCAGCCGTATTTTGAAGAAGAGACCGGCAGCAATCAGCCTTCTTATTCTGTTGATTCCAACACCGCTCAGGAAAACAGCACGAATGAGGTAAATACGCAGCCGCTCAGTTCAACGAATAATATTGCTGATATGGTTGAAAACCTGTCCCCTGCGATTGTCGGTATTTCCAATAAACAGCAGCAGCGCAGCTTTGGAGGCGGCACGCAGAGCGCTGAAGCAGGTACCGGCTCCGGGGTTATTTTCAAAAAAGACGGGAACACGGCTTACATCATTACAAATAATCACGTCATTGAAGGCGCAAGCAGCATTGAAATAACGTACTCGGACGGCGAGAAATCAGAAGCTGAACTGGTAGGTGCGGATCCGCTGACAGATACGGCTGTGTTGAAAATTGACAGCAAATATGCAAAAGCTGTCGCGCAGTTCGGGGATTCAGGCAAGCTTCGCGCAGGTGAACGGGTTGTAGCGATCGGTAATCCGCTCGGCCTTGATTTCTCCCGCACAGTGACAGAAGGAATCATCAGCGGAACAGACCGGACTGTACCGATTGAAACGTCTGAAGGAAATTGGGATTTGAGCGTCATCCAGACGGATGCTGCGATTAACCCGGGAAACAGTGGAGGCCCTTTGCTGAATATGAACGGTCAGGTCATCGGCATCAACAGCCTGAAGATTACGCAGGACGGTGTTGAAGGCATCGGCTTTGCGATTCCAAGCAATGACCTGCAGCCGATTGTGGATGAACTACTTGAAAAGGGAAAAGTTGACCGCCCGTTTCTTGGGGTCGGCCTGATTGATCTGAGCCAGGTGCCGGAGCAGTACCGCACAAATACGCTAAAGCTTCCAAACGATGTGACAGAAGGTGTGTTTGTACAGGGTGTCAGCCCGGGTTCTCCTGCATCTGAAGCAGGCATGAAAGAAGGAGACGTTATCGTTGCCATGAACGGCACGAAGATCAAAAGCTCAGGTGAACTGCGCAAATTCCTCTATTCACAAACGGCGATCGGGGATGAAATAGACGTAGAATTCTACCGGCAGGGAGAGAAGGTCACTGAAAAGGTGAAGCTTTCTCAAAAAGAGGTTGTGAATAGTTAATATAGATCCCCCTTTTGTTGGCGGCTCCTTGGATGGAGCCGTTTTTTCTGTTTGGATTGTAAGGATGCGAGGTTGGACTGTTAGAATGGCAAATTCGCTTGTTAGAGCAGTAGTTTGGATTGTTAGACAGTAGTTTCCGCTTGTTAGAACTCTGATTTGGACAGTTAGCTCCATTTTGTCCGTTAGTGCCAATCATACATGAACCCTTCAGCCTAAAATTGACCCTGAAGTCCGCGCCTTACGACCTGTTTCGACAATATCCAACATTTTCATCCTCCGCTTCCCTCAAAAAAACGGAATGGTTTCGAACAAATATGGTATCACAAAACGCATAATTGATAACAATGCTCTTTTTGATGCAACATAACAGAACGGATGCCATGAAATAAGGAGATCAACGATGAATTTACTAACTTTGCTTGAGCAGACCGGTCATTCCATTTTTCATCAGGATGATCTGGGAGCTTGTGAAATTACGGGAATTGAAGCAAACTCAGCCAAAGTCAAGGAAGGCTGCTTATTTACAGCGATCTCAGGCTATGCACGGGATGGCCATGATTATATAGAGGATGCAATCAGAAGAGGGGCTGCGGCTGTTGTTGGAGAAAAAGACCTGACAGGTTTGCCTGTGCCGTATATAAGGGTGGAAAACAGCAGAGACTCACTTGCCAATCTGGCGGCGCATTTTTATGACTATCCCTCAAGGAAACACATCATGATCGGCATTACAGGCACCAACGGAAAGACGACCACTTCTTTCATGCTGAGACATATTTTGCAGCACGCAGGGTATTCATGTGCGCTTTTCGGCACGGTTCACAATGTCATCAATGGACAGGCATACAGTTCCAAGAATACGACCCCGGATGCGCTTGAGCTGCAGCGGTTATTGGCTGAAAGCAAAGACGAGGTTGTCATCATGGAGGTTTCCTCTCACGGGCTTTCGCAAAAAAGGCTCGAGGGCATCGAATTTGATCTTGGTCTTTTTACGAACCTTGCTCATGAACATCTCGATTATCACAATACGATAGAGGAATATTTTGAAGTTAAGCAGCAGCTGTTTTCAAAACTGAAGCAGGGCGGACAGGCCATTGTCAGCACGCATGATGAATGGGGTCAAAAGCTCACCGGCATACTGCGGGAGCGGAATATTGAGGTATCCACATTTGGTTCTTCGAAAAGTGATGACCTTCAGTTCACATCTGAAAATGACGTTCACTGCTCTGATTTTGAAGTGACAGAAAAGGGCGAAAAGCTTCATTTTTCTATGAGCATTCCGGGTCTTCATAATATCTATAACGCTTCTATGGCGTATATGGCAGGGCGTAAAATTGGCGTGGACCGGGCGAAGCTGATTGAAGGCTTCAGAACGTTTAAAGATGTACCCGGGCGTTTTGAAATGTACGATCATCCCGAAGGCGCCACAGCTGTCATTGATTATGCCCATACGGCAGATGCGTTTGAATACATTTTGAAAACCGCAAGAGACTGCGGAGCAAAGCGAATCTATCATGTGTTTGGATTCAGAGGCGGACGCGATGAAAGCAAACGGGCGGAAATGATGGAAATCTCATCAGCGAAGAGTGACTGCTCAATTTTGACATATGACGACTTGAATGGTGTCGACCCGGCCGAAATGACAGAGGAATTAAAAACATATTTTGCCGACTGCGGAAAAAAAGAGGACCTTGTCATTCCTGACCGGACACTTGCGATACAAAAAGCATGGGAAATGGCTGAAGCGGGTGACTGGATTCTTGTGACCGGCAAGGGAAGTGAAACGTATAAAGATTCATACGAGCTTCCTGCAGGTTCAGACCAGGAGACGTTCCGCCTTTTATTAAAAGAAAAAGAAGCGGCAGCATCATCTCCTCTTTAAAATACGAAACGTAAGGAATCTCCAGTCAGAGGAGATTCCTTTTTTCATGTGTAAAAAAAGGTCGATTAAACAAAAACCCCAATTTTAAACCCCGTTTACTAGATATTTAGAATCAGATACCTCCTGTTTTTATTCAAATCCCTCTCATTTTTTATACGAGATAGGTCTCTATATCTGCTTAATAACCCCGATTGTACCTTCCATTCCGGCAATATACAATTCTAGTAACATATTCAAATCATCTTATGAGATCGCATTCTTTCAAGTGTATTGCATCCAGATGAGCGCAGTGGACCAATTTAAATTTTTTAGGGGGATGTTTGGTGAAAAAATCTGTTTTAAAGTCGCTAATCGCAACATCTGTATCTGCCGTTATGCTGTCCTCAACGTTCAGCAGCGTCAAAGCTGTTGATCAGCCAAGTGCTGAAAAAAAGGATCAATCTGCCATCGTTCATGAGACAACGGGGAAAGGCGAGCGCAAGATCACTCTCATTACAGGAGACGTGGTGACCGTTCAAGAGATTGGAAACGGCAAAAGCGCCATTAATGTTGAGCCTGCCGATCGAAGCGGTGCAGGAGCGCAAGTTCTGACCATCGGTGAAGATACGTACGTGATTCCAAATTCGGCCATGCCTTACTTGGCAGCTGACAAATTGGACAAGGATTTATTTAACGTAACGGAACTAATTGAAAATGGCTATGACGACAAAAGCCTCACTTCTCTTCCCGTAATCGTGGAATATGAAGAGACGAAAGCACGGGCAGCTCAAGTAAAATCAGACCCAAAAGGAGCTAAAAAAGTTCGTACTCTTGAAAGTATAAACGGAGCTGCACTGTCTGCTTCGAAAAAAGAGGCAGAAACATTCTGGGAGGATATCACCCCTGAGACAGCAGCTTCAGCAAAAGCAAAACCGGAAACAGCTGTTTTTGAACAGGGAATTGAAAAAATCTGGCTGGATGGAAAAGTAGAAGCATCTCTTGCACAAAGCGTGCCGCAGATCGGTGCTCCGCAAGTATGGGAATCCGGCTATACAGGGGAAGGCGTAAAAGTAGCTGTGCTTGATACGGGTATTGATCCGGCTCACCCAGATTTTTCGGGCCAGATTGAAACGTCAAAAAGCTTTGTTCCAGGCCAGCAGGTTGACGACAAACACGGCCATGGCACACATGTTGCATCAACCGTTCTTGGAACAGGTGCTGCTTCTGAAGGGAAGAATAAAGGGGTTGCCCCTGATGCTCGCTTAGTAGTTGGCAAAGTGCTCGATGACTCAGGAAGCGGTCTTGATTCATGGATCATCGACGGCATGGAATGGGCAGCTGAAAACGCGAAGATCGTGAATATGAGTCTCGGAAGCTCTGAACCTTCTGATGGAACGGACCCGATGGCACAGGCAGTCAACCGGATCAGTGAAGAAAAGGGAACTCTGTTTGTCATCGCAGCAGGAAATTATTCAGCGGAAGGGGCGATTGGATCACCTGGAGCTGCAGATGCTGCGCTAACAATTGGAGCAGTTGATAAGTCTGATAAGATTGCAGGTTTTTCATCTAAAGGACCGCGCTATGGGGATAAGGCGCTAAAACCTGACTTATCAGCTCCGGGAGTCGGCATCGTTGCCGCGCGCTCAGGACTTTCTGCCGGAACAGGCTATTATAAAAGTTTAAATGGAACGTCAATGGCTACACCGCACGTTGCAGGTGCTGCCGCGCTTCTTTTGCAGAAGAATCCTGGCTGGAGCGGCACTCAGTTAAAAGAAGCACTGATGAGCACATCAAAAAAATTGCCATATTCTCCGTATCACATTGGTACAGGCCGTCTGGATCTGCCGGCTGCAGCAGCAGGCAAAGTAAGGGCAACGGGTTCTCTGTCATTCGGTTTCTTTAAATGGCCGAACGCGGATGCACAGCCTGTACAAAAAACGGTCACGTATACAAATGATTCGGACACAGCGGTTACATTAACTCTTCAGGGTGATTTTAAAAATACAAACGGCAACGCTGCACCAGATGGCATGCTGGCGATATCTGAAAGCGAGATTGTGGTTCCGGCTGGAGGCACTAAAACCGTTTCCCTCACGCTTAATCCGCAGCTTGGTGAAGCCGGAGCCCGGTATGAAGGTCATTTGACGGCACTTGAAAACGGCAAACAAGTGGCTCATACTTCACTCGGCACGGTGAAAGAAGAGGAAAAATACACGTTAAAAATGACAGCTAAAGACCGCAGCGGCAATCCTGCCCTTGCATACGTTGGTCTCGTTAACAAGGACATGATTCCAGAGTTCGTCGCTGTAAATGGAGAAGCAGAATTCCGTCTGCGCCCTGGAACTTACTCCGCTATGTCCATGATGGAAGTAGATGCAACTACAGACCACCACGGGGTTGCATTAGTCGGAAACCCTGAATTTGTACTGGATGGACCTAAAACCGTAGAATTTGACGCAAGGAAAGCAAACGAAATAAAAGTGAATGTGCCAAAAGAGACAGAGCCAAGCTATCAGCGCCTGGAATATTACCGCTCTCTTGACGGCAAAACGATGAACCACGTGTACTTGGCGCCGGTATGGATTGATAAACTGTATGCTGCTCCAACAAAGAAAGTGAAAAACGGAGAATTTGAAATGCTGACCCGCTGGCGTTTAATCAAGCCTTTTCTTCAAATTCACTTTAAAGATAAAGTGCTTGATGATATTCCTTTAGCAGGCAGCACGCTGCTCGATGGAAAATATAACTTATCAACGGTTTATGCAGGCAGCGGATCCCAGACTGATTTTGAGCGATTGAATGCAAAAGGTAAGGCTGTCGTTGTTGACCGCAATGCGGATGTCACTCCTTCAGAGCAGGCTGCCGCGGCACATGCAGCAGGAGCTAAGCTATTAATCATCGTCAATTATGAAGATACGGAGTTCAGCGTATATGCAGGCAATCCGGATTACACGAACATTCCTCTTGCTGTTGCCGGAATAAGCAAGAGCGAAGGAGACAAAGTGATTAAGGCTGCACGTTCAGGCAACCTGAAGCTGTTTGTTGAAGGCGAAACGAACACGCCATATGTCTATGATTTAACGGACGTTCATGGTGAAAACATTCCAAAGGACCTGACCTATGCTCCTTCGAATAGCGAACTTGTAAAAATTGATGCACGCTATAAGTCTGACCAGGAAACTTCTGGCGGAGAATTCCGCTATGATCTGCGTCCGCATACATTCAGAGCGGTCGGTTTCATGTATAAAATGCAATTTCCTTCTGTTCGGACCGAATGGGTCTCAGCTGTTGAAGGAACACGCTGGTATCACCAGGCTGAAGTGTTAGACAGTCCTTGGGCAGTACGCCAGCCGGCTGTGACGTATAAAAAAGGGGAAAGACTTCAGGAAGAGTGGTTCTCGCCGGTCGTCCGCCCGCGTCTGGGTGAAGGCTATTGGACACCTTTCCGCAGCGGAAACTCGTTCCAGTTAAACATTCCTGCCTGGGCAGATTCAGGAAAAGGCCATACAGGCGGAACGGAATTTGATGAATCGGTTAAAAATCAGTCACACAAGCTATATCAGGGAGATACCCTGATTAAACAAGGAACAAGTCAGGCTTTAAATGTATTCAGCGGCATTTCAGAAGAAAGAAAGCAATACCGTTTAGTAACAGATGCCAAGCGGGATCCGGAACGATGGGATACATCTGTAAGCACACACACAGAGTGGACCTTCTGGTCTGGATTAGGCGGGAACTACCGTACGCTGCTTCCGTTCTATTCTCTTGACTACAAGGTTGAAACGGATATGAACGGAGATGCATTGGCCGCTCCATCAACGAATCTGGAACTCTCTGCAGCAAAAATTGACGGAGTCGAAGGGTACGGAAAATTGGAAGGTGCTTCGCTCGAAGTTTCTTTCAATGAAGGAAAGTCATGGAAGACTGTAAAGCTTGAGCAAACAGCAGAGAATAAATGGACCGCTAAAATCAACAATCCAAAAAACAGCAAACATGTGTCACTAAGGGCATCTGCCTGGGATGATGCGGGCAATAAAATCACGCAGGATGTGATTAAGGCATACGGATTGAGGTAACCAGATCAATGGTAAGCAGGAAGAGGGGCGTATGCTTCTCTTCTTTTTGATTTCAGCCGAAAAAATAGTTTACTTTTTATTCCATGTAAAGTAAGCTTAACGTAAAGGAACCTTTACAAGGTGGATGAACATGAAGAACAGAATCAGGGAAATGCGCGCAGAAAAAGGAATGACTCAGGAACAGCTTTCGGTTCAGGTTGGTGTTTCAAGACAATCGATTATTGCGATTGAATCCGGCAAGTACAATCCGTCTTTGGAACTTGCGTTTAAGATTGCAAACTCGTTTACGTGCAGAATTGAAGAGATTTTTATTTTTGAGGATGGGGGAGAGGTTTGATGGAATCAGCTGGGGCTTTTATCGGGGTATACGGGGGAATGGCAGCGGGTCTGGTTGCCTGGTGGCTTGGTCTTTATTTTGCGAAGAAAAAAAGAGGTGTAGATGAAGTGTTTCATTTCATCGAACAGAAATCACGGTCGATCGCATGGATCTTTACGATGGTTGCCATCTATTTTTTCTTTACCCTTCTGCTTTTCGGAGTGGATTTGAGCCCTGCGATGATGCTGTCATTGCTCCTATTTGTTCATCTGGGCAGCTGGGCGATCACAAAAGTCATTCTTTCGGTCCGTTTCAGCAGCACTGGATCAGACATCAATTAACCCCTTGACACTTTTCTCATTCAATCATAAACTAACGATAGACACTAGTTTATCAGAAAATTCAGTACGAAGTGAGAAATGACTTATGAGCATACAGCCAGATCACCGTATCGGAAAAAATGCCATGCAGCTTGTTCTGCTTGAAGAAGAGGAGCATCTGTACGGCGAAAAGCTGAAAGAACAGGGATTTCAATTTTGCTTGGGCAAGACAGGATCAATGGAGACGCAGAAAGTAGTGGCGGCCATTGAAACGGCAGCGAAGCGTTCTGGCGTGATTTCGCCCGACGGATACCGGGAAACGCATGCTTTGTACCATGCGATTATGGAAGCGCTTCATGGTGTGACGCGCGGCCAGGTTCAGCTTGGAAGCGTGCTCAGGACAGTCGGTCTCAGGTTTGCGGTTGTCAGAGGCAAACCGTACGAGGCAGAAACAGAAGGCGAATGGATTGCGATTGCATTGTACGGAACCATCGGTGCGCCGGTGAAAGGCTCCGAGCATGAGGCAATGGGGCTTGGAATTAACCACATATAAGATGCGCCCATAGTTATGAGATAGCAGGGGGCTGTATCAGTAGAAAACACGTTTTGAGTGTTTCTATTGGTATGGCCTCCTTTTTGTTTGTCATTTTTCTATAAAAAGGAGAAGCGGGATGATTGAATTAACGGGACATTCCTTAACAATTGAAGCGGCCAGAAAGATTATCTATGACAAAGAAGCAGTGCATATCCCCCAGCATGTATGGGGAAAAGTCGAGAAAAGCAGGAAAGCGGTTGACGCCATTGTGGCGCAGAAAAAAGTTGTGTACGGCATAAACACGGGATTCGGAAAATTCAGTGATGTACTGATTGATGCCGAGCATGTGGAAGAATTGCAGATCAACCTGATCAGAAGCCATGCGTGCGGTGTCGGGGATCCATTTCCCGAAGAAGTATCAAGAGGCATGCTGCTTCTCAGGCTCAATGCACTTCTGAAGGGTTTTTCAGGTGTACGCAAAGAAGTGCTGGAGCTGCTTGCCGAGCTGCTGAATAAGAGGATTCACCCTGTTGTGCCGCAGCAGGGATCACTCGGTGCAAGCGGGGATCTTGCTCCGCTTTCCCACATGGCTCTTGTCCTTGCGGGAGAAGGGGAGGTCCTTTATCAGGGGAAGCAAATGGAGACTGCTGAAGCTTTTCATACAGCAGGCTTGGAACCTGTCACTCTTCAGGCAAAAGAGGGCCTCGCTCTCATTAACGGCACACAGGCCATGACGGCGATGGGGCTTGTCAATTACATCGAAGCAGAATCGGTTGCGCTTCAGGCGGATTACATTGCGTCCATGACACTGGAAGGATTAAGAGGAATCATTGATGCATTCGATGAAGACATTCACCTTGCCAGGGGCTATAAGGAGCAGACAGAGGTGGCTGAGCGTATTAGAGGCATCTTAAACGGCAGCTATCTCGTGACGCATCAAGGCGAGCTCAGGGTGCAGGATGCCTACTCGCTCAGGTGCATTCCCCAGGTACACGGAGCAAGTCTTCAGGTGCTGTCATATGTAAAAGAAAAGCTGGAAATTGAAATGAATGCCGCGACAGATAATCCGCTCATTTTTGATGAAGGCAGAAAAGTGCTATCCGGCGGCAATTTCCATGGACAGCCGATTGCGTTTGCGATGGACTTTTTAAAAGTGGGAATGGCGGAGCTTGCTAATATTTCAGAGCGGAGAATCGAGCGCCTCGTCAATCCGCAGCTGAATGACCTCCCGCCTTTCTTAAGTCCGATGCCGGGTCTTCAGTCCGGTGCCATGATCATGCAGTACTGCGCGGCGTCTCTTGTTTCTGAAAATAAAACACTCGCCCACCCGGCAAGCGTTGATTCTATTCCGTCATCGGCGAATCAGGAGGACCACGTGAGCATGGGAACCATTGCTTCAAGGCATGCCCATCAGATTATCCAGAACGTGCGAAGGGTGCTTGCGATTGAACTCATTTGCGCCATGGAAGCGGCGGCTTACAGGGGAATTGAAAAAATGGCGGAGACAACGAGACGCTTTTATTTTCACGGCCGGAATGCTGTCCCTGCCATCACGAAGGACCGGGTGTTCTCAAAAGATATCGAGGCGGCGGCAGCCCTTCTGAAAAAAACAAATATGAAGCGGTTTGAAAAAAATCATAACGACACAAAGGGGGAATTTGTATCATGACATTGAAATTTACGGGGGCAAAACGGGGAACAGAGCTTGAATGTAAAGGATGGGAGCAGGAAGCGGCACTTCGGATGCTGATGAATAACCTTGATCCTGAGGTAGCGGAAAAGCCGGAAGACTTAATTGTCTACGGCGGGATTGGAAAAGCGGCGAGAAACAAGGAGGCGCTTGACGGCATTATCCGCTCGCTGAAATCACTCGAAGGAGATGAGACACTGCTTATTCAGTCAGGAAAGCCTGTCGGGATTTTTAAAACACATGAGCATGCTCCGCGCGTTCTGCTTTCAAACTCTGTTCTTGTCCCTAAATGGGCAGACTGGGAGAACTTCCATGAGCTTGATCAAAAAGGGCTGACGATGTACGGGCAGATGACAGCAGGCAGCTGGATTTATATCGGCACGCAGGGCATCCTCCAGGGAACATACGAAACCTTTTCTGCTGTAGCGAAAGAGCATTTCGGCGGAAGCCTGAAAGGGACGATCACGCTGACGGCTGGACTTGGGGGCATGGGAGGAGCGCAGCCGCTCGCTGTGACAATGAACGGCGGCGTAGTCATTGCGGCAGATTCGGATCAAAGCAGAATTGAGAAAAGGCTTGAAACCAAGTACTGCGACAGGCTCACACATTCATTCGACGAAGCGGTGCAGTGGGCGGAAGAAGCAAAGGCAGAAGGCCGCCCGCTTTCGATTGGCCTTGTGGCAAATGCCGTGGATGTGCTTCAGGAAGTGCTCGCAAGAAAAATCAAAATTGACGTTCTGACCGACCAGACCTCTGCCCATGACCCGCTGAACGGCTATTTTCCTCATGGAATGACGGTAGATGAGGCGCTGCAGCTGAAACAGGACCATCCAGACCTTTATGTTCAAAAATCAAAAGCATCGATGGCGGAGCATGTCCGCTGCATGATTGAACTGCAAAAGCGGGGAACGATCGTTTTCGACTACGGCAACAACATCCGCCAAGTGGCGAAAGATGAGGGAGTGGAAGATGCTTTTGCCTTCCCGGGATTTGTTCCTGCCTATATCCGGCCGCTTTTCTGCGAGGGGAAGGGTCCGTTCAGATGGGCGGCTCTATCAGGAGATCCGGCTGACATCCACCGCACGGATGAGCTCATTAAAGAGCTGTTCCCGGAAAACGAAGCCCTGCTTCGCTGGATTGACATGGCTCATGAACACGTTGCTTTTCAGGGGCTGCCTGCCCGGATTTGCTGGCTTGGCTACGGAGAGCGTGTGAAGATGGGCCTCGCCATCAACGAACTGGTCCGAACAGGAGAGCTGAAGGCTCCGGTTGTCATCGGCCGTGATCACCTTGACTGCGGCTCTGTCGCCTCGCCGAACCGGGAGACAGAAGCGATGAAGGACGGCAGCGACGCCATCGGAGACTGGGCCGTATTGAACGCGCTCGTAAACACATCTGCAGGGGCGAGCTGGGTTTCCTTCCATCACGGCGGAGGAGTCGGCATGGGATATTCCCTCCACTCAGGCATGGTCGTGGTGGCGGACGGGACGGAAACTGCAAAGAAAAAGCTTGAACGCGTGCTCGTTTCAGATCCGGGCATGGGCATCATCCGCCATGCAGATGCCGGCTACGCGGAAGCCCAGGAGTTTGCAAAAGAACACAATGTCCGCATCCCGATGCAGGAATAGGAGGAGGTATTATGCAATACGACTTAATACTTGAGAATATTGGCCAGCTCCTGACGATGGATTATGGAAAAGAAGGACCGCTCTGCGGAAAAGAAATGGATCAGCTCATTGTTCTTGAAAACATGTCCATAGCCATAAAGGACGGCAAGGTTGCAGAGATTGCAGCAACATCCTCGGCTGCGGACTGGGAGGCGGACAAACAGATTGACTGCGGCGGCCGCCTTGTCACTCCCGGTCTCATCGACCCGCATACCCATCTTGTCTTTGCGGGATCAAGGGAACATGAGATGGGCCTCAAGCAGCAGGGGGTGCCATACCTTGAAATCCTGAAGCGGGGCGGGGGGATTCTTTCGACCGTGGAAAAAACAAGAGCCGCAACCGAAGCGGATCTCTATAAAAAAGCAGCCGGGCACCTGAATGAAATGCTGTCATACGGAACGACAACGGTTGAAGCAAAAAGCGGGTACGGACTTGAAACCGATGCTGAGCTTAAACAGCTGAGAACGGCCAAAAAATTAAACGCGGAACATCCTGTCGACGTCGTTTCCACCTTTCTCGGCGCCCATGCCATTCCTGCAGAGCTCAAGGGTCAGCCCGAAGTGTTCTTAGACGAAATGCTTCAGCTGCTTGATGTCATTGAAAAAGAAGAACTGGCCCGGTTTGTTGATATTTTTTGCGAAACAGGCGTGTTCACAATCGAACAGTCGCGTGCCTTTTTGACAAAAGCTAAACAGAGGGGATTTGGGCTTAAGATTCATGCTGATGAGATTGACCCGCTGGGCGGGGCAGAACTCGCCGCAGAGCTCGGCGCTGTCAGTGCCGAGCATCTGGTAGGCGCATCAGACGCGGGCATCAAGCGTCTTGCAGAGACCGGCGTCATCGCCTGTCTTCTTCCGGGAACATCTTTTTACCTGAACAAACCGGACCATGCCAAGGCGCGGAAGATGCTTGATGAGGGCGTCGCTGTGACCCTTGCAACGGATTTTAATCCCGGCAGCTGCCCGACTGAAAACCTGCAGCTCATCATGTCATTTTCAGCCGTTATGTACAAAATGACAGTGAAGGAAATTTGGAATGCGGTCACGGTAAATGCCGCCCATGCCATTGGTCTCGGCGGACAGAGAGGCGTCATTGCCCCGATGCAGCAGGCGGACCTTGTCATCTGGAACGCAGATAACTACGAGTACATTCCGTACCATTTTGGTGTAAACCATGTTGGGACCGTGATTAAAAAAGGCGCTGTCGTGTATGAAAAGGGGGACTATCATGAGCGGGCTTCCCTATCTTTCACATGAAGCGGGGTTTATAGACAGAGGCATTACAAAGGCCGGAAAGCTGCTTGGAAAATGGAAAGAGGGAGAGGATTCAGGCATCGGACTGATTGGAGTCCCCCTGTCAAAACCGTCAATCAGCCACTCGGGGGCATCCTTTGCCCCGCAGACGATCCGGAAAATGATGAACGCCTTTACCACATATTCCATTCAGGACGATATGGATATAAAGCCAATTACAGATTTTGGGGACATCACCCTGCATGTGACCGACCTGTCAGATTCGATCAGACGAATCGAAGAAACAGCAGCAGGCATCCTGAACAGGCACTCTGATATTCTACCAATCTTCCTTGGCGGCGATCATTCTGTCACTGCCCCTCTTTTTAAAAGTTTTAAAGAGGCAAGGGGCAAAGCGGGAATCATCCAGTTTGATGCCCATCACGATCTCCGGAACCTTGAAGATGGAGGCCCGTCAAACGGAACGCCATTCAGGCAGCTGATTGAAAAGGGCGTCCTTGAAGGAAAGCATCTTCACCAAATCGGAATCCGCAATTTCTCCAATGGAAAAGCCTATACGGATTACGGGAAACAGCATGGGGTCCACATTTATACCATGCAGGATGTCTATGAAACCGGCATTCTGACAATCTTGGAGACAGCCGTTCACGAACTGCTCAAAGAAACAGACCAAATTTACGTATCCCTTGATATGGATGTCATGGATCAGGCGTTTGCTCCCGGGTGTCCGGCTATTGGCCCCGGAGGAATGGATGCGCGGATGCTGATTGAAGCCATGCGTTTTCTTGGAGAAACGCCGCAGGTTAAAGCCCTTGATATCGTAGAGATTGATCCGGCCGTAGACTTCAGGGATATGACGAGCAGACTTGCTGCCCATGCCATCTTAACGTTTCTGTCAGGGTATCAAAACCGGAAATAGCTGTTCACACTTTTCTGACAGATTGGTATACTTAAAAGAAAAACGGGGAGTGTGCACCTGTTGATCACAGAAGAAAAAACCGTTAAATTGGCGGTGAATGCAGGAATCGGATTCGGTGCCAAGTTGACCGCCAGGCAGCTTTTGACGCTTGCCGCCTACATGGAAGAGGACCAGGAACTTGAGCTCACAACCTTTCAGCAGCTCTATCTCGACATTCCTGAAAGCAAGCTGGAAGAAGCCAAAACAGCCTTTCAGCTCTGCGGCCTGCAGTGGTATCCCGTCGGAAGCTTTGTCAAAAGCTTGCGCACCTGCAACTTCTGCAAAGGCGCTGAAGAAGAAGGGATGCCCACCGCCATTGAACTGAACGAAAGAATACAGGGAAAACCGGTTCCGTTTCCGCTCAAAGCAGCCTACACCGGATGCCCTAATGCCTGCGGTGAGCCTCTCGTCAACGACATCGGCGTGATAAAAATGAAAGATTCCTATGACCTGTACATCGGCGGCAGGGCTAAAGGCATGAATGCCCAGACCGGAACGCTGCTGTTTGAAGGACTCACACCCGCGCAGCTGTACTCTGCAGTTGAGAAGATCATTGACATTTACGCGGAGAACGGAAAAAAGCGGGAGTACTTTGCAAAGTTCTTGAAGCGGTATGGGGTGGAGAAGCTGAGAGGGGAAGTTTCGGTTTAGACTCTCTCAATCTTTTCGCATTTGGGCCGTAAATAAAATACAGTTGAAGCCAATCCATTAGGGTTGGTTTTTTTGTGTGGGGGAGAATCGGAAGATTGAAGAGTGCCGCCACTTTCTGAGTAAAGGTTCTCCCATATGTGGCGTCATTCCCCGTAGTGCTACCACTTTCCAAGTAAAAGCTTCCACGTTTGTGGCGCCATTCCGCATAGTGCCGCCACTCTTCATGTGAAAGCATCCATGTTTGTGGCGTCATTCCCCGTAGTGCTGCCACTTTTCATGTGAAAGCATCCATGTTTGTGGCGTCATTCCCCGTAGTGCTGCCACTTTTCACGTGAAAGCTTGCATGTTTGTGGCGTCATTCCCCGTAGTGCTGCCACTTTTCATGTGAAAGCATACATGTTTGTGGCGCCACTCCCTGTAGTGCCGTCACTTTCCCGGTTTACACTTCCCCATTTGTAACACCCCAAAAAAAATCAATCTACTCCCTTAACGGAAGTTCATAATCAGTTCATAAATCTCATGTACCTTTATCTCATCACATATTGGAGGGATAAAACATGAGTGCAAAAAAGAAGAAAAAGAAGACCAAACTGGTTATTGGAATCGTGATTGGGTTCATTGTTGCAGGCGCAGCAGCAGCTCCTCTCTTTATGCCGAAGGGTCAGGCTGTCTATAAAGAAGTCAGCGCAGAGAATGGCAATCTATCATCCTATTACACATTCTCCGGAACAGTTGAAGCAAAGGACCGCAAGATTGTCAGAAGTGAAACAGCCATGCAAGTAGAGGAGATCAAAGTGGAAGAAGGGGATGCAGTAAAGAAGGATGATGTTCTCCTTGAAACGGCTGCAGGTGAAGAAATAAAAGCTCCTATTGATGGAGAAGTATCAGCTGTCACAGCTGAGGAGAACGCTCAGGTCATGGCGGGGGCGGAGCTGCTGGAAATCGTAAACTATTCGGATTTGCAGACAAGCATGAAAGTGGATGAGTACGATTTGAAGAGTGTGAAAGAGGACAAAGAGGTAAATGTCATCATTTCAGCTCTAGATAAAGAAGTAAAAGGGGTTATTTCCTCCATCTCCAAAGAGGCGGCAAATGAAAATGGCGTGGCCTATTTTACGGCTGTTATCGACCTTGAGGAAAATAAAGACATTCGTGCCGGAATGAGTGCTGAAGCCAAAATCCTGAATGAACAGGCGGCGGACGTACCAACATTGCCGATGGATGCCGTGCAGTTTGACGGCAATGACAATCCATATGTCCTTGTTCCGGTAAAAGATGGCCAGCCAAATAGAAAATACATTAAAACTGGGATCAATGACGGTGTGCACGTTGAAGTGAAAGAGGGGCTCTCGATCGGAGAAACAGTTGTGATTCCGTCACAGGAGCAGCCCGCGGCACCAGGCGGCTTTATGCCTCCAAGACCTGAGGGAATGGGTCAATCCGGCTCTCAGGGGGGACAATAAATGACTGAATCTGTTTTACAATTAAAGAATATTTATAAATCCTATTTGATGGGAGAGGATGAGCAGACGGTTTTAAAGTCCGTTAATCTCGACATTAGAAAGGGTGAATTTGTGTCCGTGCTCGGACCATCCGGTTCAGGCAAATCAACGCTGATGAATATCATCGGGCTTCTCGATGAACCGACATCCGGGCACTACTCTTTATCCGGAAATAAGGTTGACCATCTAGATGAACGTGAACTTGCCGCCGTCAGGAATAAAGAGATTGGCTTTATTTTTCAGCAATTTCAGCTTCTTCAAAAACTGACGGCTCTTCAAAATACAGAGCTGCCGCTCATCTATACAGGAATGCCTGCAAAGGAACGAAGAAAGCGTGCAGAAGAGATGCTGGCGCGGGTAGGTCTTGCAGAAAAAATGCAAAACCGTCCAAACCAGCTTTCCGGAGGTCAGCAGCAAAGGGTAGCGATTGCAAGAGCTTTAGTGACAGAACCTTCCATTCTGCTTGCGGATGAACCAACGGGAGCACTTGATCAAAAGACAGGCCAGCAAATTATGAACCTGTTCCGGGAGCTGCATGAGGAAGGAAAGACGATTATCATGATTACTCATGATCTGGAGGTAGCCAAAAACGGCAGCAGAATCGTCCGTATTTTGGACGGAGAGCTAGGAGAGGTGACGCACTCATGATGCTTGAAAACATCAAAATGTCCTGGATGAACATTGCTCATAATAAAATGCGTTCTTTCCTCACCATTTTAGGCATTGTCATCGGGGTAGCATCCATTATTGCCCTTATCACCATTGTTAAAGGAGCTACAGGAGAAGTAACAGAGCAGATGTCCTCTCTCGGCGCGGATAAAGTGACTGTACAGGTACAGGGGACTCCCTTAAAGAAAGGTTTGCTTGAAAGTGATATAGGAGAGCTTGAAAAAATAGAGCATGTGACCGGTGTTTCTCCTACACTGAGCGGGAAAACGTCAATCTCATATTCAAAGAACGTAATGGATGATATCTCGATCCAGGGAAAAAATCAAGTGCACTTCCGAAAGAACGAGGATCTTGTTGAAGAGGGAAGAGCCATCAATAAGCTGGATATTGAGAATAAAAACCGTGTTGTTCTAATCGGCTCAGGAATTGAAAAAGAGTTGTTTTGGGGGAAGAATCCTGTCGGTGAAAACATCCAGATAGCAGGCGTGAATTTTCAAATCATCGGAACGCTGGAGGAATCAGACAGCTACTCAAATGAGTCAACCAATGAAACGGTTGTCATGCCGTATACAACAGCCATGAGCTTTCTTCAGGCGGGATCGGTTTCAAACGCCGATATCTACATGGATG
Source organism: Metabacillus indicus LMG 22858 (assembly GCF_000708755.2). Lineage (GTDB taxonomy): Bacteria > Bacillota > Bacilli > Bacillales > Bacillaceae > Bacillus_P > Bacillus_P indicus. The sequence goes on along the minus strand of NZ_JGVU02000006.1, from coordinate 279,493 downwards.
ACCCGAAGAATTCAGACGAGGTAACAAGCGCTGTGGAAAAAGCCATGAATCAGGCATTTAACTATAAAAAGGAAGGCTACTCCATCATGAATATGGGAGATATGATTTCTTCCATCAATGACATAACCGGGATGATGACTCTTATGCTCGGCGGCATTGCTTCTATTTCACTTGTCGTCGGCGGTATAGGAATTATGAACATGATGCTTGTTTCAGTAACGGAAAGGACGGCTGAAATCGGACTTCGAAAAGCACTTGGAGCAGAACCGAAACGCATTCAGCAGCAATTCCTGTTTGAATCTGTCTTTCTTTCACTAGTTGGAGGGCTGATTGGTTTGGGGGCCGGAGTGGTCATTGCCTTTGTGGTCTGCAGCATCATGGGGACAAGTTTCGCGCTCTCTGCTTCAACCGTCCTGCTTGCAGTGGGTTTCTCGGCGGCTATTGGAATCCTGTTCGGATTTGCACCGGCTAGAAAGGCTTCAAAGCTGCATCCTATCGATGCGCTCAGAAGCAATTAATGGAGGGAGAGTAAATGCTTAAATCAAAATGGTTTTTTATCAGTTTAATTGGACTGTCCATCACGGTTATAATCCTGTCTGCACTGCCCATGTTCATGAAGCCGCCTGCTGAAGGAGCCGCTTCCATGCCTCAAGGTCTTCCTCCAATGAACGAGATGCCTGCAGGAGGGATGCCCGGTGCTGGATTGCCTGAAAACATAGATATGTTTGAAATACAGCAGTTCATGGAGGAAGTGGAAAAAAACGGAGGTCTGACTCCCGAATTAAAACAGCAGGCAGATGAATTGGGGCTGCCTGATCAAATGCTTGAGATGATGGAAACCTCAGCACCTCCCAAAGCGTTGAATATTGTATCTGCAGGAGCTATGATAATGGGAACAATTGTATTAGCATTCAGCACGTACCGGCTTTATAAGCTGAGAAAATCAAAACAAACAGGAAACGTGCAATAGGCGGTGGAACCTTGGCAACGATACTGGTTACGGAAGACGATGCAAATATAAGACGGCTGATAAAAGATCACCTTGTAAGCTCAGGGTACCGGGTACTTGAAGCAAGTGACGGCGAAGATGCTCTGAAGGTTATGGAACATCATCACATCGATCTATTAATTACTGATGTCATGATGCCTGAAACTGACGGTCTGGAACTGACAAGTGATTTGCGGGAGTACGGGTATGAATTCCCCATCTTGATGATTACAGCTCTGGAAACAGTTGAAGACAAAAGAAACGGCTTCTTGGCCGGCAGTGATGATTACATGGTCAAACCGGTCGATATGGAGGAAATGCTTTTAAGAGTTGCAGCTCTTTTGCGGCGGGCTAAAATCACTTCTTCTAACCTCCTTGAAGTGGGCAGCACTGTGCTGAATCAGGAACAAATGACATTGACGTCGGGTGATGCTGTGATTGAATTGCCGGCAAAAGAATTTAAGCTTCTCTATAAGCTTTTGTCTAACCCCAAGAAAATCTTTACCCGGCAGCAGCTTATGGATGAAATATGGGGATTTGATGTTCAAAGTATGGACCGGACTGTCGATGTCCACATAAAACGCCTCCGGGAAAAGCTTTCGGCTGTAAAAGACTTTGAAATCGTTACTGTTCGGGGACTTGGATATAAAGCAGAGAAAAGAGGTCATTTGTGAAAGGGATGCTGAACTCTATTTATGTCAGGTTTGTCCTTCTTTTTATCGGTATCCTTATTGCTTCAGCCTTGCTTGCACTCAGTGTGGTAACCGCATTTCAATTAGATGACCTGAAGAAAATCGTGAAAGAACAGCTCGAAGACCGAATCACAGCAGTCACTTCTCTTGTTGCAGAAAAAGATATTCCTCTTCAAGAGGCCATTCAGTACATCAGCAGTCCGGACATGAATATACAGGTGTTTCAGAACAGGGAAGAACTCTTAAAAGCCGGGCAATATTCTCCTCTGGAAAACGAGTTCGAGAAGCTGGAGCAGGGAAGAAGCGTTACGATCGAGCTGAACAGAAGGCCTCCGCTCCCTGTTACAGCTGCAATCATTGACGGACAGTTTGTGACCATACACCCTGATATAGATAATAATCAGATTGTCCGTTTTCAAAGGACGGCTCAGACCGTTCTTCTTACAGCTATTCTATTGGGTTCTCTTTTGATTCTGTTTGCAGTCTCTATGGTCGTAAAGCCTATAAAAGCTTTATCTAAAGCATCCGTTGAGGTGGCCAAAGGCAATTTCGAGATAAACATCCCCGTAAAAGGGAAAGATGAAATCAGTGATCTGGTTAAAAACTTTAATGTCATGGTAAAAGAACTGAAGGCAAATGAATATCTTCATAAAGAATTTGTATCATCCGTGTCCCATGAGTTCAAGACACCTCTTTCCTCCATTCATGGCTTTGGCAAACTGCTGAAAAAGAAGGACTTGTCATTAAAGGAGAGAGAAGAATATACAGACATCGTGATTGAAGAAAGTGAACGGCTGTCAAACCTGTCAGCAAATCTTCTCAGACTGTCAAAGCTTGAACATCAGGCCATTCAGTATAAACAAAACACGTTTGACCTTGATGAACAAATTCGAAGAGTGATTCTGCTGCTGCAGAATCAGTGGGAAAAGAAGGACCTTCATCTGACTATTAATCTTGATAAGGCAGTATTTACTGGGGACGAGGAACTCCTGCAGCAGGTATGGCTGAACCTCCTGATCAACGCCATAAAATTTACACCTGATCAAGGAACGATAGAAATCGAGCTTCACTCAAACGCAGACCATATATCTTTCTCCATCGCTGATACCGGAATCGGCATCTCAGAAAGCGATCAGAAACGAATTTTTGAACGGTTTTATAAAGCTGACAAATCACGGACCAAAACAGGAACTGGACTTGGGTTATCTATCGTTAAGAAAATTGTTGATATCCATGGCGGGAAAATAACTGTTGAAAGTGAACTTGGCCGGGGAAGTGTTTTTTATGTAGAGCTTCCTTCTCAAAATCATCAAAAACCGGGAATACTGGCATAACAGTATTCCCGGTTTTTATTACTTCAGAAGCCTCTCAGTTTCCACGTCAATCCTCTCCGGATCAATCCGTTCAAACAGCGGCTTCACATCCTGAACTGTGAAGACCTGCTGTTGAAAATATGCCCATTCTTCCGCTGACAGGTTCAGCGTCTCCTGTATCCTGAGGCAGGAAAAAGGCAGAAAAGGCTGCAGAATAACCGACAAATTGGCAATGGCCAGCGTACAGGTGAAGAGTACTTTTTCGCAGTCTTCTTTATTTTGCTTTACTGAAATCCATGGTTTCTTTTCGTCAAAGTATTTATTCAAATGCCTGATGAAAGCTAAAATGGTTTCAAGCGCGGCTTTGAAATGCCCGCTTTCTATCAGTGCTCCTGTCTGAATATATAGAGATTTTATCTCCTCTTCTATCACAGAATCCTGACAGCCGGAAATGGTTCCGCCAAATGATTTTTCAATAAACTTTAACGTCCGGTTTACTAGATTTCCAAAAGCTCCAAGCAGCTCTCCGTTATGAGAATGGATAAATTCTCTCCACGAAAAATCGGTGTCTCTTTTTTCCGGTCCGTTGATGATCAGGAAATAGCGAATGGAATCGGGATGATAGCGTTCAAGAAGATCAGGCGCCCAGACAGCCCAGTTTTGGCTTGTGGACAGCTTTCTTTTTTCAAGAGTTACATATTCACTGGAGATGATATGCTCCGGCCGTTTTAGTCCGCCAAGGGCTGTAAGGATACCAGGCCAGATAATGGTGTGAAACGGAATGTTGTCCTTCCCGTGAACGTAATAGGAGGAGGTATCATCCTTCCAGAATTCTTTCCAGTCCTCTCCGGTTTCTTCCGCCCAGAGCCTGCTTGAAGATAGATAGCCTGATACCGCCTCGATCCAGACATAGATTTTTTTCTTTTCATACCCTTTGACCGGTACCGGCACGCCAATCGGCAGATCACGTGTGGCACACCTGTCCTGAAGGCCTTCTGCCAGGTATCGGTTTGTGAGGTTCACGGCATTTTCCCGCCAGTTTGAGCCATTATCGAGAGCATACTCTTCCAGCGCACTCTGGAGGGAAGAAAGACTGAAATAATAGTGTGCTGTCTCCCTTGCTTCAGGCTCATGCCCGCAAAGCTTGCATTCCTTGTCAATCAGATCAAGCGGGTCGAGTATGGCAGAGCACACGTCACACTGATCTCCTCTTGCCCGCGATGAACAGGAGGGACAGACACCTTCCACGTACCGGTCAGGCAAAAACTGTTCGCAATGTCCGCAATATGCCTGCCTGGTTTCTTTTTCGTAAAGAGAGCCGTTCTCAAGCAGGGACAGGAAAATTTCCCGGACTGTCTTGTGGTGATGGGTCGAATCCGTTCGTGTGTAGCAGTCATACGTAAAACCCAGTTTGGTGAAACAATCGGAAAATTCCTTATGGTAGCGGTCTGCAATCACAGCTGCGTCCACGTTTTCCTGTCTGGCTCTTATTGAAATAGGTGTTCCGTTGCAGTCACTCCCTGAAACATACAGCACCCGTTCTCCTTTCAGACGATAATAACGGGCCAGAAGATCTCCCGGCAAAAGACTGGCAATATGTCCGATATGCAGAGATCCATTTGCATACGGCCAAGCACCTCCAATAAAAATACTCATCATCTTTCCTCCTTTTCCACGCAAAAAACCCCCGTCCATAGACTGAAACAGTCTAAGGACGAGGGTTGAAGTCGCGGTACCACCTTAGTTTACAGATCAATTGACCTGCCTTTGTCCGTACGGGGCATGAAAGCCTGATACGTATGCTGTTGTAACGTCAGCAACCACGTCACAGCCTACTTGTGCACATGCACGTTCGGTGTGAAGCTCAAAGGTCATTTTCCGTGCGGTCTGCCACGCTTCTTTTCAGCTGCCGAAGCTCTCTTTGGAGGTGTCCCTGCAAGTACTTTTCCTTCTCATCGCTTTTCATTTGTTCTCATTTTATCCAAAAGAAGGAAGGTTGTAAAGGAGAGGATTTTAGGGTGAACTTTTTAGCATGAGTCAATAACATACTTGTTTTGATAGGCTTCAGAATTTTTAGTTTCTTACTTTTGCTTTGGCTCTTTAAAAAAACAATGTTGATTTTCTTAGTGAACTAACTGGCAGATTACTTTAAGAAGGTATTGGCCGTAATTTTGAAGAATTATCAATTTATCAGGGTGAAAAGGAGGATTTATTTATGAGGAAAAGCAAACCAATTGATAAATTAACCATAGAGGACCTAAAAGAAAATCCAATATGGGAATGGGCAATAGATGAAGAGGAAAATGAAGAACAAGACGAAACGTGGGTAAGACCATCAGAAGCAAAAAATTTTACAGAAGAACTAAACGGTTCAATAGTATCAGGGGAATTAGTCACAAATATTGACGATATATTTCCGATGATGTGTAGTCTTGATATTGATAATAACCAAGTCATTATTAGTTCTATTATTTTTTATAATGAAATAGAAGATGAGTACTGTGCCTTAGAAGATGTCGTTAAAGAATTTCAATTACCAATATCAATTAATATCGAGCTTACAATTAAAGGAAAACCTAAATCTTTAGTTTTTTCTGCAAATAAAGTTGATATTTATAAAAATGACTTAAAAACAAATTTAAATTAACTTCTTATTCAACTAACGGGTGAGTAAGTTCAAAAAGGATTAAGTAAGAGGACCAATGGTTTTTCTCTTGCTGAAAAATCAACAGTATCGTATAAGAGAGCTTTGTTTTTTAATCTAAATCTAAATCAGATAAGTCTATTTCTGGTGTCCTTTCTTTTTCTTCATCATACAAAAAATTTTCCGGGGACGTTTTAATTGTTTTTTTTATAACGTCTCTTACATGTTCAATATCCTTCAGTTTAACGTTATATTTCTTTAAAACCTCAAATGCTCCCAGGAAAAAGTAGTCAAGATAAGCTTCTATTACATCTGGTGCCTCCGTAATTCTGTAATAGGGCAAGCATAGAGCCCAAACTTTAATATCATCTTTTCTATAGTAATCTGGACCTCTCACTTCAAGCTCTGTAGTTGCTCTGTTAGTAGTGACCATCAAGTTAATTAACTGATCCTTATTTACTAAGTCCAGTTTGTACGGACCTGTAATCTTTTCATTTATCTCATGAATAATTAAATTACCTACTTTATAAGAAATCGGGAAATAGGTTCCAACCTCGTCATATAGACGTGAGACAGTAATATACATAGTAACCTCCAGATAGATATATATATAAGGTGCTGTACAAAATGATGCTACTCTGAATATTGGACACGAAGAATAGGGAGAATCTATGTATAATGGGAGACATTAGATTCCAATCAAGGAGTGTCCAATATGAAAAAACAATTGTATATTTAGCTTTAAATTTCTTTAAGTTAATAACTAAACTCAGAATTCAATTGTTATTTTCGAGTAGTTTTAAGAAGAATTCGCCAAAAGATGAAAATTCCATATTAATCTCTTGTTCCTTAAAACTAATACCTTCAGTAAATGAGATAACACTCCCAAAATTCTCATTAGGATTACAATCAATTGCGTGATACTCATTGTTGACCCCTGAATTATATATTACTAAGTAATCTTTTGGGAGTTCCATTTCCTTCCTTAATAATTCTGTAATACAAATGACACTTGGTATACCTAAGGGTTCTACACCTAAGCCATAAATTTCTTCTCCAAAGATATCACCAAGCCCATAATACTTTATGAAGAAGGGTACGACATGATTAATTTAAGAAGACTATCACCCAATTGCCCCAAGTGTAACAGTATCAATACGTATGATATTATTCCAGACTTACCTGAAACACTGGATTACCAATTACAAGCTGTTGATTATAATCTAGATAATTATGCAATAGGAAATGCAAAGTTTTATTGTATGACATGTAATCATACCTGGAAGAAATATAGAGGGAAAAAGCCTTATGAAAAGATTACAAAACTCTATACTTCTATTTGGGGATTTCCTGGTCCAAACTACGAAGTTGAAATAGATTTTGTTAAGAAGACCATCGAACACTCAACTAGTTTAATTGATAGGAAGCGTCCAGGAATAGAATTGAAAAAAATAGATGAAACCGAAGTAAGGTGGCTCTTGAATAAACTATACGAATGCAGCCTTTTAAACTGGGCGGAGGAGTATGAAGTGAATGGTCTGGTATGTGACGGAACACATTGGAGTGTCCGAATCGAATATGACACATATTGTGAAATAAAGACAGGAAGCAACCATTTTCCTGATAAATGGACCAGGTTTTGTAAGGTTATCTCAAAACTAAGTGACAATGATTTTTATTAATCGCAATTTTGCGAGGTCAAAGGAGAGAAAAGGGATGTCCTGGTATTTAGATAATGTTTACGACCTAAACAAAGAATCGCCGTATACGTTTTATGTGCCAAGCTCAAAAGTGTTGGACAAATTAAAAGTTGGTGATTTGGTTAAGTTAATCTTCGTAACTGAGAAGGCTGAAGATGATGGATATAGAGGAGAGAGAATGTGGGTTCAAATCATTAGCACAAACGGAAAGAGATTTAAAGGCAAACTGGACAATGAACCTTTCCGTTTGCCTTTGAAAATAGGCGATGAGATTTCATTCGGCATTGAAAATATTTGCGATACGGAATATGAAGACCCAGCCTCATCTAGATGGGATTTTTATTTTGACAGCTTAGTTACAGTCAGCGAAGATGTGCTTGAAAGGGAAGAATTCAACTTTATGTTAAGAGATCATCCAAACGGCGAAGACGATTCTGGCTGGTCTATATTCAGTGGCTATGAAGATGATGAATACCTAAATGATTCCGAAAACTTTCAAATTGTCTCTGTTGGAGTAATCTTGAATTTTGAAGATTCCATATTGGAATTTATCCATGAGCCGCCATTATGTGCATATGAAAGAGATGATAAAGGCGGATTTTATAAGATTGATGATTACGATTGGGACGGTTATTTAAATGGTTAATTGAAAAAGTAGAACTCTTTTTTTGATATTTTGTGATTGCTATTTCTAGTTTTAATTCTCTGCGAATTGTTCTAATTTTTAAATGATAATTACGTTTTGTACTTCACAAATATTAAATTAAAGATATAAATAATAACATCATTAACATATATGTCAATGTATATATTACATGTAAATCACTGTAAGGCTCATTCTTCACCTACACACCGGTAGGATTCTGTTCCATTTGCGTAAAACCGCCATACCGAACGAGCCGGAGAGCATAAACATAAAGAGAAGAAAGGAAAGCAGCCTGCAGGCTGCTTTTTATATTGTCTTTTTCAGCCTTTTTGCGCTCTGAATCGTACAAGGGCGCAGTCCGAGCTACCCTTTCATCAGCCTGAGCCTCCCAGGCTAGCGCCCTCTGATTGCTGAAAGGTAAGTCGGACAGTCAGCCGGTCAAGGCGCACAAAAATTTGTGATGAGACGGGGCTTCATCAAAAACTTTTGTGCTTTTCCCTTGACCGCCTGCCTATGCTGCTTGTTCGTTCTCCGCGTTAAAAGGGCGAAAATCCTCCCCTTTAGGGAAGTGACTCGCTCAGAGCGCAAAAACAAGTGGCACAAAACTAGGCACTGGAAGAAATCAAGGAGCAACTCGATAAAGGGATAAGGGAGGTCATGATGAGCGAGTAGTTCCGGGGGTGGCTTACGTTCCTTACAAGCTTTCACAGCTACAGTTTCAATAACACTATTCTCATCTACACGCAAAGGCCGGATGCAAACCATGTAAAGGGATTTCAGGAGTGGAAAAAGCACGGCCTGTTCGTAATGAAGGGGGCAAAAACTATCAGGGTCCTTGCACCGTTAAGTAGAGCTTATAAGCAGAAGCAAATCGAAACAAACGAATGCAAAGCAGCATGCGACGCCGTCATTTCTCTTCGTGTTTTTATTGCCTCTTTCAAGAACCCAGGCATTTCGAATAAGAGAACGAAAGTTTGTATACTTGATTAAAGTAAACGATAAGGGCGGTAGTCGTATGAGTATAATGCCGAATGAAAAGGCAATGGACATCCAGCGATCTATGAGTCTAGCAATGGAGTATCAGCGTGAAATCTCCGTTATTTATTTGCAGAACGGTCAAATCCTGCATTTTATAGGTTTCATTCATTACTGGAACGAGGAAACAGATGATATTAGAATCATCAACACATTTGGCGATATTATCCGTCTAAAGCTAGATGAGGTTGTTATTCTGTATGTATTGGAAGCTAATTCTCTTAATATAAATACTGGTCATCACAACTTGTAAGATGACAGGTAAACTTTTAAAAGCTCCAATTATAAATAATTAGAATATTAATTAGAATGAAATACGCACATCGTTATATAATGCGATATATATTTTAACATATATGTTATGTTGTTATTCATCTATCTATTCAAAAAACCTCTCATATGTAGCCCTCGTTCAATTCATAGAAAAATGCTGGATAAATACTATATTTCCTTACTTTCTAAACTAAATATGACAAAAGGCCAGCAATTCGAAAGTAATTTCGCTTGCTGGCCTTTTGTTGTGCTTATCAGATGGTGCTCTTTACTCATTTCAGGTTTACGATACCTTATGTCAATAACATGGTTCGAGTCATCCCTATATATTCTAGAAGTATTTATTAACCGTTATTCCATCTGTTGCTGCCAAGTATTCTATCTATGATGTGTTCTTCATCCCAAGCTGCAGCTAACTCCAAGTTTTTACACTCTTCATGAGTAGCAGGGTAAAATTCTCCTTTAAAATATATGGAATATGTGTTAGAAATCGTATCAATCACACACATTTTAGGTGGCCATGCTGCATCTTCAGATGGAAATTCTTTAAAGGCAACAAGGGGCCATTTTCCTGATTTTAAAATATCTTGATATACTCCTACGATAAAGTTAAATTCTTCATCTTTAGGAACATCGTCTATACTATTCCCTATTTGTTTGTATATCCCAATGCAACCGTCCTTATAAACTTTTCCAAAAGCATATTTATTGTTAGGTAAAGGAATAGCATGTACATTTCCAACTTTTACGCGTCTCTTTTTAGGTTTCATGTTAATAGAACTCCTTTCTTGCTGCTTTAATATATGTTTTACGCTTTTTATTATTATCCGAGATTCCATTGATTTTGTTTCCTGATTTTCCCTTTTTTGATTTTGCACCTCCATTTTTTTCAATAAGTAGTTGTTCTCTTCCCCGAATCGCGTTTTTATTCTTAGATGATTTATCGAGTACTGCCGCCCCAAAACCCTCTTTATTCATATGGTGATTCCTATCTCTATTTGTTACATTTTGTAAGGGTGTTCCTCGTCCGCTTGTTCTACCTGTATATACTTCTCCTGTCTTTTTATTTTTCTTAGTATATGTTTGATATGTTAAAGTACACTTGTTATGTGTCCACACCCCAAGATCTGAAACGAAATAAGAATGATAGTCTTTGACCTTGAAATTATAGACTGTGACATGCTTTTTAACAATTTTGATATCGTCGATAGATAGGGTTGTTCCGTCACTCGTCTCTAATAGATCTCCCTTTACAAGATCTTTGGCTTTAATCCATCCTTCTCCGACAACCCAAAACGGATGTTCATCTGTTGTCTCGATCACTTTGCCTTTTATGTGAAGCTGATAGATGGTATCTACATCTCTTTCATATAGCCATTCTACTTCTTTATACGCCTGATCACCAGACTCTTCATCTTTGGCAAGGACTTTGTCTCCTACTTGAATGTCCTCAATCGGTTTTTCACCATCTTCAGTGAGAACCTTGGTCCCTAACGTAAAGCAGTTACATTTTCTACTTGCATTTACATTTCTTTTTGATTTTGATTTCTTTAAAGAGGAAGCCGCAAATTTCTTTGCTTTTTTCGCTTTCTTTCCGTACTTAACTGCACCTTTAAGACCTTTTACTGCCCATTTTGCTTGTCCAGCTCCAGGTATAAAGTTACTTGCAATCGATACTGTTGCTCCTGCTTTATGATACCATTTTGATTTTGGATTGCGCAGAGTTCTTATATCGTTTCCAATATATGCGTTGTAGCCTTTTCTTGCATATTTCTTTGAAGCCTTCCAGCCTTTTTGAAGCCATTTTGGCGCATGGCCGTCTGGGTCGATGTTGTTGACGGGATCTGCATCTGCATACAGATAACGATTGAGTGATGTTGGATCTTCTTCTGTGCCTTCATATTCATCCGGTACAATAAATCTGCCTGTAGATGGATCATAATCTCTCCATCCCATCAAATAAAGGTTGGTATCAACATCATACATGACACCGTATTTTCCTACATATCGATACACGTTTGCATTAGCGAGGGCCTGGTCACCCGTCATGGCAATGACATTTCCCCACTCATCATAATCATAGGTGGCTTTTACATTTCCAGCTGCATCTGTAATCGCAATAACATCGCCGCGCGCATTGAATTGATAGTAATAAACGACTTCATCCAAACTGAAGCTTAAGACATTTCCATCTGCATCACGATAGTACTTTAAACGCTGCTGCTGAGAAGGGCCTTCTATTGTTTCTAAAAACAACTCCCCATTTGTATCACGATGATAATGATAATGCGTATTTTTGCTTCCATCATTAATGTTCTTAGCTATACGATTACCATCAGTATCATATTCATATAAAACCTCTGGCTGTTTTTGACCATTGACAGTCTTATTGACTTTCATCAATTGATCATCACTGTTATACCCATAGTCGGTCACAGTGGTAGTGGCCCCTTCTTTCAGCGTTATTTTTGCCAGGGTGCCTGAAGGATTATGGACATAATCATATGTGCGTACCAAACTGCCAGTGCTGTCATTGAATACTTTCTTTTGAAGGATTCTGTTTTCTGTTGCATAGGTATACGATTCAATTACTTTTCCTGTGCTTAGATTTTCAACTTTAAGTAGATTCGAATTGGCATCATATGAATATTTAAGTTTTTTTCCATTGGATTCAACTGTTTCTAATTGTCCAGAAGCTGTGTACGTATACTTTTTCTTGACTGACCCTTTATCAGAAATCTGGATGATTTGTTCCGTATCTGAGTGTTGATAGTCTAAATCGATAACGACATTTCCGTTGCCTCTGTTCTTTGCCTTTAAGGTTTTGACCTTGGATCCGCCATTGTAAGTGATATCCGTTACAATTCCAGGGGCGGTGACTTTTGATAATGAATCATCCACTAAATACTCGTAAGAAAACGTATCAAAGTTAGGAGTCATAATTTTCTGTGTTCGATCACTGTTATCGTAAGTTACAACAGTATCTCCCAAAGCATTCTTCATTGTTTCTTCATTTTTATTATCATTAAACGTGTTCGTCGTTACCGTATTTGTGTGGCTGATCGTCTCTGATAACAATCGATTGTTTTTGTCATAAATTGACACTGTTTCACTGTTATAGAATCCGTCTCCGTCAGGATCGACTGGAATTGGAACCGGATTCGTTTCATCATACACCCAAGTATGTGTGACATTACCATTGTTGTCATGATAGAAACGACTCTCCGTTTTCTTTCCATCTTCCGTGTTGGTTCCAGTTTCTTTAACTAATTGACTTAACTCATCATAGACGTATTCGATTTCTTTAGATGTGGTAGTAGCTGATCCTTTTGTCTCTTTTATGCTTTTTTTCTGTACCTGGCCGATTGCATCATAAGCATATGAAACAATTTGCAGCGTTGTCTCGCCAGTGTTAGGATCTTTTATTTCTTTCGTTTCTGTTTTAAGCTGTCCTTCCTCATCATACGTCCAATCTGTCACAGATCCTGTGGCATCAACTAGCTTAGTTTTATCCCCTGCTGCGTTATACGTATAGACCGTTCGTTTTCCTTCGGCATCCACTACATCCTTTAACTGGCCATTCGCCTCATAGATATAGGTTGTTGCACCCAATTTATCAAGGGCAACGGCTTCATTTCCTAATCCGTCGTACAACGTCCATGTCTCGACTGAAGGAGTGGAAGAATCTCTGCTGTATATGGCATTGTTATTTTTGTCATACTGGAATTCAGTCCAAGCACCTGTACCTGTAATGGTCTTTACAAGGTTTCCAACTGCATCATATTTGTTCTGCTCAACAAGCGTGTTCTGATCTTTTGTCGGATCTGAGGAACTGATCATTCGGTCTAATTCATCATACCGATTATGTGTTATTCCTCTTAGATGAGGAGTGGATGTCACAGCATCAAATGCCCAATCTTCTTCTGTTAGTTTATTGTCATTTGCATCATACGTAAACCTAAGTTCGTTGCGCAAAGGATCAATACTTTTCACTTGACGGCCGAGTGCATCATAATCGTAACGGATGACAGAGCCATTTCCGTCCTTTTCAGCAACTTTTTCTCCCAGTTCGTTGTATTCATCAATTTCAGTAATTGTGACAACTTCAGGAGTTCGTGGTACTTGCAAATCATAAAACGTCTTTGTCACTTTCGGCTGTCTAATAACGACTTGATGGTTTTGTTCATCATATTCGTATTCTACAGCTTGCCCAAGCGCATCCGTTTCCTTAAGAAGATTTCCATTTGCATCATATTCAAACTTTGTCAGTTTTCCTAAACGGTCCATTTGTTCGGTAATCTGATGATCAGCGTTATAGGTGAATTGAGAAGCCTGCCCCAATTCGTTTATTTCTTTTTTCTTATTACCGGCTGTATCATATTCAAAAACCATTTTCTTTCCATAAGGATCAAAGGACTCTACTAAGTGCAATCCATTTGTACTGTAGGTGTTTTTGAGAGTATATCCGCTTTCTTCCATTCTTACATCGTCCACTAATAGTGATGATGAAGACCCAACCTTATACGTCACAAAGGCTGCACCGGCAGGAATATCAGCTGCAACATGCTGGAGTGTCCATGATGCAGATGTAGAAGCAGCACTTGATTTAGAGCTGATTAAGGACTTGGATTGATCATAAAACTGAACGGACGTAACAGCCCCCGTGCCTTTAATCCAACCCAATACACGCACAGGCAGTTTCCCGGACTTCACTGGAACATAGTCCGATTCAGCTGTACCATTTAAAATGAGGCTTTTAGCTCCACTTCGCTTGTCTGCAGTTTGATATGCAGCTGTTCCTGAAATTCTCCAACTTGGAAAAGAAGAACCTTCTCCTGTTTCAAAACTGTAGTTCGGAACATATCCGTATAATGGGCCTCGCTCGTACGCTGTTTCAATTACATTTCCATACTCATCGTATTTGTAAGTTTCTTTAAATCCGTCTGAGTCGATAGCCCATATACGATTTCCCTTAGTATCATAGTCATAAGACTTGATCCTTCCTAAAGGATCAGTCTCTTTTGTGACGAGATTTGTTCCTGGTTTGTATTCGTAAGTCGTAACAGGGGTATACGTATTTCCTTCAATATCTTTTGTTGTTGGTTCCGTTTCTGTTAAGACGTTACCTATTCCATCGTATGTGAATGAAGTTTTATAGCCTTTTCCATTGATGGACTCTTTTAAATTGTTATTCTCATAAGTGTTTCGCTTTGCTACTCTTAAACCGTCTGGATCATCTACACTTTTAATTAAGTTCCCATTTTCATTCGTCTCATAGTCTGAAATACTTGATTTGTTTGGACCTGCTTGTGAGACTCTGGTTGTTTTATTCGTTAAGTTGTAAACATAGGATTCATTTAAAGTCCAAGGAGCATTCTTTCCGCCAGTTGCTGCATTTCTAGAAGTGAGTGTACTCTGAACGTTCACCAAACGATGTCCATTGTACTCATAAATAATCTTATTTTGTTTTGGATTTACATACTCTTTAAGCTTTCCATATGCATTGTAATCATAGGTCAACGTGCGATAGAGATTGATGTCCTTATCAAAATACTCTACTTTGGTTAAACGATCATTTGTGTATCCATATTTAATTTTTGTTCCGGCAAAGGTGCTGATTTCAACCAGTCTTTCATTTTGATAGACAAAATTTGTTATCCGTCCGGTTGCATCTTCAATCTCTTTTATTGTAGCTCCCTCATAACGGATGAGGTTCTTATTTCCATTTCTATCTTCATAAGAAACAAGCTTTCCATTTGAGTCAAACGATTGAACGATACCAGATTCGTCTAGATCCTTTAACGTATACGTTCCATTACCTAGTTTCACTAGTTGTCTATATACACCTTTAGGAGCTGTGAAGGTTGAGTCTGTATTTTTTATGAATGTATGTCTTGTTCCATCTTCATCTACTAACTGAAGATTACCATTGGCTTCCTCTGAAATAGACATATGAAGATCCAGTCTCCAGCCTTGCCCCAATGTTGTGGAAGCCCCATCTTGGCTATTGTAAGAACGACTGATGGTGGTGTCTAATCCTCTGCCTTTAAGAGAACTATCGGAAGACTGGAAAAATAAATTCCCGTTAGCAACGTTTACCTTACTCATGCCGTAACCAGATTGAGTATCGACATAAGCCCAGTAATCTTCAGATCCCAACATTGGAATAATTGGGTCTACCCAAACCATCCGAGTTGATACTGACGTATTTCCAGCTTGGTCTGATACAGCGAGCTTGATGGTATATAGTCCAGCTGCTAACCTTTCTGTGTCCCACTCAGCTAGAACGTTATCTTCAATCGTTTGTGATTTTTGGTTTATAACAGTCCATGTTTGCGGTGATTCACCCTGGCCATAACTAACTGAATAATCCCTAAGATCCTTGTCGTCCAACGCTGTTCCAGTAATTAGTGTTTTCCCATTTACATAATCGAGTGCACGAGGCAAATCTAATCTTGAAGTTGGGTAAGATGTGTCTAAAATAATCGTATCTGAAGAAACAGTCGATTCATTACCCGATGCATCTTTATAGGTCACAGATACCGTTTTTACTTCATTTCCTTCAGATAAAACCCAAGACTTTGAAGGAGAAAAGGTTTCATAAACCGACCATGTGTTTTGTTCATTGCGAATTTTTTGCTGATACGGTCCATTGGCATTATCACTCATTGAAAGGTTGAGGTTTACATTCGGTGAATTTGTGATGGGTTCACCATTATTAATAACGATATTACCTGTTGGTGAAGTCGTATCCACAACTTTGATAGTTGATGATACTTCGTCTCCGAAACGGCCCACGGTTAATTTAAGCATTTGCCACTGAGTTAAGAAATTGCCGGGGTTTTTACCGCCGTTAAATTTAAGGTTAAACGTCTTAGTTTGAGTTGGTCCTATTGATTCACCGCTAGGAATCGGCATTCTCGTATCTTTAGTTAGGGGATCAATTTCCTCTTTTGAACCCAGATAAAACCCATCAGTTGAAGTCCAAGTCTGTAACCCTTCGTTTTTGACAGTGATTGCTACATCGTAATTCAAGCTCGCTTCCATTTGAGGAGGTATGGAATAGCTTACAATCGACGCATCCATCTGTTTTCTGGCAACGTCTGATGAAGCATCCGAATTGATATAGTTTCCTTGATTATCTATGGCTTTTACATACATATGATAGTTCGTGCGAGCAACAGCGTTTGGTACTGTAAATGAATTCGTTGTGACGAAGGTACCGTTTACGACATCCGTCTTTCCGGCACCTGTGCCAACATACACATGATATCCTTTTAATCCAGAGTTCGAGTCTGTTGATGCGCCCCATGTAAATGTAAAATTGGAATCTAACTTGTTGCTTACAACCGGCTTTCCTGGTTTTGATGGTGCAGTTGCATCAGGAATTGTTGGCATAAACGCATCGGATTGTGCTGTGTCACCGTTTCCATTATAGGCTACAACTCTAAACCAAAAATTCTTGTTATTCGGATAATTGTTTCCGCATTTTTGGTAATGTGACCGCGGATCATCAGGTAACTCTCCGCCTGTACCATCCTTTTTAAGCGAGCAGGTGTTATCGAGGGGCCAAAGTTTTTTCCCTTTGGTTGTATACGATGTTACATTGCCTACGTTAAATTCTTCATAAGAAGCCCCATTGTAAATTAAAACCTTATAACCCGTTGCGCCTGAAACGGCTGTCCAATTTAAGTTGACATACCCATTTTTTGAATTTACTCCGTTTCCTTGTGCACTCCCTGTTGGAGCGCTTGGCTTAGGAGAATAGGTAATTTCAAGCTTCGGAGCATACGTACCACTGCTATAATCACCTGAATAGAATTTGCGGTAACTACCTGTTGTATTCTCATTAGAAGCCTGCATCACTAGTCCGTGATAGTTTGCAGGATTGTCATACCAATAGTTGACGAGATTCGTTACTCCCCATGAGTACCATCCATTTGCTGCCCCTTTAGGGAAAGCTTGACTGGCATAAGAACCGTCAAAGGTTGGCTGATTGTTCCACTTTACCGTCGTTTCACCCCATGCGGCGTTTGCTTTATGGATATTAACAGTTGTATCTACACTTGCTGGTTCATAATATTTGTAGGCTTTGAAAGTTGCTCCCGTTAATAAACCGCCGTTTAAGCTAGGCAAACTTGTTCCAAACTTAATAAAAGTGCGATGGCTGTTAACAGTTGGCGCATACCCTGTCCTTAGTTCCGGATCACTGCCATAGTTCACATTGTTATATACTTCTCCAACATAGGCATCACTTGTAGTGCTTGTTGTCCCGCCTACAGTTAGCGTTGGATCAAGTAAGATAGGAAACTTTGTTTCAGGATCTGTTATAAAGTCTTGATCCAAGACAAGAGTAAGTTGGTGACTGCCTTTCTCACTCTTTAACTCATAATAATTTTTATGAGATTCCTTGTCTTCTGCATCTCTCATAAATGGAGGTTCAAAGTTCCACACCACTGTCTTTGTTTTTGGATCAGTAAACTCTATCACATTTTCTTTCTGTGTCACTTGAAGGTTTGTTTTCAGATCGAACACAATATTTTTTTGATTTGTTTTTTTATTTATTATGAAATCTTCTTTAACCCCGTTAGCACGTATTGTGTATTTTGCATCAATGTTGGGAAAGATTTTTTCATATGTTATAAACTGGTCTTTCCCCACAGGCTTAGAGGGGCTAGCTTCTCTTATGCTATATGACAGGTGATAGGATCCTTGCTTCATTTTGAAAATTTCTTTGCTGGCATCTTTACCAAAAGAAGCTTTATATTTGTTAGCTTTGTTCTGATATTTAAATGTTACTTTGTCTTCGGGCGTTGAAATTTGTTCTGTAACATCATTATCAATTTCTTTCCACTCTTTTTTGCCAGGCTCCTGATAATGAACGTCTACAGGAAAGACCTCTATTGATTCTGATAAATCACTGTTTTTCCATGTCCTAGAGTTTTTTGTTCTTTTTTCCTTAATTTCTGCTATTTTTTCTGCTTTTGTTCTTTTAGTTTTTCCTTTTTTCTTTTTTTTGTCTTTCTCTTCAGTCTTTCCTACTTCTTCCTCTTCCATATCTGATCCACCGTGAGCGAATGCTTCAATAGCATTTAACGGCATAATGGATAGCAGAAGAGTAAAAACAATAACTAGATGTAGCATAAGTCTTAATGGTTTTTTTTGAAAATAGCGACTCATTTCTCAATTTCCTTTCATATATAAGATGTTATTTCCTGACTTTACTAGAGTCGCAGGTTAATTGTAGGTAGTAAAGAGCCCTCCTTTTTACTGTTTCTGAGAAATTTTACACAATTTACTTGATGTTAAGAAATGCCATTTGTACTATTTGTTACAAAAAAATATAAAAAATTACAAATGCAAACATTGTTTCTTTTTCTAACCTGAAAATTAAAAATATGTAGTAGATATTTTAAGCATTTAACACAAAAACTTTTGTCTTAAAAAGTGAAATCTTTATTGCGGAACGAAGAGGCCGGATGAAAGTCAGGATTTGCTTACATATCAAGATAATGAAATCAGCCCAAAAGGTTGCGGTTTTTAATTTTCAAATTAAATTTTAAAAATCTAATTTAATGAACAATGTTCATCATCCTCATTATAATTTTTAGATAATAGTGGATTCTGACGGTAATTTGAAGAAAGAAGTAATGGACAAAATTGAGGATAGCCTCTCCGAGTTTACAAATATTTTTAGAAGAATATGCAATTAAATCTTACTTTATAGACGCGAACATACTATGTCATTTGTGTTTTCTGTATTTTGGAATCGTTAATTCAGATTATCCACTTAAAATCTACGTTGAATATTTCATACAAACACTGCCTACTGCCTATAATTTTCAATGAATGGGGAGTGACACAAGAACAAATTGAAGTCGTTACTCAAAATGTTTTCAATGAAATTTTAAATAACAAAGTTTATGAATTAACCAAAGAAGAATTGGACGAATTAACATTTAGCGTAAGAATTTTGGATAACATCTTAGTAGAATTAGGCATTGACAATGACTAATAATAAGGTGGAAATTTTAGGTGTATAGAAAGTAAGAAAAGGAACTGAATAGTAACAGGTTCGGTTTCAGAGTACAAAAACCTAATACACATTAAAATTATCAGTCCAATTCGCACCTGGATTGGACTGATAATTTTTAGTGATATATCTGGATTTAACATAAAATTAGTGGGGGTTCACCACTCGATTTCGCATCCCTTTTAGCAATGTGACAGAAGTTATTGTCATTGTTACGAATTCGTATGCAAATCGGTATGTTAAAAAGTAAAAGCAGGTTATTGGATATTTATATTAAAGTGATAAGGAGGCTTATTCAATTAAGGAGGCAGGTTAATTAATAAGAAATGATATAATTATTAAAAATAAATCTGGAGGTAAAGATGGGACTGTTTGATATTTTCAAAAAAAAGGAGTATCAACTAACATTGCAACTTAATGCACGGTTACAACCTTTTGACCGTGGTGAATTTTTCGAGGACCCTCTTAACGAAGCATTAAAAGATAGTAAATGCGGTACAACAGACGGCGGTGGAACAATGCAGCTGGCAACAGGAGAAATAGAGTTTTGTGATATAGAAATATTCCTTAAAGATAACAACAAGGAAAACGTTGAAAAACTACTACAATTTATTGATAGAATGGGTGTGCCAAAGGGTTCTATTCTGAAAGCTGCTGGTCTCGAACAATCCGTTGGAACGCTTGAAGGATTAGCACTTTATTTAAATGGTACAGAATTGTCAGAAGAAGTGTATCAAAACTGCGATATAAATTATGTGATTGAAAAAATTGATGAAGTGCTCGATGGTTCTGGACAATATTACAGCTATTGGGAAGGTCCAGAAAATACAGCTTTATATTTTTATGGGATTTCGTTTGGAGAAATGAAGCAAAGAATGACTTCTTTTTTATCTGAATATCCACTTTGCCAAAAGTGTAGGGTAGAGCAAATTGCATAGTACAAAAAATCATCCTTTCAACTAATGGGTGATTATCTTCAACAAATAATACTTTAAAAAATGGCTCGAAGCATTTGCCTCGAGCTTTTTTGTGTGCTAATTTCACAACTGAAGTATCTGCTAAAACTACTGGGAATTATATTGCGAAAAGCATTGATATATCCAATTTTGCACTTCAAAACTGAACCCGTTAATTATAAATCCTGCATGCTTTTTAACCTTCATCTTTTGTTTTCACAGTATACTTTCCTGCTCCTTATTTCACTTTCACACTCGCAGATTTGCTGACATTCCCTGCTGCATCAGAAGCGGTGATGCTGAGGATGGTATCTTTCTTTTGTTTGGCAATTAAAGCATTAAACTTCCCTTTATGGTCTGCCTTGGCGCTTCCGATGACCTTTTTGCCGACTTTAATGGTGATAGTGGCATGAGCCTCTGATTTGCCTGTGACAGATGTAGAATGGCTGTCTACTTTGTCTGCCTTTGGAGCTGAAGGCGCCGTTTTATCTGTGACAATGACCGTTCTGGTGCCGCTGATATTGCCGTCTGCATCAGTTGCTGTAAGGTAAATGATTGTTCCTGCTTTTTGTTTAGGAATTTTCACTTTGAAGTCGCCTGCAGCATTCGCAGTTGCCGTATACTGTTTCTTTTTTGTCCCGATTGTCACAGTTACAACCGAACCTGCTTCTGCTTTTCCGGTTACTTCTTTAGAATGGTCTGATACTTCGTTCGCAGTTGGAATCGTTGAATCTACCGTTTCTTTTACCGTAATGCTCAGTTCTTCGCTCACATTTCCAGCGGCATCTGCTGCTGTAATTTTGAGCACAGTGCCCGCTTTTTGCTTTGGTATGGTTACCTTGTATGAACCTTCGAAATCCGCAGCTGCTGTATATTTATCTTGTCCAATCATAACGGTAACAGTCGAGCTTGCTTCTGCTGTACCTGTCACTTCTGTTGATTGATCCGATACTTCACCCGCAGAAGGTTTGCCAGGAGCTGTTTTATCTTTTACTGTAATGCTCAGTTCTTCGCTCACATTTCCGGCCGCATTTGCTGCTGTGATCTTCAGCACAGTGCCTGCCGTTTGTTTGGGAATCGTTACTTTAAAGGCGCCTGCAGAGTCCGCAGCTGCCGAATATTTTTCTGTCCCGATCGTCACAGTCACCATTGAACCGGCTTCTGCTTTTCCAGTAACTTCTGTAGACTGATCGGATACTTCATCCGCTGTCGGGGCAGCGACGGCAAACTTATGCGTATAAATCTGCTCGCTGTATTCTGCTTGTCCTCCGGCATCTAAGCCATAGGTAAACCAGTATTTAATGACATCCCCCTCTTTTACATCATTTAATGTGTAAACAGAGTACTTATCACCGGCTTTATTCATCATGATGTTTTGCTGCGTAGTGCCATTTTTAATGTAATGAATAATGGCCCAAGGAGCATCATTCACATAAAACTCTACAGAATTTTCTTTAATTGTTCCAACACCATAGCCTTCTTTTTCTGGTGCTGGGGGATCAGCCGGATCTGCCGTCAGCTCTGGGATTTCATAGAGATGCACGTTATCAATCGTTACGGTATGCTCTCCCAGTGCGTCTTGTCCATCCACTTTCCCTAATGCAAAAATAAGCTTTGCAGCAGGGTCGGTATTCTTTTCATGAGTAAATTCGATCGCATAGGTATTTGACTCTTCATTTACTTCAATCGTTTCCCATACATATTTGTCATAGCCGGTGCTTTCAAGAATCGCATCTATTTTTCTTCCAATGGTAGAGGACATATCAAAAACCAATCGATAGGACTTTGACTTTTCTAATGAAAGGCCAAGCTGGCTGAATTGAATGCTCCAGAAATCACTGCCCAATGATGGGATCGTTATTTGCTTCTTTTCGCCTTCATTGCTGGAAGTTGCTCCAACATTCGACCATACTTCCCATGAAGCATTTCCATCTTTAAATGAAGGGTTTTTAATCTTGTTTGAAGCAGGATTTTTCATTTCAAGGACGACATGATCAATCGTGATGCCATGCTGGTCGTAGTCAGCATATTTGCCTAATAAGAAGTTTAATTCGACGATTTCTTCTGCTGTTGCTTTGAATGAATAGGTATATCTTTTACTTTCCTGTGTTAAAGATATATTTTTCTCAAAGACTCTATTAAATGCCGCGTTTTGAACAACCAATTCCATATCCCGCGGAATTGTCGAACTGGCATCAAATGAGACTACATACTCCTTGTCTTTGAGAAGCTGAAGTCCGGTTTGCTTGAATTGGACAGCCCATTTTTCAGCTCCAGAACCGCTGGCATCAAACTTTGGAATCGTAATTTTAGCTTTACCGTCCTTTGCGCTTATCTCATTGATAAAACTATCATTGCTTTTCCAGCTCCATGCTGACCATGAAGCAAGCTCCTGGCTGAACGAACCGTTCTTTAACGGGAAGAGCTTTTCTGCCGGTATTTGCGGTTCAATGGCGACAGTCACCGTGCATGATGCTGTTTTTTGTCCATCTTCGGTTGTTGCCGTAATCGTCGCTGTTCCATTTTTTACGGCCGTTACAACACCGCTGGCGCTAACTGTAGCCACAGTTTCGTCGCTTGAGGACCATGTTACTTTCTTATTCGTTGCATTTGACGGTTCAACGGCAGCCGATAGAGTTGTTTTCTGTCCTGCAGCCGTTAATGCAGCTTCCGTTTTATTGATTTTTACGCCTGTAACAGGAACTGGTTCTTCTTCCTTCACTTCCTGGTTATACACGCGAACATAGTCTACTTGCATGGAAAGAGGGAAATCATCCGGTGATGGTTCTCTTCCTCCATCAAACCAGCCTCCTAAGGCAAGGTTCATGATGATATAAAAGTCCTGATCAAAAGGAGCGCGCGGATTTTCCCTTGCCGCTGCTGAATACCATTGTTCCTTTGTCACGCTGTAAAAAAACTTGCCGTCAACATACCAGCTAAGGATATCTTCCTCCCATATTAAACTGTAAACATGGTAGTCTGTATCAATTCTTCCTCCGTCAGCAAAGGTCTGTTCACCGGAAAGATACTTATTTAATGGCCATTCATCGCCAAAGTGGATCGCACCGCTTGTCGATCCAGGAACACGTCCTTTTGCTTCCATGACATCTATTTCACCAGAAGAAGCCCAGCCTCCGTATACATCATCATTCGGCAGCATCCAAAGTGCCGGCCAAGCTCCAGTAACGGCGGGAAGCTTCGCGCTGAAATCAATTCTGCCGTATTTAAACGTGAATTTATCCTGTGTCGTGATTTTTCCTGAAGAGTAGGGGGCTACACGGTCCGGATCCTGCGGAAATGTCTTCGGATCAGCGAGCGCCTTTATGTTTAATTTCCCGTCTTCTACAAAAACATTATCCTCACTGTCCGTATAATGCTGAAGTTCATTGTTGCCCCAGCCCCAAGTGCCAGGATCATCATTCAGGTAGTATCCTGTGGAATAATTCCATTTGGATTCATCTAACTCCGTGCCGTTAAATTCATCACCCCAAGTTAGATTCCAGCCTGCAATTTCTGAGTTCTCAGACGTGCCGATTTGGATATCATCTAACTTTGTTTCGTCCGGACGATAGGCATCCGGATTCCCGATGAACTTATACTGAACATAGTTGTCTCCGATTTCTCCGCCTTTTTCTCCATTCAGCGGATAGCCAATACGGAAATCCATGTCCTCCTGAATAGGCTGGAACCAAAGTCCAAAGATGTAATCCACCCAGTATCCCCACTGATTGGCAGAAGACATCCGGTTGTATCCATTGGAAGAATAGCTGAATTTAGTCAAATTGGATTCAAGGATATTGACCCACTCATCATCAACCTTCACTTCATAGACAAATTTATCGACTTCACTTTTGATCGCGGAGCCGCCGTCTATTTTAGGTATAGGCAGGCCGATTGCCCCGTTTTGATCCGCTTCAAAAGTTGATCTGCCGTCAAAATTTGTGATCTTAAAGGAATTTCTAACCGGCACCGTAACCTTCAGCGTGTATTCAACAAACACATCAGGATTTGTTTTGGAAGCCACTTTCACCTGCGTGGTTTCTTCTACCGGATTAAACCAATAGCCGCCCGGACCTTCCCACCAGTTTCCGAAATTCGTATCGTAGATCCATCCGCTTGCTGCATTGTTATCGATTGAAATCCAGTCACCATCCTGCTTTACAAAGAGGGCAATATCATCCTTTACATCTTTAAAGGTAGCCCCGTTGTTAAACCTAGGAAATTCAAACCCAACCCCGCCTGAAGGTGATACATCAAGTGAAGTAGCTCCAGCCGGTGACATGGCTGTAATTGGCTGAGGCACGGCCGGAGTGACGTTTAATGTATACTCAACAAAAACGCCTGGATTTGTTTTGGAAGCCACTTTCACCTGCGTAGTTTCTTCTACCGGATTAAACCAGTAGCCGCCCGGACCTTCCCACCAGTTTCCGAAATTAGAGTCGTAGATCCATCCGCTGTCCGGATTGTTATCAATTGAAACCCACTCATTATTCTGTTTCACAAAAAGGGCAATATCATCTTTTACGTCATTGAACGCCGCCCCATTGTTGAAGGTTGGAAATTGAAATCCCGCACCGCCGTCAAATCCTACTTTAATAGAAGTTTCGCCGGCCGGAGTCATGGATGTAATAGTCTGCATTGCAGCAGTTCCGGCCGCATTCTTGCTTGGTCCCTCTGTATGGCCTGTTAGTAACCCGGCATTGAATATGAGCATTTGAATGGCCAGTAAAAAAATCAGTATCCTCTTTGCTTTAGGCTTTCTTGTCATGTATTCATCTCCTGATTTGATTTTTTCTTTGCACGAAACGTTTTAAATAGTTGAATGTCATCTAGTCTTATAGAACTATAGCCTTCACCCCGCAATTTGGTAACGCTTTCATTTGATTTGACTATTCTATCTTTAATTGCAGTCATTTGTTAGGAAGGAAATTTTGTATAGAGTGCAGATATTTTGTTTTCGGCTTGAAACATAACGTGATTTAAGAGATTCTGAGAAGATTCAGATGTTCTTTGTTTTATGGAAGGATGAAAAGAGGGAAGTATGACCTAGGATTTTTTGTAACATCCAGAGATTTGTGCATGCTTAAGCAGCAACGGTTCTAACTCTTTCTTTGTCTGTGAAGGAGAAGCTGTTTTTTTTCATTAGAGGAGAATGGAAGCTGAATATTGAAATGGTAGAGAAGGTTATAAAAAGTTTGATGTTTTGATAGCTTTAGGAGGTTTTCTTACACTTTCAGTCCAAGTCCATTTGTGGTCAACAGTTGTAGTTTTAGTTGGAAATTCGGGTGCTAAAGGAGAGAAAATCATGATATTTTTATGTATGGGCTATTTCAGCCCTGAAAAAATGAATGCACGGCCAAGAGAAGAAATTGAGGCGGTTATGAGTGAATGCCAGCCTGTT
This sequence comes from Metabacillus indicus LMG 22858, assembly GCF_000708755.2. Taxonomy (GTDB): domain Bacteria; phylum Bacillota; class Bacilli; order Bacillales; family Bacillaceae; genus Bacillus_P; species Bacillus_P indicus. The sequence continues at coordinate 253,812 of NZ_JGVU02000006.1, read as the reverse complement.
ATTGAAAATTTTTATGAAAGCGGTAAGGTGCTTCTTGATGCAGGCCTTGAATCTGAAGTTAAGAGCCTGCGCCGCGTAAATGGACAGGTTCTTGTAACAGATGGTCCTTTTAAAGAAACGGAAGATCTGATCGGCAGTGTATTTGTTTTTGAAGCAGAAAGTATGGATGAAGCAATTAAAATGGCCTCTCTTCATCCAACGACGCAAATCAGCAAAGGGGAAGAATTCGGCTGGCGGATAGAAGTCCGTCCTGTTCATTTCTTTAAGAATGAAAAATGAGCTGCCTTGATAAAGTGTAACTGGTGAACAGAATGGAGCTCCCACAGCTGGAACTCCAAACGATTAAGAGAAAGGGAACTCCAATTTCCGTGGAGCTCCCTTTCTTTATTCCTCTTTAAATAGCTCCTCCAAAAACCGCTCCCGGTTTTCCAGAAAGTATTTCGTAATTTGATAGTGATCCGTATCTTCGTACGTCCTTTTTGTGATTTTTTCATCGTCAAAGCTAAGAATGTCAGCACCCGGAAAGCCAAGGAGGATAGGGGAATGAGTGGCAATAATGAACTGAGTGTCTCCGTTTTTCGTCAAATCGTGAAGGAGGCGGAGGAGGGTCAGCTGCCTTGACGGGGACAGGGCTGCCTCAGGCTCATCAAGCAGATAAATGGCTTTGCTGCCGAAGCGGTTCAGGAAAAGGGACAAGAACGACTCGCCGTGGGACTGTTCGTGCAGTGATTTTCCTCCGTATGCACCGAAGACATCTCCTGAATCAGGATCTTCACTGAGTTCTTCAAGGTGGGAGGCAAATTGGAAAAAGGATTCTGCCCTGAGAAAGAAGCCGTTTTTCACTTTGGGCATCCATCCGAGCCGAATATAATCGCCAAGGTCAGACTGCGAGCTTCTCGGCTGGTAGAGATGGTGGCTTCCGCCTGCAGTGTTAAAGCCGCACTGATAGGCAACGGCCTCCATCAGAGTCGATTTGCCCGAGCCGTTCTCACCGACAAAAAAAGTAACAGTGCTGGTCAGTCTCAGTTCGTCCATACCGGAAATGGCAGGGATGGAAAAGGGATATTTTTTAAAAGAGGGGATATTCTCTTTAAGCAGTTTAATTGATTTTAAGAACATGTTCATCACCTGTCTACAGTTTAGCAGATTCAGACAGACAATTTATACTCCCGGCTGCAGCAAAGTTCAATATAGGCGGCTGTTTTTTCTGCAATGACGTCCTTATCAAAATCCATTGAGGCCACATGATAGGAATTCGTGAGGCTGACCATCTGTTTGAAAGGAGATGAGATGGCATGGAAAAGAACATCTGAGCTTGAGGCCGGTACAACATGGTCTTCTTCTGATTTGAAAATCAGGGTCGGACAGGTTACTTCAGACAGCACGGGCTTCGTTGTTTTAATGAGCGTCAGCAGGTTGTGGACGGCTTTAATCGGAACGGCTTCATACGTAATTTCTTCCATATCGTCCGCTTTGATATCCGGTTTTCCTTCTGGAATAAAACGGGGTTCGATCTCGTGCTGAAAAACCTCATAGCCCGGAACGCTAAGTGCTGCATTGATGGTGATTAGCCCGTCGATGTCCTGGTGCCTGCATGCAAGGTGAGCCGCTAAAATTCCGCCCATGGACTGCCCTGCAACAAAGATCCTGCGGCACACTTTTTTAAGCTTTTTATAAGCTTCTTCGATATTTTGAATCCAGTCTGTAAAGCAGCAGTCTTCAAAATCAAGGGGAGTGGTTCCGTGGCCTTTCAGGCGCGGGGCATAAACGGTATATCCCTTTGCGGCCAACAGTTTTCCGAGCTCGCCGACACTTTGGGGAGTACCGGCAAATCCGTGGCACAGAAGAATGCCGATCTCATTTCCTTTATGAAAAAAGCTTTCAGCTCCTGCAAGGACAGGCACATGTTTCGTCGTCATCATCATTTCCTCCCAATCAATTCTGAACTAAAAAACCCTCTCCTGCTTACAGCTGACAAGAGAGGGTTTTTCTTTATCGGCCAAAGCATCGTGCTTTGCTGGTTGGAGCACCTTTCCGGCAAGCGGCGGCTGCTGTGAAGTCATGGAGCCAGGTCTCTCGTTCACTCTTGATAGATTATATTTAATTCTTATTGGTTTAGTTGGTTTTAACGATCTTATCATGCTGGAGAGATAGCTGTCAATCACTTCCTGAAGCAATCCTCTTCACAAAATTGGCTGCCTGGAGTAAAATACTTATATTCCAATCAGACAGGTGGGTTTTAGTGTGAAAACCATTCCAAAACCTTTAGTATTAGTTAATCAATGGGTGATTGTGCTATCCGCTGCAGCATTCTTGATCAGCGGCATGGGCGCTTTTTTACTGGTGCCTCTTACGGCCGGGATTATGGGACTGCTGTTTAAAGTAAACCCGATCATGAAAGCTGCCGGCACCTTTTTGAAAAAAGAGCCTTCAGCCTATATACAGGAAGATTTTGATCAGCAGCAGTTTAATCAGGTTATAGCAGTGATCTGCCTGAGCCTTGGGTTTGCCGGATACATGCTTGACTGGACGGTGCTTGCCTATGCGGCAACTATTATGGTTGCCATTGCCGCATTTGTCGCGATTCTCGGTTTTTGTATCGGCTGCTTTATCCGTTTTCAGTGGCAGCAGTATAAATACCGCAGACTTTCTAAACAGTCCAACTGATTTTTTAAAAAAGTGTTGACTTTCAGAAAATACGGGAGTAAAGTTAGACACATCGAAAATATAGCTTCTTATCACGAGAGGTGGAGGGATATGGCCCTTTGAAACCTCGGCAGCGGACTCTTTATGAGAACTGTGCCAACTCCAGCAGGCGTGCAGCCTGAGAGATGAGAAGAGCGAACGGTCTTTTTTTGCAGATCCAGCCTCTTCCTGTCTTTCAGGGAGAGGTTTTTATTTTTCTTTAAAACTAAATCATGATTTTCTTATCCAGAGAAGCGGAGGGACTGGCCCCATGATGCTTCGGCAGCGGACTTTTGAAAAAGTACTGTGCCAATTCCAGCAGGCGATAGCCTGGGAGATGAGAAGAGAACCGGTGATTTCTTATGCCATGCCCTCTTCTTGTCGGATAGAAGAGGGTTTTTTTATTGCAAAAATACAGGGAGGTTACATAAATGATTGAATTTAAAGGCGTCACAAAGGTATACGGGAGCGGCGGCAATGAAGTGAAAGCTCTTGACGGCATTGATCTGGAAGTGAAAAAAGGGGAAATATGCGGAGTCATCGGTTTTAGCGGAGCCGGAAAAAGCACCCTGATCCGCACAGTGAATCTGCTCGAGCGTCCAACAGCAGGGCAGATCATCGTGGATGGTCTCGACTTAACGGCGCTTTCCAAAAAGGATGTGCGCGGAGTCAAACGGAAAATCGGCATGGTGTTTCAGCATTTCAATCTGTTGAACTCAAAGACGGTCTATGCAAATGTGGCCATTCCGCTCCTGCTCTCAAATGTCCCCCAGAAAGTCATTAAGGAGCGGGTTGCCGAGCTGCTCTCGTTTGTAGGACTTGAGGACAAAGCGAATCAGTACCCTGATCAGTTATCAGGCGGCCAGAAACAGCGCGTCGGGATTGCAAGGGCACTTGCTACCCAGCCATCCATTCTTCTTTGCGATGAAGCTACCTCGGCACTTGATCCTCAGACGACAGCTTCGATTCTGAAGCTTTTGAAAAAAATCAACGAGGAATACAACATTACGATTCTCATGATCACGCATGAAATGTCAGTCATAAGAGAGGTTTGCGATACAGTAGCCGTGATCGAAGGCGGAAAAATCATAGAATCAGGTTCTGTGTTTGAGGTCTTCTCAAATCCAAAAACAAAAACCGCTTCAAACTTTGTCAGCTCTGTTCTGAATGATTCGATTCCTGAATCGGTTCTGAAACTTGTTCAGGAAGAAAACAGCCAGGGACAGATTTTCAAAATTAATTTTGTCGGAAAATCCTCAGGTCAGCCGCTGCTTTCGCAGATTGCGAAACGATTTGACCTCCATATCAACGTGCTGTTCGGCAACATCACGGAGCTTCAGGGGATTCCATTTGGACATTTAATCGTTGAACTTCAGGGAACGGAAAGTGAAATAAAAAGAGCGCTTCTGGTGATGAACCAGGAGAACGTATCAGTGAAAGAGGTGAATGCACATGCTAGTTGATTCTCAGCAAATACTTGATGCTTTAGTCGAAACACTCGCAATGACCGGTTTTTCCCTGCTTTTCTCCACGTTGATCGGCCTTCCGCTCGGCGTGCTGCTGGTCATCACCCGAAAGGGACATCTATGGGAAAACGCCATTATTTTTAACATCCTGAACGGGATCGTGAATCTTTTCCGCTCTGTGCCGTTCATCATTTTGATGGTGGCGATTGTTCCGCTGACGAGATTGATTGTCGGAACCTCAATCGGAACAGCTGCAGCTGTTGTGCCGCTTGTCTTTTACGCAGGACCCTATATTGCCAGATTAATAGAGAACTCGTTGCTTGAAGTGGACCCGGGAGTCATTGAAGCGGCAGAAGCAATGGGTGCAACGCCAACCCAGATCATCTTCAAGTTTATTGTTCCTGAAGCATTAAGCTCACTTGTTTTGAGTCTGACGATTGCGACAGTGGGACTTGTCGGTGCATCTGCGATGGCAGGGGCTGTCGGCGGAGGCGGACTTGGAGATCTCGCCATTACATACGGCTACCAGCGCTTTGACACGGTTGTCATGATCATTACAGTGGCCATTCTTGTTGTCCTTGTTCAGGGACTTCAGACTTCAGGAAACATTTTATCGAAAAAAATCAGAAGACGATAGGAGAGAACAATGATGAAAAAATGGATCATTTTAACACTGATTGCAGCACTCGCCGCTTTTGCTGCGGGATGCGGAAATAAAACAGCAAGCGGAAAAGAAGAGGTGGATGTGAAAATCGGCGTCAGCGGATCTGATAACCGCATCTGGGACTTTGTTGCCAAGAAGGCAGAAAAAGAAGGCATTAACATTGAGATTGTCAGATTTTCAGATTATGTGCAGCCGAATCTTGCGCTTTCAGAAGGCGAGCTGGATGCCAATGCGTTTCAAACGATTTCTTACTTTAATGCCTTCAAAAAAGAACACAATCTTGACCTGACTCCCATTGGAACAACGGTCATCGCACCTCTTGGCCTCTACTCGGATAAATACAAATCTGTTGAAGACATTCCGGAAGGCGGAAAAATTGCAGTTCCGAATGAAGCGACAAACATGGGAAGAGCGTTCCTTCTTCTTCAGGCAGCCGGTTTAATTGAACTTCCTGAAGACTTTGACGGAAACGGATCACTTGATAAAATCGTCAAAAATCCGAAAAAGCTTGAAATCGTGCCCGTCGTCGCCGGCCAGACACCGCGTGTGCTTCCCGATGTAGCAGGTTCTATCATCAACAACGGAATTGCTGTTGATGCAGGATTTAACCCAATCAAGGATTCTATTTTCCATGAAGATGACACAGCCACACCTTATATCAACATCATCGCAACACGCACAGAAGACAAGGACCGCAAAGAACTGAAACGCATCGTTGAGCTTTACCAGGAGGAAGACACAGCTGAATTTATTGAAAAAGAATACGATGGAGCCACGATTCCGACGTTTGTCCCTCTAAGTGAAATTGGAGAATAATCATTGAGGAGGAAAGAGCATGAGCACAGCAGTTGTTACGCTTAAAGAGCAAATCATTGATGAAATCGAATCAAGAAAGGCAAGCTACCTGAGAATCAGCCATTCGATTCATGAAAACCCTGAAATCGGCAACGAAGAATTTTTCGCTTCAAAGCTCCTTTCCGACTTGCTTGAGTCAGAAGGGTTTACAGTTGAACGCGGAGTCGCAGGACATGAGACGGCGTTTCTGGCCAGGAAGAAATCGCCGCTAAAAAACGGGGCATCTGTTGCTTTTCTGGCGGAATACGATGCGCTTCCGGGACTTGGCCATGCCTGCGGCCACAACATCATCGGCACCGCAAGCACAGCAGCAGCGATTGCCCTAGGCAGACAGATTGACGTAATTGGCGGAGAAGTAGTTGTTTTGGGCACACCAGCGGAAGAAGGCGGACCGAACGGCAGTGCGAAAGGAAGTTTTGTCAAGCACGGGCTGCTTGAAGGCATTGATGCGGCCTTGATGGTGCATCCGTCCAATGCTACAAGAATAACGGGGAACTCGCTTGCGGTGGATCCGCTTGATTTTGAATTCATTGGAAAGCCGGCGCATGCTGCAGCTGCTCCTCATCAGGGAATCAATGCGCTGGATGCAGTCATTCAGCTTTTCAACAGCATCAATGCCCTCCGTCAGCATGTTACAGACGATGTGAAGATCCACGGGATCATCACACACGGCGGCGATGCCCCGAATATCGTCCCGCACTATGCGAAAGCTCGGTTTTACATCCGTGCGGCAACAAGAAAAAAATGCTCAGAAACAACAGAACGCATCAAAGCTGCAGCACAGGGAGCAGCATTGGCAACAGGCGCTAAGCTGAATGTCATTGCTTTTCAAAATGAAGTCGACAACCTGGTGCTAAACCGGAGATTTGACTCCGTTTTTAAAAAGCAGCTTGAAAGTCTCGGAGAAACAGTGGAAACGTCTGAGCGCGAAGGCCTCGGTTCAACGGACGCCGGCAACATCAGCCACGTTGTTCCGACGATCCATCCGTATATCAAAATTGGACCTGATACCCTCGTCGGCCACACAGACGAATTCAGGGAGGCAGCCAAGTCAGAGCAGGGGGACGCAGCGCTTTTGCTCGGTGCAAAAGGCCTTGCCCTGACAGCGCTTGAGCTGCTGACAGACCCTGTCCTTCTGGATGAAATTAAGGAAGAATTCAGACAGCGGAAGGAACTTGAGGGATAGGAAGAGACTTAAAGAAAATCATTCAGCCAAAGAAAAATCCGGACTGTAATTAGTCCGGATCTTTTAATGTATATAAAGGGTTCAACAGTTCACCCAGAATGCTGCCACTTTTCGAGTGAAGAGACTCTCAAATGTGGCGCCATTCTGCGCAGTGCTGCCACTTTTCGAGTGATGAGATTCTCAAATGTGGCGACATTCTGCATAGTGGTGCCACTTTTCGATTGATGAGATTCTAATATGTGGCGCCATTCTGCACAGTGGTGCCACTTTTCGATTGATGAGATTCTCAAAAGTGGCGCCATTCTGCGTAGTGGTGCCACTTTCCGAGTGATGAGACTCTCAAAAGTGGCGCCATTCTGCACAGTGGTGCCACTTTCCGAGTGAAGAGACTCTCAAAAGTGGCGCCATTCTGCGCAGTACTGCCACTTCTCGAGTGATGAGACTCTCAAAAGTGGCGCAATTCCCGAAAATGCTGCCACTCAATTGATGGTTCCCCATTTTGTCGCAACTCCCCGCGATGTCAAACTTAAACAAAATATTCCTATAATCACACCTTTTTTTTAACTTTTGTCCGCTAAACTAGGTGAATACTTTTACTAAAGAAAGCGGGACAAACCATGAAAATGAAATGGAAAAAAATCATTCGAACTCTTTTTCTGCTGATTGGAGCTGTCATTTTGCTGAGCTTCATCCTTCATCAAGGGATCACACTCTATGAGCAGAAGAAATACCAGGCTCCGGGGCAGCTTGTCGAGGTAGACGGCAGGAGCATGCACGTTTACACAAAGGGGGAAGGGGAACACACGATTTTGCTGTTAAGCGGCCTCGGAACGGCTGCGCCAGTCCTTGATTTTGAACCGCTGGTAAATGAACTGGCAAAGAAGCACAAGGTCGTGGTCGCAGAACCATTCGGCTATGGATGGAGTGATGGGACAAATAAGGCGCGCACAGTGGAAAACATGGTGGAAGAGGTGCGGACGGCGCTTAAGAAAGCCGGCATCCAAGGACCGTATGTTTTGATGCCGCATTCAGTCTCCGGGGTCTACAGCATGTATTATGCCAATGCCTATCCAGATGAAATAGAAGCCATTATCGGAATTGATCCAACCCTGCCAAAGGCTTTTGACTACTTTAATGAAAAGGCTCCGTCGGTTCCTTCGTTCGTTCGTGCTGCATCTGTACTTGGTGCTGCCAGGTGGGCGGCTGTATTCACACCTGAAGACTTTCTGCCCATTGCAGGGGAAGGAACGTATTCAGAGGAGAATCTGAATATGACCAAACGAATTGCCGCATGGAAAAGTTCCAATAAAAACGTCATAGATGAAGCGAATGAACTGAACAGGAATGCGGAAAAAACAGAAGTTATGACGTTCCCGCCGCATGTTCCCGTCATGATTTTTCAAGCGATGGACAAGGACCAAAAAGAGAAGGACGAAAAGATCAAAGCATTTTATGGAGATCAAATGAGTCCTGCGGAGGAACATAAACTTGTTTCACTTACAGGTCATCATTATCTCCACTGGACAAAGTCAGCGGAAATAAGCGAGTATACGACAGAGTTTCTGAAAAAGTAAGGTTACAATTCGGTCTTTTTTCCAAGCAGCTTGCCAATAAGTATGGATTCCCACATGCGCCAAGGAAGAATCCGTTTTAAGAACAGAGATATCCGGACGCCTTTTCCAGCCGGATATCTGAGCTTGGTCAATGAATCTTTTGAACATAGCTTAACAATCAGTTCAGCGACATCAGCTGGATTCCCAAGCTTCTCTTTCCCCTGCTCAAGTTCGTTTTCAATGGCATTCATATACACAAGATACGGTGAATCTTCTATAGAAGATACTTTTCTTCCAGTTGTCCAAATGTTCGTAGAAAAGGAACCCGGTTCAATCAGGGCGACATCGATGCCGAACGGCTTGACTTCGAGTCTTAGGCTTTCGCTGTACCCTTCAAGCGCATGCTTTGATGCTGCATACGGCGAGATGCCCGGAAAGCCGATCAATCCGCTGATGCTGCTCATGTTGATGATTTTTCCGCTCCGCTGTTTGCGCATATGCGGCAGGACCGCCTGGGTAACAGCGATGACACCGAAGAAATTTGTTTCGAACTGGCTTTTATAGTCGATCACCGTTACTTCCTCTCCAAATCCGCCAAAGGCAAATCCGGCGTTGTTGATCAGAATGTCGATTCTGCCGGTCTCTTTCAAATACTCCTTTAAGCCATCAATCGATTCCGGGGACGTGACGTCAAGCTCGAGGACCGTCACTCTTTCTTTGTGTTCTCCAAGCATCCTGAAAAGTTCCGTTTGTTTCTCCGTATTTCTCATAGAAGCGATGACGCGGTATCCTTCCGCAGCAAGTCTGAGGGAAGCGAGCATCCCAAAGCCGCTTGATGCACCTGTAATGAGCACCGTTTTTTCATTCATATGGCATTTCCTCCGTGTAGGCATGTCTTTTCTCCATTATATATGGCGGCAGCAACGAAGGGTTATCTTTCGTATTATTGTCCGAATTGTTATAAAATTTACAGGAGATCCATTTCAGGGAGGATGAGGAAAATGGAAAGACGCGCGTTTGGAAAAACAGATATGATGGTCAGTGTACTTGGTTTTGGAGCAGCGGAAATCGGGTTTTCAAATGCTTCTGAAGAAACGGTGGACCGCCTTCTCGGAACGGCGCTTGATGCCGGGTTGAACGTCATCGATACCGCAGAATGCTACAACACAAGTGAAGAACTGATCGGCAAAACGATGTCTCACCGCAGAGATGATTTTTATCTTTTCACAAAGTGCGGCCACACGTCAGGCCTTGACGGCGAAGACTGGAATCCGGCCATGCTTGAAGAATCCATCGACCGAAGCTTAAAAAGGCTCAAAACAGACTATGTTGATACCATCCATCTGCACAGCTGCTCTGAGGATATCCTCAGACAGGGAGATGTCATTGATGTTCTAAAGCGGGCGAAGGAGAAGGGGAAAACCCGCTATATCGGCTACAGCGGAGATCACACTGACGCCTTGTATGCGATAAAAACCGGCGCTTTCGATACCTTTGAAACATCCGTCAGCATCGCCGATCAGGAGGCTGTTGATCTCACAATTCCGGAGGCAGTAAAAAGAGGAATGGGCATCATTGCAAAACGCCCAATTGCAAACGTTGCCTGGAACTACAGCGAGAAGCCTGAAAACGGCTATTACCAGGAGTATTGGGAAAGATTTAACGAGCTTGATTATCCGTTTCTAAAAGGGGAATTGCCTGAGGCAGTAGAAAAAGCACTCCGTTTTACACTTACAGTTCCGGGTGTTCATACAGCCATTGTCGGAACGGCGAAACCGGACAGGTGGATACAGAATGCGAAGCTTGCGGCTAAAGGCAATCTTTCAGAAAAAGAATATAATCAAATAAGAGACCTATATAACCGTGCTGCCAAAAAGGAATGGGCCGGACAAGTATAAGAGGGAGGAAAATTCAGTCTGAAAAGGGACTGAATTTTTTTCGTTTCAGTGAGAGAATGGGAGAAAGAAAACGTCTAATGGGGCAAAGAGGGCAAAATGAGGTGAATGGGATGGACGGACAGGAACTGGAGAGGATGTTCAGCGAATACGGTGACGATGTGCATCACTTTCTTGTCTATTATAAAGGTACGCATGATGTCGAAGATGAGGTTCAGGAAGTGTTTTTAAAAGCATTCAAAAGCAGGTTCCGGGACGAGAGCCATCCGAAAACCTGGCTGATCAGCATCGCAAGAAGACTTGTGATCGACCAGTGGAGGAGAAAAAAATTTCTTGGCTGGATGCCCGGAGTGCGGAATGTGAAAACGCCGGATGAGATCCTGCTTGAACATGAGGAGCTGAGTGAAGCGTACAAAGCGATTTCAGAGCTGAAGGCAGAATACCGCGATGTGATTTTGCTCAGAATTGTTTCTGAGCTTTCGGTAGAAGAAACAGCACATGTTCTCGGATGGTCAAGGGACAAAGTAAGCCGGACGTATTACCGGGCCCTGCAGAAATTAAAGCAAAACCCACGGTTGGAAAGAGGTGCTGAGCTTGAATTATGAGAACATGAAATTCCCTAGAAAAAATATGTCCCCTTCACAAAAACAATTCATTCGTGAACGCATGCAGAGAAGGCAGGCTCCTATTACACTCATGCACCGATTTTTTCAGATAGCTGCTGCCGCTGTTCTGCTCCTTGGCATTGGTGTTTTCTCTGTCTATCTTGCAAATGAATCCGGCAGGAGCGGCGAGCAAACGTACGCAATTGATCTGCCGCAGGGAATGGACATTTTAAAAAGGGAGAAGGGTCTTGAATTCAAGCTGGGCGAGCGCACAGTCGGAGGTGCTGTTCCTAGTTCGACTAAGGAAAAACTAAGTCTTGAATCCAGTCCTGGAATTTTTGAGATAAAGGAGATCACGAACCTGGCCTATCCTGCTGAACGATTGCTTCAGCACGTAAAGACGATGACCGCCGTGCAGACCTATCATTATTTTCTTGAACTTGAAGACGGGACGCTTGTGCGTGTTTACTTCCATACTCCTTATGTAACAGAAGAGCAGGCAGAGGAAGCAATGAAGACGTTTCGGGCAGGGGACTGATTGACGCTCTCCCTGCTCTGAATGACTTACTTGACATTGCATTTAGAAAAATGTTAATTTGTATATGCAAATGAAAAAAGGAATGATGCAGATGAACGAAGAAGAACAAGTACTCATGCACTGCTTGTATTTTACAGCGAGCAGGTTTGCTCGAAACATGACAAAGCTTGCTGAACAGGTTTTTGATGCGGGTGACCTTGCACCATCTTACTTGTACTTAATCATGACCGTTAAATTCCATCCCGGAATTACTCAAAAAGAGCTGTGCAAAAAGCTTTCCATTGCGCCTTCCACAAGCACCAGATTTATTGATAAGCTTGAGAAGCAGGGGCTTGTAAACCGGAAAGTAAGCGGCAAGCAGTCTTTCATTTCACTTACGAGTGAGGGAGATAAAATTTATACACAGTTCCGGGCATCTCTGAAGGATCTGTTTCAGGAATACTCGGCTGTTCTAGGAAAAGAATTCAGCCTGGAATTAAGCAAGTCACTGCATGAGGCGAGCAATAAACTAGAGAAAAGAACGTAAATTTTTTTTTGGTATTCATTTGCATGTACAACTATATTTTTTTGCTTATTCATTTGCATATACAAATATAAAGTGCAAAGGAGATAGAAATATGAATGAAAATGTCCTGCTTGTGGTTGGAGCCGGCAAAGGAATCAGTTTGAACACGGCTCTTGCATTTGGGAGAAAAGGATTTAGGGTGGCGATGATCGCACGCCGAAAAGAAGCTTTGGCGGATTATCAAAGAGAACTGGAAGCTCATGGAATAGAGGCTAGAGGATTCAAGGCAGATATCGCATCCGAATCTCAACTTAAGTCCGCCATTTCAGATGTTATCCATGCTTTTGGCAAGGTGGATGTTCTCTTGTACAATGCGGCTGCAGGAAAGCCGGGAAAACCGACGGCCCTTGACAGCGGAGATTTGATTGCCGATTTCAAAGTCAGCGTGTCTGGAGCTCTTGCAAGCACGAAAGAAGTTCTTCCATATATGAACAAAGGGGCTATTCTTCTGACTGGCGGTGGGCTTGCTCTCCATCCTTACGCAGATCTCGCGTCTTTATCCATAGGAAAAGCAGGGATCCGCAGTCTGGCCAAAAGCCTTCATGATGAACTGAAGCCGGAAGGAATTTATGCAGGTACTTTGACGATAAAAGGCTTTGTAGAATCCGGCACCTACTATGATTCAGAAAAAATTGCCGATGCTTTTTACAGTATGTATCAAAACCGAACAGAAGCAGAGGTTATTTACGAAGAAACGACCGGCGGAAACTAAATAAAAGGAGAGATACATGAAATGAAAACACTTGTTATACTTGCACACCCTCATCTATCAGATTCAACAGTCAACAAAGCGTGGAGTCTCAGATTACACGAAGAGCAGGACGTCACGGTTCATGACCTTTACAGTGAGTATCCTGATTTTAAAATTGACATGGAACGCGAACAAAAGCTCTTGCTTGAACACGACCGGATCGTTTTTCAGTTTCCATTCTACTGGTACAGCAGTCCGTCACTTTTGAAAGAATGGCAGGATGAAGTTCTTGCCTACGGCTGGGCATATGGCTCACAGGGGACAAAGCTTCACGGAAAAGAGTTTATGCTGGCTGTTTCAACGGGAGGACCGGAAGCTGCGTATCAGTCAGGCGGCTATAACCATTACAGCATGAGCGAGCTGTTCAAGCCGTTTCAGGCAATGGCTAATCTGACCGGCATGCGCTTTCTTCCAGCGTTTGTCGAGCATGGGGTAAGAACGCTGAATCAGGAACAGGTAAACGAAAGTGCAGAGGCATTGATCCGCCACATTAAAGCGGATTATTAAGACACAGCATATAGAAAAGAGGGTGAATTTGAGTATAAACACATCAAATTCACCCTCTTTTTTTCTATATAAGGCATACGTGGCGTACAATCTATTTTCTTTCTTACGTTATAATCTCCATCCTGTGTAAAAATAGCGTACGATTCGAGTGTTTCCTTACGTTATAATTTTCATTCGGTGTACGTATAGCGTACGATTCGAGTGTTTCCTTACGTTATAATTTTCATTCGGTGTACGTATAGCGTACGATTCGAGTGTTTCCTTACGTTATAATTTTCATCTGGTGTACATATAGCGTACGATTCGAGTGTTTTCTTACGTTATAATCTTCATCTGGTGTACGAATAGCATACGATTTGAGGGTTTCCTTACGTTATAATCTCCATCCAGTGTACGTATAGCATACGATTCACGTTTTTTCCTCTTTTTGCTGTGCATATCACCTTACATATCCAGCGTATGACTTACCTTCTTTTTCTGCCGAAAATAATAAAAAAGCTGCGAGACGGAAATTCCCAAAAGGATAAGCATAATACCGGCCGTCTGCACCAGGTTCACCGATTCTTTCAGAAAAAAGACCGAGCATAGAACGGCTGCTGGCAGTTCGGCAGCACCGACAATCGTGGCGAGTCCTGAGCCTATTTTAGGAGTGCCGATGGAAAACAGCACAACCGGGATAAACACGCCGAAAAAGCCGAGCGGCAAGGCGAATTTCCATAGTCCTTCCTGAAGAGAACCATTTGTCATAAAATCGGGAGTGAAAAGGACGGTGAGAAAGATCGCCGCCCCAAACGACATGAACAAGCTTCTGTTCAGCGATGGAAGCTCAGCTGCCACTTTTCCGCTTGCAAAGATAAAGAGGGAAAAAGAGACAGCCGAGAAAAGGCCCCAGATGATTCCCGGGTCCGTTAAGCTGACGGCTTCTTTCCCGAACAGGTTGCCTGCCATGAAAGTGCCTATAAGCAAAAGAAGGACAGCGAAAAGCTTCGCTCTGTCAGGTCTCTTTTTAAGATAAACTGCCTCAATTAAAATGCCGATCCATGTAAATTGAAACAGCAGAATAATCGCAATGGACGCCGGAACGGTTTCAAGTGATTTGCCGTAAAAAATCCCTGTAAAACTTGTCGTCGTCCCTGTCAGCATCAAGAAGAGCGCCTGTTTCCATGTCGCTTTTTTTCTTGAAAAGAGAAGGGAGCAGACTAAAAACAGAAGAAAGCCAGTCACATACTGGCTGCCGATCACTTCTTCCACTGAATAGCCCTGTTTGTAGGCAAGCTTGATAATTGTTGAAATGATACCGTAGCTGCATGCGCCAATAAACACGAGAAACGAATATTTAATCAAAAGTAAAAACTCCTTACGAAACCAGTTTGAGCCCTACCGTTGCGGAAATAATCATGCTGATGAATAATATCCGTTTCCAGCTCTTTGAATCCCCGTAGAACAAGATGCCGATCAGCGCACTCCCGGCAGATCCGATTCCTGTCCAGACGGAATAGGCAGTCCCGAGTGAAATCGTCTGGAGGGACTGATTCAGCAGCAGAAAGCTTAGCGAAAAACCTGCAATCATAATCAGCAGTGGAACGATTCCCTTAGATTCCTTCATTTTATTAATCCCGATAACGCCGGCTACTTCAAACAGGCCGGCCCCAATTAGAAACGCCCAGTCCATTATATGGAAGCCTCCTCTTTTTTGTCATCAGACAGTGTTTTTAACCCGATAACCCCGCATACTAAAACGGTGATTAAAAGGATTTTAACCAGCTGAAAAGGCTCATTAAAAAACAGAATTTCTGCTATAACGGTTCCGGCTGCCCCAAGTCCCGTAAAAACAGCGTAAACCGTACTGACAGGCAGTCTTTTCGATGCACTGATCAGCAGGTAAAAGCTGATGCAGATTGTGATGATGGTTCCCAGGCATTCAAGCCAGCTGTCTGAATACTTCAGACCGGCAACCCAAATGACTTCAATAAAACCGGCCATAAATACTTTCGTCCAGTCTTTGTTCATGATAATCGTCCTTTCCTTATGTTTCCATATCATCGATGAGAACGGATGAGAGGCAGAAAAGCACCTTCTTTACCGAATGATATTTTGGATGCCTGTCAGGGCTAAACGGTCGGCTCCGCTTTTCTTTTAATCCCATTCCAATAAACGCAAAAACAGCTGTCCAGCCGTTTTTGCACGCGCGAAGGTCCGCCATAAAGCATTTCGGCGAAAACAGCATCTGCGACACCCATATACGCCGTGGCCGCTTCAGACGGTTTTACAGCAAGAGCAGGCTGATTTTCAAAAACGCTGATGAGCAGTTCTTCAAACGTATCGAGGTACACATAAACTTTTTCCATGACCTCCCGATATAAATGTGAGGGGGGCAAAAAGCTAATTCTCAGCATGAATTTTGTTTCCGCCTCCACTTCGAAACGGTGCACATAATCCGTCAAATAGGAGAAGAGAATTTCTTTTAGATGAGGCTGTTCTGAAGAAGAAAATGAAGCTTTTGCATATTCAATTTCCTTTTCAAGAACATCAGCCATCGCTTTAAGAAAGAGTTCATCCTTATTTTTAAAATGGGTGTAAATCGACTGTTTCTTTATTCCAACTTCAGCAGCAATGTCAGCCAGTGAAGTACCTTCATAGCCATGATCGGCAAATAGGCGGATGGCCGCCTGTTTAAGCTGTTCTGAGGTCACATTGAAAACCGCCTTCCTGACGTTCGTCAGGTAAAGTATATGACAGGCAGAATTGGAAGTCAAATCAATAAAAATACAGATTTTTCTATAAATTCAGGTAAAATGAACGTTTATGCATCCGTTTCTATAACTTTACATTGTCATGCCGTTTTATTACCTGTTATGCTTGTATACGGAATGAATATAGACTACTACAATCAGGAGATTTATATAGATGAAAAAAACCCCTTTGATTCTTGCAGCGAGCTTCTTTTTAGGTATGATTTTTTCTTCAGAACCATCAGCAGAGGAACTGTCGGCAAATGAACCGGCAATCGAAAGTGAATCAGCCGTCCTGATCGATGCTGATTCCGGCCAGATTCTCTATTCGAAAAAAAGCGATGCCGAGATGTACCCTGCTAGTGTGACAAAAATGGCCACAGCCATCTATGCGATTGAAAATGGGAATTTGGATGATATCGTAACTGTCAGCGAAAATGCCAGAAATGCCGACGGGACAAGAGTGTATCTTGAGGCAGGCGAACAGGTGCCACTGAAAAAGCTGATTCAGGGACTCATGATCAATTCCGGGAATGATGCAGGAATTGCCATTGCTGAACATATCAGCGGAAATGTAGAAACATTTTCAAAGGAAATGAATGAGTTTTTGGAGAAGAAAGTAGGGCTTGAGGATACTCATTTTACGAACCCGCACGGTCTTTTTGACCCGAATCATGTCACCACAGCGGAAGATTTGGCTGCTTTGACTCAGTATGCATCACAAAACGAAATCTTCCGCGAGATCTTTTCAACAGCCGAGCTGAAATGGGACGGGGAAACCTGGGATACAACTCTCCACAATCATCACAAACTTCTGCAGGCGACCCCATATGAAGGAATGGTGGGGGGAAAGAACGGATATGTCAGCCAGTCCGGTTTTACGCTGTCGACTCTCGCTGAAAGAGAAAATATCAGGCTGATCGCTGTCACGCTGAATGCAAAGACAGACCGTATGTCTTACAAAGATACGGTCAAGCTGCTTGATTACGGCTTTGCAAATTTCACATCCGAATTTGTCGCTTCTGGAACATATTATAAGGATCAAGAAGGACAGGAGTTCACATTGGATGAGCCGCTTTATTATGCCAGAAAAACACATGAGACCATTTCTGCTGATGTGGATACCAGCGGAAATTTGACGATTGACGGTGAAGATGGCCGAGAACTCGCCAAACATCCGCTTGATCCTGTGAAAGCTGAAAAAAATAAGCTTGTGAAAAGCGCAGTAGCAGATGTAGAACCCGTTTTTGGGAAAAGCGTTCTGCATGATCATCTGAAGTTTATTGTCATGATTTCATTTGCTGTCGCACTGCTGCTAGTCGGGTACTTTTTCAGACAGGTCAGACGATCATAAAGAGTAAAAACCTTTCTCCTGCAGCGGAGAAAGGTTTTTTTAGCGATCTAAACTAGTTTGCTGTTTTTCCTTGCATAAACGAAATAGATGACGGCCCCGATGGCAATCCAGATGATAAAGGAAGTCCAAGTGATGGCCGGAAGGCTCGTCATGAGGTAGATGCAGAACAAGGCGCTGATTGCCGGGAATACAGGGACGAACGGCACTTTAAATGCCCTCTCAAGAGTTGGGTGTGTTTTTCTCAGAACGATCACAGTGATTGATATCAGGGTGAAGGCCGCAAGGGTACCCAGGTTCACTAAATGGGCCAGTGTAGTCAAATCGACGAAGCCTGCAATGGCTGCTGCAACGAGACCTGTCAGCCACGTATTTTTGAATGGCGTTTTAAATGATGGATGCACACTTGATAAAACGCTTGGAAGCAGTCCGTCACGGCTCATCGCAAATGAAATCCGGACCTGCGCATACATCATCACGAGAAGCACAGTCGTAATGCCTGCAATTGCCCCGACAGAAACGAAGCCTGCCAGTGTGTTCTGGCCGACAAAGTGAAGGGCGAAAGAAACCGGATCGGCCACATTCAGTTTTGTATAAGGAACCATTCCTGTCAGGATAAGCGAAACGATGATATACAGAGCTGTACAAACAGTCAAAGAAGCAATAATGCCGATCGGGACATCCCGCTGCGGTCTCTTCACTTCTTCAGCTGCAGTGGCAACAGCATCAAACCCGATATATGCAAAAAACACAGTCGCAGCACCTGTTACAATCCCGTCAAAGCCAAAAGGGACAAACGGCGTCCAGTTTGCAGGCTTAACATACCACACACCAGCTACGATAAAAGCGATGATCACGGCAAGTTTGACGAACACCATGATGTTGTTGACGCGGGTGCTTTCTTTGATTCCTTTTGACAGAAGTGCGGTGATTAAAAAGATGATGCACACAGCAGGCAAATCGATCAATCCGCCCTTTCCAGCACCGGGAGCGGAGGTGAAGGCCTTTGGCAGGTCCAGTCCGAAACCTGCGAGCAGTGATTGAAAGTAAGCAGACCATCCGGTTGCAACAGCAGAAGTCGCAAGCAAATATTCAAGCATCAAATCCCACCCGATTAAAAAAGCAAAAAGCTCACCAAGTGTTGCATATGTATAGGTGTACACGCTCCCTGAAATCGGCACTGAGGAAGCGAACTCAGCATAACAAAAGGCAGCAAGCGCACAGGCAATACCGGACAGGACAAAAGAAAGAATGAGTGCAGGGCCCGCAGCTTCTGCAGCAACTACTCCTGTCAGAACAAAAATGCCTGTACCCACGATGGCTCCGATGCCGAGCAGGGTCAAATCCATTGCACCCATCGTGCGTTCAAGTGACTTTTGCTGACTTTGGGCAAGCAGGTCGGTAATTGATTTTTTTCGGAAAAGGGAATTCATACAGTATCCTCCAACAGTTGAGAATAACACTCTCACAAAAGTATATTGATATAATAACCAGTCCGCTCACCTTGCGAATCAGCTTATTTTCTTACGTTAACCAACTGGCCGGAAATTATGAATCCCTTCACGGAATGAGACACAAAAAATCCCGATTCAACAACGAACCGGGGTTTTTGATTTTCTATTAAAATTTCGTCTGATAACGTTCAATTTCCCATAAATGTACGGTATTTCTGTATTCGTGCCATTCAGCCCTTTTATGAAGAAGAAATTGACGGAAAACGTGAGGCCCTAGAACCATTTTCGCAAGTGGGCCGTTTTCCAGCAAATCCAGTGCTGTCTCAAGGTTATCTGGAAGATGCTTGATGCCTTTTTCAAGCCGCTCTGATTCTGTCATGCTGAAAATGTCATCATGAACAGCAGCCTTCGGGAATTCTGATAAGGCAATGCCTGCCATTCCGGCTTCAGCAATCGCGGCATAAGCAAGGTATGGATTAGCGCTTGGATCAGGATGCCTCACTTCAATGCGTGTTGCAGCCTCTCTTTTTGCCGGTATGCGAATTAAGGTTGAACGGTTTGAGGTTGACCAGGCAATATAGCAAGGAGCTTCAAAGCCAGGAACAAGCCGCTTGTACGAATTAACAATCGGGTTAGTGATGGCGGTCACTTCTTCAATATAGGTCAGTATGCCATTGATAAAGTAGTAGGCTTCATTTGAAAGCTGCATATCATCGTTTTCGTCGTAAAACGTATTTTCCCTATCCTTAAGCAGCGAGATGTTCACGTGCATGCCTGATCCGTTTATTCCTTGAACCGGTTTAGGCATAAAAGAAGCATGCAGATTAAATTGCTTTGCGACATTTTTAACAACCCATTTATAAGTCGTTGCATTATCGGCAGAAGTCAGGGCATCGTTAAAACGGAAGTTGATTTCATGCTGGCCGTTTGCTACTTCATGGTGTGAGGCTTCAATTTTGAAGCCCATTGCTTTTAACGTCCGGTAGATCTCAAGCCTCACTTTTTCACCTAAATCATGAGCGGGTTCGAAATAGCCTCCCAGATCATGCGGATTTGTTGTCGGATTTCCATTCTCGTCGGTTTTGAAAAGGAAGAATTCCAATTCAGGCCCGATGCTGATGGAATAACTGAGTGATTTTGCTCTTTTCATTGCCTGCTGCAGCACAAATCTCGGATCACCTTCATAAGGAGTCATATCCGGATTGTGAATGCTGCATAGAAACCTTGCTTCCGCATACTTTTCCTCAACTGACCAGGGAATGATGGCAAATGTGTTCAAATCAGGCTTTAAATATAGGTCGGACTGATTAATTGGACAGAAGCCCGTGATTGACGACCCGTCAAACATCATTTTACCTTCCACCGCCTCATCAATCTGATCAGCTGTAATGGTGACATGCTTTAAATTCCCTTCAAGATCAACAAACTGAAGGTGCAGCAATTCTACATGTTTTTCAGCTATTTCTGCCTTGATTTCACTTAACGTATCTAAAATGGTCAACATAAAAAACACCCCGATTTTTTAATTTTTGTCTGACATTACGAACGGTTTTTGAAAAATCGAAGGATTATATTTTTGTTTCAGCAAGCGGGTTTTAGCCGGCTCTGAATAGTCACACCTTCCTCTCTCAAACAACGCATACGGAGTTAGCTGACGGATTCGGACGGTAAGAGTCGCCCGGCCGCTTGATGCTGCGGCTTCACCCCGGAAGATTGGGTCCCCCGTTCCTTTAGCGGATTCTGCGAATTAGGAAATAAATTGAGCCTATCATAAGCCCGGGTAATTTTACTTGTAAAGCTCTGAAAAAGAGGAATAATTTAGAAATTAATCTATCCAGACTCTGTTTTTCTCTCGTTTTCTCTCTCATTCTCTCTTTTTTAATTTATTGTATATCTCCAGATTATTATTTATTATTCCTGAGAAGGTGTTTGAAATGAGGTGGAAAATAGTTGAATACATAGAAAAAAGGAGTATGCGGGCTATGCATACTCCTTTTGAAATGCGGTTTTTAGCCTTTTGATTCGAGAGAACGCTCTAAATCCTTATCTACCACAAAAACCTCAATCCGTTCCCCCATTTTGGTGCTGATGTCGCTGTGGCTGGACAGCACTTTGCAGCCGGTGCATCTTTCTACGATTTCCTCAAACTCTTTACTGTACATTTCACGCAGGACTTGTCTCATTTGTTTCACAAGCTTTCTGCCATTCTCGTTTTCAACCAGGTGTTTTTCTTCAACTGTGAGAACACCTTTGAACCTCGCGATCACCATATCATGGACAATGTAGGTTCTGGTCTCCTGAGGACCGCGTCCAATTAAGTCTCTTTGAAGCTTAATAAAGGCTTCACTAAGTTCCATTTCTAATTTTTTTTTTGGCGACACAGCCATATGAATATACCCCCGGCAAACATGCTTTTGATTAACATTGCTGCTGCAGTTGCGCAGATCCACCGTCATACAATGACAAAATCTTATCTTGCTGGTGAGTGCGCTTTGCATATATTGACGAGTTTATCTTACTTACACACCCAGACCCTGTCAATAGCAAACTGTAAATGATAGGGAATAGTATGCTGGTAATATGCTGCAGCAATCGTTAAAAAAAAAGACTTAAATTTTGTAATAACATGAGCAAATAAGAGTAATAGAGAGAATGAAAGGCGAAAGCAGTATAATTCACCTGATTTTCGGTGTATTTCCCTGTTTACACGATCTCACCGCGGGAGTAAGATAATCACGTAATCACGAATTGCATAACGGCCTAGTCCCGAGATTCGGGAGCGGAGGAACCAATTTTTTGGGGTTAATTCTGCATTTGCAGGAAGGATGAGATCTTTCGCCATCCTACCCGTCAGCTAACTTCGTCGGCTAAAGCGAAGGAGGTCAAAAGACCGCCTTAACAGGAGTCTTTTTTTTACTGCCCTTTTTTAAGGCAGAGAAGAGGCCTGGGGACTGTAAAAGGTCTTTTTGATGCATGCAATTCATTCGAAAAAGGAAAAAACGGAAGACGGAACGCAAAGAGGGCTTCGGCTTGCTGGGCGTTAAGTAGACCAATGAGTACTTTTTCTCCAAAACAGCCATATGTAGATCAATCAGCTTATTCTGCTGATTTGATTGGATATGGATCTGTTTGGGGGAAGGGTAAGCATTGGTCTCTTTTTTTTTCACTTGGGCTGCTTCATCCAATAGGGTTAGAGCCGGCAGGAGGGAAAAAATACCGTTATACATGGATGTGCGGGGGATGACGATGAATCACACACTGGTTATAGGCAAGGGAGATTTATTCGGTTCTGTCGTAGAGAGTATAAGCGTGAATAGAAGATTTGCAGATGTCATGAACTATGAGCAGTATGCGTGTGAACTGTCGAACTCTAGAGATGGAAACACACGAATGGATAACCTGATCGAATTGGAAAAGAAGTTTTCAAATTATCGTTCTGTTTATGTTATATCGGATTCGATCAATGAAGGATTTGAATTAACAGCCTTTTTCTCAGATCTGGGCACGATGCGGATTATCGTGATGACAGATGACAGCAGACACTATGACCTATATAAAAAACTGGGAGCACGATACGTGATTTTCAGCAAGCCTGGAACGTGCTCGTACTGGCTTGGCGAAATGAAGCAAGGTTAAAATACGAGAATGATTTAAGGAGGTGGATCTCTAAAAGAGATGTCAAATCAGAACTGAATACCTGGACGCTTAATTTCACAATGAAATCGGGGGAACCAATCTTCTGCGGCATACAGCCGCTTGGGGTGAATCCATCTGAAAAGGTGGCAGGGCAGCTCTCATAGCCCGAATCCGACAGCTAACCCCGAAAGCGCAGTGAGGGAAATCAAAATCGCAGGTGCTGCATGCTTTTTTAAGTGATGCCTAAAAACCGCGGAAGAGACCCTCTTCCGCGGTTTTTATTGATTTGAAAAGGAAGGGAACGTCATGGAAACGATGTTGATTTGCATTCCGAGCTATACGAGGCTTGGCTGCCTGGATGAGATTCTCCCGGAGAATTCATCTCTGTCATTTATTACCGGAGATTACAGTGTAGAAAGTCATTTGAGAACCAAAGGGTTTAAAACCATTTATTTTATTAAGCAACATGCACAGTACCTGATTATAAACGAGCCCATTTCACGAGTGCTTTTGCTCGAAGACAAAATAGCTGAGACCTGCCGGCTGATGGAAATACTCAAAGCGAGTGTCAGGGCGCCGATTACGGTGATTACAAAAAGAGCGAATTATCCGGCTAAGCTTTATGAATTGCTCGGCGCTCAGCATGTCATGTATTCAAGATTGGATAACGTAAAATTTCTGATTCAATAAGAACGGGGGATTTAAATGCTTGACAGTATCATGATTCTCTCATTTGCAGCTTTAACGCTGCTTATGTCAGGACTTGTAAAATGGTCTGAAAAGATTGTGACTGAAGGAAGGGAAGAAAAGTGACGATTGTTTTGCTCGGCGGAATCGCCGCCATCACGCTCTATTTGCTTTATGCATTGGTAAACCCTGAAAAATTTTAACTTGCGGAGGAAGAGACATTGAGTGTACTATCCATACTTTCCATTATCCTGACATTGGCGCTTGTCGTCCTGCTGGCAAAGCCTGCAGGCAACTACATTGCGCGTGCGTTTTCTTATGAAACAACGAAACTTGATGCTTTTTTTGGCCCTTTTGAACATGCGGTTTATAAACTAAGCGGAATCAAACAAACGAATCAAAGTTTCAGGCAATATGCTTCTGCTCTACTGATTTCAAATATTTTCATGATTTTTATCGTTTACCTTGTGTTTCGTTTTCAGGGTTCGCTTCCGCTGAATCCGAGCGGCATTGCCGGAATGGATCCGACACTTGCCTTTAATACGGCCATCAGCTTTATGACCAATACAAATCTTCAGCATTACAGCGGAGAGAGCGGATTATCTTATCTTTCTCAGATGATCGGCATTACGTTTATGATGTTTGTCGCTCCTGCTACAGCATTTGCTGCAGCCATTGCATTAATAAGAGGACTTTCAGGCAACCCTCTTGGAAATTTCTTTGTAGATTTAATTCGTTCCATTACTCGTGTTCTTTTGCCGATAGCCTTTGTAACGGGTCTGGTATTTGTTTTTCTTGGTGTTCCTCAGACGCTGGATTCAAGTGTGACGGCAAAAACCGTAGAAGGCGCGGATCAGACGATCGCAATGGGCCCTGTTGCTTCTCTTTTATCCATTAAGGAAGTGGGCAACAACGGAGGAGGATTCTTCGGTGTCAACTCAGCCCATCCTTTTGAAAATCCTAACGGGATTAGCAACCTGCTGCAAATTCTTTTGATGCTGCTGATTCCGACAGCCCTTCCTTTCACGTATGGAAAAATGGTCGGAAACGCAAAGCAGGGCAGAATCCTATTTGCTGCAATGGCCATGATTTTCGTGGTCTTTCTTGGAACAGCTCTTTTATCTGAATATCAGGGTAACCCAAGATTGGCTGAAGCAGGCCTTGAGCAGGCATCAGGAAGCATGGAAGGCAAAGAGGTCCGCTTTGGTGCGGCACAATCTGCTCTTTATGCAATCGTGACAACAGCTTCTGAAACAGGAGCGGTTAATACCATGCATGATACGCTTTCTCCCATCACAGGGATGCTGGCCTTGTCGAATATGCTTTTGAATACGGTTTTCGGCGGGATTGGAGCTGGCTTTATGAATATCATCATGTACGCTGTCATCGCCGTTTTCTTATCTGGCCTGATGGTAGGGCGCACGCCAGAATTCCTTGGCAAGAAAATAGAAGGAAAAGAAATGAAACTGATCGCTGTTACCTTGCTGATTCATCCGTTTCTGATTCTGGGATCAACAGCCCTTGCGCTTTATACGCCGCTAGGATCTGACGGTATTTCAAATCCGGGATTCCATGGGCTTTCCCAAGTTCTTTATGAATACACATCTTCTGCAGCCAATAACGGCTCAGGCTTTGAAGGTCTTGGAGATGCCACTCCGTTCTGGAACATCTCAACAGGAATAGTCATGTTTATCGGCAGATACTTTGGCATCATTGCCATGCTTGCTGTTGGAGCATCATTAGCTTCTAAAAAGCTTGTGCCGGAAACAATCGGAACATTCCGTACAGATACTAGTTTGTTTGGCACCATATTTGTCGGAGCGGTATTTATTGTAGGGGCATTGACATTCTTCCCGGTACTGGTTTTAGGACCGGTCGCAGAGTTTTTAACTTTATAAACCTAATTGGAGGATCCGAAATGAGTAAGACATCATTAGCAACCGCAGTGAAGGCTGCTGAAAGGTATGATCAGATGGAAGATGCAAGACAGACAGAGCCGGAAGATCAGAAGCCGGAATGCAGAACGAAAGTGGATAAAGGGCTGATTGGAAACGCAATAAAGGCATCTTTTATTAAGCTTGATCCGCGAATCATGGTGAAAAATCCAATCATGTTTATTGTAGAAATTGGTTTCTTCCTGACATTGCTGCTCACTTTTGCACCTTCTGCTTTTGGATCTGCAGAAGTAAACGTGACGTTTAATTTAACGGTCTCACTGATTCTTTTGTTCACCGTGTTATTTGCTAACTTTGCTGAAGCTTTGGCAGAAGGACGGGGAATGGCTCAGGCAAACTCGCTGAAAAATTCCAAGAAAGAAATGACGGCCAATCGCCTGAAACCTAATGGAGAGATTGAGAAAATTGACTCCGCTTCGCTCCGCAAAGGAGATGTGGTTATTGTATCACAGGGAGAGTTTATTCCAGGGGACGGTGAGGTTATCTCCGGTCTTGCATCTGTTGATGAATCAGCCATTACAGGAGAATCTGCCCCTGTTATTAAGGAAGCAGGAGGGGACTTCAACTCCGTAACAGGAGGAACTAAGGTGGTCAGCGACGAGATTAAAGTGAGAATCACAAGTGATCCGGGAGAATCCTTCCTTGATAAAATGATTGCTCTTGTTGAGGGTGCACAGCGTCAGAAGACACCGAATGAAATTGCTCTGAATACGGTTTTAACTAGCTTGACACTCATTTTCATGATTGTCGTTGTAACACTTCCTTTTTATGCGGATTATCTCGGTTTTCAGCTAGAAATACCTGTTCTGATTGCACTGCTGGTTTGCCTGATTCCCACGACAATCGGGGGATTGCTATCCGCGATTGGAATCGCCGGGATGGACCGGGTAACCCAGTTCAACGTCATTGCCATGTCTGGTAAAGCCGTTGAAGCTGCAGGTGATATAAACACCATCATTCTGGACAAAACAGGTACGATTACATTCGGGAACCGGATGGCAAGTGAGTTCATTCCTGTCGGCAATGCCCCGATGCAGGACCTTGCCCAATGGACAGCCATCAGTTCACTGGATGATGAAACACCTGAGGGAAGATCGGTTCTTGAGCTGTTAAAGAACAAGCAGCTTTCATATAGAACGGATCTTGCAGCTGGAGGAACGTTCATTGAGTTCAAAGCCGAAACCCGCATGAGCGGCATGGATTTGCCTAATGGGACGGTTGTAAGAAAAGGCGCGGTTGATGCCGTGAAGAAATGGGTTCTGTCACATGGAGGAGTCATCCCTGCTGATCTTGATAAAAAAACGGATGACATTTCCAAGGCCGGCGGTACGCCGCTTGCTGTAGCCATGAATAATCAGATCTTCGGATTAATTTATTTGAAAGATACGGTGAAGTCCGGAATGAAAGAGCGGTTTGACATGCTTCGCAGCATGGGGATCAAGACCGTTATGTGTACGGGAGATAATCCTCTCACAGCTGCCACAATCGCAAAAGAAGCAGGAGTTGACGAATTTATTGCAGAGTGCAAGCCTGAGGACAAAATCGAAGTCATTAAATATGAACAATCACAGGGCAAGCTTGTTGCCATGACGGGTGACGGTACAAATGATGCCCCTGCACTTGCACAGGCAGATGTAGGTCTTGCCATGAACAGCGGAACGGCCGCTGCCAAGGAAGCTGCGAATATGGTGGATCTGGATTCGAACCCGACGAAAATCATTGAAGTTGTCTCAATCGGAAAGCAGCTGCTGATGACACGCGGGGCACTGACAACCTTCAGTATCGCAAACGATATTGCCAAATATTTTGCCATCATACCAGCCATGTTTATGCTCGCCATTCCGGAAATGAATATGCTGAATGTCATGAGACTTGATTCGCCAATCTCTGCGATCCTGTCAGCCTTGATTTTTAACGCAGTTATTATCCCGATTCTGATTCCTCTCGCAATGAAAGGTGTCAGCTATAAACCGATGAGTTCAAATGCCCTGCTCAGAAAAAATCTGCTGGTATACGGTTTCGGAGGAGTGCTGGTTCCTTTTATCGGCATTAAAATGATCGATCTCTGCCTTGCTCTATTTATATAAGAAGAAAAGAGGTTTATACAATGGAAGAAAAACAATCAATGATAGGGCCGATTATCAGAATGACCCTTGTGTTAATGGCCTTCTGCGGCCTGGTATATCCGGTTGCGGTAACAGGAATTGCCCAGGCGGCTGCTCCTCATAAGGCAGATGGAAGTTTAATTTATGATGAGAATGATAAGGTGATAGGTTCTGAGCTGATCGGTCAGTCCTTTACTGAAGCAGGCTATTTCCACGGAAGAGTTTCAAGCATTGAATACAACGGAGCAGGATCAGGATCGAACAACTACGCTCCATCCAATGAAGATATGCTGAACCGCACGATGGAATCTATAAAGGAATGGGAAAAAAACAACCCGGAAGTGAAAATTGGTCAAGTGCCGAATGATCTGCTGACAAATTCGGGTTCCGGACTTGATCCCCACATAAGTCCAAAAGCAGCCTACGTGCAGGTCGATCGAGTTTCAGAAGCAACAGGAATTAAAAAAGCTGAACTTGAAAAACTGATTGAAAACCATGTGCAGGGAAGGGAACTTGGACTGTTTGGCGAAGAAAGAGTGAATGTTCTTCAATTGAATCTGGACTTGAAAAACATGAAGAAACAATAAAAATGGCTGTGTTTCCTTATATTAGATTTTCGAAACTAGTGGACTGAAGCGGAAGGCACTTGACTCCTGCGGGATGAAGAGGGCATTGAAGATCCCGCAAGCGCAGCGAGGAAGCTTCAGGCCCTCCCCGCGGAAAGCAAGTGACTGGAGCGCAAGGGAACGGGTACCGCAGGAAACAACAATCTATTCTAAAACAGCCATAATAAAGATCCGCCTCAGTTGCAGGGTAAGCTGAGGCTGGATGCTTGCAGGCGGCAGATTACGCTTTTCTATTATAGAGCAGGTGAAACTATGAATGAAAACCAACCTTATTTCAGACGGAAAACTCCTCAAGAGCTGCTAGATGAAATAGCAGAAATGAACCGGGGCAAACTGAAGCTTTATGTCGGAGCTGCCCCAGGGGTTGGAAAATCGTATAAAATGCTTCAGGATGCCCATGATTTAAAGCTTGAAGGAATTGATGCAGTTATTGGACTGATAGAGTGTCATGGAAGAAGAGAAACAGAGGATCTGGTAAAAGACCTTGAAGTTATCCCGCTAAAAGAGATGACGTATAAAGGAAGTATATTCAGAGAACTGCATGTGGAGGCCATTATTGAAAGAAAGCCGGCGGTTGTTATTATTGACGAGCTTGCCCACACCAATATACCAGGCTCTAAAAATCTTAAAAGGTATATGGATGTAGAAGAAATACTGGAAGCAGGCATCCATGTCATGTCCGCCGTCAATATTCAGCATCTGGAAAGTGTCCATGATATTGTTCAGCAAATTACGAGAGTAGCGGTGCGCGAACGCGTGCCTGATTTGTTTGTTCAAAGAGCAAGCGAAATCCAGCTGATTGATGTGACGCCTGAAACGCTGAGAAAAAGAATGTCAGAAGGTAAAATTTACGGCTCTGACAAGATTGAGCAAAGTCTCTCCCATTTCTTTACTGTTCCCAATCTTTCTGCTTTAAGGGAGCTCGCCCTTAGAGAAGTGGCGGACGATGTAGATGAAAAAATGGAGCAGATCAGCGGAAACCTTTCATATGGTCCCATAGGCGTACATGAAAAAATACTTGTCTGCGTGGGCTACGGCCCCACAGCAGAAAAACTCATCAGAAGAGGCTGGAGGATGGCGAACCGGCTCCGAGCACAGCTTTTTATCCTCCATGCAGCAAAATTACCGGAAGAATCATTTACCCAGGAGATGAGAGAAAAAATGGAAAGGTGGAAGCTGCTGTCCTCTCAATTCAATGCCGTCTTTTTGCTTGAGCATGAGAGAAACCGGAAACCTGCAGACATCATCATAGAAACAGCAACGAAATACCATGTGACCCAAATTCTCCTTGGGCAGTCAGCAAGAACAAGATGGGAGGAAATCCGAAAAGGGTCTATCGTAAATACAATTATGAGAAAAACAGAAAACATTGATATTCATATTGTGTCAGATGGAAAAATATAGAGAGGACTTTTAAGAAATGAATATTGCTTTTTTCCTGATTCCAAAAAAGGAAGTTGTCTATTTGCCTATCCAGTCGACGATGCGTCAGGCGCTTGAAAAGATGGAATACCACCGCTATTCAGCGGTCCCTCTGCTTGATCAAGAAGGGAAATATGTCACGACGCTGACAGAGGGAGATCTGCTCTGGAAGCTGAAAAATACCCCAAACCTGAATTTTCATAACACAGAAAACATCCGGCTGACGGAAATTCCTTTTCACCGCAAAAACGAGCCCATTTCCATTCAGGCTGAGATGGAACATATTATTACAAGGGCCATGGAACAGAATTTTGTGCCAGTGACTGATGACAAAGGAATCTTCATTGGAATCATAAGAAGGAGAGAAATCATTGAGTATTGTGCAAGCCAGATGTTTGCTCCGGCAGCAAATTAAAAGGGCTGCATAATGGATGCAGCCCTTTTGGTTAAGCAGAGGCAGATTCTTCTTTTTTCATGTACTTTACAAGGAATGGATAGATCACAAAGCCTGCAAGGAAAAGGCCGACACCTAAAGCAAATGTTTTAAGGTCTGCTGTTCCGGTGACGATAACCCAGACAGAATAAATACAGGCTATGGACGCGATGATCCCGTCTTTTACACGCGAACCCTTTACCAGATCATACGTTTCTCCTTTAGCAATCAGCTTCAGGAAGAAGATGGAGGATACTAGGTACGGGAAAAGATAAGCAAGTGTAGCTGACGTTGTCAGGAACGTATAAGCTTCGCTGATGGTTCCTGAAATCGTTGAGAAAATGAAAATCTGCGACATCAAATTTGTTATCAGCAGGGCATTTACGGGACTGCCTTTTTTATTGGTCTTTGCAAAGAATGCCGGGAAGATGCCTGATTTCGCGGCCTGATACGGCACTTCAGAAGAAAGCAGAATCCAGCCGATGGTGGAACCGAACAGAGACACAACCGCGAGCAGAGCCATCGCATTCGCTCCTGCATCTCCTAAAATAACGGAGAGCACATCGACGAATGGTTTGTCGGAGGTCTGCAGCTGTTCATGCGGAAGAACGGCCATGGTTATAAGTGTGATAATCATATAGATGAAAACAGCAATGATTAAGCCGGTAATAGTCGCTTTTTTCACATCTTTTTGTGAAGATGCACGACCTGAAAGAATAACGGCCGATTCAATGCCGACAAACGCCCATAAAGTTGAGATCGCGGCGAACTGAATTTGACTTGTCAGTCCGAGTGTACTGCCGCTGTCTGTTTCAACCGGGAAATAGAATTCGCCGAAAGAGGCAGATTCGAGTGCAAATAATCCGGCAATGATAAACAGCATAAATCCAATGACTTTAGAAGCGGTAGCAGCAAAATTAAGCTTCCCTGCACCCGTCATGTTTGTGACAAGAATGGAATGAGTACCCCAAAGCAGGATGGTACACACAGCAAACGTTACTGCTCTCCCAAGCTGAACGTCCTGTGAACCTATCGTAAAAAGAACCGATTTGTCAGACATAATCGGAAAAAAGGAAGATAAATAGCCGGCAAAGCTGGTGATAATGGCGACATTGCTGATCCAGTTCGCGACCCAGTATCCCCAGACCATACTGAAGCCTGCGACATTTCCTTTTTTAGGCGAATCAAAAAGTGCTTTCGCATAGCTTTGAGGACCGGCCGTCAAATCCGGTCTGCGGATAGAAAGATTGCCGAAAACAAGAGCAATCATCAGTACGCCGAATCCAGTGACAAGCCAGGCGCTCGTTACACCGAGAGGACTTGCCGTTTGTGCAAGTGTACTCGGAAGCATGAAAATACCCGATCCGACCATATTTCCTACAACAAAGGCTGTTAACAGCCAGAAACCCCATTTTTTCTGTTTCAAAATGTGAAACCTCCTATGGAACACATACCTTATTTTCAGTCTGTGTCATTCTTGATAGAAACAAACAAAAAGACGCACGGAAAAGTCCGTGCGCCAGAATACGCAAAAACTCACCATCATCTCCAGATAGCACTCCGCAGAAAAATCTGCGGCAGTCCGGCACCTGTTCGATGCCGTCCCAGCGTATAACAGTGTGGCTGTTATACACTTCGGCGCGAAGGCCTTTCGTCATGCGTTCATCAGCCCCACCGGCCTCATGCATGCTACTCTTCCAATCGCGCAACCTCTACCTCACTGAGATGTCGTGAGGATTTTTAATGTTATTTTAATAGCATTAATTTAGCAGGGGGATATAAATTTGTCAACGAGATATCCCATTTAGCAATATTTGCATGATATCTTGAAATAATTGTCACCAAAACTTCACTTTGCAATGTACACAGGAATCTACTATAATTTACAAAGATAACGTTTTCTTTCTATTTTTATGAAAATATGACATGGAAGAAGGGTACATGATGAACTTGGGATTCGGCGAAATCATGTTGATTGTGTTTGTGGCACTCCTGCTTTTCGGACCGAAAAAACTTCCGGAGCTGGGCAAAGCTGCAGGCAAAACACTGAGAGAATTCAAGAATGCAACAAAAGGCTTAATGGATGACGATGAGGTAAAATCAGATAAATCGGTGAAGTAACTAAGAACAGCCTGCGGGTTGTTTTTTTTTTGATTTTGAAAAGAGTAAGAATTATACAAAAATTCAAACGGATGTTATATAATAGACCTGTCAGTTTATTTAGTGCAGCGAAATACTTAATAGGGGGTAGAATTATGAAAGCCGCTACATATGCAGAAACATGGGATTTGGATGTGTTTTTCGAAGGGGGCAGCAAGTCTGAAAGTTTTAAGCGCCACTTAGAAGAGCTTGAAAAGGACGTTCCATTATTTAAGGCCGAGGCAGATCAGCTGGATGTGCCAAGCTCAAAAGAGGATCACGTTTACCTTAATGAAATCCTTGATTCATTTCAGGGGATTGCAAAAAGAATTAGACAGGCGGGTGCATTTGTCGGCTGCCTGCAGGCCCAGGATACAGAGGACAAAAACGCTGCTGTTCTGAGAGGGAAAGTAACGCAGCTCAGCTCTCACTTTCAGAATGCACTCGCAAGCCTTGATCAAAAGCTTGTAAAAGTGGAGGATAGAATCTGGGAAGAGCTTATTCTGACGGAAAGTCTGGCTGACCTCAGCTATGTGCTAACTGAACGCAGAAACAAAGCGAAGAATAAACTGCCGATGGAGCAGGAAACGCTGATCAATGCTCTTTCTGTTGATGGATATCATGCGTGGGGACAGTTTTATGACACGCTCGTCTCAACGGTGAAAATTCCATTCAGAGAAAATGGAGAAGTAAAAGAACTTTCCGTTGGCCAGGCGGCCAATAAATTCTCAAGCGGGGACCGTGAAGTACGCAAGGCTGTTTTTGAAGAGTGGGAAAAAGCATGGGGAAGCAAAGCTGATTTATTTGCACAAACGCTGAATCATCTTGCGGGCTTCAGGCTGAATGTCTACGAAAAGCGCGGCTGGAACGACGTGCTCAGCGAGCCCCTTGAAATCAACCGGATGAAGCGGGAGACGCTTGATGTCATGTGGAAAGTTATCTCTGAAAACAAGCAGTCTCTAGTGAAGTATTTAAAAAGAAAAGCAGAGCTTCTCGGGGTGGAGAAACTCAGCTGGTATGATCTTGATGCGCCGATCGGCGGCAAAGAGTCGAAGGTTTCCTACCAGGAGGGAGCTGAGTTTATTCTAGATCAGTTCTCAAACTTCGGAGAGGAGCTTACCTCTTTTACGAAAAAAGCCTTTGAGGACCGCTGGATCGAAGCGGAAGACAGACAGGGAAAGGCGCCGGGCGGATTTTGCACAAGCTTTCCTGAGAGCGACCAGTCCCGCATCTTTATGACGTTCTCAGGCACGCCTTCAAACATTGCGACTCTTGCCCATGAGCTTGGCCATGCGTTTCACCAGCATGCAATGGCAGGCGTTCATCCGCTGAACCGCAGCTATGCGATGAATGTGGCGGAAACGGCTTCGACATTTGCCGAGATGATTGTGGCGGATGCTTCAGTGAAAAAAGCAAAAACGGAAGAAGAGCGCCTTGCCCTGCTTGAAGATAAAGTACAGCGCAGTGTGGCGCTTCTGATGAACATACATGGCCGTTTTATTTTCGAAAATGCGTTTTATGAAGAGCGCAAAAAAGGAATGGTGAGTGCCGAGAGAATCAGCGAGCTGATGGAAGACGCTCAGAAAGAAGCCTATTGTGATTCATTAGGCGAGTATCACCCGCACTTCTGGGCATCAAAGCTCCACTTTCATATTACGGGCGTTCCATTCTATAACTTCCCGTATACATTCGGTTACTTGTTCTCGCTTGGAATCTATGCAAAAGCGCTTGAGGAAGGAGCTGCTTTTGAGCAGAAATACATTGCCTTGCTTAAAGATACAGGCTCGATGCAGGTTGAAGATCTTGCCATGAAGCATCTTGGCGCTGATCTGACAAAAGAGGATTTCTGGAAAGACGCAGTGGCTCTTATAGTTCAGGATGCAGAGGAGTTTCTTGAGGCAGTAAAATAATTATAAGATACTGCACCCTTAAGCTATTTGAAGGGGTGCAGTTTTTTTGTTTAAAACTTATTGATTCATGATGATCCATCTGTCGATTGTATTAACAATAAGGTCCTGCTGAATATAAACGTTGATGTCCGCTTCATTATCGCCTTTTTGATTGCCGTAAATGCCGAACTGCGCATGATTTCCGCCTTTAATTTGATAGAAAAATGTATCCTCTGAAAGCAGGTGTTTTTTCTCCCTGATATCATCAAGAGTGGCCAAACCGTCTTTCTCTCCGTAAATTGTCAAAATCGGAAAATCAGTCCCGGAAAAATCACTGGAATCTGTGGGATAGGCAGCCATAAGGAACAGTCCTTTTATTGTATCCTGGTGGTCATAGGCATAGATCGATGCTGAAGCTCCCCCAAGTGAGTGCCCTCCCAGATACCATTTTGTGATTTCCGGATTGTCTTTAATTACATTCCCGGCTTTATTGATGCCGGCAATCGCCAGGTTAAAAGGCATTTTGACAATCGCCGCTGTATATCCCCGCTGAGCAAGCTGCTCGGCAAGATAGGCGTAAGCTTCAGGCTCGACCTTTGCTCCGGGATAAAAAATAATGCCCGTATTTGTCTTCTGATTCACCGGTTCAAAAAGCAAATAGCCGTCTGCTGTGTTTTCCTTTTGAATATTGGTCGAGTTGTAAAGGTCTTCAGTTGCTTTATATGTCTGCTGTGACCATATGAAAAAGCCTGCAAACGCAAGTACAAGTACTGCCACGGCTATCAGAAAAAAATTTTTGATCCATCTTTTCATGGGAAAACTCCTTAATTTATCGCGATTTCTGCTAAATTTTATGCTTAAATCCAACTAAAGGCAAATTTTGATGTTTGCCAAAAGACAAACTATTATTTAGAATAGTAGTATAACTTAATAAATATACGCTTAATCCTTAACAGGAGCGGGGGACCCGAGTAAGTGCGCATGCACTGGGGGTGAATCCTTGTAGTTTTGAGGTAGGACAGCTCTTCGTCCGAATCCGACAGCTAACCTCGCTTGCGCTGGAGAGACTCAACTGTGAAAAGTCATAATTATTCAAATTGACGAATGCAAACCATGGGTTCCTCCTGTGGTTTTTTTGTATTTTTCAAAAAACTCTCACAATCATGTTTCTCCATCCCGTTAAACTGGGAATAAATAACTAGCTTTTTATTATTCTATTTTACGGAGGTTGTCTATGAAACTAGCAACGAAAATCATCATTGGTCTCATTCTGGGTGCAATTGTAGGATTAATCCTCAATATTACCGCCCCGGATTTATTTAAGCAGCTGGATACATTCCTGTTTACGCCGCTTGGAAAAATCTTCTTGAACTTAATTAACATGCTTGTTGTGCCGATTGTCTTCTTCTCTATTACTCTTGGGGTAGCCGGGCTCGGTGATCCGAAGAAGCTTGGGAGAATCGGTGTTAAAACTGTAACATTCTTTCTTGGAACAACCGCACTCGCCATTGTCATCGGACTGGTTCTTGCCCTTACGATTCAGCCGGGGAACTTCGGGGAATTTGATACATCTTCTGCAGAGTACGAAGCGAAGGAAGCCCCTTCTGTAGCGGAAACACTGCTGAACATGATTCCAACAAACCCTGTTAAGGCTTTTGCTGACGGCAATATGCTTCAGATTATCGTTTTCTCAATCTTTGTAGGTCTTGGTATTACATTCCTTGGTAAAAAGGCAAGTGCTTTGCTGAGATTTGTTGAGCAGGGCAATGACTTAATGATGTACCTTGTCAATCTTGTAATGAAATTCGCTCCATACGGCACATTTGGTTTAATCGCAGCAGCAGTCGGCAGCCAGGGACTCGATGCTCTGAAGGCAATGGGTCTCTACATGGGAGTCGTTATTCTTGCCCTTGTGATTCATGCCGTTGTCACATATGGATCGGCCATCTTCTTCCTTGCAAAACAAAGTCCGGTGGCATTTTTCAAAAACTTCTCGCCGGCAATGGCAGTTGCCTTCAGTACGTCAAGCAGTAATGCAACACTTCCTGTATCTATGGAAACAGCCCAAAAACGCCTGAAAGTTCCTGAGCCGATCTCAAGCTTCGTTCAACCGCTTGGCGCAACAATCAACATGGATGGAACAGCAATCATGCAAGGTGTAGCGACAATCTTTATTGCGCAGGTTTACGGTATCGACCTTACAATCACTCAAATGATTACGGTCGTTCTGACAGCTGTTCTTGCATCAATCGGTACTGCCGGTGTGCCGGGAGTAGGACTAATCCTGCTTGCCATGGTACTGAACTCTGTCGGTCTTCCAGTAGCGGGTATCGCCTTGATCATCGGTATTGACCGTCTTCTTGATATGGCGCGTACAGCCGTTAACATCACTGGAGATGCAGCATGTGCTGTTATTGTTGCTGAAACGGAAAAGAAACATGGAGAATATAAGATTCCTGAAATTGATGAGAAAATGGTTTAATACAGAAAGCGGCCTTTGGGGCCGCTTTTTGTGTATGCTTTTTTAGCCCGCTTGCACAAATTATGCATATTTTTCTGGTATGGTAAAAGAAATAAGAATAATAAGGGGATTCACCGTGAACAAGCTTGCCATTAAAATTGGATTATTGTTTTTTATCATTATCTTAATAGTAGAGACCTGTCTTTTTCTCTTTTTATACAGAAATCTTGTAAATACACGTGTAGAAGAAGAGCTGACTGCCCTGCAAATCAGGGGGGACAGCCATCGTGATGTCCTTGAGAAACACGGGGATGAAACAACAATGGAGCATGTGGTTCTCATGGAATCTGAGGCTGATACGGACGTTTTGCTGACAGCAGCGGATAAAACCGTTCTCTATGGATCTGCTGATCTCAATTCTGATATGGAAAAGGCATTAATGGAACCTTCGGCATCGGGGGAAGACTGGAAAAACAGTCCTTATATATGGACGGCAAGCCCCGTCCGCGACGGGGAAAAGGTAAAAGGATATGTCTATATGTTTAAAGGGACAGATTCCATCCAATCCATGATCTCAAGGCTGAACGACCATTTCCTTTTTATCGGCACTGTTTCTGTGCTGCTGACGATTATAGCCGTTTTCTTTTTATCAAGAATTGTGACAAAGCCCCTGCTCAAGATGAAAGAGGCAACGGAGCGGTTAAGTGCAGGGGATTTTACGGTTAAGCTGCAAATGCACAGAAACGATGAGCTTGGCGAGCTTGGTGCCTCCATTCAAAAGCTGGCAAGTGATCTTGAGCACCTGAAACAGGAAAGAAACGAATTTTTGGCAAGCATTGCTCATGAATTGCGTACCCCCCTCACGTATATTAAGGGATATGCTGATGTGGCAAAAAGACCGGAGCTTCACCCTGCTGAGCGATCGAACTATTTGACAATATTAAGCGAGCAAACATCCAGCCTGTCAAGATTAGTGGAGGATCTGTTCGAACTGGCAAGAATGGATCAGCTGTCCTTTCACATTGAGAAAGAGAAAACGGAGATACGGTCATTCCTCCGAAAAACAGTTGAACAGGTTCAGGCCGTTCTGGCAGACAAAAAAATGGAGGTTGTAGAGGACTTTCCGGAAGATGAGGTCTATCTTTTTATTGACCTGGCAAGGTTTGAGCAAGTTACTTTGAATATTTTAGACAATGCCATCCGCTATTCGGAGGAGAATTCAGCCATTACAGTCAAAGTCCGGGAAGAGCAGCATTCCGTGAAGATTGCCTTTTCTGATGAGGGGATCGGGATACCTGAGAAAGACCTGCCGCATGTCTTTGACAGGCTCTACAGAGTAGACAAGTCGAGGTCGCGCCACAGCGGAGGGACAGGTCTTGGTTTGGCCATCGTAAAAGAAATTGTGGAGGCTGCGGGAGGCACAGTCCGTGCAGAGAGCAGTCTTGGAAAAGGAACTTCTATTATCATTGAGTTTCAAAAGGAGTCAAAAGCATGAAAAAAATACTTTTGATAGATGATGAACAGCTGATGCTTAATCTGCTGGAGCTTTATCTTGTGCCTGCAGGCTATTCCTGCGTGAAAAGCACCGACGGCAATGAAGCGGCAGACTTGATCGCAAGTGAAAACCCTGCTCTGGTGATTTTAGATATCATGATGCCGGATAAAAGCGGTTTTGAGATCTGCAGGGAGATCAGGCTGTTTTCAGATATTCCGATTATTATGGTCACCGCCCGGGATCATAAGGCGGATATTGTAAAAGGACTCAGGGCCGGTGCGGATGACTATCTGACGAAACCGTTTGATGAATCCGAATTGCTTGCAAGAATTGAAGCCATTCTAAGAAGAACGCGAAACAACCCTGCAATTGAATTCAGGGGATTAAAGTGGGATGAAAATAAGCAGGAAGCTGTTTACCGAGAGAAAACAATTCCTTTTACCCCAAAAGAATTTCGACTGGTCGGTCTTTTTCTGCAAAACCGGAACAGGGTGTTTGACCGGGACCACCTGATTACGGCAGTATGGGGATATGAGGCAGATACAGACGGCAGAACGGTCGATTCTCACGTGAGACATATCCGGGACAAACTTAGAAAAACAGGCTTTCCGGTTGAAGAACACCTTCAAACGGTATGGGGTGCAGGCTACAAGTGGACAGACGAAAAAAAATAGGCGGTTTTTTCCTTTACATAGGGTAGGGGGGTATGGTAAATTTAAATCAAGGAGGTGCATGACATGGTTGATCACGTAAATGAACCTGAAAGCTGTCATGTTCCAGGAACAGACCGAAAGAGCCATCATTCGGAAACAACTAAAAAGAATTTAGTGACACGGCTGAACAGAATAGAAGGCCAGATTCGGGGAGTAAAAGGGCTGATTGATAAGGATACCTATTGTGATGATGTTCTGACTCAAATAGCTGCTGTACAATCTGCCCTGAATTCCGTCAGCAAAATTCTTCTTGAAGGCCACATGAAAAGCTGTCTGGTCGAACGCATCCAGGATGGTGATCTTGAAGTCATCGATGAAGTACTTGTAACTGTTAAACGTCTAATGAAATAAAACAAAAGGGGAGATACAATATGGAAAACGCAACATTGAATGTACAGGGAATGTCATGCAACCATTGTGTGAAAGCAGTAGAAGGCGGCGTGGGTGAACTGAACGGTGTCACATCAGTAAAAGTCAATCTTAACGAAGGCACAGTAGCTGTCGAGTACAACCCGGAAAAAGTGAACCTGGCTGCCATCAAAGAAGCTATTGATGATCAGGGGTATGAGGTGGAATAAAACGAAAAGCGGAATCGCCTTGGTCAGCTCCGAAGGGCAGAAAAGGATCCGCCGGAAAAAGCCGGGTTTGCTTTTTTTGGCGGAGCCGTTCTGGCCGAGGAGTTAGGCGATGGAGCTGGACAACACGAAAAGCGGAGCCGACCGTTTAGGGCCGATCGGCGGATAAGAAATCACACGAAAAGGCCGAGTTTGCCTTTTTGGGGGATTTTGTTCCGACTGAGGACCTGGGAGGTGCAGCTGGACAATGCGAAATCGGAACTGCCTTTATCAAACCAAAGAAACCGTGCTAAACCGCACGTTTTCTTTTTCAAAAATATATACCCCTATGTGGTATATGGAGGGACTCGAAATGAGCAATCTCAAAGAAACCAATTTTCAAATAACCGGAATGACGTGTGCAGCCTGTTCAAACAGAATTGAAAGAGGCCTGAATAAGCTTGAGGGAGTTGAGCAGGCAACAGTGAACCTCGCTCTCGAGAAAGCTTCCGTCACATTCGATCAGGGAAAAACGAACAGCGCAGCCATTCATCAAAAGGTAGAGGATCTGGGATACGGAGTCAGTCTTGAAAAAGCTGAATTCAGTATTAGCGGAATGACGTGTGCAGCTTGTTCGGCAAGAATTGAAAAAGGACTGAACAAGCTCGAAGGCGTATCAAAAGCAACCGTTAACTTAGCTCTTGAAACAGGTTCGGTTGAATACAGCCCTTCTGTTATTACACATCAGGATATGATCAAGCGGATTGAAAAACTGGGGTATGGAGCAAGTGTCAAAGCAGAGAAGGGCCATGAAGATACAGCAGACCGCAAGCAAAAAGAGATTGGGAAGCAGCAGAGAAAATTTATATTATCGGCCATCCTTTCAATTCCCCTGCTCTGGTCAATGGTCGGTCATTTCTCCTTCACCTCATGGATGTATGTGCCGGAACTGTTTATGAATCCCTGGTTTCAGCTGATTCTCGCAACTCCGGTTCAATTTATAATTGGAGGCCAGTTTTACATTGGCGCCTACAAAGCACTTAAAAATAAGAGTGCCAACATGGACGTTCTTGTTGCACTTGGAACATCAGCTGCCTATTTCTACAGTCTCTATTTGACAATAGAGTCCATCGGGCATGCCGGTCATATGCCGGAGCTGTATTTTGAAACGAGTGCTGTGCTGATTACCTTGATTCTGCTCGGAAAGCTGTTTGAGGTTAAAGCAAAAGGAAGATCGTCAGAAGCCATAAAAAAACTGATGGGACTTCAGGCAAAAACAGCAAGGGTGATCAGGAACGGCACCGAACTTGAGGTGCCTCTTGAAGAAGTTGCAGCAGGAGACACCGTGTTAATTAAACCGGGAGAAAAAGTGCCGGTTGATGGTGAAATTATAGAGGGGATCTCAGCATTTGATGAATCCATGCTGACAGGTGAAAGCATTCCTGCCGATAAATCACCTGGTGATCAAGTCTATGGAGCAACCATTAATAAAAATGGCTTCGTTAAGGTGAAAGCAACGAAAGTCGGCAAGGATTCAGCGCTTGCACAAATCATTAAAGTGGTTGAGCAGGCACAAACGTCAAAAGCGCCGATTCAGCGTCTAGCCGATCAAATTTCAGGCATATTCGTTCCGATCGTTGTCGGGATTGCCGTTCTAACGTTCCTGATTTGGATCTTATGGGTTGACCAGGGAAACTTTGCAGGAGCGCTTGAAAAAATGATTGCGGTGCTTGTCATCGCATGTCCATGTGCTCTGGGCCTTGCTACGCCTACCTCCATCATGGCAGGTTCCGGGCGCGCTGCTGAAGCGGGTATTCTTTTTAAAGGCGGAGAACACCTGGAGACGGCACACCTTGTGGATACGGTTGTTTTAGATAAAACCGGTACTGTGACAAAAGGGGAACCGGAATTAACGGATGTGATTCTCTATGGTGACCGCGATGAAGAGGCTATTCTTAAGCTGATTGCTGCAGCAGAAAATCAGTCTGAACATCCTCTCGCTCAGGCTATTGTCGCAGGAGCAAAAGAGAAGGGTGTCGAGCTCGCAGAAGCAAGCCAGTTTGAGGCTGTACCTGGTTTTGGTATTAAAGCTGAGGCAGCAGGCCATGAAGTGCTGATTGGCACCATCCGCCTGATGGAAAAATACGGAGTTGACCCGCAAGAAGCTCTTTCAGAAAAAGAACGCCTTGAAGCTGACGGGAAAACGGCTATGCTTGCAGCGATTGACGGAGAATTGGCGGGCTTGATTGCTGTAGCGGATACGATTAAAGAGACATCTAAAGCAGCGGTTGAACGGTTAAAACAGATGGGACTCGACGTCATCATGATGACCGGCGACAACGAACGGACAGCACAGGCTATCGCAAAAGCTGCGGGCATTGATCATGTCATTGCTGAAGTGCTTCCTGAAGGAAAAGCAGAAGAAGTGATAAACCTTCAGAAGGCCGGGAAAAAAGTGGCGATGGTTGGGGACGGCATTAACGATGCTCCCGCCCTTGCCGCTGCAGACACAGGCATGGCAATCGGCACAGGAACGGACATCGCCATGGAAGCGGCAGATATTACGCTGATGAGAGGCGACTTGAACAGCATTGCAGATGCCATCTACATGAGCAAGCTGACCATCCGCAACATTAAGCAGAATCTCTTTTGGGCTTTTGGGTACAATACGCTCGGCATTCCAATTGCAGCGGCAGGTCTGCTTGCACCATGGCTTGCCGGAGCAGCCATGGCCTTCAGTTCCGTATCAGTTGTACTGAATGCCTTGAGATTGCAGCGTGCAAAATTATAAAGAGATCGAAACCAGGTCTGCTGCGGCGGCCTGGTTTTTTTGATGCAGTGATTGCCTGCTGTAAATGATGGGGATCCGGCTCTGAATTGGCCTCGGATTGTTAGATGCTTGTTTTGGATTGTTAGACCCGGTATTTCGCTTATTAGCAAGGCAGTTTGGACTGTTAGACTCTGACTTTGGATCGTTAGCCGGACTGGAGCCCTCTGAGATGACCTCTTTTTCCAGCGGAACGCTGAACTCGGTCACAAGGTTTCTAGAAAAGAGGTATTCTGGCCTTTTATTCGCTGTATGATTGTTGATTTTACGGAGATTTGATTCTAAAACTGAGCTGGATCGTTAGCCAGGCAGAAGCCCTCTTTAGAAGCCTTCTTTTTCTAGGGAAAACGAAGTTATACTGTGGGAACCGCCTGCAGAGAGAGTTGGATGTAAAATGGATGAAGTTGGCAGTAAAAGTTCAAAAGTCGGTAGATAAAACACGGGAGTCGGCAGAAAAAAGGCAAAAGTCGGCGGTAACGAGTCATGTCCCTCCTGCGGTTCAGATATCAGCATCAAAGTTCACTAGTACAATACACGAGAAACCCTAAAATTTACAGCCAGAGTCAGCAAAACATATATGTAAGCGCTTAACTAAACGATTTACACGTAAAATTAAAGCTTTTTGCCCGAATATGCCTCTTTACTGTCCATTCCAACAGGAGTAAGATACTCTCATAACTCACATTCATATGTTCTTAAATCGCTGAATCCATTAGGAGCGGGGGACCCAA
Source organism: Metabacillus indicus LMG 22858 (assembly GCF_000708755.2). GTDB lineage: Bacteria > Bacillota > Bacilli > Bacillales > Bacillaceae > Bacillus_P > Bacillus_P indicus. The sequence continues at coordinate 211,332 of NZ_JGVU02000006.1, read as the reverse complement.
ATTTGCTGCAGACTGCAGCTCGGGGTGAATCCTTTACAGGTAGGGCTACTCTCATGGCCCGAATCCGACAGCTAACTTCGCAAGCGTTCTTGAGAGAGGATAAATGAAACATATTGCAGTCTGAAAAAACAGGCGCAGTGGTTCATGGAACCTCTGTGTCTTTTTTGTGTGCAAAATTAATGGATTGAAAGAAGGAAAATCAGGTGAGAAAGCAGTTTGCGGTTTTTGGGCTTGGACGTTTCGGAGGAAGTCTTGTAAAGGAATTTCATGAAATGGGAATTGAAGTGCTGGCAGTTGATAAAGATGATGAAAAGGTGCAGTACTATTCTCAATATGCCACTCTTGCTGTGCAGGCAAATGCGATTGATGAAGCAACACTAAAGCAGCTGGGGGTCCGGAATGTGGATCATGCCTTTGTTTCTTTTGGAGATGATATTGAAGGGAGCATCCTGACTACTCTGCTTTTGAAAGAAATGAAGATTCCGCAGGTCTGGGCAAAAGCCCAAAATGACTATCATCATAAAGTTTTAGACAAAATAGGAGCAGACAAAGTGATTCATCCCGAGCGCGATATGGCAAAGCGGATCGCGCATTATATCTTTTCTGAAAAAATGGTTGATTACATTGAACTTTCAAAGGATTACAGTATGGCGGAGCTTTTGGCGACCTCCAAAATCCACAGGAAAACGCTTATTGATCTGGATATCAGATCAAGATACGGCTGCAACATTGTAGGGATTCAGCGGGAGGAAGAAATCATTGTTTCCCCGCCTGCAGAAGAATTCATTAAAAGCGGTGATATTCTGCTTGTCATCGGACGCAATAAAGACATTTCAAGGTTTGAGGAGGAGGGGATGTAGGTGTTCAGCAGAAAAAGAATGCAGAGGTTAACACGATTAAATCCTTCTCAGCTGCTTGTCGTCGTTTTTGCAGCCGGCATTGTGCTTGGAACGGTTCTTCTGAAATTGCCATTCGCTACGCATGAGTCTGTCAGATGGCTTGACGCCCTATTTATTGCAGCATCTGCCATGACGGTTACAGGTCTTGCTACGGTTGATCCGGGAAGCACATTTACTACATTCGGGCAGACCATTATCGCTCTCCTTATTCAGCTTGGCGGACTTGGTATTATGTCTTTTGCCATCCTGATTTATATGGTCCTTGGCAGGAAGATTGGGATAAAAGAACGTCTTGTGATGCAGCATGCGCTTAACCAAACATCTCTTGGCGGAGTGGTCAATCTTGTCAAACACTTGTTTTTGTTTTCCATCTTGATTGAATTTGTTGCCATGGTCTTTTTATCGATCCGCTGGGTTCCAGAATTTGGCTGGTCCAAAGGTCTTTTCTACAGCTTTTTTCACTCCATATCAGCTTTTAATAATGCCGGATTTGCCCTGTGGCCGGATAATATTATCCGCTATGTAAATGATCCTTTGGTCAATATCGTTATTTCCTCCCTGTTTATCATCGGGGGGATTGGGTTTACCGTACTCCTGGATATATGGAAAAAACGGAAGTTCAGCAAATTTTCTCTTCATACAAGAATCATGCTGATCGGCACGCTCGTTTTAAATGTGTTTGCCATGTTTTTTATCTTCTTCGTGGAGTACAGCAATCCGGAAACACTCGGGAATCTGTCTTCAGGAAGCAAGCTGCTTGCCTCCTATTTCCAGGCGGTTTCTCCGAGAACAGCAGGTTTTAACACACTCGATATGGCGAGCCTTGATGAAGCGACTCTTTTTCTGATGATCATTCTCATGTTTATCGGGGGCGGCAGTGCATCGACTGCGGGCGGGATTAAATTGACGACAGCGATCATTATTGTCTTTGCGACCATTACCTTCCTGCGCGGAAAAGAAGATTTGACAATCGGGAGAAGAAGCATCCATCCGAGGTTTATTCTTAAGGCGCTGGCTATTGCGATGGTAAGCTTGATGTTTGTACTGACAGCAATCTTTATTATGACCCTGTCAGAAAAAGCCTCATTTATAGAAATCCTCTTTGAAGTCGTTTCCGCCTTTGGAACGGTTGGGTTATCGATGGGGATCACCGGCAGCCTGTCGGATCTTGGGAAAGAAGTAATCATCATCATTATGTTTATTGGAAAAGTTGGGCCTCTTACACTTCTGTTCTCATTGGCGAAACCAAAGAAAGAAAAAATCAAATATCCAAATGAAGACATCTTAACAGGATGAGAAAAGGGCTCCGCAAAAGCGGGGCCCTTTTACAAGTTAGATAAGATTAATGAAGCCAGTACACCAATGGAAGCAATAAAGCCTACTACCGGGCCGCCCTCTTCAAACGCTTCAGGCATCATGGTCGAAGCAACCATAGCGATAATTCCCCCTGCGGCAAAGGCGCCTATTCCTGCTATAACGGCAGGGCCTGCCTGCTGAAGGAGGGTGTATCCAAGAAACGAACTTAAAGAGGACAGCACAAGAACGATGAGCCACATGAGAAGGATTTTCTTTTTTGAATACCCGTCCTTGCGCAGTCCCACAGAGCTTGAAAGTCCCTCCGGGAAATTGCTGATAAAAACAGCTGTGACCATCAGGAAACTGACGGCATTTTCCTGAAGAAGGCTGACTCCGATAATGACGGACTCGGGTATGGCATCGATGACCGTGCCGATAAAAATTGAGACTCCCGAATGATTCTCGGGATTTTTGTCTGAGCGTTTTCTGTCGCTGCCCCCTTTTTTCGTAATCAGCAGTTCACTGATGGTAAAGGTCAGCGAACCAATGATAAATCCCGCTGATGCGGTCATCAGGCCGCCATCATCTACAGATTCCCTCAAAAGTTCAAAGGAAGCTGCCCCTATTAAAACACCTGTACCAAACGACATTATCCACCCAAGAATTCTCCTTGGGATTTCCTTATAAATGCCAAGCAATGCGCCCAGCAAAATAGAGGAACCAGCAAAAGCTCCCCAAAGTGCGGCCTGAAGCATTTGTCTGACTCCCTCCTGCCCCGAATTTTCTATCTATAGCTTTCCAAAGATTGTTAAAAGAATACGAAGAAACATATGTAAAAGATTTGAATTTTCAGTAAAATAAGAAGTGAACGCATTTACTGAAACGGGGTGCACAATCATTGGAAGCAAATCTGCTGTTTAACTTGAAAAAGTATATGGATCATGAACTGTATGAATATACAATTACCCGTCTTTCTTCTTTTTATAAACGCTGCTACGGGGAATTTGACAGGCGTGCCGCACACACAGACAGGGAGGGACAGCCGAAGCTGATCCGCTATGATAAATACGGAAACGATGCGTCTGAAATATGGCTGAATGAGGGCTATAAAAAGACGATTGAAGAAACGTACGGGACCGGAATTGTCGGGTACCTGCATAAGCCGGTGCCTGAGCTTGGCAGAAAAGCAACCTATCATTACTCGTATGCTCTCGGATATGTGCTGTCACAGGTGGAATCAGGTTTTTACTGTCCGGTCACACTGACGATGGCGACGGCTTACCTTGTCGATGAATACGCAGATGATGAAGTAAAAGCAAAGTTTTTGCCACATCTTATTTCAACAGGCGACACAGAGCTGTATGAAGGAGCGACTTTTTTAACAGAACGGCAGGGAGGCTCAGATGTAGGCGCTAATGAGACTAAGGCAGTAAAAACAAATGACGGTTACAGGCTTTATGGGGAAAAGTATTTTGCAAGCAATGCCGGTGCCTGCGGGGCTGCCGCTGTATTGGCAAGAATGGAGGGTGCCCCTCAGGGAACGAAAGGGCTGTCTCTCTTTCTTGTACCTTGGAGAAAAGACGACGGAACGCTGAATCACCTGTCAGTCAGGCGTTTAAAGGACAAGCTCGGTGTCCGTGCTGTCCCTTCTGCTGAAGTTGAACTGACGGGCGCACAAGCTTACTTGATTGGAGATCCTTCTAAAGGGTTTTACTATATGATGGAAGCGCTTAATTTATCAAGAATCTGCAACGCGATTGCATCCGCAGGCATTATGAGAAGAGCTTATGTAGAAGCAAAGTCCTACGCCGATAAACGTGAAGCATTCGGCAAGAAGCTAACAGAGTCCCCGATGATTAAAGAAACACTTGTCAAAATGGCCGTCAAGCAGGAGGTTCAGACAAGTGCCTGCTTTGAAATGATCGAGCTGTTTGAAAAATCGGCAAGAGAAAAAACTGCAACAGAAGAGGAGAAAGCCCTGACAAGGCTGTTTATCGCCTTGTTAAAGGCAAGAACGGCTGAAGAAGCGATTCACTTTTCGCATGAAGCCATAGAAATGCACGGCGGAAACGGGTATATAGAGGACTTTGTCACACCAAGGCTGCTGAGAGATTCGCAGGTGCTGACGGTATGGGAGGGGACAGCCAATATATTGGGGCTTGAGGTTCTTCGGCTGATCAGAAAGTTTTCCGTTCATGAATCGTTTACCGGATGGATTCTTTCCCATTCTGCAAACAGTCCTGAAGTCATGAAGGGAGTGAAGGAACTCGGGGAGCTCCTTTCTTATTTGAAAAATCAGGATGATGACGCCTGGCAGCTGCATGCAAAAAAACTGTCCTCACTCATGTGTGATCTTTTGCTTACGGTCATTGCCAAGAAGGATGCAGAGTCCGGAGACGCGAGGAAAAGTGCTGTTGCAGAAATCTGGAATGACCTTTGCTGGAACCGCTCAGTTAAAGATGAAAAGATGCTTGCACTGAAATATTATGAGTTGATTACTGAAACGAGAGAATCTGTCATTCAATAGAAGAAACGAAAAAACGTCCACCGAATGGGAGGACGTTTTTTCGTTTAAAAGGGTCTATTTAAAGATAAGTGGGAGACAATGATTAGTTTTCAAGAACCAGCTTTTCAATATCATCAAGAACAAGATTCGCTGATTTTACTCCGCCTGATGTATTCCAGATTGCATCGCTCACCTGGTATGCTTTGCCTTCCTTAACAGCATTCAGGTTTTTCCAAAGCGGGTCATTTGTCCATTCTTCTACTTGTTTGTCTGCATCAGCTTTTGATTCAGCCGGGTCATAAGTGAAGTAGAAGAGTAGATCTCCGTCCATTTCAGGAATTAATTCTTTTGTTACCTCACGTGCGAACAGGTCCTTTGGGTTATCAGAGAATACTTTTTCCAGGTTCGCAGGCTTAGTGAATCCAAGCTGCTCAAGAATGACACCTGAGAATGAGTCTTTATTGTAAATGCGGGTAGCGCCAGCCATGAAACGGACAACAGATACGTCCTGATTCAGCTTTTCTCCGCCTTTTTCTTTCAGTTCAGCAACGCGTGCATCGTAGTCGGCAAGAACTTTTTTTCCTTCTTCCTCGCGGTCAAGAGCTTTTGCGTAGAATTTGAAGTTTTCCTGCCATTGTCCTTTCAGCGTTTCTGAAAAAACAGTCGGTGCGATTTTGCTTAGTTTTTCATACTGATCTTCCTGGCGCAGCTTGTTTCCGATAATTAAATCAGGCTTAAGCGCTGCGATTGCTTCCACATTAAGAGCACTTTCGTCTCCTACTACTTCAACGTCTTTCATGTCACCGGCAATATGCTCATACCAAGGGTCGCCAATCCATGATTTAACGGCTCCCACTGGAGTTACTCCAAGTGCAAGCAATGCTTCAGTTCCTTCATTTGTAAGGATGACCACTTTTTCAGGCTTGCCCTTTACTTCTGTCGTGCCCATTGCGTGTTCAACTGTATAAGTTTCGCCTTCTTTATCTTTGCTGCCGGTATCGGCTGCCTCTTCTTTTTCGCCATTGCCGCATGCTGTAAGCATTACTGCAGATAAAACGATTGCAATCAGTGCCAGCCATGCTTTTTGATATGTAGCTTGCATATGTTTCGTACCCCCGTATTGTATTTGATAATGATTTTCATTTACAAGTTAAATATTAATTTTTCTGATTTCCGTTGTCAACATTTAATTGAAAATGATTTTCAAAATCATTTGATTTTGTTACAATAACGGTAGAAAAAAATAATCCTGGGATGGTTTAACTTCAAGAGGTATAAATATGTTATTACAATCTAATTTAATGAAATCGGGAGGACTTGTTCTTGGAGTCATCCTTCTTATTGCAAGTGCATGTGCCAGTGTTGTGCTCGGTTATACACAAACTTCCTGGCAGACCGCGATTGCTGCTTTTACAGGCTTTGATGGATCAAATGAACATATTATTATTCAGAATGTGCGCCTTCCGAGAGCCTTGGTTGCTGCGGTTGTTGGAGCAAGTCTTGCTGTTGCAGGGGCACTTATGCAGGCCCTTACAAAAAATCCGCTCGCATCTCCAGGCGTTTTCGGGATCAATGCAGGAGCTGGCTTTTTTGTAGTCATTGCCGTGTCCGTATTCGGCGTGACGTCTCTCCAGGCATTCACATGGATTTCGTTTGCCGGAGCTGCAGCTGCAGCGTTTACAGTCTACTTTGCAGGCTCCTTCGGGCGTGAAGGTCTTACTCCGATGAAGCTCACACTTGCGGGTGCTGCAATGGCCGCCTTATTTTCTTCTTTAACTCAGGGATTTCTTGTCAGCAATGAGGCTGCCCTTGATCAGGTGCTGTTCTGGCTTGCAGGTTCTGTTCAGGGAAGGAAGCTCGAGCTGCTCTACAGTGTGCTGCCTTATACAGCCGCCGCTTTTTTCATCTGCGTTTTTCTTGCGTCAAAAATTAACCTTCTCATGATGGGGGAAGATGTGGCAAAAGGTCTCGGACAGAAGACAGGGACGGTTAAACTGGTCACAGCTGCCGTTATTATTCTGCTTGCAGGCGGTGCAGTGGCCATTGCAGGACCTGTCGGATTTGTCGGAATCGTGATTCCTCATATAGCGCGTTACTTGGTTGGAAATGATCACCGCTGGATCTTGCCGTATTGCGCTGTACTTGGTGCAGTCCTGCTGCTGATAGCGGATATAGGAGCCAGATTTGCAGCGATGCCTGAAGAGGTTCCGGTTGGAGTGATGACGGCTCTTGTCGGAACGCCGTTTTTCATCTACATCGCACGCAGGGGGTTCCAAAAATGAAAAGCTACCAATCTTTCAGAATCGGCAAAGGATTTATCTCGTTTCTTATTGATAAGAAGGCACTAGCTGTTTTTTTAATCCTTCTTGCCGTTACGTCTTTTACGTTTTTGTTCAGTACGGGGATGGGGGATATGCGGATTGGACCTCTGCAGGTGCTGAAGACGCTAGCGGGCTACGGCACGGAAATGGATGAGCTCGTCATAAACTCGTTCAGGCTGCCGCGGATTCTAATTGCGCTGATGGTCGGCATATCTCTCGCCATAGCAGGGGGAATTCTGCAGGGCATTATCCGCAATCCGCTCGCATCCCCTGATATTATCGGGATTACAGGCGGAGCATCTGTCGCGATAGTCCTTTTCCTGGTGCTTTTCAGTGATAAAAACAATTCACTGACAGTTCCAATTCAGTGGATGCCTGTCGCTGCTTTTATCGGGGCAACCGTTATTGCTTTGCTTGTTTATCTTTTATCCTGGAGAGGCGGTTCATCCTCGATTAGACTGGTTCTGGTCGGAATTGGCCTTTCAATGCTTGCTCAGTCACTTACAACCCTGCTGCTGATCAAAGGTCCGATATACAGGGCAGCGCAGGCTAATATATGGATTACCGGGACGGTGTACTCTGCAACGTGGGAACAGGTGAAAGTGATGGTGCCTGTTACCATAGTGCTTGTGATCATCAGCTTTATTTTTGTCCGGAACGTCAACATTCAGGAGCTTGGGGATGAGCTTGCAGCCGGTGTCGGCAGCTCAGTGCAGAAAAACCGGTTCATTCTTCTGCTGATTGCAACAGCACTTACAGGAAGCGCAGTTGCATTTGCCGGAGGCATTGGTTTTGTGGGGCTGATCGCGCCGCATATTGCAAGAAGGCTTGTCGGATCTTCCTTTGGAGCACTCCTTCCTGTATCAGCTCTGATAGGTGCTGTTCTTGTAATGGCTGCAGATCTCATCGGAAGAACACTGTTCGCCCCTCTTGAAATTCCTGCAGGCGTTTTTACCGCAGCAATCGGGGCTCCGTACTTTATTTATCTGCTTTACAGAAGCAGAAACAATTAAACCCATTCTTATGCGAAAGGGAGCTGAGGCTACTATGACAGCTATTCAAACGAAGTCGCTCACATTATCATACGGGGATACAACGATCATCAATGAACTTGACCTCACGATTCCAAAAGGAGAAATCTCCGTCTTTATCGGCAGCAATGGCTGCGGAAAATCGACTCTTCTCCGTTCCATTGCGAGACTGCTCAAACCTGAAAAAGGGGCTGTTCTTCTTGAGGGAGAGGCGATTGCAAAGCTTCCTACAAAAGAAGTGGCCAAAAAGCTTGCGATTTTGCCTCAGGGTCCGGCTGCTCCTGAAGGTCTGACGGTTCTTCAGCTTGTGAAGCAGGGACGCTATCCTTATCAGAACTGGCTGAAACAGTGGACAGAGAAGGATGAGAAAGCCGTGATGGATGCACTTGCATCTACGGGAATGCTGGAATTTGCCGAACGTCCGGTTGATTCTCTTTCAGGCGGCCAGCGTCAGCGCGCCTGGATTGCGATGACGCTTGCTCAGGACACAGACATTATTCTGCTCGATGAGCCAACGACCTATCTTGATATGACCCATCAGATTGAGATCCTTGATCTGCTGTTTGAGCTGAATGAAAAAGAAAAAAGAACGATTGTCATGGTGCTTCATGATCTCAACCTTGCCTGCCGCTACGCTCATCATATTGTGGCGATCAAAGATAAGAAAATCTATGCAGAAGGCCGTCCGGAGCATGTGATTAACTGCAATCTTGTAAAGGATGTTTTCCAGATGAACTGCGAAGTCACAATGGATCCGCTTTTCGGCACACCGCTGTGCATTCCCCACGGAAGAGGACGCTGCATCATTAAAGAGGCTGCTATTTCATGACGGTTTTTCTGAGTGAAGAGGAGCTTCAGGACCTGTCCAGGTTTCGGCTCGGGTCAGATAGAAGCGGATCGGATCTGTCTGTTGAATCAGCCGGTTTATTTGAACCTGCAGCTCTCCTTGCTTATTTAGATGCAGTTAAGCATAAAATCCATTCTGACAGATTAAATGTGACAGGGTCCCTGTTTGTGAAAAGATATGCCTTTCTTGCAGCACTTACGCTTTACTCAATGACCGTCTTTGAGAAAGGTCTGAATACAGATCCCGAAAATATGAGCCTGGAATCTGATGATGAAGACCCGTTGTGGCTGCCTTCTTTTTATTTCCGGAAGCTTGAGTGCTCTGTGCCGGGAGAGAATAGGGATGAGTGGAGGGACGAGGTTCTCCGCAGCCTTTTCAAAAACCATCTGAGCAGGCTTGTCCTGACTGTATCAAAAGAAGCAAAGATTTCTAAAATGATTCTTTGGGAAAACATCGGCCTTTATATTGTCTGGATGTATGAAACCCTCCTTGCAAACAAACCTGAGTGTGTTACGATAGAACAAATACAGGAAGATTATGAGTATGTGGTAAGGAAGGCGGATGGCTCTCTGTTTGGCGAAGGATTGAGAAACCCGTTTCAATCGTTATTTAGAGAACAGCATTCAGATGGAGCGAGAATCAGACAGACCTGCTGCCTGTATTATTTAACATCTGAAAAGAGAGACCGGTGCAGCACATGCCCGAAACATTGCCTTACATAATGGAGGGATTTTTTGTGCAGAACGAGTTGAATGCTCCGCTTGACGGATTACTTGAAAAGTATACAGAGCTGCTCCTTGGTGAAGCAACTCCTGAGCTGAAGGAAAAAGTGAAAATGTGGGTGCTCTATTCACACATTGCAAAATCAATGCCGCCGCTGGTCAAGCATTGGAACGAAACATATCCGGAAGAGAAGGAAATGGTGAAAGAACTGATTTCTGAAATTAAACAGCTGAATGAACAGCACCGCATGTCCCAGACGAATAAAAAACGCACGTAATCTCAGAGATACTCCAGGAACTCTGGGATTTTTTATTTTTAAGGCTGTCCCGATTCTTTTTTTGAAAAGACATATAGAACTGGTACACAAAGAAAAAAAGGAATGACTGAACCTGTAACCGTTTTCACTCCTCCTGCCTGATCGTACACCGTTTTTTGCCACTGAAGCCAGGTAATGTCGAATACATAGCCGCATGCATACAGAATGCCGACTAAAGAAAAATAGATGATTAAAGCGGAAGGAATACTTCTCATCAACCTAACAACCTCCATATTTTCCCTGTTTCTGTCATTATAAGATATAGTTTAAAAGAGTAAAAGAATTTTATGGAAATCATATCCCAAAACGGAGGATAAACGAAATGAAGCAGCAAAAAACCATTATTCGCCCTATTGAAAGCAGAGATCTTATTCACCTTTGGGAAATAAAATACAGTGACGAACACCCTGAATGGAAAAAATGGGACGCCCCTTATTTTGAACATAAAAGCTTGACTCTGGCTGATTTTCTCTCTCAGAAAGAAAGCATTGTCGGACTGGATGACTACTGGGCTATTACCGTAGATGAAAAGGTAATTGGAACCGTCAGCTATTACTGGGAACATGAGCCGTCCATGTGGCTTGAAATGGGCATCGGCATCTACGACCCCGCTTATTGGAACGGAGGTTACGGTACGGAAGCTTTTCGAATGTGGATTGATCATCTGTTTGAATCCCTGCCGATTGTCAGAGCGGGATATACAACCTGGTCAGGCAATGCCAGAATGATGAAGGTTGGAGAAAAGCTCGGAATGACCGTTGAGGGAAGGATGAGAAAATGCAGGGTAGTGGACGGTAAACACTACGATTCAGTAAGAGTCGGCATTTTAAGAGAAGAATGGGAAGCTCTTTCTGGAAAAAGACAGGTTTAAGTTCAGGTTTTGCCATATCAGTAAAAGAAAAAGCAGCCGGCGGCTGCTTTTTTTACTGAATATAAGGAGACTGCTGCTGCAAATAGCCGGCAAACTGCTGATGAGACTGCTGAATTTTAGTTGTGTCGGCAGCTTCGAGTTTGTACCATCCGTACTTATACATCATGTTGTAAAGCTCGCGCTGACAATTTTGTGTTTCATTAAAGATCCCCTGAATATCCTGATAGAGAGCATCGTTGCTCATTTCATTCAGCGCAGTGGAGTAGGAATCCGTCATGTACTTTTCAGTTGCAAGCAGTTCGTTAATGAAGTCCCTGTCGTTCATCTGCGGGGTTTTGGGAACTTGTATTTCAGGATTTCCGATCTTATTCTGATTTTGACTGTTGTTCATGCTGCACCCCTCCTATTGAAGCTGTGTTGAGCTTGCTTCCTGATTTGGATTTAAGTGATTAAGAATGGCCGTATAGTGCTTTTCATGCATTTTTCCGGTCTTTTCAAGCTCTGCTTTAATTTGCTGATCGCTGCAGTGAGAAGCGAAAAAATGAGCTTTTTTCATGGCGAGCAAATTCCATGAAAGCATATCGGTTAAGTAAAGGTGATCCTTTGTTGTGATCATGGCAGGCGGCTGCTGCATCATACCTTGCTGTTGGCCTGTGTTCTGCTGTTGTTGCATGGAAAAACCTCCTTGGACATTTTCTTCCTTATCGTTCCTCAGGCTGCTGATTTTATACAGGTTCACCTATGTAAGATTTTATATCGGAAGGGGTATGCCGGTTGGAGTTTTTATTCCGTCATTTTTTCCTGTTTTTATCAAAAAACAAATGGCTGACGAATGCCGCAAAGCGCTACGGCCTGAGATTCGGCGCATCGCGTTTTGTGGCAGGAGAAACGATTGGGCAGGCTGCACAGGTCATAAAAGAGCTCAATCAAAAAAATCTGGATGTGACAATTGATTATCTCGGGGAGTTTGTTGATAACGAAATTGAGGCAAATGAAATGGCTGAGCAGTCTATAAAGGCTATTGAAACAATCGCGGGGGAACAGCTTCAGTCCCAACTGTCACTGAAGTTAACGTCAATGGGACTTGATCTTTCTGATGAGATTGTCTGCACCAACATGAAAAAGATTATGGAAGCCGCCAAACAGCATGGAGTCTTTGTCACAATCGATATGGAAGACTATGCAAGGTGCGGGAAGACACTCCAATTATTCAAAGAGCTCAAGAAGGAATATGATCTGGGCACCGTGATTCAGGGTTATTTATACAGATCATCCAAAGACCTGGAGGATCTGAGCGCTTATCATCCGAACCTGCGATTAGTAAAAGGAGCGTACAGGGAATCTCCGCATGTCGCTTTTCCAAACAAGAAAGACACAGATGAAAACTTTAAAAAGCTTATAAAAATGCATATGCAAAACGGCCATTATACGGCTGTTGCCACCCATGATGACGCCATCATTGAATTCACAATGCAATTTGTAAAAGAAAACAGCATTCCGAGTGACCGATTTGAGTTTCAGATGCTGTACGGGATCCGCCCCGAGCGCCAGGCTGAACTCGCAGAAGAGGGCTACAAAATGAGGATCTATGTCCCGTACGGCAAAGACTGGTACGGTTATTTCATGAGGAGGCTGGCAGAAAGGCCTGCAAACGCTGCGTTTATCCTGAAAAGCCTGTTTAAAAAATAGGGGTCAGTCCCGCTGTGCTTTAAAGCACGGCGTGACTGACCCCAGCACCTATTCCTGTCCCATATTCTTTTTCTTATATTGCTGGTTTGTGCTTGAGCGTTTCCCTCCGCCGGCCATTTCGTTTGTCGGCCCGGAGCTTCCCTTTACACTTGCAGCGCTAATCCCTGCATTGGATGGATCTTTCTTCAGTCTTGCCATGAGTGATCACCTCCCCGGTTTTATTTTTCCCGGGGGTTCATTTTTCATGTAATCGGAGCTGCCCGTATTTTTGGCAAATGAGTTGGACAAATGGTTCTTTTTAAAAATTAATATGTGAATTTTTCGTAAATGTGTTGAACAAATTTTCTAAATCTTTTATATTAATAGATAGAGGGAAGATTTCCCGAATTTTTTTCACCAAAAAATGAATGAGCATTCATTCAAAGCGACTAAAGGGGGAGCATTCATGAACCAGCGTATTAGAAAAGCCGCAGTTCTCGGATCCGGAGTCATGGGTTCAGGCATTGCTGCACACTTGGCAAATATCGGAATCCCTGTTCTATTGCTTGATATCGTACCGCGCACGCTGACAGACGGCGAAGAGAAAAAGGGACTGACTCTGCAGGATGCAGCTGTGAGAAACCGCATCTCATCCGGAGCTGTGCAAAAGCTTCTTAAGCAAAAGCCGGCACCGCTTACTGCAAAAGGAAATCTGGCTTTAATCGAAGCGGGTAACTTCGAAGATGACATGCACAGACTCGCTGAAGCGGATTGGATTATTGAAGTAGTCGTTGAAAATCTTGAAGTGAAGCAAAAAGTCTTTACTCAAGTAGATCAATATAGAAAACAAGGCAGCATTGTCAGCTCAAATACATCAGGCATATCAGTTGAAGCGATGTCAGAGGGGCGTTCTGATGACTTCCGTAAGCATTTCCTCGGAACTCACTTTTTCAACCCGCCGCGCTATCTGAAATTGCTCGAGGTCATCCCGACAAAAGCAACATCGCCGGAGATTCTCTCGTTCATGAAAACATTCGGGGAAGATGTTCTTGGAAAAGGAGTAGTCGAAGCAAAGGACACTCCAAATTTCATTGCCAACAGAATTGGAACCTACGGCCTCCTTGTTACGGTTAAGGAACTGCAAAAGGGCGGATACAGTGTAGGTGAAGTGGATTCTGTGACAGGTCCTCTTATCGGCCGTCCAAAAAGCGCAACTTTCAGAACGCTTGATGTTGTAGGACTTGATACTTTTGCACATGTTGCAAAGAACGTTTATGACCAGGTGGAAGGCGAAGAGAAAGATGTATTCGACATTCCTGAATTTATGAAAAAGATGCTTGAGAACGGCTGGCTCGGAAGCAAATCTGGCCAGGGATTCTTCAAAAAAGAAGGAAAAGAGATTCTCGAGCTGAATCCAGAGACCCTGGAGTATCAAGAACGGAAGAAGCTGAAAGCTCAGAGCATCGAGGCTGCAAAACAGATCAAGGGTTCAGCAGTAAAAATGAAAGCGCTTATCTATTCAGGCGACAGAGCAGGAACGCTTCTTTGGAATATTACAAGCCCTACTCTTCTCTATTCTGCTGAACTTCTCGGCGATATAGCAGATGACATCCTTGCAATAGATGAAGCAATGAAATGGGGATTCGGATGGCAGTATGGCCCATTTGAAACATGGGACAGCATCGGCCTTTCAAAATCCGTCGAAAAGATGGAGGCAGAAGGAAAAACAGTTCCAGCCTGGATCAAAGACATGCTTGGGAGAGGCTTCACTTCCTTCTATAAAAAAGAAGACGGCGTTTCTTACTATTACCATGACGGGGATTACAGACGCATTGAGACGAACGAAAAAGTCATCAATCTTAAAGACTTAAAAGAGAAAAAAGGGGTCATCAAGAAAAACAGCGGAGCAAGTTTAGTGGATCTTGGGGACGGAGTAGCGCTGCTTGAGTTCCATTCACCGAATAACGCGATCGGGCTTGATATTATCCAGATGATCAATTTTTCGGTGGATGAAGTCGAAAAGAACTTTAAAGGACTTGTCATCGGCAATCAGGGCAAAAACTTCTGTGTCGGTGCGAACCTTGCCATGATCCTGATGGAAGCTCAGGATGACAACTATTTTGAAGTTGACATGGTTGTCCGCCACTTCCAGCAGGCCATGATGAAAATCAAATACAGTCCAAAGCCGGTCGTTGCTGCTCCATTTGGCATGTCACTTGGCGGAGGAGCAGAAATCTGTCTGCCGTCTGCAAGCATTCAGGCCTCAAGCGAAACGTACATGGGACTTGTTGAAGCCGGTGTAGGCCTGATTCCGGGCGGCGGAGGCAATAAAGAGCTTTACATTAAACTTCTTAACAGCGTTCCAAAAGGCGTCGATTTCGATCTGCAGAACGTAGCCAATAAAGTATTTGAAACGATTGCAACAGCTAAGGTTTCTTCTTCTGCTGCTGAAGCAAAAGAAAATTTCTTTATGAATGAAAAAGATTCTGTAAGCTTCAATGGGGATCACCTCATTTATGATGCAAAGCAGAAAGTTCTTCAGCTGTCTGATAACGGCTATAAGGCACCTGTGCGCAAAAAGGTACCGGTCGTAGGCGAGACGGGATATGCTGCCCTTCTTCTTGGAGCACAATCCATGCTTCAGTCAGGATATATTTCAGAGCATGATCTGAAAATTGCCCAAAAGCTCGCATATGTCATTGCGGGAGGCAAAGTGCCGTTTGGCACGGAAGTAGATGAACAGTACTTACTTGACCTTGAAAGAGAGGCGTTCCTGAGTCTCGTGAAGGAAGGCAAATCTCAGCAAAGAATGCAGCACATGCTTGTAAAAGGAAAACCATTACGTAACTAGGAGGGTGCACTGTCATGAGAGAAGCGGTCATTGTAGCAGGTGCCAGAACACCTGTCGGAAGAGCAAAAAAAGGGTCACTAGCAGCCGTTAGACCAGATGATCTTGGAGCGCTTGTCGTAAAAGAGACACTTAAGCGTGCTGGCGGATATGAAGGGAATATTGATGATCTGATCATTGGATGTGCGATGCCTGAAGCAGAGCAGGGGCTGAACCTTGCACGTAACATCGGCGCGCTTGCCGGTTTGCCGTATACAGTACCGGCGATCACTGTCAACCGCTATTGTTCATCAGGTCTACAAAGTATTGCTTACGCAGCGGAGAAGATTATGCTTGGCCACTCGGATACAGCCATTGCAGGCGGAGCCGAATCAATGAGCATGGTGCCGATGATGGGCCATGTTGTCCGTCCGAATGCATTGCTTGCTGAAAGTGCGCCTGAATATTACATGGGAATGGGCCACACGGCAGAGCAGGTAGCTGTCAAATACGGAGTCAGCCGCGAGGAGCAGGATGCCTTTGCAGTAAGAAGCCATGAAAAAGCGGCAAGAGCCATTGCAGAGGGCAAGTTTGACGATGAAATCGTGCCTGTAGAGGTTACACATAGAAGTGTGGGAGCAGATCATAAGCTCCGCGAAAAAACGTTCCAGTTCTCAAAAGACGAGGGTGTCCGTCCTGGAACGACTATGCAGATTCTATCAACATTAAGACCTGCATTCAACGTGAAAGGATCAGTTACAGCAGGAAATTCCTCGCAGACGAGCGACGGTGCTGCTGCCGTAATGGTCATGGACCGCGAAAAAGCGGATGCGCTTGGACTGGAGTCACTCGTGAAATTCAGATCCTTCGCAGTAGGAGGAGTACCTCCTGAAGTAATGGGAATCGGTCCGATCGAAGCGATTCCTCGTGCACTGAAAGCTGCAGGTTTAAGCCTGTCTGATATTGGACTCTTTGAACTGAATGAAGCATTTGCTTCACAGTCTATACAAGTCATGAGAGCTCTTGGAATTGATGAAGAGAAAGTGAATGTCAACGGAGGAGCAATTGCGCTCGGTCATCCGCTTGGCTGTACAGGAGCAAAATTAACCCTTTCCCTTATTCACGAAATGAAGCGCCGCGGCGAGCAATTCGGAGTTGTCACAATGTGCATCGGCGGCGGAATGGGTGCAGCGGGAGTATTTGAATTAGTGTAAGGCTTAAAAAATCAGGAAAATGGGGGAACAAGCAATGTCAAAAACAACTGAAAATCTAATCAAGGGCGGAAGCTTTTTACTTGATGATGTAACATTTGAAAGTGTTTTTACGCCAGAGGATTTCACAGATGAGCATAAAATGATTGCCAAAACGACAGAGGATTTCGTCGTAAATGATGTACTTCCTCAGCTTGAAGATATTGAAAATCACCAGTTTGACAAGTCTGTCAAACTATTGAAGCAGGCAGGTGACCTTGGCCTTCTCGGTGCTGACGTACCTGAAGAATACGGCGGCCTTGGCCTTGATAAAATCAGCTCTGCGCTGATTACTGAAAAATTTGCCCGTGCAGGAAGCTTCTCTCTTTCATACGGTGCGCATGTCGGTATCGGGTCTCTGCCAATCGTTCTTTTCGGAAGCGAAGAGCAAAAGCAGCAGTACCTTCCAGACCTTGCATCAGGACAGCGCATTGCAGCCTATGCACTGACTGAACCAGGATCAGGCTCAGATGCCCTTGGTGCCAGAACGACGGCAAAGCTTAATGCAGAAGGCACGCATTATGTATTGAACGGCGAAAAACAGTGGATCACAAACTCCGGCTTTGCAGACGTGTTCGTTGTCTATGCAAAGGTTGACGGAGAGCATTTCTCAGCGTTTATCGTAGAAAAAGAATATCCTGGGGTTTCAACCGGTCCGGAAGAAAAGAAAATGGGAATCAAAGGTTCATCTACAAGAACACTTATTTTAGAAGATGCGCTTGTTCCTAAAGAAAATCTTCTTGGAGATCTTGGAAAAGGCCACGTTATTGCCTTTAACATTCTAAATATCGGACGCTATAAGCTTGCTGTCGGAACGATCGGCGGATCAAAACGCATTATCGACGTATCTGTTGAATATGCCAATCAGCGCCAGCAGTTCAAAACGCCAATCAGCAGCTTCTCGCTCATCCAGGAAAAACTGGCAAACATGGCTTCAAAAACATATGCAATGGAAAGCTCAGTTTACCGTACAGTTGGATTATTTGAAGACCGCATGAGCCGCCTGACTCCTGAAGAAGTCAAGGACGGAAAAGAAGTTGCGGCATCTATTGCAGAATACGCAATCGAGTGTTCACTGAACAAAGTCCTCGGTTCTGAAACACTTGACTATGTCGTTGATGAAGGCGTTCAGATCCACGGCGGATACGGCTTCATGGCTGAGTACGAAGTAGAAAGAGCATACCGCGACTCACGTATTAACCGTATTTTTGAAGGAACGAATGAAATCAACCGTCTTCTCGTTCCTGGCACATTTTTAAGAAAAGCAATGAAGGGTGAACTGCCGCTACTTCAAAAAGCACAGGCTCTTCAGGAAGAGCTAATGATGCTTATGCCTGAAGAACCGGGAGACGGCGTTCTTGAGCAGGAAAAGCACCTTTTGAAAAATGCAAAGAAAATCGGTCTAATGATTGCCGGACTTGCTGCTCAGAAATACGGCAAGTCCCTGCAGAAGGAACAGGAAGTTTTAGTGAACATTGCTGATATCGTGAGCAATGTATACGCTATGGAATCTGCCATCCTCCGCACGGAAAAGGCAATTAACAAGTATGGTGAAGCTAAGAGTGCTCAAAAACTTCTTTACACACAAGTGTATTGCCAGGAAGCATTCAACGAAATTGAAGCACATGCAAAGGAATCTCTTGTTGCGATTGAACAGGGAGACACTCTCCGCATGATGATCTCGGCATTAAGAAAATTCACTCGCCACACGCCGATCAATGTGATTGCCAAAAAGCGTGAAATCGCTGCTGCACTGATCGAAGAGAACGGATACCGCGCGTAATAAACACCTTTCAAAAAGGCCTTTTTCAAAAGAAAAGGCCTTTTTGATGTTTTTTGCTGAAAAAAGGCTAAGATAATAGATGGCAGAATGACGATGCTTGTCATTATGCTTGTCAAAAAGAATGTGGTAAAATAATGATGTTCAATTACGGTTGCAGGTGGTGAAAAGAGTGGCGCTTAAATTTTACTGGTATCCGAAATGCGGGACATGCCGGAAAGCAAAAAAGTGGTTAGAAGATCACCATTTGCAGGCAGAAGAAATACATATTGTCGAAAATCCGCCGTCAAAAGAAGAGCTGAAAACCATGCTTGATTCAAGCGGTCTGGAAATCAAAAAATTCTTTAACACAAGCGGTCAAAAATACCGTGAACTTGGCCTGAAGGATAAAATATCCTCCATGTCAGAAGATGAGCTTCTTACGCTTTTGGCATCAGACGGCATGCTTATTAAACGTCCGCTGACAACAGACGGAAACAAGACAACTGCCGGATTTAAAGAAGATCAATTTAAAGAAACCTGGCTAGGGAAGTAGAAGACTTACACTTTTAGTCTTTTTACAAATAAAACACGATAATCAGTTGGAGGTAGAAAACATGAACACACCAAAAGAACTTCGCTACTCTGAAGAACACGAGTGGGTAAAAGTTGAAGGCGATAAAGTACGCATCGGGATTACGGACTTTGCACAATCAGAGCTTGGAGATATTGTGTTTGTTGAACTTCCTGAAGTAGGCGACGAAATTAAAGCAGACGAGCCATTCGGCAGCGTTGAGTCTGTAAAAACAGTATCTGAGCTTTATGCTCCAATCAGCGGAACGGTTGTTGAAATTAATGAAGACCTTGATGACAGCCCTGAATTTGTCAACGAGTCTCCATATGAAAAAGCCTGGATGATTGTCATCGAGCCAAGCAATGCAGGTGATGTTGACAGCCTGATGACTGCTGAGCAATACGAAGAAATGACAAACGAAGACTGATAATCAATCTGCCTTCTGGACACCCTAAACAGTAAAAAGGAGGGTGTTTCAGCATGTCATTTGAAAAGAAGCGGCTGGATATTACGGATCGCGTTACCGGCAGGTTTGAAGGCGGACAGATGAATCTGTTTTTTGAAAAAGAGCAAATCGGTTCGATGTCACTTGGACCGGACGGCCGGGTGTCGTTGAAAAATGGATATGAAGAAGAAAATCATTCCTTTTTTCAGTATGCAGACGTTCTATCTAAACAAGATGAGAAGTATGTCGATTGTGACGAAGAAAACGGCTGGTGCTGATGACTTGGCAGTGGAATGTTCCACTGCCTTTTCCTGTTGTGACGGCCTGTTTTAAAGGTCAGAAGGAAACAACCTCATGCATTTCGAATAGGTTATAGATAACATATACTCTAACTGAATAGGTGATGGCGATGTCTGCAATTGAGGTTGAAAAAGTCATAATAGTTGAAGGAACATCTGATAAGCGTAAAGTATTGAATGTTGTCAATGAACCGGTAGAAATCATTTGTACAAACGGCACGATCAGTCTGACACGGCTTGATGAAATGGTGGATGAACTGTTCAGCCGCGATGTATATGTGCTTGTGGATTCTGACGATTCCGGGGATCGCCTGAGAAAACAGTTTAAACGCGAATTTCCCGAGGCTGCGCATTTGTTTATCGACAAAATGTACAGGGAAGTTGCCACCGCGCCGGATCAGCACGTCGCAGCTGTGCTGCTGAGTGCAAACATTGATGTACATGCTAAATTTTTATAAAGGGAGCTGCTGAAAAGCCGATGATCGAATGCAATGAAGAGCAGGTAAGCAGACTCGCAGACAAGGAAAAAGCCATTCTTTATCTCTATACACCTTTTTGCGGCACATGTCAGCTTGCTAAAAAAATGATGACAGTCGTTGAGGCGATGCTGCCTGCCCTTGAAATAAATATGGCCAACCTGAATTATCTTCCGAAACAGGCGTCAGACTGGGAAATTGAAAGTGTCCCTTGCCTGCTTGTTTTTGAAAATGGAAGAGTAATCAGCAAAACGTATGCCTTTCATTCTGTCGAACATCTCTATCACATATTGAAAAAACATGCCGCCTGATGAGGGCGGCATTTGACATATTTCTTGGGAAATAGAATCTTGTCTATCTGCGGGAAGGAATATGTCGAAGCTTTCTTAAAGGGAAAAGTACGGAAAACTAGAATTTCTCCCTTAACCACTTGCACGGAAATGGGGAGAAACGATGGATCTGGACTTTTTTGCCGAAAAAATGAATAATGCCCACTTTATTCAGCCGCTGCTTCCAAATGAAAACTTGAGAATTGAGTTTTTTGTTAAAAATATCAACAAGAAATCAACCCTGGTTTTGCAAAAAGGCAACTGCCATATAAGCAGTGATGATGAATTCTTTCATGTGCAGATTATTGGGGAAGAAAAGCATTTTCAAGATTGCTTTCATTCGCCGATCAGGCTTTTGCAGCTTGTAAAACTTGGCGCTATGGAGGCAAAAGGATCATTCAGAAATATACTTCGGATAGAGTCACTCATTCAGCTCTGCAAATAATATTCTAAAAATTCAAACAAATAATTGACTTAAGACAAACTAAAGTGATACAATTCCAACAGAAATAATAAGATATCTTATCAAGAGCGGTGGAGGGGCCTGGCCCTGTGAAGCCCGGCAACCGGTTATAGTGAGTAAGTCACGGTGCCAATTCCAGCAGAGTGCATATGCTCTGAAAGATAAGAAGACCGGGATGCGCGCCTCTTCTTTGAAGGGGCTTTTTATTTTTTGAAACTTGGGAGGAGAAATGGATCATGACTCAAAAAAAGTACCGTTTGGAGACCGTCAACATTCATGGAGGGCTTAAGCCTGATCCTGGAACAGGAGCCAGATCTGTTCCGATTTACCAGTCTAATGCATACGTTTTCAATGACACTGAGCACGCTTCAAACTTATTTGCATTAAAAGAACAGGGGTACATTTACACTCGTATACATAATCCGACTTCCTCCGTCCTTGAGGAGCGCATTGCTGAACTTGAAGGCGGTGTCGGAAGTCTTGCAGTAGCAAGCGGTATGGCTGCCATCACCCTTTCGATTCTGAACATTGCCGGTGCCGGGGATGAAATCGTGTCCGCGTCCAGTCTCTACGGGGGGACCTATAATCTTTTCCAGACAACTTTGCCAAAATACGGCATTGAAACCACATTTGTTAATC
The DNA here is from genome assembly GCF_000708755.2 of Metabacillus indicus LMG 22858. GTDB lineage: Bacteria > Bacillota > Bacilli > Bacillales > Bacillaceae > Bacillus_P > Bacillus_P indicus. The sequence continues at coordinate 189,793 of NZ_JGVU02000006.1, read as the reverse complement.
CGGAGAACCCGGAAAATTTCAGAAGCGCGATCACAGAAAAAACGAAAGCCATTTTTGCCGAGACAATCGGCAACCCGAGTCTTCAAGTGCTTGATATCGAAGCCGTTGCAAAAATTGCTCATGAGGCCGGCATTCCGCTGATTGTAGATAACACATTCGCCACGCCGTATTTGTGCCGTCCCCTTGAACACGGTGCTGATATCGTTGTTCATTCTGCGACAAAGTGGCTGCTTGGAAATGGCACAACGCTTGGCGGCGTCATTGTAGATGGAGGGAAATTCGACTGGAACAGCAGAAAATTCCCAGGTTTCACCACACCTGATCCAAGCTATCATAACCTGGTTTATGCGGAAGCCCTTCCGGAAGCAGCTTATATTGTAAAAGCGAGGGTGCAGCTGCTGAGGGATCTTGGGCCTGCACTCAGCCCGTTTAATGCTTTTCAATTTAACCTCGGTCTTGAAACGCTGCACGTCAGAATGAAAGAGCATATCTCGAATACGAGGAAGGTTGTAGACTATCTGAACGGACATCCTGCAGTGAAATGGGTTCTTTATCCTGAAGATTCAAAGCATCCGGACCAGGCACTTGCTGAGAAATACTTGCCTGAGGGAGCAGGCGCAGTTGTCGTATTCGGCATTGAAGGCGGACGCGAAGCAGGGGCTAAAGTGATCAACTCTGCAGAGCTGTGGTCACACGTTGCGAATGTAGGGGATGCAAAGAGCCTAATCATCCATCCTGCCAGCACGACACACCAGCAGCTTGACGCTGAGGGCTTAAGAAAATCAGGCGTAACGGAGGATTTAATCAGGCTCTCTGTTGGAATTGAACATATAGACGACCTTCTCGAAGACTTGGAGCAGGCAATTGAGAAGGCTGTCGGCATTAGGTCACTGACAGAATCGACAGCACGATAAGACAAGGTTATCCTCGTCCAGCTCCAGCGCCTAAATCCTCTGTCAGAACAAATCCGTCAAAAAAGTCAAACCCGGACTTTTTTGCCGGATTCTTATCTGCCTATCGGATCTGACCAAGGCGCTTGCGCTTTTGTTCTTGACACGTACTTTTGTTGCATGATAGAATCACTCTCGTACTATAAACTCACTAAATATACAGTCAATTTAATAAATGTTAGTCTCTTATCCAGAGAGGTGGAGGGAAGTGCCCTATGAAGCCCGGCAACCGTCAACATTGTTGAAAAGGTGCCAATTCACTCAAAGCTTGCAGCTTTGAAAGATGAGAGAAAGGTTTTTTCACATATGCCTTTCTGCTCATTTCTGCAGAAAGGCTTTTTTGTTTTCATGGAAAAACATGAAGCAAGGAGATATAGAGCAAAATGTTAGTGAGTGGAATTTTGGAAGAAGGTGAATTCATGATTACGCTAAAGGACGTGCGAAAAGTCTTTCAGACGAAGAATGGCCGTGTCACGGCTGTTGATTCCGTCAATCTGGACATAAACAAAGGTGAAATTTTCGGAATTATCGGTTATAGCGGCGCTGGGAAAAGTTCACTTATCCGCCTGCTGAACGGACTTGAAAAACCAACGGAAGGCTCCATTCAGGTGGCAGGCCAGGGCATCGATGAAATCAGCGGCAGCGATCTTAGAAAGGCACGGCAGGAAATCAGCATGATTTTCCAGCATTTCAATTTGCTTTGGTCAAGAACTGTCCGTGAAAATATTGCGTTTCCCCTTGAGATTGCCGGGATAAAAAGCGAGCAGCGGGCTAAACGGGTAGAAGAGCTGATCAAGCTTGTCGGGCTCGAAGGCCGGGAAGACTCCTATCCTTCCCAGCTGAGCGGAGGGCAAAAGCAGAGGGTCGGAATTGCGAGAGCCCTTGCCAACAATCCAAAAGTCCTGCTTTGTGACGAGGCAACATCAGCACTTGACCCGCAGACAACCGATTCCATTCTTGACCTGCTTGTTGACATTAACGAACGGTTAGGACTGACGATTGTTCTGATTACCCACGAAATGCATGTTATCCGAAAAATCTGCCACCGTGTGGCAGTAATGGAAAGCGGAAAAATTGTCGAGCAGGGTGAAGTGCTTGACGTATTCAGAAGGCCTCAGCAGGCCATCACAAAGCGCTTTGTGAAACAAATTACAGAGCCGGACGACACGCAGGAAACAATGGAGCTGATTCTTGAGAAATATAAGCAGGGCATGGTTATTCAGCTGACATTTGTAGGTGACTCAACTGAAAATCCCCTTATTACGAACCTGATCCGAAACCATCCGATTCAGGTGAACATTCTTCAGGGGAGAATTTCACAAACGCAAAGCGGATCTTACGGCACACTGTTTATCCACATGGACGGAGAACCGGCTGAGCTTGAAAGAGCGATGGCCTACATCCGCAGCCAAGAGGTCGAGGCGGAGGTGATTTCAAATGTTTGAGAACGTGAGATGGGAAAACGTTTGGGAAGCAACCAGTGAAACCCTGTTCATGACTGCATTCTCGGTGGCTGCGACATTTGTACTGGGCATTATCCTCGGCTTGCTGCTCTTCCTGACATCCAGAGGCGGAATTTGGGAAAACAAGCCGGTTAATGTCATCATATCTGCATTTGTAAACATTTTTAGATCGATTCCGTTTATCCTGCTGATCATTTTACTTATTCCTTTTACCAAGGCCATTCTTGACACGTTCCTTGGTGCAAAGGCGGCACTGCCGGCATTAATCATCGGAGCTGCTCCGTTTTATGCCCGAATGGTTGAAATTGCACTCCGTGAAATTGATAAAGGAGTCATTGAAGCGGCCAGATCAATGGGTGCTAAAACATCGACGATTATCTGGAAGGTCCTGATTCCTGAATCATCGCCTGCTTTAATATCCGGCATTACAGTAACGGCTATCGCTCTTGTGGGCTACACAGCCATGGCTGGGGTAGTTGGTGCAGGAGGCCTTGGAAATCTTGCCTTTTTGGAAGGCTTCCAGAGGAACAATAATGCTGTAACGATGATTGCAACTATTTTAATATTAGTCATTGTCTTCATAATCCAATTTATTGGAGATTTAATAACATCAAAATTAGATAAACGTTAGGGAGGATATTCACCATGAAAAAATTACTATTAAGTGCTGTTTTTGCTACATCTGCTTTCGCTCTTGCTGCTTGCGGCGGCGGTGACGGTGGCGGAGAGGAAACAAAGACTCTGAAAATCGGAGCATCAAATGTTCCTCACGCTGAAATTTTAGAAGAAGCACAGCCTTTACTTGAAGAAAAGGGAATCGAGCTTGATATCGTTCCTTTCCAGGATTACATTCTGCCGAACAAATCACTTGCAAGTGAAGAAATTGATGCAAACTACTTCCAGCATATCCCGTACCTTGAGTCACAAATGGCTGAAAACAAGGACTATGATTTTGTGAATGCAGGCGGAATCCACATCGAGCCGATCGGTGTATATTCTAAAAAACATAAATCGCTTGAAGATATTCCTGAAGGCGGAACAATCATTATGAGCAACTCTGTTGCTGATCACGGACGCATGCTTTCCCTCCTTGAAAAAGAAGGCCTGATCACAATTAAAGAAGGAGTCGACAAAACAACTGCGACTGTCGACGACATCGATGAAAACAAAAAGAACCTGAAGTTCAAAGCTGATGTAGAAGCAAGCATCCTTCCTCAGGCTTACAACAACGACGAAGGCGATGCTGTTCTGATCAACACGAACTATGCAATCGGCGCAGGACTAAACCCTCAAAAAGATGCAATTGCCCTTGAAGGATCAGATTCACCGTACGTAAATATCATCACTGTCCGCAAAGGCGACGAAAACAAAGAAGAGATCAAAGCGCTTGTAGAAGTTCTTCACTCAGAAGAAATCCAGAAGTTCATCGAAGAAAAATACGAAGGTGCAGTTGTTCCTGTAGACGGAAAATAATTTGCACTGCCATTGGAAAATCCGAACTGAAATCAGTTCGGGTTTTTTTCTTGTGCAGGCACATCTTAGGTGCGGGAGGTAAAGGGTCATACAGATATGACCCTTAAGGCAGATTATAATTTGATGGCACTTATTGCAGAATTCAGAACCATCAAAAGCGGTGATTAGAACACTCTCGTCGTGTCTCCGCACCGAGTTAGTGCTGCTAACTCATGATTAGAACACTTTCGTCGTGTCTCCGCACCGAGTTAGTGCTGCTAACTCATGATTAGAACATTTTCGTCGTGTCCCTGCACCGAGTTAGTGCTGCTAACTCATGTTTGGAACACTTTCGGGGTGGCCTTGCAGCGAGTTAGTGCTGCTAACTCATGTTTGGAACACTTTCGGCGGGGTCACGATTCACGAGAGCTAAAGGGTCAAGACGAGCGGAGAATGCTTCCTGTTTGTGGCGTCGCTAAACTCCAGTGCACTGCAGCGGAGGGAACTTGACTCCTGCGGGATGAAGAGGGCACTGAAGATCTCGCAAGCGCAGCGAGGAAGCTTCAGGCACTCCCCGCGGAAAGCAAGTTCCCGGAGCGAAAGGGAACGGGTACCACTGCAAAATAAATTAGAAAGAAAATTCCTCCTCAAACAACAATCAATATTATATAGAAGAAAACAGTCACTCCAAACCAAATAAGCTGCTGCTGCATCCTTTATTTTTCCGCATACTCTGGACCCCTTTTCTGCATACTAACGGTGTTGAATCTTAGGAATGGAGCTGAACAGTATGCAGCATTTTGAACCGAGAAACTCAAGCGAAGCAGCTTTGCACGACTACAAAGAAGGCCTTGGCATTTTTACAGAAAAGATGCCTGAACTTGCTCACCTTTATAATGAATTTACACAGGAATGCTTTAAAGAAGGGACTCTCTCCCAAAAAGAAAAGCAGCTGATTGCCCTTGGAATCAGTATTTACTCTCAAGATGAGTACTGTATCATTTATCATACGAAGGGCTGCCTTGATCAGGGAGCGAGCGAACAGGAAATTCTCGAAACCGTAGGGGTGACGGCTGCATTCGGCGGAGGAGCCGCCATGAGCCAGTCTGTTACGCTTGTTCAGGAGTGCATCACAGAACTCAACCAGCTGAAACAGTAGCAAACAGAAGGAAACGAGAGCATCTTTTTAAATTCTGCCTGCTTCGAGCAGTGAAGAGCTCTGTATGTATGTCACTCATTCTTATCCCTTCTCAGCAGGTTTGAACTTTTTTACAAGGGGTATTACGATAGTAGTATCGTTTTTACAAAACCTGAGAGGATGATTCATTATCTACGCAAGTCAGCAGAAGCTTGATTTGAATTACACGACTGAAATGGAAAAGGCTCTTATGCAGTCCCACAAAATGGGGTACGCAGTGTACAGCAGAAACCATGAGAAGCGTATGGAAGTAGAAAAGAATCGTGAAGAGGACTATCAGAAAAGCAAACAGCTGTTTGCGGAACTTGACCGGAAAATGAATGGATAGACTATGGATAAAAGGAATCAGCCGCAGGCTGGTTCCTTTTAGGTTGCGGCAAATTGGATCAGCCTCCGAAAAAGTTGTATTCACTTTTCATTTGTTATAAAATTAGAATGAGAATAAATTGAGAATGATTAAATTCAGATCTTATAGATTATTGGAGGTATAAGCAGTTATGGCAGGATCAACATTAGTGATTAAAGATTTACACGTGGAAATCGACGGAAAAGAGATTTTGAAAGGTGTAAACCTTGAAATAAAAGGCGGAGAGTTCCACGCAATCATGGGACCGAATGGTACTGGTAAATCTACGCTTTCATCAGCAATTATGGGGCACCCTAAGTACGAAGTAACAAAAGGCAGCATCACTCTTGACGGTGAAGACGTGCTTGAGATGGAAGTTGATGAGCGCGCACGCGCAGGTCTGTTCCTTGCAATGCAGTATCCAAGCGAAATCAGCGGTGTAACAAATGCGGACTTCCTTCGTTCTTCTATTAATGCACGCAAAGAAGAAGGCGAAGAAATTTCATTAATGAAATTCATCCGCAAAATGGATTCAAACATGGAATTCCTTGAAATGGATCCTGATATGGCACAGCGCTACCTGAACGAAGGTTTTTCTGGCGGTGAGAAAAAACGCAACGAAATTCTTCAATTAATGATGATCGAGCCTAAGATTGCCATTCTTGATGAAATTGACTCAGGACTTGATATCGACGCTCTTAAAGTCGTTTCAAAAGGTATCAACCAAATGCGTTCTGAAGAGTTCGGCTGCCTGATCATCACTCACTATCAGCGCCTGCTTAACTACATCACACCTGATCATGTGCACGTTATGATGCAGGGACGAATCGTAAAATCAGGCGGTCCTGAGCTTTCTCAGCGCCTTGAAGCAGAAGGATATGACTGGATTAAACAAGAGCTTGGCATCGAAGACGAAACTGTTGGTCAAGAAGCGTAAGCGTTAGGGGGATTAAGATGACAGTAGAGACAACATTCAACCATGACTATGTCGCCGGCTTTTCAAAAGAACTTGGCGAACCGGAATGGCTAACAGAACTGCGCTTACAGGCTCTTGCAAAAGCTGAAGACCTTTCTATGCCAAAGCCGGATAAAACAAAGATTGACAAATGGAACTTCACTGAGTTTAAAACTCATGCAGTGAAAAGCGAAAAGCTAACGTCACTTGACAGTCTGCATGAAGAAGTAAAATCTCTTATCGACCTTGAAGAAGAGAACAAAAATCTGTACATCCAGCTTGATACAACACCTGCCTATTCATCTCTGTCACAGGAGCTGAAAGACCAGGGCGTTATCTTTACAGATATTCATACAGCTGCACGCGAGCATTCAGAGCTTGTGCAAAAATACTTCATGACAGATGGCGTTAAAGTAGATGAGCACCGCCTGACAGCATTGAACGCTGCTTTGATGAACGGCGGAGTGTTCGTATATGTGCCTGAAAATGTCGAAGTTGCTGCACCTCTTCAAGCTGTTTATGTTCACGAGAATCCGGCTACGACTCTTTTCAACCATGTAATCGTAGTAGCAGATAACAACAGCTCAGTAACGTATGTTGAGAACTATATTTCTGTAACGGAGACTGAAGGAGCGATTTTCAACATCGTGACAGAAGTTTTCGCAAACTCAAACGCAAAAGTAACGTACGGTGCTGTTGATCACTTGAATAAAGGTGTTACAACATATGTAAACCGCCGCGGAACTGCAGGTCGTGACGGCCGCATCGAGTGGGCTCTTGGGTTGATGAACGATGGAAACACAATCTCTGAGAATACGACAAACCTGATGGGCGACGGATCTTACGGCGACACAAAATCAGTTGTAGTTGGCCGCGGATCGCAAACTCAGAACTTTACGACTAAAGTCATTCACTTCGGAAGAAACTCTGAAGGATATATCTTAAAACACGGTGTAATGAAAGACAGTGCGTCATCTGTCTTCAACGGCATCGGAAAAATCGAGCACGGTGCTTCAAAATCAAATGCTGAGCAGGAATCAAGAGTGCTTATGCTGAGTGAAAAAGCGCGCGGTGACGCTAACCCGATTCTTCTAATTGATGAAGATGATGTTACAGCAGGACACGCGGCTTCTGTTGGCCGTGTAGATCCTCTTCAGCTTTACTACCTGATGAGCCGCGGAATTCCAAAAGTTGAGGCAGAGCGCCTTGTCATTCATGGATTCTTAGCACCGGTAGTCAACGTCCTTCCAATTGAAGGCGTTAAGAAACAGCTTGTTGAGGTTATCGAAAGGAAAGTTAAGTAATGAATATTCAAGATATCCGTTCACTTTTTCCGATTTTGGATCAGCAGGTAAATGGACAGGATCTTGTATATCTTGACAGTGCAGCGACTTCCCAGAAGCCGCTGCCCGTCATTGAAGCGCTGGACCGCTATTACCGGGAGTACAATTCAAATGTGCACCGCGGCGTTCACACGCTTGGAACGAAAGCGACAGATGGATATGAAGGAGCCCGTGAAAAGGTCCGGAAGTTCATTGGCGCTTCATCAATGGAAGAAATTATTTTCACGCGCGGAGCTACGACAGCTTTAAATACAGTTGCAGCGAGCTATGGGCGTGCGAATCTTAAGGCCGGGGATGAAATTGTCATCACCCACATGGAGCATCATGCGAATGTGATTCCATGGCAGCAGCTTGCCAAAGAAACGGGAGCTGTCCTTAAATACATCCCTCTTCAAGAAGACGGAACGATTTCTTTAGAGGATGCAAAAGAGACCATTACAGATGCCGCTAAAATTGTATCGGTGATGCAGGTTTCAAACGTGCTTGGAACGATTAACCCTATCAAAGAACTTGCAGAAATTGCACACAGCAAAGGTGCAGTCATGGTCGTTGACGGTGCACAGAGTGCTCCTCATATGAAAATTGACGTGCAGGATCTGGATTGTGATTTCTTTGCTTTTTCTGCCCATAAAATGTGCGGTCCTACCGGCATCGGCGTTCTTTACGGGAAAAAAGCGCTTCTTGAAAAAATGGAGCCGGTCGAATTCGGCGGCGAGATGATTGATTTTGTCGGCCTGTACGAATCAACGTGGAAAGAGCTTCCGTGGAAGTTCGAAGCCGGAACACCGATTATCGCCGGAGCAATCGGGCTAGGTGCAGCGATTGATTTCCTTCAGGATATTGGTCTTGATAACATCGAAGCATACGAGCACAAGCTTGCAGGCTATGCCCTAGAGCGCCTTTCAGATGTTGAAGGGATTACAATTTACGGTCCAGAGCACCGCGCAGGACTTGTAACGTTCAATATAGAGGATGTTCATCCTCACGATGTGGCTACAGTGCTTGATGCAGAAGGCATCGCCGTGCGTGCCGGCCATCATTGCGCACAGCCCCTTATGAAATGGCTGAATGTTTCTTCCACTGCACGTGCAAGTTTTTACCTGTACAATACAGAAGAAGAAATCGATAAGCTTGTTGCAGGAATTGTTAAAACAAAGGAGTACTTTACAAATGTCTTTTAACAACCTGGACACCTTGTACCGCCAGGTCATCATGGATCATTACAAAAACCCGCGGAACAAAGGTGTACTCGAAGATAGCTTAACAATTGATATGAACAACCCTACATGCGGCGACCGTATCCGCCTTACCCTTCAAATTGAAGACGGCGAGATAAAAGATGCCAAATTCGACGGGGAAGGCTGTTCCATTTCCATGTCCTCTGCTTCAATGATGACCCAGGCCATTAAAGGCCAGTCTGTTGAGACCGCGCTTAAACTGTCAAAAATCTTCTCTGATATGATGCAGGGAAAAGAGTACGATGACGACATTGAACTTGAGGATATTGAGGCCCTTCAGGGTGTTGCGAAATTCCCTGCCCGCATTAAATGTGCAACTCTTGCGTGGAAGGCCATGGAAAAAGGAGTTCAAAACAGCTGAACAGGAAAAAGGGCAGCTTTAAGCTGTCCCTCTCCTGCTTACAATGATGGAGAAACTTCCATCAACTATGATTGGAGTTGAATACGGATGGCTAAAAAAATGCCGGATATCGGCGATTATAAATATGGATTTGCAGACAAAGACGTCTCGATTTTCCGTTCAAAACGCGGATTGACAAAAGAAATCGTTGAAGAAATTTCACGTATGAAAAGCGAGCCTCAATGGATGCTTGATTTCCGCCTGAAATCTCTTGAGCATTTCTACAGCATGCCAATGCCGCAGTGGGGCGGAGATATGGCTGCTCTTAACTTTGATGAAATTACGTATTACGTAAAGCCGTCTGAGAAGTCAGAGCGCTCATGGGATGAGGTTCCTGAAGAAATCAAGCGTACGTTTGACAAACTTGGAATCCCTGAAGCTGAGCAAAAATACCTTGCAGGTGTATCAGCCCAGTACGAATCTGAGGTTGTTTACCACAACATGAAAGAAGACCTTGAAGATCTTGGCATCGTCTTTAAAGATACAGATACAGCACTTAAAGAAAACGAAGACATTTTCAGAGAACACTTTGGAAAAGTCATTCCTCCAACAGACAACAAGTTCTCAGCTTTGAACTCGGCTGTCTGGTCTGGCGGATCGTTCATCTACGTTCCTAAAGGCGTGAAAGTGGATACGCCGCTTCAAGCGTACTTCCGCATCAACTCTGAAAACATGGGTCAGTTTGAGCGTACTCTGATCGTTGTTGATGAGGGTGCACACGTTCACTACGTTGAGGGCTGTACAGCTCCAGTTTACACAACAAACTCACTTCACAGTGCAGTTGTTGAAATCATCGTAAAAGACGGCGGCTACTGCCGTTATACAACGATTCAGAACTGGGCAAACAACGTCTTCAACCTTGTTACAAAGCGTGCAGTCTGCGAAAAGAACGCAACGATGGAATGGATCGACGGAAACATCGGTTCTAAACTGACTATGAAATACCCTGCGGTTATCCTAAAAGGCGAAGGTGCACGCGGTATGACACTGTCAATCGCTCTTGCAGGAAAAGGCCAGCATCAGGATGCCGGTGCAAAAATGATTCACCTTGCACCAAACACATCATCTACGATCGTGTCAAAATCAATCTCAAAACAAGGCGGTAAAGTAACGTACCGCGGAATCGTCCACTTCGGCCGCAAAGCTGAAGGCGCCCGTTCTAACATTGAGTGCGATACACTGATCATGGATAACCAGTCAACATCTGATACGATCCCTTACAACGAAATCTTCAACGACAACATCTCGCTTGAGCATGAAGCGAAGGTTTCAAAAGTATCAGAAGAACAATTATTCTACTTGATGAGCCGCGGAATTTCAGAAGAAGAAGCAACTGAAATGATCGTAATGGGCTTCATCGAGCCATTCACAAAAGAACTTCCAATGGAATATGCCGTTGAAATGAACCGTCTGATTAAGTTCGAGATGGAAGGTTCAATCGGTTAATAGTAACGAAAAAAAGCTCGCCTTTAGAGGCGGGCTTTTTTGTATGTAACTGAAGGTACAGGGATAAGCGCACTTACGCGAATCAAAGCATAGGTGGAAGTGTTCTAAAACTGAGATAAGCGCACTTAGCCAAAGCGCAGTATCTGTGAAAGTGTTCTAAAACCGGGATAAGCGCACTTAGCCAAAGTGCAATATCTGTGAAAGTGTTCTAAAGCCGAGATAAGCGCACTTAGCCAAAGCGCAGTATCTGTGAAAGTGTTCTAAAACCGGGATAAGCGCACTTAGCCAAAGTGCAATATCTGTGAAAGTGTTCTAAAGCCGAGATAAGCGCACTTAGCCAAAGCGCAGCCTCCCGCAAAATGTTCTAAAAACAGCTCACGCATATTTCACAGTATTCAATCCCTTAATCACCTCTTCCAATCAACTGCACAAACCATCCAGAATGAAAATTTTTCATCCATGTAGTATCATAAAAGAACCGATACGTACGAAAGGAGGCTGAACGCAGATTGATCTATATTGGATTGACAGGCTGGGGAGACCATGATTCCCTGTACCCTAACGGAATTGCAGCAGGGGAGAAACTGAAGGAGTACTCGGCCCATTTCCCGGCAGTTGAAGTGGATGCAAGCTTTTATGCGGTTCAGCCTGTAAGAAATGCAGAAAAATGGGTGAGTGAAACTCCTGAGTCATTCAAATTCATAGTGAAGGCTTATCAGGGAATGACAGGCCATCAGCGCGGGGACATTCCCTTTGATTCGAAAGAAGAGATGTTCGCAGCCTTTCTCAGGTCCATTGAACCCTACATACGGACAGGAAAGCTTGCCATGGTGCTTTTTCAGTTTCCGCCGTGGTTTGACTGCAAAAAGGAGAATGTGACCTATTTAAGATGGTGCCGCGAGCAAATGGGAGACGTTCCGGTTGCTCTTGAGTTCAGGCATCAGTCGTGGTTTACTCCGGAAACACGCGAAAAAACGCTCTCCTTTATGCGGAATGAAAAGTGGATTCACAGTATATGCGATGAGCCTCAGGCAGGCAGCGGGTCGGTTCCGGCAGTTGTGAAGGCCACAGACTCAGGTAAAACGCTGATCCGGATGCACGGAAGAAATGTTCATGGCTGGACGAAGCCTGCTAAAGGAGAAGAATGGCGCGAAGTGAGATATTTATACAGGTACAATGAGAACGAGCTGAATCAATGGGCAGAATTTATTGAAGAACTGAAAGAGGTAACAGAGGATATTTTTCTCCTCTTTAATAATAATTCCGGCGGAGATGCTGCTGACAATGCGAAACAAATGCAAAAGCTGATGAAGATTGAATATGAGGGTCTTGCGCCGAGGCAGCTGGACTTGTTCAGCGGAGAATAGAAAGAGGCGGGTTGTTTAAATGGAATGGATTTTCCTTATTTTCATAGGCTTTATAGCAGGAACAATCGGCAGCCTTGTTGGCCTTGGGGGAGGCATTATTGTCGTTCCGGCCATGCTGTTTTCATCAGGTTTTTTTACGATTTTTGAAGGAGTTTCCCCTCAGACAGCGGTCGGGACTTCGCTCCTTGTTGTCATTTTCACAGGCCTTTCCTCTACACTCGCCTATATGAAAAAGAAAAAAGTGGATTACAGGAGCGGACTGATCTTCTTTATCGGGAGCGGGCCTGGAGGAATAATTGGAGCATATGCGAATCAATATTTAAACACGGATTCTTTTTCCCTGTATTTTGGTTTATTTATGATTTTCGTTTCTGTTTTGCTGATGCTCAGGGACAGACTCAAACCGAGTGCGAGACAGCTTGGAGAAAAAGAGATTGTCCGTACATATCAAGGTGAGCAAGGTGCGGAGGGAGTCTATTTTTATAAACCCGTACCGGCCATCATCATTTCATTTGGCGTTGGTTTTTTGTCCGGTCTTTTTGGCATTGGCGGCGGTGCCCTGATGGTGCCTGCGATGATTCTCCTCTTTTTCTTCCCGGCACATATAGCTGTCGCAACGTCTATGTTTATTATTTTTCTCTCTGGTCTGACAAGCTCGGTTATGCATGCGGCTCTTGGAAATATAAACTGGCTGTTTGCTCTTGCTTTAATACCAGGAGCCTGGGCAGGAGGAAAAGCAGGTGCGCTGATTGCCTCAAAGCTTTCTGGAAAAGCGCTCATCAGTCTGCTCAGGATTGTCTTGATCCTTGCGGGACTTAAACTGATTTATGAAGGTGTTTTCTAAAACCTGAACACCTTTTTGAAAAGGGGACTATTGATGGCTGAGACCATTCATTTATATCATACAAACGATTTGCACAGTTATTTTGAGAACTGGCCTATGGTTGCTCACTACTTGAAGCGGATGAAAAAAGAGCATGCAGAAGATGGGGAAGAGATGCTGCTTGTTGATGTCGGAGACCATCTTGACCGTGTGCATCCAATCACGGAAGCTACGAATGGAAAGACGAATGTAGAGCTATTGAACGGCTTGGAGTATGACGCTGTGACCATCGGCAATAATGAGGGGATAACGCTGCCGCATGATGCGCTGGATACTTTATATGACCGGGCAGTATTTCCGGTCATTCTTTCAAATCTTTATACAGAGTCAGGGGAGCGTCCCCGCTGGGTGGAGCCTTATAAAATCTTCTCTTTTGCAAACGGAACTAGAGCTGCCGTTCTTGGTGTCAGCGTCTTCTATGAGAAGTTTTATCAGCTTCTCGGATGGAAAGTAACGGATCCGTTTCAAAGTCTTCGCGAAACGCTGGAGTTGATGAAAGACCAGGCGGATATCATCATTCTGCTTTCTCATTTAGGGATTAATGACGATGAACTCCTGGCTGCGGAATTCCCTGAAATTGACGTCATTTTAGGTGCCCATACCCACCACGTCCTGGAAAAAGGGAAGCTGGTGAATAATGTGCTTCTTACAGGTGCGGGGAAAAACTGCAGCTTAATCGGCCACGTGGCATTATCAGTTGACGGTGACACGCTTTTGTCAAAAACGGCAAATGTCATTTCGGTTGCTGCAGAGCCGGAATGTGAAGATGTAAAAGTGTTTCTTGATGCGGAGAGGAAGAAAAGCGATGAGATTCTGTCAGAGGAAGTGACAGTGCTTGACAGGGATCTCACGCTGGACTGGTTTGGTCCTTCTGACTTTACAGCCCTTCTGGCATCAGCCGTCAAGGAATGGTGCAAAGGCGATGTGAGCATGGTCAATGCCGGGCTGCTGCTGGAACCTTTACAAGCAGGCTCAGTGACGAGAAAAGACCTGCACAGGATCTGTCCGCATCCAATAAACCCCTGTAAAGTGCAGTTAAAGGGAGATGTCCTGAAAGAAGTGATTGCAGAATCACGGACAGAAAAAATTGAACAGTTGAGATTAAAAGGGCTTGGATTCAGGGGGAAAGTAATGGGCCGGATGATTTTTGACGGAATCGAGGTTCGCAGTGAGCAGAAATCAGACGGTTTAAATCACATTACGGGCATTCTTATACAAGGGGAACCGATTGATCCTGACCGCACCTATGAGGTTGCGACAGTCGATATGTTCACTTTGGGCGTGCTTTACCCTTCCATTTATCATGCAGAAAAGAAAACCTATTATATGCCTGAAATGCTGCGTGATGTCCTTGCCTGGAAGCTGAAACAGGGACATTCGTACAAGAATGCCTAGTTTTCACACTCAATGCCTCCTGCCTTCATAAATTACAGAAGGAAGGGAGTGTGAAAGAACGATGGTATCCATGACACCTATTATGATTGGAAGTCATCAATTTACAGCTGTAACGGTTGCTTTACCTAAAACAAATTTCATGGCTGTTACAAGCGACAAAGGGTACATTATGTGCGGCGCACTCGATGTAGCGCTGCTGAATGAAAAATTGAAAGAGCGGGGAATTATTGCAGGGAGAGCAGTCGGCGTCCGGACGATCGAACAGCTTCTTGATGCTCCGCTTGAATCCATTACCTTTGAAGCCGAAAACCGCGGAATCCACGTAGGAATGAGCGGAAGAGATGCCCTGCTTAGAATGCTCTGAGTCGAACTGTATAACATCATTGTTTTAATAGATAACTTCAAAAAAATAGCGTACATCCCTCCTTACATGCATAAATATAGCTTGTAAAGGGGGGATTTATTTTTGGCCAGATTCCGCAGCCGTCCTCATAAAAAAGGGCCGCTTCCTTTCAGATATGTATTCCTGCTTTCACTCGTCTTTTTTATCTTATCTACAGCTGCGGGGCTGTGGATTGTTAATAAGGGAATTGAACCGACATTAATGACGGTGGCTGAAACCGAAACAAAACGGATTGCGACACTTGTTATCCAGAATGCGATTAACAAGGACATTAAAGAAGATGTAGATGTGGATGAAATGTTTGTCGTTGATACGGATGAAAAAGGGAATGTGACGACAATCGATTTTAACGCCAAATTTGTCAGAAGCGTGCTTGCCAAGACAACCGACAAGATTCAGGCGAATTTAAGAGAAGCTTCCAAAGGTAATATTGACGCGCTTGAACTGCCGGAGGGCGAGCATCTTACGAAAGATAAACAGGGCGAGGGAATCATCTACTCGATTCCGCTTGGCCAGGCAACGAATAATGCACTGATTGGAAACCTCGGTCCGAAAGTGCCCGTCCGTTTTTACGTTGTCGGTGAGGTGCAGACTGATGTGAAGGAAACGATTCAGCAGTATGGAATTAACAATGCGCTGATTGAAATAGCAGTTGAAATTGAAGTGAATGTCGAGGTGGTCATTCCGTTCTCCACACGAACTGCTACAGTAAGAAACAACATCCCGATTGCGATTAAAGCTGTTCAGGGGCAAGTGCCAAGCTATTACAACGGGGGCGGAGGAAGCTCACCTCCTGCGCTTGAAGTTCCCGTGGAATCAACTGGAAGGTAAGTTGCTGTTGATAGATTAGGAGATTATTGATATAATCCAACTAGTTAATGAGCTGCTTTTTGGGGCTAAAGAAATATGTCCGTTAAATCAGCATACAAATTGAATACTTCACCTTGTCTCATGATGAGGTAGAGGCGCGAAAAAGAAGAGTAGATAGTGTGAGGATGACAACTGAGATCACTATACAAAAGGCTTTTTTGCCGAAGTTATGCAGCATGCGTCAACATCTGCACAGCTGGGGTTACCTTGAATAAGGGTAACACTGTCATTGCAGGGATATCTGCAATGGTGGGCTACTGATCGTGGAGGATAACATAACATTACCTAAAAAGAGTAATGATAGTTATTTTCTATCGTACTCTTTTTTATTTGCACTTTTTTATCCTTGCATCGTGCCGGTAGCCCCATTACTAATTCCAGGAGGTTTTACCATGTCAGGCACTATTTATTCAATTCTTCCCCCGATCATCGCCATTCTGATGGTCATACTTACAAGGAAAGTCCTTCTTTCACTAGGAGTCGGAATCCTTTCCGCCGCACTTATTCTCACAAACTTTTCCATTGGAGAAACCCTTTCGAAAATCTGGGGAGCTTTTAAAGCCATCTTTGTTGCAGACGGAGAGCTCAATACGTGGAATGTGTTCATTCTTCTTTTCCTGCTTATCCTTGGCGTTGTGACTGCGCTGATTTCCATTTCAGGCGGAAGCAGGGCGTTTGGCGAATGGGCTCAAAAGCGTGTTAAAACACGGGCTGGTGCTCAGTTTACCGCTGCACTTCTGGGCATTATGATTTTTATCGACGATTATTTCAACGCACTGGCTGTAGGTCAGGTCAGCCGTCCGATTACAGACCGGCAGAAAGTTTCAAGAGCCAAGCTTGCCTATATTATTGATTCAACCTCTGCGCCAGTGTGTGTTGTTTCTCCGGTTTCAAGCTGGGGAGCGTATATCATTGCCATGATCGGGACCATTCTTGCAACCCACAGTGTTTCTGAATATACCCCGTTGTCTGCTTTTATGACGATGGTTCCTATGAATTACTATGTGTTCGCTGCACTGGCTCTAGTTTTTGCAACGGCCTACTTCAACATCAATCTCGGCAGCATGAAGTTTCATGAAGAGCGGGCTATGAAAGAAGGCGTATTGTTTGATCCTGAAAAAGAGCCGCTCGGAGATATTAAGGAAGATCTGCCTGTTAGTGATAAAGGCTCGATCGGAAATCTTGTCTGGCCGATTATTGCCCTGATTATTGGAACAGTAGGCGCCATGCTCTGGACCGGGTATGAAGGCGTTCTAGCAGAAGATGGCGTTAAAGTGACGCTTCTTACAATGTTTGAATACACGGATGTGGCGAAGTCGCTTGTCATTGGAGGACTTATCGGTCTCGTGGTTACACTTGGTTTATATTTAGGCAAAGGCATCTCTTCTGCCTACTTGCCAAAAGCTTTCCTTGAGGGCATTAAATCAATGCTTCCGGCCATTTATATTCTGACGCTTGCCTGGATGATCGTTGATTTGATCGGCCAGCTGAAAACAGGAGAATACCTTGCAGGGCTAGTAGAGCAGTCAAACATGAATACAGCCTTCCTGCCTGTCATTCTGTTCGTTCTTGCAGGTTTTATGGCGTTTGCTACAGGAACGTCATGGGGAACATTCGGCATCATGCTTCCGATAGCAGGCGAAATAACGGCTGCAACTGATATTTCGATGCTTCTTCCGGCAATGGCGGCTGTCCTTGCAGGAGCTGTACTCGGAGATCACTGTTCTCCTATTTCAGATACGACGATTCTATCCTCTACTGGAGCGGGAAGCCATCACATCGACCATGTGGTGACGCAGCTTCCATATGCAGTGTCAGGAGGAATCATGGCAGCTCTTGGATATTTAGTTCTTGGACTTTCCGGAAGTATGATTCTGGGACTTTTGACAGTAATTGTGCTTTTAATTGTCTTTATCCTTATTTTCAAGAAAAAGGCAACAGCTGTTTAACAAATAAGAAAAAAGCAGAGTTCACGCGGACTCTGTCTTTTTTTTGCGAGAAAATATGACAGATTTATCATTTTACTATAATAAATTTCAAAAATCATTTTGACTTAGGCATAATGTCCGATTATACTATGTATAGTTATATTGAAATATCAGAAAATATTAAAAATTATAATTCTTCCAAATTCGGAAGAAAAGGCTAAAGGGGGCTTTACACAAATGGATAATCGTCCACAGTGGGGAACAAGGGCAGGCTTTATTTTAGCGGCTGTCGGATCGGCAATCGGACTTGGAAACATCTGGCGTTTTCCTGGAGTGGCGTACGAAAACGGCGGAGGATCGTTTTTCATCCCGTACCTTTTCGCATTGCTGACAGCAGGTATTCCCCTGCTTGTAATGGAATTTACTCTAGGTCACAAGTACCGCGGTTCTGCACCTTTAACGTATGCACGGTTAAGCAAGAAGTTTGAATGGCTCGGATGGTGGCAGGTTGGAATAGCATTTGTCATTTCTACTTATTATTCTGTCATTATCGCATGGGCAATATCATACAGCGGTTTTTCATTAAATTTAAGCTGGGGAAAAGACACTCAAACGTTCCTCTTCAATGATTACCTTCAAGCTGCAGCGCCTGGCGAACTTGGCGGATTTGCACCTGGAGTTCTCATTCCGCTCCTGATTGTATGGGTGGTTACACTTGGTGTTTTATTTGCCGGAGTTAAAAAAGGGATTGAGCTTGCAAACAAAATTTTCATTCCGACTTTAGTGGTCTTATTCTTAATTATTGTTATCCGGGCATTAACACTTGAAGGTGCTGCACTAGGTCTTGAGGCATTTTTCAAACCTGACTGGAGCATGATTGCAAACGGCAAGGTGTGGGTTGCTGCTTACGGGCAGATCTTCTTCAGTTTATCGATTGCATTTGCCATTATGGTTACGTACTCAAGCTATCTGCCTAAAAAATCGGATATTACAAACAATGCGTTCATTACGGGTTTCGGAAACTCTGCATTTGAGCTTCTTGCAGGAATCGGGGTTTTCAGTGCACTTGGTTTTATGGCTATGCAGCAGGGCGTTCCGGTAAGTGAAGTCGTTTCTAAAGGAATCGGTCTTGCATTTATCGTATTCCCGCAGATTATTAATGAATTCCCGGCATTTAACCAGCTTTTCGGATTCTTATTCTTCGCATCCCTGACGCTTGCCGGACTTACATCTCTCATTTCGATTGTTGAGACATTTGTTGCGGGTGTACAGGATAAATTCAATGTTTCCCGTACGAAAGCCGTGCTGTTCGGAGGCGGAGTTTCAGCTATTATCTCTCTTCTGTTCGCAACAAGAGGCGGCATCAACTTCCTTGATGTAGCAGATGAGTTTATCAACAGCTTTGGTGTGGCTCTTGCAGGACTTGTAGAAGTAGTTGTTGTCATCTGGATCCTTAAGCAGGCAACAAATCTTCAAACTCATGCAAATCAGATTTCCGACATTCAATTAGGTTCTTGGTGGAAGATCTGTCTGGGTGTCATCACTCCAATCATCCTTGGCTACATGATGATTGATAAACTTAGAGCTGAGCCTTACGGCGGAGGATCTTACTCAGGAGAATTCCTGCTTTACTCAGGCTGGCTCGTTGCAGCGGGCGCATTAATCGTCGGCATTCTGTTCTCCTTTATTTCATGGAAGAAGGATACAATTGAATTGCCGGCTGATAAGGAGGTATCACGCTGATGAGTGGTGGAGCTATTACAATGATGGTAGTCGGTATTGTTGTGATTTGGGGAGGTCTTGCAGCAAGCATTGCAAATGCAGTTGTGAAGGCCAAAAAGTCATAAAATGTTCGGGCCAGTCCTTAAAAGGGCTGGCCCGTTTCTTATTTACGCTTTCTGTACTCGGCACGTTCCCAAACCTTAAGCTGCGGAAAAGGGTCATAGGACCATTCTGTTCGTCCATTGTCCTTATACATTCCGTAATGAAGGTGCGGGGGGAACTTGCCGGATGTGCCTGGTGGGCCGTAGCCTGAGCTTCCCACAGAGCCGATGAGCTGCCCGGGTTCAACAATCTGTCCCACTTCAAGACCGTCTGCAAACCCATTTAAATGAGCAAAATAGTGATACGTGTTGGTGCTGTCGCGAATGCCGAGTCTCCAGCCGCCAAACATGTTCCACCCTTTCATTTCAATGATGCCATAGCAGGTGGAACGAACGGGAACACCGTAATTAGCAAAAATGTCGGTTCCTTCATGGATCCTTCTGCCGCCCCATCCGCGGGCATCTCCCCATGTGTTTTTGTAGCTGTAGTTAAATCTGATTGGAACCGGGAACGCATGCTGATCAAGATCCAGCCTGCCGTATTTTTTGAAAAGCTTCATATGTCCTGTAATTAAACCGATGGATTTATCGCGCTGGTAATAATCCCAAAGCCCGATTTTAATGTTTTCAAAATCAGTTCCATACGAAAGGAGATAATCGGCAAAGGATAAAAGAACATCTTCATCATTCGTGGGGTCTGCTCTCCCGTCTCCATTTCCGTCTATGCCAAGCCCGCCAAACAGCGCGATGCTTGCAGGGTTTGTGTCAGACTGATTTGGATTTTGGATGCCGGCCCATAATTCTGGACGAATATAAATGCCAATTACGCCCTTCGCTTTCGGAATATCATTGCGTGTTCTTCTCACATTGCGCTCATATTGATCAACAGATGCCAGCACATACCAGGGAATCTGAGTAATGGTCTCTGCATTTTTAAACAGAATCATTCTCTCCTGATTGATTTCTTCTGTGCTTTTCTCTGATCCAAGGACAGAGTGCGGTTGAATAAAGCAAAGAAAACATACACTAAACAGGGTCAACATTTTTCTCACATTACCGGTCTCCTTTACCCAATTTCATAACCTTAGTTTGGTGCTTCAGGAAGAATTCATATGTAGAAAATGTTAGTAATTGATCCAATTTCCATCCTTGTAGAACCGCACTCTGTTATGTTAAAGTGACAAGTGTACGTTTTAAGCGAATTTTCCTTTTTTCCTGATTATTTTGCCTAAAGAAACCTGACTATACATACTGGAGATGATTCAGATGGCTAAGAAAGAAGAATACCTGAGAAAGCCTGACTGGCTAAAAATAAAACTGAACACCAATGAAAATTACACAGGCCTTAAAAAAATGATGCGCGAAAATAATCTTCACACCGTTTGTGAAGAGGCAAAATGCCCGAACATTCACGAATGCTGGGCTGTGCGTAGAACGGCGACGTTCATGATCCTCGGGGACGTTTGTACCCGTGCATGCCGATTCTGTGCTGTCAAAACGGGCCTCCCAAACGAGCTTGATCTCAAAGAGCCGGAACGCGTTGCGGATTCAGTTGCCCTGATGAACCTGAAGCATGCGGTTATTACAGCGGTTGCCCGCGATGACCTCCGCGATGGCGGTGCCAATGTATTTGCTGAGACGGTTCGCGCTGTCCGCCGCAAAAATCCGTTTACTTCAATTGAAGTTCTTCCATCAGATATGGGCGGAGTGGAAGAAAACCTGAAAATTCTCATGGACGCAAGACCGGACATTCTTAACCATAATATTGAGACGGTTAAACGCCTTACACCAAGAGTCAGAGCCCGCGCCAAATACGACCGCTCCCTTGAATTTCTCCGCCGTGCGAAAGAAATGCAGCCTGATATTCCGACTAAATCAAGTCTGATGATCGGGCTTGGAGAAACAAAAGAAGAGATTATCGAAACAATGGATGATCTTCGCGCTAACAATGTTGATATTATGACAATCGGCCAGTATCTCCAGCCGTCCAAAAAACATCTTAAAGTCATCAAATACTACACGCCGGAAGAATTCGCAGAACTACGCGAAATCGCCATGAGCAAAGGCTTCAGCCACTGTGAGGCAGGACCGCTTGTAAGGTCTTCCTATCATGCAGATGAGCAGGTCAACGCTGCAACAAAAGCGAGACAGGCTCAGGCTTAATAGCTTTTCATAAGAAAAACCCGCATAGCTGCGGGTTTTTGCGTTTTATTTATATCTAGATTCCTGATATTTATCCTTCATATCCTGATCCAGTTCCTCGTTTGTTTCGCCGTAGCCTTCTCCGTTAGGGTTTTCGCCTGTGTTGAGCTTGCGTCCCTGAGGGGATTTGAGCATTTCTTTGATTGTGCTGTTGATGATTTCGTCAATGTCACGGCTGTTGGCGTCAAGGCCCGAATAGCCTTCAATTTGCTTGATCATTCCCGGCTGGTCTGAGACATAGACATGATAATATCTTGGAATGGCGGAGATCGCTGCTTTCTTGACCATATCAGCGGTTTCAAAACGGTCTCTGTTTTTCTCCGCTTCATAGGCAATCAATACTTCTTCATCTGTTACAAGGGTAGCAGCATCCTCTATGCCAGGCAGCTGGATTACAAGATCTGATATCACATTTGCCAGCTGTTCATGGTCGATGCCGGGAACTTTGTTGTAGTCAATATCTCTGGCGAGGCCGCTTTTTTCGTGGCGGACATACCCAAAGTTTGACGTTGTGTTCTTTTCTCCTTTTTTCATCCCATCTTCGTTGTACAATTCGTTGCGGTCGTTGACATTGACCGTATTACCGCTTTCTTCAAAAAGGTCGTTTTCACTAGCTGTATTCTGGCATCCCGTGATGATGGCAATCCCGATTATGGACGCCGTGAACGCGATTTTCTTCATCGCAAACACCTCCGTAACCTTAGGTTTGCCAAAACATATCCAAACTTTCTTAGCAATTGATGGGGAAATCGATTATGATAGTAAATAATGCGGTTGAGAGGTGATAGTTGTGATAACTGTTCAAAATCATACTTTTGAATTGATTAAGGACGAGCGGAACGGCTTTAATGAAGAAGCATTCAAAGCGCGCTACTCTGAGATCCTGAACAAGTACGATTACATCGTGGGGGATTGGGGCTATAATCAGCTCAGGCTGAAAGGCTTTTTTGATGATCAGAACCAAAAAGCATCCTATGACACGAAAATCAGCACGCTTGACGAGTACATATTTGAGTACTGTAACTTCGGCTGTGCGCATTTCGTTTTAAAACGAATAAAGAAATAAGCCGCTGCGTAAAACAGCGGCTTGTATTTTTCTATTTGGCTGTATATGGAGGCTCTTCATTTTTCTCCGGGTCATCATGTGTCGGATGCGCTCCCGGGTACTGTCTTGGCAGGTTCTGATGAAGAGATTTGAATTCATAATTAAACGCACTGTAATAGCGCTGGCCTTCTTTCCACTCCGAGCTTTTATTCTCTACGGGTGTATTCTTTCCTCTTGGAGCGCCGTAAGGGCCTTCCGGTGTTATTTCCGGCAGGATGAAATTCCGCATGCTTTCCACATTCGAAAAATCCGTATACTCCCGTTTTTCTTTATCATCCATTCAAGATCACCTGCTTTTTTACTTATTGTGCAGTAGCAGGACACTTCTTAATCAGACAATTTCATACAAAAATTCTCTAAGTTCATTTGCCTCATTTTCATCAAGGCCGTAAGCATGTTCAATATAACCGGGCTCATTTAAATCATCTTCGCCGATAATGGCAAAGCGGCTGCTGAGCAGGTTCAGAACAAGGTGCTTTCCGTAATAGCGGTCGGATCTTACAATCGCCAGGTCAAACCGGCTGTTCTCTCCCATAAAGCTTACAAATCGTGTCTTTGTTTCAACCGTATCATCATATAAAAAAAATCGTTCAGACATCCATAATTCCCCTCTCATGCATCATTGTCTCTTAATAATAGCAGACGTCATCCAATCCTGAAACAAAGTGCTTTGAATGTGGTAAAATAAAAGCATTCAACTGTGCTGGGAGTGTAATGGGATGTATTTTGTCGATCGTGAAAAAATAGAAGAAACGCTTGTTTATTATGAGAAGAACCTGACTCTTTTTTCTGAGCAGAAGAACTGGGACACTGACCTTGAATTGAAAGCGCTTGAACGGCTTGCCCACATGCTGATTGAAGCCGTTTTAGATACAGGCAATGCCATCATCGACGGATTTATCATGCGTGACCCCGGGAGCTATGAAGACATCATCGACATCATGCTCGATGAAAAAGTAATCGGCGCTGATGAAGCAGACGGACTGAAAGCGGTAATCTCCTTCCGCAAGCAGCTCGTGCAGGAATACCTGGGCATTAACCACGGGGAATTAACACAATGCCTCCAGGAGCAAGCAGCCATACTTGCTTCATTTCCGGCACGTGTAAGAACCTATCTCGAAAATGAACTGGGACCCGTCTCTGCTTTTAGACATTAACAAATGAACGGATTATAATGAAGAGGCGCAATGATAATATTGCGTCTTATTTTGCTTTCTTCATAAAAAACTTGATTTAGATAAAATTTTTAAGCTCCAGTGGACTGCAGCGGAAGGCACTTGACTCCTTGTCCAGCTGCAGCGCCCAACTCCTCTGTCAGAACAAAATCCCCCAAAAAGTCAAATTTTTTGCTCCCCGCGGAAAGCAAGTGACTGGAGCGAAAGGGAACGGGTAAAATATAAAAATACAGGGAGTGCACTCACTTTGAAAACATACAATGGCTACTTAATTGACCTCGACGGAACGATGTACCGCGGCAAAGAGCGGATTGAAGAAGCAAGCGACTTTGTCAAATTGCTGATCGAGAAAAAGATCCCCTATCTGTTTGTAACCAACAATTCATCAAGAACACCCCAGCAGGTAGCAGAAAAGCTCAACACGTTTGACATTCCTGCAAGTGAAGATAAAGTGTTTACAACAAGCCAGGCAACAGCCAATTTTATCTGGGAGAAAAAGCCGGATGCATCCGTTTATGTCATCGGGGAAGAGGGGATTCAAAAAGCTCTCATCGAACGGGATCTGCAGCTTGTAGATGAAAACCCTGATTTCGTCGTATCCGGAATCGACAGGGATATTACTTATGAGAAACTGGCTCTCGGCTGCATTGCCGTCCGCAATGGTGCGACGTTTATCTCTACAAACGGTGACATTGCCATTCCAACAGAACGCGGACTTTTGCCGGGAAACGGTTCTCTCACATCTGTCATCGCTGTCAGCACAACTGTAGATCCGATCTTTATCGGCAAGCCTGAAAGTATTATTATGGAACAGGCTTTGAAAGTGCTCGGCACAAAACCTGAAGAAACACTGATGGTAGGGGACAACTATGACACAGATATAAAAGCGGGGATGAATACAGGTCTTGATACCCTGCTTGTCCATACTGGCGTAACTCTGCGGGAGCACCTTGTGAACTACGATGAAAAGCCGACCTATACGGTTGATTCTCTTTCTGAGTGGTTTGAAAAAATATAAAGACAACCAAAAAGCTGCATCCTATTCTCTGGATGCAGCTTTTTGTGAACTCACTCTGTATTCTTCGCCCTGTGCGCCAGTCTGCTTGAGGCGGCGGCAGCGATGGCTCCAACGATGTCATCAAGGTAGGTATGGACCATTCCGGATGATTTATCGTTCAGGAATTTAAGGATTCCCGGTTTTTCTTTATCAATGTATCCGTAGTTGGTGAATCCTATTGATCCGTAAATGTTGACGATGGAGAGAGCGATGATCTCATCAACCCCGTAAAGGCTTTCGTCACTTTCAATGATGGCTTGCAGGGGTTCTTCAAGCATTTTCTTTTCAGCCAGGATATCTAATTGAATGCCGGTAAGGATGGCATTTTGAACTTCGCGTTTTGCAAGGACTCGATCTATATTTTCTAAACATTGATCGATTGTTAATGAAGGATGATATTTGACTTGCAGGAAGTATACGAGTTCTGCGATGTCATTGAGTGTGACTCCGCGGTCTGTTAACCATTGGCGTGCTGTTTTTTCGACAATGTCCATCTGTTCTTTATCTTTCATCCATTTCACCCAATCTTTTTTACCATTTTACGCAAATGGCTCTCTTAGTGTGTAACGAAAATGACAATCATTAAAAAGTGTTTAACTGCAGGGCCAAATTATACATAAATCGGCTAAGTTGCGATTACGATAGGATAAGGACTTTTTATACATGGGGGAGAATCTGGTGGAAAAATTGATTCGGGAACAGTACGGGCTTAGAATTGGAGAGACATTCCGGGTAGGTCACTACGATGCGTTTTCGCATCATCAGCATGTGTATTTAATTGTGCCGGTTTCCCACTATGAAGATGAAGAGCTTTATGAGCTTTACCATATGAGCCAGTACCTGCTTGAGCGGGGAGATCCGTTCGTGGCCGTCTTTTTGCTGACAAAACAAGGGAATTTGTATATAGAATGGGAAAAGCGGAAATACGGCATTCTGAAAACATCGTACGTGCAGGGAGAGCGGGTGTTTCAGGTGGGCAGAGAGCTTGCGCGTTTTCATCAGAAGGCGAGAAGCTATCCGTACCAGGTGTCTAAAATCAGCCGGATCGGGCAGTGGAAAAATCTCTGGGAAAAGCGGACAGATCAGCTTGAAGGCTTCTGGAGGGGCAAGGTGAATTCCCAGCCGCTTGATTCATTTGAGAAGATGTTTGCTGAATCGTTTCCATATTATATGGGGATTGCGGAGAATGCCATTCAGTATTTGGTCGACACAGAGCTTGATGATGAGCCGCAGCCGATTGATTCTGCGACAGTATGCCACAATCGCTTTTATTCCCATACGTGGAGGTCTTCAGGTCTGGTTAAGGTTCCGACAGACTGGGTGTTTGATCATTGCAGCAGGGATATTGCGGAATACTTGAGAAACCAGTTTTTTGAGGAGCCGGAGTCGCTCCGTCAGGAAGGTTTTCAGTTTTTAGAGGACTATGACAGGACAACGCCGCTGTCGTCTTTTTCCTGGAGGCTGATCTACAGCAGGATGCTCCTTCCGATTCACTATTTCGAATGCATTGAAGATTATTACTTATCCGCTGAAACCGATAAGCCTTATTATGAGGCGAAGCTTGCAGATATGCTGAAAAACTCTTCAAGATACGAAGGGTTCCTGAAATCCTATGAACAGCTTCTGTCGATGAGAACGAAAAAAATTTATTTGCCCTCCATTCACTGGCTGTAGGCTTATTTCCTCCCTCTCATGCCTGATATGATAAGATAAAAGAAAATGAGTAAAGGGTGAGAGGATGGAAATGCCTTCTGTATTTGTTGCGAGAAAGCTTCCGGAAGAAGTTTTGAAAGCGCTTAGAACGTCCGCTGATGTCGAGATGTGGGATAAGGAAGATGAAGTGTGCCCGAGGGATCTGCTGCTTGAAAAAGCAAAAACCTCTGATGCTCTTCTGACCATGCTTTCTGACCAGGTCGACAAGGAGCTGCTTGATGCGTGTGAAGGGGTAAAAGTAATCGCCAATCTTGCTGTCGGCTATGACAATGTGGATGTGGAATATGCGAAGGAAAAAGGCATCATCATAACCAATACGCCGGATGTTCTGACGGAAACAACAGCAGATTTAACTTTTTTGCTGCTCATGTCTGCTGCAAGAAGAGTGACGGAAGCGGCAAATTACATAAAAGAAGGAAAATGGACAAGCTGGAGCCCGATGCTGCTTGCGGGGGCAGATGTCCATCATAAAACAATCGGCATTGTCGGGATGGGGAATATAGGACGGGCTGTTGCCAAGAGGGCAAAAGGGTTTGATATGAACATTCTTTATCATAACCGTTCAAGAGATACGGAGGCGGAAGAAAGTCTCGGAGCCGAATACAGGTCATTTGAGGACCTGCTGCAAACGTCTGATTTTGTTGTCTGCATGACGCCATTAACAATCGAAACAAAAGGGATGTTTGATGCCGGCGCTTTCCAAAAAATGAAACAGGAGGCCATTTTCGTCAACACTTCGCGCGGAGGCACCGTTGTCGAAGAAGACCTGATTGCGGCACTTCGGAACGGTGTGATTGCAGGAGCGGGGCTGGATGTATTCGAAAACGAACCGATCCGTGCAGATCACCCCATTTTGCAATTGGAAAACGCTGTGGCGCTTCCCCATATAGGAAGTGCTACACGGGAAACGAGATTTGCCATGATGGCATGCTGCATAGAAAACATTAAACAAGTCCTTGAAGGGAAAAAGCCGCTTACACCTGTCCGTTAGATTAGCCGTTTGGAAAAAGGGGAATAAGACCTTCAAAACGGGAGGGATCTGACTTGAACAGTTTTTTAGTGCAGTATACGGATAAAGAAACGATGGAACGGGTTTTTGACGGCCCTGTTTTTCCTACAGAGGAAGAAGCAATGAGGGAAAAAGAAAAACTCGAAATGAAGGGTCACATGGATGTAGTTGTCGAAAGCGAGAACGACATTCAGCTTGACCGCGAATAACACGTGCGTGCGGGAGATTTCCTGCACGCTTTTTTAATGGAGGACAATCCAACCAGTTTTACAAAAAATATAAACAGCGGTCCAACAGGAAAGAAAGCGATTACAATAAAATTACTGAAAATTCTCTATTGATAAGCAATGGCACACTGTTTATAATGACAATAATAGAAAATGTCTATCATACATAAACAAATGTATTTCTAAGAAAGACATCAAGGGAGTGGAAGAAATCATGAATGCGATTCACGTTGGATTATTAGGGCTCGGAACAGTCGGAAGCGGCGTTGTGAAAATTATTGAAGATCACCAGGATAAGCTGATGCATCAGGTAGGCTGCCCTGTTAAAGTGAAAAAAGTTCTTGTTCAGGACATAGATAAGAAACGGCAAATTGAGTTTGGGAAAGATCTTTTGACGAAAAATGCAGATGAGGTCATCCATGACCCTGAGATTGATGTTGTAATAGAAGTGATGGGCGGCGTTGAGCTTACGAAAGAATATATCCTTCAGGCTCTGCAGGCGAAAAAGCACGTAGTCACAGCCAACAAAGATCTGATGGCGGTTTACGGCACGGAGCTGCTGGATGCTGCAACTGAAAATGGATGCGACTTATTCTATGAAGCCAGTGTCGCGGGAGGCATTCCTATTTTAAGAAGTTTGGTAGACGGACTTGCATCAGACCGGATTACAAAAATGATGGGGATTGTTAACGGAACAACAAATTTTATTTTAACAAAAATGAGCAAGCACGGAAGTCCGTACGGAGAAGTGCTGAAAGAAGCGCAGGAGCTTGGATATGCTGAATCAGATCCGACTGCGGATGTTGAAGGGCTTGATGCTGCGAGAAAAATGGCCATTCTGGCTCGGCTTGGTTTTTCCATGCATGTAGATTTAGAGGATGTCAGTGTAAAAGGCATCAGCGAAGTGACGGATGAAGACATCAGCTACAGCAAACGCCTCGGCTATACAATGAAGCTGATCGGGATTGCAAACAGAACACGCGACAAAGTCGAGGTCAGCGTTCAGCCGACCCTGCTTCCTGACTTTCATCCGCTTGCATCTGTAAACAATGAGTACAACGCTGTTTATGTGTACGGTGAGGCAGTCGGCGAAACGATGTTTTACGGACCGGGGGCAGGAAGCCTGCCGACGGCAACGGCCGTTGTTTCAGATCTTGTCGGTGTGATGAAAAACATGAGACTTGGTGTAAATGGCCGCAGTGCCGTCCTTCCTCAATATGAAAAGGCGCTCAAGCAGAGTGATGAAATTTACGCCCAGCATTTCCTGCGCATTCATGTAAAAGACCAGGTCGGAGCTTTTTCGACGATTACATCCCTGTTTTCAGAACGCGGGGTCAGCTTTGAAAAAATCCTTCAGCTGCCGCTTAAAAACAGCAGCCTTGCTGAAATTGTCATTGTGACGCATCAGGCTTCAAATAAAGATTTTGATGAAATTCTCGGAAACCTGCTGGACCTTGAAGTTGTTCAGGGCATTAAGAGTTCATACCGCGTAGAAGGGAACGGATATTCATGATGTGGAAAGGCCTTTTGAATCAATACCGCAATTACTTGCCTGTAAACGACCAGACTCCTTTGCTTACGTTGAACGAGGGCAATACGCCTCTGGTGTTTCTGCCGGTGCTTTCAGAAAAGCTTGGTCTTGAACTCTATGCAAAAACAGAAGGAGCCAACCCGACCGGTTCATTCAAGGACCGCGGAATGGTCATGGCTGTTGCTAAAGCAAAAGAAGAGGGCAGCGATACGGTCATATGCGCTTCAACGGGAAATACATCAGCGGCTGCGGCAGCTTATGCGGCGCGCGCGAAGATGCGCTGCATCATCGTTATCCCTGACGGCAAAATTGCGTTCGGCAAACTTGCCCAGGCGGTAATGTACGGTGCTGAAATTATCGCCATCAAGGGAAACTTTGATCAGGCCCTTACAATGGTCCGCAGCATGTCAGAAAAGCTTCCTATTACTCTTGTAAACTCTGTCAACCCATATAGACTTGAAGGCCAGAAAACAGCGGCATTCGAGCTTTGTGACGCATTAGGCGCAGCTCCGGACGTGCTGGCGATTCCAGTCGGCAACGCAGGCAACATTTCAGCCTACTGGAAAGGATTCAAAGAATATCACGAGCATCATCAGACAGGGCTTCCCCAGATGCACGGCTTTGAGGCGGAAGGTGCTGCGGCGATCGTTCGAAATCAGATTATTGAAGATCCTGAAACGATTGCAACGGCTATCCGGATTGGAAATCCTACAAGCTGGGATAAAGCCGTACAGGCAGCTGAGCAGTCCGGCGGTTTCATTGATGAAGTAACAGATGCAGAAATTGTGGAGGCCTACCAGCTTCTTGCCAGAACAGAAGGCATTTTTGCCGAACCTGCATCTTGCGCTTCCATTGCAGGGCTGATTAAAAACGCAAAAAAAGGCGTGTATCAAAGAGGTTCCAAAGCAGTAGCGGTCCTGACTGGAAACGGCTTGAAGGATCCGAATACGGCCATTGATGTTTCATCTATAAAGCCTGCGGTTCTGCCGAATGACGAGCGTGCTGTCATGGAGCAGCTAAAAGGAGTCGGTGCATGGTGAATGAAGGTGACATGCTTAAAATAAGGGTGCCGGGCAGCACGGCGAACCTCGGTCCCGGCTTTGATTCTGTCGGTCTTGCAGTCAGCAGGTATCTTGAACTGAATGTCACAAGGGACCACAGCTGGACATTTGTTCCCCTGAATGATGAAATGGCTGATATTCCGGAAGGCAAGGAAAATTTGATTTATCAGGTGGCTGAGCAGGTTGCCGGCACCTGTCATGCAAAGCTTCCACCCTGCAGAGTTGAAGTATGGAGCGATATCCCAATGGCAAGGGGGCTCGGAAGCAGCGCCGCCGCCATCGTTGCAGGCGTAGAGCTTGCAAATGAGTTGTGCAGACTCGAGCTTACTATGAAAGAAAAGCTTCATTTTGCAAGCCTGATTGAAGGACATCCGGATAATGCAGGTGCTTCGCTGTACGGAGGTCTGGTTGTAGGTATTCACCAGGAGCACGAAACAGAGCTCGTGTCCGTCCAGCAGGTGGATGTTGAGCTGGTTGCGGTTGTCCCCCCTTATAAACTTTATACAAAGGATGCGAGGGATGTCCTTCCAGGGTACCTTGAGTACAGCGGGGCAGTTGAAGCAAGTGCAGTAAGCAACGTCCTTGTTGCCGCCGTGCTTTCAAATAACTGGCCGTTGGCAGGAAAAATGATGCAGAAAGATTTGTTTCATCAGCCATACAGAGGAACACTCATTAAAGAACTTTCCCGAGTGCAGGAAGCTGTACTCGAAGCAGGTGCTTACGGCGCTGCCCTAAGCGGCGCAGGCCCGACCGTCCTTGCGTTTGCTGCAAAAGGCAAAGGGAAGGCTCTTGCAGATGTGCTTAAAGTGAAGTTTCCCAAATGTGAAGTTGAAGTGCTGGAACCCGTTCTTGAAGGATCAAACGTTTACTATGAAAAGGGTGCGGGACAAGTTCATGACTCGATCGGCTGAAAGCATTCTCAGGATGAGGATGCTTTTTTTTAGTTTAAAATCAAAGGCAGAGAAGGAAAACTATTTAGCTTGTCGAAATAAATAGAATAAGAGCAAATTTAAGAGAAAGAATGGTGTTAGTAAAATGGAAAAAAGGGTCATTGCTGCAGAAGATTTATACAAACTGAAGTCCGTCAACGATCCGCAAATGTCTCCCTGCGGAACGAAGGCTGTATACGTTGAGACATCCATTCAGGAAGAAAAACATCACTACATATCGAACCTGTTTTTGATTGATTTAAAAACAGGCGAGAAGGTTCAATGGACATTTGGCGAACACAGAAATACATCGCCAAGGTGGTCTCCGGATGGCAGCAGGCTTGCCTTTTTGTCCAGCAGAAGCGGGAAAAATCAGCTTTACGTCATGTCAGCAGGAGGGGGAGAAGCAAAGGCACTGACAGAAGAGCACCTTGCCGTTTCACAGCCTGTATGGAGCCCTGACAGTGCGAGCATCCTCGTTTCACTTGCGCTTGCTCCTGAAGATACACTCGAAAAAGCGAAAGAAGAGGACAAGCAGCCCCAACCGCTCGTTGTGGAAGATATGAGATATAAGTCGGATGCTTCGGGCTTTGTCAGAAACAAAAAAAGACAGCTGGCTATTGCAGATGCAGAAACCGGAAAACTCAACCTGCTTGGGTTCAGAGAATATGACTGCAGCGACGCAGCCTGGTCTCCTGATGGAAAGGCTATAGTTTTTACATCCAATATGACGGATGACCCTGACCAAAACCTGATTTCAGATGTCTATATTCTGTCCCTTGACGGGCATGATCTGACAAAACTGACAAACAGCAATGGATTTTACGGCCATCCATCCTGGTCGCCTGACGGCAAGTACGTATCCTTTTTAGGACACGAAAAAGAGTATCTTGGGGCTACTTTCTCAAAAATCTGGCTGTCTGATCGTGAAACTGGAGAGCTTTCCTGCTATTCTGCAGATTGGGATGTCCATATCAGTGATGCGGCGGTGGCAGATTTTATTTCGGGAAGTGTCTATCCTGGACTTATCTGGACGGAAGACAGCCAGGGCTTTTATTTCATTCTGACGGATCAGGGAAATACAGGCGTTTACTACGGTTCGCTTGAAGGCCAGACAGTTCCTGTACGATTTGAAAACGAGCACGTCTATGGGTTGTCCGTTCATGTTCAAAGCCATACGGCGGTCCTTGGCATCAGCCGTCCGGATCACCCGAGTGACCTTCACTTCTTCGATTTCAGCACAGGTGAAAACAGGCAGCTGACAAGCATTAATGAAGCTTTTTTAAACGAAGTGGAGCTCTCTGTTCCGGAAGCAATTGCGTATAAAGCGGAGGACGGTCTTGAGATTCACGGATGGATCATGAAACCGGCAGGCTATGAGGAAGGCGAGAAGTACCCGCTCGTCCTTGAAATCCACGGCGGTCCGCATGCCATGTATGCCAACACCTATTTCCATGAGTTCCAAATGCTCGCTGCAAGCGGAAAAGCGGTTCTTTACACAAATCCGCGCGGAAGCCATGGATATGGCCAGCATTTCGTTGACGGGGTCCGGGGAGACTATGGCGGAAGCGACTACACGGACTTGATGAGTGCAGTTGACTATGCGCTGAAAACATATGATTTTATTGATGAGGAGAGGCTTGGTGTAACTGGAGGAAGCTACGGCGGCTTTATGACAAACTGGATTGTCGGCCATACAAACCGGTTTAAAGCAGCAGTGACACAGCGTTCAATTTCCAACTGGATCAGCTTTTACGGAGTAAGCGACATCGGGTACTACTTTACTGAATGGGAGCTTGGCGGGAATCTGATTGATGACTTCGAGAAGCTGTGGCACCATTCGCCTTTGAAGTACGTAAAGAACGTCGAAACACCGCTTCTTATCCTTCACGGCGAAAAGGACTACCGCTGCCCTGTTGAGCAGGCAGAACAGCTTTACATTGCTCTGAAGCAGCTGAAAAAAGAGACTAAGCTGGTCCGTTTCCCTGAAGCCAACCATGAACTGTCAAGAAGCGGGCATCCAAAGCTCAGAATTGACCGCCTGAATCATATTAAGGAATGGTTTGATAAATACCTGTAAATAAAAAAAGATGGTGAGCGTGGCTCACCATCTTTTTTCTATTTCATTAAAAAACCTGCTCTACTTCAACAACGCCAGGAACTTCCTCTAAAAGAGCGCGTTCGATACCGGCTTTAAGTGTGATCGTTGAACTTGGGCAGCTTCCGCATGCACCAAGAAGACGAAGCTTTACAATGCCGTCCTCCACATCAACCAGTTCACAGTCCCCGCCGTCGCGAAGAAGGAACGGACGCAATTTATCAAGTACTTCCTGAACTTGTTCGATCATATGAGTTTCTGTTGCCATTTTAAATCGACTCCTTCCTTATCTTGCTATTATATTCAAAATGCTTCTGAAAATCTATTGTTTTGAATGGTGCAAATTCTGTAATCAGTTCTATTTTAACACACTCTGCAGGGAATAAAAATGGATAGAACCTTGTATTTTTCATGGCAAAAATGCACACTGTCCCTTACAATGAAAGGAAAGAAAAGGGGGAGAACGATGGATAAACGATTAAAGGTTTTTGTGTACGGTGCTGAAGTGCTCTGTCCGAGCTGTGTGAACCTCCCTTCAACAAAAGATACATGCGAATGGCTAGAAGCAGCTCTCACACGCAAATTCCCGCAGCAGCCCTTTCATATTGAATATGTGGATATCTACCAGGAGCACGAAGATGAAGAGAAAAAGGAATTTGCAGAAAAGATTGCGAATGATGAATACTTCTATCCGCTTGTCGTTATTAATGGAGAAGTGGTGGGAGAAGGCAGTCCGAAATTAAAAGTGATTTATGCGGAAATGGAAAAGCACGGCTACGTTTCAGCATCGTGAAAAAAGACAAAGAAAACGCAAGGCTGCAGACAGCCTTGCGTTTTTATTATGTGAGCACAGTCAGGAGATGCATCCTGTCCTTTACCCGTTATGATACTTGTACATCCAAAGAATCCCGGATTTCAAAAGTCTAGGGACACGTCCAATCAGCGGACGGTCATTTACAAGGCCAAAGCCATGTTTTTTTCCAAGTGATCCGAGCACGCCTTTTAATTTGAAGGCAGGGAAGTTTTGCGGAAGTTCTTCCCCATTCCATTTTTTCAGCAGTACCTGAACAATTTGCTCGGCCTGTGCTTCAGCAAGCTGGGCACTTGGAGCATGAGGGAGACTCGCGCAGTCGCCGACAACGAAAGCATCCTCATAATCAGGAAGAAAATGCTGCTTCGTCAGGATGACCCTTCCCTGCGGATCTTTTTCAACCGGAAGGTCTCTGACTACTTTGTTTGGCTGAATGCCGGCTGTCCATACGATGGCATCATATGTAAGCGGCTCATCATGATTGTAGAGAACGTTTTGCTCTACTTTTGTCACATTCGCGCTGTTCACGATTGTCACGCCATGGTCTTCAAACCAGCCTTGTACATATTTGCTCAACCGTTCAGGGAAGCTTGAGAGAATATTCTTGCCGCGGTCATATAATGTGATTTTCAGATCTTTGCGGCTTTCTCTGAGCTCACTGGCAAGCTCAACTCCGCTTAGGCCTGCGCCAACGATTGCAACAGATGCTCCGCCGCTCAGGTTGTTAAGCAGCTGATACGTTTCTCGTGACTGGTCAATGGTCTGGATGCTGTGTGTGTATTCCTTTGCTCCCGGAACATTGTGATACTTGTCCTCACAGCCAAGGCCGATAATCAGATCATCGTATGAAATCGGTTCCTGATTGGCCAAATAAACCTTTTTTTCCTGAAGGTCAATAGAAGTAATCTCCCCGTAGGCTGTGTTCAGACGCTCATGCTCAGGAAAATCGACGCGGATGTGGTGGTCTGAAATCGTTCCCGCAGCAAGCGCGTAATATTCCGTTTTTAAGCAGTGATAGGGATTTTTATCTATGAGTGTTATTTGCACATCATCAGGCAGCTGTCCAGGAAGCAGCCTGTGCAGGATGCGCATTCCGCCGTATCCGCCGCCAAGAATAACTAAGTTCTTCATTGCAGATTCCCCTTTTTCTCCTCATTAAGCGAGTATATTCTAATCTATTTTATGGATGATTCATAAGAAAACCTTTGCAATATGCCATATAAAAGTATAACGAATTTGCAGATAAACCACAATATGTTATGAAAAAGTCATCTAATAATCTGCAAAGACCGTCAATAGTAAATCACTTTTGTAAATATGTGTTGTTATTTACTGAAAAGTATATCACAAAACGTTAAATATTGACGATGGGGCATAAAAAGAGGTAGCATTGATTGCAGGTGTGAGGTGATAAGGTTGAAACCAATAATTGAATTTTGCATAAGCAATCTGGCGAACGGCTCTCAGGCTGCTTTAGAACAGCTCGAAAAGGATCCGAATCTGGATATTATTGAATACGGATGTTTGGGGTACTGCGGCAAATGCTATTCGTCACTCTATGCCCTTGTCAACGGAGAGATCGTAGCCGGCGAGACACCAGACGAGCTGGTCAAGAACGTTTATGATTACCTTGAAGAGAATCCTATGTTTTAATAGATGCCTTTTGTTAGGCAGGAACACGTACTCGGGTGCGTGTTTTTTTATGTTTGAAGGCACTTATCGCAGGGTTCGGAACCATCAAACGGAGGAATATCCTTTTTGGTGGCACTTATCTCTGAGTTCGGAACCATCAAATGGAGGAATATCCTTTTTGATGGCACTTATCTCTGAGTTCGGATCCATCAAACGGAGGAATATCCTTTTTGGTGGCACTTATCTCTGAGTTCGGAACCATCAAGTGTGGGAATTTCATTTTTGAAGGCACTTATCTCTGGGTTCGGAACCATCAAACGGAGGAATATCCTTTTTGGTGGCACTTATCCCTCAGTTCGGAACCATCAAACAGAGGAATAACATTTTTGGTGGCACTTATCGCAGGGTTCGGAACCATCAAACGGAGGAATAACATTTTTGGTGGCACTTATCGCAGGGTTCGGAACCATCAAACGGAGTAATACAACTGATGACTCTTTTTAAAATATCCTTTCTTGCATAATGATATTTGATCAGTAGCACTATAAAATGTAGCAGCTAGTGAATTTGTCGGAAAATATCGTGTTTTGTCAAAAATATATGGACACGGCTGCAATCGGCTGTTATTTTAGACTCATCAAAAACTATTGCCTGAGGT
Organism: Metabacillus indicus LMG 22858; assembly: GCF_000708755.2. GTDB lineage: Bacteria > Bacillota > Bacilli > Bacillales > Bacillaceae > Bacillus_P > Bacillus_P indicus. The sequence continues at coordinate 153,125 of NZ_JGVU02000006.1, read as the reverse complement.
GAAGAAATGACGAATTTTTTATGGGGAATAATGGGGGTTGCCGTCCTGTTTGCGATTGCTTTTCTCCTTTCTGAAGGGAAAAAGAAAATAAAAATCCGCACCATTCTCGGCGGCCTTGCCATTCAGCTTTTATTTGCATTTTTAGTTTTGAAATGGGAGCCCGGAACACGGGCATTTAAAGCGCTGACGGAAGCTGTTCAGAATCTTGTGGGATACGCAAGTGAAGGTATTGGCTTTTTGTTTGGATCTTTAGGAGATCCCTCTCAGCCGACAGGTTTTATTTTTGCCTTTAACGTCCTTACAATTATTATCTTCTTTTCATCGCTTATCTCGGTCCTGTACCATATAGGCGTGATGCAGTGGATCATTCGAATTTTGGGAGGCGGATTGTCGAAGCTTCTCGGAACGAGCAAAGCAGAATCTCTTTCAGCGGCGGCGAACATTTTTGTCGGCCAGACAGAAGCGCCTCTAGTTGTAAAACCATACATAGCCAAAATGACGAGATCAGAGCTGTTTGCGGTTATGACAGGCGGCCTTGCATCTGTTGCAGGTTCTGTATTATTTGGATATGCGGCTCTTGGAGTTCCGCTTGAATACTTGCTTGCTGCGAGTTTTATGGCAGCGCCGGCCGGATTGATCATGGCTAAAATGCTGATTCCTGAAACGGAAAAACCGGTGACAATGGACGATGTGAAAATGGAAAGCGATGAAGATGCAGCGAATGTCATTGATGCAGCAGCCAAGGGGGCATCTACCGGACTTCAGCTTGCATTGAATGTTGGAGCGATGCTTCTTGCGTTTATTGCTTTAATCGCTCTATTAAACGGAATTCTCGGATTTATCGGCGGGCTTTTCGGAGCTTCAAATCTTACGCTTGAATATATCCTCGGATTTGTATTTGCACCGCTTGCATTCGTGATTGGTGTTCCGTGGGAGGAAGCTGTAAAAGCGGGAAGTTTTATTGGGCAAAAGCTAGTATTAAACGAGTTTGTTGCTTACAGTAATTTTGCTCCTCAGCTTGAAGATCTGTCCGATAAAACCATTGCGATCGTCAGCTTTGCCCTTTGCGGCTTTGCAAACCTGTCATCCATTGCGATTTTGCTCGGCGGGCTTGGGGGCATGGCGCCTAACCGACGTCAGGATATCGCAAGACTCGGATTCAAAGCGATTGCTGCAGGTACTCTTGCAAACCTTCTGAGTGCTGCCATTGCAGGAATGTTTATGTTTTAAGACGGCTGTAACGAATAAAAGCTCCCTGCATGAAGCAGGGAGCTTTTATTATCTATAACAAACGGGGGATATTTCTATTGTGCTCCGGTTTCCAGCATTTTATACTTATAAAAAGAAAAAAAACGGGAGACTCTTATGAACCAATTTACCTTCACCAAAATGCATGCACTTGGAAATAACTATATATATGTAAATATGTTCGAGGAAAAGATGGAAGAATCACGTTTAGCCGAGATTGCCGTAAAGGTATCGAATGTGTATACAGGTATAGGATCTGACGGCATGATCCTGATCTGCCCTTCAGATAAAGCAGCCGTAAAGATGAGAATTTTCAACAGTGACGGCTCTGAAGGAAAAAACTGCGGAAACGGACTTCGCTGCGTGGCGAAATACGCGTACGAGAATAAACTGACAGAAGAAAGAGAGTTTTCAATTGAAACCCTCTCAGGCCTTGTCTATGCGAAACTTGAAGGCGAAGGTTCAGTTATCAGCAAAGTGACAATCGACATGGGAGAACCTCTGCTTACCCGCAGCGAGATTCCGATGCAGGGCAATCCGGAGGAAAAAGCGGTAAACACACCTCTTGAATTTGGCGGGAAACAGTACATGGGCACTGCCGTTTCAATGGGGAATCCCCATCTTGTGTTCTATGTCGATGACATTGAAACGGCACCTGTTTTGACCCTTGGTCCGGTTGTTGAAAAAGATCCTTTATTCCCAGAAAGTGTGAATGTCGAGTTTGTTGAAGTCGTATCTGAAAACGAGCTTCATTTCAGAGTGTGGGAGCGCGGTTCAGGTGTAACGATGGCCTGCGGAACAGGGGCATGTGCCGCCGTTGTTTCTTCTGTTTTAAATGGCTTCACAAAAAGAGGAGAAGATACGACGGTTCATTTAGCAGGCGGAGATTTGCTTATTAATTGGTCTGAAGAAGGAAATGTTTTTATGACAGGGCCCGCTGAAGTGATCTGCACAGGAGTTTATTACTATAACAGCTGACAGGCTGAATCATTTGAGACTTCCTTTCGGATTCGGTATACTGGTAGCATAGCCTTTGGATAATCGGCAAAGGAGGAATAAAGATGAGTGATTTAGTAACAATTACGGAAGCAGCAGCTTTTCAAATAAAAGACATGATGAAAGAAAACGGTGAGGAGCAGGCTTATCTGCGCGTAGGCGTTAAAGGCGGCGGATGCAGCGGCCTTTCTTACGGAATGGGCTTTGAACAGGAGCCGGGCGAAGATGACACGCAATTTGAGCTTCACGGCATCAAAGTTGTCGTAGACAAGGAGAGCACGGCAATCCTGAAAGGCACGATTATCGATTTTAAAGAGTCGCTGATGGGCGGCGGCTTTACAATCGACAATCCGAATGCCATTGCTTCATGCGGCTGCGGTTCTTCTTTCAGAACTGCAACGAATACTGGTACTCCTGAGGAGTGCTGATAAAAGGACATTTCCCTGTAACGACAGGGGAATGTCTTTTTTTTGCTTGTTTTACATAATAACCCCTGTTTCTTTTCTCTGACACTGGACAAAAACCCGGCATATAGTATGGGTGTGAAAACGATAAGGGGGCAGAGCAAAGTATGTATTATCATCCATATACGCCGTATCACGGCTATTATTCTTACCGTCTGAATTCGACAGACGAATTAAATGAAGGTCTGTATAAATGGGGCAAGTTCACATTTTCAAATGATGCTGAAAAAGAGGCCTTTATATTTTACTTAGACAAAGAGTCGGGAGATGCATATATCCTGTCTTTTCCTGCTTTAACGACAAGCAGAGTAAACGTTAGTGATATAAAATCGTTTAAAGTGATGGAGAAACCTCCGAAAGCTGAAGGCGAAGGGCAAAATGGAGGCGGCCAGGAAGAGCAGGAGCAGCAGCAAGGCTCTTCAGAAGGCGGCCAGAACGGCGGGCAAGAAGGATCTGGCGGTCAAAACGGCGGATCGGAAGGTCAAAACGGCGGTTCTGGTGGCGGTCAAAACGGCGGTTCAGGCGGCCAAGGCGGCCAGAACGGCGGAACAGGAGGCCAAAATGGCGGTTCCGGAGGCGGACAGAGCCCATTTGGCGAGATGCCTGGAATGGGTCAGAACGGTGGCTCACAAGGCGGTCAAGGTGGATCGCCTGGTCAGATGCCTGGAATGGGTCAGGGCGGAGGCATGCAGGGAGGTCAAGGTGGATCGCCTGGTCAGATGCCTGGAATGGGTCAGGGCGGTGGCATGCAGGGAGGTCAGCAGAGTCCGTTCGGCCAAATGCCTGGAATGGGCCAGGGCGGAGGCATGCAGGGAGGCCAGGGAAGTCCGTTTGGCCAGATGCCCGGATCAGATCAGGGCATGATGCAGTTTGACGGCCAGCGTTATCAGCAGCCGCAGCCGTATTTTTATAACCCCTACAGCCAATACTGGCAGTGATTTATATAGAGAAAAATGAAGTGGTTGGTTGTTAAAAAGGAAGAGTTGGCAGTAATTCAGAAAGAGTTGACAGTAAAGCGGGAAAAGTTGGTTGTAAAAAGGGCAATCTTGGAAGTGAAAAGAAGGATTAGCAGAAAAACGAACTTTCCAGGCAGCAGAATTGATCGTTTTTTCTGGATGAAATCAAAAAAATTATCGCAAATAAAAAAGAATGCAGAGACATAAACAATTTCTCTGCATTCTTCATTGTTTCACTTATTTTTCAAACAAGCTTGTGCTGTGAAGCGGCTGCACTCTTGCTTTTGGATCCATGTAGGCTTTTGCATTGTTGACGGCAGTTGGAGCTTCTCCAAATCCGCTTGCAATCAGCTTGACTTTTCCTTCGTATGTGCAGATATCTCCTGCAGCATAAATGCCTTCAACATTTGTCTCCATTTTGCTGTTTACGAGGATGGAGTTCTTTTCGATTTCAAGTCCCCAGTTTTTAATTGGTCCAAGAGAGGAAACAAATCCGAAGTTTACGATGACAGCATCAACGTCCAATACTTCTTTGCGGTCTCCTTTTACTTCTTCTAAAACAACCTGTTCAATCTTGTCTGTTCCTGTCAGTTCAGTTGGGATGAAAGGAGTCAGGATTTGCACTTTCGAGTTGTTTAGATTTTCTACACTGTGCTCGTGGGCGCGGAATTTATCTCGTCTGTGGACAAGGGTCACTTTTTCTGCAATCGGTTCAAGCATCAGTGACCAGTCGACTGCTGAGTCTCCGCCTCCGCATACGAGTACGCGCTGTCCTGCAAACTGATTCAGGTCATCGATGAAATAGTGAAGGTTTGATTTTTCAAAAGAAGCCGCTTCTTCAAGCTCGATTTTACGCGGCTGAAAAGCACCGTTTCCGGCAGTGATGATGATGGTTTTAGAATAATGAACTTCTTGATCGGTTGTCAGTTTGAAAACACCGTCTGCCTGTTTTTCAACATCGGCAACTGCCTGTTCAAGACAAATCGTTGGTTCAAATTGAGCCATTTGTTCTTTTAGATTGTTGACAAGTTCCTGAGCGCGGACTTTTGGGAATCCCGCTACATCATATATGTATTTTTCAGGATAAAGGGCAGAAAGCTGTCCTCCAAGCTGCGGTAAGCTCTCAATAATTTTAACTGATGCCTGGCGCATGCCGCCGTAGAATGCAGTGAACAATCCTACCGGTCCGCCTCCGATAATCGTGATGTCGTATACTTTTGTGTCTTCCTTCACAAAGATAACCCCCATTTGTAATTGATAATGATTCTTAATGTTAACATATTGTCACTCGTTCGTCATTTTAGCCTGCAGCCGGATGAGCGAAAGAGTCATTCACAGATTGATTATGATTATTATAGAGAATGTTTTTATTTTTGTAAAATTCTTAACGTTTTTAATCCTTTAATTTGGTCTTGAAAAAATCAGTACAGGTGCTATTATGGAATATAGGCATTATTTCTATCATATTTAATTATTTGCTTCTTTCTGAAAAGTTAAGTGAACATTTTCACAAACTTTTTTGCGGAAAACAAAATAAAAAGCTGTAAAGCGGAGGAAGATAAGGAATATAGACATTATTCTATCCTTCACAGCAAAAAAATCAAAAAAGGTGGATGTGATTCGGTTGAGAAAGCCCAAAATAGTAGTACTAGGTGCAGGTTACGGCGGATTAATGGCAGTTACGCGTCTTCAAAAAATGATCGGTGTAAATGAAGCAGATCTTACACTGGTGAACAAAAACGATTATCATTATGAAACAACATGGCTTCACGAGGCATCAGCTGGTACGCTGCATCATGACAAAGCAAGATACCAAGTGAAAGATGTCATCGATAACAGCCGCGTGAAATTTGTGAAAGATACAGTAGTATCGATCAACAAAGATGAGAAGAAAATTGTCCTTTCAAATGGTGAGCTTGAGTATGACTATCTTGTTATTTCTCTTGGTTCACACCCTGAAACATTTGGAATCAAAGGTCTTAAAGAATATGCATTCGGCATCACAAATATTAATGCTGCACGTCAATTGCGCGAGCACATCGAATATCAATTTGCTACTTACAACACAGAAGAAGTAAAACGCGACCAGCGTCTTGCGATTGTTGTCGGCGGAGCAGGCTTCACTGGCATCGAGTTCCTTGGAGAGCTTGCAAACCGTGTTCCTGAGCTTTGCCGCGAGTACGATGTTGATCATAAGAAAGTGCGCATCATCTGCGTAGAGGCTGCTCCAACAGCTCTTCCTGGATTTGATCCAGAGCTTGTCGAGTATGCTGTAAACCATCTTGAGCGCAAAGGTGTTGAATTTAAAATCGGCACTGCGATTAAAGAATGTGTTGAAGACGGCATTATCGTTGCAAAAGACGATGTAATGGAAGAAATCAAAGCTGACACAGTTGTTTGGGCAGCAGGCGTACGCGGAAACAGCATCGTAGAAGAAGCTGGATTCGAAAACATGCGCGGCCGCGTAAAAGTTGACTCTTACCTTAGAGCTCCAGGCCATGATGATGTCTATATCATCGGGGACTGCTCTCTTGTGATCAACGAAGAAATCAACCGTCCATACCCTCCGACAGCTCAAATCGCTATGCAGCAAGGTATCACAGCGGCTAAGAACATTTCAGTTGCTGTCCGCGACCAGGGCGAGATGGAAGAATTCAAGCCTGATATCAAAGGTACAGTAGCTTCTCTTGGCGAAGACGATGCAGTAGGCATGGTATTCGGCAAAAAAGTAATGGGTACAAAAGCTTCATTCATGAAGAAAATGATTGATAACCGTGCTCTTCTAATGGTTGGCGGAGCAGGTCTTGTAGTGAAAAAAGGAAAATTTAAGTTTTTCTAAGTAATCGATTAAACTAAAGACAAGAGCTATATGCTTTTGTCTTTTTTTATGCGCGAAAAATTGATTTTTACATAAAGAATTTTCAAAAGGAAGGGGAGTTTTTACATGTCAACCAAACGGGGAAATGTCTGGATTGCCGTTTCAGGCCTTGTTGAAAATGAGAATGGTGAATGGCTTGTCGTTAAAAAGCGTTATGGAGGTTTAAAGGGCAAATGGTCTTTTCCTGCAGGCTTTGTAAACGAGGGAGAAACAGTGGATGAAGCTGTTTCAAGGGAAATCCTAGAAGAGACAGGGATAGAAACGGCCGTTCTTGGCGTGATTGGGATCAGGTCAGGTGTCATCCATGATAAAATCAGCGACAACATGATTATTTTCAGATTAAAGGCCATCTCTTCTGACATCACCGTCCAGGAAAATGAACTGTTTGAAGCAGCCTTTATGCACCCCGATCTATTAAGGGAGCATATTGATACGTCTTTGCTGCTTAAATCATTCGCAGATGAAACGTTTGATAAAATGCTGAACAAAGTGGACGGGGCGAATCCCGGAAATCAGTTTGGATACACAGCTTACCGTTTATTTTTATAATTTTCAAAATAATAAGAAAAATTAAGAAAACGAGAGAAAGAAGTTGATGTATTCGCTTACATCAGGAATCCCGTCAGATTTTCTTCCTTTATCCTTTACAAAGAACCTGATATAGTATCTTCAATATCTAAAAAGAGCTTTTTTTTACCGGGAGGGAAATATAGATGATCAATGGATCTGTTATCGAAAAGAAAGAGTGTCCTTATTGTTCGGGTAAAGGATATTTCCAGCTGCTTCTTGGAGGTTCCGAAACGTGTGACTGCTGCAACGGAACAGGGAAGAAATCAGCATAGATTTTAAGATTGACGGGTTATCCCTTGTTCAGTACACTAAAAGAGGTGTACTGGAGGGGATAACTTGTTTTTGCCTGTATTAATTATTTCAATGCTTTTATTTTTTGTTTTGTTTTTTGGAATCGGTTTCTTGCTGAACATGCTTCTCAGAATGTCATGGATCATGGCTATTATTTATCCGATTGTCTGCATCTTTATCGTAGATTCAGTTAAATTCACGGCCTACTTCACAGCTCCCGGTTCATCTATATCTTCGCTTGGACAGCGTTTTGCGTCATTGGCCCTTGCAGATATCCTGATATTAGCCAGCGGTCTCACCGGAGCCATCGTATCCGGAATCGTCATTAACATGCTCCGAAAAAGAGGATATCAAATGTTTTAGTCCTGATCTGTGCGATGCGTGCAGGTCTTTTTAGTATGTTTATTCGCTGATATATAGGAACTAGAAGAAATTGGATTCCTCCTCATTCTGAATATTTCGCTTCCTGATTGGAAACGATTATGAGAGTGAGAGGAGTGAAACACTAAATGAAAAAAGTGATAAGGCGCCTGCTGATGGCTATTATGCTGCTGCTTGCGCTTGGCACGACGTTCAATGCTTTTTCAGGTGCAGAAGCGACAGATATAACGGGCTGGACCGGATTAGCAGAAGGTAGATTAAAGGTTGAAAATCACCCCTATAAAAAATCAGGACTTACATTCAAGTCATTAAAAATCAAAGAAACGGCACTTGCGATTTCAGCCGCCGTTGAAACATCAGAATCGCTTGAAGATCAAATGGCGCACTATCCCAAAAAAGAAGTCACAGCTACCGGATACACCGCAGGGTTCGAATCAACAGGCAAACATCCCGAACATCCGGAATACGGCATCACTTATTCCGGCGTAAAAGTGAAAAGAGATTTATATTCTACAATTGCAGCTGACCTTAACGTCTTTCCGATCGGCACCATTCTTTTTATACCAGACTACGGCTTCGGAGTCGTAGCGGACAAAGGCGGCGCTATCAAGGGAAATGAGCTTGATCTCTACTACGACACGGTAGACGAAGTCTATGAGCACTGGGGCAAAAAGACATTAGACATATACATCGTCCAAAAAGGAAACGGACGGTTAACTGAAAAACAGCTGACGGAGCTTAACGAAAACAGATCCATGCAGGCGTTCCGTCAAAAATACATGAAGCCTAAAACAAAGAGTTAGAGACTGGGAACCATGTTCTCTTATGACCCTTCAGCCATTCTTTTTGTGCCGAAGGGTTAAATCATGTGCCTCTATGACCCTTCACGGAGTTTTTATTATGTTGAAGGGTTAAATCATGTGTCATTATGACCCTTCACGGAGTTTCCTTTATGCTGAAGGGTTAAAACATGTGCCCTTATAACCCTTCACGGAGTTTTCTTCATGCTGAAGAGTTAAATAATGTGTCATTATGACCCTTCAATGTGTTTCCTTCATGCTGAAGGGTTAAAATATGTGTCTTTATGACCCTTGAAAGAGTTTCCTTCATGCTAAAGGGTTAAATCATGTGCCTTTATGACCCTTCACACAGTTTTCTCATACTGAAGGGTCATATCATATGCCCTTATAACCCCTCAGACAGTTTCCTTCACACTTAAGGGTCGTATCTATTGTGTTTATGACCTTTCAAACCTGTCCTTCTTCGTTTAAAGGTTCTATCTGCCTTACCAACACCCCCAATCCAAACCTGGAGGCACGCCAACAAGACAGCCCCTTTTTCTATACGGACAAGTTTCTATCAATCGGTTGGACAAAGCAATTCACTAAAAAACCCCTGGCCGCGGCCAGGGACTTAAAGTTATATGCGCAATTGCAAATCATCCAGTGCTCCCGGTTTTGGGTAAACACCAGGATGCAAAATATCAGCAAGCTTAGCAAGTCCGTGCAGCAGGCGGGGGGAAGGCCGGCAATAAAGCTGTTCTTCGAGAAGATGAATTCGATTCTCTTTTACAGCTGCAACGCTCTCTGCATGCTGTCTCTTTAATACATGCGAGATTTTCATCCGGCTTTGTTTGACTCCGACCCAGGCAAGGCAGATATGATCCGGGTCTCTCTCCGCTACATCGCTCCAGTCCGTTTGGACGCTTGCTAAATCGACATCTTTAAATAGATTCGTACCGCCTGCAAGTTCACACATTTCTGTGAGCCAGTTGACTCTGCCCGGTGTGAAGATCGGGTTGGGCCACCACTCAAAATAGACGGAGGGGCGGTCTTTTATCTGCTCTGAAATCTCCCGGTACTCATCCAGGAATTGATGATACCGGGAAACAATTTCTTCCGCTCTTTTTTCCGTTCCCGCTGCTCTTCCGACTGTAAGTAAATCATCACCAATGTCTTTAAATGACTGCGGATTAAGAACAAGATGCGGGATGTTTCGCTTTTTTAGCTCTTCAATGTTTTTTTCCATGCCCGGCACACTCAGTGATGCAAGAACCAGATCTGGCTGATGCTGTTCAACAAGGTCCATATTTATGGACAGGTCAGGGCCAAGCTTTGGGAGTTCATTTACCCGTTCTGGCCAGTCTGAAAAGTCGTCTATGGCTACAAGGGAATCTGCAAGCCCCAGATAGGCAGCAAGTTCTGTGTTGCTTGGGCAGATTGAAATCAGGCGCACACGATCTCTCCTTTATAAGATAATCAGGTAATGAAGGAACAGAGTCAGAAGAATGCCTGTCAGTCCCCCGAAGAACACCTCGATCGGCTGATGTCCGAGGAGCTCTTTTAATTTTTCCTGCTTTTTTTGTTCTTCTTGTTTTGGCCAGTTTTTGGCTTCGCCTACAAATGTATTAAAGTCGGTGACTAGCTTATTGAGGACGGTTGCCTGTTCACCGGCATGCCTTCGTACTCCAGTTGCATCAAACATCGTAATGATTGCAAATACGGCTGAAATAGCGAAAAGGGAGGAAGCAAGGCCGTTGTCAAGCGCTACCCCTGTTGCAAGGGCCGTTACTGCTGCAGAGTGAGAGCTCGGCATTCCGCCTGTGCTTGTGATAAGCGACCAGTCAATCTTGCGGGTGGCTATGTAGGTGATGGGCACTTTTACAAATTGTGCAAAAAAGATGGCTGCAAGAGAAGCCAGTAAAGGGAAGTTAAGAAATGTCTCCATGAAGTCTTACATCCTTTCGGTTTTCGTGATGGTATGCTGGTATCGCTCTAATTTATAGTTCCATGTATTCGTGCCCTTATCCTTTGTCATTTGTTCAAATAGTATAAAAACTTTTTGTGCTTTGATACAATGGGGACAGAGGGGAGTGTGCCTGCTTCATGACTCTTTATCCGATGGAATATTATCAGTTTTTTATCTCATTTAATGAAGGCGATTATTATACGTGCCATGATCTGCTTGAATGGATCTGGCTGACTGAAAAAGATAACCTTTTTTTAAAAGGGCTTCTTCAGATGACGGTCGCTATTTATCATTACGAATATGGCAATATTAAAGGAGCACGGCTGATGATGCAAGCAGGGCATTCCTACATACAGCCTTACCGTCCTTTTCACTGGGGCGTCGACCTTGAGGAAATAAATGATTTTATGGAACGTTCGCTTGAGATCATTCCATCTGACGTGCAGTCGGTGCCTTTTGAAGAAGCGGGACGGCTCCCAAAACTGCCTGCTCTTTTTCTTTACCTGAAAGAGCAGGAATGAAAACATACTATATGATGGAGGTGTGCTTGGATGTTTCATATTAAATCACATGCATCCTGGGAAGAAGAAACAATCGTAATCGGTCTTTTCCATAAAAACGGTCCGTTTTCGGGCGTTCTTGGCGAACTTGACCGGAAGCTTGACGGACAGCTTTCAGAGCTCAGCAAAGAAGGAGATCTGTCAGCGAAAAAGAAAGCCATTACCAAAGTACATACACTTGGAAAACTGGCAGTAAAGCGAATCTACTTTGTCGGACTCGGCAAGGAAAAAGAATATGATTTTGATGCATCAAGAGAAGCTTTCGCCAAGGTTTTCAGAACGGTTCAGGAGGCTAAAATCCAGTCTGTCGCTGTATGGCTTGATACGTTTACAAACGAAAACGTCGACGGGAATGAGGCCGCACATGCGCTTGCTGAGGTGCTGCCGCTGTCTACATATAAAGTTCAGGATTATAAACAGCGTTCAAACGAACCCGAGCGGAACATTCATCAGGTCACAGTCATTTCACAGGCAGACGAAGATGAAATACGCTCAAGTCTGACAGTAGGCTCCGCTTTTGGAGAAGGAACAAATGCTGCAAGAACGCTTGTCAACATGCCAGGGAACATCTTAACAGCAACAGAGCTTGCCAAGTATTCAGTAGATCTTGCGGGGAAATACGGATTCCAGTATGAAGTGCTTGAAAAGGAAGACATGGAGAAGCTTGGAATGGGAGCGCTTCTTGCCGTAAACAAAGGCTCTGAGGAACCGCCGAAGATGATCGTCCTGAAATATCAGGGAAAAGAAGAATGGAAAGATGTCATTGGCCTGGTCGGCAAGGGCATCACATTTGATACCGGAGGCTACTCGATTAAGCCAAAGGACGGTATTGTGGGCATGAAAACAGATATGGGCGGAGCAGCTGCCGTTCTTGGAGCGATGGAAATCATCGGGAAGCTGAAGCCAGAGCAAAATGTACTGGCAGTGATTCCATCAACAGACAACATGATCAGCGGCAATGCGTTTAAGCCGGATGATGTCATCGTATCACTAAGCGGAAAAACAATCGAGGTGCTGAATACAGATGCAGAAGGCAGGCTGGTCCTTGCTGATGGCATCACGTATGCCAAGCACCACGGAGCAGACTATTTAGTGGACGTGGCGACTCTTACAGGAGGAGTAATTATCGCCCTCGGCACTCACACGACTGGAGCCATGACAAACGATGAAGCCCTGTTTGAGCAGGTTCTTGAGGCTTCGCATGAATGCGGCGAGCCAATCTGGAGACTGCCGATTACAAAGAAGGACATTGAAAAAGTGCGCGGAAGCAAAATGGCGGACTTGAACAATTCTCCAGGACGAGAAGGGCACGCCATTATGGCAGGCACATTCATAGGTGAATTTGCAGAAGGCACACCTTGGGTTCACCTGGATATCGCAGGAACAGCCACATCATCCAAAGGGGATGAATTTGGTCCTGCGGGCGCCACAGGTGTTATGGCGCGTACACTGGCAGCTTTAGTTGAACGGTTTGAAGCATAAAATTTTCAAGTGTCCGGCAGTTATATACTGCCGGCTCTTTTTTTTCCAAAATCCCTCCACACCTCTAAATCCTTTAGTCTGCTAATATAATAAAATTTTAACATTGACATGAAAAAAGAAAATGTGTTATTTTATCTCTATTGAATTTATTTCTCTAATACATTACCAAACTAAAGCAAAAGATTTCGGAGGTTTTATAGATGAATGCAGTGATTTTGGCTGTCGTTGTGATGCTGATTTTGAGCCTGCTGCGGGTAAATGTTGTTTTTGCCCTTGTGACTGGAGCTCTTGTCGGCGGATTGACAGGCGGTCTTGATTTAAAAGCAACAATTGAAACATTTACGGGCGGTCTTGGCAGCAATGCAACAGTTGCCCTGAGCTATGCTTTGCTCGGTGCGTTTGCTGTCGCTCTTTCAAAAACGGGATTGCCTGATGCAATGGTTGACGGAGCGATTAAACTGGTCGGCAAAGAAGGAGAAGAGAGAAAGAAATCTCTATCTAAAGTACTTATCCTTTTCGTAATCCTGACTATTTCAATCTTTTCACAAAACGTGGTGCCGGTTCATATCGCGTTTATCCCTGTTTTAATTCCGCCGCTGCTTAAGGTTCTTAATCAGCTGGAAATAGACCGCCGCTTAATTGCAGTAGTCATTGCTTTTGGACTGATTACACCTTATATGCTGCTTCCAGTGGGATTCGGCGCCATTTTCCATGATATTCTTCAAAAGAATATGGCATCAGGCGGACTTGAGGTAAGTCTGAAAGATATCCCTCAGGCTATGCTGATTCCATCTGCAGGTATGGTCATTGGTTTAGCCGCTGCTTTTTTCACATACAGAAAAAAACGGATCTATCAAACGAAGAATGTTGCCGGACAGCAAACGGCCTTTTACACGAAAAAAAGCGTTGGATTTGCAGTGCTTGCAATTGCCGTTTCGTTATCCGTCCAATTGATCCTGTCTCAAAAACTTGAGGTAGAGGGAATGATCTTCGGTGCGCTTGCCGGAATCATCGTCCTTTATGCCACAGGCTCGATGAAGTGGAATGAAGCGGATGAACTGCTGACAACGGGCATGAGAATGATGGCATTTATCGGATTTGTCATGCTTTCTGCTGGAGGATTTGCAGCTGTTATGCAGGAAACGGGGCATATTGAAACTCTTGTAAAAACGTCAGCTGATCTCATTAACGGAAACCAGGCACTTGCTGCATTGCTGATGCTTCTCGTCGGTTTGCTTGTAACTATGGGGATCGGATCTTCGTTCTCAACTGTTCCGATTATCGCTACCATTTTTGTCCCGCTATGTCTCGAACTTGGTTTCAGCCCAATGGCGACAATCGCCTTAGTTGGAACCGCCGGTGCATTAGGGGATGCAGGTTCTCCGGCATCTGACAGTACGCTTGGACCAACATCAGGTTTGAATGCCGACGGTGAGCATAACCATATTTGGGATACGGTCGTACCTACTTTCCTTCACTATAATATCCCGCTGATTATTTTCGGCTGGATCGCCGCAATGGTTTTATAAACATGAAAAAGCCTCCTGCTCTTGCAGGAGGCTTTTGGCTATTTTACAGGTAAGTTGTTTATCCGCTGAACAAGCTCTTCGTCATCCATTTCAAGAATGACTTCTTCGAGCTCAGGCTTTTCGGCAGCCAGTTTGTTTTCATATGTTTCGCGCTCAAGCTCGCTTAAAAAGTAGCGCTTCATTTGAATTACGGTCATGACGTTCACCTCTTTCATGAGATTTCATATTTAGGATTTTCCAAAACAGGAATCTTTTATACATGAAATCTATGATACTGTAAGATTTTATCGAATTTTGTCTAGTTGTGCAAGGATTGAATCTGAAGCAGGAGATAGAAGAAGAGAAATCGAACTAGACAAGAAAAAATGAGAGGGGTGCTGTCATGAAGTGGACGAAGCAGAAGCGGATTTTTGCGGGCGTTCTTTTCATTGTTCTTGTGTGCGGAGGAGCGGCGGCTTATGTTTTTACCGATTTGAATCCAACACCTGTGCAGAGTGCTGAACAGGTAGACAGCAAGATCGATAAACATGCAGACAAGCTTGCAAAAGTGGACTTGAGCAGCAATCCGTTTCCGGTCGGCAGCGAAACGGTAACAGAAGATCAAATTCAGAAGTACCTGCACGGAATGTCCCACCAGAAGGTTGAGGCAAAAGATAAATGGATCCATTTTGAAATAACCGAAGAAAGGATTCTCTATTTAATGAAGCAGATTGAAAGCAACAGATCTGCGTTCGGACATGCCGATCTGTATCTTGACATTTTAAGCAGATGGCTGGAAGGAGATTACTCAAAAGCGGACCGGGACCATAATGCAGTGTGGAATCTTCAGGGAGGGACAATCGGAAAAGCGACCGGTGTGCTGTCGGAGGCTGAAGAGGCTCAGTATTTGGAGGAGAATAAGGAAGATAAGAAATGAAAAGGCGCGGACACTAGAATACGAAAGAAAAAGAACGCCTTGGCGTTCTTTTTTCGTTCATATTGCAGCCATTGAGAGCAGAGATTTATACAATATCAAACCTGGAGATTAGTTCTCCAAGTTTTTTACAATGACTCATAATCAAACATTACGCTGCACGGTGTCTCCCAGTCTTTGCTCCTCTATGAACAGCATGATAAATTCTTGGTGCAATGAGCGCTCCGATTGCCGTGAAAATGACGTCTTTGACCATAAACCATGTCATGACCGCCCATGCACCTGCATAGCTCATATCCACATTAAGCCAGTAGTTAAGAGCTGCATACATATAGGTTGTTCCGATTAGATAAATAAGTACGATGCCTGCAAACGATGATAAAAAGAATACACCCAATCCAGGTTTTTTGCTTGCTTCAACAATTTTCCCCGCTGCATATGCCGCCGCAATATAGGAGAGAATAAATCCGCCTGTGCTGCCGAAAATCACGCCGATGCCGCCGCTGAACTGGGCAAATACAGGTGCACCTGCAATGCCGATAAGCGCATAGACAATCATAGATAATGCGCCAAGCCTGCTGCCGAGGAGCAAACCTGCTAAAATACAGAAAAAGGGCTGCATCGATAATGGCACGGTTCCCACAGTCAAAAAGGAAGTAAGGTTTGCGCCGATTGCCATCAGCGCTGCAAACATCCCGACAAGCGCCAGATCATAAGCTTTTAATTTTGTTTTCATGTTCTCATCCCCCATAGATGCTATGTATGTTCCATTAAAGAGTAACTGAAAACGCATAAATATGTCAACTTCATTTTTAAAAGGTTAACAAAGGAGGTCTCCCGGTGTATTTTGGCAAGGCAAGATCGAAAGGCGACCCGGACAGAGTGCCGCCAAATCAGCATGTTACAACAACATTTCCTGTCCTGCATGCAGGGAATGTACCGTATTATGAGGACATCAGCAAATGGGATCTTCAGATTTTCGGACTGGTCAAACAGCCGAAGCAGTTTACATATGAAGAGCTCAAGAGCTTGCCTCAGTCAGAACAGGGAAACGATATTCACTGCGTAACGGGCTGGTCAAAGCTTGATAATGTCTGGAAAGGAATTCGGATGGGTGAACTTGTTAAAGCCTGTGGCCTGCTTGAGAACGCGAAATACTGTATCCTCCATGCCGAAGAAGGATGGACCACAAACCTTCCAATTGAAGACTTCCTGAAAGAAACGAGTCTGCTTGCCCACTCCCATAACGGAGAACCGCTTACACCTGAGCACGGCTATCCGTTCAGGGCCGTTTTTCCTCACCTGTATTTTTGGAAAAGCGCCAAGTGGCTGCGCGCTATTCAGTTTACAGAGCACAATCACCCTGGATTTTGGGAGAAGAACGGGTATCACATGTACGGAGATCCATGGAAAGAGGAAAGGTTTACATGGGACTGAAAAAGCACCTGCTGCAGGTGCTTTTTGTTTTCTTAAAATAAATTGAATGCGCGCACCGGCAGATTATCGTCTATAATGAGGATGCTTACACAATTAAACCGGAGTGAACGCCAGTATGTATTTCACAATTCTTGGACTCGTGTCCCTCATCCCGATGCTTCTTGGGATGATTATTTATATAAATGAAAAAACCATTCTCTCAAAGGCGATTGTATCCTTTTTAATGATGCTGTTTATCTGGCAGATAGATGTTGCGGTCCTGTACGGAACGGATTTGTTTTCAGCCGGAACAGCCGAATGGTTATTTAAAATAGGGCGCTTTGGCTCCATTTTTATCCTGCCGGTGGTTTTTTATTACATGTACCTGCTTTTAAAAGACGAGAACTTTGTTTCTGAAAAAAACTGGTTCAGGATCGTTAACATAAAAACGTTCCGTATTTTTATGCTTTGGAGCACCCTTGTTTTTACTGTTAATCTTACGTCTTATGGAATCTCAGGCATGAGAATGATTCAGGATGATTTTTTCCCTGACCACTACTATCCTGTGTTCGGAGGATTGAACTGGACGTATTACCTGAACATTGCGGCCGTTTTTTTCACCATTCTCCTGCTGATCAGAGTTTCGATGCAGCTTGCTGACAGAGACGTGCGTTTCTTCAGCATCTTTTTCTGCACGTCGATCTTGTTCGTTTTCATAAATGGGGTGCTTGCGGGCTATCATGTTCTTCCCTTATTTTTATCAAGTTTTGGTTCAGTTCTCTCGACGCTGATCATTTTTATGGCGTATTTTGTCATGCATTCTAGGCGGATTCAGAGGATGAACCGGAATCTGAACGATCAGAAAGACTTTCTAATAAAAGTGATGGATTTGAATCCAAGCTATATTTATGTGAAAAATCAGCAATTGAAGTTTGTTTTGGCAAATAAAGCGATGTCTGAGCTTTACGGCAGGGAAGTAAGTGATTTGATTGGAAAAGAAGATTCCGATTTAAATGACCAGCCGGATCAAATAAAAAAAATCCGGGATGAGGAGCTTCGCATCCTGTCATGGGAAACCGAAAAATGGGCAGAGCCTGAGCTTGCCATTGATTCGACCGGAGGCACAAGATGGATCGAAGTCACGAAAATACCGGTCAGGCTGGAAGGCGAAACGTACATACTCTGCATAGGGAACGATGTTACGCAAAAGAAGCGGGAAGCTGAACTGATTTTAAAGTCAGAAAAGATGAGTGTTGTAGGAGAACTTGCAGCAAGCATTGCCCATGAAATCCGCAATCCCCTGACTTCTATTAAAGGGTTCGTCCAGATTCTTCAGGAGGATGAGAGTCTTCGTGCGAGGCGGGATCACTTGAGGGTCATGTCAGAAGAGATCGACAGAATCAACGAAGTAGTCGGAGAGCTGCTGCTGATTGCAAAGCCGCAAATGCAGACGATGAGTTCTGTTGAAATGAAAACGGTGATTGAAGATGTCATGACGCTCATGACAGGCAGTGCGGAAACAAGGGATATCCGCTTTAAGCTTGCGGCTTCTGAACCTTTCTGGATACAAGGCTACAAAAATCATTTAAAACAAGTGTTTATTAATCTGATTAAAAATGCAATCGAATCCATGCCGGACGGAGGCACAGTCGCCGCATCTGTTAAAAGACTTCCTGACGGACGGATTCAAATTTCAATAGCAGACGATGGAACCGGTTTAAGCAGAGCACGGCTCGAAAAGCTTGGGGAACCTTTTTATACAACCAAGGAGAAGGGCACAGGGCTCGGGCTGACAGTCTGCTATAAGATTATCAGGGAAGAGCATCAGGGAGACATTCAGTTTGAAAGTGAGGAAGGGCAGGGAACCGTGGTTCATGTTACCCTTCCGGAAAAACAGGATTAAAGGCTGCGGCTTTTTGATCCTGTTTTTTTAGTGGCATTCGTGCCGATTACTCCTGCAATAATGAGAAAAGCGCCAATCCAATGGTAAAGATAAATCGTTTCGTTCAGCACAATTGCCCCGGCTGCAATGGAAATAACAGTAGACAGATTTGCAAATACACTCATTTGAGAAGCAGGCAGCTTTGAAAGAATATAGTTAGACAGAAAAGAGGTCAAAAGAGTAGCAAAAACCCCTAAAAAGCATGTATAGAGCAAGAACGGAACATTTGTCCATAGGGATGTATAAGTCATCAAATCACCCGCTGCGGCATGCTGAATAATGGCATAGGCATTAAAAAAGACAAAGCCGAACGTAACCATAATAAAGCTCAGCTGCAGGGGAGAATAAGAGACTGAAAGAAACCTTGCCAGCACCGTATAGCCTGCAATGGAAAGACAGGCTATAAAAAGCAGCAGATAGCCGAGATAGCTGCCCGTTTGAATGCTCGCGCCTTTCATAAAAAAAATGGAGACAACCCCGGCAATGGACATGAAAATAAACAGCACCTGCACGAGGTTTGTTCGTTCTTTTAAAAATAAAGCAGCAAGAAGAGCAGTCAAAATTGGAGCAAACGCCATCAGAATACCGCCTTCAGCAGATGTGGTATAAAGAAGGCCAAAAGCCTGAAAACTAAAAAACATAGTTGGGTAAAACAGGGCAAGAAGCAATAAATAGCCAAGGGCTTTTTTGCTTTTGATTGCCGGAAGCTTCACTTTAAAAATAATCTTGATCAGGATAAGAACAATAAAACCAAGGGTGAAACGGTAGGACAGCGTATCGGACGGGGAGGCATCCTCGAGCGCAAGCTTTGTAAACAGGAAGGTCAGACCCACAATGGAGGCATTCAGGATTGCCGCCAAATAAGGCAGGAGCATTTTTTTATTCATCTTTTGCACCCCTTTCATTCTTCACCATACCATGTTTTCGGGCAGTTTGGGTAAGATATCCAATGGGAGATTAAAGTCAATGCTTCAGTTCTGCTCTTTTATAATGATTATGCTACGATAGAACTATCTTTGAAATGAGGTGCTGTGATGAAAATTGAGATTTGGTCTGACTACGTCTGCCCATTCTGCTATATAGGGAAAAGAAGGCTGGAAGAGGCACTTGAGTCTTTTCCGCATAAAGAACACGTGGATGTCGAGTTTAAAGCATTCGAACTTGATCCGAATACTCCGCTGAAAACGGAGCAGACGATTCATGAACAGCTTGCTGCCAAGTACGGGATGACGGTTGAACAGGCAAAAGAGGCAAGCGCCAATGTTGCCCTTCAGGCAAAAAGTGCCGGTCTTGATTTCCGGTTTGACAATATGAAGCCGTCAAACACGTTTGACGCCCACCGCCTGGCAAAGTACGCTGCTTCAGAAGGCAAAGAGAAAATGATATCAGAGAAGCTGCTCCAAGCTTACTTCACGGACTCAAAAGACATTTCCGACCACGGAGTGCTCGCAGATCTCGCCGAAGCATCAGGTATGGAGCGGGAGAAAGTTCTTGAAATCCTGGGCGATAAAGATGCTTTTGGCGGTGAAGTCCGCGGAGATGAAGCGGCTGCGCGCCAGTACGGCATCAGCGGGGTCCCGTATTTTATCATCAACAATAAGTATGCGATTTCAGGTGCTCAGCGAACAGAAACCTTCTCAGGCGCCCTTGCAAAGGTGTGGGCAGAAGAACAGGCTGCTTCAAAGCTGCAGGACCTCTCCGGCGGAGAAGGCGATGTATGCGGCGATGACGGCTGTGACATTGCAGGAGAAAAATAAGCGGTGGACGACTCGTGTTAGAAGCGGGTCGTTTTTTAATGCAAAAAAGAAAATGCATCCTTATAAAAACGGGATGCGGAAACATGGGGTATCAAAAAGAGAGAATGCATCCTTATAAAAATGGGATGCGGAAATATGGGTACTAAAATGGAAGAATGAATCCTTGTAAAAATGGATGCCGGAAATATGGGGTATCAAAACCCGAAAATGCTGCCCTATATAAAAGGGGTGCGGAAATATCGGGTATCAAAAAGAGAAAATGCATCCCTATAAAAACAGACACCAAAAATACAGGATACTAATGCATTGCCGAATTCATAGAACCCAAAAAAACCGGCCTAAAAGGCCGGTTTCATCTTTATCAATTAACAGCGATCTCTTTATCAAGAGCTACATCAACTGGTACATAAGTGTAGCCAAGGTCGCGTGCTACGGCTTCATACGTGATGTCGCCTTTTGCTGCGTTTACGCCGGCTTTCAAAGCTGCGTTTTCGGCAATCGCTTTGTTGACGCCTTTGTTTGCAATTTGCAGGGCGTAAGGCACGGTTACGTTTGTAAGAGCGAGCGTAGATGTTCTTGGAACAGCTCCTGGCATGTTGGCAACTGCATAGTGCACAACACCGTGTTTAACGTATGTTGGATTGTCATGAGTTGTAATGTGGTCAACAGTTTCTACGATACCGCCCTGGTCGATGGCAACGTCAACGATGACTGAGCCTGGTTTCATGGATTGAACCATCGCTTCAGATACTAGAGTAGGAGCTTTTGCACCCGGAATCAGCACCGCGCAGATTAATAGATCAGCTTCTGCAACTGCGTTTGCGATGTTCACAGGGTTTGACATCAAGGTTTTGATCTGGTTACCGAAGATGTCGTCAAGTTCACGCAGTCTGTCTGCGCTAAGGTCGATGATTGTTACGTCTGCTCCAAGGCCGATTGCCATTTTCGCAGCGTTTGTTCCTACAACACCGCCGCCGATGATTGTTACTTTTCCACGGCTTACGCCAGGGACGCCCGCAAGCAGAATGCCTTTTCCGCCTTTAGGTTTTTCAAGGAACTGTGCACCGATTTGTGCAGCCATGCGGCCAGCCACTTCACTCATTGGTGTAAGCAGAGGCAATGTGCGTCCGGCAGACACCGTTTCGTACGCAATAGCAGTAACCCCTTTGTTTTTAAGCGCTTCTGCAAGAGCAGGCTCAGCAGCTAAATGCAAGTATGTGAAAAGAATTAGTCCTTCGCGGAAGAAGCCGTATTCAGATGGCAGAGGCTCTTTTACTTTCATCACCATTTCAGCAGCCCAGACGTCTTTCACGTCT
Organism: Metabacillus indicus LMG 22858; assembly: GCF_000708755.2. Classification (GTDB taxonomy): domain Bacteria; phylum Bacillota; class Bacilli; order Bacillales; family Bacillaceae; genus Bacillus_P; species Bacillus_P indicus. The sequence goes on along the minus strand of NZ_JGVU02000006.1, from coordinate 131,678 downwards.
TCTGCAATGACTGCACCGGCAGCAGCATAATCTTCATTAGTGAAACCGCTTCCAATTCCAGCGTCCTTTTGTACAATCACTTTATGTCCAGCAGCTGCAAATTGTGTAACCCCGCCAGGAGTTAACGCTACTCGGTTTTCGTTGTTTTTAATTTCTCCGGGAACTCCAATAATCATTGAAATCCTTCCTCCTTTTGAAGAAGCCTTAAACTGGCTTTTCTCTCAAATGTGTTGATTTCCTGACATCAGTATAAAGCGTTTTCTCACACATTTGTTTGTTTAAAAAAGAGAAAGGATTTCGGATCATTTGTGAAATTTCACAAATTCATTTTATCGAGCTTCAGGCTGAGATAAATCGTGATTTTCTGATTTGGATTCCGCAGATCAAGCTCTGCGATTTGAGAGATCCGCTTCATTCTGTAGCCAAGTGTATTGACATGAACATTCAAGGCTTTTGCAGCTTCATTCACATTGCTGTCTTTATCTAAATAAGTTTCAAGCGTCTCAACCAGATCCGTGTGATGAACCTGATCATATTCCTTCAGCCTTCTCAGTGAATAGTGAACAAACCCTTCTTTTTGCTGTTTTTCATGAAGCAGATCTAAATACTGATAGATGCCAAGCTCTGAAAAACTGTTCAAGCCGTCTGTTTCTTCAGTAAACCGCTTTTTTATGTTTTGGACAGAAAGAGCCTCTTTGTAGCTGAGTTCAATTTGATCAATTTCGCGGTAAATGCTTCCGATTGCTGCTTTCACACGGTCAATTTTAAACCGTTCTTTCAGCTGAAGAATGGTCCAGTCGACAAACTGCTTGATGTCATAGAGGGGCTGATCGCTTTTTGGCGAAAGCAAGACAATCAGCTCGTTCTGATCAAGAGTAGAAAGCAGCACGTGTACTTGCTGTGTCGTCTGCAGCAGATAGTTGATCTGTTTTTCAGTCGGCTCTTTGATCTCCTCGCTGAAGCGGAAAAGAACGACAGAATGCTGGGAAGGAGGCGTGACGCCAATTTCATGAAAGCCATTAAGGATCTCCTCTTTTTGCTGAATATGCCCAGTCAGCAGCTTCCAGAAAAATTCCTGGTTTCTTTCTTCTTTTTTGGATGTGCGGTTATGGAAATTCAGCAGCTTCCCTTTTACAACCTGGGCTGCCTTTTTTAAGAGTCCGAGTTCTTCGTCCGTAAGCTTTTTATCAATTTCAAGGGCCCAAATAAAGCCAAGCACTTCTTCGTTTTTCCAGATGGAAATGGCAATCCGGTTCCCGAGTCCTACTTCATCAATGTTTTTAACACGGATTGGGTCATCTGTCTGGAGGAGCATAGGGATCGTGCCGTCCTTCCAGAGGCTGTTGATGACCTTCTCCGGAACCCGTCTGCCGATAATGGTGGAAATCCGGGCCTGGTCTGTGCAGTCATCATGTGTACTGTAGGCTAAAAGCCTGTGGTTCACATCTTCTATAGTAATAGGACACTGCAGAACTTCACTGATGCGGTCTGCTACATCTTCAAGTCTGTCTGAATGGTGGTGAAAAGGATCTATTGAACGGTTCATCTGAAAATCACCTGCTTTTTACGTTTATAAATATTACAATGAAATATTATTCTATCTTATCTTTCTGAAGGGTTTATTTTAAGCGAAAAAAATTGGTACTTTTTTAATTTTGACAACGGGGACCCTTATGGATATTATGTAACTAGCCTTTGTAAAAATCAACAAAAAGGATGTACTTGTTTTATGGAATTCAACAATTACATAGTAGTATCTTAAAATTTATTATAGTGATATGGTGTGAAAGCGTTAACAAAATGACACAGCACAGGGGTGACAGCACATGATGGATATACTTTCAAAGATTAACGGGATCCTTTGGGGAACTCCAAGTTTGATTCTATTATTTGGGACAGGTTTATTTCTAACATTTGTTTTAAAAGGTTTGCAGTTTAGAAGACTGATTTATGCGTTTCAGCTGGGCTTTTCAAAAAAACACCAGGAAGATGACAGTGCTGAAGGTGACGTGAGCAACTTTAAAGCACTCATGACGGCACTTGCTGCCACAATCGGAAACGGAAACATAGCGGGGGTTGCAACAGCGATTACGCTTGGAGGACCTGGTGCGATTTTCTGGATGTGGATTGTCGGACTGCTTGGCATGGCAACGAAGTATTCAGAGGCCCTGCTGGCCATGAAATACCGGGTTAAAAATGAGAACGGAGAATATTCTGGCGGACCGATGTATTATGTAGAAAAAGGTCTGGGGAAAAAGTGGAAATTCCTTGCGCTTGCATTTGCCCTTTTCGGAGCATTCGCCGCACTTGGAATTGGAAACAGTGTGCAATCCAATACGATTGCACAGGTCATGGATGACAGCTTTGGAATAGGCGGGCTGACAACAGGTATTGTTCTTGCCGTTCTGACAAGCCTGATTATTTTCGGCGGTATTCAGAGAATCAGTACAGTTGCGAGTTTCTTTGTTCCAATCATGGCTTTTCTGTACATCGGAGGAGCACTGATGATTCTTGCTGTGAATTACGATCAGATTCTTCCTGCTTTCGGAACCATTTTCCACTATGCGTTTAATCCTGTTGCGGCTGCCGGCGGATTTGTCGGAGTTGCAGTGGTTGAAGCGATTCGAAGCGGAGTTTCAAGAGGGATTTTTTCAAACGAAGCAGGTCTTGGGACTGCCGCATTGATTGCCGGAAATGCTAAAGCAGATCATCCGGTTAAGCAGGCGCTTGTGGCAATGACCGGTACATTTATCGTAACAATCATTGTTTGTACAATGACTGGTCTGGTACTTGTCATTACAGGTTTCTGGGATCCTACAGGCGGTTTGATTTCAGGCGTGGAACACAATGCTGCGCTTGACGGGGGAGCGCTGACATCAGCTGCTTTTGCATCTGCTCTTGGGGCAATCGGTGAATATATCGTGGCATTCTCCGTTATATTCTTTGGATTCTCAACGATCGTCGGCTGGTATGTCTACGGTGAAAAATGCTTTGAGTACCTGGTGGGCACAAAGGGAATTCTTGGCTACAGGCTGATCTACATTTTTGCCTGCGGGTACGGTGCTGTCGCACAGCTTACTGTTGTATGGGCATTTGCTGACATGGCGAATGCGCTTATGATGATTCCAAACTTAATTGCCTTAATCTTACTATGGAAAGTAATCGTAAATGAAACAAATGATTATTTTGAAAATCACTATAAAATGGCAGAATACAAGAAAGCCAGTTAAGAAGAGAAACGCGGACCCTGATGTCCGCGTTTTTTTAGGTCAATTTGTTCATTCATTTGAAAAAAACAGGTAAAAATTATTTACATTGTGTAAATGAATTGTAGTTTTTTTGCAAATCATCTGTAAATTCCTTAATATTTGACAAAAAAGTGATATATTATAAGGGTGCTAAATTACATGATTCGACCGGAGGTGTGCGTGAAGGCAAAAATTCCAATGGGTTAACATTTAGTTGCTTATTAAACATGTCTATGTAAGTAAACGCTTACATTATTGTGGTTAAAATAAGCCGGCCGAGGTTACATACGCTTATTTCATTATTTTATTCATTTTGAGGGGGAACCAGTTTGAAGATCATGAAAAAACAGCTGATCGCTCTGACGACGATTTTTGCTTTGCTTGTTTCGCTGATGGTGCCGTTTGGCGCACCGGCGCAGGCAGAAGGCAATATAACTGTTGCAGAAGCCATCGCGAATAATTCCGGCAGCGGAACAGTCGAAGGATACATTGTAGGATATACAGTCAGCGGTACAAATGTTGATTTTGAAGCACCGTTTTCTGCTGATACAAACTTTGCGATTGCTGACAGTGCAAGCGAAACAGATCTATCGAAAATTCTTCCTGTCCAGCTTCCATCAACTTTCCGAAGCAAATTTGGATTAATGACAAACCCTGCAAATGCAGGAAAAAAAGTGATTGTCACAGGCACACTTGAAGCCTATTTTTCAAAACCAGGCCTCAAAAACCCTACAGCCATGGAATTTGACGGTGAAACTCCTGAAGAGCCAAAGCCATTTGAAGGCGTTGAAGGACTCCGCATTCATGATATTCAGGGCGCAGGCCATAAATCTCCTTATGACACTCAAAATGTAAAAGCAGTTGAAGGAATTGTCACTCACGTTCAGGATGCAAGCAACTTCTTCATGCAGGATGCATCTCCGGATGACAATGCCAATACATCAGAGGCAGTTCTTGTTTACAAGCCGTCCCACGGTGTTAAAGAAGGCGACCTGGTTTCTGTAGACGGCCAAGTGAAGGAATGGGTGCTTGACGGCTACGCCGAGAAACTCCAGACTGACCTTGCGATGACAGAAATCAATGCCCAAAACGGCAATGTAACAGTGAAATCAAACGGACAGGCTCTCCCTGCTGCAGTTGTGATCGGCAAAGATGCCATCCCTCCTACTGAAGTCATCGATAACGACCAGTTTGGTACATTTGATCCTCAAGAAGACGGAATCGATTTTTACGAAAGCCTTGAAGGCATGCGCGTTTCTCTTGAAAGCCCAACAGTGACAGGCCCTCAAAAATATGGTGAAGTTACAGTTGTCACAGGCAAAACAGAAGGAAAAGCATATACGAAAGAGGGAGCACCTCTTCTTACAAAAGAAAACCAAAACCCTGAAAGAATGTTTCTGCTTCTTGATAACCGCAATTATGTTGCAAAAGCGGGAGATAAGTTCGACGGCACGGTAACAGGCGTTGTCAGCTACGGGTTCAGCAACTTTAAAATCCTAGTAAAAGAAGCAAATCTTCCAGCTTTAAATGAGCGTGAATTTACACCTGAAGTAACAACAATTGAAAAGGCTGAAGACAAGTTGACGGTTGCAGGCTACAACATTGAAAACTTTGCAGCTTCAGATGCTGAAAAGCGTGACAAGCTTTCTAAATCAATTGTTGAAAACCTGAAATCTCCGGACATCATCGGGCTTGTAGAAGTACTTGATGAAAGCGGAACGGCAGATGACGGCACGGTTAAAGCAGATGCAAACTATAAAGCATTAAGCGATGCTGTAAAAGGCTTCGGCGGTCCTGCTTATGCATGGACGGAAATCGCTCCTGAAGATAAAAAAGACGGCGGAGTTCCTGGCGGAAACATCCGTGTAGGATTCCTTTACAACCCTGAGAGAGTAACACTGAAAGAAGGAACAAAAGGCACGGCAACAGAAGCAGCTGCATATGAAAACGGTTCTCTGACTCTTAACCCAGGCCGCATTGCCCCGCAGGATCCTGCGTTTGCAGACAGCCGCAAGCCGCTTGCTGCAGAATTTACTTTTAAAGGCGAAGATGTTGTTGTCATCAATAATCACTTCAACTCTAAAGGCGGAGACGAGCCGTTATTCGGCAAAAAGCAGCCACCGGTTCTTGGCAGTGAAGCACAGCGCATGGAAATTGCCAAAATTGTCAACGAGTTTGTAGCTGATATTCATGCTGAAAACGAAAAAGCAAATGTCATCGTAACAGGTGACTTGAACGACTTTGAATTCTCAGCTCCTCTTCAGACATTAAAGGGTACTGAGCTTACAAACCTTGTAGAAACACTTCCTTTATCTGAGCGCTATACGTACTCTTATCAAGGAAATGCACAGGTTCTTGATCACATGCTCGTGTCAAACCGCTTAGCTTCAAAAGCTGAATTTGACATTGTGAACTTCAATTCTCCATATATGGAAGAGCACGGCCGTGCAAGCGACCATGATGCATATGTAGGACAATTTGATTTAAAAGCAGAAACGAAAGATGAATACAATCTTTCCATCATGCACACGAACGATACACATGCTCATGTAGAGAAATATCCTCAGCTGTTCACAGCTGTGAACAAGTTCCGCGGAGAAAAGGACAACAGCCTTCTTGTTGATGCGGGAGATGTTTTCTCAGGTACATTGTATTTCCGTCAATACCTTGGTTTAGCGGATCTTCACTTTATGAATCAGCTGAACTTTGATGCGATGACACTTGGAAACCATGAATTTGACAAAGACTCAAAAACGCTCGCAAACTTTATTAAAGAAATGGAATTCCCAATGGTTTCATCTAACGTCAACGTTAAAGATGATGCAGATCTTGGACCTCTTTTCAAAGATGAAGTGGCGTCACCTGGTGAAGGCGGAAACATCTATCCTGCCATCATCAAAGAAATCGGCGGAGAAAAAGTAGGGATTTACGGATTAACAACTCCGGATACAGCTTTCCTTGCAAGTCCTGGAGAAAATGTTGTATTTGAAGACGTTGTTCAAAAATCCAATGAAACAATCAGCAGACTGAAAGAAAAAGGCGTAAATAAAATTGTTGTTCTTTCTCACTTGGGATATGCACCAGACCTTAAACTTGCTGAGGAAGTGGACGGAATTGACGTAATTGTCGGCGGTCACTCCCACACGAAGCTTGAAGCTCCTGTTTTAATCGAAAAAGAAGAGCCGACAGTTATCGTACAGGCTGGTGAATACCTGAACTTCCTTGGAATGCTTGATGTAACCTTCAACAATGAAGGTGTAGTGACAGGTCATAACGGATATTTAGAAACACTTGCAAACTATGAAAAAGATGCACAAGCTGAGGCAAAAGTGCAGGAATACAAAGCACCTCTTGAAGAAATTAAGAATGAAGTGGTTGGAAATACATCAGTTGCCCTTAACGGACTTCGCGCTGATGTCCGCACGAAAGAAACAAACCTTGGAAACCTGATTGCTGACGGCATGGCTGCTAAAGCAAATGAATCTATTAAGACTCATATCGCCCTTCAAAACGGCGGCGGTGTCCGTGATTCAATCAACGAAGGTGAAATTACCCTCGGTGAAGTTCTTACCGTTCTTCCTTTTGGAAATAATCTTGTAACACTTGATTTGACAGGACAGGAACTGCTTGATGCACTTGAGCACAGCGTCAGCGGAGTAGAAACAGGAGAAGGACGATTCCTTCAAGTTTCAGGCCTGAACTTCAAATACGATATCAACAAGCCGGTTGGAGACAGAGTCTGGTTTGCAGAAGCAAAAACAGATAATGGTTTTGAAGCAATTGATCCGGCCAAGACCTACCGCGTGGCTACAAATGCATTTACAGCTGACGGCGGAGACGGCTACACAATGTTCAAAAAAGCAAAAGATGACGGCCGTATGACTGAGCTGTTTGTAGTGGATTATGAAGTATTCACTTCTTACCTTGCTAAGAACAATCCTGTATCTCCTAAAGTAGAAGGAAGAATTGTTCAGGCAGAAGAAGTAAAAGAAACTCCGGTAACGCGCATTGAAGGCAAAGACCGTTACAAAACGGCTGTTGAAATCTCGAAAAAGGGCTGGGAAACAGCGAAAACAGTTGTAATTGCACGCGGAGATTCTTTCCCTGATGCACTAGCTGGAGCACCGCTTGCCAAAAAGTTTGATGCACCAATTCTATTAACGCAAAAAGATGGACTGAATGCTGCAGCAAAAGCTGAGATTAAGCGTCTAGGAGCTGAAAAAGTCATCATTCTCGGCGGTAAAGAAGCAATCAGCAATTACGTTAAAAACCAGCTGCAAGGTATTGAAAACGTTGAAAAAGTACAGCGCATTGGCGGGAAAAACCGCTTTGACACAGCAGCCAACATTGCAGCGAATCTTGGCGGAGACCCAGAAAAAGCGGTAGTTGTTAACGGAAGAAACTTCCCAGATGCACTGGCTGTTTCGTCTTACGCAGCGAAAATGAAGTATCCAATTCTTTTGACAGATGCTGAGAATCTTCCAGCAGCATCTACTAAAGCATTAAAAGGAATCGACAGTGTCATTGTTGCCGGCGGAGAGAATGCAGTTTCTGAAAAAGTATTCAAGAAGCTGAAAAATGCTGAGCGTGTTGCAGGGAAAGACCGCTACGCGACAGCAGCTGAAATTGCCAAGAAACTGAACCCTTCAAACAAAGTGTTCATTGCAACCGGCACAACTTTTGCAGATGCTCTTACAGGCTCTGTACTTGCTTCAAAACATGAAGCTTCTATGCTGTTAGTGAAGAAAACAGCTGTTCCATCTGCAACCAAAAATGCAATTGAAGCATTGAAAGCAAATGACTTCACGATCCTTGGCGGAAAAGAAGCTGTAGGAGAAGAAGTTGTAAACGAACTGAAGAAATAAAACCCATGCTGCCGGGAGGTGTTCCCGGCAGTTTTTTGATAGAATGTAAGGAGAAAGAAAGGAGCGGTAAAATGAACACTACGATTATTACAGGAGCTTCAAGAGGACTCGGGGAAGCAATTGCCAAACAGCTTCTTGCACCGGGCCATCATATTATTTACCTTTCGCGTTCAGAGAACCATTCCCTGAGACAGCTTGCATTTGAAAAAGACGCTGTTCTTCAATTCGTTCCATGCGATCTGTCAAATGCTCATCAAACCGAAGCGGCGATCACGGAAGTATTTGAAAAAATCAATTGGAATGATGCCGAACAGCTGACGCTTATCAACAATGCGGGAACGGTTCATCCAATGAAGCCGGTAGGTAAAGCGGAAGCATCTGAAATTGAAGCACACATTCAGCTTAATTTAACAGCTCCGATGGTTCTAAGCCATGCTTTCGCAGCGAAAACAAAAGATCTTCCCGTGAAAAAAACAGTTGTAAACATATCTTCCGGTGCAGCAAATTATTCATTGTTCGGATGGAATGCCTATTCCAGCTCAAAAGCGGGCCTTGACATGTTTACAAAATCATTCGGTCTTGAACAGAAGCAGGAGAAGCATCCTATTACCGTTCTTTCTTTCTCGCCGGGCATCATGGATACAGAGATGCAGGGGAATATTCGAAGCACAAAGCCTGAGGATTTTGCGGATGTGGCAAGGTTTCAGGAGTATCACGAAACAGGAAAGCTCAGGTCAGCGGATTTTGTTGCAGGCGTCCTCCTGAATCTTCTTTTAGAAGAGCCTGAAAACGGCAGGATTTATGATATAAAAGAATTTCTATAAGAAGCTTCAGCACTCATTCATTGAGTGCTTTTTTTATATCGTCTTCTTGCAGGCCATCATATTTTCACATGATTTCACACAATTTATTTCTAATGGTTTTCCTTCTGCCGGACAAGATAAGACTAATCAGCAAAAAGGAGTGATAAACCATGGGAAAAAGAAAGTGGCTGTTCATCCTTTCGGCCGCCGGACTGCTCTTGTCAGCAGCGCCAAATGTTCAGGCAGAGAAAGCAGAGAGCCGTCATCACGAAAAGGGAGATTGGATTGCGGAAAGAGAAAAATGGGATCAGCAGCTGCTGGAGCTTGCGGATAAATACTCACCCGAAACAAAGAAAGAGTGGGAGGCTGTGCTCAGCGAAAGAAAGCAATTAATTGATAGGATGAGGAAGCAGGGATTACACAAAAGACATCATCACTTCAAAGCTCAAAGGCAAAAAGAAATTGCTGAGATGAAAGAGAAAGTAAAGAACGGTGAAATGACAGAAGCGCAAATGAAGGAAAAAATAAATTCGTTCAAAGCGAAAAGAGAACAATTCCGGCTGAAAAGAGCTCAATCACGAAAACAATGGGAGTCTGCCGTCAGAAGCAATGATGCGGCAAAAATAAAAGAGCTGCTCGATGCCAGACTTCAGTACATGAAAAAGCATAATGAAGAAATGAAGCAGGTGCTGGACAGAGGGCCTGCCCGTTAAATGGAAAGAGGGCTGCTTTTTGGCAACCCTCTTTTTTCTTGAAAAATAGTGATTATTTCTATGCCAAAATGTTTTCAGCCGCATATACTTTATAAAACGCCGGCCTTGTACTTATTGGCGCGCTTTTCCAGGAGATTCATCCGTCAATTCGGTCCATTTTCGGTCCAATTCGTCTTTATCAAAAGAAGAAAACCAGCGGTAATCATCATGGTCGATGATTCTATAGTGAAAACTGATGATATTTTGCTGCAGTTTATACTTGCTGCTGCTTGCAATATCTCTCCACCATACTTTTCCTCCCATCGTCTTTTCTTTACGGGAATGAATTTTCTGGTGGGCAACCAACTGAACAACATCGAGAGGATCCCCGCCAATTGCGGAATGAAGTGCGGCATTGTCTCTGAAAAGGGTGCAGAGAACGACGATTGTCGCCCAGGATGCCTCCTGCCGTCCTTTTTCAATTTGCACAAGTGTTTTTTTAGATAGGCCGAGCACTTCAGCCATTTCTTCTTGTGTATAGCCGCTTTCTGTTCGGATGGAAAGAATTTTGCCTGATAGTGCGGAAATCAGTTCATGTTTTTTCATAGATCCTCCTCAGCTCATCTTTTAGTGTAATTCTACACGAAGAGTTTGCCTAAATCTATCAGGAACAGGAAGATTATGTTATGCAATGTAACAGGATTGTTGCGGCTGCATGAGTAATATGATAATGTATATAGAAATATTTTCAACGGTTCCGTTATTTTCATTATTTTTCAGGGAGGAGATTACATGCGAAATGTCACATTGACAGAGGTTTATTCCCATCCGATTGCTCAAAAATATCTGCAGCGTTCAGGCTTAGCGCATGCAATTGCAGTAACCTGTCATGCATATAAATTAGCGGTGAAATACGGGGTGAATCCTGATTTAGCGACGAAAGCAGCCCTTCTCCATGATATTGGACACTATGAATGGTATACCGACGGAGAATGGGATTATGAAAAGTATAAAGAAAACGATATTCATGCCATTAAAGGGGCAGAGCGCGCCCATAAATTGTTGATTCGCCTGGGAGAAAATCCCCAGTCGGCAAAAGAGATTGCCCTTGCGATCCTGCTGCATACAGACTCGTATCTTCCTGAAGGTTCATTGAACCAAAGCACCCTTCAGAAAGTTGTCAGATTAGCGGATGAAATGGATGAAGAGCCCGGCGGAGGGCATCACTACCGTAAAATAAATGAAGTGACAGCTTTGAAGACCATTCAAAAGCTGGATGAAAAAATAGACCGGCTGCCGAATTCTTCATTAAAAGAATCCGTTTAATGTGTATTGATCCTGCTGTCTTCTGCAGCAGAAAAAAATCCACCAATGAAACTGGTGGATTTCAGCTGGTTACTGAACAAACCATTTGCCGTCAGCGTCAACATACACCGATTTAATAAACGTCCGTTCAATGATTTCTCCTTTTTGTGTTTTCCCTCGAGCTTCTACTGTAATGTTATAGAGACCTTCCTGCGCTAAATGAATTCCTGCTGAAGTTTGCTGTTTTGTTTTCGTTAGTTTCTGTGAACGGATTTTCGTTTTGTTTTTATATTGATCAATGGTAATAGTTGCTTCCGTTTCTTTTAGAGCCTTTGCCGAATTTATTTTAAAAGAAATTTTCTGGTTTTGTCTTGAGAGCGGCTGCATGGAAATGGCGTCATGATTATCTGAGCTGTAAGAGACGTGCAATAAATAGGCTTCTTTATCTTGATTCTGTGCAGTGAGCTGCCATTTCCCGCTTTCAGGCAGCGTCAGGACAGCCTGATGATGATACGCTCCACTGAAAATTCCATCAGCTGACGCTGTTTTAAATGATGTGATGACCTTCTTTCCGTCAGGTGAGAGAAGAGAGAGCTTTGTTTGTTTTGAGCTGCTCAGCCAGTCAACGGTTACTTTCCTTACACCGTCTTCTGCATAGAATGACTCCTGCTTGACTCCGGAGAACTCGCCGCCTCTAATGTAGAAGGCAGAAGAGGCATTTGAAACAGATACATCTGCGCTGTTGCTTGCTGTGAAGGAAGCTGTTCCTGCCGTTCTTAAATAAGGTTCAAAGAGAAGAAACGTGGAGCTTCCTTTATTTACAGAATAGTGGTCCCAGCTGCCGGTTTTAATCTCCCTGCCGTATCCGAGGCGTGAAGACTGTACCGTCACAGCTCCATCATTGCTTCCATAGGTACTTAAATACAGTCCTCCCCAGTAAAGCGAAGATCCGAAGCTTCCCCATTTCGTTCCTCCGAATGTGTAGATCGGATTTTTCCTTGAGTTCGCATGTACATCTGTCTGTGTTCTGAACTGACTCATATATCCTGTCTGAAGCGAATAGACAGCATCGTTTTTGCTGCCGAGTATGCCTGAGAGCCATCCCGCCCAGCTGCTGTAGGCAAGATCTGCGAGCTGTGAACCCCAGTGTGGGGTGGACAAAGTGATTAAATTGCTCACATATTGATGGGCGCCGTGATGAACCAGAGCTGATTGCGCATCAATTCCGCCTTTGCTGTGTGTGACAAGGACGAGCTTTTTACCCCCGAAATACTGGTAGATTTCGCTCAGCTTCTGTGAAAGAAGTGCGCCGTTGTCCCACATGTTCTTAGTGGGATATAAATCAACAAAGGCTGTCTGATAGCCATTTGCGAGCGCAGTGCTGTACATATCATTTCCGTTCCACCACGTGTTTGACGAGCTGTTTAGTCCGTGCACAAAAACGACCGGTGATTTAGAAGTGTTTTGTGATGACGGTGCATCGCCAACATACCATTGGCCAGGCGTGCCTGTATAATCGCCGCCAAAAGAGCCCGCATATGTACTTCCCGGCAAGATGAGCAGAAAAACAGCAAACAGCAAAATCCACTTTTTCAAGTTCCATCTCCTCCTTCTTTATGAAAACCTTTACAAATATATGGATGCTGTTTTCAAAAAAGAAGAAGGCCATTCAGCCTATTTTCATGCTAGTCCGGATTTTTACTCGCAGGCAGCTTTTTGTATTAAATAGGTAAATGCCTTCATATAGTGTCAGTGAACTTCAGAAGAGGATGTGACACGATGCAAAACCAATCACAAGTACCGCAAATGATTACAATAGTGGATCCTTATGTTTTCCAGACCCTTCAAAGCGTGATCGGAAAAACCCTTGTCATCCAAACGGTCAGAGACAGCACCCGCGGCGTGCTGAAAGATGTAAAGCCTGATCATATCGTGCTTCAGGCGGGAGATTCGACGTTCTTTATCCGCATCCAGCAAATCGTTACGATTATGCCTGATTAAGATTTGGTCCTTCTAGGGCCTTTTTTATTTTCCATAAATAACAAAAGCTGCAGGGGTCATCCGCAGCTTTTCTCTAGTCGTTTATTCTTTTCTTCATCCATATTCCGGCGAGGATCAGCAGAGAGCAAGTTACAAGAAAGAGCTGAACGCGCCATCCTGCATTCAAAACCTGATGCACAGCAAAGCCCTCTATCAGGATTGCCGGTATTTTTCCGAGAAAACTTGCTGCCAGAAACGTTCCTGCGCTGACGCTGCTGCAGGCAGCTGCGAGTGTGATTGCCCCTGAAGGAACAAAAGGAAAAATCCGCAGGGAAAGAATGACAAAAAAAGCGTCTTTCTCTGTTATGCCGGATAGCTTTTTTAATACAGAGCTGCTGTGAACAGACGTTTTCTTACTTAAGAAGCGGAAACCTTTCCTGTAGACATAAAAGCTTACCATGACACCAATGACCTCACCCGAGAAGGAAAGCATCAGTCCATTGATCAGCCCGAAGAAAGAAAGGTTTGCCGCCGTAACAAATACACTTGGAACAAATGCCAGGAGGCTGATTGCTGTATTGGCAAGAAGGCTGATAAGAAAAGCGAAAGGACCGCTTTCCTCAAGCCATGCGAGTAAAGTATCTTTCATGAGTTCACCGCTGTCTTTTGAGTTTATAAAGAATAAGTGTAATGGAAATGAGTGAATTTTTAAAGGGATTGCGGGTGATTCGGATTTATCTGGATTTTGTGATTTCTTTTCTGCCTGTCAGGGCTAAACGGGTGATTCCGCTTTTCGCGGTGTCCAGCTCCATCGCCCAACTCCTCTGTCAGAACGGAACCGCCGGCAAAGGCAAAAAGCGCCTTTACCGGCGTTTCCTTATCTGACTCCCGGAGCTAAACGGGCGATTCCGCTTTTCGGGTAAACCAGAACGTTTGACTGTACACTTAGATTAAAAGTATAATAGATGTAACTATTTAGATTGGGGTGATAAGATGGGGCATTGTATCGAATAGGCGAGGTAGCAAAGCTTGCAAATGTTTCTAAGAGAACGATAGATTACTACACTCAAATTGGACTGCTCCATGCGGACCGTACGTCTGGGTCTAATTATCGCCTCTATTCGGAACAGGCGCTGGATGATATTCACTTCATTGAAGAATGCAAGCTCTTCAATATGTGCCTTCAGGATATTAAAGATAGACTGGAGCTGAAACGAAGCCAGACAAATGAAGAAGATAAGCTTTTGAAACAAGCTGAAATTCTTGCTTCTCACATGAAGCAGCTGGACCATGAAATAAAAGAATTAAAGCCGATATTTGATAAATTAAACGGTGAAAACCAGGAGATGATCGCGAGCCGTATATCTCCGCAGAGAATGGCACTCATACAGTCTTTAATGGTTTTGCTTCATTAACATTTATAGAATTCGGCTGAACATGCATGAACTTACTATTTTAGGAGGTGACTCCTTATTCTCCACCGGGGGGATAAGGGTGTTTTGGACATAGTTAACTTGATATTCGTGGCGATTTTAATTGCTTTAACAGCTTTTTTCGTTGCATCAGAATTTGCGATTGTTAAAATTCGCAGTTCACGATTGGATCAATTGATTGCAGAAGGCAAAAAAGGGGCAGTTGCTGCCAAAAAGGTAACGACACATCTCGATGAGTACCTTTCAGCCTGTCAGCTTGGTATTACGGTTACTGCTTTAGGACTTGGGTGGCTTGGTGAACCTACGGTAGAACGTCTTTTGAGACCTGTTTTTGATAATTTCAGCATTAACGAGTCACTCTCGCACGTTCTGACATTTGGTATTGCTTTTGCTTCTGTTACGTTTCTTCACGTTGTAATCGGAGAACTTGCTCCTAAAACAGTAGCTATTCAGAAAGCTGAAGCTGTTACATTGCTGTTTGCAACTCCTTTAATCTGGTTTTACCGTATTATGTTCCCGTTTATCTGGGTATTGAACGGATCAGCGCGTGTCATTACGGGACTCTTTGGATTAAAGCCTGCTTCTGAGCATGAGCTTGCCCATACTGAGGAAGAACTGCGCATTATTCTTTCCGAAAGTTATGAGAGCGGGGAAATTAATCAATCTGAACTGAAGTATATGAATAAAATTTTCGAATTTGACGATCGTGTCGCAAAAGAAATTATGGTGCCACGTACAGAAATTGTAGCTGCTTCAGTAGAAAAATCGTTCCAAGAAAACCTGGAGACGATGAGTATGGAAAAGTACACTCGTTATCCGGTCGTTAACGGAGACAAAGATCACGTCCTTGGCATGATTAACCTTAAGGAGATCTTTACCGATATTTTTTCACTTTCTGAAGAGGAACGGAAGAAAAGCACAATTGAGAAATATATCCGTCCTGTCATTCAGGTCATTGAGTCGATTCCGATTCATGATTTGCTTATAAAGATGCAGAAAGAACGTGTTCATATGGCAATCCTTGTCGATGAATACGGCGGAACGGCAGGCCTTGTAACAGTTGAGGACATCATTGAAGAAATCGTTGGTGAAATTCGTGATGAATTTGACCAGGATGAAGTGCCTGAAGTGCAGAAAAAAGGCGAGGGACATTACCTTCTTGACGGCAAAGTTCTCATTTATGAAGTTAATAATCTTCTAGGCCTTGAAATTGATGATGCAGATGTTGATACAATCGGCGGGTGGATGCTCACTGAGAATATCGATATTAAACAGGGTGAAAGCATCATCCTTGATGGCTATGAATTCTTCACAAAAGAAATGGATGGCCACTTGATCCGTGTTATTGAAATTTTTAAGCTTGAAGAAGCAGAAGAAGAAGAACTAATCGCAAAAGAGAGCTAATACAGCCATTGAAAATCCGAACTAAGATTCAATTAGTTCGGATTTTTCCTGTTTAAAGGGCTTTTGGGTGGCATTGTTATACCTTTTGGATGTGATGAACACTCAAAAGTGGCGACATTCGTGAGAGTGCCGCCACTTTTGCCATTGATGAATCCTCATTTGTGGCGTCATTCATGGTAGTGGCGCCACTTTTACCTGTGATGAACGCTCATTTGTGGCGTCATTCGCGGTAGTGGCGACATTTTTGACTGTGATGAACGCTCATTTATGGCGTCATTCCCCAGCTGCTGTCAATCTTTCCAATCTTCCAGCTCCTAAACAAACACAGCCTATTTAATTAAACTAATTCTGACGCATAATCTTCATAAATCTTAATTTGACACCCAGTACATCACGTAGTACGTTTGAATCAAATAGGGTCTTTTTATGAGTAAAAGGAGGATGCAAACTGAACAGGTCAAAGGTTCATTTCTGGACCATCGAAATATTATTGCTGCTGCTGATCATTTATGTAAGTACAAAGGTTTCCTTTTTGTTTCAGCCGCTGATTATTTTTGCATCTACGCTGTTTTTCCCCATTTTGATTGCGGGCTTTCTCTTTTTTATTTTCAGTCCGGTTGTCAGGCTGCTTGAGAAAAACAAAGTGCCCCGGGGCCTTGCGATTCTGATCCTGTACCTCATGTTTATCGGGCTCATCATGCTGGTCATGTCGACTGCAGGACCGGTTGTCTCTCAGCAGATCACGGATTTATTTAAAAATTTCCCCCGGTATATGATTGAATTCCGGCAGTTTATCATGAATCTTTCTGAATCCAGGTGGTTCACGTGGATCATGACTCAGGAGTATGTCTCTATTGAAGAGACCATTTCTAAAGTAGAGAAATCGCTCGGCAATTTAACAACATCGCTCCCTGAGAGTATTACTTCATCCGTTTCGAAGGTGCTTGGGGTTGTCACAAATATCACACTTACTGTGATTACCGTCCCGTTTATTTTGTTTTATATGCTGAAGGACGGACATAAGTTTCCGGTGACTGCTGTTAAAGTCCTTCCGGCTGCATACAGACGCGAAGGAATGAAGATTTTTGAAGATCTCTATGACACGCTTGCTGCATACATACAAGGACAGGTGCTTGTTTCTCTGTTTGTCGGAACGGGATGTTTTATCGGCTATACGCTGATTGGACTTGACTATGCGCTCATTCTTGGAATCGTTGTAGCGATTGCCAACATTATTCCATATCTCGGGCCGTTTATTGGCGCTGCCCCTGCAGTGATCATTGCGCTGCTTGATTCTTCGACAAAAGCGCTGCTTGCTGCTGTCGTTGTGACAGTGGTTCAGCAAATCGACGGCAACGTTCTTTCTCCGCTGATCATTGGAAAGAGACTGAATACACATCCGCTTACGATCATTCTTCTGCTGATTGGCGCAGGAAGCTTTGGCGGCATACTGGGAATGATTCTTGCGGTTCCGACCTATGCTGTTTTGAAAGCCGTTCTCTTAAATGTCATCAGGCTGATCAAGCTTAGAAACCGGTACAAACGGGAGACGGCGAGCACCGTGCCTAAAGAGGATGAAACGAGACCTCCTGAATAACGAAAAGCGGAATCGCTCAATTTAGCCCCCGGGTGTCAATACAAATTATCCCTGCATACATTGGCATAGGCAGATAAGAGTTATATACAGTAAAGGTGGAGATGTCATGCCGGCATTTGTGGGGCCGATTTTAATTCACGGGGTAAGAAGCAGCGGGGCTGTCAGCGTGGGAGATGTTTTTGCTTTATCGCCAAAGCACACGGACAAAGTCTTTTTCGGAGCGGGCGGTTTGAATACAGGAGACTTCAATGTGATTACGAGTGATAAAAATGCAACAAATCTTTTTGATTTTGATTTAATCGATCAGACAAAAGCATTTAACGGATAAGTAAGCACCCTCTTTCATGCAGAAAGAGGGTTTTCATATTTGGTGGAATTGGGTATTAATCCGTATGAACAGTGGAAGAGGTGCTTACATGAATCGGTTAAATGAAATTGCAAAGCTTGCCGGCGTTTCCCGGCAGGAAGCAGAAGACGTGCTGCATGAGTATGAATCAAACGTATCTGAGATCAGCAGAACGAGAATCATGCAGGCTGCTGAATCTCTTCAGTATAGAGTTCCCAAGCTTTCCTCAAAACCTGCTGAAAAAGAGTACTCCATTGCCCTGGCTGTTTTAGATGATTCATCTGATGAACTTGAAAATCCTTTCTTTGCAGCGCTGCGAAAGTATGCGGAAGTTTATTGTCTAAAGCAGGGCATACATATTCGTGAGATAATCCGCAGAGAAAATATATCTGACAGTAAGAGAATGGCAGATGTAGACGGAGTTCTTGTGATTGGCAGGGTACAAGATGGCTACAGTGAGGCTATTGAGAAAGTGTCCCGCCAGTCAGTTGTTTTAACTGACTGGGACGGAGGGGCTGAAGGTGATGTTGTCAGCATTGACCTGCATCAAATGACTGAACTGGTTATTTCTCATCTGAGGGAGATGGGGCATGAAAAAATCGGCTACATCGGTGCGCCGAACTGGGGAGAGACCTTAAAGGATGAGCTTATGAAAGCAGGCCTGCTCTCTGAGGAGCATTTGTATTTGACAGATCCGCACGGAACAGAAGGTTACCGGATAATGAAAGAGGCATCTCAGAGCGGCAGTCTGGCAGATGCGTATATTGTTCAGAGCAGCGTCATGTCGCTTGCCGCCATCACGGCTCTGAGAGAAGAGGGAAAAAGGATACCGGATGAGGTGTCGATTGTCAGCTTTTATGATGTGCCGGAAGCCCATTATTTTGCCCCGTCCCTGACAACGCTTCATGTTTCTGCTGAGGAAATGGCGAAAGCTGCCTTGTCACTTCTCACGGATAAGATGACAAATCACAGGGATACCCCTTTAAAAATGCTTGTACCGGCAACGATGAAAATGAGAGAATCTACTGCTTCAAAATAAACATCAGGAAGGCCGCGGAGGAAAATCCCGGCCTTCTTTTTTCTTGATGTATATCCAAATCTATTTTATTCTTAATGCAATCATTTTCCAAAAAGAGGTGTACGCATGCATCCCTATGTCGAAAAAAAGGATGGCGTTTTTCCAAGTGTGTGTTCCCTTGACTGCCCTGATCAGTGCGGTCTCCTGGTGCACAAAAAGAACGGTAAAATTACGAAAATAGACGGTGATCCAAATCACCCTGTCACCAAGGGCAGCATCTGCAATAAAGTACGGCACATGGCTGAACGAATTTATGATGTGAAACGTCTGGAGTATCCCCTTAAACGAACAGGAAAAAAAGGCGAAAACCAATTTGAGCGCATTTCATGGGAAGAAGCATTGAACACCATTTCATCTAAATGGAAAAGTCTGATCGAAAAGGATGGTCCTGAGAGCATCCTCCCATACAGCTTCTACGGCAATATGGGGAATTTAAGCGCTGAGGGGATGGACCGGCGCTTTTTTAACCTGCTGGGGGCGAGCAGGCTTGACCGCACGATCTGCCAGGCGGCGGGTTCTGAAGGGTATAAATACACCATGGGAGGAAGCTTCGGCATTGACCCGGAAGACACGATTCATACGAAGCTGTTTATTTTCTGGGGTATCAATGCGGTGAGTACGAACATGCACCAGATGACTATTGCTCAGAAAGCAAGGAAACAGGGCGCAAAAATCGTTGTCATCGATGTGCATAAAAACCAGACAGGAAGAATGGCAGACTGGTTTATTCCCATTTTGCCGGGAACAGACAGCGCGCTGGCACTGGGGATAATGCATATTCTCTTTAAAGAGGAACTGACAGATGAAGGCTTTTTGAAAGAGTATACTTCGGGCTTCAAGGAGCTTCGGGAGCATGTGAAGCAATACGATCCGCACACGGTATCTGAACTGACAGGCGTTCCTGCCGAGGATATCGTTAAGCTTGCAAAAATGTACGGGGAAACCTCCCCGTCCTGTATCCGCATCGGAAACGGCCTCCAGCATCACGATAATGGAGGGATGTGTATTCGGACCATCGCCTGTCTGCCGGCGCTGACCGGCCAGTGGATGCATAAGGGCGGGGGCGCCATTAAGGGCAATTCCGGCTTTCTGGCATTTAACACAAATGCCCTGCAAAGACCGGATCTTCTTAGAAAAAAACAGACAAGAACCATTAATATGAACCTTATAGGCGAAGAGCTTCTCAGCGCAGACCCGCCCATCCAATCGATGTTTGTCTACGGAAGCAATCCTGCCGTTGTGGCGCCGGAATCGGGAAAAGTAAAAAAAGGACTGATGCGGGAAGACTTGTTTCTTGTCGTCCACGATCTTTTTCTCACAGAGACCGCTGCTTATGCAGACATTGTGCTGCCGGCTTCATCCGCTTTTGAAAATACGGATTTCTATACCTCCTACTGGCATCACTATATTCATTTGCAGGAACCGGTTATTGAGAAATTCGGAGAGTCAAAGTCAAATGCCGAAGTGTTCCGTCTTCTGGCTGAAAAGATGGGATTCACTGAACAGGCGTTTAAAGATACAGATGCAGAGATGATCAATCAGGCGCTGAATAATACTCATAATCCCTATTTGGACAACGTGACATTTGATGAACTGGCTGAGAAGAAATGGATAAAGGCCAGCGTAAAACCTTTATTTCCAGGGAAGCTGAATACGCCAAGCGGGAAAATCGAGCTCTATTCAGGCGCAATGGAAAAAGCCGGCTACCAGCCGCTTCCTGTGTATACTCCGCTTGTAAAAGAGAGTGAGCTTCCCTTTCTTTTTGTGCCGGGACCCAATCATAACTTTCTGAATTCCACATTCTCCAATAATCAAAAACACGTTTCGCTTGAGAAAACGCCACTTGTCCATATAAATAAAAAGGATGCAGAAGAGGCGGGGCTTTCTGATGGAGATACGGCCATTATCTGGAACGGGAGGGGAGAGTGCGAGCTGACGGTTGCTGCCGGAGAGAATGTCCTGCCGGGCGTTTTAGTCACACAAGGGCTGTGGGCAGAGGACCCGGCAAAAAAACAGCTTGTGAATGTACTGACGCCAGACAGGCTGTCCGATATGGGAAAAGGAGCTGTCTTCTTCTCGGGAAGAGTCGGCATAAAAAAGAAAGAACGTCCTTAGTCCTGAGGGCGTTCTTCCGCTTTTTCCAAAAAGTCTTTTACTCTGTCCATATACTGTTCTCTCGAATAGCTGCTGTAGATATTTTTAGCAAGCCTTATAGGATCTCCGAAGAAATACCGTTCATAATGGGTTTGCCTCGTTCCGAATGAACTCATCGTCAGCTCCCATGCGAGGCGGAACAGCTTTGTTTTCGTTTTTGCATCAACTGCTGCCCCTTGAAGGTACTGCTCAATATCCTTTCCGATAGGAGATGCAAAATCTTCTTCTGAAGGCAGCACCATCAGTCCGCCGGCGCCAATCTGCTGAAGAAGGCTGATATAGTGCGGATAGAGCTTTGAGAAAAGAGTAACGGCAGCGTAGAGTGCATGCGAACTTGGCGTCATCGTTCCGAAAGCATCCACTTTTGCTTCAGATTCAGAACGGAGAAGGAGTGCTTCCATGCTTTCAAGCCCAAGAATCATTTCAGACATTTTCAGCTGAATATGTTCATAGGCAGTTACTTCAAGAGAATTGATCATCACCTGGGCAAGACCAATAAGAAACTGCAGCTTGACGATCTGTCTTGTGACGACTTGATGAAGAGCGTGCGGTGCAAAACCGCTCTGAGTGAAAAGTTTAAAAGCAATGTCCTGTCTATGATAGAAAAAGACCCGTTCCCACGGTACTAGAACGTCCTCAAACACAAGCAGGGTATCCATTTCATCAAACCGGGATGAAAGAGGGTAATTAAAGGCGGATTCTCCTGAGTGAAATGGCTCTCGGCAAATAAACTTCAGTCCGGGTGTATTGGCAGGAATACTGAAAGCAAACGCATAATCATCGCTTAAATTGTTTCCGCCTGAAGGGAATATCAGCACTTCATCTGTCATTCCGCCTTCAGTTGCAAGCAGTCTTGCCCCTTTTATAACAAGGCCGTCAGCCGTTTTTTTGACGATTTTAGCTGCAATCGGCTGTCGTGTTTCTTCTGTATAATACAAAGAGCGGTTTACTTGCGGATTGATAAAGCTGTGGGTAAAAGATAAGTCCTGTTCAAGCGCCATGCGGTACATGTTCCTTAAATTCTTGGCAAACTCCTCATCCTGGGACCCGGCAATGGAAGCAGCAGCGGAAAGCGACATTAAGGCGGTATTCATATAGTCGGGACTTCTTCCCATCATGCCGCATGTAGCTTTTGCCCAAGTCTCAATCATCCGCCGTCTTCTTTTTAAGTCTTCAGCGGTTTTCGGCTCCAGGTAGGACATCCCTGCCGGCTCCCCAGTAAATGGAGAAGGAAATGTCATAAAGCCGAGGTTTTCCTTCTGCACCTGCAAATCATATAGAGAAGCCTTTGTCTGCATGGCACCTTTATATACAGGGTGCATAAATAGAGGCTTCTCAATCGGCTGTCCTTTTAGCCATACATTTGGTTTTAATGCCGCCATACGCTGCAAATAATCTTTCCCTGATATCGCAGACATCCTATTCCTCCCAGCGGTTTGAAGTAGCGTGTGTGATTGTAAAATATACCCAAATAAATGAATCACTGATACAGATACTATATGCCGGCCTCATGCTGCGGGTGTTTTGGAAAAATGGAAAGAGGCTGCAGGCAGGGTGTGTGATGAAATGAAGAATTTGACCCAGAGGAAACGAAGAAAAAAAGAAGAATATTAATTATGAAAGCGTTTACTTTTATGCGGGCGTTTTAAAAAGGCAAGAGTAAGGAAAAGATGAATACCAGATTGAATTAAAGGGGGAACTACTCATGCAAGAAGCAGATTTTTTTAAAGGGATGATCTGGGCTGGCGTTTTGAGTGTACCGCTGTGGCTGTCTTTCTTCGGATGGATGAAAATTCTTCTGGCCTATTCATTGTAAGCGGATCGCATCATTTCACGTTTACACGCATCTCTGCTAAAGTAAAATGTATAACCCAGCATAAAAGGAGTCGTTCATCATGTCAGACGAGCAGATTGACCTTTACTTACAGCAGGGGATCTACGGTGCCCCTGAGACGAAACCGGAAGAAAGAAACAAATTTCTAGGCACTTTGAGAGAAAGAATTGAAATAGCTCTTACAAATGGGCAGGTTAGACAGAAAAAAGTATACAGCGAAGCCGCAGCCGCCATCAGGCTCGGAAAAGGATATCAGCTGCTTTTAAACGGAACCATTGCCTATTCAGACCTATCAAAATATATTAAGCTTGCAAATGAAGCAGAACAGCCATTTACCATTGTAAGTGATCAGAAGGATACAAAAATAGGCCTGATTGTCGCTGCAGAACATGCCATCGACAAAGAATCCATTTTTGTTGAAGACTCTATTTATAAGAAATCTTTGTCATAAAGAATGAAAACCACTGGGATCCCCAGTGGTTTTTAAAATACTTTATAAAAAACATAAAAAACAAACAGCCATATAGGAATGGAAAGAATAATCCCGTAAAAACATCCTTTTGCAAAAGATTGATCATTCCTCATAAATTACTCCTTGATGATACGTCATACCCCTACTATATCTTTGGAACAGAAAAAAATTCAACAAAAAATGTCTTATTTTGTCGATTAAACTCTTTAATCTCCTTTTACAACTAAAGATTAGTTAAACCTCCAGATAAAAAATTCCAGTATTATGAAAATCAGGAAAAGAATACTCCTTCCAACACAAAAGACAGACTATTCTCACATATTAAAACTTGTACTTATTAGTAAATTAAGATTATTGTGAAAATTGTTAACGTATTATATATTTAATTTACTTCGAAGTACAAAGTTATAAAAAACTAACATTTTGAGAGGGGAAATATGATGAAGTTTTCAAAAACGCTTGGAGCCGCTGCACTTAGTCTGTCTTTAAGTCTTTCATCTTTTGGAGCTGCCGCTTTTGCCGAGGCTCCAGTTAAGCAGGAGGCGCAGCAGGAGCAATTCCGTGTTGTCATTAAGGGAACCGATGCACAAAAGGTAAAGAAGAATCATAAAGTCCGCAGAGATTTCGGTGCTGCCGGCTATACTGCGACGGTGACTCAGGAGCAGCTTGAGAAACTTCAGAAAAACAGCAGGCTGAAGGTTGAAAAGGTGGCAACATTTAAAGTGGCTGCAGGCAAGCCAATTAAAACGATGGCAGTGCCAAGCACACGGACTCCGTGGGGAATTAAGGCCATTTACAACAACAGCTCGCTGACTCAGACTTCAGGCGGTGACGGCATTAAAATTGCTGTTTTGGACACTGGAGTACAGACAAGCCATATTGACCTGTCTCAAAACGCCGAGCAGTGCAAAGATTTCACTGTAGGCACAACGTATACGAACAACTCTTGTACAGACCGCAATGGACATGGAACTCACGTGGCAGGTTCAGCTCTTGCTAACGGCGGTTCAGACGGACAAGGCATTTACGGTGTAGCACCTCAGGCTGAGCTTTGGGCATACAAAGTGCTGACTGACAGCGGATCAGGCTACTCTGATGATATTGCAGCGGCGATCAGACATGCTGCTGATGAAGGAACAAGAACTGGATCAAAAGTTGTTATTTCAATGTCACTTGGTTCAAGCGGAAAAGACAGCCTTATCACAAGTGCAGTTGATTACGCATACAGCAAAGGCGCTTTAGTGATTGCTGCTGCAGGAAACTCAGGTTATGCAAATAACACAATCGGCTACCCGGGTGCTTTGACAAACGCAGTGGCGGTCGCAGCTCTTGAAAATGTACAGCAAAACGGGACATACCGTGTTGCAAACTTCTCATCCCGTGGAAATTCAGCGACTGACGGAGACTTTGTGATTCAGGAAAGAGATGTTGAGATCTCTGCTCCTGGTGCTGCTATCGAATCTACTTGGATTAACAGCGGCTACAACACAATCAGCGGAACTTCTATGGCTACTCCTCACGTTTCAGGTCTTGCTGCGAAAATCTGGTCTTCAAATAAAGGCCAAAGCAATGCACAAGTCCGTGCGGAACTTCAGCGACGTGCAAAACTGTATGACATCAAAGGCGGATACGGAGCGGCAACTGGTGACGACCATGCATCAGGCTTCGGATTTGCAAGAGTTCAATAATATGATGATAAGAGCTTCCGGATTTTAGATCCGGAAGCTCTTTTTATACAGGAAAAACCGCTTAAACAGGTAGCTTGAAGGCCTGTTTAAGCGGTTTTGCAGTTACTGTAAAGCTTTCTTTTTTAAAGGATTTTCCAAAATTGATTGGTTCACGTTCTGAAAAATATGGTTTAATAGATGAATATAAAACAATCAGCTCAGCTGTATTTTTCAGACTTGATGATTCTCGGCCATTCTTCGTCAGCCGTATGGACTTTATCATCTAATGCAGAAAAGCCTGCTGTAAGGATGGCTGCACCAAGTGCAAGATACAATAAATATTTGTTCCCTTTTTTCATGTTATGACCTCCAATGATTTATTTATTAAACATTTTAATAAAACTAACATTTTGTTATAATTAACTGACAATTCAAATATATACAACTATTCAATTTCTTGTCAAGACATAATCGACTTTTTTCAGGAGGGTAAGAATGAATACCGTTGGCTTAAAACTCAGGCATTTGAGAAAGAAACAAAAACTGACCCAAAGTGAGCTTGCAGCAGGCATTGTGAACAGAAGCTATATCAGCCAGCTTGAAAAAGGCATGGTGCAGCCATCGTATAAACTGCTGTTAAAGTTCAGTGAACGGCTTCAGTGTGATATTCATGATTTCTTTGAAGAGGAAAATAAAGCACTTCTTTCATTTGATATTAAAAAAGCGCTGTCAAATTTGGAGTTTGCTGTTATAAACGATGATTTTGCGGATGCTGAGGAGCATCTGAATGATATCGAAAAGAATCTGTCCGCTCTTAATCAGCGGGATCTTGCTCTTTATTATTTTTGTCAGGGGCGTATCCTGCAAAGTGTCAGACAGGACACGGATGGAGCAGTCACGGCTTTTGAAAAAAGCTATGAACTGTATTGTAATCTGCCATATTGCGAAGAACGGCTGAGAACGAGCAATGAACTCTCCTCTCTGCTGATTAATGAAGACCGCTTTTCCAAAGCATTTACATATTTAAATGAAGCGTATGATGATTCCATTGCCTTCAAGGCATCGGGAGTAGAAAAAATATCCCTGCTGAACAACCTTGGCCTTGCCCATGCTAAAAAGGGGGAGTACTACTCCGCCATCCGTTTTATTAAGCAGGCTCTTTCAGTCAGCAGCAAAACAGCCATCTATTTTCAGACAGGCATCGTCTACATGGTTCTTGGCTTATGCTACAGAAGGATGAGCCAGTATGAAGATGCAAAAGGCGCCTATTCAAAGGCACTTCTGTTTTTTGAGGGAACAGACGATCAGCTGAACCTGGCAGGAACATATACAAACCTGGGTATTTTAAGCAGATATACATCAGATGCAGAAAGTGCTGTCTCGTATCTAAAATCAGCTCATGACCTGTACAATCAGCTGGAAGACAGCAAAGGGATCCTAAATACCTTATTTGAACTTGCTGTTACTTATCAGGAGTCCGGAAAAGAGGAGCACGTTCTCAGCCTGTACAAATCATTCAACGAAGCGTATTCAGAGCCTTTTACCGATTATAAATTTAAATTTCTTCATCTGCTTGGCGATATGCATCAATCACGCGGGGAACTGACGGATGCTTTAAGATGTTATCATGAAATCCTTGATGAATCGGAAGCTGTTAACGACCGCTCAGTCATTAAGGATGCACTGAAAAAAGTGGCTGCGATTGCATGCGGCAGGCGCGATGAGAAAACGCTGTTTTACGTCACAGAAAAATACTTGGCACTTTAAAAAACTATCTACATAATTCGACAGCCCTGACTGCAGCTTTTGTGTACAATCGATATAGGTCAATTGTACTGATTGGTAAAAGGGCAAAGGGGTTGAACATATGAAGGTATTCGTAGCCAGGCAGCCGATTTTTGACAAAAAGGGTCAAAATGTTGCCTACGAATTACTTTACCGCAATGGAGATAAAAGTAACACATTCCCTAATATAGACGGGGACGAGGCAACAACAGATGTGATTGTAAACAGCTTTATAAATATCGGTCTTGAAGAACTGTCACAGGGGAAAAAATGTTTTATTAACTTTACAGAGAGCCTGCTAAAAATGAAGCTCCCAAGCTACTTCAATCCTAGTTCGATTGTAGTGGAGATCCTGGAAGATGTTCCTGTGACAGAAGAACTTGTCAGCATCTGCAGAGACTTGAAAAAGCAGGGGTATACAATTGCCCTGGATGATTTTAATGTTGTGCAGAATAACCTTCTGCTGAACAGGCTGCTTGCGTATATCGACATCATTAAAGTTGACCTGCTGCAGACAAGTCCTGCAGCCAGGAAAGAAATTATAGAGAGATACAAGCCATTCGGCGTTTCCTTTCTGGCTGAAAAAGTGGAAACACATGATGAATATGAGCAGGCCGTACGCGACGGATATGACTATTTTCAAGGGTACTTCTTCAGCAAGCCTGTTGTTTTGTCAAGCTATGATATTCCGATTTATATACAGGCCTATTTGCAGATTCTTCATGAGCTGTCAAAAACAGAGCCTGACATCGACACCATCACTGAACAAATTGAGCAGGATCTGTCTTTGTCATACAAGCTGCTCAAACTCATTAACTCTCCTGCATTCAGGCCAAGAAATAAAATAAAGTCCATAAAGCAGGCGATCGTTCTTCTCGGATTAAATGAAATAAAGAAATGGATTTACATTTTATCCATCAAAAACCTGAAAGGAAATCAAGATCCCATTCAGGAAGAAGTGATCCGTCTTTCTCTGCAGAGAGCAAAATTATGCGAAAAGCTTTCTGTTAAAATGGGCAAAACAGAACCATCTCTTTATATGCTCACGGGCATGTTTTCACTTGTAGACGCGCTCTTGCACCGCAGTCTTGATAAAGTGCTTGATGAACTTCCTTTATCAGACGACATACGGGATGCCATTCGGGGAAAACAGAATGAAATCCGGATTGTTTTGGACGCGGCTGTTAAAATTGAAACATTTAAATGGGAGGATTTGCCGCTGTCCCTTGATGAAATTGATGAATGCTACAGAGAGGCAATTGCCTGGTCAGCCCATCTGCTTGATGCAGACAAAGAAACGGCGAAAAGCGGCTGAAAGCCAATCGCTTTGAATTTATGTAAATGAGAGATACAATACGATAGAAAGGAGAATGATGATGCAGCGTATACAACTGACAGAAAACTTATCATTTTCAAGAATTGTTCATGGACTTTGGAGACTCTCTGACTGGAACATGTCAAATGAGGAAGTGCTTCAGCTGATCGAAGATTGCCTTGAAGCGGGAATTACAACATTCGACCATGCTGATATTTACGGAAACTACACATGTGAAAAACTCTTTGGCGACGCGCTTGCTCTTAAACCGGAGCTGCGGGAAAAAATGGAGATTGTCACGAAGTGCGGAATTAAACTTGTCTCTGACAACCGCCCGGATCATGGGATTAAATCATACGACACAAGTAAAGACCATATCCTGGCATCAGTGGATAAATCCCTGGAAAACTTCCGGACAGACTACATAGATGTTCTTCTGATCCACCGCCCTGATCCATATATGAACCCTGCTGAAGTGGCAGAAGCGTTTAAACAATTGAAAGAAGAAGGCAAAGTCCGTCATTTTGGCGTGTCTAATTTTAAGCGCTCTCAGCTTAAAATGCTTCAGTCCCATCTCGATTTTCCGCTTGTGACAAATCAAATCGAGCTTTCTGCTTATCAGCTTGAGAACTTCGAAGACGGCACTCTCGATCTTTGCCAGGAAGAGAGAATGGCGCCAATGGCGTGGTCGCCTCTTGCAGGCGGCAGCATTTTTTCTGCAGAAAATGAAAGAGCTGAAAACCTCCGCAGCACCCTTGAACGAATTGCCGGAGAAATTGGCGCAGACGGAATCGATGAAGTCCTTTATGCGTGGCTGATCAGCCATCCTGCAGGGATTATGCCGATTGTAGGCTCAGGTAAAATGAACAGAATTCAATCCGCGATCCGCGCTCTTGATCTCAAATTGACGCGCGAGCAATGGTTTGACATTCTTCAGGTGTCAATGGGACATGAAGTAGCGTGACCTAACCCGAAACCCTCTGCCTGACAGGCGGGGGGTTTTCTATGAACGAATAATGTGACAGAATCTTCTGATATAATAAGCCCGTGAGGAGATGATCCAGTTGAAAAAACTATTGCTGACAGGATTTGAACCATTCTTGGATTACTCGCTTAATCCGACAGCCGAAATTGCAAAGCGGCTTGACGGCGAGATCATAGGCAGCTGGAAAGTTGCAGGTGCTGTATTGCCTGTAGCATTTTCAAACACGTGGGAACAATGCCTCCTGCAGATTGAAAAGGAAAAGCCGGATGCCGTCATGCTGCTCGGTTTTGCTGCCGAAAGAGATAAAATTACGCCTGAAAGAGTGGCCATCAACTGTGCGGATGGAGATAAAGACAACGACGGAATTGTAAAGCAGGACGAATTGATAGAGAATGAGGGCCCTGCTGCGTTCTTCAGCACACTCCCAATCAGAAAATTTGTGAATGCACTTGAAAAAGACGGCATACCTGCAGGAATCTCCAATACAGCAGGAACATATCTATGCAACTACCTTATGTACCGCGTGTGCCATCACTTTGAATCGGCTGATCAAAAGGTTCCGGCAGGATTTATCCATATTCCTGCATCAGAAGAGCTTGCCCTGGAACTTGGTCATGTACCGGGGATGCCTCAGGAGAAATTAGCAGATGCAGTCAGAAAAATGATTGGCTGTTTGGACTGAGCGACTTTTTTGCAGAAAAATAAGAGCTGCTTCCAGGAAAATAAAGGAATGACCAATTTGATGTCGAAATAAGGTAATGTTCATTCTATTTTTAAAGGAGGTTCAACTCTCTCATGCGTGTGCAGCCATCCGTATATGTGCTGGATGATAAAACGGTTGCGGTGTTTTCGGTGGTTATCGGTGACAGTAAGGTTAAAATGGAGTGTTTGCTCTCAGAACAGGGAATTCTTGATTACACCTTGGAATTTAGCGGACCGATCGAAAAGAGAGAAGAACTGACAAAAATGGCCCTTCAGGAAGCAGAGTCCTATTATCTGCAGTCAATTAATACTGTAAAATAAATCACCCCATTCACATGGGGCTTTTTTCTGCCTTTTTTTTATAAATGAGATTGGACAGTGAACAAAAAAGACTACCAGCGCAAGTTGCGGTATCACGCACTGATTCTTTCGCATTATTTTCGGTGAAAATCCTTTTCATATCCTTTAAAATTTAAAGTAAGGAAAGATCAAAACACGTGTTTCGTTCACCATGCAGAATTTGATCTTTTACAGAGGAGTGTGGAAACGATGAAAAAGCACAACATTGAAGAGATAACTCAATTATTGAAACGTCTTGAAAAAGAAATTCAAGAAACGAAGCAGTCGCTGAGAATGATCAATAAAAGCATTGATAAGTATGATAAATACTCCTTTATAAACGTGTCATAAGACTTGGCTGAATGCAGCCGGGTCTTTTTTTTTACCCATTTAATGGGATTAACTGTTAAATGTTTTATATTTATGTAAAAAGATTGTTTTTAAGCTACTCAATTTGTCGCGAATATTGTAATATAATTTCGAAGGGGTGATTACATTTGGACTATAAATCTCTGATTCACCGTTTAAACACTGCAGTAACATCTCATATTGAGAACAAAAAATTGCTGCACCTTCTCCTTTCGTTCATAGAAGCGAAAAAGACCTTCCCTTTTGCCCAATTGACAAACCTGCACTATACAGCTTTTGGAGGGAAAGAGGACGAAGTTGTTCACCTGTCGGGTGCAGTTGAGCTTTTAGCTCTTTCATTCGACATTCTGGATGATCTCGAAGACCTAGACAATTTTGAAGAACCATGGATGAAGATTGATTCTTCGGTCGCCCTTAACGCTGCTACAGCCCTCTATACGGTCAGTCTGAAAATGGCTGATGAACTTCACAGCCCTTATAAAGGAATGATCATCAGCGTATTTCACCGTTTAGCCCTTCAGGCAATGGAAGGACAGCACGCCGATTTGGAGAATAGGATTGAAACCGAAGAAGAATGCACCTCCATGATCGAAAAAAAGTCAGGTTCCCTCGTAGCTCTCGCATCTGTAAGCGGAGCTATGCTCGCAACTGGAGAAGAGCAGGCAATTGTCGAAAAATATTCCTATCAAATAGGACTGGCTGCCCAAATTGAGAACGATTACCGTGACTTATTTCATCTGCATAAAAATGATTTGTCATCACAGAAAAAATCTTTGGCTCTCCTCTACATAAACAGGGAGTTTAATGAACATTCAAAAGAACTGAGCCGTTTTATCGCAGAAGGCAAGTCATATGAGGAGCAATACGGGGATGCAGCAGCATTCAAATCGAAATTGTTTCAATCTGGCGTCGTCCACTACCTCAATGTCATCAAACAAATTGCTCTTCAAAAAGCTTCAACTTTACTTGCCGAACTGCCCTTGCCGCAGCATCAAATTGAGCTTCTTAAGTCTCATTTGATCATAAATCAATCAGAAAATAAAAGGAGAGATTAATTCATGCAGGAAATCGTCAATTTTTTAGTAGAAAACCCTGAAATCGTTGAAAAAGTAGTAAACGGAGAAGCAAGCTTACTGGGTGTGAAAAATGTAGATGAAGTGTTAGGATTAGTTGAGGGGCTTTTAAATACAACTAGAACGACTAACTTATTCTGGTACTAGTCTCTACAAAATTTTAAGTAGGGTTTATTAAAATGCATTCTATTAATTTTAACAAGTTGTATATAGTTTCAATCATTTTCAGTTTTGTTTTAGTAACTTATTTCTTAACAATCAGCATTAAATATCCATATGTGGGTGCAAGTGTTAGATTCAATGACACAGATAAACTGGAAATAACTGTTATTGAGCCTAATACTTGGGCCTCAAAAGTGGGTCTTGAAATTGGAGATGTCGTTACTGGTATAAATAAATTGCCTGCAAATGAACATTATCCTGCAGTCAGATATGGCATGCTTGAACAGGTAGAGGAGCTCTCGATTATAAGAAACGGTAATCAGATGAGTTACAAAGTAAAGGATTCAATTATTAGTCATCAGAGTCTTTTTCTAGTTGTAATACCCACGATTACTTACATCCTTTGCTTATTCTGCAGCTATTATATATACAAAAGCAATAAAAAACTCAATCTTCAATCTGCTCTTCTTCTAAACTTCTTTCTTTTAATGATTGCGCTTGCTTACTTCAGTGGTACTGGTTCATCAAGAGGAGATGTGGTCAGTAGATATCTAAATTTAAGCTGTTTCTTGCTAGTACCAGTTAGTTATATCTTATTTTTATATTATTACTTCAAAGAACTTGGCCAAAAACTATTCTCAGAAAAGTTTTTGTATGCATCATTCGTTATTGTGGCCCTCAATATTATTGCTGAATTAAGCACAGAAACTGTTGATTTTTCATATGCTTTTTTCTATATATTTGTTAAGAATCTCAATTTAGCTTCTTTTGCTATTCTATTTATTTTAACCTTTGTTGTTAAGTTTGTTGGCTTAAAAAAAGTAAAATATTCCGCACAAGGGTATATTGTTAAAGTTCTAATCATCACTAATATTATAGCTTTCTCACCATTCGTATTATTGTATATACTTCCTTATATTTTTCTAAACAAACACATTTTCCCGCCTAACATATTAGCTGCGTTTCTTTTGCTAATACCGTTTTCGCTAGTCTACCAATTTTTAGCTACAAAGATATATGATATAGAATTCATACTAGGAAGAGTAAGGTATTATGCTTTGTTAGCCGTATTGCCAACAATAGTATGTGTAGGCATTATGTTGATTATTAAAGAAAATAGCCCTACCTTCTACCCCGTCAAACTTTCAATCTTCATATATATAACAATGCTGGTTGTCTTCTACATCAAAGAAATTCTCGATTTCCGCTTCCGGTTTAAGCGTTTTTCGGAGAAGTACAACTATCAGGACAGTATCTTTAAATATACGCAGAGCATCCGTAAAGCGAGCAAGCTGGATCAGGTCATCAGCGAGCTGAAAGAGGTTATTACAGATGTCCTGCTTGTCAGCAGGGCAAGCTATGTGGAAGTAAATAAAGATGGGGCTATTGTTTCGGTTGATATTCAGATGAAAGGGTCTGATTATCTCCTGTATGAAAAGGAAATAAGGAAAGCATCTCATGAGATCGGGAAGATTGTTGAAGTGGACAGGGGTTTTGTGATTAATGTGGGGGAGACAGACGAGCGCAGTTTTGTGATGGTCTGCCTGTCCATGCTCAATACGCCAAAGCTCAACAGGGATGAGATTTCATGGCTGAAGACCCTTTCTTTCTATACGAATATCTCCCTTGAAAACTTCCTTAAGATTGAAGAACTGATGAGCCATCTCCAGAAGATTAAAAGCGAAGGCAGCAATCCGGCCTGGCTGACTAAGGTGCTCTTTTCCATCGAGGAAAAACAGCGCTCTAATCTCGCTAAGGATCTGCATGATTCTGTTCTTCAGGATTTGATTTCACTGAAGCGCCAGTGTGAGCTGGCTCTGGCTGAGCTCCAGGCTGCCCCGGCTGTTTTTACGGACCAGCTTCAGGATATGAACAGTTCAATGACGAATATTATTAAAACGACCCGTGAAACCTGCCAGGAGCTCCGTCCGCAGCTGCTCTATGATTTGGGCCTCGTTAAGGCGCTTCAGAAGCTTGCTGCCCAGTACAATGAAACGGCACCGTTTGATGTCAGGCTTAATGCTGGCAATTTCACAAAATCGATTGATATTGACACCCAGCTGAACTTGTACCGAATTGTCCAGGAGCTTCTTACCAATGCAGGCAAGCATTCGAATGCCATGCATGTGCTGATTATGCTTGTCTGCATCAAGGATAAAATCGTTCTGCATTATGAGGATGATGGAATTGGCTTTGACCAGAACGAGCTGTACTCCAATCATCAGAGTATGGGGCTCTCTGGAATTGCTGAACGGGTTAAAGCGCTGAATGGCACTCACTCTATTGAGACGTCGAAGGGTAATGGGTTCAAATTCGTCGTAGAGATTTAAGTTGCATCTTCAGACTTGGCACAGGCCAGGTCTTTTTTATAGAATAGTAAGCAGAGGCAGTGGACAGAGAGGTTGATACAATGTTGCATATTTTAGTTGTGGACGATCATCCGGCAGTGCGTGAAGGAACAAAGGCCATTCTTGAAACCGATTCACAAGTGAAGGTTTCGTACCTGAATCCCCCTTACTCCAAAGATGTGATTCAGCACCTGAATTTTCAGGAGTATGATGTGATTCTTATGGATATGAACCTGGGAGACATAAACGGCATGGAGCTTTCCACTGAGATTATTAAGCACTCAGAGGATTGCAAAATTATTTTATATACAGGCTATGATGTAGAGGATTATTTTGAAGAAGCCATCAGGCTTGGCATTCATGGAGCAATAAGCAAAACAGAAACGAAAGAAAAAATTCTTTCTTCCATCCGGCATGCTCTTTCAGGGGATATTGTTGTTCCTTATTCCTATTTGAAATCCCTCATTCTTCAGCAAAAAAATAAAAGCAGTTCTGCTCATTCAGAGACTGAGACGCTGAATGAAAGAGAAAAAGCCATTCTCCAGGAGGTTGAACGCGGTTTAACCAACCAGGAAATTGCCGATAAGCTGCACTTGAGCAAGCGCTCGATCGAATATAGCCTTACTTCCATCTTTAATAAATTAAATGTCGGGTCAAGAACAGAAGCCGTTCTGATTTCCAAATCCGAAGGCATTATTGATTAGTGTGCAGAGCAGATCTGCACACTTTTTTGCAGGTTTATAGATATTTAAATGCTTAAAGTGTGAAATTAGTAGTGAGTTATCATCGTCCAGCTCCAGCGCCTAAATCCTCTGTCAGAACAAATCCGACATAAAAGTCAAAACCGGACTTTTTTGTCGGATTCTTATCTGCCTATCGGATCTGTTCAAGGCGCTTGCGCTTTTGTGATTATACGTTTTTTTCTCTGCATACAGTTAAATAGAACGCTAGCATGCTGAGGGGAGAATGAATGTATGTATCCAATGTACGGACAGCCTTACAATCCTGCATACCGTCATGCCTTAAAGGCGGATGAACGAAAAGCAAAAGGCGGAAGCACCCTGTCTGTAAGAGGGATGGGGAAGGTGGAGGCTGCGCCTGATACAGCCGTGCTGCAGCTTGCCGTTGTCACAATGGATAAGGATGTAACGGCCGCACAAGAAGAAAACAAGCGGCGGGTCAATCAGCTTATCAGGACACTTCAGGCCGAGGGAATTGATGAAAAACAAATTGAAACGATTTCCTATACCGTGTTCCCGCAATACGACTACACTGGAGGCTCTGAGCCGGTCCTGAAGGGCTATGAAGCGGTTAACACACTCTCTGTCAGAACACGGAACTTAGACACAATCGGCAGCATTTATGATGCGGCCTTCGCAAACGGAGCCAACCGGTCTGACTCGCTGCAGTTTTTTCTTTCTGATCAGCAGAAATGGATCAATCAGGCTCTTGATCTTGCGGCAAAGCAGGCACTAGAAAAGGCAGAAGCCATTTCACTGTCGTATCGGCTGAATTTAAACCGCACCCCGGTAAAAATTACAGAAGAATCAAGAGGGTTTTCACCTCTTTCCAAAGAATTAAGTCTTGGAGCGCAATCTTCCGGGCAGACACCCATTTTTGCAAGACAAATCGAGGTAACTGCTGAACTCGAGGTTGTTTTCTCCTATCATTAGCAAGTTTACAAACTTTATACTTTTTCTCAATATTTCCATCACATCCATCCGCTATGATTGACCTTAATTAAGATTATGAGCGTAAGTAAGCGCTTTCTATTAGGGGGATGGCAGCATGGATGTGACGGCGGTTTTACCGATTCTTGGTTTAATGGCGATTTATTTTTGCTTTGCTTTGGCAGCTCTTCGCAAATAGCAGAAGGGTGACGCGTGAATGATTGTTTCATTTCAGTTAAACTAGAGGTAAATGGAAATCAGAGGTGATCGTTCTGAGGAAATGGGTTGCAGTTGGTGCACTGATTTTTCTTGCCGGATGTCAGTCGGGTCAGGAAAGTCCAGAATCAGAAGCTGTTGTTCAGCAAGAGGGTCAGGGGGCTGAAAGTGTCTTGAAAGAGATGGATGTTCCATGGTCAATTAATGAACACAGCGGAACTTTTTATCTGAGCGAACGAAAAGGAAAGATTGTCAAGTGGGACAGCACATCCGGCAAAAAAGACGTTCAGAATGTTTCCTTTGACAAAAAAGTTCACCTGGAAGGGGAAGGCGGATTTCTCGGGCTGCAGCTTGCCCCGGACTTTGACAAAAGCAGACAGGCCTATGCTTACCATACATATAAGGATGGCGGAAGCATTAAGAACAGGATTGTTGTCATTGAGGAGCGGAACGGTGGATGGAAAGAGGTGCGTGTGCTGCTCGAAGATATTCCCGGTGCCCGTTTTCACAATGGCGGCCGGCTGAAGATCGGCCCTGACGACAAGCTGTACGCGACAGCTGGAGATGCTTTAACCCCGGAGCTTGCACAGGACAGGGAATCACTTGCAGGGAAGATTTTGAGACTCGAACTTGACGGCGCACTGCCTGATGACAATCCGTTCCCGGAATCATATGTGTACTCATATGGACACAGAAATCCGCAGGGGCTCGCATGGAGCGATAACGGGGAGATGTACAGTACGGAGCACGGCCAGTCTGCTCACGATGAGATCAACCGAATTATGCCAGGCAGGAATTATGGATGGCCTGTGATTGAAGGGGACGAGCAGCAGGAGGGGATGGAAACACCGTTTTTCCATACCGGCAGCGAGACATGGGCACCATCCGGCATCGCCTATAAGGATGACCGTCTGTACGTTGCTGCATTGTCCGGAAATGCTGTAAAAAGAGTGAATATAAATTCCCGCAAAGCAGCAAATGAAATGGATGGTTTCGGAAGGATGCGGGATGTGCTGGTAGCAGGCAGCGAGATCTATGCTATAACAAACAACCGCGATGGAAGAGGCAATCCGCGCCCTGGAGATGATCAGCTTCTGGTGAAAAAATAGAGGAGGAATCAGGATGGAATACAACGTTGAAAATACACTGCTTAACTCGCTTGGAATCGACATTAAAAGCATTACAAATGACGGAGTTGTGGCGACAATGCCGGTGGATGATCGGACAAGACAGCCATTTGGCATCCTGCATGGCGGGGCTTCTGTCGCGCTTGCAGAAACCGTTGCGAGCATTGGCGCATATCACTTGATCGATCAGGAAACGGAAATGTGTGTGGGACTTGAGATTAATGCAAACCACATCAGAGGCAAGCAGGACGGCACAGTGACTGCTCACGCTGTTCCTGTTCACAGAGGGAAAACAACGATGGTCTGGGAAATCAAAATAGTCGATGAAAGAGAAAGCCTGATCTGCATTTCAAGATGCACGATGGCTGTGTTAAAAAAGAAAGCATAAGCGGCAGACAAAGGGGAAGAAGAGATGAAAACACCGGCAGAGTTTCCGGTTTTGTTCACGGACCGTTTTACATTAAGAAAACTTGAAGAACGGGATGCAGAAGCTGTATTTTCGTATTTTTCAAAGGACGAAGTCACAAGGTATTATGATTTGGAAAGCTTTACAGACCTAGATCAGGCGCTGGAAATCATCAGCCGCTGGGCTGAAAGATTCGGTAAAAATGAGGGGTACAGATGGGGCATTGCAGAAACAGCAACCGATAAAATTATAGGAAGCTGCGGCTATCACAATTGGGATAAAGAACATTATAAAGCTGAAATCGGTTTTGAGCTGCATCCGGACTACTGGAGAAAAGGCGTGATGAGTGAAGTGCTTAAACCTGTCATTGCCTTTGGATACAACGAAATGAATGTAAACCGCATTGAAGCATTTTATGATCCTGACAATCTCGCATCCAAATCCTGCCTTGAAAAAGCCGGCTTCATTTTTGAAGGAGTTTTGAGACAGGCCGCCTATGAAAAAGGCGTATTCTGTGATGCAGCAGTGTGCTCCATGCTGCGGGATGAATATATGAAAAAACAGAGCCTTTTATAGAAGGGCTCTGTTTTTTTTGGTGCTACGCTGCTGGATCATGATCATATTACTGAACATATTTCAGTCCTTCGCGCCTGCTTAGCGGGGCAAGAGGATGGTTCTCCGCAAACGCTTTGACAGATGCGGGAGCTGTTTTTGAATATTCTCTGAGCGCCCATCCGATTGCTTTTTGAATAAAAAATTCTTTCGAAGATGAGTTTTGTGAAATCACACGGTAGAGCCAGGCTTCGTCTGTATTTGCTTTATATTTCAGCTGATGCAGAATTGCGGTTCTGACCAGCCAGATGTTTTCCGATTCGGCCCATTCATCTAAGTATCTTTCACGTAAGGAAGGCTCTTTCTTTACAAGTGGACCAATGATGTTTGAGGCAATCAGGTCCACAGTATCCCACCATGATTCAGTCGTGATTGCCGTTTTAAGCCACACCATATCTTTTCCGCAGAGCTGCTTTTTATTGCGCTCCAGCATATCCACGGCTGCATACTGGAGTTCTCTCTCTTCAAATGCCCAAAGCTTTAAAATGGCATCTTCAAGAGAGGCTGGATTTCCGTGTTTTCTAAGAAATTGTTTTGTGAGTTCTTTTCTCTCGGGAGACCTGATTCCAAAGAATTGAAACTGGCCGCGCATATAAGCTGACATTAGGTGAGCCTTTTCCGCGTCGGCATGCTCCCGAAAGAGTTTTCGCAGGTCTTCAGCATAATCCATCGTGCAGTCCTATAGAAAAAGGATGAGAGCGTCTCATCCTTTAACCCCTTCTTTTTTTCTGTCTGCTTCTAAATCATCCTGAACGCTTTTTTCCCAAAGCGGCACCTTCGTATTGTAGGCTGCCCGCATAATAAGGTGGCCAGCAACAGGAGCTGTCATAAAGACAAAGATAATCCCGAGAATGATCCGGGCATTCATATGGCCTTCAATCAGCCAGAAGTAGAAAAACACGCCGAGCAATATGCTGATTACTCCAAGTGTGGCGCTTTTTGATGCGGCATGATTGCGTGTATAGGCATCAGGCAGGCGCACAACACCGTATGCCGCTACCAGGCTTAAAAGAGCACCCTGAAGCACAAAATAGCCTGTAATGAACTTAGCGATGACGATTGCGGTCATTTTCGATGATCTCTCCCTTCTCAAGGAACTTGGCAAAAGCCACAGTGCCTATGAAGGTCAAAATGCCGAGCAGCAGAATGACTTCCAGGAAGGCATTTGTACGCAGCATGACAGAGATGATGGCCGTAATGCCGATCAAGTTGATGCCGATTGCATCAAGGGCAATGACCCTGTCAGGCACAGACGGCCCTTTAATCAGCCTGTACAAATACAGGATGGTTGAAACGGCAATGATGAGCAGGGATATTCTGAGCACCAAATCAAGCATCAGCGGCTCACCTCCTGTATCGCTTTTTCAAACGTATTTTTAATATCGTTTCTTGCTTCTTCCGCATCCCCAAGATCCATCGCATGGATATAAAGGAAGCGGTTATCCTCTGAAATCTCTACAACGAGTGTTCCGGGAGTCAGCGTAATTAAATTTGCCAGAATGGTAATTTCCCAGTCCTTTTTCAGCTCTGTTTCAAGCTTAAAAATGCCGGGACGGGCATTTATTTTCGGTGCAAGCACCACTTTTAAAACAGCAAGGTTGGACATAATCAGTTCACGGTTGAAAATGTAGATCAGCTTTAAAACGGCACCGACGTTCCATAAGTAGAAACGGCGGGCAAAAAAGCGCCGCAGCGCAAAAATCATAAGCAGACCGAAGAAATAGCCGTTGAAAAAGTCCTGTGCTGCATATTGCCCTTTTAAAAACATCCAGAGAAACGCAACGAAAAAATTCAGCAAAATTTGAAAGGCCATATCATCTACTCCTTCAGCACGGCTTGAATATAGATTGACGGATCAAGCAGCGTTTCTGCAGCTTGAGTGATATAAGGTGCAGCAGCTTCTGTACCGAGTCCGAATGCAGCGGACAGAGCGATCAGGATGGCAATTGGATAGAGCAGTCCTTTTGTGGACCCTTTCTCTTCTTCCTTGGAAAGCTTTACTTCGCCCCAGAATCCATGAATAAAAATCTTCATGATGGAGTAGAGAACAAGCAGACTGGACAAAAGAACAAATAAAGCGAAGACATATTCTCCGGCCTCAAATCCGCCCTGGACAATTTTCAGCTTTCCGATAAATCCGCTCAGCGGAGGAATGCCTGCCAGGGAAATAGCCCCGATGAAGAACAGCCATCCAAGGAGAGGGTGATGTTTCAGCAGTCCGCCCATTTGCCTCAGATCGCTCGTGCCGGTAATGACAATCATCACACCTGCAAGCATAAAGAGTGCGCCTTTGATAATCATGTCGTGAATAAGATAATAGATGGCCCCTTCGATTCCAGGAGAATTGAAGACGGCTACACCAAACAAGATAACGCCGACGGCAACGATAATATTGTAAATGACAATTTTATCTACGTCCCAATAGGCAATGGCTCCAATGACCCCAAACAGAATCGTAAGGACGGAAAGCCAGGCCAGGATTTGGTGCGTGTAGCCTGTATCGTGAATGAATATGAGTGTATAAACTCTTGTAATCGCATAAACCCCGACCTTCGTCAAAAGCGCTCCAAACAGCGCGGTAACGGCGGCTGGCGGTGCCTTGTAGGAACCAGGCATCCAGAAGTAGAGAGGGAAGATCGCGCCTTTCATTCCGAAAACGACTAAAAACAGAATCGCAATGACTGTCAGCAGTCCTGTCTGCCCGTTCTCTGCAATTTTCTGCCCGAGGTCCGCCATGTTAAGCGTTCCTGTTACCGCATAAAGGTAAGCCACCGTAATGACAAACAAAGCAGATGAAACAATGTTAACCAGAATATATTTAATGGATTCTCTAAGCTGCGGCTTTGTTCCTCCGAGCACAATAAGAACATAAGAACTCATAAGCATCACTTCAAAGAAAACGAACAGATTGAAAATGTCGCCAGTCAAAAAGGCGCCTGTAACTCCGGTTAAAAGAAACTGTACGGCCGAATAAAAATAGAAGCGCTCTCTCTCAGGTCCGATTGTCCGGAAGGCGAACAGAATGGAAGTGAGTCCAATAATGCTTGTCGCAAGAACGAGGAGGCTTGCGAACATGTCCGCAACAAAAACAATTCCGTAAGGCGGAGCCCAGCTGCCGATTTCAACTGTCAGGATACCGTTTGTTCTGACTTCCTGGACAAGCATGGCAGACATGACTACTGCCAAAACGGAAGCAATCACGCTCAGCCATTTTTGTATAGTGATATATTTGTTGAAAAAAATTAAAAGTATGCCTGCCAATAAAGGAACAATAAGAGGCAGCATCACGATATTATTCATTATGATCATTTCCCCTTAACTGATCCATATTATCGCTTCCAAGCTCCTGATAGGCTCTGTATGCCATAACAAGGAAAAAGGAAGTAACACCGAAACTGATGACAATTGCAGTCAAAATCAATGCCTGCGGCAGCGGATCGACATAGGAGGACGCCTCTTCGCCAAGCAAAGGAGCTGCTCCTTTTTTCAGCCCGCCCATCGTCAGGATCAGAAGGTGGGCGCCGTGGCTTAACAGCCCTGTGCCGATAATAATCCGCAGCAGACTTTTTGAAAGCATTAAATACGTTGCAGCCATAAACAAAATACCAACGACGATCGACATTAAAATTTCCATTATTCCGTCTCTCCAATCGTCTGAATAATGGTCAGAGTCACCCCGATAACGACGAGGTACACCCCGAGGTCAAACAGAACGGCAGTGGCAAGCTCTGTATCACCGAGCAGCGGGAGGTGAACATGCCCGAACGTATGGGACAAAAACGGAACGCCGAAAAAGAAAGAGCCGACACCTGTGAGAACAGCGATCAAAAGTCCCGCCGCCGCCATGTGAATATAGTTTACAGGGAGTATGCCCACTACTGTTTTTACATCGTACGCAAGCAGAAGAAGGACAATTGCAGAGGACGTCATGAGTCCTCCGACGAAACCTCCTCCGGGCGTATAGTGACCTGCGAAAAAGAGGTAAATCGAAAAGATGACAATGATGAAAAACACGACTTTCGTTATGGTCTGAAGGATCACATCATTTGTCTTTATTTTTGAATTCATCCTTCCTCCCCCTTTGCCATGCGAAGTTTTACCATTCCATAGATTCCAAGTGCAGCAATGCAGAGAACAGCTATTTCAAACAGCGTATCAAATCCGCGGAAATCTACAAGAATTACGTTGACCATGTTCTTTCCGCCGGCAAGCTTGTAGCTGTTTTCAATAAAGTAGGAAGAAATCGTTTCTCCTGCTCTGCTGCTGTTTGCAGAGATAGCCACCAGTGTGACAGTAAGTCCCACACCCAGTGAAATAAGGAAATTAACCAGCCTGAAGCTGAGCTTTTTCTCCCGCTTTTTGAATTTCGGAAGGAAATAGAAACAAAGCAGGAAGAGTGCAACAGAAACTGTTTCAATGACAAGTTGGGTCAATGCGAGATCCGGTGCGCGGAACAGCACAAAGAATAACGCCAAACTGTATCCGACAGAACCGAGTGCAATAATCGCTGTAAGTCTTGATTTGGAAAATAGGATGGTCACGGTTCCGAGCACCATGGCAAGTGCCAGAACAACTTCATAGATCCCGATTTCAGCCGTACCGTCAAGAGTAAACGCAAATCCGCCTTTAACAGCCATCGTTCCGAGCGTAATCACAATCAGGAACACAAAGATGTAGGCAAGATAGTCGCGGATAAATCCGGTCATATAAAAGCGGGTGAAACTGTTTGAAAAACGTTCCATGCCGTTTATTGATGCGTCATACAATTTGTTGAGTGCGAGCTTCTTCGGGAACAGATCATACACTTTTCTCCATTTTCCAAGAGTTAAGTAGAGAAGGGTTCCAATCAAGATCACGCCGATTGTCATGAACAGCTCGGGCGTAGGACCGTGCCAGAAGTAAATATGCACTTTAAACTGTTTTCCTTCAGGGAGAAGCGAAGGCAGAATAGATTCCACTGCCGGCTCAATTAACGTGTAGGAAAGCAGGTTCGGGAAAAAACCGAATATAACAACGAGTGAAGCTAAAATAATCGGCGGGATCAGCATGCCGATCGGCGCTTCATGCGGCTTTCGCTCAAGTTTTTCAAGCTGGGCAGGGCCGGTAAACGTCTTGAAAACAAGAACCATGCTGTACAGGAATGTAAAGACGCTTGCAATCCAGGCAAGAACAGGGAAAAGCAGACCCCACGTATCAGCGTTGAAAATATCCATCTTCGTGACATGAATCATGCCTGTAAAGAACATCTCTTTACTTAAGAAACCATTAAACGGCGGCAGGCCGGCCATCGAGAAGGCACCAATAACCGCAATGGTAAATGTAATCGGCATAAAGCTCATCAAGCCGCCAAGTTTCCGGATGTCACGCGTGCCTGTTTCATGGTCAACAATACCTGCGACCATGAACAAACTGCCTTTAAACGTGGCATGGTTGATTAAGTGGAAAATGGCCGCAACCGTTGCAATGGTAAAGTAATTATCATCAAGCGAATCATAATGCAGCGCTGCCGCACCGACTCCAAGCAGGGACATAATTAATCCGAGCTGACTGACCGTTGAAAACGCAAGAATGGCCTTTAAATCAGTCTGCTTGACCGCGTTCAGCGATCCCCAGAAAAGAGTCACGATTCCAAACAGGGAAACAAGCCAGAACCATTCGGGAGTAAGCGCAAAAACAGGGCTGAACCTTGCGACAAGATAAATACCTGCTTTTACCATCGTGGCTGAGTGCAGGTAAGCGCTGACCGGAGTCGGCGCTTCCATCGCATCAGGAAGCCAGATGTAAAATGGAAATTGTGCCGATTTTGTAAATGCCCCGAGAAGCACAAGAACAAGTGCCAGAATGAAAAGCGGATTGGCCATCATTTGAGGAACAGCATCAATCATTCCGCGAATACTGAATGTGCCGGACATTAAATAAAGCAGCACAAAGCCTCCGAGCATGGCAAGACCGCCGAATACAGTAATCAGCATCGACTTCAGCGCGCCATACCTTGATTTTTCTCTGTGGTACCAATAGCCGATCAAAAGGAAAGAAGAAAGGCTCGTAAATTCCCAGAACGTATAAAGAACGATGACGTTGTCAGATAGAACCACACCGAGCATGGCCCCCATAAACATCAGCAAATATACGTAAAAATGATTTAATTTTTCTTTCTCTTTGGATAAATAATAAATGGAGTACAGGACAACGAGCGCTCCGATTCCTGTAATCAGCAAAGCAAAAAGCAATCCAAGTCCGTCTACATATGCCGTGAAGTTAATTCCAAGAGACGGAATCCATTTCACAGTTGATGTCACGGTCTCACCGATAAAGCTCAGAAAATAGCCAAATAAAACAACAGGCAGAATAAGGACGAACCAGCCTGTATGTATGTTTCTGAAATATTTATAAAGGAAGGGTATCAGAATGGCCAGAAGAAATGGTGAGATGATAGCCGCATGCAATAACGTCATTTTTGAACCTCCTTACAATAAAATTTCACGGTCATAAGACCCTAAATGCAATTATAACGTAAAAATTTCGATCGTGCATTTCTCACACATCTAGTATTAACCAGCTTTTCATGTTCTATTAAATAAGAAGAGAAAGCTAAAATCAGGCAAAAAATAACGGGATTTTTTTGTATAGCACAGGGAGAGAATGAGAAACCTATTGCTGAGGTGATCCATATGCTGAAAAAGAAGATCATCACGGCATCCGCATTGTTTTCCGTTCTTTTTGCCGCCGCATGGGCTGCAAACGAATCAGCAGAACAGCCTTTTTACAATCCCGTATACCAATCCGAGAGCGATTCTGAAT
Organism: Metabacillus indicus LMG 22858; assembly: GCF_000708755.2. Classification (GTDB taxonomy): domain Bacteria; phylum Bacillota; class Bacilli; order Bacillales; family Bacillaceae; genus Bacillus_P; species Bacillus_P indicus. The sequence continues at coordinate 86,890 of NZ_JGVU02000006.1, read as the reverse complement.
GGTCTGAAAAACAGGAGCCGTTCTATTTATCCAACGAAGAAAAACGGATGCTTGAAAAATTCAAACCAAGAGAATATATCAGAATCGTCAATAAGTAAACGAAACCGTCTGGATCAGGCGGTTTCGTTTGCGTGTTCTATTCTGATTTGGTTTGAAATAAATCAATACATTAGCTCGGATCAGTAATTGCGGTTTAACTTCAAGCTATAATTGGACAGCCGGCAAAAACTGAAGCTTTACAACCAAGAATTGTGGTATTACAACCAACAATAGAAGTATTACTACCAACTATTTTGAGATTACAGCCAACAATCCTGGTTTTATAACCAACTTCATAATTTTACTGTCAGTAACCGAAATTCAACTGTCAGCCCCGTATTATGCTGCTGACTAAGATAAGGGCATCAATCAGACAGCCAAACGCCGTCAGCTGTCATTTTTCCATTTCCTTCTTGTCACCCGGACCTCATTCGTTCATACTAAATGAGTATTCTGACGGATTAGGAGATTATGGAATGAAAAATACGTATTTCACCAGCTACTTCCCCCTAATCGCTATTCTTCTTTTCAGCACATCGCTTTCCATTTCAACTGTTTCTGAAATTGTAGGGCTGCTGAAGAGGCTTGGCGTATACGGCGGGATGCTGGAGTTCTTTTCAGAGAGCGGCATTAAGCTTGCTCTTTTCACGGTCTTTGCCCTTATCTATTTTATGGTTTTTTCTGCCCTTAAGCTGATCTCTGATACCGTGACAGAGCTGTCCCTTCTGTTTTTCTCAAAGGATGCTGAGGGGGAGAGCCTGAAAAAAATCAGGCTCGGTTCTGCCTTTTACCTGGCAGGAGGCGGAGTATCTCTGCTGCTTGTTCAATTTGGCGCAGCGATTATTGCGGTTTTCCTGCTTGCAACGGTCTGCTACTTCATTTTTGCCGTGTATCAGTTCAGTTTTTTCCTGACATCCTTTTCGCTGATTGGCCTTGTTCTGTTTCACGTACTGTTCTGGTCCGTTTTTTTGTTCGGTATTCTTTATATTTGCATGAAGCTGTATAACAGCCTTTTGGCGAGTCTGCCAATTTAAAGCGAAAGCCCCTCAGGTTTTGAGGGGCTTTCGTTTACTTCGGGCACGTTTTCACAGAAATCTTTTTCTGACATCTTTAGACGGCAATGTGCAGGCGTCTTTTTTTCCGAACCATTTGTATCTGTTTTTTGCGATCATCATGTAGACGGCATCTCTTATCGGTTTTGGAACGGCAATCAAAAGATAAAGCGCTCTGTATATTCCGCCGAGCTCTTTGAGAACGCGCAGAGCGGCAGTGGATTTTGTATGAACCTTCCCTTCATCGAGATAGACAAAGCTGTCGTAATCTTCAAGGGGAAGTCCGTGTTTCCTGAGCAGGCTCTGGCCGGCTTCCGATTGAAGGGAGGCAAAAGAGAAGACTTCTTTCTTGTCGTGTTTTAAAACGAATTGAACGGTTCCGTCACAGAAATTGCAGACACCGTCAAATAATAGGATTTTGCTGTGTGTCATGTCACTCACCTGCTTTTGGCTGTTTCTTTTTCTGTTCCCCAATCTTAAAACGAAAAAACTAGCGGTTCTTAGTGATATCTCTCCAAATCAGCTGATGCGGTGCTGCTGCTGAAAGGCTCTCAATGCTTTCTGCTTTATCTTTTCCAATCCAGACAGCGGCTGTATAGGCGTCTGTTAATCCGGCAAACCATAAATCATTGTAATCATTTGTTGTGCCGGTTTTGCCTCCAGTATAGGCAGCGGGATGATTTGCCTTCGTTCCAGTACCGCTTTCAGTCACTGAAGTCAAAAGCGCTCGCATTTTCGTATTTGTTGCGCTTTGCCATACTCGCACCGGCTCGTCCTTCCACTTATATAAGGGGTTCCCTTCAAGGTCCGTCACACTTTTAATAGCACGGCTTTTAGAAAAAACGCCGTCATTTCCAAAAGCAGAATAGGCCTGTGTGAGTTCGAGTGGGGAGAAGCCGTATGTGAAACCCCCGATTGATACAGGAAGTCTGTAATCCTCTTTGACAATCCGGCTGAATTTGAAAGGCTCTAAGTATGAAAAGGCCTTTTCAACCCCGACTTCATTCATCATTCTTACGGCCGGTGTATTATAGGAACGCTTAAAGGCTGTTTCCAGCGTTACCCTCCCGTACGTTTTTTCATCGTAATTCTTTGGACAATACTCTTTATCGCAAAATGGTTCTGCGCTGATCATGGAATTCGGTCCCGCCCCCGTGGTTTCGAGATACGGCACATAGTCAAGCAGAGGCTTTATTGCCGAGCCGGGCTGGCGGTATGCTTGATATGCGCGGTTGAAGTCGAACTTTTTATAGTCCTTTCCTCCGTACATCGCTTTAATTTCATGAGACCTATGGTCAATGACAACACTTGCACCCTGTACAGAGGGATCTGTCAGATGGTTTTTAAAAGCATCCGAAACACGTGTCTGAAGGGTTGGATCGAGAGCAGTATGGATGCGCACTCCACTCTTCAGCACATCCTGCACGCGGTTTTTAAGCTGCTCGTTCAAACGCTCTTTTTCTGCACTGTCCGCTTTTGAAAGCTTGATGGTGTACCCTTCTTCTTCAGCAATCAGCTGCTTCAATTCATCATGAACGTACGTGATGTAATCCGGATAGCGGTCTGTTCTCGTCTGGGTGTTTATCCGGATTTTTTCAGCAGCAGCAGCGCGGTATTGTTCCCCGGTTATGTACTTTCCTTCAAGAAGCTCGTTAAGGAGCCGTTCCTGCCGCTTTTTCGTATTCTCAAAACGGGTAATAGGGTCATACAGGGCAGGATTGTTCGGGATCGCGCTGATAAAGGCTGTCTGGGCAAGAGTGAGTTTTCCTATCGGCTTGCTGAAATAGTACTGACTTGCCATCTCTACGCCGTAAACCCCGTTGTGAAAATAAACAGCATTCAAATACCCTTCAAGGATATCTTCTTTTGAAAAGGTCCGCTCAAGGTGGTACGAGTATAAGAGTTCACTCAGTTTACGGTTATATGATTTTTCATGAGTCAAAAAGACATTCCTGGCAAGCTGCTGTGTAATGGTGCTTCCGCCCTGGTCGGTCGACTGGTTTTTAGCATTCACAAGGACTGCCCTGGTCATGCCGGCCGGATCAAATCCGATATGGTCATAAAAACGCTGATCCTCTGAAACAATGAAAATCGTTTTTACTGCTTCCGGCATCTCTTCCAAAGGAACAAATCTTCTGTTTTCCCTTGAGTTGACAATTTCTGAAGCGATGCTTCCATTTTGGTCTAGAATGTAGCTGTTTTGAATCATGGGAATGTCTGTTAAAGGAATCCGTTCTTCCAAAACAGTCGAAACGGCTTTTACTTGTTTTACTTCTTCCCCCGATAGCATAAATAAGAAAATGAGGAGAGGGGACATTGCCAGAAGGCAAATCCAGCCTGTAATTGAACGCAATGATGTCACACGCCTTTAAAGTTTATTGGAATGATGAATAGTACGGCTCTTTCTGCCTGTCAGGGCTAAACGGTCGGCTCCGCTTTTCGCGTTGTCCAGCTCCATCAGCCAACTCCTCTGTCAGAACAAAATCCCCTAAAAAGTCAAACCCGGACTTTATCGGTGATTTCTTATCTGCCTATCGGAGCTAAACGGCTGATTCCACTTTTCGTGTTGTCCAGCTCCGCCTCCCAGCCCTTCCGTCAGAACAAAATCCCCCAAAAAGTCAAAACCGGACTTTTCGGGTGATTTCTTTTCTGCCTGTCAGGGCTAAACGGTCGGCTCCGCTTTTCTATTCATACTACCATTTCCTACTGTTTTTTAGAATATATTTCCTCCGAGTAAAAGAGGATGAAAAATGTTTTTAACAGTACAAGAAATTTAAATGAAAATTTAAAAATCATGCCACTCCCTGGAATGGCGCCACAAATGCATCTGCATCTCTGTTTAAAGTGGCAGCACTAAGTGGAGTGGCGCCACAAATGCATCTCCATCTCTGTTTAAAGTGGCAGCACTAAGGGGAGTGGTGCCACAAATGCATCTCCATCTCTGTGAAAAGTGGCAGCACTAAGTGGAGTGGTGCCACAAATGCATCTGCATCTCTGTTAAAAGTGGGAGCACCACGTGGAGTGGCGCCACAAATACAGCTTCATCCCTTTGAAAAGTGGCAGCACTACGGGAGAAATATTCTAAGCATAGAAAATCCGAACTAGTTATCTCCCAGTTCGGATCAAAGTGCTGTATATAATTATGTCCCAGCCTCATTCAGCTAGCTTCTGCCAGCTGCTTTTGCTCTGTGCGGACACTTTTCCATAAAAGGATCGCTCCGGATAAAAACAGTCCTGCTGTTACGTAAAAAACGGCTGAAATGCCGAATCCGCCTGCAATGGTTCCTCCTAATACAGGACCGGCGACATTCCCGAGGAATTTGAAGCTTGTGTTGTAGCCGAGCACTTCTCCCTGCATTGAAACGGGCGCGGTCTGCCTGATAAAGGCTGTGATGCAGGGGATGATGCCGCCCATCACCAGGCCGAAAAGGAAGCGGAAAATCATCAGCTGCCATAGTGTGGATACAAGGGCCTGGGGAATAAAGCAAAAAACAGATGCGATCAGCAGGCCGATCAATACTTTTTCATGGCCGATGCGGTCACCGAGAGCGCCCCATTTTCGGGAAGCCAGCAAATTGCCTGCTCCTGTTGCGGAGAAAGCAAGGCCTGAGAAAAACGCAAGATTGACAGGGCCGTGAAGCTCGCTTACATAAAGAGCAAGAAGGGGCTGAATGCTGAAGTTTCCAATTTGGATCAGCAGCGTCAGAAACATAATGGTCAAAAGCAGCGGAGATTTGAAGATATGCTGCAGAACCTGTTTGCGCGAGTAGGATTTCTTTCCTTCTTCTTTTGTTCTGAGCGGTTTTTCTTTGATGCCGAAGGCTACAAGCAAAACAGATATGTAAATGACGGCGGATGTAATGAAGAATGTATAGGTGAAGCCAAATTGATCAGCAAGAAGGCCTCCGATCAGCGGTCCGAACAGTCCGCCTGACACGGTTCCCATCTGCAGAGTGCCTAGGGTGCGGCCGGCTTCTTCCTTTTTGGTTTGAGCGGAGATGAGTGCAAGAGATGTAGGAATAAATCCGGTCACTGCCCCCATCAGCAGGCGGAGAACAAACAGCTGATGCACGGATTGAACAAAGCCCATCAGAAAAATGCTTGTTGCAATTCCTGCTCCGGTCATGATCAGGATTTTTTTATAGCCGTATTTATCGCCGAATCTTCCCCACAGCGGAGAAACAAGGAAGGCCATTAAAAAGGAAATACCAAACACATATCCTGACCATCTGCGAACATAGTCATCTGAAAAATCACCGAATGTACTCAAATACAAAGACAAAAATGGCATAATCATTGTCGCGCTTGCTGCAACAAAGAAATTAGCCGTCCACATGATGAGAAAATTGCGTTTCTGAATAGAAATAAAAACACCTTCTCTGGTAGAATACCCACTATTTATTTCGTGTCCCTTAATATTATAAATCAATCCTTTCGTTTTTTGAAATATTATGGGGGCATATTCATTATTTTTCGAAAAATGAAGCTATATTTTCGAGTAAGGTGATATAATAGTAATAAAAAGGAAATGATGAATTTTTGGAGAAAGGAGGGGGGAGAAATGGAAGCTCCTCAGCAATTAATTTTCGTTGATTTTGAGTTTACTATGCCTGAAGGAAAAGCCAACCCACGCGGATTTTATCCTGAAATTATCGAAGTAGGAATCGTTTCCGTCATCAATCAAACTGCTCACAGACAATTTTCCTCTTATGTAAGACCCGTACAGTTTCCCTTTTTAACAAACCGCTGCAAATCCTTTTTAAACATATCCCAGTCTCAAGTCAACTCAGGCATTTCGTTTCTGGACCTGATCGCCATTTTAAAAGATTTTGGAAATTATCCCAACACCACAGTCATTACATGGGGAAATATGGACATGAAGGTACTGCGCCAAAACTGCCTTAAGAACAATGTTGAATTCCCGTTTCATGCGAAGTTCAGAGATTTATCCATGGAATACAAAAAGTTTTTTGGTGACAGAAACCAGACAGGACTTTGGAAGGCTGTTGAAGAATACGGCAAGAAGGGAACAGGAAGACATCATTGCGCACTGGATGATGCTCTTACGACCTATAACATTTACAACCTGGTAGAAAACGACAAACGTTATTTGCAGAAACCTGCTCCGCCAACCATTGGAGACAGGATCGATTTTTCAAAAGTTATGAACAAGTTTGCAACTTAGAGCCAAATCACTAGCAAGTGATTTGGCTCATTCGATTTTAAAATAATCCGCTTTAAGAAGCTGTATTTTCTCAAGAGATTTGACTGCCCAAGGACGAGCATCTTCTTTTAGTTCGTTTTCTATTGCTGCTACTGCGGCAACAAGGGAATCCTTGTATGCAGGCTGGGGTTCTTCATATTTGCGCACCATATTTTTCGGGATATTCGTTTGTTCGTTTTCTGCAAGAGCTCTGCGTTCATGAAAAAGAGGAACGTCCGCTTCTTTAGGCATATGCAGATCGCCTTGAGCGGGGTGACGCAGAACGGCTTTTACTTTCACTAAGTAATGCTCAGGGCGCACGTTTGTAATGACGCCGATATATTTGCCTGTTTTATAGATGCCTGTCACGATTTCTCCGGTACTCAGTTCTTCTTTCAAGTTTATGCCTCCCATACAAAATGGTGCAAATCCCCATTTTTTTCATTTTTAACGTTCTTACGTCCATTATAGCAAAGTCCGGGAGAAAAATTTTTATCTAAAGTAGAGGAAGCAATGAATTCTTGCTATAGTAAAAGGGACAAGGAGTGATTAAATTGTTAAACGCTTTCATTATGGGGCTGTTTTTATATTTTCCGGAAGACAAGTCTGAGTACCTTCCCGCCGGCATCACAATGTTTATCTTTTTACTTCTGGCCATTGCAGCCTTTATGCTGATTAAAAAGGTATCCAGAAAAGAGGAACTGAAAGCAGAGGAGTTTGAAAGAAGCCTAAAACTATCTGATAAGAACAAATAATGTCAGAATCCAATTCCGCTGCTTCGGGATTGGATTTTTTATTAACAGGATGCGGCACATTACCTGAAAATAAAAAAACGGCCGAGCTGGCCGTTTTTGGTCGTGCGTGCTAATTTACTTCCTCAATTTCATTGCAGTCCGCCTTCACTTTTGACAGGGGCAGTCCAAAAAAAGTGTAGAACTGAATGGTCGTTTCATAGCATTTTTGCCCGCTGTCTTTAACAGGCTTAATGCTCAGGACTTCCTCATTCAGCGTAAGCGCCCTCTGAAAAGAGTTGAAATGAATGGTCAAAACCGTATCAATTGCAAGGGAAGCTTCCTGCTGCATGGTTTCGTTTGGAATGGCGCTTGCGCCATTGCCCATTTGTTTTGGGATGGAAAAAGCTGCAGTCAACAGGCACAGGGTCAGCAGAAAAATCAGCATAAATCGGTTTTTCAGGAGTACCCCCTCCTTACGTTCATTTCGTCCATGTCCTATAAACAGTTTATTAACAAATAAGAGAAACATTCGATTTTATTCATTTGAGAGCTCCGATAGGGAGAGAGACGGTCACAGATGTTCCTCCGCCTAATGTACTCTGATAGCGGATCGTCCCGCCATGATGCTGAATGATCGAAAACGTCACCGTAAGTCCGAGACCTGTTCCTTTCTCTTTTAAAGTGAAATAGGGTTCACCAAGTCTCTGAAGCTGATCCGCACTCATTCCGCAGCCATTATCCGTCAGTTTGATTCTCACAAATTCATGGGATGAATAAGCTCTGATTTCCACTTGTCCCTCTAAATCAGGAACGGCTTCAATTGCATTTTTAAGCAGATTAATAAACACCTGTTTCAGTCTTGAGCGGTCTCCAACAATCATCAGCCCGTCCTCAATGCTGGTTTCAATCGCAACTGTTTTATAATTGGCATAGGAGCGCATCAGCTGATCCACTTCATAAAGCAGTGAAGTCAGGGACACATTCTCTTTTTCGATATAATGCTGTTTTGCAAGACTTAAATAATCGGTAATAATATCCTGAGCCCGGTCAAGCTCTGATAATACTAATTCGTGATAATCCTTGTTTTTTTGTTCATTGTCGCGTATTTCCTGCCCCATCAGCTGGATGAATCCCCTTACAACAGTCAGCGGATTTCTGACTTCGTGGGCAACACTCGCAGCAAGCTCGCTCAGTATGGACAGCTTTTCATTTCTGATAATCTGATATCTCATGATGGCATTTTCACGAATGTATTCAATGGCATAGTGGGTCAGAAACAAAGCGAAGTTAAAAAAGATCCAGCCGATAATTAAATACTTCCGGCCTTCCCCCGAGAAAACATCCGGCACCCATCCAAAGGAATGAAAAAGATACAGGGAAGAGTAGGTGATAGCTGTTTTGGCATTGCCGATTAAAAGAATAACCAACATTTTTCGCTGTTTATTAAAGGAAAACCAGGAACGCTGAAAGTAGAAGGATAAAAGGGTATAAAAAGGAATTGTCACGAGACTGAGAAGAAGCCAGTGTCCTCCGGCATAAAACCGGTAGGCGAGAACGGAGGCAATGACCGCAGCACCTGAGAAGGGTCCGCCATAAAGGATGCTGACAATAACAGGTATCGCATGCAGGTCAAAGCTTACACTTTCAATTGTGTGAAGCGGATAAGTCAGGCAGAGCAGGGCTGAAGGGATGCATAGAAGGGAAATAAGAAATTTGTTCCTGCTTGGAGGGGACTTGAACGGCCTGCTGAGCCAAACGGTCTGATAGAGAAAAACAGGAAACAAAAGAAAGGTTATATGAAGTATCAGTTCTTTTACAGACTCTATAGGAATGATCAACGGATTCTCACCTTTGCTATATTCTGAGTCCATTATACCATCTGAACATTCAAAAAACTCCTAAAATGACAATTTTTGTTTGTGGGCAAGAACAAAAGCGCAAGCGCCAAGGCCCGCTCCGATAGGCAGATAAGAATCCGGCGGAAAAGTCCGGGTCCCGACTTTTTTGACGGATTTGTTCTGACAGAGGATTTAGGCGCTTCCGCTTGCCGAGGATAACTTTGTTATGTTTTTACTTTTATAATTTTCTAAACAATAAAAAACCGCAGCTGTGAACCGCGGATTTTCAGGATTATGAAAACGCCTTTCTCAAACGTTCCAGTCCTTCATGGACAAGAGAGCGGGGGCATCCGATATTCATGCGGACAAAGCCCTCTCCGCCGGGGCCGTATTTGGTCCCATCCTCAAGCGCAAGCTTTCCTTTTTGAAGCAGCAATTCCTTTAGTTCAGCATCTGTTTTCTGCAGTTGCGTGCAGTCAATCCAGATTAAGTATGTCGAGTCAGGCCGAATTACATTAAGCTTGGGCAAATGCTCTTCAATATATGAAATCACTGTGTTCACGTTCTCTTCAAGGTAGCTGTTTAACTCATCCAGCCATTTCTCACCATGTGTATAGGCTGCAGTTAAGCCGGCTATGCCAAAGGTATTAAGTGTAAAGGACCCCTGGCGCTTTTGAAATTCCTCGTATTTTGTCCGGATTTCTTTATTCGGAATGATAATGGCTGAAGACTGGAGCCCTGCAAGATTAAATGTCTTGCTCGGTGCCATGCATGTAACAGAGTTCCGGGCATGCTCTTTGGAAAGGGAAGCAAAAGGGACATGCTTATGGCCGAACAGCATCAAGTCTGAATGGATTTCGTCCGAAACAACAATGACATGATGCTTTGCGCATATTTCTCCGATCCTCTCGAGTTCTTCCTTTGTCCACACTCTGCCTCCCGGGTTCTGCGGGTTGCAAAGCAGCATGAGCTTCACTTTTTGGTGTGCAGCTTTCTCTTCAAGATCTTCAAAATCAATTTGATAGGCGCCATTTTCAAGTTTCAATTGATTGTTTACAAGTGTGCGGCCGTTTTTTTCTGCCATGTCAAAAAAAGGGTGGTAAACAGGAGACTGAATCAGCACTGCGTCTCCAGGGTCTGTGAGGGACTGAATGGCCATACTAAGGGCAGTAACCACTCCTGAGCTGAATACGATGGATTCCTGGGTTACATCCCAGCCGTGCCGCGCTTTCATCCATGACTGCACGGCTTTTTTCGCTTCTGGACCTGCTGAAGTATAGCCGAAAATACCGTGCGATGCTCTTTCCTGCAGGGCGGAAATCACTTCATCAGGTGCACGGAAATCCATATCTGCCACCCACATGGGGAGGACATCTTTTACACCGAAAATCTCCTCGGAATAATCCCACTTCACTGAGTGCGTCATGTATCTGTCGATTTTTTGGTCAAACATGCTCATCATTATCACTCTCCAGTTTGATTTCTCCGGATGTTGCTCCTTTAAAACCTTATGATAAAATATGTATGGAACGTTATGCAAAAGAAAAAGGTTTGGGTGATGCGCAGTGGAAATGAGAGAAGCGAACGAGCAGATGCTCGCGCTGTTATCTAAATGGGACCCGCTGAAGTACGGCGCGGAAGCATATGAAACGGAAGTATTTGATGTCCTTCAGGCGGTGCACGTCTCAGAAACACCTGCACAGCTTTCCCGAAAAATACAGGCTGTTTATGAGTTCTCTTTTGAAGAGATTATTCCTTTAATAGAGTGTGAAAAAATGGCTGTACAGCTTCTGCTGATCAAAAACAATGCAGCTTGTGAACGATGATTTGCCGTTCTAAGCTGCATTTTTTTATGTTTCTTCACTTACACGCAAAATTCAAAAATGCGTTCTGATACAAAATCAGGGCGTTCTTCCGGAACTAAATGACCCGTGTTTTTTAATGAGAAGAAATGAGAATTTGGAAGATCCCTGTTCATTCTCTCTCCGATATGAACCGGTACAACGCGGTCTTCCTGTCCCCAAATAAGAAGGCTTGGTGTTTCGATTTTCCGCAGATCTTCTGCAGGCAGATCACCTTCTCTGTCCCTGATCATCCGTGAGAGCGCCATGAAGATGCGGTCGTCGTAAAATGGCTGAATATAGCCATCCATCATTTCCTGATCAATCATCGAGCGGTCATGTACGACGTTGCATAAGTTTTTCCAGACTCCCTGTCTGCTCATGATGTGCTTGATGCAGAGGTAAAAGTAAGGAAAATAAGAGCCGAATATAAGCGAAGGATGGGACCTTTTCATATAGCCTGAGCTGCATAGAAGCACGACTTTTTTAATCATCTCAGGCATTTCTTTCGATGCGTACAGGGAAATTTGCCCTCCCATTGAATGTCCAACCAGGATAGCTTGTTCCACTTGCAGGTTTTTCAAAAGCTCAATCACAACTTTAGCCATGTTCCGGTACGAGTAAACGAAAGCGATTGATTTTTCCGACTGGCCAAACGGCGGAAGATCAACAGCAATGAGATGATACTCATGCCTGAGAAATGGAATCAGCCGGCGGTAGCTGAATGTGGAAGAAAGAAAGCCGTGTATTAAAACCATCACAGGTTTGCCGGGATTTTCATATACCTCATAGTGAACCCCTATCCCCTGAATATGCATCTTAAACTCCTGCTTGTTATCCAATATCACCATAATCATTCACTCCAGCATTTATTCTTAAATCCTTGAAAAAGACATGATTTTCAAAAGCTGGCGGCAATGAAGTGCCGGCAGCGAAAGTTTTTACTATTTTAACCTGCCGGCCGAAAATAACTCTTGTAAAATCTACCCGGTTTTTCCCGAAAAAAAACGGAAGAATGCGTGTTTGTTTTCAGATGTTCATGCTATAATTATCAGAACATTCTTAACGGAAAGGGAGGAAAAGAAAATGAAGCTTACTCAAAAAGAAACAGAAATTCTTGAGCTCCTTGAAGAAAACAGCAGACTAACGCCGCAGGACATCTCAAAAATGGTTCAGCTGAGCGAAGAAGAAACACTCCAAACAATTAAACGCCTGGAAGAGCAGAAGGTCATTATCGACTACTCGACGACTGTCAACTGGCGGAAAGTGGATGGGCATGAGGGAGTCACGGCGATGATTGACGTAAAGGTCGCGCCAAAAAGAGGGACAGGATTTGATGCGATTGCAGAAAGAATCTACAGATTCAATGAGGTGAAATCGGTTTATCTCATGTCAGGGGCATACGATCTGTCCGTCGTAATAGAAGGACGATCAATGTCAGAGGTTGCACATTTTGTTTCGGACAAGCTGTCAACTCTTGACTCTGTCCTTTCAACAACGACGCACTTCATCTTAAAAAAATATAAACATGACGGGAAGATTTACGAACAGGATGATGAAGACAAACGGATTGTGGTGTCTCCATGACGCAATCGAAGTATTTATCACATACGGTTTCAGCCCTGAAGCCTTCCGGCATCCGCAAGTTCTTTGATCTTGCGGCAAGCATGGAAGGTGTTATTTCGCTTGGAGTCGGGGAACCGGATTTTGTTACATCCTGGAATGTAAGAGAAGCATGCATCCTGTCGCTGGAACAGGGGTTTACATCATACACCGCCAATGCCGGTCTTTTGGAATTGCGCCAGGAAATTTCCCGGTATCTTCACGAGAAATTTGATGTGTCTTACCGGCATGAAGATGAAATCATTGTGACGGTGGGGGCAAGCCAAGCGCTGGATATCGCATTAAGAGCCATTGTGAACCCGCTTGATGAGGTGCTCATTCCTGAGCCTTGCTTTGTTTCCTATGCGCCGCTTGTATCGCTAGCGGGGGGAGTGCCGGTGCCTTTGCATACGCGGGCAGATGATCAGTTCAAACTTCGGCCTGAGTTAATGGAAGAAGCATTGACGGAGCGGACAAAAGCACTGCTGTTATGCTCGCCAAGCAATCCGACAGGCGCTGTCTTATCAAAGCATGAACTCCAGTTGATCGCAGAGCAGGCTGAATTGCACGACCTGGTGGTGCTGGCTGATGAGATTTATGCAGAACTTACATATGATGAAGCTTATACGAGCTTTCCGAGCTTGAGCGGAATGCGCGAACGCACCATATTGATTTCCGGCTTTTCAAAAGGATTTGCCATGACAGGATGGAGGCTCGGCTTTATCGCTGCACCGGCTGAGCTTTCAGGAGCCATGCTGAAAATTCACCAGTACGCCATGATGTGTGCACCGACGATGGCTCAGTACGGGGCCATTGAAGCCTTGAAAAACGGCATGCAGGATGTTGAGCAAATGAAAAAAAGCTATCGCCGCAGGCGAAACTTTTTTGTAGAGACGCTGAATGAAATCGGTTTGCCCTGCCATCTGCCTGGAGGCGCATTTTACGCCTTCCCTTCAATAAAAGAAACAGGACTCAGTTCAGAAGAGTTTGCTGAAAAGCTGCTGATTGAGCAAAAAGTAGCTGTTGTTCCGGGGAACGTATTCGGTGAAAGCGGTGAAGGATTTGTACGCTGTTCGTATGCCTCATCCCTTGAGCAGCTTCAGGAAGCGCTTAGAAGAATGGCTTTATTTATGGAGAAGGGCAGAAAATAAAAAATGGACAAAACCTTAAAGGCCTTGTCCTAAAAACAAAAGGGGGGAATACTAGAAAGCTTATACGCTGATAGTATTCCCCCCTTAAATTTGAGTTAAACCTGTTTTTTTGAAAAAATTTGCATCTTGCGTCCATCAGCGTGAAACAAACTGCATGCATCTCCCGTTTCACAGGTGTAAAAAGGAGGGCAGATTATGAACGATGATGAATTAGTGCGGCGGGCAAAGAAGGGAAATATGAGTGCATTCCGGGAACTGGTTGAAAAATATACGCCTACAGTCGAGCGGTTTGCGTATCAGCTTGGAAACCGGCGTGATGATATAGATGACATTACCCAGGAAGTATTTATCCGGGTATACCGGTTTTTGGACCAATTTTCAAAGGCAAAATTTTCTACATGGCTTTATAAAATTACTCTCAATGTGACAAGAGATGCAGCCAGAAAACGCATGTCAAACATGCAGAAAGTGTTCAAAATTCAAAATGAACCTCAGGTGGATTATCCTGAGGTGGAATCAAGTGTGATTCAAAATGAAGAAGACCGGGCGCTTCACATGTGCCTTCAAAAACTGGATGAAAAATACCGGATCCCGATTGTCCTGTATTTTTTCCACGAAATGAAATATGAAGAAATTGCTGAAATTATGTCAATAACGCTTTCTACTGTTAAAACACGCATCCTCAGGGGGAAAACGATGCTGAAAAAACTTGTGGAGGAGCACGAAAAGAAAGAAGGTGAAACACATGGATGATCAGCTTTTTGAGAAACGTCTATCGAATTTAAAGCAATCCTATGAAAAGCTTCCAGTGCAAACATCGGCTGATCATATAATGGACCGCATCAAGCTTGAAAAACAGAAGAATAATCCTTTCTTCAAAGCAAAAACGCTATATGCGGCAAGCTTTGCGGGTGTCGTGCTGATTGCGGGGCTGCTTGGTGCACAGCTGCTCCAGCAGAATAATGAGGGAAATGGCGGAACAGGTGAACAGCCTCCTGCTGTGCAGGTGCCGCCTTCTGCTGAAGAGATTGAAGCTAAACGAAGTGAACTGGACCTCCTGTTTAAGGAAAGACTTGCTGCTTTCAAGGAAGAGATTCAGATGCCTGACGCGGAACTTTATCCTTTTATCCAGGAAGCAGAAGATGCAGTCCGGGAATTTAAGAGCAGAAATTCCTTTCAGTCCATACAGGAACTAGACAACTATTTTAAGACAGTCAAGCTGACAGTTGAACAAAACGTCTCCTCTCCAGCGGCCCAGCTCGCTGCCTTAAGAGCAAAGGCAGAAGAAGGAGAAGAGGTAAGGGATGCAGAAATCATCAGCCTTCTTGAAAAACAGAGGATGATGGAGGAGTATTTCTTTGAAAAGTGGGTGACTGTTTCAATACATCTTCCATATACGGATGTCGTTGCATACGCTGAACAATTGAACCAGGAAGGTTCTGATCATCCTGAAGCAGGGCCGGTTATTGAAGAGATCAGAAACAGCGGCTATCGTTTTTATCACGAAGGGGAAGGCATGATCAATTTCCAGCCGGATTTAGAACTTCTTGAAAACGAGCTTGACCCAAGCCCGCAAATGAAGAAATATTTTGAAACGGAAAACCAGGCACAGGTTGCCATGGATGCAGCTCTCGCTGTCCCAATCAATGAACTGGCAGAGCGGACTGTTGCTCTTGAAGATTTCATTCTGCAGAACCCAAACTTTAAATACCGGGAAAAATTAAAAGAGCGCTATGAGTTCTGGCTCACCGTTTTGCTTAAAGGCCTCAATAATACTATGGCTGTTGATGAGCAGCTCAGACTGAAAGAGGAATGGAAATCCGCCTTCGAGCAGCTCATGAAAGACTATCCGAATCGCGAGACGACATCAGCTGTATCGGCATACTATGAGTTTTTGAAAGCAAAGAATTTCACCTTTAAATCACAGGAGGAATACTGGCAGTATAAGGTGAACGTGCCCCAAAGCCTGAAGCCTGACGTATCTTTCTTCAGGGGAAGAGAGATTCAGCTATTGCCTGTATCAAGCAGCATCCTAACTGCCTATCAGGCATATACTGGCGGGGACAGCGCGGCATTGAACGAGCTGCAGCCGGCTGATGTGCTCCGCCTCTATCTGTACACAGCTGTTACCGGAGATGCAGATACGGCTTATGACCTTATTGCAAAAGACGAATCAGCTCCTTCAGAAGAAGAATTTAAAGCAGATTTAGAAGAGAAAGCCAAGCAGTACAGCGTTCTTTCTGCAAATACGGTTAAATTGAATGAAACCTACAGCGATGATGGAAGCACAATTTTTGAACTGATGCTCAAGGATGGTTCATCCAGGGAGATGACGGTAAAGGTTAATGCTAGTGACTACACATCTAAAGTTGTTTATAACTGATGGAAAAACCGGGCGGGGTTCTGCCCGGTTTTTTATGGTTTTTTGGCGTTCTTAAGTAAACGACGATGTTGTTAAGATCATAAAAGCCAACAGCTTATTACTTGACAGTAACTAAATTGTTATTGTAAAAACAGGCGGGATATGATATAGTTTTAAATTGCGTATATTAAACGAGAAAAATCAACTTATATAGGAGTGTTACCATGAGTACAAAATTCGAAACAGGTTCTGTTTACACAGGCAAAGTAACAGGAATCCAGCGCTACGGTGCGTTTGTTGCATTAGATGAGTCTACACAAGGACTAGTCCACATTTCTGAGATCGCACACGGTTTCGTTAAAGACATTAACGAACAGCTGAAAGTAGGAGACGAAGTACAAGTAAAAGTACTTTCTGTTGACGAAGCAGCAGGCAAAATCAGCCTTTCTATCCGTGCAACTCAAGAAGCTCCTGCACAAACAGAAGCTCCAAAGAAGCCTAAAAAGCGCCAGGCTACAGTGAAAGCTACTCCAGCTTACTCTAACGAAACTCCACAAGGTTTCAACACACTTAAAGAGAAGCTTGAAGAGTGGATCGAGCAATCAAAACAAACGAACAAATAAGTTCGTGAAAAGAATGCATCCGGATGGATGGATTCTTTTTTTTGCATAAAAAAAGCACCGGAGCGAATCCGGTGCTTTTTCTTTAACGTGCTTCAGGTTTTGGTTCCGTACGGCCGAGCTCAGCTGCCGGCTTGAAGAGGATGGCAAGGTTGATTAAACCTGCGATTCCGACAAGTCCATAAATAATTCTTGAAAGGGCAGCACCCTGGCCGCCGAAAATAGCAGCCACTAAATCAAATTGAAAGAAGCCGATTAGCCCCCAGTTGATTGCTCCAATAATCGTAAGTACAAGTGCAATACGCTGTAATGCGCTCATGCTGATAACCTCCTTGGATGTAAGAATTCACTAATAGAATGCGGAATTGTCATCAAAATTATTCACGACTGAAAAAAAGAGTTCCACAAGCGCATTTCTTGCAAAAAACATTCCAAACAGGTCATACTTATTTTATAAAACGTAAGGAGGCGATCGATTGTGGAAAACTTTACATACCATAATCCTACGAAATTAATTTTTGGCAAAGACCAGCTTCAGCAGCTTCAGACAGAGGTGCCTAAGTACGGCAAAAATGTTCTCCTTGTTTACGGAGGTGGCAGCATTAAACGAAACGGCCTCTACGATAAAGTACTTGCTGAGCTTGAGAAAACCGGATCAAACGTCTTTGAACTTTCCGGTGTAGAACCTAATCCAAGACTTTCAACCGTTCACCGCGGTGTGAATATCTGTAAAAGTGAAAATATTGACTTCCTGCTTGCTGTAGGCGGCGGAAGTGTCATTGACTGCACAAAAGCGGTCGCTGCAGGAGCTAAATATGACGGAGATGCATGGGACATCGTAACCAAAAAGCACACTCCGTCAGAAGCTCTCCCGTTTGGAACCGTGCTGACGCTTGCTGCGACAGGTTCAGAAATGAACGCAGGTTCGGTTATTACGAACTGGGAAACACAGGAGAAATACGGCTGGGGAAGTCCGCTGACATTCCCGAAATTCTCCATTCTTGATCCTGTCAACACGTACACAGTTCCTCAGGATCAAACCGTGTACGGAATGGTCGACATGATGTCTCACGTATTTGAGCAATATTTCCATCATACAAAAAACACGCCGCTTCAGGACCGGTTCTGTGAATCGACTCTGAAAACAGTTATGGAAACAGCGCCAAAACTGATGAAGGACCTTGAAAATTATGAGCTTCGCGAAACGATCCTTTATTCAGGAACAATTGCTCTGAACGGATCCCTTCAGATGGGCTACCGCGGAGACTGGGCGACTCACAATATCGAGCATGCTGTCTCAGCTGTATATGATATCCCTCATGCCGGCGGCCTGGCCATCCTGTTCCCTAACTGGATGAGACATACGCTTGATGAGAACCTTGACCGTTTCAAACAGCTTGCTGTCCGCGTATTTGAAGTAGATACAGAAGGCAAATCAGACCGTGATGTCGCGCTTGAGGGAATTGACAAGCTCAGCGCGTTCTGGAGCAGCCTTGGTGCACCAAGCCGCCTGGCTGACTATGACATTACAGATGAGAAACTTGATCTGATTGCAGATAAAGCAATGGCAAACGGAGAGTTCGGCAACTTTAAAAAGCTGAACAAAGAAGATGTTCTTGCCATCTTGAGAGCTTCGCTTTAATGGCACCAGCACCCTGCATCTGCAGGGTGTTTTCATTTATTTTTAAATGATGGCGTTTTCATTTTTTGGTCCGCTTGATTTACAAACACAGTTTCGTTAAAGTGAAAGAGGATTAAAATTTTAGGAACGATGGAGGAACTGCAATGACACATGTTCGTTTTGATTACTCAAAAGCGCTGTCATTTTTTGGTGAGCATGAGCTTACATACCTGCGTGATTTCGTTAAAGTTGCGCATCACTCAATTCATGAGAAAACAGGAGCGGGAAGCGACTTCCTAGGCTGGGTTGACCTCCCTGAGGCATACGATAAAGAAGAATTTGCACGCATTCAAAAAAGTGCAGAAAAAATTAAATCTGATTCGGATGTTCTTTTAGTCGTTGGAATCGGCGGATCATATCTTGGCGCACGCGCTGCCCTTGAAATGCTGAACCACTCTTTCTACAATGCTTTGTCTAAAGAACAGCGCAAAACGCCGCAAATCATCTTTGTCGGCAACAACATCAGCTCTACTTACATGAAAGATTTGATGGATCTGATTGAAGGACGCGACTTCTCAATCAATGTTATTTCAAAATCAGGCACAACAACTGAGCCTGCTCTTGCATTCCGTATTTTCCGCAAACTGCTTGAAGAAAAATACGGAAAAGAAGAAGCAAAAACCCGCATCTACGCGACAACAGACAAAGCCCGCGGTGCTTTAAAAACACTTGCTTCAGAAGAAGGGTACGAGTCCTTCATCATCCCTGATGATGTTGGCGGCCGCTACTCTGTTCTTACTGCTGTCGGCTTGCTTCCAATTGCTGCTGCAGGAGCGGATATTGAAGAAATGATGAAAGGCGCAGCCGCTGCCATGAACGATTTCTCAACATCTGAGCTTGAAGAAAATGCCGCTTACCAATATGCAGCCGTCCGCAACGCGCTGTATAACCGAGGAAAAACGATTGAAATGCTCATTAACTATGAGCCAGGCCTTCAATATTTCTCAGAGTGGTGGAAACAGCTGTTTGGCGAAAGTGAAGGAAAAGACCAAAAAGGCATTTTCCCTGCTTCAGCAAACTTCTCAACTGACTTGCATTCAATGGGCCAATACGTGCAGGAAGGACGCCGTGATCTGTTTGAAACCGTCCTTAACGTTGAAAAACCGCGTCACGAGATTACCATTGAATCAGAAGAAAACGACCTTGACGGCCTGAACTACCTTGAAGGCGAAACAGTTGACTTCGTCAACAAAAAAGCATTCCAGGGTACGATGCTTGCTCACACGGACGGAGGCGTTCCAAACCTGATTGTGAACCTTCCGGAAATGAACGAGTATACATTCGGCTATCTTGTCTACTTCTTCGAAAAAGCCTGTGCGATGAGCGGATACCTGCTTGGCGTGAATCCATTTGATCAGCCGGGTGTTGAAGCTTACAAAGTAAACATGTTTGCTCTGCTTGGCAAACCAGGATTTGAAGAGGTTAAAGCTGAGCTTGAAAAGCGTTTGAAATAAGTAGGAAATGGCAGTCCGGTACAGTTGAACCGGACTGCTTTTTTTGTGGGAAAAAAGCTGGGGCATAAGCGAATTGTATTCTTTGAAAACGAAATATGATTTGAGAGGATAAGCAAAACGATGAATCGTACCCTCGCAAACCAAGAAACGATCGGGGAGGGTAAGCAAAGTGGTGAATCGTACCCAGCAAGAGCGAAAAACGACATGGGCAGGGTAAGCAAAGCGAAGAATCGTACCCAGCAAGAGCGAAAAATGGCATGGGCAGGGTAAGCAAAGGGATGAATCGTACCCAGCAAGAGTGATAAACGGCATGGGCAGGGTAAACAAAGGGATGAATCGTACCCAGCAAGAGTGAAAAACGGCATGGGCAGGGTAAGGAAAGCGATAAATCGTACCCAGCAAGAGCGATAAATGGCATGGGCAGGGTAAGCAAAGCGTGGAATCATACCCTGCTAAAAGCGAATAACGGCATGGGAGGGTAAGCAAACCATCCGAAATATGTCATTCCCTCCGCTTCCCTTCCCTTCCCTTCCCTTCCTCATAAAAAACAGTTATCAGGAGAACCTACCTTAAAAAGGAGGTCGAATCTCATGATTGAAATTCCATCGAAACTGGAAGGGAAATCGTTCAAGCTGTATCATCTTGAAACACAATTAAAGCCGCTTGGGTATGCTATCGGCGGGGGCTGGGACTATGATCACGGTTCGTTTGATTATAAGATTGATGATGAGGTGGGCTATCAGTTTTTGCGTGTTCCGTTTACGGCAGCTGACGGCCAGCTGGATTCGCAGAATACGACTGTCACGCTCTCAAACCCTTACTTGCTTTCGCACAAATATCAGATAGGTCTTGATGACAATGTTCATATTGGAAATGTAAAGGCATCTTTTGACCAGTTTCAGGAGCCGCAGGACAAAGACGCCGATTTTCCGGAGAAATACATTGATACAGGCAGGGATTTGGTAAAAGAACTTGAGGATCTGCTGCTTGATTAATGAGTAATCATAATCAGAAGATCCTCTTCATTAAGAATTTGGGAGATTGGCGGATTCAGTTTCGTCTGATCTCCTTTTTTGATGCCAATAAGCAAGTTTTCTTTTTCAAGCAGACTGTGGCTGGCATCGTGAAAGGTTTTTCCGACTAGTTCAGGAGGTATCGGAATGATTTTAAAGTAGTTTCCGTTTGCGGGATTGAGTTCTGAATATACGCTCGACAGCCCGTATTTCGCCAGGTAGCTGTTCATCATCAAGTGGCTTGAAAGCTGATAGGACTTGATAATTTCATCTGCACCTGCTCTTTTGGCGTTATTCACATGCATCCCGGTAACAAGCTCGACAACCGTGTAAAGATCAGGGTTCATGCCTTTTAGTGCAAGCAGGATTAAGATCGACTGCATGTCAGCATCTGTTTCGCTTTTATACTGATCGGCCGTGATGATGGCAGCATCTGCTTTTTCGATGTTTGCTTTGATCAGTGTCCGGTCAATCGTTGGATTGCCTTTGATAAAATGCAGATTTTCAATTAAAGGTGACTCTTCGAGAGTGTCATCAATGAGAACGATGTTTTTATAGGGCTTGACCTTTTGGAAGGTTTCGATCAGCTCGTTTGATTTTTCATTCCACCCGACAATCACGACATGATTTCCATATTTGTAGGCCGTTTCTCCTTTTAGGTAAGAATGCTGCTTTTGAAAAGCTGCTGCCGACAATGTGGCAAAGTAGGTCGTGACAAATCCGGCACCAATAAGGATGAGCACGATGCCTACTGATCTTCCGGCAACCGTTTCAGGAACATAATCACCGAATCCGACGGTGGATACGGTAACAAGCGCCCACCAGATTCCGTCAAAAACAGTCGGAAAGACGTCTGGTTCTATTAGCGATATCACTTGTCCAAAGAGCAGGACAATCAGCATCACGATTAAAATAATGCGGACATAGAGGGGCCATCTCAGCCAGTCTACAAGCAGTTTATTTGATCTCAACGTTCACACCCGCCTTATATTTTGTTTGGTAAAAACGATAGAACCTCACGGATAATGGCATTTATTTTCTCCGAAACCGCTTCTGTTCCATAGGCTTCGATTGCTTTTTCAATAGCAGCAATCGTATCTTCTCTGAATTCGATCACCGGCTTTTCTTCTTCAGCATCATTGTAGAATTGAATGAATACATCAAGCCCCTCATTCATTTTGTCGATGGCTTCGCTAAGCGCGGTCTTTTCCTCATCAGACAGTTTCATCTCATCACTTCCTTGATTTCAAACATGCTTTTATGTAGTATGTGCAAGTTTCTCCCATTTTTTCTACTTGTTTCGTTTATGTATGCATAGTCAGGGATTGCGGAAGATAAAAGAAAACTTGAGTGAAAAGGTTGAGACATGGTGCTAAAGCGATACGTGAGCGTGAAAAAGAAATTTTGGATCAGCCAGACCGCGGCTTTGTTGTGGATGCTCTTCTCTGTCTTCCTTTCTCTTCCTTGGTTAAGGGAGCTTGCTGAGCTGACCTCGCTGCCGCTTGCCATTTTCATTATTGGAGGCATTGCCTACATACCGGGATTTTTGAATGCCTTTTTGATCACCAGCCTGCTGATTGACAGGCAGCCACCGTATAAAATCAGCAGTCCTGAAGTTCCGGTCACTATTTTGATTGCAGCAAAGAATGAACAAAAGAATATCGGGACGACAATCAGGTATTTGGCCGATCAGGATTACAAGGGCAGTCTTGAAGTGATTGTAGTGGATAACGGATCCGATGATTCAACTCCGTCAGTTGCCCTTGAAGCCGGGACTGCCTATGGCATTCCTGTGCGTCTCCTCCATGAAGAAAATCCGGGGAAATATCATGCGCTGAACAAAGGCATTCATGAAACAATGACAGAATTCGTCCTTACTCTTGATGCAGATACGCTTCTGCACAAAAGTGCTGTCAGGCGCATTGTTTCAAGGATGATCAGTTCCCCTGAGGATGTCTGTGCTGTTGCAGGAACCATTCTCGTCAGAAACAGCAGGGAAAATCTCCTGACAAAAATGCAGGAGTGGGACTACTTCCTCGGCATTGCAGCAATCAAAAGGCTTCAAGGTTTATATCAGGGGACGCTCGTAGCACAGGGGGCATTCAGTTTGTACAAAACGTCTGCTGTAAGGGAAACCGGAGGATGGCCGGAAGCAATCGGGGAAGATATTGTTCTGACCTGGCGATTTCTGCATCACGGGTACAGAGTGTACTTTGAGCCTTTGTCAGTTGCGTTTACAGAAGTACCGGCTTCCTTCCGTCACTTTGCCAGGCAGCGGTCGAGGTGGGCGCGGGGGATGATTGAAGCACTGAAGGAAATGAAGCCTTGGCATCAGCCGGCCATTTTCGCGAAATTCCTGACGGGCATTAATTTCATCATGCCGTATCTGGATTTTACGTATACCGTTTTCTGGATTCCCGGCCTGATTCTCGCTTTTTTCGGTCATTACTGGATTGTCGGGCCGATGACCCTTTTTGTTCTGCCTCTTACCCTGATCAGCTATTTGAGCATCTATACCTATCAGAAAAAAGTGTTCAGAGAACTTGATTTAAAAGTAAGAAAAAATATTACAGGCTTCTTTTTCTTCGTTTTAAGCTACCAGCTGATCATGGCTCCTGTTTCCGTCTGGGGATACTTTCAGGAGGTTTTCAGGCTGAAAAGAACCTGGAAATAAATAAAATGCTAAAGTAACGCGAAAAAGCAAAGAATAAAAGCAAATAAAAAGGAATCCGGGTTTCACCTTATGAAAGGAGGTGACCCTTGTCCATGAAGAATGAGGGAACTCTTTGATTGCCACAAATCTACTTCTAGTCGCCCTTTTAATTGCAGCTACAGGCTTTTTTGTCGCTGCAGAGTTTGCCATTGTAAAGGTAAGAAGCTCAAGAATTGATCAGCTCGTAGGAGAAGGAAATAAAAAAGCGATTGCTGCCAAAAAAGTAACGGGAAGTCTTGATGAATATCTTTCAGCCTGCCAGCTTGGGATTACAATTACAGCTCTCGGTCTGGGATGGCTTGGGGAGCCGACCATCGAACGGCTTCTTCATCCACTGTTTGATTCATGGGGAGTCAATCCGTCGCTGTCAGGAATTTTATCGTTCGTCCTTGCTTTTGTGGCGATCACGTATCTGCATGTGGTCATTGGGGAGCTTGCCCCAAAGACCCTTGCCATTCAGAAGGCGGAATGGGTCACGATGAATCTTTCGAGGCCGCTTATTCTTTTTTATAAAATCATGTTTCCCTTTATTAAAACACTGAATGGGTCTGCCCAGATGATTGTCAAAATGTTTGGCCTGCATCCGGCATCTGAACACGAGATGGCCCATACGGAAGAGGAGCTCCGCATCATCTTGTCAGAAAGCTTGAAAAGCGGGGAAATCAATCAGTCCGAGTATAAGTATGTGAACAAAATATTTGAATTTGATAACCGGATTGCAAAAGAAATCATGGTCCCAAGAACAGAAATGGTTACTGTTGCACTGGAAGATTCATTCGAAGAAAACCTTGAAATCATGAGAAGCGAAAGATACACCAGGTATCCGCTTGAACACGAAGACAAAGACAACATCATCGGTCTTGTGAACATTAAGGAAGTGCTTGATGCGCTGTATATGTCAAAAGACGGCGTGCTCCTTAAAAATTACATCCGGCCGGTCATAAAAGTAATTGAGACAATCCCGATTCAGGATCTGCTCCTAAGAATGCAAAAGGACCGGATTCATATGGCCATTCTTGTCGATGAATACGGCGGAACAGCCGGACTTGTGACAGTTGAGGATATTCTTGAAGAAATTGTCGGTGAGATCCGCGATGAATTTGACATCGATGAACTCCCGAATGTGCAGAAGAAAAGCGATACCCACTACATTTTTGACGGAAAAGCGCTTATTGAGGAAGTAAATGATCTTCTTCAGACAAACATTGATTCCGAAGATGTGGATACAATCGGCGGATGGATCCTCACCGAAATGATTGACGTTCAAAAAGGAGATAAAATCACCGCAGACGGCTATGAATTTACTGTAACGGATATGGAAGGCCATCACATCATAACACTTGAAGCCAAAAAGAAAATTGAAACAGCCGCAGGCGATCCTGAGTGATTGCCTGTTTTTTTGTGCCGCTGAAAATTCCAGTAAACCATTCTTGAAAAAAGTCCATTCCTCTGATAGCATTAGTTGGTTCTTATTGATATGAAAGAGGGATTTTAACATGAAAGCATACCGTTTTCCGCTTATTCTGCTTTCATCAGTCGTGATTGGCGGTATTATCGGACTGATGTTTGGCGAAAAAGCTGTGTTTTTAAAGCCGTTCGGCGATTTGTTTTTAAATGCCATGTTTACGGTTGTTGTACCGCTTGTCTTCTTTACGATTGCTTCATCCATTGCAAATATGGGAGGAACGAAGCGGCTTGGAAAGATTATGGGCAGCATGCTCGCTGTGTTCCTGTTTACAGGATTAATTGCAGCGATTTACATGACGGCTGTCGTAAAAATCATCCCTCCTGCACAAGGTGTGACGCTGCAGCTTGAAAAGCCGGAGGCGATGGAGGATGTAACACTGGCTGATCAGATTGTCAGCACGTTTACGGTTCCTGATTTTGTCGAGCTGTTCTCAAGAAACAACATGCTTGCGATGATCGTTTTCTCTGTATTGGTCGGTCTTTCCGTTTCCATGATCGGGGAAAAAGGAAAGCCGTTTGCAAGCTTTCTCTCGTCCGGTTCTGAAGTGCTGATGAAACTTGTCTCCATCATTATGTACTATGCACCGATCGGACTTGGCGCTTATTTCGCAACTCTTGTTGGAGAATACGGCCCGATGCTCCTTGGCACTTATTTCAGAGCAGGTGTGATGTATTATGCAGCAGCCTTTATTTACTTTATCATTGCGTTTACGGTTTACGCATTCATCGCCGGCAAGAAACAGGGAGTGAATGTTTTCTGGAAAAACATGCTGTCTCCTACAATCACTTCACTTGCAACATGCAGCAGTGCAGCATCCATCCCGGTTAACCTTGAGGCGACGAAAAAAATGGGTGTCAGTGCAGATATCAGGGAAACGACAGTGCCACTTGGTGCCGCTCTTCATAAAGATGGTTCCGTTCTTGGCGGCGTCCTGAAAATTGTGTTCTTATTCGGTATTTTTGACATGAGCTTTTCAGGATTCGGCACGATCACAAGCGTGATACTAGTAGCCATCCTTGTCGGAACGGTCATGGGAGCGATCCCGAGCGGGGGAATGATCGGCGAAATGCTTATTCTTACGCTTTACGGGTTCCCGCCTGAAGCGCTGCCGATTATTGCGGCGATCTCAACGATCATTGATCCTCCTGCAACCATGCTGAATGCGACAGGCGATAACGTCAGCAGCATGATGGTCTCCCGCATGGTCGAAGGCAAGAACTGGCTGAAGAAGAAAACAGCTGAAGTCAGCTCTAAAATTGCGTGACTAGAGGAGAAAGCTATCCGGAGCGGATAGCTTTTTTCTTTTTTATGCAAAATGATGTGGCTATACAGGCAGTTTCTCCTCTGCACTCAGCGTTTTTTGAGGAATTCAAAGGAAATTGTTCAATCTTTAACACAATTAGAGTATAATACTTTTTAGAAATGAAAACTTAGCATAAATGTAAGCGAATACTTTTTACTTGAAACACTTACCCGTTCGTCTTACTGGACGTTAAGGTTGAAATAAAGGAGTGCTGTATATGAAAAAAATGTGGTGGAAAGAAGCAGTTGCCTACCAGATCTACCCAAGAAGCTTTATGGATTCGAATGGGGACGGAATCGGTGATATCCGCGGAATTATTTCTAAACTGGATTATTTGAAGGATTTTGGAATCGATGTCATCTGGATTTGTCCGATTTTCTCTTCTCCAAATGCAGATAATGGATATGATATCAGTGATTATCAGGACATCATGGCTGATTTCGGAACAATGGAAGACTTTGACGAACTTTTAGAAGAAGTCCATAAAAGAGACATGAAGCTGATCTTGGATCTTGTTGTCAATCATACAAGTGATGAGCATCCATGGTTCATTGAATCACGCGAGTCAAAAGACAATGAAAAGCGCGACTGGTACATCTGGCGCGACGGCAAAAACGGCAAAGAGCCAAACAACTGGGAAAGTATTTTCAGCGGTTCTGCGTGGGAATATGATGAAAAAACAGACCAGTATTATATGCATGTATTCGCAACAAAACAGCCTGACTTGAACTGGAAAAACCAGGACATGAGACAAGCTGTTTATGAAATGATCAACTGGTGGCTTGATAAAGGAATCGACGGCTTCCGTGTAGATGCAATTTCACACATCAACAAAAAAGAAGGATTCCCTGATCTTCCAAATCCAAACGGCCTTGATTACGTTTCATCATTTGATTACCACATGAACGTAGAGGGCATTATGGAGCATTTGAGCGAGCTGAAAGCGCAAACGTTTGCACGTTACGACATCATGACAGTCGGCGAAGCGAACGGGGTTAAGCTTGAACAGGCAGAGGACTGGGTCGGAGATACGGACGGAATCTTCAACATGATTTTCCAGTTTGAGCACCTTGGCCTTTGGGACAATGGACTTGAAGGATCGGTTGATCTTGTCAAACTGAAAGAAACTCTTACGAAGTGGCAGAAGGGGCTTGATGGAAATGGCTGGAATGCTCTTTTCCTTGAAAATCATGATCAGCCGCGTTCTGTTTCAACATGGGGCGATGACAAGGATTGTCTTGTAGAAAGTGCAAAAGCACTTGGCGCTATGTACTTTATGATGCAGGGTACACCATTCATTTACCAGGGACAGGAGCTCGGCATGAAAAATGTTCATCTTCCGTCCATCGATGATTACGACGATGTTGCCATGAAAAACCTTTACCGCATTGAAACGGCAAAAGGACGCTCACACGAAGAAATCATGGAAATCATCTGGCATAAAGGCCGTGATAATTCACGTACGCCAATGCAATGGAATGACGAGAAAAACGGCGGTTTCTCAACAGGAACTCCTTGGTTCGGCGCTAATGAAAACTACAAGGAAACAAACGTTGAAAAGCAGCTGAAAGATGAGAACTCTGTCTACCATTTCTACAAAAGAATGATTGACCTGCGAAAAGAAAACGATGTCCTTGTTTACGGGACATATGACTTAATCCTTCCAAAGGATAAACAAATTTACGCTTATACACGTACGTTTGAAGGCAAAACAGCCCTTGTCATTTCGAACATAAGCAACAAAAATGCATTCTATCAGTACAGCAAGCTTCCGCTTTCAAGCGAAAGCCTGGTGCTGCAAAACTACGAAACAGAAGGCCACAAACATGTGACTTCCTTTACAATGAAACCTTTTGAAACACGAGTATACTTGTTCTAAACATGCAATCCCCGAGACAGCCTGTGCCGTTACGGGGTTTTTGCATGCTGATAATGGTACAATTTAAAAAAGGAGGCTGATAGAATGCTGAAAAAATTCACGATTAGGACATCAGCACGCGATGAGATGCTCGACACAACAGCCCTGATCGAAGATTTTGTGAATGAAACCGGCACAGTAGAAGGCACAGCCTTAATCTATTGTCCGCACACCACTGCAGGAATCACAATCAATGAAAATGCGGATCCTGACGTGAAAACAGACATGATCAGACGCTTTGATGAAGTCTATCCATGGTTTGACGATAAGGACAGGCATGCCGAAGGGAATACTGCTGCGCATATGAAAGCAAGCACAGTCGGCTCCTCGCAGCATGTCATTATCACTGGAGGGCACCTCCTGCTTGGAACATGGCAGGGAGTCTATTTCTGTGAATTTGACGGGCCGAGAACCCGGACATTTTATGTAAAGGTGCAGGCAGATGGGCAAGAAATATCATAACTTGGACGGGGTTGAAAACACCAAAAGCTTTTCGGATTTCAGAAAGTGGATGAAGGAGCGAAAAGCGAAAAAGAAGGATATGTCGGTCTCCATTGAAAGGCTGGATAATCCTCAGACGGAAGAAGTGTCGGCTAACCGTTCAAAAACCAGTTTGACCTGGATCGGCCATTCTACGTTTCTGATTCAGACGGGCGGCATCAATATCCTTACTGACCCGGTCTGGGCAGAGCGGATGGGCATGCAGAGGAGATTGACGAAACCGGGCATGCCAATCCGGGCACTCTCGGAAATCGACGCTGTTCTGATTTCTCACGGACATTATGATCACCTGGATTTTGCATCAATCAGAAAGCTCAAGGGAGACCCGGTTTTTTACGTGCCCGAAGGCCTCGGTGCTTCCTTCAGAAGAAGAGGGTATAAGAACGTGAAAGAAGCTGCATGGTGGGATGTGTTTGATAAAGAGGACGTCAGATTTACATTCGTTCCTGCCCAGCACTGGACGCGCAGAACCCTGTGGGATACGAATACTTCCCACTGGGGAGGTTGGGTCATTGAACACAAAGGCCACTCCATTTATTTTGCCGGTGACTCCGGATACTTCCGCGGCTTTAAAGAAATCGGTGAAAAAATGTCTGTCGATGCCGTCCTGATGCCCATCGGAGCTTATGAGCCTGAGTGGTTTATGAAGGTATCGCACATCAATCCAGAGGATGCAGTCACGGCGTACATTGATCTGAACGCGAAAGGGCCATTTGTTCCCATGCATTACGGTGCATTCAGGCTGGCCGACGATACAGGACCTGAAGCTTTGGAGAGGCTGCTTGCAGAATGGGAAAAGCGTGCACTTGACCCGGAAAAGCTAAACGTAATGAAAATTGGTGAAACATGGTGGGTATGAGCATTGATGAGATTCAGTGCTCTTTTTGTTGTGGAAAAATAAAACCATCATCGGGGAAGGAGCCTGAGGTTGTTGGCAGAAAACAGCAGGACAAGAACCATCAACCGGAAAGATTTCGAGTTTGATGGAATTAATAAGTCTAATAAGAACCATCAACAGGAGAAATCTTGTGCTTGATGGCACTTAACAGCGTGATAAGAACCACCAACAGAGAAGATTTTGTGCTTGATGGTACTTAAGAGCTTGATAAGAACCACCAACAGAGAAGATCTAGTGCTTGATGGCACTTAACAGCGTGATAAGAACCACCAACAGAGAGGATCTTGTGCTTGATGGTACTTAAGAGCTTGATAAGAACCACCAACAGAAAAAATCTCGTGCTTGATGGCACTTAACAGCGTGATAAGAACCACCAACAGAAAAAATCTCGTGCTTGATGGCACTCAACAGCTTGATAAGAACCATCAACAGAGAAGATCTTGTGCTTGATGGTACTTAAGAGCTTGATAAGAACCACCAACAGAAAAAATCTCGTGCTTGATGGCACTTAACAGCGTGATAAGAACCACCAACAGAAAAAAACTCGTGATTGATGGCACTCAACAGCGTGATAAGAACCATCAACAGAAGCATGGTAGAACTAAAACTTAGTACCTGGTTTAATATCATCTCCGACAGCTCCTCCACCACACAAAAAAACAGACCACCAAAGTGATCTGCACCTCTCAGCCCCGAACTCTGTGTGCGGCGCGTTCTTCTTTTTTAGATGGTATAAACTCTTTAAAGCTTTTCAAAGTTTCCGGTGTTTCTTTCGCAATTTCGATTGTTTCCTGAACGGTTTTCTTTTTGTACTCTACGTCAGACATGATTTTTTCCTGGGTGGCGGAGAGTCTGGTTGTTTCATTTTGAATGCTTTCGGTTTGTTTTTGGAGGCGGTTTGCCGTTTCCTGAAGGTCCTGCAGCACAGGCTGTGATTTTTTGAAGGTGCGGATGGATGAGACACCTAGATAGATAAGGGCAAGGACAACAAGCGCAATGCTTATGTATACAATGATCATCGGTAACACTCCTTTGTCAGCGGTCTTTCTCTTTTTTTACCCAAGTTCGGTCCATTTTAATCTTCGTCCGAGAGGGAAGGCCGCAAATTCTCTTTGCCCTTCAGCCAGGATCTGATGCCTTTTCCGGCATACGTTTCGTCTTTGAAGCGGGGGATGATATGAAGGTGAGTGTGAAAAATATGCTGCCCTCCGGCCTCGTTTGTATTCCAGCCGATTGTATAGCCATCAGGCTCGTGCTCTTGATCGAGCAGTTCCTTCACTTCCTGAAGCAGACTGTATGTAGCATTCCATTCATCCTGCGTTAAATCAAACATGGTAGGGCGGTGCTCTCTTGGTACGATCAGGCCTGATCCAATAAGGATGTTTTGGGGCATCTGAAGAAAGAGACAATGGTCGTTGGACAGGACAATTTTCTGATCTTCTATCATTTGAGGATTACAAAGGGGACACAGCTCATCCAACTTCAACAGCTCCTATCTTTGAGTGTCTATTTTTTACCATTTTAGCACAACCGGGTAAAAGGAGAACGGATTTTGCTCCGGATCATTCCTCCTGAATCCGGCAGGGAACGGCTGCATGCTTGTAGAAGAAGGTAGGCAGTTCACTTCTGGATGAGGAGGAGTATGCGTGGGATGGAATGAAACAGCTGTAAGCCGCAAGCTTTGCATCACCTATCCGGTTATTCAGGCACCGATGGCGGGAGGAATTAGTTCACCCCAACTGGCGGCTGCTGTCAGCGGCTTCGGGGCGATGGGGTCTGTCGGAGCAGGTTATTTAACGGCGGAACAGCTTAAGGAGCATGTTGTGAAAATAAAGGGTTTGACGAGGAAACCGTTCAGCGTCAATCTTTTTGTGCCTGAAAAAGAGGTCTATGCCAGTGAGGCAGAGATAAAAAGGATGACGGATCGATTTAAGCAATGGGGACTTCCTGTGGAGTACCTTTCTTATTCAAATGAAGAAAACCGCCATAATTATGAACAGCAGCTTGAAGTCATTCTTCAGCAGGGGGTGCCTGTCTGTTCATTTACTTTCGGGCTGCCTTCAAAAGAAGCTGCAGCAGAATTGAAAAAAGCAGGCAGGACAGTAATTGGTACGGCGACATCCGTTGACGAGGCGCTTATGTTTGAAGAACTTGGAGCAGATTTGATTGTCATGCAGGGCAGTGAAGCAGGAGGTCACCGCGGAACCTTCCATCACTCTCAGGATGCAGGGGTCGGAACCATGTCACTTATTCCGCAGGCAGCAGATGCGCTTCGGGTGCCGGTGATTGCTGCCGGCGGCATAGCTGATGGAAGAGGAATGGCAGCGGCATTTATGCTCGGTGCAGAAGGAGTGCAGATGGGGAGCGCGTTTATTCCATGTACTGAAAGCGGTGCAGCGGAAGCTTATAAAGACAAAATAGTCTCAAGCACAGAAGATCAGACGGTACTGACGAAAGCATTCTCAGGAAAATATGCGCGGGGAATTACAAATGATTTTATCCGGAAAATGGAGCCGCATGAATCAGATGTCCTCCCTTATCCTCTGCAAAACAATCTGACAAAGCGGCTTAGGAGCGAGGCTGCTGAAGCGGGAAACACTGAAAATATGTCTGTCTGGGCTGGCCAGGGTTTAAGGATGATTCATGAAAAAGTGCCGGCAGACGTTTTTTTAAATCAGTTAATCAGTCAAACTGAAATCAGGATGAAGGAGGCTTCCCGCTATGGATCCAGATAAAGCGGCAGCACTTGATAAGCAGGATGAACTTGCCTGCTACAGACAGGAGTTTTATTTAAAAGAAGGCGTTATCTATATGGATGGCAATTCTCTTGGCCTCCCTTCAAAGCGGACTGAAGCTGCGTTGCTTGAAATGCTTGAGGCCTGGAAGGAGCACGGAATTGACGGCTGGACGAAAGGCGATAAACCTTGGTACTACCTGTCTGAAACACTTGGCGGGCAATCGGCTTTTTTAGTGGGGGCAAAGCCGCATGAGGTCATTGTGACAGGTTCTACTACGGTAAACCTCCATCAGCTTGCAGCCAGTTTTTTTAAGCCGGAAGGAAAAAGGACAAAGATTCTTGCGGATGAACTGAATTTCCCTTCTGACATATACGCTCTTCAAAGTCAGCTGTCTCTGAAAGGATTAGATCCTGATACACACTTAGTCAAGGTGAAAAGCAAAGACGGTCAGACGCTTGATGAAGACGATATTATTGCCTGCATGACAGAAGATGTGGCGATGGCTGTTCTGCCGACTGTTCTGTACAGAAGCGGCCAGCTGCTTGATATTGAAAGGCTTACGAAAGCCGCTCACGAACGGGGGATTATCATCGGCTTTGACGGCTGCCATTCAGTGGGGGCAATTCCACATGAGATGCACAAATGGGGGACTGATTTTGCTTACTGGTGCAACTATAAATATGTCAATGGAGGACCCGGTGCCGCAGCAGGACTGTTTGTCCATGAAAAGCATCTTGGCAAAAAGAGACCGGGGCTTGGCGGCTGGTTTGGCTCAAATAAAGAGCAGCAGTTTGATATGGAGCATACTTTTACGCCGGCAGACACTGCAGGAGCCTATCAGATTGGAACTCCGCATATTTTCAGTTCGGCGCCCTTATCTGCTTCTCTTGACATGTTCAGGGAAGCAACGATGGCTGCCATCCGCAGGAAATCGCTGAGTATGACCAGGGTGATGATGGATTTAATCGAAGAAGAGCTTTCAGGTTTTTCTTTTGAGATTGTCAACCCGAAAGAAGATGCACGGCGCGGAGGACATGTTGCTCTCATGCATCCTGAGGCTGCAAGAATCTGCAAAGCGCTGAAACAGGATGGAGTGATTCCAGACTACAGGTCTCCGAATATTATCAGGCTGGCCCCTGCACCTTTTTACACTTCTTATGGAGAGATTTGGAAGACTGTGCAGTTTCTAAAAACGATAATGAGGGAAAAACGATATGAGCAGTTTGAAAATATTCGGGAGGTGATTGCATGAAAATCATTGATATTTCAAGACCGCTGCAAAACAGCACGCCTGTCTGGCCGGGGGATACTCCATTTGATTTTGAACTTATGTGGACGAAAGAAGCGAGCGGGTCCGTTAATGTCGGAAAGGTGGAGATGAGCACCCATACAGGAACTCATGTAGATGCCCCCTATCATTTTGACTCGGAAGGGAAACGGATTCATGAACTTGATCTCTCCATTTACTGCGGCACAGCAAAAGTCATTCACATTCGAGGCCAGGAGGTCATTACTGCTCATATTCTAAAGAAAATGGATCTTGCGGGAACAGAACGTCTGCTCATCCGGACTGATTCCTGGGAGGATTCAAACAGGTTTCCCGAAGAGTTCACTTATTTTCACCCCGATGCTGCAGAGTACCTTGGAAGTCTTGGCATTAAGCTGATCGGAGTGGATGTCCCATCGGTCGATTTTATGAAAAGCAAAGAATTGCCTGCCCATCACTCGTTTTTTCAGCAGTCCATCTTTATTCTAGAGGGGCTGGACCTGACTTCGGCTGAAGAAGGAAGCTATGAGCTGATTGCTTTGCCGCTGAAACTTACGGACGGTGACGGAAGTCCGGTCAGAGCGATCCTAAGAAGCGGGTCAGCCGATTAAAGCTTTCTTTTTCAAATCAGAACATGTATTCTTATAACAGGTGATGAAAATGAAGATTATTCATTATTCGTACAAGAAAAGGGGAAGAATTGAATTCTGGTTTGATCAATGGCCGAATTCCCCTGTTGTGTTCACCCCCATTAAAGACTATTACTTTATTAGAGTTGTAAAGTGGAATCAGCTCGATCCGCTCGTGACAAGAATTGACCTTGGCGAAATGGAGCTGATGGTAAATAAATATCTTGGGCGTGAACAGTACTACTTGCAGCGCAAATATTTTCATAATGATCAGCTGAAGCTGCCGAAATAATGGCGGCTTTTTTTTGGTGGTAAATTACGCTCTTAAATAGTATACGTCCCCAAGTCTCGTTGCCGTAATGGTTCCATCTGCAAGCGGATAGGCGCCTGTTTCTTCTCTGTCACTCCGTTTATACGGATACAAGTATCTATAATCGAGGCGCGTTACCTGGGAAAGAAGGTAGGCTGATCTCGTAGCTCCCTGTTTTCTGTATTTGTTGAGGGAGGTTATGATGCCCTCAGAATCTTTAATGCCGATGCCATGTCCGTAGTAAAGATCATAGCCGAGGTCGATTGTATTTTCCCCGCGCCACTGCGGCTTTTCAGGGTCAAAATCAGGATTTTTAAAGTACAGGCAATCACCTGGAAGATAGTCATTTCCTCTTCTCGTAAAAACTCCAAGATCGTCATCATAGTGCCAGTCGTATAGAATCATCCCGTCAAACAGGCGGTTGAAGTAGGGCTCTTCAATCATTTCCAGTACGGCTCTGTAAAAAACGGCTACCATGGCAGTCGCACATTCAAATGCATACATGGTCCCATTATTGTAGACGTCCATCAAGGCGGCTGAAGGAGGAACGCCGGGTTTGATGACTATGGCTCCCTGGCTCGTCAGGTCCCAAAAAGCCGGATTGCATTTGGAATACTCAAACGTCGTAAACTTGACCCCGCTCTGATAGAGGGCAGAGGATGCTTTTACAATTTCGGTCCGCAGATCCATTTCGAATTTAAACTGGCTGAAATGCTCATATGAATAAACCTCTTCATATTTTACCATCAGATCAAGAATCTCTTTCTGCTCGGCGGTTAATACACTCGTATTTAAGATATTGTCATTTTGATAGGCGTTTTTAATTTTTATCACGTCAGACACGCGCCTCCTTTTAAAGCTGCTCTCATAAATTATGAGATTGCGGGCTGAAGCGGAACCATTAAGGCATAATTCCTTAAAAGCGGACATAACCTTTGAGTGTTGGCCACCGGTAATTCCTACTTGACTGATTGGTTTAATTGCTTTATATTTTTCTAATACTTAAGGAAAAAGTTAGGGGGGAAATGCTATGTCAGCATTTTTGTTAATTGTGAATATTGCCGTTCTTCTTGGACTCATATTCTTGCTTTTTTATATGCAAAAGAAACACGTTTCGTTTTCTAAAAGGGTGTTTGCAGCTCTTGGTCTCGGGATTGTGCTGGGCTTTGCCCTTCAATTTATTTATGGGCCGGAAAACGAGGTTCTTCTTGAATCAATCGGCTGGTACAGCATCGTGGGGAGCGGTTATGTCAAGCTGCTTCAAATGATTGTGATGCCTCTTGTCTTCATCTCAATCCTCAGTGCGTTTACGAAACTGAAGCTTTCGGGAAATATCGGAAAAATCAGCATCCTGATTTTGGGGATTCTCGTTGGAACAACAGCCATTTCCGCCGCAATCGGCATTGGAACGTCGCTTGGATTTAATTTAGAAGCAGTTCAAATTGAGCAGGGAGAGGCTGAGACAGCCAGAGGGGAAGCCCTTGACGCTACATATACGGAAATTCAGGATCAGACCTTCCCGCAGAAGGTTCTTGAACTTCTTCCGGGCAATCCGTTCCTTGATTTCACAGGTGCCCGTCCGACTTCAACCATTGCAGTTGTGATCTTTGCAGCTATTCTTGGACTTGCATTTCTTGGAGTAAAACGCAAAGAGCCTCAGCATGCAGAGCTGTTTGCTAAAATTGTGGATGCTTTTTATGCCGTCATTATGCGCGTCGTTACATTGATTCTGCGTCTGACTCCATATGGCGTGCTTGCTATTATGACGAAAACAGTTGCTTCAAGTGACCTTGATTCCATCTTGAAGCTTGGAAAATTTGTTATCGCTTCATATGTCGCACTTCTCGTTATGTTTATTATCCACTTGCTTCTGCTTACACTTGCAGGGTTAAACCCGGTTACGTATGTCAGAAAAGTATTTCCTGTCCTTACATTTGCGTTTACTTCACGTACAAGTGCAGGTACTCTGCCGCTTAATATCAGCACGCAGACGAAAAAGCTTGGTGTGCCTGAAGGTATTGCAAACTTTGCAGGTTCATTTGGTCTTACAATCGGGCAAAATGGATGTGCCGGCATTTATCCGGCCATGCTGGCGGTTATGATTGCGCCGACAGTGGGGATTGATCCGCTCAGCCCGTCATTTATTTTCACCCTGATTGCAGTTGTGGCCATCAGTTCATTCGGTGTTGCAGGCGTTGGGGGAGGGGCTACATTTGCGGCCATTCTCGTTCTTTCAACCATGAATATGCCGATTGCTTTAGCAGGGCTTTTAATTTCAGTTGAACCTTTAATTGACATGGGCCGTACAGCGCTGAATGTCAGTGGAAGCATGACAGCCGGAGTGCTTACTGGAAAAGCGACAAATGAACTTGATACGGATGTGTATAACGGCGATTCTTCTCAAGTTGAACTTGAAGCCTGATGCAGCAGCCATTTTAACGATTTAGAACACACAGAAAGGCAGCCGGATTTATTGCGGCTGCCTTTTTTATTTTATATAGCCAATCCCCAGTGCATAGTGTTCTTTCAATATTTTTTCCACGCGTGAAAACACTTCCTCGCGGCATTCAATAACCAGGACGACTTCGGTTTTTTTGGCGCTCCCGCCAATTTTAAGTTTTCTTTTTTTTATGACCGTATAGTAGAACAAATTGATGGCAAAACCCAAAAGCAGCCCGCTGCCTGCCCCTATCAGTCCCCAGTAAACAGGTCCCCATGCCAGCTTAAACCCTATGCTGACGCCAATGACGGCAAATGCAGTAGCAAGGGCTGCACCTGTATCAAAAAGACTGATGCCATCCGAGTGATGGATAGAATCCATCAATTTGACGGAATCATCATTCGCCTTTAAAGGCACAGCAAGGATTCTTTCTTTATGTATACCTTCTTGCTCGATTTTGGAAATCGCGAGCTCCAGATATGTGCAGTGATCAAACGCAGCAAATACTTGCAATGGAAATCACCCCTCAAACTCTGTCAGGAAAGCTGACCCGGTATTTCTGGTAATTAGTCATCAAAAAATTTCTTTGTTCATCTATAAACAGCTTGTTGTTCTCGACTGTATTGATGTATGAGTCATAAACAGCGAATCCGTATACAGAGGGAACAAACATCAGCCATGATGGATTCAGTATGTTTGTTGCCTGCTCAATCTCTCCCAAAAACAGAAAATGAACAGCGAGAAGGCACTTGGAATAATAGACGAAAACAACCGTCCAGATCAGGGCGAAAAATCCGGTAATAAGGCGGTGAATATACAGCTGCCCGGTTCCAGGCATCAGAAAGGACCAGACGACAGCCATTCGGGGATTGCGCTTGTCTAAATAGTTGATTTCCATGGCTCCGATTGTAAAGGTGTTAAAGGGTGCGTTTTCACGTTCGGCAAGCAGATAGACCCGGTTGGAATCGACTGTTGTGCGGTAGCTGTCCCAGATGGCAAATATGTAGACGGGAATATATAAGAGGGTCCACCGGTAATCAAGGGCTTCGCGCGCTTTATCAATTTCTCCGCAGAACGAATAAACCATCGCGATGTTCAAATGAGACTGCATATTAATAAAGACTTCCCATACGAAAAGGAGCAGCCCCCTGAAATATTTGGACAGAAGGAGATGGCCGAATCCGGGAAAAGCCGCGGACCACCATGCAATAATGTATGGGTTTCTTAAGTGGAATTGAGTTGTCCCAAACATGCTCAAATGAGCTTTATACCGCCTGTGCTGATTGGATCCAGTGAAATTTTCCATCTTCTACGCTGCTTTCTTGGTTAGTTATACTTGAGTACTATCATTTCCTTAATTATGGAATACATGCAGGAAGGCAGAAGGGCTTGTATTTATTCTTTTCTGGAGATATCTGTATAATAGATGATGAGTATGCATGATGGGGGAAGAAAACAATGAAAGAACAAAGATACGGTGACAGACTGCGGCTTTTTTATGAACTGATACGCGACACAAAACCGTCGAAAGAGAGAATGGCTGCTGCAGGCATTCTAAGCGTTATTTCCACGCTTGCAGGTCTTGTTATTCCGCTTTTTACAAAAAATCTGATTGACGATTTCAGTTTTGAGAGCATTGGAGCGTTCCATATTTTGCTCTTGTTATCAGCCTTTGTCGCACAGGCGATTACGAGCGGCATTTCCATATATCTTTTGAATTATGTCGGACAGCATGTGGTTGCAAAGCTTAGAGAACGTTTATGGAAGAAGCACATTCATCTTCCGGTTTCATTTTACGATCAGCATAAGACAGGTGAAATGATCAGCCGGATGACAAATGATACAGCCATTTTAAAAGGACTGATCACAGATCACATCACCAATTTTTTTACAGGCATCATCGCCATAATCGGCTCGTTCGGCATTCTGCTTTACCTTGACTGGCAGATGACGCTGATTATGCTTGCCCTGATTCCTCTCTCAATCCTGATTCTGCTTCCGCTTGGAAGAAAAATGTACAAGGTATCAAAAGGGCTTCAGGATGAAACAGCACGGTTTACTTCTCTGTTAAGTGAAGTGCTGTCCCATGTGCGCCTCGTGAAATCATCGAACGCTGAAACAAAAGAATATGAATCAGGTAAAGAGGGAGCTTTCCGCCTGTTTACCTTCGGCCTCTCAGAAGCAAAAATTCATGCACTGATCGGACCGCTGATTTCTTTTGTCATTATGACGCTGTTAGTCATTATCCTCGGATACGGCGGACTCAGAGTGCAGTCCGGCGCCATCTCATCCGGAGATCTCGTCGCGTTTATTCTCTACTTGTTTCAAATTGTCATCCCGATGACTCAGTTTACGGCGTTTTTTACTCAGCTTCAAAAAGCAATGGGAGCCTCAGAGCGCATGATTGAGATCCTTGGGGAAGAAGAAGAAAGCTTATCTGCAGGAAAAGAAGTAAAGAGCATTGCAAAGCCGATCATCTTTCATGATGTTGATTTCGCCTATAAAAATGACCCGATACTAACCAAAGTGGCAATGGAAATTGAACCTGGAAAAACGACCGCCATTGTAGGTCCGAGCGGAAGCGGCAAAACAACGTTATTTTCATTGATGGAACGCTACTACAAGCCAACCGGCGGAGCAATCATCCTTGGAGAAAATCGAATTGAAGAGTTTTCCCTACAGTCATGGAGAGAGCAAATCGGGTATGTTCCGCAGGAAAGTCCCATTACATCAGGGACGGTCAAAGAAAACATTTGCTACGGATTAACCCGTGAGCCGAAAGACGAAGAAATCATCCGGGCTGCTGAAATGGCGTATGCCCACCAGTTTATTGAAGAATTTCCGGAAGGTTATCATACACAGGTCGGAGAGAGAGGCGTCAAGCTCTCCGGCGGACAGCGGCAGCGGATCGGAATTGCAAGAGCACTGCTGCGCGATCCGAAGCTCCTGCT
The DNA here is from genome assembly GCF_000708755.2 of Metabacillus indicus LMG 22858. GTDB lineage: Bacteria > Bacillota > Bacilli > Bacillales > Bacillaceae > Bacillus_P > Bacillus_P indicus. The sequence continues at coordinate 47,164 of NZ_JGVU02000006.1, read as the reverse complement.
CCTTGACGAAGCAACATCAAGCCTTGACAGCCACTCAGAAATCGTCGTTCAAAAAGCACTCGGCAATTTGATGATGGGCAGAACAACGCTCGTTATTGCCCACAGACTGTCAACGGTTATTGATGCTGATAAAATCATCTTTTTGGACAAAGGAAAAGTGACCGGTTCGGGAACACATGAAGAATTGCTCGAATCGCATGCGATGTACAGAGAATTTGCTGTTCAGCAGCTGAAGCTTCAGAATATAGGATTAAATGGAACTGTCTGAGAGATCGGACAGTTTTTTTTGATTGATTTTGACCGCATTATAAAATATTATGAACATTTTTGATTGTTTTTGGATGTTTTTGATTGATTTTTGAAAGGGCTTACGTTACTATTAGGGCATAAAGTTGAAACAGACGGAGGGGCGCTATGATTACACAAGAACGGCACCGCTTGATCCTGTCGGTTTTGCAGGAGAAGCAAGTAGCGACTATTCAGGAGCTGGTAGATGCGACAGATTCATCAGAATCAACCATCAGACGGGATTTGAGCCAGCTTCAGAAAGAAAAAAAGCTTAAGCGTGTTCATGGGGGGGCATCTCTTCTCCATCAAAAGGGCGAAGAACTCAGTGTAAGCGAAAAGGCCCTGAGAAATTCGGAAGAAAAAGAGCGGATTGCCAAAGCAGCCGCGGCGATTGTGAAGAACGGCGACAGTATTTATATAGACGCGGGAACGACGACAATGCAGATGATTCCCTACTTGAAGGATAAAGAGATAACAGTTGTGACAAATGGGGTTTCCCATCTCGAACCGCTCCTTGAACAGGGCATTCCGACTTTCCTGACAGGAGGAATGGTTAAGCCTAAGACAAGGGCATTAATTGGCAGTGAAGCTCAGAAAGGGTTAAGTTCGTACCGTTTTGATAAGTGTTTCATGGGTGTGAACGGCATTCACCCCGAAGCGGGATTTACGACTCCAGACCCGGAAGAAGCGGCAATGAAGAGGCTTGCTGTTTCTCTGTCTCAGGAGGCATATGTACTTGCAGATGAGTCGAAGTTCAACGAATGGTCTTTTGCAAAAATTGCAGACCTCAGTGAGGCTGTTATTCTCACAAATGAACTTGAAGAAGATGCAGCTTATGAATATGTGGAAAAAACAGTGATAAAGGTTGTGGCACCATGATTTATACATGTACGCTGAATCCCTCCATCGATTACGTGATAGGGGTGGATGATTTTAAGGAAGGTCAAATTAACCGCACGAAAAACGAGAATATGTTTCCGGGCGGAAAAGGCATCAACGTATCAAGGATGCTGAAGCGCCAGGGGGCAGACAGCACGGCCATCGGCTTTACCGCAGGATTTACCGGCAACTTTATAGAGGATTTTCTGGCTGAAGAACAAATCACAAGCCATTTTATCCCTGCAGATGGTTATTCGCGGATAAATATTAAACTCAAATCCAGCGCTGAAACGGAAATAAACGGTCAAGGTCCGGAAATCCGGGAAACCCAAAAGCAGGAGCTGCTGAAGAAAATATCTGGCTTGCAGGAGGGGGATATTCTTGTCCTTGCAGGCAGCATACCAAAAAGCCTTGGAGAAGATTTTTACAGAGAGGCATCACGAATTGCCCGGGATGCCGGTGCAAAAACGGTGATAGATGCCTTCGGCAATGCATTAAAGAACACGTTCAGCATGAAACCGTTTCTGATCAAGCCGAATCATCATGAGCTTGGGGAATTGTTCGGCACAGACATACACAGTGCAGATGAGGCTGTAAAATACGGTCGCATGCTTCTTGAAGAGGGTGTTCAGAATGTCATTGTTTCCATGGCGGGAGACGGTGCTGTATTTATCAATCAGGAATCGGCGTTCATTGCAAATGTACCAGCTGGAGAAGTAAAAAATTCAGTAGGAGCCGGGGACTCAGTTGTAGCTGGTTTTCTTGCAGGATATACGATGCACGGCGATGTGAAAAAAGCATTCCGTCAGGGAGTTGCAGCCGGAAGTGCTACTGCCTTTTCAGAGGATCTGGCAAAAGAGGAACTTGTCCGGCAATTAATAGAAAAGATAACAGTCAGAGAGATATAAAGAGGGAAAGGGGAAGAAACAATGAAAATTACAGATTTATTGACACGGGATACAATCATTCTGGATTTGCGCGCCGACACAAAACCGGCAGTGATAGATGAATTAATTGAGATTCTTCACAACTCTGGAAAACTTAAAGATAAAGAAGCGTATAAAAAAGCAATTCTGGCCAGAGAGGAACAAAGTACAACAGGAATCGGCGAAGGAATTGCCATTCCTCACGCGAAGACGAATGCAGTGGCAGAACCGGCTATCGCCTTTGGCCGTTCCAGGCAGGGAGCAGACTATGAATCTCTCGACGGTCAGCCTGCCCATTTGTTCTTTATGATTGCTGCTTCTGAGGGCGCAAATAACGAGCATTTGCAAACGCTTTCCAGACTGTCCGGCTTTCTGATGGATCCTGCTTTTAAGAAGAAGCTTGAGGATGCCGAAACAGAAGAGGAAATCTTGAACGCAATCAATGAAAAAGAACAGGAAATGGAAGAGGAGGAAGCTTCAGAACCTGCTGCTTCAGGAAAAATGATTCTTGCCGTAACTGCCTGTCCGACAGGAATTGCCCACACGTACATGGCAGCTGATGCCCTCAAGGCGAAAGCAAAAGAAATGAATGTCCCCATCAAAGTAGAAACAAACGGTTCAGGCGGAATAAAAAATGCTCTGACAGAGGAAGAAATCGCAGAAGCTGCCGCCATTATTGTCGCTGCAGACAAACAGGTGGAGATGGACCGGTTTGCAGGCAAGCATGTGATACAGGTTCCTGTCGCACAAGGTATCCGCAAGCCGCAGGAGCTCATTCAAAAAGCTCTTGACCAGGATGCTCCAATTTTCAAAGCAAGCGGAGAACCAAAAAAATCTGCAGAAGGCAAGTCCGGAAGATCCGGTTTTTATAAGCATTTAATGAGCGGTGTTTCCAACATGCTGCCGTTTGTAGTCGGAGGCGGGATTTTAATAGCCCTTTCGTTCGTTTTTGGCATTAATGCGGCTGACCCGAAAGATCCTTCCTATCATCCCATTGCAGAAGCGCTCAGCACGATTGGCGGAGGCAATGCGTTTTATCTCATGATTCCTGTACTTGCAGGCTTCATCGCGATGAGTATTGCCGACAGGCCGGGATTTGCACCTGGTATGGTCGGAGGCCTGATGGCGGCAACTGGCGGAGCCGGGTTCCTTGGGGGGCTTATTGCCGGATTTCTTGCAGGTTATCTTGTTGTCGGACTCAAAAAGGCGTTCAGCGGTCTGCCGGGTTCCCTTGAAGGAATTAAACCGGTGCTTCTATATCCGTTGTTTGGCATCCTTTTGACCGGACTGATTATGATGTTTGTTGTCGTTGAACCGGTAAAGGCCATTAATGACGGGCTGACTGTCTGGCTGAAAGGCATGGGAACAGGCAACCTCGTCTTGCTTGGACTGGTTCTTGGAGGCATGATGGCAGTTGATATGGGAGGCCCAATTAACAAAGCGGCCTTCACCTTTGGAATCGCCATGATCGATGCCGGCAACTTTGCTCCTCATGCCGCTATTATGGCAGGCGGAATGGTGCCTCCGCTTGGGCTTGCCCTTTCTACGACATTCTTTAAAAAGAAGTTTACAAAAGCTGAAAGAGAAGCCGGGAAAACAAATTATGTAATGGGAGCAACCTTTATTACAGAAGGAGCGATCCCGTTTGCAGCCTCAGATCCTGCCAGAGTCATTCCGGCAGCTGTCATTGGTTCTGCTGCTGCAGGAGCACTGACAATGATCTTCGGCATCGGACTTCGTGCCCCGCACGGAGGAGCATTTGTCATTCCGATTGTTGACGGAAATCCATTGCTTTACATCGCGGCTATTTTAACAGGATCCGTCATCACGGCAGTAATGGTTGGAGTCCTCAAGAAAGACGCAAAAGAATAATCCTGAAACTGGCGCTGAACGAACCGGCGCCAGTTTTTTACACACCGGCCCTTTTTCTGGTACAATGCATTCACCAACCATTCATGGAGGAATGCGATTATGTCTGACATTATCTATTACGATTTCTGGTATTTAAAATCAGAAGAAATCAATCTTAACGGCTCTGATACTGGAGCAATTGCGTATGAAGTGGGCATCAATGTATTTGCAGATGAAGACTTTACTCATCTTCTGGACGATGTCCGGATCTCAGGTCTCGGTAAAGAAGAGATGCTTGCATTTGATCTTCAGAATGCTGAAAAGCTGTGTTCAAAACTTGAGGAAGAAGGACTTCACAGCGTAGCAAGTGATATGAGATCTTCAGGTTTTTATTTTGTCATGGGCGAAAAAGTAACTGTGTGATTCAGAGAGGCCGAAATTGACTGATTCTGGTCATTCACGGTATAATAAAAGCAACATCATATCTATTCCTTAAAGGGGAGTAGCTTTAACAGCAAAGTCGTCATTACGGGACCGTTTCCCCGGCTTTGCTGGCAGCATCCGCTGTTAGCGAGACCTTTGCCGATTTATTGGTGAAGTCTCTTTTAAAAAGACGCTCGGCCAATTCATCGGCCGCAGCGTCTTTTTGCATTTACAGATGGAATAGCAGGTGTATAAAAGAAGGGAGCGGTTTAAATGAAATGGATGATGAAACTTACGGCTGTTTTAACCGTCGTATTACTAAGCGGATGTTCTTTTCTCCAGGAGGTTAATTCAACGCTTGAGTACGCCAATGAGGCAAAAGATTACATGAACGAGGCAGCAGCTTTTGCTGAAGAGGCACCTGCGCTTGCTGAAAAAGCAGCAGGGAGCATTCAGGCAAGAGAGGATTTGAAGCAAAGCCTCCTGGATATGAAAGAAGAAATACAAACCTTTAAAGAGATTGAGGCACCTGGTGCAGCTCAGGATGCCCACAGTCAGCTCATAAAGTACAGTGAATCACTCGAAAGCGGCATTGATTCAGCTCTGCAGCAGGTGGAGAACGGAGAATATACCCTGCAGATGCTGGAAGACTCAGAAATGATGAGAAATATAAATGAAATGAAGCAGATTCTGGATCAGATCGAGCAGCTTGGATCGTAATAGAACGGTATCCCGCAATGATCGCACTTTGTAAAAGACGTTTAAAACGAATGGAGGTTTTCCTATGACAGTCTGGAGCAAGCTCGCTGACAGCGTGAAAATCGGCGGCAGAGGAACGAGAGCAAAGCTTTTGGGCCACGACCCGTCCCTGACGTTCATTGGAGCAGGCAGGAGTGCATTCGTCTTTAAGCTCAGCGGCGAAGAAAAAGCGTTAAAAGTATTCTTTCCTGATTTTACACATATTGCACAGGAGGAAGCTGACATTTACAGGACACTACAAGGAATTAAGTACTATCCCTCCTTGTATGAAGCAGGTAAAAACTTTCTGGTCATCGATTACATTGAAGGAAGCACCCTGTTTGAATGTGTCAGCAGCGGAATCTCCATTACAGACGAACACATTGCAGAAGTGGACAGTGCCCTTTTGTCTGCAAAAATGCGAGGATTAAATCCGTCCGATATTCACCTCCGCAACATTTTCATCACGTCAGACGGCAGCATCATGATGATTGATGTTGCCAGGTTTCGCCAAAAGAAAGACTGTACACAGTGGAATGACCTGAAAACCGCTTTTCACAAATATTACAGAAAAGCATATTTCCCTAAAAAAATTCCTGCAGCTTTAATGAACGTCATTGCTGCACTTTATAAAAAGAAGCTGATTCCATTAGCTCCATAAAAAAAGAGAGATCTCAGGAAATAGAAGAGGCCTCTCTTGTTTTTTTGCTACTTAATTTGGAAATAATAAGCAATGCTCTCTTTTAATTCAGATAAAGCAGAATCCTGGCTGAAGTTTGCAAGCATCCCTTGAATAACGGCTGTTCTCGGTTCGGGTTCCTGTATTTCCGCCTCAAGAACTTCCAGTGTCACAAGCAAGTCTCCTGAAACTTTTTGTTTATAGTGGGATATAGCATGGATCAGATCCTCTTTGCTAATACCCGAGCATGGAGAAAAAAGAGTCAGTTCATCTCCCGAAAGAATAGGCTTTTCGTCTGAACGGATCAGTCCTGAAACCATATCATCGATCCGGTTTACAAGAAAAACAGAGAGTGCTTCAAAATTTAGCTCCGCTTTATCGAAAATAATGTACTTCAAATAGGAATGGATCATCCCCTGCAGGATTGCCGTCATATCCCAGATGAATGGATTTATGGAGTCTCCGTAAATAGAAGCCAGTCCATTTTTAACAAGGAGACTTGCTTCAGCATTCATTTTCTGAATAAATGCTGCGACAGACGGATTGTTCGGCACGGCATTTTCACGCATTTGCATAATGATGAAATCTTTATGTTTATTAATTTCACTGAACTGGCAGGATAATTGCTTAATCAAGAGTGCGCGGGGTTCAAGATTTTCTTCTCGGACAGACTGCATTTTTGAATGGATGAGCTCAAAATGATACTTGAACGTCTCAAGCAAAAGAGCGTCCTTGGATTTAAAGTAAAGGTAGAAAGCCCCTTTTGAAATACCGCATTCATTGACGATATCCTGAATGGAAGTTGAGGTTACACCCTTTTTGGCAAAAAGGCTCATCGCCGCTTCAATGATCCGTTTTTCTTTTTCCTTCATTCGCTGATTCTCCTTACACGTGCATTGGCCGTCTTCTGTTCTCACCATAATGTTCCTGAAGTACAGCTGATTTATGACTGAATGTTCACATTTACATAAAATTCATACTGGAACTAGCTTGTTATAATTGACTGCAAACGACTGGTCATTTATATTATTAATTATTATGACCAGTCAGTCAATAAACTTTAAAAAAATCATCTCCGGAGGATCACATGAATTCCATCATTAATTTTGTCCTGAAGAACAAATTTGCTGTATGGCTGCTGACCATTATTGTGACAGTGGCAGGACTCTACTCAGGCATAAACATGAAGCTTGAGACAATCCCGAATATTACAACTCCCATTGTAACCGTGACAACGGTTTATCCTGGAGCTACTCCTGAAGAAGTTGCTGAAAAAGTAACAGAACCGATTGAACAGGCAGTCCAGAATCTTGGCGGAGTAAACGTAGTAAGCTCCACATCCTTCCAGAACGCCTCATCCATTCAAATTGAATATGAGTTTGAAAAAGATATGGATAAAGCTGAAGAAGAAGTGAAAAGCACTGTAGCAGACTTGTCTTTTCCTGAAGGAGTCAATGAATCGGATATTTCAAGACTAAGCATTAACGCATTTCCTATTCTTGCATTAAGCATTTCAGAGGATGGGGAGTCACTCAGCGAATTAACAACACTCGTGGAGGATGACATCGTGCCTTCTTTGAAGGGTCTTGACGGCGTTTCTTCTGTTCAGGTATCCGGCCAGCAGGTAGAAGAAGTTCAGTTCACCTTTAAAGAAGATAAGCTTGAAGAATACAATTTGGATCAGGAAACGGTCCAGAATATCATTAAAGGCGCAGATGTTAACTTCCCGCTTGGGCTTTATACGTTTGGGGAGAAAGAGCAGTCTGTTGTCGTTGATGGAAATATCGTCACAATAGATGACCTTAAAAACCTTGAAATTCCTGTCACGCCTAAAGGAGCAGATGCCGGCATGCAGCAGGCAGCACCTGGGGCAGGACAGAACCCTGTTGCAGGGCAGAACCCTGGTGCACAGGCACCTGCTGGAGGAGCGCCTCCTGCAGGACAGACTCAGACAGCACCCGGAGCACAGGCTCCTCAGACTGCCGAGCTGCCGACAGTAAAACTTTCAGAGATTGCAGACATTCAATCAGTCGGGAAGGCCGAATCGATTTCCCGTACAAACGGCAAAGAAGCAATCGGCATTCAGGTTGTAAAATCTGCTGATGCAAATACAGTTGATGTAGCAAATGCTGTTAAGAAAGAACTTAAAACATACGAAAAGGAATACAAAAACCTTGATGTGCAGACGACTCTTGACCAGGCAGAGCCGATCGAGGAATCCGTAAGCACGATGCTGAGCAAAGCGGCTTTTGGAGCAATATTTGCCGTCATTATTATCCTTTTATTCCTGAGGGATATAAAATCAACGCTAATCTCGGTTGTATCCATTCCGCTTTCTTTATTGATTGCGATTCTCTTATTGAAACAAATGGACATAACATTGAACATTATGACACTTGGAGCGATGACCGTTGCCATCGGACGTGTCGTCGATGACTCGATCGTCGTCATCGAGAATATTTACCGCAGAATGTCTCTGCAGGGTGAAAAACTGAAAGGCATGGCGCTTGTAAGAGAAGCAACCAAAGAAATGTTTGTTCCGATTATGTCTTCAACGATCGTAACAATCGCGGTGTTCCTTCCGCTTGCACTTGTAAATGGAGTCATCGGAGAATTATTCCTTCCATTTGCCTTAACGATTGTCTTTGCCCTCCTTGCCTCTCTTGTTGTAGCTGTCACAATCGTGCCGATGCTTGCACACAGTTTCTTTAAGAAAGGACTGTACGGAGAGACCGCTAAAAAACATGATGAACATAAGCCGGGGAAAATGACGGCTGCCTACAGAAGTATTTTGAACTGGACCTTGAACCACAAATGGATCACATCCATTCTTGCGGTCCTGGTTCTTGTCGGAAGCTTGTTCCTGGTGCCTGTCATCGGAGTCAGCTTCCTGCCTTCTGAAGAACAGAAGCTTGTTTATGCGACGTATAAACCTGCACCTGGCGAAACAGAGGAACAGGTTGAAGATGTAGTCGCAAACGCAGAAAGCATGCTGCTTGACCGCAAAAACGTTTCGCTTGTCCAATACTCGCTTGGAAGCGAAAACCCGATGAATCCGGGAGATACGAACAGTGCGATATTCTTCATTGAATATGAAGACGACACAGAAAACTTCGAAAAAGAAAAAGAGAAAGTCATTGAAGACCTTCAGGCAGACACAGAACAAGGCGAGTGGGCTGCACAGGATTTCACTCAAAGCGCCGGAAGCAATGAAGTTCAGTTCTTCGTGTATGGCAACGAACTGAAAGACATTGAACCGACTGTCGGAGAGATTGAAAAGATCATGAAGGACAATGGCAGCTTTAAAAACGTAAGTTCAAGTCTTGCTGAAACATACGATGAGTTCACTCTTGTCGCAAACCAGGAGGAACTCGGCAAGCTTGGGCTGACTGCCGGTCAAATCGGCATGGAACTAATGCCTCAGCGCGACCGTCCGGTTCTTACTCAGGTTGAAAAAGACGGGGAAGACATCAACGTCTATCTGCAGACAGAAAAAGAAACATTCGAAGATGTAGACGACATGACGGAAAAAACCATTATGTCCCCACTGGGTCAAGAAGTGAAAATCGGAGATGTTGTCTCAGTTGAAGAGGGGAAAACCTCTGATACAGTGACACGCCGCGACGGACGAATTTACGTTCAGGTTTCCGGAGAACTGACAACTGATGATGTGGCAAAAGCATCGGGTGAAGTACAGAAGGAAGTGGATAAACTCTCCTTGCCAACAGGCGCTGATATCGACACAGGCGGGGTAACAGAAGATATTCAGGAATCCTTTACTCAGCTTGGCCTGGCGATGCTTGCAGCTGTTGCCATCGTATATCTTGTGCTTGTCATTACCTTTGGGGGAGGACTTGCGCCGTTCGCAATTCTGTTCTCTCTTCCGTTTACAGTAATCGGAGCTCTAGTTGGACTTTGGATTGCGGGAGAAACAATCAGCATCAACTCCATGATCGGAGCTCTAATGCTGATAGGGATTGTTGTAACGAATGCAATCGTGCTGATTGACCGCGTTATTCACAAAGAACGTGAGGGACTTTCAACAAGAGAAGCACTGCTTGAAGCAGGAACAACACGTCTGCGCCCGATTCTGATGACCGCCATCGCTACGATCGGAGCGCTGATCCCTCTTGCCATCGGCATTGAAGGCGGAAGCGGCATTATTTCAAAAGGACTTGGAGTAACGGTTATCGGAGGACTGACAAGTTCAACGCTTCTTACTCTCATCATCGTACCGATCGTTTATGAAATCATGAGCAAATTCAAGCGTAAAAAACCAGCAATCGCTGAAGAAGAATAAGCGGTACGCAAGGCACCCTGCGATGCAGGGTGTCTTTTTGCTGTCTGTCATGAGAATATGCGGCCTTATTTGTAAAATCACATATATTCACATGCCTGCGAATGGTATAATGTTTCAAACATTAAATGAGTACACTATAAAAAAGAGAGAGGGGGAAAAGAGTTGGAGGATATCATCGTTCATCAGCATACCATTCTTAAATTGTTTTTATCTTTGCTTGTCGGAATTATCATCGGGCTTGAGCGTGAGATTAAGAAAAAGCCTCTCGGACTTAAAACGACCATTATTATCGCAGTAAGCTCGTGTCTGTTGACCGTTATTTCAATAGAGGCAGCCTATACCTTTTCAAGTGATTACAACCGGCCGATGGACCCGCTGAGACTTGCCGCTCAAATTGTATCAGGAGTAGGTTTTCTTGGTGCAGGTGCGATCCTCCGGAGAAGCAATGATGTCATCAGCGGCCTGACGACTGCAGCGATGATCTGGGGAGCTGCAGGGCTTGGAATTGCCATTGGTGCAGGTTTTTATCAGGAGGCTTTAATTGCGCTTGTTTTTATGATTGGTTCAATTGAAATCATTGCGCCGCTGGTGAAGAAGCTCGGACCCCGCACACTGCGCCTTAAAGAACTGAAAGTAAAACTGACCGTGCCGGTGAACGTAAGTATATCTGACGTGCTGAAAATTCTCCGTGATTACGATATGAAAATCAAATATGTCAAAATCAAGGATGTTGTTGACCGCGAAATGAGAACCGTTGACTTGATCCTGCTGATAAAAAATGACCGCTATACGTCTGATGTGTATGAAGATATAAAAAGAGTTGAGGGCATTGAATCTGTAGAGGTGGAATTAATTTAAGCAGGCGTCAGCGGAGACGTTTGCCCATACATATGGTAAGGTATTACAGAAATCGATTTTTGGGAGGAACTAACGTTGATACGCTTTGGAATTATCGGAACCAACTGGATTACAGACCGCCTGCTTCAGGCAGCTATGCAGGTTGAAGATTTTTCGCTGACTGCCGTCTACTCAAGATCAAGCGAAAAAGCGGAAGAATTTGCGGCAAAATATAACGTGAAAACAACATTCACAGATTTAGAAAGCATGGCAAAAAGCGATGAGATTGATGCCGTTTACATAGCAAGTCCAAATTCGCTGCATGGAGAGCAGGCCATTTTATTTATGAATCATAAAAAGCATGTTCTTTGTGAAAAGCCGCTCGCTTCCAACACGGCAGAAGTGACAAAGATGATTGAGGCAGCAAAAGAAAACCGTGTCCTGCTCATGGAAGCAATGAAATCCACCTTCCTGCCAAACTTTAAAGCCATCCAGGAAAACCTTCATAAAATCGGAACGGTAAGAAGATACACGGCAAGCTACTGCCAGTATTCTTCAAGGTATGACGCATACCGCTCGGGAACAGTTCTGAATGCATTCAAACCCGAATTCTCGAATGGTTCTCTTATGGATATTGGTATTTATGCGCTGTATCCTTCCCTTGTGCTGTTCGGTGAACCGGAGACGATTAAAGCAAGCGGGATGATGCTCGAATCCGGCGTTGACGGAGAAGGAAGCATCCTTCTTCAATACAAGGACATGGACGCTGTCATGATGTACTCGAAAATATCTGATTCCGCCCTTCCTTCAGAAATACAGGGAGAGGACGGGACGATCGTCATTGACAGAATCAGCACAATCGGGAAAGTGGAGATCCACTACCGCGACGGCAGAATCGAAGACATTACGCGTCCGCAGAAAGAAGAAACGATGTATTATGAAATGAAGGAATTTATTGATTTGATTCAAAATGACCTTTATGAATCGACGATCAACACTTATAAACATTCAATTTCCGTAATGAACGTAATGGATGAAGCAAGAAAACAAATCGGCGTCGTTTACCCGGCAGATAAAAAATAAGTGAATGCGGAGGCAGGATCAGGTGAAAGCAAAGCGGTACAACATTCCCGTAGAAGCTGCTCTTGAAGTCATTGGCGGTAAATGGAAATGTGTGATTCTCTGCCATTTAATGAGGGGGAAAAAGCGGACAGGAGAGCTGAAAAAGCTGATGACAGGCATTACCCAGAAAATGCTGACACAACAGCTCAGGGAGCTTGAAGAGGACGGGATCATAAACCGGATCATCTACAATCAGGTGCCGCCAAAAGTCGAATATGAGCTTACAGAATACGGCTGGTCAGTAACAGGCATTCTAGAATCGCTGTCTGCATGGGGTCTGCAGCATATTGAAAGAGTGTATGGTGACAAGTCGGCTGTGCTTGAAGAAAACATCCTGAACGAGCAGTAAAAAAGATCGGTGCCGATGCACCGATCTTTTTGTATCTACAGGCATGCGGCCTGTCTGTAAAAAGACTTTCGTCCAATTACCGCGCAGCCTCTTTTTTCTTAACAGGCTCAATGGTAACCGAAATCAAGCAGTGATGCTCTCCTTTTTCATTCACCGAGAGCTCTTTTACTTCTGCCTTCATCCCCAAACCTTCACGAAGTGAGGCTTCTATTTGTCTGCTTTTTGCTGCGCCGATAAAGCCGATATAGCGGCCAGTTTCCGTGTAGACAAGATACCGGTCTTTTCCTTCCTCTTTAAGCAGAGAAAGGATGTCTTTTGCGGAAAGAGAAGGAATATAAGTCTGAGGGCTCGTCCCGTCTGCCTGTTTTTGCTTTACGCCTGAGAGCGGGCACTTGACCGTCTTGTTCACAGGCGATGCAGAGGAAAGGGCAACCTTCAAATAGGATTTCCCCTCATAATTGGAACTCATGAGCAGCTGCTTCAGCTGCCTGACATCATCAAGGGCACGGTGAGTCTGCGAAGATGCAAGCTTATGGCTGTGCAGCAGGCTGATAAGCTTCGCGCTATAGTATCCGTATGTTTTCCAAGGGATGTTACGGGCGGAGCAGTACCACTTTTTTGAAAATAGCTCAGGGTACATTTTGACCGTAAAGCTTTTGTCGAACGAAGCATTGTGGGCAATGATAAAATCTGCTTTTTTAATGGCCGCTTTTACTTTTTCATCATCAAATGACTTGCCTTTCACGTCTTCAAACGGAATGGAATGAATGCGGAAAGCGAATGGATAATTTTTTCTGGCAGAGGCAGAGAGCGGTTCTCTTAGATAAGTGCCTTCTTCCAGTGTATCTAAGTAAAGGTCCCGCTCATCATCATAAGTGAAAAGGACATAGCCAATCTCGATTATTTCATCATTAACAGGGGACAGGCCTGTCGTTTCAGTATCAAGGATCATTCCAGTAAGAATCATTCGGTTCTCCTCCTTTCCTATTAATCTATCACTTTTCTGGAGAAGGGAACAGCGTGAAGAATCTGCTTTCGCAGAAGGAGTTATGGGGCTGCAGTTTAGAAAGGGATCATTCCTTATATAAATACTTCAGTGCATGCTTAAGCTGTCCAAATGTAGCGAGATCTCCAAAATCAATTCCAAGCTGGATAGAAGTTTGAGCGATTTCGGGACGGATGCCCGTAATGGTTACCTGAATTCCTAGCAGCTTCAGCATCTGCATCATTTTAAAAAGCTGCCCTGCAACCATCGTGTCAATGACCAAAACGCCGGAGAGGTCAATCACAATGCGGCACAGGTTAAGCTGTTCTGCTTTTGAAATGGCACTTTCTGTAATCATTGCCGCGCGGTGCATATCAAGATCACCGACAATGGGCAAAACCCCGATTTCATCCGAGATTGGAATAACGGGCGTTGTCTGCTTGTAAATCATGGTTTTATGGGCTTCCATTCTTGCGTCTGATACTTGATGATAATAGCGGGTAAAGAGTTCAATAGCGTGATCAAACGCTGAGTGAACTTGTTTGCTGAATGATAGAAGGTCATGGATGGAAAATTCGTCTTCATGGCTTAAGATATAGGCTTCGGCAGTTTCCAGAAAAATCAGCCTGAAGCGCCTGAATTGCTGAATGGTACGGTACAGAGGAGTTTCTGAAGCGGCGCGTTTTACAGCGATTTCCTGAGCCCAGCTGCTCATACGGTCAGCTGCGGGGTTCTCAAGGAGATTGATAAGGGTATGAATGAAATGCTGATTCTGTTCGCGAAGATCTGCTGTGACTTTATCAGGTACATTAATGGAATAAACAGATACTGGTTCAATGGTTCTTGCACTGAGCCATTTGTCTGACATAGATCCAGACTGCTCTCTTAAAAACTGACACAAAGCCTTAGTCTTCATCAACTTCTCTCCCGTATCAAAAAGTAAAAGCCCTTTGTACCCTCACTTTATCATAAAAAATTCCAACATCCTATTTTATTCTCACATAATTGTCAAAAGATGAACCAATAGTAATAAAACAGAGGAAAACCAGGATCCTCCTCTAATGACAGATGGTTAAAGAGGAATGAACAAAAACAGAAATGGACAGGGCCGCTATGATACATGAGAGATGGATTATTGCCGGAGCCATTGTGCTCAGCATCCTATTAATAGGAAAGTTTGTACCGAAAGAGAGGGCAAGGGAAGCATGGGTTCCGTTTCTTTCCCTGGGCTCCATTACGTGGATTGCAGGCCTTTTTGTTGTCGAAAAGGGCTGGATCCATTACCCGGTGCAGCTTTTAAGCATCGAAAACAAAGTGAACGAATCAAGCTTTACGTTTGAGTTTTTCTTATTTCCCGTGCTGGCCATTCTTTTCAGCATCCATTATCCATCACGGAAAAGCCTGATTGTAAAATGGGTCTACGCTATTGTCTTTTCCGGGGTATTCACCGTTGCAGAAGTCATATTGGAGGCCTATACAAACTTAGTCAAATATGACGAATGGAAATGGCACTGGACTTTTTTTTCCGTCTTGCTTGTGCTGATGCTAAACCACCAGTACGTAAAATGGTTCAGAAAGGGAATGGTTTCGGGCGGTGACAGTCATGCGTGAAATCATTGTCCTTGCTGCTCTTTGGGGAGCTGCCATTCTGTATCTCCTGCTGAAGGTTCCAAAAGGCAAACGAAGAGACGCTCAAATAATCTTCCTGTTTTCACAGTCTGTAGGCTGGCTGTATGTGTACATCCAAACCCTGTCAGGCAGAATGGTTTTTCCGTTCAGGGAGTTTCCGGATGCGACAAAGATGAGCCTGACGCTCTTCTATTTATTTTATCCTGCAATTGCCGTTTGGTTTAACCTGAATTATCCGGAACAAAAAAGGCTTTCACTGAAAGCAGCATATTTCATCGCGAGCGCATTAGGCATCCAGCTCATGGCCTGGCTTCTTGCAGAGTATACAGATTTAATGGAGTACAGGAAGTATCATTGGTTTCTGACATTCTTCATTAACCTTTCCATCATCATCATTATCCGCATATTCTATATCTGGTTCCGGAAGGGTCTGATAAGGAAGTAGTGCTCTGCTCAGGCAGAGGCGGCATAGATGCGGCTTTTTCACTCAGTTTGTAACACTCCGTGAGCAATCGGAAAAATCTCCATACAAAAAAAGCCCTCTATTTGAGGGCTTACGATTATGCATCTATATCGTCTTTATTGGTTATTCTTCTGAAAAGACTTCTAATCACCAAACCAACGATGATGAGCGCTATATAAACTAAAAATAGTGCGACAAAGCCCCACAGTCCGACAATGGCATCAATAAACTCCATGTTCCCGCGCCTTGTAAGAGCCTGCTGAATTTCAATGCCGAAAACAAGAACGAACATAAACGTCATTGTGTATAGAAAGGAAAGAGCTGTTATTCCAAAAGGAAGCTTTGACAGCCATTTCGAAAGAAGATAGACAAAGAGAAACACAGCCATTCCAATGAAGCCCATAATCCAGAAGTGAAGGTCTTTGTCCGTCACATTTAACCCAAAGGTCTGATAGGCCATTGAATTGATGAGGTCGTGTATATTATTCACAGCTTCTGCCATGAGAAGAATAAATTCTTTCAGAATCTGTCACCCATTTCTGTTTGTGATGAACCTATTATACCTGATTCTGTCAAATCTGTTCATAGCATTGGCCTATTAAATTTTCCCATAAAGGGCTGCCCTTAGAAAATATAGGAGTATAGTAAATAATCCATTTGACGCTTTAGTGGTTTAAAACGTTGTAGATTTAAGGCGCCATTCAAAGTAAAATAAATGAAATAGCACAATTATCAGAAGGGAATGGAGAACTGTGAGATATACGAAAAAAGAGTCTAATGAATTGATTGCGGCTGCTTTTCATCTGCTCAGGGCCAGGAAAGTGGCCACACCCAAACAAATTGCAGACGATCTGGAAGCGCAGACCGGAAAACGGGTATCGTCTCCATCCGCATTCATGGTAAAGGTAATTGAACGGTATCCTTCAGTCGTAAAACCGAGAAGAGGAGTATATATGGTAAGGGAAGGATAAAAAAATTTTTTCTTTTTCTTTTATTCTACAATAGAAAAATCAGAAAGACTTCTAGTTTGTGAGATTATATGACGAAGTTTTCAGCGTGAAAAAAATGCCCGCGGGACAAAGTCCCGCAGGCATTTTTTTAATCAGGCCAAAAACTCGTTCGGATTCAGTCCAAGCTCATAGCAGATATCTGCAACAGCTTTTTGTTCATTCTGATCGAAGTGGCCGTCCGCATAGCCGATGGCGATGCAGTAGCGGGCAACAAGCCTCGCGATTTCCGGTTTCGTGCGCACTCTTCCAAGCGCCTTAAAGGCTTCAGCACGCCCGATGATTGGATCTCTTTCCATTTTTTGAACATATACGTTAAATTGCTGAATGACTTTATTTGTGTCAAAAACACGAAGCTCTTCACTTTGATTCACAAACTCAATCATTTTTTGGCGTTCAGTCTGATCAAGGCGGCCATCTGCCGTGCCTACGAGTGCACAGGCGGCAACAACGGCTTCAAGCACGTCCTGACTCTTATATTTCTGGAAAAGCTCCATAGCCTTGTTTTTTTGCTGATTAGCCCACTCGGCGTAATCCGTCTGATTTGGAGACCAGGAATTACCGCAGCTGTTGCACGTGAACTTCAGCTTGTTTTTTCCGATAAATCCTCCAAGCAGTCCTACAGGACCAAGAATCAAACCGCCTACAGCAGCTTTTCCAAGACCGAAGCCCTTTTCGCCTGTGCGTACGTTCGTTGAACTGCAGCGTGTGCAGCTGATTGTTTCCCCGCCGTATGTCTGCGAACCTTGACCATATGTCTGCTGCGGCTGGCTGTAGCTTTGCTGAGAATAGGCCGGAGTAGACTGAGTGTACGATGGCGCGGACTGCTGAGAATAGGCTGGCTGCGGCGGCTGATACGTATTCTGCTGGGAATAGCTTGGCTGCTGCGGCTGAAATCCGCTTGAATGAATTCCCGCTGCCGGTGCCGGTGCCGGTTCGTCATCAACCGTTACCCCAAAGTTGCGGCACAAGGCTGCAAGGCCGCCCTGAAATCCGCTTGCGATTGCATTAAATTTCCACTCGCCGTTGTGGCGGTAGAGCTCAGCTGCAACAATCGCGGTTTCGACAGTAAAATCTCTGCCAAGATTAAACCTGATCAGCTCATCATTGTTTAGCGGATTGAAAATGCGGACATAGGCATTTTCAACCTGTCCGAAATTCTGCTGCTTTGCTTGTGCATCATGGATTGTAATTGTAAATGCAATGCGGTGAATGTGCTGAGGGACAGCGCTTAAATTAATCTGAATCTGCTCATCATCCTGATGCCCTGCACCTGTCCTGTTATCTCCCGTGTACAGAATCGAACCGTTTCCGCCTGAGGGATTGTTGTAAAAAACAAAATCCTGATCGCTGCCCACCTTGCCGGATTGACCGACCAGGAATGCTGATGCATCAAGATCGTAGGAAGCCCCGTGCCTGCTTACATCCCATCCAAGTCCGACAATTACGTTCTGAAGGCCGGGATTTGATTTTGTTAGATCCACTTTTTGACCTTTACTGAGCGTCACACCCATACGTCCATCCACTCCTTAAGTTAAATAGGTTTCTGTAAAGTTGCTTAAATTATGTAAAATTAGTAAAAAATCACTCTCTTTAAATACTAAGTCTTTTAAACTATTTTTTCAATGATAAGGTGCGATTTCAAGACACCGTAATGACACCTGCAAAACAAAAGAGAACAGCAGCCCGCTGCTATTCTCCGTCCATCAGGCTTTTATGGATCCAGACCGCAGCCTGACATCCTTCTCCCATAGCAATGGTCACCTGCTCAGAATGCACGCCTGCATCGCCTGCAGCCCATACATATTTTACACTTGTTTCCTTCGTCCGGGGATTTGTCAGGACATGCTTATTTTCAAGCCGTTCAGCCCCGAGCATTGCTGCAAGCCCGGTGTGGACAGTGTTCCCTCCGAAAGCAAGAAAGCCGCGGTCACCCTCAAGCAGCGTCCCGTCTGCAAAACGAATTCCCTTAAACACAGATTTGTTTTCCGTCAAAACTTCATCAGCTTTCTTATCCACGGTCATAATTCCTTTGTGTGTAAGTTTCAAAATCAGGTCTTCAGGAATGGATTGCTGTTCATGATTGACATACACAATAGAATCGGTCCAATAAGAAAGGGTCAGCGCCATGTTTGCACCGGCAGCTCCCGCGCCGAGCACAATGGTTTTTTTATCCCTGACCTCATAGCCGTCGCAATCTGGACACACATAAACACTGAGGCCAAGGCATGCTTTTAGACCGGGAAGCTCGGGCATTCTGTCAGATAGGCCAGTCGAAAGCAGAATTCTCTTTGCGTAATAGACGGCTCCTGACGCCGTTTCAGCCTCAAAAGCATTTTCTCCTTTTTTCAGCCCGACAACGCGGCCGCTTAAAAAGTGCACACCTGTTTTTTCAGCTTGTGTTTTTCCAAGCGCTCTCAGTTCCTCTCCGCTGATTCCGTCAGGCCAGCCCAGAATATTGCGGTAACTTCTGCAAAGGGAAGAACGTCCTTCACCGGAATCAATGACAAGTACATTTCTTTTGTAGCGTCCAAGCTGAATAGCTGCCTGAAGCCCGGCAATCCCTGCCCCAATAATCAAACACTCGTAAATCTCGTTCATCAGCAACACGCCTTCGGTTATGTATAGACTATAGGATGCTTCAATTAAACAACCTCATTCACACGTAAGTCTTTTCTCTTAGCAGGAATTAAACCGGGAAGTTATTCCTAGAAACTTTTTACATAAAAGAGGGTCCTGTTATTCATTTTTCCGGAAGTCTTCTTTTATGAGGAAATACGCTCAGGCACTGACATACTGGTATTGAAAGGATTATTGAAAATCATGCAGGAAATGTCACGCATTCCAATTTCGTTCATTAGTACTTATTTTGACAAAAATCGACACTTGTAACGCTTTGGCATATACAATACACTCTATATGTACTGAAAAGGAGGATATAAATATGTCTACTCAACCCTTTGCTCAGACAAATCAAAATAACCGAACGTATTTGTTTGAAATACATTTCCTCAGAGCACTTGCATGTATGGGAGTGGTAGGAGTCCATTTGACAGCAACTCACTATGGGATACTCGATCAGCCTTGGCACTGGCTATCGTATTTCTTTAACCAGTATGGCCGATTCGGCACAACTATTTTTGCTGTTTTAAGTGGTTTTTTGCTGTTCTATCAAGTTAAAAGAAGAGGATTTATGCTTGGGAAGTTTATTAAATCGCGTTTCACAAAAATATTGATTCCTTTTCTTGTCTGGAGTGTCGTATACAGGCTCCTTGGTTATGCTTTTGAAGAAAAAAGCTTTGGCGATCCAGCTTCTGAAACGGTTAATCTTTTACTTGGAAATTCATATTATCACCTGTATTTTGTTGCGATTGTCCTGCAATTCTACCTCGTCTTTCCAATAGTTCAAAAGCTAATTTCAAGTAAAATTCTGATCTTTCTCACAGCTGCAGTCTCTCTTGTAATAAGTGTTGCCTTTTACGAATTTGATCCTAATGTAAGCGGGATGCTCGGTGAATTTCTTACGAGTAAGGCATTTCTTCCTGTATGGATTTTTTATTTTGTTTTTGGCTGCATATTGGCTAATTACTGGGAGGAAATTCTTTCTTTCACCAGGAAAAACCCATGGATTTTTTTGGGCATTACCTTATTGATTACAATAGGTACAATTGTTGAGTATAAGGTTGTTGGATACGTCTCTAATAGGAGACTTACGAATATCTTAAATATACCTTTGCTTTGTATATCACTTGTGGGCTTATATCCGTTTCTTTCCAAATTTAGTTTCATTAAGAAACCATTAACTGCTATTGGGAAATATTCAATGGGCATTTATTTAGTACATCCATTAATATTATTTGGATTGTCAAAATTAATTCCACAGCAGTATTGGACGGTGGAGTACCTGCCATTGCTTTTTGCAGCAGTGATGCTATATTCTACACTTCTTATCCGGATTATTCAGTTACTTCCTCTCAACAACTTAATCGTTCCTGTTCCTGCAATAAAAAAGAACACGGCTTCACAGCTTCAGGTAAAAGCTAAAAAAGCGAGCTAGGTAATCAAAAAGATTAGGAGTAAAAAATAATCGCATAATTCCTTGTAAACTCATAGGAATTATGTATAATAAAATTGCAAACTGAAAATTATAAAAATTTGACTGATTGGATAACCAAAGGTCCTTAACAACTCTGTTAAGGACCTTTTTTCATTCAGAAGGGGGAGAAGGCGTTGAGAAAGCTCATTATTTTTGCATTTATCGGTTTTTTGGCTCAGTTAATTGATGGTTCACTGGGGATGGCGTACGGGGTCACATCTACTACACTGCTTTTGACTTTCGGGATTGCTCCTGCTGTTGCCTCGGCATCTGTGCATTTGGCAGAAGTAGTCACTACAGCAGCATCCGGCGCTTCGCACATTAAGTTTGGAAACGTGGATAAGCAGGCCGTCTATAAACTGATCATCCCAGGCTCAATCGGAGCATTTGCAGGAGCGTGCTTTCTAAGTAATTTGCCCGGAGATCTGGCAAAACCGTTTATCGCTGTTTTCCTGCTTGCTTTAGGGCTTTATGTTCTTGTCCGTTTCTTATTTCATTTTGAAGAAAGGGAAAAAAATCAATCCCTTGCACTGACAAGAAAAAAATCAATTCCCCTTGGGCTGATTGCAGGGTTCGCTGATGCAACCGGCGGGGGCGGATGGGGGCCGATTGCAACACCAGTGCTGCTTTCACAAAAGGGAGCTTCAGCACGCAAGGTGGTAGGGACGGTCGATACGAGTGAATTTGCCATAGCCGTATCTGCAACACTTGGATTTTTGCTTTCTCTTGGATGGGAGCAGGTGAACTGGCTGTGGGTTGGAGCATTAATGATCGGAGGAATCTTCGCAGCCCCGATTGCGGCCTGGCTTGTAAGGAAGCTTCCCGGCCACCTCCTTGGCGTCCTTGTAGGAGGATTTATCGTGCTGACTAACGCAAGAACGCTCCTGACAACGTGGGACACGGACGCATCGATTACACCATTTGTTTATGGATTTATCATTATCGGCTGGGCTGCGGCGGTAGCATATGCCGTGAAACGCAACAGAGGAAGATCCGAGGAAGCGGCAGTGGTCTCATAAAAAGAAAAAACCCCTTTTGTTCAAGGGGTTTTTGACGTTTTTAAGCGATAAACTGCACGAATGAAGCTATCAGCAATGACCCTGCAATGCCAAACAGAAGGTCTTGTTTTGTCATATCCAGCTTTTTAAGTAATTTCCCCATTTTCATTTCCCCTTTGTTTTTTCTTCTTACATATAAGACGGATTTTCATGGCGGTTTGTTTCAAATAAAGAGAAGAAATTTTAGGATGCATCCCTTATATAGGGCCATATCATAGGTCCTGATAAGAAGAAATTTAGTATTTGAATATGGTGAAAAACGAACTATTTCTGCTGATTTTTTGCAGGAAACTAAGGAATATAGTGGGAATTTTCAGTTATTTAGTAAGGTGATTGTTATCGTGCTGTTACATTTGTAATGGATTTATTATCTCACTGTTTTTTACAAGCCTCTTTTTTATGCTAAGATGGGAAACATCGATTGCTGAAGGAGGAGGAAAAATAATGAAAAAAACAATCTTTTCATTAGCAGCAGCAGCTGCACTAACAACGACAGCAGGATTTAGCGCACAGGCAGAAGAGGTCGTAGTGGAGAAGGGTGACACTCTTTACAGCCTATCCAAAGAACATAACGTTTCAGTAGAAGATATTAAAAGCTGGAACGGATTATCATCAGACATAATCATGGCAGACAATACATTAAAAGTATCAGATGAGGAAGTTTACACAGTCGTTGCCGGAGACACTTTATGGAGCATCGGAGAAAAATTCGGAGCAAGTGTTGAACATATTAAAGGTAAAAACGATCTTCAAAGCGACCTGATCCACCCTGGACAGGAATTGGTGGTTTACAGTGATGCAGATAATGGCAAGCCTGCCCCTGCTCCTGCAAAAGCTAGCGAAAAGCCTAAGGACACAAACCCGTCTGTAAATGAGGCTTCTGCAAGCGCGGTTTCAGAAAATGATGTAAAAGAAGAGAGCGTTGCAAAAGAAATGACAGTTACAGCAACAGCTTATACCGCTTTTTGTGACGGCTGCTCAGGAACAACGGCTACAGGCGTTGATTTAAGAGCAAATCCTGACAAGAAAGTAATTGCAGTTGATCCTAATGTGATTCCGCTTGGCTCGAAAGTATATGTTGAGGGCTACGGCTATGCAACAGCAGAGGATACTGGCGGAGCGATTAAAGGCGACCGCATTGATGTGTTCATTCCTACACAAGATGCAGCAGTTGCATTTGGCAAGCGCGAAGTAAATGTGAAAGTTTTAAACTGATAGATTGATAGATACCGTGAATCTCCCAGGAGATTTACGGTATTTTTTTTTGCGGTCATAAATCTAATTCCGTCTAATAAAGGGTATAATGAATATTTACCCGAAGCACACGTGATAAAACAAATGAAATTGAGGTTCAGGACAAATGAAAAACGGATTTTCAGATTACAAATTAAGCTCTAATCTGCTTAAAGCTTTAGATAAATTAAGCTATACCCAGCCGACTGAAGTACAGAAACAAGTGATCCCTGCTGCCCTGCAGCAAAAAGATCTGGTGGTTAAATCCCAGACAGGCAGCGGGAAAACAGCAGCGTTCGGCATTCCTCTGTGTGAGCTTGTTGAATGGGAGGAGAATAAGCCCCAGGCGCTGGTTTTGACTCCGACAAGGGAACTTGCGGCACAAATAAAAGAAGATCTCACAAATATTGGGAGATTCAAACGAATTAAAGCAGCGGCTATTTATGGGAAACAGCCATTTGAACGTCAAAAAACAGAATTGAAGCAGAAGACGCACATCGTTGCGGGAACACCCGGAAGAGTTCTTGATCACATTGAAAAAGGCACTTTTCCTCTCGAGAAATTGCGCTTTTTAATTATAGATGAAGCTGATGAGATGCTGAATATGGGGTTTATCGATCAAGTGGCGGCCATTATGGAAGAACTGCCGAAAGAGCGGATATCGATGCTCTTTTCAGCTACGCTTCCTGATGATGTTGAAAAGCTGTGCGACAAATATATGAACGATCCGGTCCAAATTGAAATAAAGGCATCAGGATTAACGACGTCTGACATTGACCATTCGCTGATCACTGTTTCAGAGGATGATAAGTTTTCACTTGCTAAAGCAGTAACGGTGATCGAAAATCCTGACAGCTGCATTCTTTTTTGCAGAACGCAGGAGAGAGTGGATTTACTCGAGAGGAAGCTCAGCCGTGCTGGCTATCCATGCGGAAAAATTCATGGCGGACTCGTTCAGGAAGATCGTTTTTCTGTCATGGATGATTTCAAAAAAGGAGCATTCCGCTACTTAATTGCAACAGATGTCGCGGCAAGGGGAATCGACGTTGACAACGTATCCCTTGTCATCAATTACGATCTTCCCCTTGAAAAAGAAAGCTATGTTCACAGAACAGGCAGGACCGGAAGAGCAGGGAAAAAAGGAAAGGCCATAACGTTTGCCGTGCCAAATGAAGAAAGAATGACAGCGGAGATTGAGGACTATATCGGATTCGCCATCCGCAGAACAGATGCTCCAACTCATGAAGAAACGGCAGCTGCCAAACCGGCTTTTGAAGAAAAACGAACGTCAAAGCCTGTAATGAAAAAAGATAAAAGTGCGCAGTTGAATAAAGGCATCATGAAACTTTATTTTAACGGCGGAAAGAAAAAGAAAATCAGAGCCGTTGATTTTGTCGGGACGATTTCAAACCTTCCCGGCATCACGGCGGATGACATTGGGATCATTTCCATACAGGAAAATGTTTCATACGTAGATATACTGAACGGAAAAGGGCCCTCCGTCTTAAAAGCCATGAAAACGACCACTGTTAAAGGGAAACTTCTGAAGGTACATGAAGCAAAAAAGTGAATGATTTTGGAGAATGGCATTAGAATCTGAGAAATAACCCTTCATGCGGATGTGTGAGAGCTGAAGGGTTATAAAGATCCGAGAAAGCTAATCCATTACAAAAAATCCGAACTATTTTCACAGTTCGGATTTTTTGGTTCTCTGCCCAGTCTCTTTCATTCTTCCTTTTCGCTGACAGTATCGTCCACGATTGCAAAAAGCTGCCGGTCGAAAAGGTCGTCGCTGCAGAGGAGATGTTCTTCAGCCTGATTCACGATGTCTGTCAGTTCTCCTTGATCGCCTTTTGCATTAATGATTTCAACGATTTGATTTAATCCTTCGGACGTTTGAGCGTGTTTATCTCTCATTGAACGATCACTCTCCTTTTATCCGTAGGATTCTCCTGGAAAGTCATTTTTACGCGCCGGAAGAATTGCTTTTCTTTTAGAATACAGCTATGGTTTTATAGATGCATATTTTTAACGCTAAAGGATGGGAAATGATTGCAGAATCAAAGCCGGAAACCGGCCTATATTTATACGTTTGCAAGCACACAAGAAGAGCTTGAACTATGCAAGCTGGAAATGCGGTCTTTTTTTGGCGTTCAGCCGGAAGGACACTGCCTGAAAAGCAGCACCTGCATTGATCCAAGCAGAAGCCCTTTTATGAAAGAGCGCATAGAGATTTTATATGAAGGAAATGAAGTAGAAGATATCGTTCAGCAGGTTGGCGAGATTGATATTGGGCCGGATACGTTTAAGATTATTTTTCTTAAAATCAATGACCTCGATGACTCAGAACAAATCAGTTATGACGAACGGCGGAAGATTGAACGCAGAGTAGGCTGGCCGTTTAAAGCAGAAGCAGATGTCCGGAATCCTGATCAGGTTTTTGGGATTACAGTACACGAAGGACGCTGGTATTTTGGAAACTATACTAAAGCCGAACCTGTATATCTGCACCATGTGAAAAAGCCCAGGGAATATTCAACCGCTCTCAGTACAAGGGTTGCCAGAGCAGCGGCTAACATTGCGGTCCCGCATCCGGCAGGAGTAAAGGCAATCGATCCATGCTGTGGAATAGGGACAGTGCTCGTTGAAGCTCTTTCAATGGGAATTAATATTGCCGGCCGTGACATCAACCCTCTTGTCGTGGATGGCTCCAGAGAAAATATTGCCCATTTCGGCTATGAGTGTGATGTGAAAGTATCTCCGATTGCAGAGGTAAATGGAAAGTATGACGCGGCCATCATCGATATGCCTTACAATCTTTATACACATGCTACCCCTGAAGAGCAGCTTGATATCATCAGGCACGCAAGACGCATTGCAGATCGCGCAGTCATTGTCACGAGTGAAACGATGGATCACATGATTATCGAAGCAGGCTTTGCCATCATCGACAGATGCACTGTCCGAAAACAAATGTTCTCAAGACAGGTTCTTGTCTGTGAATAGATTGTCAGGGTCGTGAGGATACTATCTTCTTGAATGAAAATCAGGAGGTATCAGCGATGGACGATAACATGGAGAGCCCTTTTGAGCATAAGTTCATCCCGGTAACATCTGTCATGAGCGGACTTGAAATGGATGTGCTTCCCGGGATTTACTGCTATACAAACCAGGTGGTAAACGTAGTATTTATGAGAAGCGGGGACGACTGGTATGTCATTGATGCAGGGATGCCCCACTCTGCAGACGCCATTAAAAAAGCGTTTGAAGCACATGGCGGAATTGATGCTGCTCCAAAAGCGATTCTGCTGACACACGGGCATTTTGACCATGTAGGTGGAATTGTGGAACTTGTTGAACAATGGCAGGTGCCGGTGTATGCTCATGAACTGGAAATTCCTTTTTTAACAGGCCAGAAAGATTATCCAGAACCGGACCCAAGTGCAGAAGGCGGAATGGTCGCGAAACTGTCAAAAATGTTTCCGAACGAATCCATCAATCTTAAGGACCGGATCAAGCCGTTTGAACCAGACGGGATGATTCCTGGGCTGTCAGATTGGAAATGGGTTCATACTCCCGGCCACACACCAGGACATGTCTCATTTTTCAGGGAATCCGACCGAACGCTGATCGCAGGGGATGCGTTTGTAACCGTGAGGCAGGACTCCCTCTACAAAGTGTTTACACAAAAACAGGAAATCTCAGGTCCGCCAAGATACTTCACCACAGATTGGCAGGCGGCATGGGAATCTGTCAAAACACTGGAATCCTTAAAGCCTTCCACAGCAATAACGGGGCATGGTGTGCCGGTATCTGGAGAAGAACTGCGTGAAGGTCTTGCCCTTTTGAGCAGGGACTTTGAAAAGCTGGCCATTCCAGGTCATGGAAAGTATCTTCATTAAAGCCGGGAAACCGGCTTTTTTTCGTAAATAAAAAGCAGAAATCCGCCTCAGGGATATCTGCTTAATTTTCGTCCGTCTCACTTACCTTTTCAATCTTCTCTACAAACATCTGATAGACTCTTCGCTTTTCATCCAATTCTTTTATGTACAGTTTCAGTTCATTGAACTTTTCTTCAAATGGCTTCTGGTAAGTGGTTTTGATCGTGCTGATGATCTCGTCATTGATCGTGGATTGAATCACTTGTTTCGTAATGCCGAACTTATAGGAATACAGCTGAAGCTCGCTTTTTACTTTCTCGTACTCAGCATCAATTTCATTTTTTTGCTGCAGCATGTCTTCTTTCCATTTTTGCAGAGAATCTTTTACGTAGGACTCCATCGTTTCCCTCCAAGCATCGTCTATTTCAATACACTATTGAAGGAAAAGGCGGATTTTCTGGGGGTGGCAGATGGATTATGCTTCCTTTTTCCCTCATGCCTTAAGGTTATAGTAGGTCCATTGTTTCAGTTCTTTTTCCAATCGGATGATCTATTATACTAGTAAAATATTTCCGATTATAGGATAATAGGCCAATTCCAAGTTTTTCATAGTATGGTATCTTTATACGTGTAGAAAAAACAGAAAATTCTACATGTTCTTACAAATTGGGAGGGGACCGCACTTGAATAACTGGAGCAAGAAACTTGGAACGTCGATTCTGGCTGCAAGCTTGACGGCAGGCCTGTTTGCACCGGCAGCTTTCGCCAAGCAGCCCGTGCAGGAAAACACACAAACGGCTTTGTCTGCGCCGATTGATATGAATATTATTAATGAAGAGCGTCTGGCTGACGCTTTGAAGAAACAGGGAATCATCCCGAAAAAGGCAAGCGACAAAGAGACTGCCGCAGCTGTGAAAAACTATATTGAAAAAAAGCAAGGTGAAAAGCCTGCTGCTGATTTGCATACAGAAGAAGACGGTCATTCACATGGAGAATATGATCTGGATGAAAAATCAAAAGACTTCTTAACCAAACAAAAAAAGCAGCTGACAAAGCAGCTTGCTAAAGGGCATGAAAAGCTGAAAAAAGGCAAAAAAGACGGTTTTGTTAATGTGAAACCTGCAAAACAAGCAGGTTATAACGGTGCAGTCAGAGAAGATAAAGTCTTGATTTTGCTTGTTGAATTTGAAGATTTTAAACACAACAATATCATTAAAGAAGAAGGCTACATGTATTCAAATGATTTCAGCAAGGAGCATTATGAAAACATGCTGTTTGGGGACAAGCCGTTTCAGCTTCTGGACGGAAAGAAAGTTCCTACCTTTAAGCAATTCTATGAAGAGCAATCCGGCGGCAGCTACACAGTAGACGGTACGGTTTCTGAGTGGCTGACGGTTCCGGGAAAAGCTGCTGACTACGGAGATGATAATCCGGCAGGGGGACACGATAACCTTGCCCCGCTTGGACCTCGTGATCTTGTAAAAGAATCTCTAAAAGCTGCAGCCTCATCAGGCATGAATCTCGCAGACTATGATGAATTTGATTTGTATGACCTTGACGGTGACGGCAATCAAAATGAGCCGGACGGTCTTGTCGACCACTTGATGATTGTCCATGCGGGAACAGGACAGGAAGCAGGCGGCGGAAAGCTTGAGAGCAACGCAATCTGGTCACACCGCTGGACATTAGACGGTGTATTCCCTGTACCTGGCACCGAGGCTGATGTGGATTACTGGGGCGGAAATATGGCTGCATTTGATTACACAATCCAGCCTGAAGACGGGGCAGTCGGCGTTTTTGCCCATGAATTCGGACACGATTTAGGCCTTCCAGATGAGTATGATACGCAGTATTCAGGCCAGGGTGAACCGGTTGCTTCATGGTCTATCATGAGCGGAGGGAGCTGGAACGGAGAGATTGCCGGAACAGAACCGACAAGTTTTTCTCCCCAGAATAAAGAATTCTTCCAGACGATGATGGGCGGAAACTGGGCCAACATTCACGAAATCAATTACAAGGACGTAACGGCTGAAGGAACGGCATCATTCATCGACCAAAGTGTAACGAAGTCAAACAATCCTGGTATTGTGAAAGTAAACCTTCCTGAAAAAGAAGTGAAAAGTACAATTCAGCCGCAGTTTGGCGAAAAGTACTATCACAGTACGAAAGGTGATAACGTACACACTGTAATGGAAACACCCCAATTTGATCTTTCAGGCAAAACAAGTGCAGCATTCACTTTCAAAGCAAATTATGAAATTGAATACGGCTGTGCATGTGATGCTTTAACTGTAAAAGCAGAAACAGCTGACGGAAGCAAAGTTCTTGAAATCCTCGGCGGAGATGTAACAGACGGAGATGCTACTAAAGGAACAACTGCCGGCAAATGGATCAACAAGTCATACGACTTGAGCGAATTCGCAGGCAAAAAAGTGAAGCTTGTCTTTGATTACTCGACAGACGGAGGACTTGCGCCTGAAGGTTTTGCACTCGACAACGCGGTCTTAACGGCTGACGGCGAACAGCTTTTCAGCGATGACGCAGAAGGTGCAGCGAAGTTTACATTAAACGGTTTCCACGCATTTGACGGGACGTATCTTGCTAAACATCACTACTATCTTGAGTGGAGAAACTATGCAGGTTCTGATAAAGCTCTTGCGTTCTCACGCGGACCAAAATACAACACAGGCATGGTCGTGTGGTATGCAGATGACAGCTTCACAGACAACTGGGTCGGCGAACATCCAGGTGAAGGGTTCCTTGGAGTGGTAGATTCTCATCCGCTTCCTCTGTACGGCCAGCTTGACGGCAAACTGACAACTACTCAATCAACACGCTACCAGATTGCAGATGCAGCATTCTCGTATGACAAGTCACCTTCATGGTATGTAGACAGCCCGACACGCGGCGAATACAGCTACAACGGACTAAAGGGAGTAACATTCTTTGATGATTCAAGATCCTACATCAATGATGTCATTCCGGATGCAGGGCGCAAAGTTCCAAACTACGGCCTGAAATTCCAGGTAGTAGGAGAAGCGAAAGACAACTCCGCCGGTGCGGTTTGGATTCGCAAATAAAACATTGAAGGGCAGCGTTCTTTGGGCGCTGCTTTTCTGTATGTATAAATCCTTTATTTATAGGAAAAAAAGAATGGAAGAAATGGCATGAAGTATGCGCAATTAGTATTGAATATTCTGAAATCTAACTCTATAATGAAAGAGGCTTTGCAAAAAATGTGAATATGGGGGGATAAAGAAAGAATGAAAAAAGGATCATTGCTTTTTGTTTTCATCTTGTTGCTGAGCAGTTTTGCAGCATCTATCGGCTTTGCGCAGGAAAGCGGGAAGGACAAGCTATTTGTCGCAGCTTTAGGAGATTCAATCACCTTTGGCTACAACCTTCAGGAAGATAAAACAAAGCCTTCAAGCCAGGCATTTCCTTACTTGATTAACGAAGGCAATGCAGAAGTCGCCAATATCAGCTTTCCGGGCTGGACATCATTACAGCTTCTTGGAGCACTCTCTAACCAGGAAACCTTACTCGCTCTGCAGCAGGCAGATGTCATCACATTGAATATTGGAAGCAACGATTACCTTCAGGCAATAGGCCTGCAGGAATTGATCGAAAACCAAACTCCTATCGAATTCACACCAGAACTTCAGCAGAAGATTGCTGCAGCATCTGCACAGCTATCTCAGAACCTTCAAAACATCCTGCAAACAATCAGACAGAACAATCAAACCGCACCTGTCGTTTTTTACAACATGTACAATCCCTTTGGAGCAAGTGAAGATCCCTTTTTACTTTCGCTGCATCAAGCAGGGGAGCAAATTACTCTAACTGTTAATCAGCAAGTATTAAATCCGATCGCAGCAGCATCAGGGTCATTGCTTGTGGATACATACAGCGCTTTTTCCGGTAATCAAGCTGCCTATATCATTCCGGGTGACATCCACCCTAATGCAGCAGGACATCAGGTTCTTGGAGCACTTGCTGATCAAGCCCTGGCATCATTGGTTCCTGCAGCTCCAACTGTAGAAATAGTTTTCTCGACAACAGAAAAAACAGAGGGTCCTGTCAAGGTAACAGTAACGGCAGACCAGGACGTACTAGAGATGAAGTGGCTTCCAGGCGAGCAGACAGCTGATAAATTTTCAGCAGCAGGAAATGTAATTAACGGAAACACATTCGATGTACCTGAAAACGGCACTTATACAGTGTATGTTAAAACGCAGGAGCAGCTTGAAGCTGTCAAAACGTTTAAGATCGAAAACATCCTTTCTAAAGAAGAAGAGGAGCCGCCGGCAGAAGAAGAACCGCCAGTGGAAGAGCCTCCGGCTGAGGAACCTCCGGCACAAGAAGAACCGCCAAAAGAAGAAGAGCCGGCTGAGGAGCAACCTGTGACAGAACAACCTCAGGAAGAAACACCTGTTAACGAAACGGAAAAAGATGAAAAAACTCCGGTAACAGAAGAAAGCGCGACTCCGGTTGTTACTGTTAAGAAAAATGAACTGCCTGATACAGCTACCGCCACTTACAATTATACAGCTGCTGGAGCAGTCATGATTATGATTGGAGCAGGAACGATGCTGTTTAGCAGGAGAAGAGCTCGGGTAAATTGACTCCTATACCTGTTTGAATAGCAGAATACCTCTTGTGAAAGCCCTTCTCTTTGTGAGGAGGGCTTTATTGTTCTGCAACTCAGGTCTTAGAACGGTTCAATCCCGCGTCCGTTTCAGGAAGCTGTATCCCGCGATATCATAGGCTGTGCAAAGAGATAAGCACTACTATTTTATATGGAGGAATATTTCAAATGAATAAAAAGAACTCGTTCTTTTTGGCGGCACTCAGCATCACAGGATTAATCGTATGGTTCAGCCAGGGAGGATCAGACGTTATTTTTAAAGAAAAGCCGGTTGAAATACCGGAAACAAAAACTTACTCAGCTGAAGTTCTCTGGCCGAAAACGCCTGAAGAGAAAAGCGCAGCTGGTGAAGCAAGCGGTGTGGCGGTTAACTCTGAAGGAGATATTTACTATTTTCACAGAGCAAGCGGAGAGTACAGCGGAAAAGATGTTATTAAAGAACCAACGATTGTCGTTTTGGACGGAAAAACAAAAAAAGTTAAGAGAACTTTGGGAGAAGGCATGTTCAAATCTCCGCATGGTCTTGAAATCGACAGCGAGGATAACATCTGGGTGACAGACGTTTCTTTAAATAAGGTTTTTAAATTGAGTCCGGAAGGTAAGCTTATGCAATCATTCGGAAATGAGTACCGGACGGGTATGGAATGGAGTCTCCGCATTCGAAATCTGCTTCCAAACTTTCCTGTTTTCATGGACGAATACACATTTGCGCGCCCTACAGATGTAACGGTCATGGATGACGGCTCATTCGCTGTTTCGGACGGCTACAGAAACCGGAGAATAGCTAAATTTGATAAAGAAGGAAAACTGGAATGGCAGATTAATCAGCATGGAGACGAGCCGGGAGAATTCAACTTGCCGCACGGAATCAGCAGCGACAGCGAAGGCAGAATCTATGTCGCAGACCGAAGCAATGCACGCATACAGGTATTTGATAAAAATGGACAGTATCTTGACCGCTGGGACATGCCGGAGATCGGCAGGCCGTTTGGTGTAGAAGCTGCGAGTGACGGAAACATTTACGTTGTTGACGGCGGCGATTCCCTGAACGGCGCAGAAGGAAATTTTACAAGCCAGGTCATTGTTTTAGACAAAGAAGGAACGATACTGGAGCGATTCGGCACTTGGGGCAGCAAAGAAGGCCAGATGAAAATTCCGCATGATATTGCTGTTGATGAGAGCGGGAATTTGTATGTAGCTGAGCTTGGCAATAAAAGATTACAAGAGTTTTCAAGAAAGTCGTTTAACTAGAAACATCGGATTATCTCTTCTAACTGAGGACGGCACTTTATAGCCGTCCTCCCCTTTTGCTTTCAATTTTTTGAACTCTCAGGTTCAAAACTGCCTTAACTAATTTCAGAATTTTTTATGCTTTCACGCGCTGTCCGCTAAATAGAGGATTTTTCCGTCCGATAATATAGGTAGAAAGTAATAAGTGGAATGCAGAGATTGATCGTTTATAATTGGGCGCTTTAACGATCGGGAGCAAGTAGCGCAACCGGCCAGCACAGACGGGACTGATGGACTGAAATAGCAAAAGCATTGAGTAAGGGTAAGCATGAAGGTAAAAGGGGGAAAATATGAAGAGTATAAAATGGAAAATCTTAATGAGCTATGCGATTGTTTTACTTTTATTGGTCATCATTGCCGTGTTCAGTTATATGACGATAAACCGGATCTCTGATGATGTAGAGGAGATCACCGCAAATGATTTGGCGTTTCTGGAATCTTCAAATTCGATGACATTCAGCGTGGCGTACAGGGCAAAAATTGCGCGTGATTATATTTTATTTGACAGGGAAGAGTTCAAAAAGCAATTTTTAGAAGAAACGGAAAAAGCGATCGAAACCGAAAAAGTATTGCAAGAGGCTATCCAAAACGGAAAGATTTCAAAAGAAGTGGAATCTGCTCTCTCGGAAGCGGATGAAAAGACGATCAAATGGAGGACGCTAGTTACTGAAGAAATTATCCCTCTATATGACAGCGGAGAACGAGAGAAAGCCCTGCAGCTGATGGAGGAGAAATGTCTCCCGTACAGTCAGGAAGCGATTGATGCTTGGGCAGAAGTTGTAAAAATACAAAATAAGATTACAAGTGATCAGACATCTGAAACGATTGAGTCTTCAAACCAATCTAAAATAATCATTGTTATTGCTTCTGTGATCGCTTTTGCAGCAGCTCTCATTATTGGTCTTTTAAATGCCAATGGAATTTCAAAGGCTGCTGCCCTCATCGTGGACAGACTCGAAACCATCTCTAAAGGAGACCTCAAAGGCGATCTTATTCAGACGCAGTCCCAGGATGAAATCGGCCGCCTCATTGTGGCTTCAAATACAATGTCGGTCAATTTAAAGGCGTTTATGCAGAGAGTCTCAGACACATCAGGACAGGTAGCGGCAGCCTCTCAGCAGCTCGACGCATCAGCAGAGCATTCTTCTGCGTCTGCCCTGCAAGTAACGGCAACAATTCAGGGAATTGCCGAAGATGCCAATACCTCTTCTGAAAGTGCCAATGAATCTGTGCGGTCGATGGAGGAAATGGCGAAAGGAGTTTACCAGATTGCCGAATCATCCGAAGATGTTTCCAGAGAGTCGCAGACCGCAGCGAAACAGGCTTCTGACGGTAATATTCTTGTAGACAAAGCCGTTGAGCAAATGGGGGCCATCCAGACATCAGTTGCAACGACATCACACCTTTTATCTAATTTAGGAAACCGTTCAAAAGAAATCGGGAAAATAGCCGAGATGATTACAGGGATTGCAGAGCAGACAAACCTGTTATCTTTGAACGCTGCAATTGAAGCTGCTCGTGCAGGAGAACACGGACGGGGATTTGCCATTGTTGCTGATGAAGTAAGGAAGCTTGCCGAGCAGTCGAAAGAATCAGCAGATCAAATAGATGAATTAATCGGCCACATTCAAAACGATGCCAGTACAGCGATCTCATCAATGGCACAAGGTGAAGGCGAAGTGAAAAAAGGGACGGATGCGATGAATGAGGCCGGACATGCATTTAAAAATATCATCGCTTCCATTCACCTGGTCTCAGAAAAAATCGAAGAAGTTTCAAGATCCGCAAAGAAAATGGCGGGTGACTCAAAGCACGTAAACGGAAGAATCCATTCGCTTGCAAACGCAGCAACAGATACATCCTTAAATTCGCAAAACGCTGCAGTGTCCTCAAAAGAACAATTGACAGCCATGCAGGAAGTTTCTGCTTCTGCCGCCTCACTGAGTCATATTGCGGGAGAGCTTCAGGAAGAATTGAAGAAGTTTAAGTTTTAATAGAAGAGCTGAAACGAATAGAAAAGACAGGGAGCGCATGATGTGCTTCCTGTCTTTTGGCTTTTAAAGAGTGCAAAAAAAAGAAACCCTTGCTGCACAAGGGTTTCCGGATATGGAGCATAACGGGATCGAACCGATGACCTCTACGCTGCCAGCGTAGCGCTCTCCCAGCTGAGCTAATGCCCCGTATAAAATTAGTGCCAGTTGTTCCTGGCGATATACTAAATTATACTCCGTGATTCACTATGTTGCAATAGAAAAAACAGTCAAAACGAAAAAAGTTTTGACTGTTTTTTATTTGCTTTCGGTGACTCCGAAAATTTGCTCATGGACATATCCGTTTACAGCAATATCTAAATCATGAAAATAACGATGAAGAGTCAGGACGGTCTCAGTGTTTCCTGCGATGACACTGTCGGCATGCATGATGATGGCTTCAAGATCGTTTTTTAAAGCAGGATCTTCCGTCAGCGGAATGAAATGGCCGGCATAGGCCTTTGCTGCTTCAGCCCGGGCAATTTGGTCAGGCATGTTCAGATCATTGATTCTTTCCCAGCCGGTTGTTTGATTGTAGAACTCATGAAATTTTTTGATGAATTCACCTGCATCAGCGTATTCCGGATTTTCTGTGTCCCCATAATCCTGCACTTGCTGAGGGCGCCAGTTGGTTTCAGCGGCGGTAGAATTTTCTTCAGCACTGGTGTTTTTCAAGTAAACCATTGTCCAGACGCCGATGACCCCGGCCGCAAGCATCACCATGACAGCTGCAGCTGCAATTTTAAGTCCTTTTTTCACAGTTCCAAGCTCCTTTTATGTAAGTACTACCTATTAAATAATACCATTAATGGTTGTGATTGGGGCTGTTATGAGTGAAAAGAATGAAAATTTACATAGTCTTATTAAACTATTTTGTTCTCTATTGAGAACTTATCGTGTAAACTACTAGTGTCAGGAAAACTTTGTAAAGGAAGTGAATACCCTGAAAAGATGGAAACATGCTGTTATCGCTTTTATTATGATTTCTGTCCTTTTTGCTCCGACTTACGCTTCAGCGACAGGCTACAATTACTCACAGCCGCAGCAAAACTCGTTTGATTCGTTGCTGGATTCGGTTTTCTCTTATTTCTTCGGGGATAAGACGAAGAACTATGACTATGGAAACAGTCAGCAGAATCAGTACCAGCCGAATACCGTCAAATATGACGGCAAGTATTATTATTGCTGGACCAAGTTCTGGTGGGGATGGGGCTGGAAAAAGTATACGAAGAAAGAATGGGAAGACTGTTTCCCGCAAATTCCTAAAGAGTCATGGGAAATCTGGAAGAAGTGGTACTGCTGGTGAGGCTCCTGAATACATAATCAGGAACAAAAAAAGCGCAGACAATGTCTGCGCTTTTAGTGCGTTTCTGTAGAAGTCTCTCTTTTAGGAAACTGCACTCCGCACTTCGAGCAGCTGAAGCAGGTGTCTTTTCTCATGATAGCCGATGAATTCGATCCATTGCTTGAGAGAAAGGTCTCCGAGATGCGGATGCTTCATCGCCTTTTCTTCCAGTTCCTGTTCAGGAGCTGTTTCTGCAAAGTTGATGAGTTCACGCCGCGAGCGGTCAAGCTTTGAGAATAGTTCTTCTTTTGAAAATGGGCCTTCTGCCGGCTTCAGGTTTTCAGGTGCCGGCACTTTGCGTGAGCGGTCAATGACCAGTTGGAGCGGTTTTTCAGAGGCCTCTTTTTTTTCGCCGTTCATCAATACGTGCTTGAGGCCGCCTGTGATGACGGTTTCCATCAGATACAGATGGTCGAGAATCTGTCCAGGACTCCAGACATCCTGTGAGGGTTTCATGTTCAGCTGTTCATCTGTCATTTGTTCTGTTTCTCTGATCAGTTCTTCTCTTACGTTCAATGTATAGTCGAGCATGGTGATCTCTCCCTTCTGCCGTTATTCTATCAAACTTGCCTGCAGGAAATCTCTTTTCAGCTTTTCTCAGACAGTTCCCTTGCCAATGCGTTTTTCACTTGCTCCCTGAGTTTGTATTTTTGGATTTTTCCTGAAGCGGTCATTGGATAGTCTTTGACAAAGGTGTAGTATTCAGGGATTTTATAATGGGACAGCTGTCCTCTGCAGAAGGCTTTTACGTCATCAGCAGTAAGTGCTGCGCCTTCTTTTAAAACGATGCAGGCTGCCACTCTTTCTCCGTATTTTTCATCCGGAACACCAATCACCTGAACGTCCATAATGTCTTCGTGACGGTAAAGGAACTCTTCAATTTCACGAGGATAGACATTCTCGCCCCCGCGGATAATCATATCCTTGAGGCGTCCGGTGATGACAATATAGCCGTGCTCATCCATTGTTGCCAGGTCGCCGGTATGAAGCCAGCCTTGTTTATCAATAGCTTCCTCAGTAGCCTCCGGCATTTTGTAATACCCTTTCATGACAAGATACCCTCTTGTGCAAAGCTCGCCCTGCACGCCTCTTGGCACTTCTTCTCCTGTAACGGGATCGATAATTTTTACTTCCACATGCGGATGTGCCTTGCCGACCGTTTCCACTTTGCGTTCGATGGAATCTGTTACTGTCGTCTGCGTAATAACAGGAGAGGCTTCTGTTTGTCCGTAGGCGATTGTGATTTCCGACATACCCATGTCGTTCATCACTTTTTTCATCACCTCAATCGGACAGGTGGAGCCAGCCATAATGCCTGTTCTTAACGTGGAGAGATCGTATTTTTTGAAATTTGGAGAGTTCAGCACCGCGATAAACATCGTTGGCACGCCATGCAGCCCGGTGCATTTTTCTTTCTCAACCGTCTGAAGAACAAGGTCAGGGTCGAATTCCACAATCGGAACCATTGCCGCCCCGACCGAAACGCAGGCAAGCACGCCGAGAACGCAGCCGAAGCAGTGGAAAAACGGGACAGGAATACACAGGCGGTCTTCATGAGTCAAATTCATCGCACTTGCCACCAAAAACCCGTTGTTGACGATATTATGATGCGTCAGCATAACACCTTTCGGAAAACCGGTTGTACCTGACGTATACTGCATATTTATAACGCCTTCAGGTGTGAGCAGGCTCTCACGTTCTGCAAGTTCTTCATCGGTCACTTTCATGCCGCGGAGGAGAAGGTCGTTCCAGCTGAGCATTCCCTCCGGTGCTTCATTCTGTCCTATGTAAATGAGATTCTTCAAGTAAGGGAGTGCAGGCTGTGAGCTGTTTTCTGAAGAGGTTTCAGTCGTGATGGAGCGGACCAGATCAACGTAAGATGTTCCTTTATAGCCGTCAATCAGAAAGAGAGCGGCAGAGTCTGACTGCTGCAGCAAATACTTGAGTTCACTGCTTTGATAGCTGGTGTTGACAGTGACAAGCACGGCCCCAATGCGGGCAGATGCAAACTGAAGGAGCAGCCATTCAGGAACATTCGTAGCCCATATGGCAATGTTTTCGCCTTTTTTTACGCCGAGTCCGATTAACGCTTTTGCGAGTTTAGTTGTCTCGCGATAGAACTCATCATAGGTATAGCGGATGTTTTCCTTTGAATAGACGACTGCATCTCTATTTCCGTATGCAGAAACAGTGTCTTTCAATAATTGGCCGATGGTTTTGTTTTTAAGTGATTGCATAGGACCTCCCGGAACATTAAAATGGTTACGCTTTCATTATAACTATTTTTTGAAAGTTTTGAAAATAATATTCTGCAAATTGCCGGGTCCATCATGCAGTATAATGGAAATGAGTGAATGGTGAAGGAGAAAAAACATGAATAAAACCACTTTGTATCCATATATCGCACTTGCTGTGGGGGTTGCGGCTGTTTCAACATCCGCTATCTTTGTAAAACTGACATCTGCTCCTGCGCCGGTTATTGCCTTTTACAGGCTCTTTTTTTCCACGCTGCTTGTTCTGCCTCTTTTTCTGGCAAAATGTCTGCCGCAGCTAAAGACGATGTCACGGAAAGACTGGAGCT
The DNA here is from genome assembly GCF_000708755.2 of Metabacillus indicus LMG 22858. GTDB lineage: Bacteria > Bacillota > Bacilli > Bacillales > Bacillaceae > Bacillus_P > Bacillus_P indicus. Next base: position 8,526 of record NZ_JGVU02000006.1, on the reverse strand, counting down.
ATTCCGCTCTGGCCGGGGTGCTGCTTGCCTTTCATTTTATCCTCTGGTTTGAATCCCTTAACTACACGTCTGTGGCAAGTTCGGTTGTTCTCGTGACGCTTCAGCCGCTGTTTGCTTTTATCGGAACGTATTTCTTTTTTAAAGAAAGAGTTTCAATCAGGGGAGTAATCAGTGCCCTGCTGGCGATTGCCGGCAGTGCTGTTATCAGCTGGGGAGATTTCAGAATCAGCGGTCTTGCTCTGTTCGGAGACTTTCTTGCTCTGGCAGCCTGTGCGATGGTCACGGCGTACCTTCTTTTTGGCCAGGGAGTGAGGAAAAGGCACTCTCTGACGCTTTATACGTTCATCGTCTATGCCGTCAGCTCCGTGACACTTCTAATCTACTGTCTGGCTCTGAAGTATCCGCTCGGCGGCTATCCGCAACAGGACTGGATATATTTTCTTCTGCTTGCGTTAGTCCCGACCCTGCTTGGGCATTCGCTGTTTAACTGGTCGCTGAAGTGGATTTCGACAAATGTCATCTCGGTCGCCATTCTGTTTGAACCGGTGGGCTCGATTATCCTGGCCTATTTCTTTTTGGCTGAGACGGTTCTCCTTACGCAGGTGATTGGTGGCGGAATCATTGTTGCCGGTGTGCTTCTTTTTATGACTGAGAAAAAAACAGGAGCGGAAATTCCTGAACAACAAGCCGTGTAAAACGGAAAAGAGCACCCGGGCTGTTCCCTGGTGCTCTTTCCATTTTATTGCTCTTTTAATTTTCTTTCTAACTCTTCATACGTATATCCGGTTTTATTTTTAAGGGCTTCTTCAAAGCTTCCGGCCGCTTTTGTTTCCTTCAGCAGCTGGAGGATGATCTCTTCTCCAAATTCATCGGCAAGCATCTTTACCGCATAATAGCTTTGAGTATAAATGTCAGCTTCCGTGCTTTTTTCAAGGGCATTTGCCCAGTCTCCCGGATTGATGAGATCGTAGAAAGGAACGGTAGTCTGCAGGGGGATGAGTACCTCTTTCCCGTTATACCCCGCATATTCAGCCAGTCCTTCATTAAACCAGATCGGGATTTTGTAAGGCTCAATGCTGAGCTTCTCCAGTGTCTTTTCTAAATAATAATGAGAATACTCGTGGTAAAACGTTTCAATCACAACAGGAGATGAGGCATTGTATTCATCGGGAATGACAACAGCCATCGTTTTTTTGATGTGGTCGTAGAAACCCATATAATCCAGATAATCAAGCTCGTGCAGAGAGTCAGGCGATTCGTCTAAAAGAATAAGGTCTATTGGCTGATCCTCAATCTCGCCGAGCAGGCGAGTGCTTATTTCTCTTGCCTGTTTATATTCATTTTCTACTAGCTCAAGATCCTTTTTCTTCAGTGACGGGTAAAAGACAGTTAAATGTGAGATTGTTTTTGTCAGTGCTTTGTCTTTGTATTCTTGGTAAGGATCAACCGGCAGGAAGGCATTGACCTGGAATTCGAATTTTTCGCGCGGACTGATGCTCTGGTAATTTACATGAGTGGTCATAATGTTCATCAGCACAACGAAAAACAGCGTAATGATCAGGCTGATGCTTGTTACCGAAAGGGCGATTGTTCCTGACAGCCCTCTGAAAAAAAGAAGATTCCTTTCTTTGCTGTGAATCATTTCGTAGACGGAATAGATAAAGAGGCCAAGGAGCAGCAGGCATATAATGGTCCCGGAAATCACAGATGCCGGGATATTTAAAAAAAGAAACAAAACGTAAAAGACAGCGGTGAAGTACACGATATAAAGAATGGACAGGACGGCATGAAGTACGATTTTCACTGTAGGCCTCCAATTGATTTGGTCTAGTAAACTTATTCTCTGCAAAAAAAGAAACTCCTTTTGAAACAGGGTTTTTATTGAATGTTGTCGAATTTTCATCAGCAAGGAGTGTTGAAAAATGAAGATACTGATAAGAAAAGCTGCCAGAAAAGATGCAAAGCAAATTGCGATTGTGCACGTCGACAGCTGGCGGACAACGTATAAGGGAATCGTAGCAGATTCATTTTTAAATAGTCTGACTTACGAGAGCAAAGAGAAAATCTGGCGGAATCTGAATCCGGATACTGTGTTCGTTGCAGAAGATGAAGAGGGCAAAATTGTCGGGTTTGCGGGATTTGGTCCGTCCAGATCTCAGGAATTCGGCTATGATGGCGAATTATACGCCATCTATCTTCTGAAAGAAGCACAAGGTGCAGGTGTTGGAAAGAGACTGGTTCGTGCGGCAGCAGAGGAGCTGATGAACCTGAACTATCAAACGATGATGCTGTGGGTGATGAATGCCAACCCGTCAAAGGGATTCTATGAGCGCTACAGCCCTGAAAAAGTGGGAGAGGATACATACGCGATTGAAGGTACCGATTATCCGGAGACGGCATACGGCTGGAATCTCAAGGATTTGTCAGCGAGGCTGAATACATAATGAAAGAGGGAAATACATTGAAAACCGCGTTAATACTAGGTGGGACACAGTTTTTTGGGAAGAGGCTTGTTCATAAACTGCTCGAGGAGGGAGTGGTTGTGACGGTCGCAACAAGAGGCAGAACCCGGGATGATTTTGGAGACAGGGTCGAGCGCCTTGTCATTGACCGGGAAAAGAAAGAATCAATGACCCGGGCTTTTGAAGGAAGGCAATGGGACGCTGTCTATGATCAGTCCTGTTTCTCCCCGCTCGAAGCCAAAACCGCTTATGAGGCTCTCGAAGATAAAGTAGGGCATTACATCTTTACATCAACAATGGCAGTCTATGAATTCGGCAAAGGACGAAGGGAACCGGATTTTAACCCGCTCTCGTTCGAACCGACGTTTAAAGACCGCAAGGAATACGGGGGAATGACCGGTTATCAGGAGGCAAAGCGCGGTGCCGAAGCTTATCTGTTCCAGAATGCAAAAGTGCCTGTTGCAGCTGTCAGGCCTGCTCTGGTTATCGGAACCGATGATTACACCGAGCGCTTTTTATTTCATGTAGACAAAGTGAAAAGGGAAGAGCCAATTGGCGCGAAAAATGACAATGTTTCTTTCAGCTTCACTTCATCTGAAGATGCTGCAGGTTTTCTTTTTCTTATAGGAAAAGAAAAGCTGACAGGAGCGTATAATATAGCGTTTGAAGACAATCTTTCCCTGAGGGAACTGATCGGCAAGATTGAGAGTGCTGCAGACAAAGCCGCAGTCATTACAGGGGAAGTGACAAAAGAAAACGCGTCCCCGTACGGTCTTCCGGGTGACTGGACGCTGGATGTGACAAAAGCACAAATGACAGGATATACATTTGGGAACATGAACGAGTATGTTGAGAGTTTAATAGAAGAGCTGCTGTAAACTCTTGCGGGAGTTTCTGTGAAAACAGAGACTCTTAATAAGCCTCTGTAGCTCTAGAAGGGAAGAGCGCCGGAAAACAGTAGAACCGGGTCGCAAGGCAAAGGTTTCAGAAGCACCGAAAAGCAACTATGCTGAGGCAGGTGAAATTCCTGCCGGTGAAAATCCGTAGGGAAGCGTGTTCCCCTTAGCCTATGCTTACGAAAGGAGTGCGGGTTCGAATCCCGCCAGAGGCATCAAAAAGACCCGGCAGACATATGCCGGGTTCTGCTTTTTGTTAAAGGAATTATAAAAAATAAAAGGCTGTTGATAACATAACAAAGTTATCAACGGCAAGCTCCAGCGCCTAGATCCTCTGTCAGAACAAATCCGTCAAAAAAGTCAAAACCGGACTTTTCCGCCGGATTCTTATCTGCCTATCGGAGCGGGCCTTGGCGCTTGCGCTTTTGTTCAGATTTGCTGGTTAAAAACTGCTGCAAAATAGGCAAAAACAAATCCGAGCGGAAATGAAAAAACAACCGACCATCCTCTGACAGGGCCATCTTCGCCGCTGATCCGCAGAGCTTCAAAGTAGCCATACAGAAAATGAAAGATGGATAGAAAAAAGGCAAACAGCATGAGTGAGTATGTGAGATTCATTTCATGGCCTCCAATAGGAAATCTATTACTACTAATACATGCTGAAAAAGAAGAGATTATGATAAAAAGCACCGGATTTCCGGTGCTTTTCTCTATTTTCTATTTATGATCAGCGCTTTGGATGTCAGCAGCATCAGCACAAGAATGATCGTACAGATGATAAATGTCGGAATCATGTAGGATGCGTTGTACCCTGCTGAATAGAGGAGCACCGGCTGATCTCCTGCAAACTCAGCGAAAAAGACAGCGCCTGCGAGTGTGTGGGCTGCAAATCTCAGGAAGCTTCCAAGGAAAGCGGCAAGTGTGACATAAAGAATCAGGCGCCCTTTGTTTAAAGAATGGAGAGAGTTCTGAATTTGCTTATAAAAAATACCTCCGGCACCAACCGCTGTAAAGGCGACAAAGTAATCCAGAAAACCCTGTACAGGATGAACAATGGTCGTATAGCCCATGACCGTCTGCAGCAGGCCGAGGAGAAAGCCTGTCAGCAGTCCGCCTTTTAGACCGTGGCGAAATCCCATGATCAGTACGGGCACCATTGCAAGTGAAATCGATCCTCCCTGCGGCATTTTGCCGATAAAGCTTGTCGCTAAATCTAAAAGAAAGGCGATTGCAGCAAGAATCGCTGCTTCCAATAAAAAAACCAGGCGCTTATTTGTTTGCATGATTTTACCCCTTTTCGGCATTCGACCGGGGCCTTTTCTCCATAGAAAAAAGCAATGCGGGGAATGTCGGATGGTTTCCACGCACTGCTTTGGTTGGGTTATCACTTGAATCCATCGCCACATCCCTACGTAAGCTTTAACTTAACAGGTTCAACGGGTCAGAACATAACGTTCACTCTCAGCCGGCGGCTCCCCAAGTGGTCAAATGCGATATATGATTTAGACACTACTATACAGGAAACTGCAAAATTCGACAAGCCTAAATTCTATTTTTTTTCAGAAAATAGCGGAAAGTATTTTTCCTTTCTTTACAAGTCTTGTAAAACTTGCTATAGTTTCCATGAATCTTATAGAAGCAGGGGAGCTGAGTGAACTCGGCTGAGAGGATACTGATTCTTGTATCGACCCTTTAACCTGATCTGGGTAATGCCAGCGGAGGGATACAGGAAAAGAGTCTATTTTCCATGAACTTTGCGAATGCTTAAGGCTGCCCTAACCGGCAGCCTTTTTTTGCATTTTCTAAGAGATTCACAGAAAGAAAGGGAGGAATTCATGATGTCCAGTGTAAACCTTGCGTTTCAAGTACTGCCGAAATCAGCACACGGAAATACATACGAGATTGTCGACAAAGCCATTGAAGTTGTGCAGCAGTCAGGTGTCAAATATGAAGTCGGCGCGATGGAGACCGTTATGGAGGGGGAACTCAATCATCTGCTTGAAATTGTAAAGCAGGCACAGGATGCCTGTATCGGGGCAGGTGCAAGTGAAGTGATGACGCACATCAAAATTCACTACCGCCCTGCCGAAGGAGTAACGATGGATGAAAAACTCCAAAAATATCGCTGAATCTATATCAGGAATAGCGCTGCCTGCAGCCGTTCTTGCCGTTTTTCTTCTGCTCTGGGAGATGGCAGTCTTGCTTTTTCGAATTGAGAAGTGGATCCTGCCAAAACCGACAGACATTTTCATCACCCTGTTTGAAATGAGAGGAACGCTCGGAGTGCACGTTCTGCAGACGCTTACTGAAGCTGTTCTCGGCCTCCTGATAGCAGCAGCTGCAGGAGTGGCCATTGCCATTTTAATTGACCTTTCCCTCTGGATCAGAAAAGCGGTTGAACCGCTCCTTGTCCTTTCACAGACCGTTCCAATTATTGCACTGGCACCTCTGCTGATTATCTGGTTTGGATTCGGGATCTTGCCGAAGGTCATCGTAACAGCACTTGTCTGCTTTTTTCCGATAGCCATTAATCTTGCAGACGGATTCAGTCAGGCTGACAGGGATATGATCAAACTGATGAAGACCATGGGAGCGAATAAACGTCAGCTCTTCTTGAAGGTGAAGATTCCTGCTTCCATGCCGTATTTTTTCTCAGGGCTCAAGATAGCCGGAACATACAGTGTAATGGGAGCGGTTATCGGAGAGTGGCTGGGAGCGAGTCAAGGCCTTGGAATTATCCTTACTAGATCCTCTCAATCTTTTTTAACAGAAAAGGTATTTGCCATCATTATCGTCATTGTTGCTTTAAGTCTGGTTATTTTTGCAGTCATTGAATTGCTGGCAAGAGCGGCGATGCCCTGGAAGTACAAAGCGAATAAACACTACTGACATGGAGGAATACGATGAAAAAACTGCGGAGAATGCTCGTCATATTATTCAGCACATCCATCCTTTTAACAGGATGCGCTCCTGCTGAGAATGCCTCAAGTGAAGAAGCAAAAAAAGTGAAGGTCATGCTGGACTGGTTTCCGAATACAAATCATACAGGCATTTATGCGGCGATTGAAAAAGGGTTCTATAAAGAAGCGGGTCTTGAAGTTGAGATAGTAGAACCTGGCGAGGGAGTCAGCGCAGATCAAATTGTTGCATCGGGCGAGGTCGATTTTGCGGTCAGCCACCAGGAAAACATCACACATGCGCGGTCAGCAGGTGTGCCGATCGTTTCTATTGCGGCCATTATTCAGGAAAATACTTCTGCTTTCGCTTCATTAAAGGAAGAAGAGATTGTCTCGCCTGAAGATTTTGAAGGGAAACGGTACGGCGGATGGGGATCGCCTACTGAAGAGGCTGTGATTCGTGCGGTTATGAACCAGGATGACGCAGATTTTGGCAAAGTCGATTATGTCACACTTGGTGCAACTGATTTCTTTAAATCAATCGGCCGGGATACGGATTTCCAATGGATCTTTGAGGGCTGGGACGGGATAGAAGCTAAAAGAAAGGGGATAGAACTGAATTACATCTATCTTAAAGACCTTGATCCAGCATTGAACTACTATACACCTGTACTCGCTGCAAGCGAGACAAAGATAAAGAAAGAAAAGGATACGGTACAGGCTTTTGTACAGGCAACCGCAAAAGGTTACGAGTTTGCCATCGATAAGCCGATTGAAGCGGCAGATATTCTGATTAAGCATGTGCCTGAAATAAATAAAGATCTTGCAAAGGAAAGTCAAAAGTGGCTCAGCAAGCAGTATCAGGGTGATGCAAAGCAATGGGGGATTCAAAAAGAAGAAGTTTGGGAACGGTACGCTGACTGGATGTATCAACAAAAGCTGATTGAAGAAAACATAGATCCGGCAGAGGCTTATACAAATGAATTCCTTCCGGAGGCTGAAAAGTAGCATGCTGACACTAAAAGGAGTCAGCAAGACTTACTCGAAAGATCAGCCAGTCCTGCTTCCATCTGATCTTATAGTAGAAAAAGGGGAATTTGTCAGCATCATTGGTCCGAGCGGGTGCGGCAAAAGCACTCTTCTTGATATCATTGCAGGGGTAAATAAGCCAAGCGGCGGAATTGTTCATTACAAGGGGAAAGACATAACGAATCAAACAGGCCACGCCGGGTATATGCCTCAAAGCGATGTGCTTTTTCCGTGGAGAACAATTCTTGATAATGTCATACTTCCGCTGGAGCTGCAGGGGACAGGGAAAGAAAAAGCGCGTTCCGAAGCTCTATCTTTCTTTTCTCAGTTTGGGCTTGAGGGATTTGAACAACACTATCCTTCCATGCTTTCTGGCGGGATGAGGCAGAGAGCGAACTTCCTCCGGGCTTATTTGAGCGGCAAAGAACTTCTATTATTGGACGAGCCTTTTGGAAAGCTTGATGCCATGACAAGACACAAGCTTCAGAAATGGTTTATCAGAATTTGCGAGGTATCCGGGAAAACGGTCCTGTTTATTACTCATGATATGGATGAGGCGATTTTTCTTTCTGACAGGATTGCCGTGTTTTCCCCGAGACCTGGCAGGATCATTGAACATATAGACATTCCTTTCGGCCGGCCGCGAACGGACCAACTCTTCGCTTCAGCTGAATTTGTATCAATTAAACAAAAACTCCTGGATTTGCTGCATTCAAAAAATCATCTGGAAACGCGCTGATTTCTGCGCGTTTTCATTTATAACATTTTTTTTTGCAAAAAGATAAAAATGCTATTGCAATGGGGAAATCAGCGTGGTATATTATTATTCGTTGCCGCGAAAAACGCGTGAGAGCAACGGTGCCTGAGAAAAAGAAAAGTGAAAAAAACGCTTGACTTTGAAAAGGTGAAATGTTATTCTAATAAAGCTTCGCAGGAAGCGAAAATGATCTTTGAAAACTAAACAAAACCAAAAGCGTACCAAACGTTTTAAATTTTTAAGTCAGCAACATTTATGAGTCACAAATTTTCTTCGGAGAGTTTGATCCTGGCTCAGGACGAACGCTGGCGGCGTGCCTAATACATGCAAGTCGAGCGGACCGCATCTGCGGTCAGCGGCGGACGGGTGAGTAACACGTGGGCAACCTGCCTGTAAGACTGGGATAACTCCGGGAAACCGGAGCTAATACCGGATACTATGTCAAACCGCATGGTTTGACATTCAAAGACGGTTTCGGCTGTCAC
>NZ_JGVU02000005.1 GCF_000708755.2 Metabacillus indicus LMG 22858 | reverse complement strand
TAGAAAAGCGGAAGCGCCCGTTTTGCTCCGGCAGTCAGATAAGAAATCACCCGAAAAGTCCGGGTTTGACTTTTTGGGGGATTTTGTTCTGACAGAGGAGTTGGGCGCTGCAGCTGGACAAGGAGTCAAGTGCCTTCCGCTGCATTCCACTATCTGATTATAATTTCTCCACACGTTAAAAACATTTCTAAATGTCCTTTATGAAATATTAGCATTCAGAAAATCAAACGCCGCACCCGGGAAGATTCCGAGCAGGATGGTTGCAGCGACGCAGACGGCAGTGACGATGATGAGCGGCGCGCTCCATGTGAACGGCTCGTCGGTTTCTTTTTTCCGGAAGAAGACCTGGGTCAGGATTCCGAAGTAGTAGAAGTACGAGATGACGGTTGTAGCGATCATGATGCTTGCAAGGACGATTTGCGGCGTGCTGTTTGTGAATGCGTTCATGAAGATGGTGACTTTACCGATAAAGCCGGCTGTTCCGGGCAGTCCTGCGAGAGAGAGCAGGAAAATGGCGACAGCGATTCCTGCTGCCGGAGATCTGCGGTAAAGTCCGGCAAAGGCCGAGATGTCTTCAGATCCCGTTTTGCGGGAGACAGCCCCAACAATGGCGAAGATTCCGACGTTCATGATGACGTATGCGAGCAAATAGAACCAGATGGCATCAAAGTAAAAGTAGCCTCCAAACGCGACGAAGCCTACAAGGACGTATCCTGCGTGGGCAATGGATGAGTAGGCGAGCATGCGCTTGATGTTTTTCTGCCTGAGGGCGACGGTGTTTCCGACAATCATGGTCACAGCGGCCAGGATGGCGATAAAGCCCTGCAGCGACTGGAGAATCGACTGCATGCCGCCTTCGTCTGGAATGTTCCCGAAGACGGAAAGGCAGATTCTTAAAATGATAACGAAGCCTGCTGTTTTTGAGACGACGCTCAGGAATGCCGTAACGGGTGTCGGTGCGCCTTCATAAACGTCAGGTGCCCACATGTGAAAAGGCACGGTTGCAATTTTGAAGGATAAGCCGACAAAGACGAGCAGAAATGAGATGGACGCTATATAGACGTAGCCTGATTCCGTCAGCCCGTTCAGCTGGGGGATCATTTCAGACAGGCTTGTCGTTCCTGTCAGTCCGTAGATGTAGCTCATTCCAAACAGCGTAATCGCCGTTGAAATGCCGCCGTTAATGACGTATTTCATGGCCGATTCGTTTGACTTTAAATCCCGTTTTCTGAGGCCGGCCAATATATAGGAAGAAATGGACAGCAGTTCAAGTCCGGTGAACAGGGTGATTAAGTCTCTGCTTGAGGCCATCATCATCGCGCCGAGAAGAGCGGCAAGCAGCAGGTAATAAAATTCTCCCCGTTCTTTCATTCCCTCGCGCGGCTCATAGTCGATAGCGAGCAGAAAAATCAGCGCCCCGCCAAGAAGCAGGATGAATTTGAATGCTTTTGCGAAAGAGTCGAGGACAAAAGTGTCATAAAGAATGACGGCATCCTCTGCCCCGATCATGAGCGCAAGGCTGACAATCGCGCCAACAATTCCGGAAAGTCCAAGCCATCCAAGCCACCTGCGGCTGCTTCCCTCTTTCATGAAAAGGTCGGCAAGCGACAGGATGAGGGCGGTCCCGAGAATGATGAACTCTGGCATCATCGCGCCCCAGTTATAGCTGAGCAAGGTTTGCATATCCATGATTCATCACCCTCCTATCCCTTTCATGATCGTTTCTATCGTCAGCTGCAGCGGGACGGAAAGTCCATTTGGAAACACGCCGATCAGCACAATCAGCAGCAGCAGGATGGAAACCGGAACAACTTCATGCCATTTCAGGTCATACAGTTTCTCATTCTTCTCCGCTCCAAACGTGATGGAAAGCACCGCTCTCAGCAAATAGGCAGCTGTAAGGATAATCCCAATCGCTCCGATGGCACCAAGCTCCGGATGCTGATCAAAGACACCCATGAACGCGGTCAGTTCGCTGATAAAGCCTGACATCCCCGGCAGTCCGAGCGACGCCATGGCTCCTGCCATCAGAAAGCCTGCTGCAAGCGGCATCGATTTTGCAAGGCCTGAGAGCTTGCCGAGCTCCGTTGTTCCGGTTCGTTCCAATAAAACACCTACGAGGAAAAACAGCAGCGCTGAAATCAGTCCGTGCGAGACGACCTGAAAAATCGCCCCTTGAATCCCCGCTTCATTTAATGCACCAAGGCCAATGAGCACAATGCCCATATGCGAAATACTTGAGTAAGCAAGGACCATTCTGAGTTCATTTTGAATGAGCGCAAGGAATGCGCCGTACAGCAGGTTTACAAGTCCGAGCACGATGACGATTGTGCCAAGCTTTGAAAACTCAGCCGGAAACAGCCCCAGGCCGAATTTGATTAAACCGTAAGCCCCGATTTTAAGAAGAATGCCTGAATGCAGCATGACGATAGGCGGCGGCGCCTGAACGTGCACCCTGAGCATCCATGTGTGCAGAGGGAAAATCGGGAGCTTTACGCCAAATGCAACGAGCAGGGCAATTAGAAGGCCTAGCCTGAAATCCTCTGACATCGGGCCGATCAGCTGAGCATCCGGCATCGTCATGAGCTGTGTGAGCAGCGGAAAATTTGTTGTTCCTGTTTTTGATAAAAGAAGGATGATCACAATCAGCAGGATAGCAGATCCAAACCCGTTATATAGAAGGAACTGATAGGCTGCCTTTTCCCGTGCAGCGAAGCCCCACTTGCCGACGAGGAAAAACATCGGGATCAGCGTGATTTCGAAAAAGATGAAAAAAAGTACGAGATTCTGTGCCAGGAAAACGCCGAGCATTCCTGTTTCAAGAAGGAGAAGCAACATGAAGTAGCCCTTCCAGTCCTTCTTTATCGAAACCGACGCGGCAGCAGCCAAAGCGGCAAGAATGGATGTTAAAAGCACCATAACAAGCGAGAATCCGTCCAGCGCAAGCTCGTAGTCGACCGTGAAAACGCCGGGCTGCATCTCATGGTACTGGCCAAACGTGATCCAGCGGACCTTTTCAGAAAACCGCTCAAGCTCTTCCCCTGCAAGATACTGGGCAAACACAATGCCTGACAGCAGGACGGCTGGAAGAGTCGCGAGGAATCCAACCAGCTTCAGGGAGGATTCCTGATCGCGTTTCATAAATGAGAGTACGAGAATGCCGAGGACAGGCGAGAAAACAAGGGCTGTCAGCAAGATTGAAGTCATTATAAGTTCCCTCCTGTCACAGCATACAGCACAAGCAGCAGGGCAAGCCCGACAAACGCAACCGTTCCGTACATTTGCACCTGACCATTCTGCATTTTTGAACCTAGTGCCCCTGCAGAGCGGACGATTCCGGCCACTCCTTTTACGGCACCTTCTACAAGGAATTTCTCCAGGTACTTGCAGAGCATGCTGACCGTGTTCGTCAGCCAGACCACAGTGACACTGTAAAGCTCATCGATAAAGTATTTGTTTTTCAGAACCGAATGGATCATCGGCATGCGGGCTCTTGTTTTTTCCGGTGAAATAGAGCCTTTCTTGTACATAAGATAAGCAAGCAGAATGCCGAGCAGCGAGACCGCTGTTGCAAGGATCATAATCCAGGCCGGACCTTCGATGTGCCCATGGCCAAGCTGAGGCGAGCCTTCTGTCAGCCAGTCTCCGAGGAACGTCCCGAACCAAGGCGTATTGACGTAGCCTGAAAAAACGGCAAGTACAGCAAGCACACTCATCGGAATCAGCATGGAAGACGGTGATTCATGAACAGATGCAAGGTCTGTTTTCGGACGTCCGGTAAAGACGAGGAAGAAGAGCCTGAACATGTAAAAGGCAGTAAAGAAAGCAGCGATGACCGCAAGCCAGAACAGCGCAGGATTTCCGTGCTCCCAGGCGGCGATGAGAATTTCATCTTTACTGAAGAAGCCTGAAAAGAGCGGAACACCGCTGATGGCAAGGGTACCGATTAAAAACAGCGGGCCGGTGAATTTGAGTTTTTTCCAAAGACCGCCCATCTCGTCAATGTTCTGAGTGTGGACTGCGTGGATGACGCTTCCTGCTGCAAGGAACAGCAGTGCTTTGAAAAAGGCGTGCGTCATCAGATGGAAGACGCCGGCGACATAGCCTGCAGAACCAAGGGCAAGCATCATGTAGCCGAGCTGGCTTACAGTCGAATAGGCAAGCACCCGCTTGATGTCTTTTTGAACAAGCCCGATGCTTGCGGCAAAGATGGCGGTGAATGCACCAATCGTTGCGACAACGAGCAGCGCCGTTTCACTTGCAGCAAACAGCGGATACATGAGGGCGACAAGATAAACACCCGCTGCAACCATCGTCGCGGCGTGGATGAGGGCGGAAACCGGCGTCGGCCCCTCCATCGCATCAGGCAGCCACGAATGTAGCGGGAACTGGCCGGATTTCCCGATGGCCCCGATGAAAATCAGGATGCCGGTCAGGGTGATCATATCGAGCGAAAGCATACCATCTGCCACACTTGCAAAAATGCGGTCATATTCAAAGCTTCCGACCTGCCAGAACAGGAGCAGCATTCCGACAAACAGGCCGACATCGCCAATCCTTGTCATAATGAACGCTTTTTTCGCAGCAGCCTTCGCTTCTTCTTTGTAAAAGTAGAATCCGATCAAAAGGAAGGATCCGACGCCGACAAGCTCCCAGAAAATATAGAGCTGCAGCAGATTGGTCGTCATGACGAGCCCGAGCATGCTGAAGGTGAATAGGCCAAGATAGGCATAAAACACATGAAAACGGGGATCTCCGTGCATGTATCCTTTGGAATAAATATGTACAGCTAAGCTGACGAGCGTGACAATCACAAGCATCAGTGCATTGAGCGGCGTAATTTCAAAGCCTGCCGTAAGCTCCATGCTGCCGATTGTGAGCCACACAGCTTCTGCTTTATAGGTGTTTTGTGCGAACCGGTCTGCGAGCACCGCAAGAGCACCGGCGAATGAGAGGGTCATCAGGATGCCTCCCACATAGACGCTTCCTTCTTTCAGCCGTTTCCCGAACAGGAGCAGCACGAGAAAGGAGACAAGCGGAAACAGCGGGATGATCCAGGCGTATGGCATCATTGTATTCAATCCCCTTCTTGTTAGAGGTGTTAATGCTTCATAGATTCATAGTCATCAATATTGACAGATCTCCGGTTGCGGTAAAGGGCAAACAAGATGGCAAGTCCAACGGCCGCCTCCGCTGCAGCAATCGTGATCGTAAAAAGCGAAAACACCTGGCCGGTAATGGACGGAATCACTCCGTACTTGCTGAAGGCAACCAGATTGATATTGGCCGCATTCAGCATCAGCTCAATCGAGATCAAAACGATCACAGTGTTCCGCTTCGTCAGGGCCCCGTACAGTCCGATGCAAAAGAGAATCAGAGCGAGCACAAGAAAGGCCGATAAAGGAATCGAGCTCATTTTTCGTCCTCCCCTTTTTCATCTTTTCTCGCCAGAATAATGGCCCCGATTAACGCCACAAGCAGGAGAACAGACGTCAATTCAAACGGAATGACAAAGTGGGAATAAAGCGAGATTCCGATTTGCTCCGTATTTTTCACATGCAGATCTGCCTGCTCTTCCCCGAGCTGCAAATCATAGATTCCGAGATACATCACGAGGGCAAACGCCGCAATCCCAAGAAACACGATGAGCTTTTTTCCGATGCCGGCAGACGGCTCATCTTCGTCCTGATGGCGCGTCAGCATGATCCCAAACAGCATGATGATCGTGATCGCACCCGAGTAAATCAAGATCTGGACCGCAGCCACAAACTCCGCCGAAAGGAGAACGTACAGACCGGCGATGCTCACAAATGTGAACACGAGGGATACAACCATATGAACCACTTTCGTCACATTCAGCATGAGAATGCCGCCGCCGATGGCCACCATGGCGAGTGCGACAAAGGCAACAAACTCTCCGGTTATACTCACACCTTATTCTCCTCCCTGATGTTCTCATCGTTTTCATCGAGCCACTCCAAGTTCTTAAACAGCTGATCGCGGCTGTACTCGGCAAGCTCGAAATTGTTCGTCATCACAATCGCTTCTGTCGGACATACCTCCGTGCAAAGATCGCAGAGGATGCAAATTTCAAAATTTATATCGTACGTGTCGATGATCTTCCCTTTCTTCGCCGGATCCGGATGCTTCTTGCCAGTTAGCTCTATGCAGTCAGTAGGGCAAATAGCCGCACACTGATTGCACACAATGCACTTTTCCGGATAAAACTTCTGAATGCCCCGAAACCGGTCAGGCAGCGCAAGTGCCTCATTTGGGTAATCATACGTCACTTTCTTCTTCGTCAGGCTGTTCAGGGTATACGTCAAACCTTTTGCTAAACCTCGCATGTTTTCACCCCTTGTTTGTGTTTGGCGTTATTCATCTGCTACTTAAAGAAAATCTCCTTCACAATCGCTGTGATAAAGATGTTTGCGAGTGCGACCGGCAGGAGCACTTTCCAGCCGAATTCCATGAGCTGGTCGGCACGGATCCTCGGGAAGGTGACGCGGAACCAGATGAGGATGAAGATTACGACACTGAACTTGAGTCCGAACCAGATGGCGCCCGGGATGAAATCAAGGAAGGCAACAGGCTGCCAGCCGCCGAGGAAAAGCACGGTCGTCAGCGATGCCATGGCGAAGAAGTAAACGTATTCCGAGAGCATGAAGAACGCCCAGCGGAAGCCGGAATATTCGACATGGTAACCGGCGACAAGCTCTGATTCCGCTTCAGGCAAGTCAAACGGCGTCCGGTTCAGCTCTGCGACAGATGCAATTAAAAAAATCAAAAAGCCAATCGGCTGCAGGAAAATAAACCAGACATTCTCCTGTGCATCGACAATGGTGTTCAAGTTCAGACTTCCGGATAAAAGCACGACGCCGATGACTGACATGACAAGCGGGATTTCGTAGGAAATCATCTGTGCTGCGGCCCGCATGCCCCCGAGCAGCGAGTATTTGTTGTTCGATGCCCAGCCGCCGGTGACAATGCCGATTGTCGTCAGCCCGGAAATCGCGATGTAAAATAACAGTCCGACTCCAAGATCTGCAAATTGAAAGGAATCTGTAAAGGGAATCGTCGACAGCACGATAAAAGCAGGTGCAAAGGCAATGACTGGTGCGAGAATAAACAGCGGTTTATCCGCAAGCTTCGGGATCGTGTCCTCTTTTATCAGGAGCTTCAGAACATCAGCCACTGTCTGCAGCAGGCCCCACTTGCCGCCTACCTGATTCGGCCCGATCCTGCCCTGCATGAAGCCCATGACTTTGCGTTCGGCCAGGATGCCGTAGGTGACAAATCCAAGGACAACGAACAGGAATGCTGTTGCGAGTCCGAAAAAAATGGCGAAATTGCCTAGACCAGGGGACGATTGCAGCAGATCCTGCACCATCAGCCGTCCACCTCCCCGAGAACAATGTCAATGGCGCCGAGAATGGTAATGAGGTTCGCCATGTTTTCTCCCTGTAGCAGCTTTGGCAGGATTTGCAGATTGTAAAAAGACGGCCGTCTGAATTTCAGGCGGTACGGCTCTTTTTTCCCATCACTGGCAATGTAGCAGCCAATCTCGCCGCGCGGGGATTCAATCCGTACATACGCCTCTCCCTTTGGAGCCTTAATGATTTTCGGCACCTTAGCCATGATCGGCCCGTCACCAGGAAACTGTTCAACCGCCTGCTCCAGTATTTTCAGAGACTCCTCGATTTCAGCCATACGGCATTCATAGCGGGCAAAAGCGTCGCCTTTTGTCCGGACCGGAACGTCAAAATCAAAACGGTCGTAGATGGAATACGGCTCATCTTTTCGAAGGTCCCATTTCACACCGGTGCAGCGGAGGTTAGCGCCGCTCAGGGAATACTCAAGAGCTTCTTCTTTTGTATAAATGCCGACCCCTTTTACACGGTTTAGGAAAATTTCGTTCCCTGACACGAGATCGTGATAACCTTTCAGCTGCTCTCTCATGTAAGGGATGAACTCGGCGACTTTCTCGATCCAGCCCTCCGGTGCATCCCACTTCACTCCGCCTACACGCATGTAGTTGAACGTCAGTCTCGCGCCCGACAGTTCTGTCAGCAGATTAATGATCATTTCCCGCTCGCGGAAAGCATATAAAAACGGGCTTACCGCCCCAATATCAAGCAAATACGTTCCCCACCAGACAAGGTGGCTCGCGACCCGGCCAAGCTCCATCGCAATGACGCGCAAATAATCCGCGCGTTCCGGAACTTGAATGCCAGCCATCGTCTCCACTGCATGGCAGATCACATAGTTGTTGGTCATCGCGGACAGGTAATCCATGCGGTCTGTATAGGGAATGATCTGCGTGTACTGCAGATTCTCCGCGAGTTTTTCCGTGCCTCTATGTAAATAGCCGATCACCGGTGTAGCCTCTTTAATGATTTCTCCGTCAATTTTTATGACCAGCCTGAATACGCCGTGCGTACTCGGATGCTGCGGGCCGACATTCAGGAGCATTTCTTCTGTCCGGATCAAAAGCTACACCTCCACATCATAAGGTTCATAATCTTTTCTGAGCGGATGCCCGACCCAATCATCCGGCATCATGATTCTCGTTAAATTCGGATGGTCAGTGAAGCGGATGCCGAGCAAGTCGTAGGCCTCGCGCTCAGGCCAGTCCGCGCCTTTCCAAAGAGGCACAAGCGACTGGATTTCAGGCTGGTCCCGGTCAAGCTTCACCTTCAGCACAACGGTGTGCCTGTGTGTATAGGAAAAGAGGTACGCGTAGATTTCCATATGGGTCTGAAAGTCGGTGCCATGCAGTTCGGACACATAATCAAACTGTAATTCTTCCTGTTCTTTCAGCAGTTTTGCTATCGTAAAATAGGATTCTTTCTTCGCAGTAAGGGTAGGAACATCTTTCGACAGCCTATTAATGACTGACTCTTCCAGGACATCGGTGCCGAGATGCTTTTCAATGATGCTGATGTATTTCTGCAGGATCGGTTCATTCGGTGAGGGTTCTTCTTGCTGCGGTTCTTCCTTGACTGCCATTTGCTTCGCTTTAGCTGCAGCGGCAGCCTTTGCCTTGGCGGCGGCAATCGCTTTTGCTTTTTCTTTCGCCAGGTCGTCTTCTGACATGTTTTCACGGGATGCCTTAGCCTTTGCGGCTGCAGCGGCTTTTGCTTTGGCGGCGGCGACCGCTTTTTGCTTCGCTAATGCAAGATCGTCCCCTGAGGTTTCGCTTTCTCCCGCTTCTTTCGCTTTCTGCTTGGCGAGTGCGGCAGCTTTTGCCTTTGCTGCGGCGACGGCTTTTTGCTTTGCTAATGCCAGGTCGTCTCCTGACGATTCGCTTTCTCCGGCTTCTTTCGCTTTCTGCTTAGCAAGTGCAGCGGCTTTTGCCTTTGCTGCTGCGGCAGCTTTTTGTTTGGCTAATGCCTTGTCGTCTCCTGAGGATTCGCTTTCTCCGGCTTCTTTCGCTTTCTGTTTCGCGATGGCGGCGGCTTTTGCTTTGGCGGCTGCAACAGCTTTCTTCTTCGCTAATGCAAGGTCGTCTCCTGATAATTCGCTTCCGCCGGCTTCTTTCGCTTTCTGTTTAGCCAGCGCGGCGGCTTTTGCCTTTGCTGCTGCGGCAGCTTTTTGTTTGGCTAGAGATTCTTCGCTTGCAGGTGCGTTACCGGCCTGCTTTTCGGCAAGTTTTTTCAGGGCAGCTTCCTTTGCCTTTTGAGCGGCTTCTCTCTTTTGCTGCTGGAGGTCCTTTTCATCGCTCATGGATTATCTCACTCCCTGTTTTTGCCTCGTAACGGATTTTTTCTTTCAGCTTGTTGATTCCGTAGATGAGGGCGGCAGGATTTGGCGGACAGCCCGGGATATAGACGTCAACCGGCACAATCTGGTCGACCCCTTTTACGACGGCGTAGGATTTGATGTACGGTCCGCCTGCCGTTGCACATGAACCCATGGCAATGACCCATTTCGGTTCAGGCATCTGATCGTACAGACGTTTTAAGACAGGAGCCATTTTTTTCGTAACAGTCCCTGACACGATCATGACATCCGACTGCCGGGGCGATGTTCTGAAAAATGACCCAAAACGGTCAAGGTCATAGTGTGATGAACCGACACCCATCATTTCAATGGCACAGCATGCAAGACCGAACGTCAGCGGCCACAGGGAGTTGCTTCTGGCCCAGCCCTTTAAATCCTCAAGTGTCGTCAAAAAGACGCTGCGCTTGAGTTCTTCCATTTCATCCTGAGGGATATTCGTTAGCTTTAAGTCCATTTCAGCACCTTCTTCTTCCATGCGTAGACTAGCCCGATCACGAGCATGATGACAAAAATAAGCATTTCAATCAGAGCAAAAACACCAAGCTTCTCATACGCGACAGCCCACGGATACAAAAACACCGTTTCTACGTCAAAAATGACAAACATCAGACCAAACATATAGTACCGGACATTAAATTGAACGCGTGAATCATGAAATGGATCAATCCCGCTCTCGTAAGTAGTGGCCTTCGCCTCACTCGGCTTGTGCGGCCTTAAAATCCGGCCGATACCGAGCGCCACGACCGGCAGCAAGATACCAAGCAGCAGGAAAACAACAACAATTAGGTAATTATTCAAATAGACGTTGAGTGATTCCATCCCTTTCCCCCGTTATGTGAAAGTTGGTAAAACTTTTTTAATATTCAAAATGTAACCGCTAACATTATAACACTGTTGCCCAAAACGTGTCGATAAGGGATATTTTCATAAGAGCATATCCAGTTTCATCCTCTTTTGTAGCATTGCTGTAAGCTGCTCATTTACGGCCTTCAGGATGTTATACTAGCTCATGAATAAAAGACGCGAGGTGACAGAATGCCAGAATCATATCAGCATGACTTTGAAACGGATTACGGCAAGAATCTGCCTGTGTTTGAATCGGAAGAAGCGGCTAAAATCTATTTTTATGAACAGCGGAAAGAGAACTTGTCTCTTTTAGAAGATATATATGCAGAACTTGGCTTACCATTAACCTATTCTCCAAAAAGTTTGATTGAACTTGAAGAAGTCTACTTTGATTTTTTCAAAGAAAATAAATTCCGTGATTTTCAACTAACGGTTGCCGATCTTGAGGAATGCATGAGCATTTACTTTGGTGAGGTGGCAGTGATTCATCTTGATCATGCTGCATGGGCTGTGAAAGAATACTCGTTCACAGAAAATGCGTATGTGTCAGGAATCCAGTGCGGGCGCACCGTCACTTACTTTTCAAATCTGTTTGAGAATCATTTTTTGTCTGCAAAAGATGCGTCTGAGCAGAAAATATATGAGATGTATCAAAAATATGAGCGAAAGAGCAAAAAATTGGGACCAAACTGAGTGTTTGGTTCTTTTTTTGTGCGCCGGATTGTTAGAGGCGGCTTTTGGATCGTTAGAGTGCTGGTTTGGACTGTTAGAACGCCGATTTGGATTGTTAGGGCACTAATTTGGACCTGTTTTTTCAAAAAAGGAGCAAATCCGGCCGGAATGACGAGTTCCGGCCGGATTCTTTTAAAATTCGACGGACACTCTTTGCTTTTCTGCATTGGATTTGATCGCCGCTTCATTAACTGCGGTCAGGAACAGGGCATCCTCATTCGTAATGAATGGCGCTGCATCAGACAGAATCGCGTCAGCCCATTGCTCCATCGGAATCGGCAATTCTTCAGGCAGATTTTCCACAATGCGGACGCCTTCTGCATTCCGAAGCTCGATTTTCCCGTCCTGAATAAGGAGACACCCTTCTGTTCCGTACAGTTCCAGAGAAAACGGACTGCCGAATGAAACGAATGATGTTTCCAGGACGGCTGTGGCACCGTTCTCATACGTGACAAGCACCGAGGCCTGGTCCTCCACTTCCTTGCCGTACACAAAATCAAAATGTGCGGAAACTTCTTTCGGTTTTCCTGCAAGCCGGTTCATTAAATAGATTGGATGTGCACCAAGGTCAATCAGCGCTCCGCCGCCGCATTGCTCGGCGTTGTAAAAGTGTGCAGGCAGCCAGCCCTGCGGATTTTCTTCTGTCGGAACTGATCCATTATGGGCTACACGGCATCTCGCGTTTTTCACTTCTCCGAGCAAGCCTTCCTTTACCGCTTTTTCAGCATAAAGGTAATAGTCTGTGCTCAGCCTTGGCATAGAAACAACCAGAGAAACTCCTGCTTCCTCTACCGCCTTGAAAATTTCTTTGCAGTCTGCTGCTGTCAGTGCAAGCACTTTTTCTGTGAAAATGTGCTTACCGTGTTCTGCTGCCTTCACAATGACTTCCTTATGCATATTTGTCGGAGTGTCTACCACGACTCCCTTAATTTCCGGGTTCCCGAGAACTGCCTCGAGGCTCGCCTCAAACGGCACTCCAAGTTCATTTGCCCACTTCACTCCGCGCTCTTTGTCTTCATCCCAGACCATCGCAATTTCCACTTTCGAACTGTTATGTATATCCCGTGCATAATCAACGGCATGCACGTGCCACTTGCTCAGCATCGCTGCTTTTATCATGTCTGTTCCCTCCTAAACGTTGTCCCTATACTATTTCCGTTTCGCACCGCTGATTTCCTTTTCCTTATTTGGATAAAATGAAAAGAAAAGCGCACAAAAAGGTTTCCCGTCTGGATAAAAGAGGGAATATCCCTGTATGACTTCTAGGAGGAAAATGAATGAAACTGCATAATGGTTCACTTTATTGGCCAAAAACGATCAGCAGCACACAAAAATATCCCGAGCTCCGCGAATCCCTTACATGCGATGTTCTCATTGTTGGCGGGGGGATGTCCGGCGCCTTGTGCGCCCACACTCTTTCTGCCTATAATCTGAAAACCGTGCTCGTTGAAAAAAGAATTGTGGGAAGCGGAAGTTCGTCTGCCAACACCGGGCTGCTTCAATTTTCAAATGACAAAATGCTGCATGAATTTATAAAGGAAATCGGCAAGGATCAGGCCGTGCGTTTTTATAAGATGTGCTTAAAAGCGGTGGACGAGCTTGAGAAAACGGCAAGGAGCCTGTCTAAGCCGGTCGAATTTAACAGACGGAAAAGCTTGTATTATGCGAGCGACTCAGGAGATGTGTCAAAGCTGAAAAAAGAATATAAGGCGCTTTCCAAGCATGGGTTTCCAGTCACTTTTTTAGAAGAAGATGAGATTGAGGAACGATTTGGTTTTAAAAAGCCTGCTGCGCTTCTGACTGACGGGGATGCAGAGGTAAATCCATACAAATTTGCTCAGACCCTGCTCGAAGATGCCCATACCCGCGGCGTGCAAATTTATGAGAACACGGCTGTTGAAGAGGGTGACCGCGAGGGAGAGTATGTCATAATGCACACTCCGCACGGAACCATCCGTGCAAAGAATGTCGTTTACTCAACCGGATATGAAACCATTCCATTCGCCAAAAAACTGGGTGCGGATGTAAACAGAACATATGCGATTGCCACCACTCCTGTTGCATCGTTAGAAAAGTGGGAGGATAAAAGCTTAATCTGGGAGACGAAACGGCCCTACTTTTACATGAGGACAACGGTCGACGGAAGAATCGTTGCCGGCGGACTTGATGAAGACAAGATGGAAGCCCCGAGCAATGAAGACATCATCCGTGAGCGCGGACAGCGTCTGCTTGATAAAATTAAAGAACATTATCCTTCATATGACATGGAGGTCGACTCCGCCTGGGGAGCAAGCTTCGGCGAATCAGACGACGGCCTTCCCTTCATCGGACAGCATCCGAAAAAAGACAACATCTACTATTGTCTTGGGTTCGGCGGCAACGGCACCGTCTATTCGATGCTAGGAGCTGAGATTATTAAAGATCTAATTCTATATCAATCCCATCCGGATGCGGACATTGTCCGGCTGGACAGATAGGGAAAGCTGCGGCTTTTCCTTTTTTGTTGGAGAAAAACAAAAAACCGGCCGAAGCCGGTTTTCATTACTTTTGCTTTTCATCATAATATTGAACGGGATACATGGAGCCTTCTGAGACCATTTTGTTGTCATCGATGTCTTCCGGATCCGGGTTGCCCGCTTTTTCAACAGGGAATGAATCTGTGTTTTTGCGCGAGAAATAAGGAATTTTATTTTTCGTGCTTTGTACGAATTCAGTTACCTTTTCACGGTTTGCTTTGTCCTTTAATAGGTAGGATGTGACGCCTACTCCGACTGTCGAGATGGCAATGCCTGATATTAATGCTTTTTGTCTCATGCTTGATGCTCCTTCCGTTTTGCATTTTTTTTAAGTGTTTCTTACTTTTACCCGCTTATCAAAATGCAAAACATGGGCGCTTAAGATTTTAGGATTGATTCCGCACTTAAAGCCGTTTCGTTCATAAGGTCTGCGATTTTTTTATTATCATCACTGAGGGTTTCAATCGTCGCACTCATCTCCTGCATACTTGCGGAGGCCTGCTCAATGATTGCCGCAAGTTCATTGGTTGAACGCTCGACATTTGCCGTGTTTGTCTCTACGTCGCCAGAGATAGCTTCAAAGCCTGTGAAGCTTTCTGTCATATTGGCCAATTTCTCTTTCAGCTGCTGGAAATTCTCGTGGACTTCCCGGGTTGCCTCGAGGCTTGTCAGCAGGTTGGCGCTGCTTGCCGCCATTTTTTCTTCTGCTTCCCCGCTCGTTTGATTCACCTGTTTCAGATTTTCCGTGATTTTTTTATTGGCATCATTCGTTAATTCAGCAAGCTTGCGGATTTCCTGGGCAACGACCGAAAATCCTTTGCCGGCCTCTCCCGCTCTTGCCGCTTCGATCGATGCATTTAATGCCAGAAGGTTTGTCTGCTCGGTTATCTGGCGGATTGTGTTTGTGAACTGATTGGTTTCTTCAATCTTCAGGTTCAGGTTTTTAAACGTCGTATTCAAAGCCGTCACGATTTGATTCAATTCATTCATTTCTGTCATCAGCCTGCTAACTTTTTCACCGCTCTTATCTGCAATGCGGCTTGCCTGTCTGGAGTCTTCGTTTAATAAGGAAGAAATCTCGTTCAGCTCGTTCATGGAAAGCATGTTGTTGTGGGCACTTTCCGCAATTTCGCTGATTTGTTCGCTCTGGATCTGGCTGCCCGCAGAGACTTCATTAATGGCAATCGTCATTTCTGCCTGGGCGCGTGTATTCATCTGCACTCTCTCGTTCGCTTTGGACACACTGTCAGCAATCCGCGAAGCGGCCTGTTCAAGCTTGTGTCTCTGCTCTTCTTTTCTGCCTGCATCAGCTTCGGCATCCGCTATGAACTGCTGCAGAACCTTGAACTGTTTTTTATTCAGATGGATGAGCACGCCAAGCAGGACCCCTGTTAAAAGATAGGCCAGGATAATAGCGCCCATGCTGCCCGCTATGATTTCCTGTTCTGCAGAGGGAACCGATGCATTGACAAAAAGGGTCACAAGGCCAAGGCCAAATCCAGTTGCGAAAACCGTCGAGTAGTAAGGGACCGCTGAAAAAACGGCCTGAAAAAAGAGGACTGTAATAAGTGCAAGATTCGCGCCGGTTATGAAGATCGAGGCGCATGCAAGAATAGAAATCATCACAACAGTGAAATACGGAAACAGCCTGTCCCTTTTCAAATAACGGAACAAAACATAAAAGCCAATCAGCAGCACACATTCTGCTGAATAGATCGGTGCCTGCTCCATCTGACCTGTTACCAGGACATAAATCAGAGCAAATAAAGAGGACGCTCCAAACGTAAACAGCATCAACTTGTTTTTGCTCAATAAATCATCGTGTTTTACCTTTTCAATCGCTGTCATACATGTTCTCCCCTGTGTTCAAGTTGGTTTACTTACTATATCGACAGCGCTTACAGATTTTTTATATGACGAAAAAAAGAAACGCTGCATTCAGCGCTTCTTTTTATTCCGGCTGTAGATATCAAACCAAACCGCAAGAACCAGAATACTTCCTTTTACAATCAGCTGCCAGTAGGCATCAATGTTCATGATGCTCATGCCGTTATCAAGGCTCGCCATTACGAGCGCTCCGATGATGGCACCTGGGATGGTCCCGATTCCGCCCATCAAGCTTGTGCCCCCGATGACGCAGGCTGCAATCGCATCGAGCTCATACATGTTCCCTGCTCCAACAGTTGCCGCGTTAACACGGGCAGTCAGGACAAGTCCTGCGATGGCTGCAAGTGTGTTCCCGAGAACAAAAACGAGGAGAATTCTGCGCTTCATGTTAATGCCTGAGAGAACAGCGGCCTCGGGATTGCCCCCAATGGCATATACCTGTCTGCCGAATACCGTCTTTTTGGCGATAAAGTGAAAAAGAACAGCTAGTATAATGACTGTGATAAAAGGAACCGGAATTCCCTGGTACTGATTCATCAAGTAAATGAACGTAAAGATCAGAAGACCGATGCCCACTGAAGCAATCAGCGTCCAGTTCATGGAAAGAACATCAAATCCGTACTTGATGCGCGCGTTTCTTTGTCTGATCAAAAAGTACACGGCAAGGATAAAGGCAATCGCTCCCATGATAAGACCTGCAGCAGGCGTCACATATCCCTGTCCGATGATTTTGAGGCTTGGTGAAAGCGGAGCTACCGTCATGCTTCCGGTTATACCGGTCAGTATTCCCCGGAAAATAAGCATCCCTCCGAGCGTGACGATGAAAGCAGGCACGGCCCTGTAGGCAATCCACCAGCCCTGCCACAGACCGATCAGCGCACCCAATACCACTGTTGCAATAATAACGGGTATCGTATCCAAGCCAAGCCAGACGTTCAGGATCGCTGCAACTCCTCCGGTCAGTCCGACAAGCGATCCGACTGAGAGGTCAATCTGTCCGGATACGATGATCAGGACCATTCCAATTGCCAGAATGGATGTAACGGACATCTGCAAAAAGAGATTGGATAAGTTCCGCGGGGTTAGAAAGGTATCATTTAAGACGGAAAATAGAATCCAGATGATGAGAAGGGCGCCAATCATGGAGTAAGCGCGGATATCGATTGTAAACAAATTGATTTTCTTTTCTTTTACTGCCGGCTGTTTCACGGTTTCGGGATTTGTGCTCATCCTGCAAGTCCTCCTGTCGCTGCTCTCATAATGTTTTCCTGGGTGGCATTTTCCGCATGGAATTCACCTGTGAATTTCCCTTCTGACATCACCAGAATTCTGTGGCTCATGCCAAGCACTTCAGGCAATTCAGACGAAATCATGATGATGGCCACTCCCTCTTTTACCAGCTCGTTCATAATGTGATAGATTTCAAGCTTCGCGCCAACATCAATTCCCCGGGTCGGTTCATCGAGTATCAGAATTTTAGGCTTCGTCATCAGCCATTTTCCGATAACAACCTTCTGCTGATTTCCCCCGCTCAGAGTGCCGGTTACCGTTTCAACAGATGGCGCTTTTATTCTCAGCTGTTTTAAATACTGATTCCCGCTGCGGATTTCTTCATTCTGGTTGATGACGCCGAGGGATGAGACGCGCCTCAGGCTCGGAAGCGTCACGTTATTTTGAATATCCATGTTCAGTACGAGGCCGAATTTTTTCCGGTCCTCTGATACGAGCGCCAGTCCGTTTTCGATTGCCTGCTTGACGGATTTGTTTTTCGCATTCTTCCCGTCGATCTCCACACTGCCTTCTGAATAGCCCGCATAAGCGCCGAACAAGCTCATCACAAGCTCTGTTCTTCCTGATCCCATCAGCCCTGCAATTCCAAGGATTTCACCTTTTTTCACCTGGAATGAGACAGAATCGATAACTTTTTTCCCCGGCAGATCAGGATGATACACCGTGTAGTCCTCAACCTTCAGCATGGTCTCTTTCGGGTTTGCGGCCATCCGGGGGTAACGGTCTTTGATTTCGCGACCTACCATATAAGCGATGACTTTATCCTCCGTGAGATTCGCCGCTTTCTGGGAAGTGACCGTTTTTCCGTCGCGGAGAACAGTAATCGTATCGGCAATATCAAACACTTCTCCGAGCTTATGGGAGATGTAGATGCAGGTGACGCCCCGCTCCCTGAATTCTTTTAAGATCGCAAGGAGAATTTTGACTTCCTGTTCAGTCAGTGCAGCAGTCGGTTCGTCTAAAATCAGGATCTTGGCGTTTTTTGAAAGAGCCTTTGCAATTTCGACAAGCTGCTGCTGGCCGATGCCGAGAGTTCCGGTAATCGTATCCGGGCTTACGCCTTTCAGACCGACCTCGGCAAGCCATTTCTCGCACATCTGAATCATCTTATTCTGATCAATGATGCCGAAGGTTGCCGGCTCATTACCGAGAATAAGGTTTTCTGCCACCGTCATTTGCCGGACAAGAGCGAGCTCCTGATAAATGATGGAGATGCCCGCTTTTTCTGCATCCTTAATCGTTTTAAAAGACTGCACTTCTCCGTCCACCGTTATATCGCCTGAATAAGAACCTGACGGATAAAGCCCGCTCAGCACTTTCATAAGTGTGGATTTCCCGGCACCGTTCTCTCCGCAGAGTGCATGGATTTCGCCTTTTTCCACTTGAAACGTGACGTCATCAAGAGCCTTCACGCCCGGAAATTCTTTCGTAATACTCGTCATTTCAAGAATAGATGACACGACTTCCCCCTCCAATTCGGTAAAATGTCTAGAAAAAAATGCGGAATTAGTTAGAATTCCGCATTTTTCAATGGTTGGTACAGCTGAAGAAGCGCCTCTTACTTGTACACGTCCTCTTTCTTATGGAACCCGTCTTTAATGATTGTGTCATCGATGTTGTCTTTATTTACCGCTACCGGGTCAAGCAGAAGCGAAGGGACATCGATTTTTCCATTATTGACTTTGCCGTTTGTTTCAACCTCTTCGCCATTGGCCATTTTCACTGCAAGGTCAGCAACGGTTTCTGCGATCAGGTTGATAGGTTTGTAAACTGTCATCGTCTGTGTGCCTTCTACGATCCGCTGTGCAGCCGCAAGCTCGGCATCCTGTCCTGATACTGGAATCTTTCCTGCAAGGCCCTGTGCAGCAAGAGCCTGAATCACACCGCCTGCCGTACCGTCATTTGCTGCTACAACAGCATCGACTTTGTTGTTGTTCGCTGTAAGAGCATTTTCCATATTGGCAAGGGCATTTGCCGGATCCCACTCTTCTGTCCATTGGTCGTAGACGACTTTAATGTCGCCGCTGTCAATTAGAGGCTGAAGCACGTTCATTTGTCCCTTTTTGAAAAGATGGGCATTGTTGTCTGTATCCGCGCCTTCAATCAGCACATAGTTTCCTTTTGGAACAAGCTCAGTGATGGCAGTTGCCTGCATTTCCCCTACACGCTCATTGTCAAAAGATACATAGAGATCAACATCTGAATTTTTGATCAGACGGTCATATGAGATGACTTTTACATCTTCCTGATGAGCCATTTCGACGATGGACGCAGCAACCTCCGCGTTATGAGGCACCACTACCAGAATGTCTACACCCTGGCTGATCAGATTTTCAGCTTGTGCAATTTGTTTCGCATCGTCGCCGTTTGCTGACTGAACATTTACTTTTGCGCCAAGCTCTTCAGCTTTTGCCACAAACAGATCACGGTCGCGCTGCCAGCGCTCTTCTTCAAGCGTGTCCATTGAGAATCCGATGACAAGCTCATCATCTTTGCCCGCCTTTTCGCCGTCCCCTTTAGTTGGCTCTGAGCCGGAGCTGACACAGGCAGTAAGCCCAAACACAAACATCATCAGCATTAGTAGCATTAACCCTTTCTTCATTTCCCCATTCCCCCTTGGAATATCAATCTTACAAGACTAACTTTATCACCTTTGTAAGCGTTTTAAATAAAGCGTTTGCTGTACTTTTTTAAGATATATAGCATTATTTTCAGAATAATAGAAACCGCTTTCTTTTCTCTCCAAAAAAGACTGCACCTCCAATTGTTCATCAGCGGTACAGTCTTTCCCGGTCAATGAGAATGACCCTCTTCTTTTCCCTCATAAACATATGGCTGTGAAGGAGGATCTGTTTTTGAGATTTTCTTAATTTGCAGATAGGGAATTTCAGTGGATGAATACACAGTTGTCTTCAGCTCCCCTGATACACTGACCCACTGCCGGTCTTTAAAATCCTTTGCTTTTTCTGTCGCGGAAAAGAGACCGTATAACCCGTCATGCTCATCCGTGCAGCACGGGTCACCGCTTCTTGCAACGACAAACTGTGTCTGTTTAAAATCCTTTTCTCGGTGGACAAATCCAGTCAGTTCAATCTGTTTCCCCTCAAATTCTTTCGGAAAACGGTCAAGAACATCCAGGACGGATGTGTAATTTTCATTTGTAAGAATGATTGTATCCATCTTCAACATTTCATTTTTTTGATTCTGGTAATAATCATCCGGCTTCTCTTCTGCATGATGATCATCTTCAAGCTCAGGCTTATACTTTTCATCCAGCTCTTCCATATAGCTGTCCGGGTCTTCTAAATACTCTTTCGCATTTGCGAAAGGCTCTTCTGTTTTCTGTGCAGCTTTTTGTTTTTCCGGCTCTGCTTTTTCCGGCTGCATGCTCATTCCAAAAATAAAAACAATACTTCCTATTATGACGAGACCGAAAGCGGCCATTAAGAAATTTTTCACTTGAATAACTCCCATTCCATTGATAAGAATTGCTCTTTTCAGTGTAACAAAAAAGAAGGAAGTTTCGTTAAGAAGAAACTCCCGATCACTTATCTTTTTGTCCGATGGAGACCAGCGAATCCTTATACTGGCTGGGAGATTTTTTGCATACTTTTTTAAAGACACGGCTGAAGTAGTTCGGATCGTTATAGCCGACCTCAAAAGCAATTTCCTTTAAGCTGCGGGAGCCTTTTTCCATTAGCTTTTTTGCTTTTTCGATCCGGCATTTTGTCAGATAATCGATATAGCTGATGCCGAGCTCTTCTTTGAAGATTTTGCTCACGTACTGCGGAGAAAGGTTGAATTCCTTTGCCATTGCCTCAAGCGACAGGTCAGTGTGGCAGTTTTTCCTGATATACTGCTTCATGCGGTTCGGGATATCCTCCTGAAGATTTTCTGTCACCCGCTTGTATTGGCTAATAACATCTTCAAGGATAAAATTCACTTCTGTTTTCATTTGTAAATAAGAGGCTGCGCTGAATGAAAAGACTGGTTTTCTGATCACAAAACCCATTTCATCCAAGTAGCGGATCATTAATGTCATCGTGTCATAGACTTTTTGCTCTGCTTCAGCAAGCGGGTGCTGAAATTTCTCAAAATACGCGGTCATTGCCTGAAAATGACTGCGCACTCCTTCCCACTCACCAATCCGCAATTCCTCGAGAATCAGCTCTTCAATGCGGTGCATGTCCCTGTCTTTAACTTTTTCATTGGAAATGATATCGCTGTAAAAGCTGTATCTTGCTTTAGAACCTGCTGATATAGAGGCACGGAGCGCTTCGTAGTACGACTGTCTGATTTGCTCTAGCGCCGGGTATGCCTTGCCGATTCCGATTGCTGCAGATGCAGAAAATACACCGCTTAGATTATGCAGGATTTTTTGTACAAGTGATACGGCGTTTCTGCGGTACTGGTGAATCTCTCCTTCTGCAAACACAATAATCGGCACCTGCAGGCCGGACATCGGCCCTACCCAGCCTTTTGTGTGCAGCTGGATCGTCCGTTTCAGCTCTCCGTACATTTGCTCAAGGCGTCCGGCAAGAGTATCCTGGGAAAAGTGGATCAGGACTACATAGGAAGGCTGCTTCTGATCCACATCCAGTAGGCCCATGCACTCATGGAGATGAACGTCGTGAACATGGTCAAATAAGAGCTGTGTGACGAGGTCGGCCTCTACGATTGGTATCATTTTCTGCATGCGTTCTTCTGTTTGCTGCTTTCGTTCCGATTCGAGCCTGTCTTTTTTAATATCATCGATGACCTTCTGAATGGTAGAAAGAATGACCTCCCGCTTGCTCGGCTTCAGCAGATAATCCTTTACCCCGAGCCGCAGCGCCTGCTGGGCATAATCAAACGTATCGTAGGACGATACAATCAGGATTTTAGCGTCCGGCACGATTTTCTGGATTTCCTTGATCGCTTCAAGACCATTGATGCCGGGCATTTTTATATCCATGAGCAAAATGTCGGGCTTGTGCTCTGATGCAAGCTCAATCGCTCTTCTCCCGTTTTCGGCAAGACCGACAATTTGAATGTCCCTGAATTCTGTTTCTATGATTTTTTTTAGTGCAATTCTTTCAATCTCTTCATCTTCCGTGATTAAAAGCCTCATCTCTTTCACCCCTCTGAAGGAAATTTGACGAAGATGACAGTGCCCCCAGCTGATGACTGAATGTCCATCACATTCCGTTTGTTTGTAAAAAGACGCAGTCGCTGAACAACGTTTCTCAGGCCGATCCCGGTTGATTTGCTTTGAATGAACCCTGTCTGCTGCTCTGACAGGACCTGTTCTTTCACATCATCTGTCATCCCAAGGCCGTGGTCTTCTACGGAGACAACAACCTCTCCGTTTTCTCTAAACACCTTTATTCCGATGTATCCGCCTTCCTCAAACGGCTCCACACCGTATTTAAACGCGTTTTCTACTATCGGCTGCAGAAAGAACGGCGGAACTTCATAGTCGAGGCACGCTTCCTCTAACTTAAAATCATAGGTAATGCGGGATGAAAACCGCGCTTTTAAAATCGTCAAGTATTCCTTCACAAGCTCAAGCTCATCCCGGAGTGACACATTTTCATCCACACTTCGGAGGTTATACCTCAGAAGGTTTGCGACTGTCGAGATTAAGTCGCTTGTCTCTAGGGCATCCTCCAAATAGGCTTTTTTCGACAGGGTATTCAGTGTATTGAACAGAAAATGCGGATTGATCTGGTTATGCAGTCTCTTTAACTCACTTTCTTTTAAAAGCAGCTGATACTCTTTGATTTCTTTTTCAAGCTTTGCTTTCTCCTGAATTTCAGCCACCAGCTCTTTGATGTTTTCCCGCATCCTGTCAAACGTCTTGGCCAAAAACGATATTTCATCGTTGCTTTTAACCCTGATCGGATGATCAAAATTCCCAGCCGCCACCTCTTTTGCACCTTGAGTTAATAGATAGATCGAGCGGGTGATGCCTTTTGAGAACCAGTACGAAAATCCGACCGAAATAATCAGGACGATTCCGAGAATCCAGAGGCCGAGAGACCGAAGCCTGTTTGTAACCTCAATCATCGATTCATAAAACTGCTTCTGATTCGTCAGTTCTTTTTTAAACAGCAGCAGCGTCGTTTCATCAATGAATTTGGAGATCTGCAGCGCTTCGTCGTAGGCAGCCTGTGAGTTCTGGCGCTTATCGAGCTTATGCATCATCATCGTCAAATCCATTGCTTCAATCTGGCTGTCGAGCATGAAAATATAATCTGTCAGAGCAATCGCATTCGCCTGATTTTTCAGCAGATCCAGCTTCTTTTTGGAGTCGTTCAGTCTTTTGCGGTGCATTTCATAGCTTGCCTGATTGGCAGGTGAAGGGGTGCTGACATACTGGCTGAGCTTTGCAAGCGCAGTCTGGCTCGTCGTTGAAACTGAATTCAGCAGCAGATACCGTTCAAGAATATTGTTGTACTCATAAATGGATTTCTGATTAATATAGCTGATGGCTGTCCAGAAGGCGCCCATAATCATGATGATGATGAGCGACATCGTGAGGATTTTTCTCTGAATTCTCGTCACGGCCTGCTTCCCTCCGTCATGACGCCTGTTTTCGTGTAAGTCGTGACGGGCAGAGGCAGGTCCTTCTTTTCAAGCCATTTCACGATGGTTTCGACGCCTTTTTCACCCATTAAGGCATGACTGTGGCTGATCGTGCCTTCAATCTTTCCGCTCCGCAAAAGATTCATCGTTTCCTGGGTATTATCAAATGTATAAACCTTAAACCCTGAAAGGGCCGATCTCGCTTCAATCGTACGGACGATGATGTCCCCGTCATCCACTCCCGTCCCTATCAGCACCTTCATGGCCGGATACTGATTGAGGAGCTCATTGGTCTGGTCCTCAGGATGCTGCTTATTTGTTTCAGCCAGTTTAATAGAGGAGCCCTGAAGGCTGTCCATCAGCCCTTTCATTCTTTCGTTTTCAATAGATGTCACCATGTTCCCTTTGATTATGCCGATCGTTTCATTGCCTGAATGCGTCTTTTTTAAGTAGTTTCCAAGCTCGAGGCCGGTCTCATAGTGATTGGATCCGATGTAGGATTTCCGGAGACTGTCAGGCAGGTCTGCCATGATTGTCACCACCGGAATCCCCTGTACCGTGGCCTTTTGGATCGTCTCTTTAAAAGAAGCATCGTCAATGCCAAGCAGCAAAATGCCGTCAACCTGAGAGGAAATCGCCATATTCATCGCTTTTTGCAGCTCTTCATTATCAGGCAGATTGGTCCCTTTAATGTCGAGGCTGACCTTGGCCTGAGCGGCGGCAGATTCTACCCCTGTAATCACCTGATTCCAGTAGGCATCGCCAAGATAAGGAGAGATCAGCACAAGCCGGTACCGATACTCCTCCGCTTCAGCCTGCGCAGAAAACGATTGACTGGATTGATAGATTTGAAAAAGCTGATAAAGAGGAAAAAGAGAAAGAAGAATAAAAGCAATTAGAACCATTTTTATACGACGTGTCATGAAATCACCATTTTTATAGGACTTTTCATTCATTATAAGGGATTGGCCGGCATTGTAAACGCTTTTATTTTAGCGTTGCAATCAAATATGGGGCTGCTGCTTTGGCAAACAGTCCAATTTTGAACGGGTACGGTCCAAAACAGGCTGCTAACAATCCAAACCAGTCGTTTAACAAGCCAAGTTTAGGATCTAACAAGCCAAAGTCAGGCTCTTACAATCCAAACCGTCAATCTAACAATCCAAACTCACGCTATTCTAAGCCAACCCTGCAACTAAAAAAGCCGGCGGGAAAACTGGCGGTGTATACCTTCGATTTCAGCCCAAAACAAAAACCCCCGGGAATCCCGGGGGTTATATGTCAAATCTTATTCTGTGATACGTTAATACGATTCATTGCCCGGCGCAGTGCAAGCTCGGCACGCTTGAAATCGATGTCGTCTTTGTTTGTGTTCAGACGTTCTTCAGCGCGGTCCTTTGCTGCTTGTGCACGAGTTAGATCAATATCTTCTACAGTCTCGGCAGCCTGTGCCAAGATTGTGACTTTGTCAGGCCGTACTTCTAAAAAGCCGCCGCTAACAGCCACGAGTTCCGTGGATTTTCCTGTTTTCAACCGGACTGCTCCGATTTGAAGAGGAGCTACCAGCGGAATATGACCTGGCAAGATTCCAAGCTCACCGCTTTGAGCTTTTACACTTACCATTTCGACGTCTGCATCGTAAACTGGGCCATCGGGAGTAACGACATTGACTTGTACTGTCTTCATACTCTATACCCTCCTGCGTCCCAAAATTAGACTTCTACACCCATGCTCTTCGCACTTTCGATTACATCTTCAATGCGTCCTACGAGACGGAATGCATCTTCAGGAAGATGGTCGTATTTGCCTTCAAGGATTTCCTTGAAGCCTTTAACTGTTTCTTTAACAGGAACGTAAGAACCTGCTTGACCAGTAAACTGCTCAGCAACGTGGAAGTTTTGGGATAAGAAGAATTGAACTCGGCGTGCACGGTGCACGACTAATTTATCTTCATCAGAAAGCTCATCCATACCAAGGATGGCAATGATATCCTGAAGTTCTTTGTAACGCTGCAGTGTTTGCTGTACTTGACGTGCAACCGCGTAGTGCTCTTCTCCAACAATTTCAGGAGACAGTGCGCGTGATGTCGAAGCAAGCGGATCCACCGCCGGGTAGATACCCATTTCAGATAGTTTACGCTCAAGGTTCGTTGTAGCATCCAAGTGAGCGAATGTTGTTGCAGGAGCCGGATCCGTATAGTCATCGGCAGGTACATAGATCGCCTGGATCGATGTAACAGAACCAACGTTAGTAGACGTGATACGCTCCTGAAGCTGACCCATTTCAGTTGCAAGTGTAGGCTGGTAACCTACCGCAGATGGCATACGGCCAAGAAGGGCTGATACCTCTGAACCTGCTTGCGTGAAACGGAAGATGTTATCCATGAAGAAAAGAACGTCCTGTCCTTGGTCATCACGGAAGAATTCAGCCATTGTAAGACCTGTAAGTGCAACACGCATACGTGCGCCAGGCGGCTCATTCATCTGTCCGAATACCATGGCAGTCTTCTTGATAACACCAGAGTCTGTCATTTCATGGTAAAGGTCGTTTCCTTCACGAGTACGCTCACCTACGCCGGCGAATACAGAGATACCGCCATGCTCCTGAGCGATGTTGTTGATAAGCTCCTGGATAAGTACTGTTTTACCTACACCCGCACCACCGAAAAGACCGATTTTTCCGCCTTTGATGTATGGAGCAAGAAGGTCAACTACTTTAATTCCAGTTTCAAGAATTTCTACCTCAGTAGAAAGCTGATCGAATTTTGGTGCCTGTCTGTGGATTGGATCACGACGAGATTCAGCAGGAATTGCTGCATCCAAATCGATATTGTCTCCAAGTACGTTGAATACACGTCCAAGTGTAACGTCTCCAACCGGTACAGAGATTGCAGCACCTGTATCCAGTACTTCACTTCCGCGAACAAGGCCGTCTGTTGATGCCATCGCAACGGTACGAACTGTGTCGTCACCTAGGTGAAGGGCAACTTCCAATGTTAATTCTGACGCAGCTTCGCCTTCAGTGCGTCCTTGGAAAGTAACTTTAAGGGCGTTATAGATTTCAGGAAGCTGACCGCTTTGGAACTTTACGTCAACAACCGGACCCATAACTTGAGTAACGCGTCCTTTATTCATCGTTTTCCCTCCTAACTTGCTGTCTGAAAGCCCTTAATGGGCATAATTTCTATTCGAGTGCCGCAGCTCCGCCGACGATCTCCGTAATTTCCTGAGTGATCGCAGCCTGACGTGCACGGTTGTATGAAAGAGTAAGACTGTTGATAAGTTCTTTTGCATTGTCCGTCGCATTTTTCATTGCCGTCATACGGGCAGCATGCTCCGAAGCTTTGCTGTCTAAAAGTGCTCCGTAGATGAGACTTTCAGCATATTGTGGTAATAACACTTCTAAAATCTCTTCCTCAGAAGGTTCGAATTCATAAGATGTTTTCTTTGCTGATGTCACATCAATGTCAGAAAGAGGAAGAAGCTTTTTCTCTGTTACGTCCTGCTGGATGACACTTACGAAATGGTTGTAGTACACATAGATTTCGTCGAATGTTCCATCATTGAACATATTTACAGTATTTGCTGCAAGATCTTTAATCTCGGCAAACGACGTGTCGTCTGCAATGCCTGTTACTTCAAGAGCGATTTGCACGCCTCGTTTCTTGAAGAATTCGCGTCCGATCTTACCCATAGCGATAACAGCATACTCATCTTTCGACGAATGGCGCTTTTGGATTGCCTGGTACACAGTACGAAGAACGTTACTGTTGAGAGCACCTGCAAGTCCGCGGTCAGACGTAATGACGAGGTAAGCCGTTTTCTTCACCGGACGGCTGACAAGCATTGGATGGGATACACCCGTGCTGCCAAGAGCGATGTTTGCAACCACCTCTTGAATCTTATCCATGTAAGGCACAAATGACTTCGCATTGTTTTCGGCACGGTTCAGCTTCGCTGCTGAAACCATCTCCATCGCCTTTGTAATCTGGCTCGTCTTCTTTGTTGAGGTGATTCTTGATTTAATGTCGCGTAATGATGCCAAAGGTTCTCACCACCTTTTTATAAAAATCAACCTGATTCATTTACGTGAAGATAAAGTATGAAGGCAAACCTTCATACTTTACCAAGTTTATTCAGAAATCGCGAATGTCTTTTTGAATGCCGTGATCGCAGCCTGGAAGTCGCTGTCTTCAGGAAGATTTCCAGTTGTGCGGATATGTTCAAGCATCGCTTTATTGTTTTGCTCGAGGAATGAGAAGTACTCTTCTTCAAAGCGTTTGATATCTTCGACTGGAATGTCATCCAGGAATCCTTTAGTCAATGCATAAAGAATCGCAACCTGCTTCTCAACTGCAAGCGGTTTGTTCAAGCCCTGTTTTAGAACTTCAACAGTACGCGCACCGCGGTTAAGTTTAGCCTGAGTCGCTTTATCAAGGTCAGAACCGAATTGAGCGAATGCTTCAAGCTCACGGTATGAAGCAAGGTCAAGACGAAGTGTACCTGATACTTTTTTCATTGCTTTGATCTGAGCAGATCCTCCAACACGTGATACGGAAAGACCGGCGTTAACCGCTGGACGCACACCTGAGAAGAAAAGGTCAGACTGAAGGAAAATCTGTCCATCAGTGATGGAGATAACGTTTGTCGGGATGTATGCTGATACATCGCCCGCCTGTGTTTCAATGAATGGAAGGGCTGTAAGTGAACCTGCACCTTTTGCATCACTGAGTTTTGCAGCACGCTCAAGAAGGCGTGAATGCAAGTAGAATACGTCACCAGGATATGCTTCACGGCCTGGAGGACGGCGAAGGAGCAAGGAAAGTTCACGGTATGCAGATGCCTGCTTAGTTAAGTCATCATACACAACAAGAACATGCTTGCCGTTGTACATGAAATGCTCACCCATTGTTACACCTGCATAAGGAGCTAAGAATAATAGCGGTGCAGGCTGTGAAGCAGATGCAGTAACAACGATTGTATAATCAAGTGCGCCGTTTTTGCGGAGCGTTTCAACTACGTTACGTACCGTTGATTCTTTTTGTCCGATTGCAACGTAGATACAGATCATATCTTCGTCTTTTTGGTTAAGGATTGTATCGATGGCTACAGATGTTTTACCAGTCTGACGGTCACCGATGATAAGCTCACGCTGTCCGCGGCCGATTGGAATAAGAGCGTCAATCGCTTTAATTCCTGTTTGAAGCGGCTCATGAACAGATTTACGATCCATAACGCCTGGAGCAGGGCTCTCAATTGGGCGTGTATGTTTTGTTTCGATTGGACCAAGGCCGTCAACAGGCTGTCCCAGAGAGTTTACAACGCGTCCGATCAGTTCCTCACCTACAGGAACCTCCATGATGCGTCCAGTGCGGCGCACTTCGTCGCCTTCACGGATGTCTGCGTATGGTCCGAGGATGATGATACCCACGTTGTTTGACTCAAGGTTTTGAGCCATACCCAATACGCCGTTTGAAAATTCAACAAGCTCTCCAGCCATGACATTGTCGAGGCCATGAGCACGGGCGATACCGTCACCAATCTGGATAACTGTACCTACATCACTAACTTTGATATCAGACTGATAGCTTTCGATTTGCTTTTTAATCAGTGCACTAATTTCTTCTGCTTTGATGCTCATGAGTTTCACCCCTATCTACGATCTTTTTGCAACTAATTGTCGCTCTATACGTTCAAGCTTACCGCTTATACTTCCATCATAAATGCGATTGCCGATACGAAGCTTGACTCCGCCGATCAGATTCTGATCAATTACGTTTCTTAAACGAAGTGAAGTTTTGCCGATTTTTTTGGCAAAAGTATCAGACAGCGCTGTTAATTCATCCTGATCAAGCAGCCTTACAGAGTAGACAATCGCATCCTCTGTGCCGCGCTCGTCATTTGCAAGTTTCACAAAATGCTCAGCAAGCTCAGGAATCACGCTGATTCGCTGACGCTCAATCAATAGAAGAACCGTACTTAAAACAGGTTGAGATAAAGAAGCGAACGCTTCACTCATCATGGATTTTTTCTTTTCTAGCAGCACTTTTGGATGTGTAAGCACGTTCAGTAATTCAGGATTCTCCGCTGTTACCTTCTGGATGACAAGCAGTTCCTCTTCAATCTGGTCAATCGTGCGGTTTTCCTTAGCGATTTGAAAAAGAGCCAATGCATAGCGAGCTGCAACTATTTCTTTACTCATCGACCTTCGCCTACCTCTTTGATATAATCGTGGATAAGCTTTTCTTGTTCTTTCTCATTCAATTCTTTTTCAATTACTTTCGTAGCAATTAAAATAGAAAGTGATGCAACTTGCTCACGGAGAGCTGTAATGGCCTGCTCTTTTTCCGTCGCAATTTCTTTAAGCGCAGATTGTTTGATGCGTTCTGCCTCTGAACGAGCTACCAGAATAATATCTTCCTTTTGCTTTTCACCAAGCTTCTTCGCACTCTCCACTAAACTTTGCGCTTCTGTTCTTGCCTGTTTTAAAAGTTCACGCTGTTCTTCAGCAAGCTTCTTTGCTTCCGCATGCTTTGCTTCAGACGCATTAATTTCGCTTGCGATGTGCTCTTCACGCTGTTTCATGATGCCCATGACTGGTCCAAGAGCATATTTTCTCAGCAATGCGAGTAAGATTAAGAAGATAACCAGCTGGAATAAAATATCTCCAGTGTTTAATGTTAAACCTGCACCTGCTCCAACAACTAAGTTTGACGTTACCATTGCCCGGTTTCACTCCCTTCAAGTGTTCCATGATGGGTTACTATGAAAAAAAGCTCGAGATTGTACGTTTTGATTCTCGGCCGAATCTTTCCTGCATGAATATAAAAACATAAAGCAATGGCGAAGAAGGGTACAACACGATCTTCGCCATTTATGTAGAGACGGGAGTCTCTTTATTAACTTCCAAGTACGATAAACGCGATAACTACTCCGATGATCGGAAGTGCCTCAACTAGTGCGATACCGATGAACATGATTGTTTGAAGCTTACCTTGAAGTTCAGGCTGACGAGCAACACCTTCTACTGTACGTGAAACGATAAGACCATTACCAATACCAGCACCAAGTGCCGCTAAGCCGATTGCAATTGCAGCTGCGATTAAATTCATTATTTAAATCCCCTCTCAAAATAGTAAAAGTTTTTTTAAAAACAGTTGTTACCTATTAATTAGTGGTCGCTGCTCACTTTGTGAGACATATAAACCATAGTTAACATGACAAAGATAAATGCTTGGATCGAACCTACAAAAATACTGAACGCCTGCCATACCATCATTGGAAGTGCGGCTGATACAGCGCCGAGCACGCCTGTTGTAGCAAGGCCCGCCAGAAGACCCAGAAGGATTTCACCAGCATAGATGTTACCGTAAAGACGAAGACCAAGCGTTAATGTGTTGGCAAACTCTTCAATGATCTTGATCGGGAAAAGAAACGCCATCGGACGGAAGAAATCCTTCCCATATTCAGATGTTCCTTTCATTTTCACACCGTAGTAGTGTGTAAGAGCCACGATCATGACTGCAAGAGTAAGTGTAATCGTCGGATCTGCTGTCGGTGATTTCCACCATAGCTCGTGGTTAACTGCAATTGAGAACGGCAGTCCCAGCATATTTGAGACAAATATGTACATTAACAGGGTAACGCCGAGCGTGAGAAATCGTCCGCCGGTATGCCAGTCCATTGAACTGTTGATGATTCCTTTGACGAAATCGACCACCCATTCAAAGAAGTTCTGCATGCCTGTCGGCTTCATCGCCATTCTGCGTGTTGACATTACCGCAATCACAAATACGATAACACTGGCAACAGTGATCATTAAAACATTGGATAAGTTAAAAGTAAGACCTAAAAACTCAACTATAGGAGCTCCGTGATGCAATAGATTCACCTCTCTTCCGGCTAAGCGCGTGAGTGTTGGAAAACATAATCTATCATAATGACGATATAAACTGTCATTAATCCAATAATGACACTAACCATATTCAGGTATTCCGGGTACTTCATGGCAAGGAGTGCAGCGAGTCCCGCTGACGCAAGCCTTGTTGCCGTACCAAGTGACCTGACCTTCTTATTCTGCTGAACAGCCTCACCAAATTGCAGTTGTTTGCGGACCATTGACCATAAGTTAAACAAACTGAGTGATGTTCCGAGCGCAAGCCCCAAAAAGACAGACTGATGCCCTGTGAATCCCCAGCCCAAGGCATAAAGAGACAGCAGGAGGAACATATATTTCCGGTATCTTCGGTACATCTGGTGCAAATCAAACATGAATGATTCAGTCTCCTGAAAAAAAGTGGTGGACGAGCTTGATCATGGCAGTAATTCCTGCTGCCAGGCCTATGAAAAGGCCAACGATCATAAAAAGCGGTTCAGTATGGAAATATCGGTCGAGCCATCTTCCTGAAAAGATGCCAATTAGTGTTGAACCGACTAGCTGAGACAGAATGCCTGTCATAAGGGCCATTGCCTGCATGGGATGACGCTCTTTTTTGCGCATTCGACCGCCTCGCTAATAGATTAATAAAGGGTTTATCTGGGGATAGAAACGGGTAATTGAAAGCGTTATGAAAACCTTATCATTTACCCTCGTCTAGCATACAATAGGCTCTATTTAATGTCAATTGCTTTAAAACCAAAAACTTGACAATCAAAAAAGCCTATCACAAAAAGTTCACAATTACTCAGTTTCCCAGATTTCTCTTGGGATTTTCTAAGATAAGATCTGTTTCAAACGTGTCTTCCCTGTCCCCTTTTCTTGCAAAAACGACTGCTTTGTAAAGCCCGTCTTCAAGACCCAGATCCTTTTGTCTGAACGTCTTTTTAACGGCCCCCTTCTGAAGATCCCTGCCCCAGTCCAGAAACGCCACAAACCTAAGTGTGTCCGGATCATAGAGTGCGATGCCCATTTCATCCGCGCCTCCCGGCAAGTACAATTCATACTGATAGACTCCTGCCGAATCTCCGAATCCGAACTCAAAGCCCATCACCCGCGGGTAATCCGGTTCATCCACTACAAACAAGTACGGAAGCTCCCTGACCGTTTCGTCCGCTTCTGCTTTAATCCATCCCTGATGCAGGCCTTTTTCCAGCTTGTTTGCATAGATATTCACTTTTACGTATACATCCTTTTTTCCGCCTGGTTCCACTGCCGTTTTCTCGGGCATGTCCCACTGCAGACCATTCTTATAGAAAGGATAGGAAAACGAATAGACGACTTCTTTGTCTGATTGATTATCAAGTGTCAGCTTTACCTTTTTCTGAGTGCTTCCCCCGCCTTTTGTAATAACCTGGCCAAACGACAGCGCACCCGGATACATCAGTGCTTCTGTTTCAAGTGCCCTCATAACGTCTATTCGTCCGGCACCTTGTTCGATCGGCTGATAATAGTCCGCCTTTCTCCCACTCAGAGGCCTGGAGGAATTCATGAGGGCAGCCTTGATCTGCTCCGGTTTCCATTCCGGATGGGCCTGCTTGATCAGTGCGGCCGCCCCTGCCACATGAGGTGCTGACATACTTGTACCCTGGAGGCTTAAATACCCTTCAGGGACCGTGCTGTCAATCGCTACTCCGGGAGCTACAACATCAGGCTTGATCTCCCATGTCCGGGTAACTGGGCCCCTTGAACTGAAATCAGCCATCTGATCTGATTCGTTCCGGTAAACCGTTCGGATCACCGGTTTTTCGTTCAGCTGTTTTTTCAGCCACAAGCCGTCCTCTTTTGAAATGGAGACAACCGGAATGTTTGCCGGAAGTTCAAGATTGCCCGCAAAGCTACCTTTCATATTGTTATAGATAACAACCGCTTTCGCGCCGATCTTTTCAGCAAAAAGAGCTTTTTCGGTAAAAGTGATTTTCCCGCGTTCAACAAGCACTACCTTCCCTTTCATGTCTGGAGAATACTGATGTTCCTCGCCAATTCCGGCAAATACCATCTCTTCTCCCTGGTGCAGCGTCCACTCTTTTGCACCAGCCATCTGAGTGACCGGTATTTCTCTCCTTGAGCCGCTTGCTGTGAGGTAGGGAATCCGCTGCGGAGGAGTTGAGGCGCCAACAGAAATAGCCTTGCTGGACGTCCCAGGCGAACCGACTGTCCAGACACCGGGACCGGAATTACCGGTGGATACAACCGCTGTGATGCCGTGCTCTACCGCGCGGTCAAGCGCAAGACTAGTCGGCCAGTCCGGTCCATTGACCATATTGCCGAGCGACAAATTCAGCACATCCACCTTGTCTTCAATGGCTTTTTCAATCGCTGCAATGACCTGTTCGCTTGTCCCAAAGCCTCCAGGGCCGAGTGCGCGGTATGCAATGATTTCCGCTTCAGGCGCTACCCCCTTCAGCCTGCCGTTTGCCGCAATAATCCCTGCCACATGTGTGCCATGGAGAGTTTCCGTGCCGTCAGTCGCTTTTGTCTCCATTGGATCATCATCACCGTCAATGATGTCTGTCCCGCCGGCATAGCTGCGGTATAAGTCCGGGTGGGTATAATCAATGCCCGTATCAATGATGCCTACTTTTACTCCCTCTCCTGTCAGGCGGTGCTGCTTTGAATCAAAGAGCCCCCTCACATCGTCACCGCCTATGAACGGTACACTTTCTTCAAGATCCACCTGATAAGACGCGACCGGACTGGCATGGATAATATGTGGCTCCTTTTGGAGAGCCATTAAATCGTTATGGCTGCCTTCAAGCGAATAGCCGCTGAACACTTTTTCGAACGTCCGGCGGATTTTCACTCGGGGATAGTTTACTTTGATTTTTTCAGAGAAGTCCTGCGCATGAGCTTTCTCTACAATGATCATTACTGTTTCTGTGCGGCTGGGAGATACGTCCGGAATGGAAGGCACTTCCGGATAGGTTACTGCACTTGTATGTATTGGAAAAATGGAAGCCATGAGAAAAATAGAGAGAATGA
This sequence comes from Metabacillus indicus LMG 22858, assembly GCF_000708755.2. GTDB lineage: Bacteria > Bacillota > Bacilli > Bacillales > Bacillaceae > Bacillus_P > Bacillus_P indicus. Next base: position 300,907 of record NZ_JGVU02000005.1, on the reverse strand, counting down.
ATTTGCTTGTCATCACCGTCACCTCTCTTTTATCCTTCTCAAATGGGTATAAAAAAATCCCCCTTGTAAAAGGAGGATTTGTTGTTCACTTAGTTCCAAACATACGGTCTCCGGCATCACCTAGGCCAGGAACGATATATCCGTGATCATTTAATTTTTCATCAAGTGCCGCGATGTAGATGTCGACATCAGGATGAGCTTCTTTCACAATTTCAACGCCTTCAGGAGCTGCAATCAAGCACATGAACTTGATGTTCTTGGCGCCGCGCTTTTTCACGCTGTTAATCGCCTCTACTGCTGAGCCGCCTGTAGCAAGCATTGGGTCGACGACGATGAACTCGCGCTCTTCTACGTCTGATGGAAGCTTCACGTAATATTCAACCGGTTTTAGCGTCTCCGGATCACGGTAAAGCCCTACATGTCCAACTTTTGCAGCCGGAATCAATTTAAGGATTCCGTCAACCATTCCAAGACCGGCACGCAGAATTGGAACAATCGCAAGCTTTTTGCCTGCAAGAACCATGGATTTTGCTACTTGTACAGGTGTTTCAACCTCTACTTCTTCAAGAGGCATGTCTCTTGTGATTTCAAACATCATCAGGCTCGCCACTTCATCAACCAGCTCGCGAAACTCTTTCGTGCCTGTTTTGACGTCGCGGATATATGTCAGTTTATGCTGTATAAGTGGATGATCAAACACGTAAACTTTGCCCATCAGCTCATCTCCTTTTCTAATGCACTTCAATAGATTTTACAGAAAAAGAAGAGCCGTTTCAAGGAGGATGGGAGATTTATTTTATGGGTTTATATGGATTGGCAACTTTCATAGAACATACACAATTTGAAAAACCATCTATGTTAACATAAAGCTATACTGGCTATACATTCACTTTTTTGGAGATGAACGATAGATGACAACCGGTTTTATCATTCTGACAATTGCAATTAGTTTGCTTAAAGTAATTATTGCAAGCCCGCCAACCTTCGTTGTTGAATGGCTGCTCGGCAAATTCGCCCTTCATTCCAAGCTCAGTGAAGAGAGCGCCACTGTAACCCTCAGTGGAAAGCGTTTAGAAGGCGAAGAAAAAACTCAATTTATCCGCATGTTTAATGAAGCAACATTTTTTGATAAATACAATGAATACAATCTGCCTGCAAGCAAAACGGGCACTCCTTTTATTATTGATGTAAATACGGGAAAAAGGGGTGTAACGCTGTCTGTGTATATTTACAGCGGCCATGCAGATGTATTCAAGCACGGGAAAAAGAAAACAGTGGCTTATAGCCTGCGGTCTGAGAGTCTGCAAGAATGTTGAATGCAGCAGCTGAAATGGCCATATTTATAACCTAGTCAAAGCTGCCGGCAACGTGTCCGGCAGCTTTTTTTGCTTTGCAGCATTTAATTTTGAAAGCTTGAAACGGATGTTCCCGGTCCGCTTGCCCACACAACGTTTCCTACTATATAAAATGGCCTGGCCGAGATTCACCTAAACGCCGTTTTACGATATGCGAAGTTGTGTCATTTAGACCAGTCCCTCTTTACATCAATTGACAATTTCATGAAATACATAGACTTCTTCGTGTATAGCGTTTAAAATCATCAAAGAGTGTTTTTTAATTAGACAGACATGAGGTGAATGGAATTTTGAATTTGTGGGAGATTTTTGTTGCAGTTGTACTTGGCATTGTTGAAGGATTAACAGAGTTTGCACCGGTATCTTCTACTGGACATATGATTATATTTGATGATCTGCTGTTTCAGTCCAAAGAATTGTATGGCCAGCAAGTTGCCAATACATTTAAAATTGTGATTCAGCTCGGATCCATTCTTGCGGTTGTCATCATTTTCAGAGAACGATTCATCAGCCTGCTCGGGCTTAAAAAAGAAACAGCAAAAGAAAAGCAGACAAAATTAAAGCTGTCTCAAGTGTTTGTCGGCCTGCTGCCTGCAGGAATCTTTGGTCTTTTGTTTGAAGACTATATTGATGAACATCTATTTTCCATTAACACGGTTTTAATCGGACTTGTAGTCGGTGCTTTCCTGATGATTGCGGCCGATTTTGTACAGAAAAAACGAACGGTTACAACTGAAACAGTGGACAAAATCACGTATAAACAGGCCCTTATGGTCGGCCTGATTCAGTGTTTATCGCTGTGGCCCGGTTTTTCCCGTTCAGGCTCTACGATTTCCGGAGGCGTCATGCTCGGAATGAACCACAGAACGGCATCAGATTTCACGTTTATTATGGCCGTGCCGATCATGGCCGGAGCAAGCGGGCTTTCCCTTTTGAAAAACTGGGAGTACTTCACCCTTGATGCCCTGCCGTTTTTCATTGCCGGGTTCATCAGTGCATTTGTTGTTGCCCTGATTTCGATTAAATTCTTCCTGGCCCTTATCAACAAAGTTAAGCTCGTGCCGTTTGCGATTTACCGTATCGTGCTTGCAGCCGTTATTTATTTCGTATTCTTGTAAGAGAAAAAGAGCAAATCCGCAGGGATTTGCTCTTTTTGTATGGAAAAATCACACGTATAAATCGAATTTAGCCGTAAGTGTTTCAACACGGTTTTTCGCTTCTTCGAGTTTCGCCTCGTCTTCATGGTTGCTGAGAGCAAGAACCATAATAGAAGCAATCTCGTCCATGTCCTCAAGACCGAAGCCTCTGCTTGTTACTGCAGCCGTTCCAATGCGCACGCCGCTTGTTACAAACGGGCTTTCAGGATCAAATGGAATCGTGTTTTTGTTCACTGTAATACCGACATCATCAAGTACTTTCTCAGCCACTTTTCCAGTCAGGCCAAGTGAGCGGACATCGATCAAAATGAGGTGGTTGTCCGTTCCGTCAGATACGAGATTCAGACCCTGGCTTTTCAGGCCTTCTGCCAGGCGGTTTGCATTCGCAATAATGTTTGATGCATACGTTTTGAACTCATCCTGCAGGACTTCTCCAAACGAAACAGCTTTTGCAGCGATCACATGCATAAGCGGACCGCCCTGAATGCCAGGGAAGATGGATTTGTCGATTTTTTTAGCATATTCTTCTTTGCAGAGAATCATACCGCCGCGCGGACCGCGAAGCGTTTTATGCGTTGTTGTTGTCACAAAATCAGCGTAAGGAACAGGGTTTTCATGAAGGCCTGCAGCCACGAGGCCTGCAATGTGGGCCATATCGACCATAAAGTAAGCGCCGACTTCATCTGCAATTTCACGGAATTTCTTGAAGTCAATGGCACGCGGATAAGCACTCGCACCTGCTACAATCAGCTTAGGCTTGTGAAGGCGTGCTTTTTCAAGGACGTCCTCGTAATTGATGCGGTGTGTTTCTTTATCAACGCCGTACTCAACGAAATTATACTGAACTCCGCTGAAGTTAACCGGGCTGCCGTGAGTTAAATGGCCGCCGTGTGAAAGGTTCATACCTAGAACAGTATCTCCATGCTCAAGAATCGTAAAGTAAACAGCCATATTCGCCTGTGCACCTGAATGAGGCTGCACGTTGACATGCTCAGCACCAAAGATTTCTTTCGCGCGGTCTCTTGCAATGTTTTCCACAACATCTACGTGCTCACAGCCGCCATAATAGCGGCGTCCCGGATAGCCTTCTGCATATTTGTTCGTTAACACAGAGCCCTGGGCTTCCATGACTGCTTCTGTTACGAAGTTTTCAGACGCGATCAGCTCAATTTTCGTGCGCTGGCGCTGCAGTTCATCCTGGATTGCTTCAAATACACTAGTATCCTGCTTGCTTAAATGTTTCATGCTAAGAATCCCCCTATCCAATTCAAACGATTTTGCTGACAGTTTCACATTTTCATTCATCTACATTGTACACGTTCAGAAAGCAGAATGTAATAGATTTATGCGTGATTTTCGTTCAATTGCGTTATTTTTGATAAAAAAGCACTAAAATAACGAATAAAACACTATTATATAATTTTATCGTTCGTATTTATCACGTACATTGTTTATTCTCTTTTTTTGAAGAAGAATAGACCGCTCTCTCTCCGCCAATCAGCTTGGGACGGGTTTTGGCCATCGTTACATGGGCATGTCCGACTTGATTTAAAGAGCTTCTCACCGGAACCGCCACATGCTTAAGGTGCATGCCGATAAAGGTATCACCTATGTCAATTCCGCCGTCTGCCTTGATAAATTCAACAACGGCAGGATTTTTAAAGACTGAATAGGCGTAAGTGGCCATCGCCCCTCCCGCTCTGCGGATAGGTGTCACCGTTACTTCATCAAGCCCGTGTTTTTCAGCCGTTTCCTGCTCCACCACAAGGGCCCGGTTTAAATGTTCACAGCACTGAAAAGCGAGATGCACGCCAGTCCGCTCTTTAAAAGCCTCAAGCTCTGAAAAGATCATCTCTGCCACTTGTTCAGTCCCTGCTGTACCAATCTTTTCGCCGATCACTTCGCTCGTGCTGCATCCGACCGCAAACACCATGCCGGGTCTGAAAGAGGACTGCTCCTCCAAGTCGGCAAGCATGGTTCCAAGCTGAACCTTCCACTCCTGAATGTCAGTCATTTTCTCTTCACCCTCAGAGCTTATTTTCAAACTCAGTGATTTTATTCACGCGGTTTTCATGCCGGCCGCCTTCAAACTCTGTTGTCAGCCAGATTTTCGCTATTTCGCGTGCAAGTCCGGGTCCGATTACGCGCTCTCCCATTGCAAGCATGTTGCTGTTGTTGTGCTCGCGCGTTGCTTTCGCACTGAACGTATCATGCACAAGCGCACAGCGGATGCCCTTCACTTTGTTGGCAGAAATACTCATGCCGATACCTGTTCCGCAAATCAGAATCCCGCGGTCAAATTCCCCGTTTGCCACTTTTTCAGCAACAGGAAGTGCATAGTCCGGATAATCAACAGACGTTTCGCACTCACAGCCGAAATCTTCATATGGAATATTCATCTCATCCATCAAGCTTTTTATTTCCTCGCGCAGTCTAAGACCGCCGTGATCAGATGCAATTGCAATTTTCATGAAAATACCCTCCACTTTGATTAGTCTTTGAGCTTATCCATTAATCGTCCAATCATCTTCTCCAGTTCTTCGCGTGTCATTCTGTACACATCAAGCGACCCGCCGAAAGGATCCATGACATCCCGGCGCGCAAGCTCATCTTCAGCCGTAAATTCTGAAAGCGTAAACGTTTTTTCAATTGCCTGCGGATACCTTTCAAAAATCAGCTCTTTATGGCTTTCTGTCATCGTCAAAATGTAGGTTGCCCATTTAATATGCTCCCCGTTCAGCAGAGACGACTGATGACTGCAGGCAATGCCCTTTTCATCGAGCGCCTGTTTGGCAAAATGCGAAGCATCGCTGCCGTCGCTTGCAAATACACCGGCAGACTTAACGGACAGCTGCCTGTCTTCTTTCATATGATTCAACAATGCTTCAGCCATCGGGCTTCTGCATGTATTTCCCGTACAAACAAAAAGGATATTCGTCATTCGTGTTCCCCCTTTTCTGTTATTATAACCTGAAAAACGCCGGGAACATAGTGACCGGGCTTCTTATCATTTTTGCATGAAAAAAATAGAAGTTATGCCGATTTTAACGCACAAAAAAAGCCCGTTTCCGGACCCTTTTCTACATTGGAAAAATAAGCTTCAGTCCAAAGCCAAGCAGGATACTGCCGCCAAGCGCTTCGCCGTATGTACCAAGCCAAGTTTGTACGCGTCTGCCAATCAGCAGGCCGGTCCACGTGAGAAGCATACTCACAACACCAAACATCAAAATGGTCAAAAGCGTTCTTGCCCCGTAAATCCCAAGCGTCAGGCCAACTGAAAAACTGTCTAAGCTGACACTCAGCGCGAAAAAAAGCAAGCCGAATCCAACTGGAGTGATCATTGATTCCTGGTCCTTTTTAAACGAGGCCAGAATCATCTGGACGCCAAGAATGATAAGCAGCGCCCCGCCTGCAAGCGAAGCAATATGGCCAAATGTTCCTGAGAGCACTTTGCCGATCCACATGCCGGCGAGCGGCATCCATATATGAAACAGGCCGATTGTCAGGCCAATATAAAAAATCTGCCGAAGCCTGAGTTTGATCATCCCCATGCCAAGTCCGACCGAAAATGCATCCATTCCAAGCGCAAACGCCATCATAAATAACGTAATCAGTTCGCCAATCAATGCTTCCAGATTCATATACAAGCCTCCCCGGACACGCCTCAATCAAACTTATGCATGTCCGGGAAGGCTTAGAACATTTCTATTTTCCGGTTTGGATCATTCGCCCTATTCCTTTATTAAACGGTGGCCGGCCGCCTTCATGAGCCTGTTCATCACTGCCTGGCCCACACCGGCGGACGAAAAACTTTCGCTGAAAATACAGTCTACATCCGTTTCATTAAATGCTCTTAGAACGTCATAAAGCTCTGAAGCGACTGTGTGCATATTTGCTCTGCTTCCGCAGGAAAAGACCACATCTGCCTCATAGTTTCCTGCCGTCTCTTTTGCAGAGAGAACGCCGACTTTTTTCCCTTCGCTTTTTGCCTCGCTGATTAATCCCTGAAGGAAAGAAGGGGTGCCGTCAACAATCGTCATCGGTGCAGCTGGGGCATAGTGTGTATATTTCATTCCCGGTGATTTCGGCGCCTGTGTCTCGTCGGTCAGCGCCTGGTCAACGGTCACTTCTCCAATCAGTGCTTGGAGCTGTTCCTTTGTAACGCCGCCCGGTCTCAGGATGACAGGGATTTGCTGTGTACAGTCCAAAACGGTGGATTCCACGCCTACGCCTGTTGAACCGCCGTCTACGATTCCGGCAATTCTTCCATTTAAATCATCAAATACATGTGACGCGCGCGTCGGGCTTGGTTTTCCCGAGAGATTCGCACTCGGTGCTGCTACTGGAAGATTCGCTTCCTTTATAAGAGCAAGCGCAAGCGGATGATCCGGCATTCTCACTGCGACTGTATCAAGCCCCGCTGTTACACGGTCTGACAAACCGGCTTTTTTAGGCAATACAAATGTAATTGGCCCCGGCCAAAGAGCCTCAATCAATTTATCCACATAAACAGGCACATGCGCCGCAACTTCATGCAGCTGCTTAATGGATGCGATGTGGACAATCAGTGGATTATCACTCGGTCTGCCTTTCGCCTCATAGATTTTACCCACAGCTTCGTCCGATTTTGCGTTGGCGCCAAGGCCGTAAACGGTCTCCGTAGGAAAAGCAACAACCTCATTTTCCCTTAATTGTGCTGCTGCCTGTGCAATTTGTGGATAACTTGAAGATAAATCCTCCAAATTATCCACAATCCAAACATTTGTCTTCATTTTTCTTACTCTCCTGTCTAACATGTGAATAACTTAGTATTTCCCGCACTTTTCATTCATTCCTCATGAAAGTATAAAAGAACCCCTAAAAGAATACAAGCCTTATCCACAAAATGTGGATAAGGCGAGTGAATTAGTGGATAACTATGTGGATATATCCACATCAGGATGTTTTTGCCATCACTTCTGCATGTTCCTTGCTGAAAGACTCCTTAAAATGCGCTGACTGCAGCAAATGCTGCGGAATGTTCTCTTTTTCCACAGCCTGAAAGCCAATGATGTTTAGAAAATCTACTGCACTCCTGCTGTTTGCCACAAGGTAACAGCTCCCCAACCCCTTCTCTTTCGCGAGCGCATAAACACTTTCAAAAAGAGAAAGCAGGTGGGCCTGGTTCATAGACTCCGAAACCGCAAGCGAGCGCAGCAGGCCGTCTCCTCCGACCGGTTCAACACCAAGCGTAGCCGTGATCTGTCCATCACTCTCTAGGAGGGCAAAATACTCCACAAACTCTTCTATTCCGTCCGATCTCAAGCCGGCTTTCTCAATAAACGCTTTTATAGCCTGTACATCCTTTTTTCCAGCAATTCTTAACTGATAGTACATCCAATCCCCCCGTTTTTCGTTTCTACTTCAACTCTATGACGAAAAATGATGGGATATGACCCGAGATATATTCCAGTATTGAAAAAAAGAGAGACGCACGGTCAAACCGTACGCCTTTCAGGAAAATACTCCTTCAAACCACTCTACTAAAAAGAATTTCACTTCTACTTGTTCTTTTTCCTCTTCTTCATCCACAATCAGGGAAGTCATCTCTTCAGATGCTTTTTCCACTGTCTCTTCTTCATCTGCAAGCAATGAAGCAAGCTCCTCAGATGCATCTGCCTCTTCAGCAGCAGGCGCCGCTTCTTCCTCAAGTTCAGCTGCCTGAACTGCCTGCCCGTTTGAAAAATCAAGGAAACATAGAGGCGGGAACAGTACACACCACCAGTTAGCGCCTTTTCCTTCGCCGAGCGTAATCAAAATCGCTTCATAATCACCGGCAGGGTAAATGTAGCTGCCGTACATCTTCGTCGGAAAGCTTACATTATTGAAATCAACCGTAAACTCCTGAACCATGTTCTCTCTCACAAGTGTCGCCTGGACAATCTTCTCAATCTCAGGAAGCCTTGACTTGATCAGCTCTCTTGCCTCTTCAACCGATGTCAGCTTCTCAACCCAAACAGTGATTTCCTTGTTTACCTCATCGCGGATCTTGCGCTTCAGCACCTGATCCTCTTCAGAATCACTATTTGCAAGAATCCGCAGGCGAATCGCCTCTTCCGGAATGACAACCGCCTCATTCACCTGCTGCGCCCCGGCTGCAAGCGGCTCCTTATAAACGTTCATAACCGCCCCGATCATTAATAATGAAATATATATAAATGCCATATAATGTTTCTTCATTTTCATCACCATCCCCTTCTAGCAACCAGTATGGACAGGGAGGCAGAATCTTAAACTAGCTTTTTGAAAACTAGTAATCTATTTTTTTGGAGTGTTGTTTCGTGTATATGGGAGATTGAGCTGTCCTATGCAGTCCAGGAAGGCAAATCAAGTGAAAAAATCAACTGATAAATGCCCAAGATCTTGCTAGAAAAAGAGGTAGTTAGGGGTTGGGATGGGGTTTGGGTGTAAAAAAAATCGCCTCAATCATGAGGCGCTCCTTCTACAACAGCAAATACCATTCTGTCCTTGCCGTTGATGTCGTATCTAACTTCAGCCTGTGCGTGCGGAAGCTGTTCCAGCAGCAGCGCTTTAACGTCTTCGCCCTGTCCGGCTCCGACTTCGAATGCAATCAAGGCACGCGTACTGATGACGCGCGGGATGTCAGCTGCCAGTCTGCGGTAAAAGTCCAGTCCGTCCGCTCCGCCTGCAAGGGCGCGGTGGGGTTCATGGTCCCTTACGACCGGTGAAAGCTCAAGCACTTCTGCATCCGGGATATAAGGAGGGTTTGAGACAACCACATCCATTTTCGTTCCGCTTTCCATCAGCGGCGCAAGCAAGTCTCCATGCATGAATTCCACTTCAGCCCCAAGGCTTTCTGCGTTCATGCTTGCGACTTCGAGGGATTCTGGTGCGATATCGACAGCCCTTACTTTAAAAGCCGGATTTTCAAGTGCAAGGGAAATCGCAATGGCTCCGCTGCCTGTCCCAATGTCGGCTGCGGCAATCGTATCATAGCCTTTAAACAGGCTTTTCGCTTTAAGCAAAATCCCCTCAACCAGTTCCTCTGTTTCAGGGCGCGGAATTAACACTTCTTTATTGACCGTAAATGAACGGCCGTAAAACTCTTCTGATCCAATCATGTGCTGTACAGGAACTCCATCTGCATGACGGTGAACGTCTGCTTTGAATGGTTCCCAGACTCCGTCGGGCAGGTCCATCCTCAAGGAGGCAAGCATTTCCGAACGGCTCATGTTCAGATGGTGGCGAAGCAGGAGCTCTCCCGCATTATGATCACGCTCTGCTTCTGCCAAAAAAGAAGAAGCCCACTTCAGGGCTTCGTACACCTTAATCATGCTTAACGGTCTGCCTGGTCGAGTCTGCTTGACTGATCCTCTACGATTAGAGCATCGACAAACTCATCCAGTTTCCCCTGCAGAATTTGATCAAGCTTTTGGATCGTCAGGCCAATGCGGTGGTCTGTTACACGGTTTTGCGGGAAGTTGTACGTGCGGATCCGTTCTGAACGGTCACCTGTTCCAACAGCAAGCTTGCGGTTTTGATCGTATTCAGCCTGTGCCTCGCGCTGGAATTTGTCATATACGCGCGCGCGAAGTACTTTCATGGCTTTTTCTTTGTTTTTAATCTGTGACTTTTCATCCTGGCAGGACACCACTGTTCCTGTCGGCAAATGCGTCAGGCGTACGGCCGACATTGTCGTGTTGACACTCTGTCCGCCCGGTCCGCTTGAAGTAAATGTATCGACGCGGATATCTTTATCGTGAATTTCCACTTCCACTTCCTCCGCTTCCGGAAGGCAGACAACCGTCGCTGTGGACGTGTGAATTCTTCCGCCGGATTCTGTTTCAGGGACACGCTGCACACGGTGTGCACCGTTTTCATATTTTAGCTTCGAGAATGCGCCGTTTCCATTGATCATAAAGATGATCTCTTTATAGCCGCCGACACCGGTAGTGTTGGCTTCCATAACTTCTGTCTTCCACCCTTGAGCTTCGGCAAAACGGCTGTACATGCGGTAAAGGTCTCCTGCAAACAGAGCTGCCTCATCTCCGCCTGCAGCGCCGCGGATCTCCATGATAACGTTTTTGTCATCGTTCGGGTCCTTTGGAATCAGAAGAATCTTCAGGCGTGCAGCCAGGTCTTTCTCCTGTGACTGCAGCTCAGAAAGCTCCTCCTTCACCATGTCGCGCATGTCAGCGTCAAGCTTGTCATCAAGCATGGCTTTGGCGTCGTCAATCTGTTCTTTTACTGATTTATATTCACGGTATACGTCAACTGTTTCCTGCAAATCGGATTGTTCTTTTGAATATTCGCGGAGCTTCTTTGAATCGTTGATAATATCAGGATCCATCAGTAGTCCGTTTAGCTTTTCGTAGCGGTCTTCTACGGATTGTAAGCGGTCCAGCACGTTATTCACCTCTATTTTCGTCCATAACGTTATAATTATAGTATAGGTTATTGAAAGCGTCAAAAGCAAATTACGGGAAAAGCGGAGCCGACTGTTCAGGCCTGGCAGTCAGATAAGAAATCACACGGAAAGTCCGGGTTTAGACTTTTCGGGGGATTTTGTTCTGACGGAAGGTTTGGGCGATGGAGCTGGACACTGAAAAAGAAAGGGACAATAAAATGAACATCAAAAAAGTGCACCACATCGCCATTATTTGTACAGATTATGAGGTTTCAAAGGATTTTTATGTGAACAAGCTTGGTTTTGGCATTCTAAACGAGGCTTACAGGGCAGAAAGAGATTCATACAAGCTTGATCTGGCTGTCTGTGATCACACTCAAATTGAACTGTTTTCTTTTCCTTCCCCGCCGGAGCGCCCTTCGCGTCCTGAGGCGGCAGGTCTCAGACACCTTGCTTTCTCTGTTGAAAATATAGATGACGCAGTCGCAGAGCTGAATGCGCTTGGCATTGAGACAGAACCGATCCGGGTGGATGAGTTTACAGACAGGAAGTTTACGTTTTTCCAGGATCCGGACGGGCTGCCGCTTGAGCTGTATGAGGATTAAGTCGAAAGAGCTTGCGGAATTCGTAAAATCAGCACTTTCTTTGGCGAATTGATTCTTCTTTTGTCTGGCCGGAAGGGATCGGACTTTCTCTTATCGAACATGTTGATCATCGTGTTTTGTATGTTTCGGGAAAACTGGACAAGGGGGAATGGAGATGAATACAAGCCAGGTTGCCAAACTGCTGGGTGTTTCGCCGAAAACCGTTCAGCGCTGGGTGAAGCAGCTGAATCTTCAAATGGAGCGCAATGAGCTTGGTCATTACTTTTTTACAGAAGAGGACATTGGCACACTTCGTGATATTAAGGATCAGCTGGGTAAGGGGATTCTTTTTCAGGAAGTAAAAGTAACGGAGAAAAAACCGCCTAGAAAAGCGGTCGTAAAAATAGCGGAAGCGCCCCCCGCTGATCTTAATTATGAAGAAATCATGCAAAAGCTTAAGGCACTGGATCAAAAAATCAGCAGCAAGGCAGACAGCGTCGTCTCCTATCAGCTGCTGCAGCACCGGAGAGAAATCGAAGAATTGAACAGCCGCATTGAAGAGCTTGAAGCTAAGGTAGAGACACTTGAAAAGCAGAAAGAAAAGCATCCGATGGAGCACGCGCTCGTGTTTGACCATGTAAAACCGCCTAAAAAACAAAAAAGAAGAAGTCTGATCAGTTCTCTTTTCAGCTTCTAAAAAAAACAAAAACTCGTTTAAACAGAAACGAGTTTTTTATTTTGCCTCCAAGTCGACGTGGACGTCATATCTCGGGATGATGTTCTGCATTTTTCTCTGAAGTTCTTTCTGTTTATCCGCCATTTCATGATCAGACATCTCTTTTGAGGACACAACATCCACGCTGATTTTCCCGCCGTTCATCGTGATGTTCTCAATTTTCAATGACGGGTCATTGCGGATGACCTCATGAAGCTTATCCTTTTCATCCTCATTCTGCTCCCTGTTTTTGGACAGATTCAGAAAGTTCGGGTTCTGCTCGGTTGTTCCCCTGTTGTTTGAAACACCCTCCCCTGTCCTCTTCAGTTCGCTTCCTTTGTCTGATTCAGGCTGTATCTCTGATTGATTTGATGGATTGTCGCATGCCCCGAGAACCAGGATTAAAAAAAGGATCCATAACATTTTCATAAAAACACCTCCATTTGTAAGGTGCCCAAAAGAGTATGAAAAAAAGCTGCCCTTTGAAAAATTGGGGCAGCTTTCATCTTTATGACAAATTTTGAGTTTCCGGCTCTGATTGTTTTGACTGAGCCGGCTTTTCCGGCACCTCGTGGTGGTGGCGGCATCTTGGTTCGTACGATTCAGAAGCACCGACCAGTATGATCGGATCATGGTAGGATGCAGGCTTTCCGTTGATCAGCCTCTGCGTTCTGCTAGCTGGTGAACCGCACACTGAACAGACGGCCTGAAGCTTTGTGACAAGCTCCGCAACGGCCATTAACGCAGGAACGGTGCCAAATGGCTCTCCTCTGAAATCCTGGTCAAGCCCTGCAGCGATGACGCGGTAGCCCTGGTTGGCAAGTGATGTGATGACCTGGACAATTTCGTCGTCAAAAAATTGCACTTCATCAACCGCAATCACGTCTGTTTCTGGTGTAATGTATTTAAAAAGGTCGCTTGAAGAAGCAACGGCATGACTGATGACGGCCGTGCCATTATGCGAAACAACCTCATCTTCACTGTAGCGATTGTCGATGGCAGGCTTGAATACTTTCACTTCCTGCTTGGCAAACTGCGCACGGCGGACTCTTCTGATCAGTTCTTCAGATTTACCTGAGAACATGCTTCCGCAGATGACCTCAAGCCACCCGCTTTGTTTCATAACATACATGAAAACGGCCTCCCCCTTCATTTCTTAAACGTTGTTCTATGGCCCCGAGCCTTTTGCTGCTTTCTATCTTTAAATGAACGGAATGCCGTTCATTGTAAGGTTCCATATGTACATGGATACTGCTTATTATGGCTGTTTTTCCCAAAAATAGCGGGAAACGGCGTAAAAAAACAGGCAAGACAGAAATCTCGCCTGTTTCCTTCAATCTATAATTATTTAAGACCGTATTTTTTGTTGAAGCGATCAACACGACCGTCAGCAGAAGCGAACTTTTGACGTCCTGTGTAGAATGGATGGCACTCAGAGCAAACCTCGATGCGCACCTCGTCTTTTACAGAACCAGTTTCAAATTCATTTCCGCAAGCACATTTAACCATAACTTTTTTGTAGTTAGGATGGATAGCTGCTTTCATTCCGTTTCATCTCCTTCCGCCCTGATTCGTTTACCGAACCAGAGTTATCATTTCCAGAAGAGGTTCTTCCGGAAAAGCACATAAAAAAAGTATAACAAGCTTCCAGTTAATTTGCAACTAATTTTACAATCGTTTTCCGGAAACGCCTGCTGCCTTCCATTCCGCATCAAGAATGCTGAAGAATTCTTCGTTGGATTTGGAGTTGCGCAGTTTTTTCAGGAACTTTTCTGCAAAATCAGGCGAATCTGACATCGATTTGCGGATGGCCCACAGCTTCTCAAGGTGATCTTTCGGAATAAGAAGTTCTTCTTTTCGTGTACCTGAGCGGCGAATATCGATTGCCGGGAAGATGCGTTTTTCTGCAAGGGAACGGTCAAGATGAAGCTCCATATTGCCTGTTCCTTTAAACTCTTCATAAATTACATCATCCATACGGGATCCTGTATCAACAAGAGCAGTCGCAAGAATGGTCAGGCTTCCGCCCTCTTCAATGTTCCGGGCAGCACCGAAGAAGCGCTTTGGACGATGGAACGCAGCCGGATCAATACCGCCTGAGAGTGTACGTCCGCTTGGCGGAATCACAAGGTTGTACGCACGCGCAAGACGTGTAATGCTGTCCATAAGGATAATAACGTCCTTCTTATGCTCGACAAGGCGCATTGCTCGCTCAAGAACAAGCTCAGCCACCTTGATGTGGTTTTCAGGAACCTCATCAAACGTTGAGCTGACAACGTCTCCTGCTACAGAACGCTCAATGTCCGTTACTTCCTCAGGACGTTCGTCAATGAGGAGAACAATCAGTTCAGCTTCAGGGTGATTTGTTGTCACGCTGTTTGCGATTTCTTTCAGCAGCATCGTTTTACCTGCTTTTGGAGGCGCAACGATCAGTCCGCGCTGTCCGAATCCCACAGGAGCAATCACGTCCATAATGCGTGTTGAAAGGTCACTTGGTTTTGTTTCAAGGATGATTTGGCGGTTCGGATAAAGCGGCGTCAAAGCCGGGAAATGAACACGCTCTTTCGCAGACTCAGGGTCATCTCCGTTAACGGCTTCCACATGAAGCAGGCCGTAGTAACGCTCGTTTTCCTTTGGCGGACGGACTTTTCCGGACACCTTGTCCCCATTTCGCAAATCAAAACGGCGGATCTGTGAAGCCGAAATATAAATATCCTCAGAGCTTGGAGAATAGTTGATAGGTCTTAAGAACCCGAATCCTTCAGACTGAATGATTTCAAGAACGCCTTCCATGAACAATAAGTCCTCTTGCTCAGCGTTCGCTTTTAAAATGGCAAAAATCAATTCTTTTTTCGTCAGCTTGCTGTAATACGACACTTTGTAATGACGTGCAAGCTCATATAATTCTTTTAATTTCAGATGTTCGAGATTGGAAATAGAAACCTCGCTCATAACAGCACCACACTTTATAAATTATAAATACAGTTGTTCTTCCATCTATATGCGAGAAAAAAACTAGTAAATGGATCAGATATAGAGAAGAAAGAGAAGATAGGCTAGAAGTAGGAAAAGCAGTGTGAAAGGCAGCCCTTTCAATTTACGCAGCACTCTTTAGTTTTACCTTATTTGATGGATTTAATCAATATCTTTTGAGTTTTGAAACATGATTGAAACAAACGAAAAAACAGCCGGAAATAGAACAAACCATTTCTATACCCGGCTGTCTGCAGCTTGGCTGCGTTTTACTTTATGACAAGGTTCGGTTTTTTGCTTAGGCTGTGGGTTCCGTCGATGAAGCGGACGGTTCCTGATTTGGCACGCATGACGAGGGATTGAGTCGTTCCCGCGGTGCCTGTAAACTGAACGCCTTTCAGCAGCTCGCCGTCGGTAACGCCGGTTGCTGCGAAGATGGCGTCATCGCCTTTTACAAGGTCCTCCATGCGGAGAACTTTGCTTGTGTCGATGCCCATTTTCTCGCATCGTGCGATTTCTTCGTCATTTTGCGGAAGAAGCTTGCCCTGGATTTCTCCGCCGAGGCATTTTAGGGCAACTGCCGCAAGTACGCCTTCAGGTGCGCCGCCTGAACCGAACAGGATGTCGACTCCTGTGTGGTCAAAAGCTGTATTGATGGCACCTGCGACATCACCGTCATTGATGAGCTTGATGCGTGCGCCTGCATCGCGAAGCTCTTTAATGATATGCTCGTGTCTTTCGCGGTTTAAGATTGTGGCAACGACATCTTCCACATTTTTGTTTTTAGCTTTTGCAACCGCCTTAAGGTTGTCAATGATTGGAGCGTTTATATCAATGCAGCCTACTGCTTCAGGACCGACTGCAATTTTGTCCATGTACATATCCGGTGCATTCAAAAGGTTGCCGTGGTCTGCGATGGCGATAACAGCAAGGGCATTCCAGCCGCCGGAAGCAACGATATTTGTTCCTTCAAGCGGATCAACAGCCACGTCAACGCGCGGGCCATAGCCTGTCCCAAGCTTTTCACCGATATAAAGCATCGGCGCTTCATCCATTTCGCCTTCCCCGATTACAACCGTTCCTTTCATCGGAATGGTGTCAAAAACATCTCTCATGGCTGATGTTGCAGCGTCATCTGCTTCGTCTTTTTTCCCGCGTCCCATCCAGCGTGCAGATGCAAGTGCCGCTGCTTCTGTTACACGGACTAGCTCCATTGATAAACTTCTCTCCATTGTTTCTTCCTCCCCATGTATCCCCTGTTGTTATAGGTATCTATTTACTTAAGAACTTTGAAGCTGTTCTATTTCCTGTTCTGTCAGCTTTTCGCGCCAGATTGTCGCGCCAAGGCTTGTCAGTTTTTCTTCAAGCTGGCTGTATCCGCGGTCGATATGCTCAAGACCTGTTACCTCGGTTACACCTTCTGCCATCAGGCCTGCGGCAACTAAGGCAGCTCCTGCGCGAAGATCACTCGCTTTCACTTTCGCACCCTGAAGCTTTGTCGGGCCTGTAACAATAGCAGATCTGCCTTCCACTTTAATTTTGGCTCCCATTCTTCTGAGCTCATCAATATGCTTAAAGCGCGCAGAATAGATTGTATCTGTCACGACACTTGTTCCGGTAGACTTTGTAAGAAGTGACGTAAACGGCTGCTGCAGATCGGTAGGAAAACCAGGATAGACGAGTGTTTTAATATCTACAGCTTTCAGTTCCTTCTGTCCGCCGACTATCCAGATCTGTTCGTTGTTTGTTTCAACATGAATCCCCATCTCTCTGAATTTTGCAATGAGAGATTCAAGGTGAAGCGGAATAACGTTGTCAATCAGCACTTCCTGCGCCATGGCAGCTCCAATAATCATGTACGTGCCGGCTTCGATCCGGTCAGGGATAATAGAGTGTCTGCAGCCGTGAAGGCTTTCAACCCCGTCGATACGGATTACATCCGTTCCGGCTCCCTTAATTCTTGCACCCATGCTTGATAAAAGCGTGGCGACATCGATGATCTCAGGTTCCTTTGCTGCATTCTCAATAATGGTCTGTCCTTTAGCAAGCACAGCTGCAAGCATGATATTGATAGTTGCACCAACACTGACGACATCAAGATAAATGCGGGCCCCTTTAAGCTCCTCGGCACGCAGATAGATTGCGCCCTGTTCATTTGTGACCTGTGCTCCGAGAGCTTCAAAGCCTTTAATATGCTGATCAATCGGACGCGGACCAAGATGGCATCCTCCAGGAAGGCCGATCACTGCCTTTTTGAAGCGTCCGAGCATCGCTCCCATCAAGTAGTAGGAAGCACGGAGCTTTTTCACTTTTCCGCTTGGCAGAGGCATTGAAATCATTTCCGCAGGATTCACATACATCTCGTTATTCTTAAATTCTGCGGTTCCCCCGATTTCCTCAAGCAAGTCCTTTAAAATATGTACATCTGAAATATCGGGCAAACCTTCAATGGTGACGGGTGACTGTGCAAGTATTGTCGCCGGAATAAGGGCAACCGCACTGTTTTTGGCGCCGCTGATGCTTACCGTCCCTTTTAAAGGGTAACCGCCTGCTATTTTTAATTTTTCCATGATAGTCTCCTTTCTCAAAGAAGTTGGCTTTTCGATGTCTTGTCAGGTTTCGTCCTCTCAGTTTCTTTCAGAACTGAAAAGCCGGCTCCTTTTTTGAAAAGCCATCATGTTATGAGAATAAAATGGTGGTACTGTGACCAAAATCAAGCTGACGTTTCGGGTTGAGACGAAAGAGCAACAAAAAATGCCTCTTTTCAACAAATATTTTCCATTAATCCGACAAAG
Source organism: Metabacillus indicus LMG 22858 (assembly GCF_000708755.2). Lineage (GTDB taxonomy): Bacteria > Bacillota > Bacilli > Bacillales > Bacillaceae > Bacillus_P > Bacillus_P indicus. The sequence continues at coordinate 282,921 of NZ_JGVU02000005.1, read as the reverse complement.
AATACAAGTTCAAGTTTTTTTTCTTTAACCTATTATGACATATGAAATTATTTTAGTGCACGATATGGTTCCTGTGGAGGCATGTAAATGAGGGTCATTGCCTGAATGGATGGAAGAATCGCATTGTTTTATTTATTGCGGACTGAGTTTCAATATTCTTCATGGTCTGCTTTTCTCATTCTCCAGCTCCGCTTTTCTAGTAGAGAATGGCAAGCCTAGGCTTGCCATTCCTGTTATCTATTTGTCTTGCAATCTATTGCTGTCTGCTGTTCCAGTCTGCCAGAAATTTTTCGATGCCCTGATCTGTCAGGGGATGTTTGCAGAGCTGTTTAATGACACTGAATGGAATGGTCGCAATATGGGCGCCGTGCAGCGCTGCTTCTGTCACGTGCATTGGATGTCTGATTGATGCCGCGATAATCTTTGATTCAATTCCGTGTAAATCAAAGATCTGTGCGATCGTAGAAATCAGCTCCATGCCATTTTGGCCGATATCATCAAGACGTCCGACAAACGGCGATACATATGTCGCTCCTGCTCTTGCAGCAAGAAGCGCCTGGTTCGCGTTGAAAATCAGGGTCACATTCGTTTTGATGCCAAGGTCCGTTAAGGCTTTTACTGCTTTTAAGCCGTCCGGCGTCATTGGCACTTTCACTGTGATATTAGGGGCAATTTCAGCAAGCTCTTTGCCTTCTTCAATCATTTCCTCTGCCTTTAAGGAAATGACTTCAGCACTGACAGACCCGGATACGATTCCGGTAATCTCTCTAAGGCGGTCATGGAAGGATACATTCTCTTTAGCTACTAAGCTCGGATTTGTGGTTACTCCGGACAGGACACCGAGAGCCTGTGCTTCTTTAATTTCTTCGACATTTGCTGTATCAATGAAAAATAACATTCTGCCATCCTCCTAAGATATCAGAAAAATAGAACTTGTTTACGCTTACTTTCAATCAGAAAGGAAACCGCCTTTTCGTTTCCTGTGTATCAGAGGCGGTTTTCTATTTTAAAACAAATTATGCTCTACCAGCAGAACCGAATTCTTTCATCTTGCCTGCAACTGTTGCTTTGATTGCATCGCGAGCAGGTCCAAGATATTTGCGCGGGTCATATTCGTTCGGCTTAGCTGCAAGTGTTTCGCGGACAGCTTTAGCAGAAGCGATTTGGTTTTCAGTGTTTACGTTGATTTTAGCTGTACCGAAAGAGATTGCTTTTTGGATATCGTGAGTCGGGATACCCGTTCCGCCGTGAAGAACTAGAGGCATGCCAGTAGCTTTGCCGATTTCTTCCATCTCTTTGAAGCCAAGGTTAGGCTCGCCTTTGTAAGGGCCGTGTACAGATCCAAGTGCAGGAGCAAGGCAGTCGATGCCAGTGCGGTTAACAAGCTCTTCACACTCTTTAGGGTCAGCGTAGATAACGCCTTCTGCAATAATGTCGTCCTCTTGTCCGCCTACTGTTCCAAGCTCAGCTTCAACAGAAACGCCTTTTGAATGCGCATATTCAACAACTTTAGCTGTTGTTTCAATGTTCTCTTCAAATGGGTGGTGAGAAGCGTCGATCATTACAGATGTGAAACCTGCATCGATTGCTTCTTTACATTTGTCAAAGCTTGAACCGTGGTCAAGGTGAATCGCAACAGGAACTGTTACGTTCAGGTCTTCCATAAGACCTTCAACCATTTTTACAACTGTTTTGAAGCCGCTCATGTAACGTGCAGCGCCCTCGGATACACCAAGGATAACCGGTGATTTTTCTTCTTCAGCAGCTTGAAGAATCGCTTGAGTGAACTCAAGGTTGTTCAGGTTAAACTGACCTACAGCGTAACCTTCTTCTTTTGCTTTATTCAACATTTCTGTCATTGATACTAAAGGCATGTCGAAATATCCTCCCTATGCAGCTAATTTGCTAAACCCGAAAAGCTTACGTAACATCTAGCATGACCAGAACGATTGCAATGTATGTAATCTGATTAAAATGTACACGGGCTTTTCTCATTCACTAGCATACCAACTTCTGAGAAAAACGGCAACTTTTCGACATAAGTTTGCCGATTTAGGGAGGCGTCAGTTCGAGCGGATCGGAAGGTACTTGCGGACAGCGTCGCGGATCTCGTCAATATCAAACGGTTTTGCGAAATGCGTTAGAGCCCCAAGGTCTTTCGCCTCCTGAATCATGTCCAGTTCACCGTATGCAGTCATGATAATGACGCGGATATCCGGCTCGACCACTCTCATTCTTTTCAGGATTTCTATTCCATCCATACCAGGAATTTTCATATCAAGAAGCACCAGATCCGGCTTATGCTTGTCTACAATTTCCAGAGCCTGAAAACCGTTTGCTGCCTGGAAGGTCTGATATCCCGCTTTTTGAAACACTTCGTTTAATAAAATACGGATTCCATATTGATCGTCTACAATTAAGATTTTTTCATTCATCTTCCTGCACCTCTTCATATTTGGATTATCCAGCTATTCTGCCGGTCAGCATGTATTGCAAGGAACCAAAACGTCCGGAAAACTGCTTACATCATAAAAGCAAATAAGGCGCGAAACGCATGCCGGATTTGCCTTTCTTTAGTATAAAACAGTCCGGTGAAACATACGATAGTTATTCGGTTGTGTGTATTCTTATTCCTGCTTAAACTTATCGACAAATTTCTGAACCTGTCCGGTTAGGTATTGGCTCTCTCATTCGTTATAATGGAGTCGTAAAGGAGTGTTCAGACAGATGATGAAGATATTTATGACCCAGTTAACCGGCCATTTCAGCCGCATTCATGAGCAGGAAGAAGAAGCCATTGAAGACGGCGCAAGACTGCTCGCACAGGCTGCAGTCGGAAGCGGCACGATTTATGTGCACGGCTTTGGAGAGCTTGAAGGGATTACGCTCGAAGCGACAGCAGGTTCAAACCCTCTTCCAAGTGCAAAGCCTCTTTTCCTTGAGGACGGCACGATGAATGAACTGACAGATGCTGACCGCGTGCTTCTTTTCTCGCACCGTTCAAATGACAAAGAAGCGGTTGAGCTTGCGAAAAAGCTTCGCGAAGATATGATTGGGACCACGGCAGTCTCCTGCTATATGAAAGAAGAACCTGGCGGCTTGGAAGAGCTTGCAGATGTCCATATTGATTCAAAGCTGAAAAAAGCGCTGATTCCGGATGAAGACGGCAGCCGCTACGGCTACCCCGCTCTGATGACATCCCTTTTTGCCTATTATGCCCTGAGTTTTACGATGAAAGAGATGGTAAGTGAGTACGAGTAAGAAAACAAAGCATTCATGTAAAAAACCCCTGACAGTCCGAACTGTCAGGGGTTTTGCTTTTATTATTTCTTTTCAGATGCTGTAAGCGATGCATTGATAAACTCGCGGAACAGCGGCTGCGGTCTTGTCGGTCTTGATGTGAATTCCGGATGGAACTGGGAAGCCACGAACCAAGGATGATCTTTAAGCTCAATGATTTCAACAAGTCTGCCGTCAGGGCTTGTACCAGAGAAGATGAAGCCTGCATCTTCCATAGCCTGGCGATATTCGTTGTTGAACTCATAACGGTGACGGTGACGCTCATAGATCACTTCGTCCTGGTAAGCTTCAAATGCACGTGAAGACGTGTCAAGCTTAGCCGGGTAAAGTCCAAGGCGCAGTGTGCCCCCAAGGTCTTCGATGTCTTTCTGCTCAGGAAGCAGGTCAATGACAGGATATGGCGTAGCGACGTCAAGCTCAGAAGAATGTGCTCCTTCAAGGCCAAGAACGTTGCGTGCATATTCAATAGAAGCAACCTGCATGCCGAGGCAGATTCCAAAGAACGGCACCTTGTTTTCGCGCGCATATTGAGTAGCAAGTATTTTACCTTCCACGCCGCGGTCTCCGAATCCGCCTGGGACAAGGATTCCGTCTACATCAGAAAGAAGCTCCTGTGCATTAAGAGCATTTACTTCTTCTGCATTGATCCATTTGATGCTGATATCTGCATCAAATGCATAACCTGCATGACGAAGAGCTTCCACCACAGAAATGTAGGCATCCTGAAGTTCAACGTATTTACCGACGATGGCAATACGCACGTTCTTTGAAAGGTTGGTTACTTTTTGAACGAGTTCAATCCACTCAGACATTTCAGGCTCGCGTGAATCAAGTTTTAAGTGATCGCAAGTGATTTGATCAAGATGCTGTTCCTGAAGCGCCAATGGAATAGAGTAAAGCGTATCAGCATCACGGCACTCGATAACTGCGTTTGTATCAATGTCGCAGAACAGCGCAATTTTGTCCTTCATATCCTGTGAAATCGGCATTTCTGTACGCAGAACAATCACGTTTGGCTGGATGCCGAGGCTTCTTAATTCTTTTACGCTGTGCTGTGTCGGCTTTGTTTTCATTTCGCCGGCTGCTTTGATGTAAGGAACAAGTGTACAGTGAATGTACATCACGTTGTCGCGGCCGATATCGCTCTTCATCTGGCGGATTGCTTCAAGGAATGGAAGGGATTCGATGTCCCCTACTGTTCCGCCGATTTCTGTGATGACAACGTCTGCGTTTGTTTCTTTTCCTGCACGGAAGACGCGGTCTTTGATTTCATTTGTAATATGCGGGATAACCTGTACTGTTCCGCCAAGATAGTCGCCGCGGCGCTCTTTTTTAAGGACAGAAGAGTAAATTTTACCAGTCGTGACGTTGCTGTATTTATTTAAATTAATATCGATGAAACGCTCATAGTGACCAAGGTCAAGGTCTGTTTCTGCTCCGTCGTCTGTTACGAAAACCTCACCGTGCTGATACGGACTCATTGTTCCCGGATCCACGTTGATGTATGGGTCAAACTTCTGGATTGTCACCTTTAATCCTCTGTTTTTAAGCAAGCGTCCAAGAGAAGCTGCTGTAATCCCTTTACCAAGTGAGGATACAACGCCTCCTGTAACAAAAATGTATTTTGTCATGTGTTTTTCTTCTCCCTTCAAAAGATGTATAAGATTAATGTGCACAAAAGAAAACATTCCCAATCGAACGGGAACGATTTATCTTTTATAAGTGTTGTCAGGGGGTCTTTCATGCCCAAAAAAAGGAAAAGCGCCTATGTCAGCCTGAAGGCTTAACTGCGCTAAAAAAAGAAAGCTCCCTTGCGCGTTGCGAAAGGGAGCATGGTATATATAAACCATTGGTATAGCTTTTAAAGAGCCCAAATAAGATTCTACCTAGTTGGCCCACTAAAGTCAAGACGATTATTTATCTTCTTCTTCGTCTTCTTCAAGATCCTCATCAAGGTCTTCGTCAAGCTCTTCCTCGTCAAGATCGAAATCTTCGTCTTCAATGACTTCGTCGATTTCTTCTGCATCATCTTCGAGATCATCGTCTTCTAGATCGTCGTCCGTATCATCTTCATACTCTTCGATGTCATCGTATTCAAGTTCTTCTTCATCCACTTCATCGAAGTCTTCAAGCTCAAGCTCATCAACCACTTTTTTCGCTTTTTTCTTCTTAGGTTTTGCAACAGGCACAACCTCTTCTTCGATTTGCTCGTACGGGTACCAGCTGCGCAGTCCCCAAGTGTTTTCTCCAACACAAATATAACGGCCGTCGATGTTAAGATCTGTGTAGAATTGTGAAATTTTATCTTCTACCTGGCTTTTCGTAAGACCGATAATCTGGCTGATTTCTTTTACCAGGTCCAAGAAAACGTACGGCTGTTTCTTTTCAGTCATCAGGTCGTAGGCTACTTCAACCATTGACAATTCTTTAAGCTGGTCCTTAGAATATTGTGAAATACTCAAAGTGAGGCACTCCCTTTCTAGTCGTTCATCTATTTGTAGATAAGAGCAGGTTCTATTCTCATCTATTAAGAAATCCGGAAGTGAGATTGCTAGTACTGTCCGAATCCTATGTATTCAAGTCATACCATTCATTATAAACAAATTCTAACACTTTATGCTACCTTAATCTTCTTCCTTCTAATAAAATGGAATAATTTTTGTCAAAACTGCGCAGACTCTCGTTTTTAAAGTGTCTTTTCCAAAAGACTGTTGAACTTTGGTTTCAGTTGTACCCGTTCCCTTGCGCTCCAGTCACTTGCTTTCCGCTGCAGTTCACCGGAGTTTTGAGCATTATACTTTGACGGCTCCAACGACAATACTTCCAATTTGCAAGGTAATAGAAAAATCCGGACTATTTAAACCTCAGTCCGGATTAGTATTTGCAGTTACCTATCAGCGGCCATTATTCAGCTGCTTAAAGTTGTTCTGCAGTTCTTCAAGGCGCACTCTTCCTTGTTCGCGAAGCTGTTTGTTTTCGTCTTCGATGGCTTTTGTTTCGTGCATGCCTTTTAGGATGATGCTCCATGTTTCTTCGATTGTTTCCATTTTAATGCCGGGGCTTCCTGCAAGTCTTGCAATATCCACACTCTGTTTTGATATATTTTGTGCGTTTCGGAGAAGCATTTCATTTGTGCGCTTTTCAAGCTCGTTCATTGAATCTGCGACGAGTTTCTGTCTTTTGGCTGCTATGGCGTTGATCAGGCCGGTTTTAAAAATAGGAATCGTAGTGACAAACGCAGAATTGATTTTCCCGATCAGCTTTGTGTTCCCTCTTTGCAGGAGGCGGATTTGCGGTGCGGACTGGTAGGCTACCTGTTTGGCAAGTTCGAGATCATAGACCCGCTGTTCAAGCACCTCAATTGAGTTCCGCATCGTATCAAGCTCCATTTGGGCGAGCTGGTTGCCCTCCGCTGCTTTTGCTTCTAATGCCGGAAGCTGCTGCTTTAGTTCAGCTGCTTTCATATCTCCGGCGACAATGTATTTTTCAAGCTCCATGTAGTAGTTGAAATTCTGTTCATAAAGCTGCTCAAGCGTATTTGTTGAACGCTTCATCTCATCCTCGTATTTCACAATTTCAAGGTAGACTTTATCAATTTCGCCGCCCATTGTCTGATACTTTGACATGATTTTCTCCACCAGCTTCTGTCCGCGGCTGAAGAATTTTTTTATGCCCTTTTGCTCGGCAAAGTCTTTCGGATCAAAGCGGTCCATGATTCTCCCGAGGTGTTTCAGGAGGGCGCTTGATTCTTCCATGCTGCTTGACTTCATGGTGTTCAGGATTTTTCCTGAAAAAGCTGAAATTTCATCAGCAGGTGCTTTTCCGTATTCAAGGATTGCCACCTGGTTCTTGTGATCAATGCTCTCTGCAAGTTTTTGAACCTCAGGCTCTTTTTGAAGCTGAAGCTTCATATTGTTCGGTCCTTGTTCGAGAACCTCTTCCATCTGATCCGTTTTGCTGAGTCCAGGTACTTGAGACATACGCGAAATCCTCCTTTAATATGGTTTGGATGCCTGTTCAAACAGGTATTTCTTCTCGCATAAATAATGCTGCTTAAAAGATTTTCCGGATGAATTTCTTGAATTTCGACGGCTCCTGATAGACTTCATTAAAGCTCATTTCCTCCAGCCAGTGGCTGTCGTAATGCTTTTCATCGACAAAATTTTCAATGTCGTTGTGGCCGGGAGGATTGCAGATCACGATATCCAGTCCGAATTCATTCATCAGCAGAAGCATCGCAGCGTCTGAGCGCGTCATGTAGCCATTGTTTTCATTATTATAAAGAATGAGCCGGGGCACATGCTGGGAGTAATCAAAATTCTGCATCAGTTTTATCAGGCTTTCCGGAATATTCATCGCCTGATTGAACAGGTAAAGCTGCAGATCATAAGGACTTTCCTGTTCCAGCCTTTTAAGCTTTGGATCAGCACAATACCTTGAAATCGCATCAGCCAGCCCCTTTTGAAGGCCGGTCGGAAGGTTTGAATACTTCCACCAGTGGCTTCCCATCATTTTATCAGCCTGCAGCACTTGATTTTCGTTCAGGGCATTCTGGTAATGAAAATGCGGATTGCCTTTAGCTTCCCAAGTAAACGGAAAGTACTTGACGACAGCCGCATGTTCATAGTCAGCGAGGTCCTGAATTTTGCCCCAGTATGAGCGTCTGTTTTTTGTCACCCCGAAGATTTTCGAGAAAATAGCGGGTATATGAACCATGTTGTCCCGGACTTCAAAGTCTGGACGCAGAAATGCTCTTTCCTTTATAAGAATAAAAAGTTCATCATACGTTGTTTTCAGCGTCCGTGCATTGGGGGAATAATTTCTGAATTGCCATGGCTTATAAAGCATGGATTCGTCTGAATGAAGAACCTGGTCAATTTGTTTTGAAGCTTTGTATGCTACAGTTGATGTGCGCTCCGGCCTCACCTTTGGAAACGCTGTCAGTTCGTGAGTCCCCGGAAAACGGACGATTTTGCTGACCGCTTCTTCCGGATCTTCCTCCTTCAGGATATCTGTCCCCTCCGGATGGGCAATGATGACATCGCATCCGAACCGGATCAGGAAATGAAGGAAGAACTGTTCGCTTTTCGTTGCATTTCCGTACCAGAAAAACGCAGGCTGCCGGACACCGTCTGTTTTTTGCAGCTCAGGATGCAGGTGGTTCCAGGTCCATTTAATCAAATCAACAATGATGCGCCGGAAATCAGCGCTGTCATTCGCTTTATCAAGAAAGAATCGCGAAAGCATGTGAATGACACAAGTCCGCAGGTGGCGGTTTAACTCCGGATCGGAGAGAACCGGAAGAAGGCGGTCTCTGTCCATAAAAGCAACAAACCGGTTCACGGAGAGCTTTTCGTTTTTATGCAGAAGCAGCAGGTTCTGTATCGCCTGAAATTTTTCCTGCGGGATGTTTTTATCCAGAGATTCACTTAGAAAATGCACACCGAGTTCTTCGTGATGAACAAGGTCAAATAGCATTTGATAGTATTCGTCATCTGTTAATGGTGTTCCAAGCAGCCTGACGGCGACTTGCGGAATTTTCACTTCAGAGGGAGTGTTCACATAATCCGGACGCTCAGGCAGCGGCATAAAAAGAAGAGTCTGCCAGTCTGTGTCCAGATGTTCTGCAGGCGCAGGCTTATATGTTCTGATCATCTCTCTTCCCTCCTCTGAAAATATATCTCCACGTTACTTTCCGTTTCGTCTTTTTTCGCCAAAGACTCGGCACATTCCTTCACTCGTAACCACCCATGTTTTTCCGAACTTCCGGATGGTGCCCGGCGGAAACTGATTGACCCTTTTTCTGAGGGCAGAATCATCAATTCCCCATTCCTTGCAGGCCTGAGCGGAACTCATTATATTTTCATCCAATAGATTGGTCTTCGTTTTTTCTGCTGTTACCAAGACGTTCACTCCAATAAGAACTGAAGAAAATCAGCCGTGAAGCCATAGGTACCCTGCTTCTATTGTACCACTTTATACAGGTAAATATTTCTATTTACTGTGGACAGGGTTGATTTTCGCCAGGACATTTTCCAGAATTTCCTCTGAAGCGAAGATTCCATTTTTCGACGTTCTCTGAATGGCCCCTGACAGTCTTGCGCCTGACTCGCCAAGTTCGCCGTGCAGCGGTGAAAAGGCAAGATCGGCTTCTTCAAGCATGCAAAGGTCAAGCAGGGAGTCGCCGGCTGTCATCACGGTTTTTGCACCGGCAGCTTCTTTCACATAGGCAACGGCATCCCATTTATTGATCGGTTTCGGCACAAAATACAGCTTTCTTCCCTGCAGTGAATGCTTCCATCCGTTACGGTCCGCCCAGAGAATAAACTCCTGAAGGCGCGCCTCGGGAATATTTCCGCGTTCGATAATGTTGTATAAAAAGAGATTCTCGGCATTTTTCTGCTTCAGCACCCAGTCATCAGAAGCAATCTCCTGAAATTTAAGGGAAACATCCTCCAAACTTGTGCACTCATCTTTCATGCGTGCTTCAAGATGCTGTTTCCACTCTTCGTCAAGCTTCCCCTCTTTGAAAACATGTCCGCCGTTGCTCGTTACAGCGTAGCGCGGAAGGATTTCCTGCTGAAAGATGGAGATCCGCCCGTATTGGGACGGGGTTCTGGTTGTTACAGGAACAAACGTCATCTGTCCGGCTATTTCCTTCAGCATGGAAATCGCTTTTTTCGTCATGAACGAAATTTCCTGGCCGTCGAGAGTTTCAATCAATTGAATATCCTCTTCGCCAACCGGTTCACGGAACGATCTTCTCGAATAAATGAGCGTCTGATCCAGATCACTTGCAAAAATCACAGCAGTACCTCCTAGTTTAAGGGCTTAATAATCCCGCAGCATGAGTAAGACATATTCTTATATTCGATGACAGGGACGTTCCGTTCTTTTGCCAGCAGGAAGATATGCTCGAGGTCTTTATTGCCTAAATCCTTCACAAGGATCTTCCATGGCACTCTTCTGAGCAGTACACGCGTCGTCTCTCCCACACCCGGCTTCACATGGTGGATGTTTTCAATGCCAAACTCGTCCTGAATTTGCTTTATATCCTGAATCCCTTTCCATGTCGGCGTCCGGTCCTCTTTATCAAGCATCGAAACCTGCTTTGAGATCTCCTCTTTCACATTAGGAAACTCTGAGACTACTACGTCAATGAAATGATTGGACACGTCTTCCGGCAGCAGTTCCTCGTAATACTTTGCACCATGGAAATCATCCGGACCGATGAAGTTATCATTCAGGACCGTTCTGCTGACCAAGCCTGATACAGTTGAGTTCAGGCAGGCGCTCGGAATCAGGAAATCCTCTCTTGTCCCGTAAATGTCCGTGCAATAACCGGGATCTGCAAGTACCGCAAGCGAGTCATCAATGGCAAGGCCGTGTTTGCTGTTGAATTCCTCCATCGCTTCCCTAAGCTCTCTTGTAATGGCTCCTTTTCCTGTCCAGCCATCCACAAACTGCACGCTTTCATCCGGATGGTTCCGGGCGATATAATTCATGGCGTTGGCATCAATGCCGCGCCCTCTCACAATGGAGACACTGTAATGAGGAACATCGATTTGCTGCACCTCCTGCAAGTACCGCTTCATCAGAATTCCTACCGGAGTGCCTGCACGTGCAAGCGAAACGAGCACGATGCTTTTCCCCTTCAGTTTCAAAATCTGTTCTGACACCGTACCAACAGCAGCTGCAAGCTTTTGTTTATACATGTCTAATGAATGGTGAAAAAGCTGCAGATATTCATCAGTCGGCTTATATTCAATTGGAAGCATCTCAGAATAATGTGTTCCGCTCTGAACAGCCTGTTCCCGTTCGAGTGTTGATTTTTCAAGACTAATTTGGCTCAAGTCCTTCAGCAGGAAAACAACGTCCTTTTCTGAATAACTTCCCATTGCTGCCGGCTTCGGCAATTGCTGCTCCACCTTACTCATCAGATGCACTTCCTTTTTGGTTTGTACTGAAATAAACAAAATGAATGACCGGAATAACAGATTTCAGCTGATTAAGCATCGGCTGCAATCTCTCTTCAGGAACAGAACGTTCGAAGAAGACAAAAACTTCATCGTACTGGCCCTCTGTGACATTGTAGAAAAAGTTTGCTGTTTCCCCGTCTTCAGGATTTGAAAACGGGAACGCGCTTTTCACGGCATAATCTTCCCTGCTCACAGGGTGAATCGGGCTTCTTGTCGTAGACTGATAGAAGATGCCGTCCCCCATGTAAGAGGCTGTTTTCATCGGAATGTACATAAACTCACCTGTACCGAGACAAAGAGTTCTTTTTCCTTTTCTGGCTTCGCGCAGCCTCGCTGCAGCCTTCAGGCAATAAATATCTGCCTCCAATTGCTCTGCATCAGTCAGACCGAACCTTCCCGTATGCGTCACATAGGGTGAAGACAGCTGCTCTGACGCACATGACGTAAGGTCGCCTTCTTCCGGAGAAATGACGATCTGCGTAATTTCTGCATCACGTGAAGACAGGGATTCGCTTTGGGATTTGCTTTCTGAAACCGGATCTCCATTTGCTGTAATCAGTCCCGTTACAAGGGAAACCTCATGAATGGTAATGCCGAGCCGTTTCTCTGTATCTCTGAATCTCTTTTGATCTTCCTCTGAACGCCAGTCGAGGATGGATACGACTGTATATTCGCTGCGCGGGAATTTTTCCTGAATGGATTCAATGATATTCAGCGCCGTTTTGCCTGTTGTGACTTCATCGTCAACAAGAACAATCGGACGGGTGTCAGCAAAAAGCTTTTCATCCACATAGCACCGGTGTGAAGTGGCATGCGAGTGCTCTTCTTCAAAGTTAATAATAGAAGTCATTTCAGACACCTGTTCTCTTGTCGTATGGAAAAAAGCTGCATTTCTGAAGTTCTCAAATACCGCGTGTCCAAGAGCTGTCGCTGTTTCTGCAAACCCGATAAATAAAGCCGGTTCAGCTAATGCATGACGGTATTCGCTTTTCTTTACCTGTCCGCCCATCAAACCTGCAAGAATCTGATCCCGCTCCGGATGCGTTTGTGCCTCAACGACTTCCATGTATCTGGCTGCAAGCGCCTGACCAGTAAGAAGTGCAAGCGAAGGATCAACGGGAATATGCTTGCCGAGAACGGTGCTGACAAACAGAAACGAGCGCTTTTTGTTAATGCGCGCTGCCATCTGAAAGAGCCTGTCCAGCGGAAGAAAATAAGGATTTCCGGTCAATTCGATGTCTACTGAAAGCTGACCAAGCAGGTCAAATGTATAGCTGTTCGTTTGCGGTTTCGCTGATAAGGTCGATAAATGATTGCTGCTCATGGAACACCCCGTATAGTTTAGATTTCAAGATGATTTTCCGCGCCCAATTGTAATGGGGTTTAATTTCGTTCATTTTGTTTGAAAATTCGCTTCGGATCACACCGTTGTAGGACTGCGCCTGATCGAGGATGGAGGATGCGTCCAAATATTCCTCTCTTGTGACCGCGTTCAGCGCATTGACGATTTTAATATGAAGCGGATGTATGATTGTTTTTCCTACAAGCCCGTTCGTATTATCCAGAACGATTTCATGAATAAGTCCGTCGTCATAACGGTCGATGAGATTCGCTCTGAATTCAAGTCCTTCATGGCCATATGCCTGCTGGAAAGGGGTTTGTCTGATCTGCGGCTTTAAAATCCGCTGTCCGCCCCCAAAATACTCCCACACCGGACCTGAGATGACGTACTCTTTTTCACAGCGGCCGAAAACATTGATAATGTCTGTAATGCAGTCCCTGATAACTGAAATATCGTAGATGGTCGTATCCCTGCTTCGCCTGATTCCAAACAGACCGGACAAGTCTGTGCCTCCAAGCCTTACATTCAGCACATACTCATAAAAATCATCAAGAATCGCTTTAATGCCAAGCAGTTCGTTCATCCGTGTTTCTTTATAAATAATTTCTTTTGTTTCAAGAATCGGCATTCCGTAAAGCGTCACAGAAGAATCGGATGCGATTTCCTGCAGCGCCGTGTAATACCCTCTTCCGTTTTCAGATGTGAATTTCGGAAAGACAAATCCGCTGATCAGCTGAATGTGATGCTTAAGCTTCCGGGCCACCCGCTGCATCTGTTCCCGGCTTCTGATTCTGATAAAAATAAGCGGAAGATTTCTCTGGTCAAACTGCCCTTTCAGCACACTGTCTGAAATAGTCCCGATTTGGCTGACGGTATTTGCTTCTGCTGTCTCAACTTCTGTATCGCCGATGGAATCTTCAAGACAAATGACCATCGATGTCAGCCCTTCGTGCTTTCCATTAAGAAATTTACCAGATAGTACATCTCCTGCAATGGCTGTCCGGCTGCCAGGCATATAAAGAGTAGCGCCCAGAGCATAGGCAAGCATTTCCCGTTCGGTCTCCTTAGAAAAGTGAATCGGCTCATATAAAAAAATCTCGCTGCGTTTTTCCTTGCTTAAATACTGAAAATGTTTCAAGATTGTTCCTCCATTCAGGGACCGTGCGTGATGTACTAAGTGGTAAATGCCTTATTAAAAGCGGAACCTTCCGTTTAGCTCCGACAGACAGAAAAGAAATCACCCGAAAAGTCCGCTTTTAGACTTTTTGGGGGATTTTGTTCTGGCGGAGGAGCTGGAAGGTGGAGCTGGACACTATTAAAAGCGGAATCGCCCGGATGGCCGGGCGATTCGCCGCCTTGCTGTTCTTTCAAAGCTTTGAAAAAGGCGCGTTGTTTTATAAAAACAACGCACCCCTTCATGTTTATTTACACTTCTGCAATTAAACGTCCAAGCCGTAGTCTTTTACAAGTGAACCAAGACCGCCCTGGTAGCCGCTTCCGATTGCATTGAATTTCCACTCTGCGCCGTGACGGTAAAGTTCGCCTACAACGACTGCAGTCTCAATAGAGAAGTCTTCTCCCAAGTCATAGCGGATAAGCTCTGAGTTGCTGTCTTCGTTCAGGATGCGTACGTAAGCATTGGAAACTTGTCCAAAGTTCTGGCTGCGTGCTTCTGCATCATGAATTGTGATTGTGAACGCAATTTTGCTGATAGAAGCAGGAACTTGTGAAAGGTTAACTTTGATGACTTCATCGTCACCAGAACCTTCGCCTGTACGGTTGTCGCCAGTATGCTCAACTGATCCGTTTCCGCCAACAAGGTTGTTGTAAAAAATGAAATCTGCTTCGCTTGCTGCTTTGCCGTTTTCATCCAATAAGAAAACAGATGTGTCAAGGTCAAAGTCATTTCCGCCGTCATACTTGTTAGTATCCCAGCCAAGACCGACCAATACTTTTGTTAAACCAGGGTTTGTTTTTGTTAAATCGATTTTCTGACCTTTAGATAAGCTGATTGCCATTTTGAATTCGACTCCTTTTATCCTGTTATTTTTTATGTCTTTCAGAATCCCGTGTCAGGATTCCGGAAAGAAATTATGCGTGACGGTTTGCAATTTCTGTAATAGAAGCGTCTTTTGTTCCAGAACCGACTGCTGCGAATTTCCACTCGCCGCCATGACGGTAGATTTCTCCCGGGATAAGGGATGTCATATCTGAGTAATTGTCGCTTAAGTTATAGTGTACAAGCTCTGTGCGGCTTGCAGAATCCACTACACGGATAAAGGCATTTTGAATCATGCCGAAATGCTGTTTTCTTTGGACAGCCTGATAGATGTTTACAACAAACACAAGTTTGTGAACATTTGCAGGAACCTTGCTCAGATCGATCAGCACTTGCTCATCGTCTCCATCGCCGTCTCCTGTCAGGTTGTCTCCGGTATGTTTAACTGAACCGCATTTGCTTGTCAGGTTGCCAAAATAAATGACGCTCTTTTTATCAAGCAGACGGTCGTTTTCATCAAGCATCAATACTGAAGCATCGCAGTCAACGTTGCTTCCGCCGCCTCCGAAGAGTCCGCCAAAAAGCCCGCCGCTTTTTTGCTGGACAGGATCCCATCCTAGTCCGACCATGATATTTTTAAGACCGGCATTTCCTTTTGTCAGATCGATTTTCTGACCCTTTTGCAGTGTAATTGCCATTTCTTCACTCTCCCTTTCTGGGTAATGGGGAAACTTGCAAACAGAGACCTGAGCCATACTTCTTTATGTATTATTCGGTCTATTGTCACGATAACGTGACCACAAGTCTTATACTACCAATATCTGAGCAAATTTCAACTAAAAACCTTTTACAGGTCCGCACTATTTCATACGTTTTAAAAGAGGAAAAGTTTCATAGAAGCTAAGATAAAATAATTTCCTTTTCCAGGAAAGTTGCTTTTATATCAAGCTTTGTCTCCTGCTTTTCTACTTTTTCGCCGAGCAGCAGTTTTACAGCCAGATACGGGAAGTTCACTCCGGAGAGGCAGCTGAAATACAGGCCGCCCGACATCCGCGGATTGATTTCAAGCAGCTTCGGAAGCCCCTGGTTATATTTGACCTGGATATTAAAAATGTAGTCCAGCTTAAACTCCTCAGTGAAAGCCTCTGCAAGCTCGATTAATTCTTTGTTGTTTTCAAGAATCCGGATTCTTCCTCCGCCTTTCCTGCGAGGCACCGCTGCGATGAGTTCGCCGCTTTTGGCAAGGCAGTCAATGCTGTATTCTTCTCCTTCGAGAAACTCCATGACCATAAGCTCCGGGAACTCTCCGGCAGCCTTCAGCCCGTCATAGACTCTCTGAAACGGAATCCGGTAGCTCGGCGCCATCACTTCTTTAAGGGGATCAACATTGTCATCAATGATTCTAAACCCGTATCCTCCCTCTCCGACCACAGGCTTATAGCAGACGCCAAGTCCTTCGTTCTTCAATTTTTCATATGTATCCTTGAATTCTTCAGGTGTTTTTGCTGTATAAAAGGAAGGGATCTCAAACAAGCCCTTTTCCCTGCAAATCTCGTAAAAATCATCTTTATTATCTATTGCCTCAAGCAGCTCAGCGTCTCTATTGACTAATACCTTTACACCGAGCTCTTCAAACTTGTCCAGCGCTTTTGCAATCGGCAGCATTTTATATCTTGGAACGAACAGCTGAATGCCATGTTTACGGCAGAAATCCAGGCAGTACTGAACGTACTCCCCGTCTGTATCAAACTTGGGCTCAACCTCTGAGTAATCGCAGTTTGCAAGCATGACATGGTCAGCATCCGGGTGTGTGCCGTACACTTCAAACTTAATCCCGTCTTCATTATTCCGGATCATGTCAATGTAATGATAGGCAACCGAGAACCAGCGGTTGAACCAGATTTTATATGTACTCATTTTTCAGAAAAACCCCTCTCTTCGGAACAGTCCGAAGTTTTCTATTTCTTTCATTTTACATAAAACGGGAAGATAAGTCATTGGGAAAAAATATCTTTGGGATTAGTGGCATCAATCCTGTAATTCTTCCTTTTGATGGTTCTATTCTTCCCTATTAGTGCCATCAAACAAAACATTCTTCTTTTTGATGGTACTGCTCTCCCGGATAAGTACCATCAACCAGAACATTCTTCCTTTTGATGGTACCGTTCTCCTTTATAAGTGCCATCAACCAGTACATTCTTCCTTTTGATGGTACCGTTCTCCCTTATAAGTACCATCAACCAATACATTCTTCCTTTTGATGGTTCTATTCTCCCCGATAAGTGCCATCAACCAATACATTCTTCCTTTTGATGGTTCTATTCTCCCCGATAAGTGCCATCAACCAGAACATTCTTCTTTTTGATGGTACCGTTCTCCCCGATAAGTGCCACCAACCAAATCATTCTCCCTTTTGATGGTTCTGTTCTCCCGGATAAGTGCCATCAACCCAAGAATTTCTCTTCTTGATGGCACCATTCTCCAAAATCAGTAATCTCCTATCACAAAAAAACTCCCCGCTAAACCGGGGAGCTTCCTGTTCCTACATATTTCTGCGGTACTGTCCGCCTACTTCATATAATGCCTGCGTGATCTGGCCGAGACTTGCATAGTTGACGGTCTCCATCAGTTCAGCAAAGATGTTCTGGTTGTGGATGGCAGCCTGCTTCAGTCTTTCGATGGCTGCATCAGCTTGTGCGGCATTGCGTTCCTGGAATGCTTTCAAGTTTTGAATCTGTGTTTCTTTTTCTTCTTTAGATGCCCTGGCTACTTCCATGTTGTCAACGGAATCTTCAGATGGCTTGTTCGGATTGATATACGTGTTGACGCCGATGATCGGGAGTTCCCCTGAATGCTTCTGCATTTCATAGTACATGGATTCATCCTGGATCTTTCCGCGCTGATACTGGGTTTCCATTGCTCCAAGCACTCCGCCGCGCTCGTTGATGCTGTCGAATTCTTTAAGGACAGCTTCTTCTACTAGGTCTGTCAGTTCTTCAATGATGAAGGAGCCCTGCAGCGGATTTTCGTTTTTGGCGAGTCCGTGCTCTTTTGTGATGATGAGCTGAATGGCCATGGCTCTGCGGACCGATTCTTCTGTCGGTGTCGTGATAGCTTCATCGTACGCATTTGTGTGCAGAGAGTTGCAGTTATCCTGAAGAGCCATTAGAGCCTGCAGCGTTGTGCGGATATCGTTAAAGTCGATTTCCTGGGCGTGCAGGGAACGGCCGGATGTCTGAACATGATATTTCAGCTTCTGGCTCCGTTCGTTTGCCCCGTATTTTTCCCTCATAACGGTTGACCAGATGCGGCGTGCCACACGTCCGATGACGGTGTATTCCGGATCAAGGCCGTTGCTGAAAAAGAATGAGAGGTTCGGCGCAAAGTCATCGATTTTCATGCCTCTGCTTAAATAGTATTCGACATACGTAAACCCGTTTGCGAGTGTAAACGCAAGCTGTGAAATCGGGTTCGCTCCCGCTTCTGCAATATGATACCCGGAAATGGAGACAGAGTAATAGTTTCTCACTTTTTCATTGATAAAGTACTCCTGGATATCCCCCATCATTTTCAGGGCGAATTCTGTTGAGAAGATGCAGGTATTCTGTCCCTGGTCTTCTTTCAGAATATCCGCCTGAACCGTTCCGCGGACGGTTTGAAGGGTTCTTTCCTTCACCTGCCCCATCTCTTCTACTGTCAGCTCGCGTCCAAGCTCTGTCCGCTGCTTTTCGGCCTGCTGGGCAATGGCCGTGTTCATGAACATGGCAAGAATGATTGGCGCAGGTCCATTGATTGTCATTGATACAGATGTGGCCGGTGCGCACAAATCAAAGCCTGCATACAGCTTTTTCATGTCATCAAGCGTACAGATGCTGACTCCGCTCTCGCCGATTTTCCCGTAGATGTCAGGACGGTATGCAGGGTCTTCTCCGTAAAGCGTAACAGAGTCGAACGCAGTACTCAGGCGTTTTGCCGGGTCATCCTTTGAAAGGTAATGAAAACGGCGGTTCGTCCGTTCCGGCGTTCCTTCCCCTGCAAACTGCCGCTTCGGATCTTCTTCCGCCCGCTTGAACGGGAAAACGCCGGCTGTATACGGGAATGCTCCAGGTACATTTTCTTTGTAGACCCACTTTAGAATTTCCCCGTAGTCTTTGTATTTTGGAAGCGAGACTTTCGGGATGGCGAGTCCTGACAGGGAAACCGTCTTTAATGATGTCACAATTTCTCTGTCGCGGATTTTTGTCACAAACTGATCCGTTTCATATTTCTCCCTGAGCTCTCCCCAGCCTTCAAGGATCCGCTTTGATTCCGGAGAAAGTTCCTCTTCCGTTTTCTTTTTAATCGCTTCAAGTGAGGCAATCACCTCAGGTGCCCCGTTCTCCTCTTTGACACTCTCAATGGCGCCCTGAATCTGGAACAGTCTTCTGGCAGTATCAGCCTGATATTCGGCACTTTTGTGGTAGTTCCGGACAGATTCGCTGATTTCTCTTAAATAGTAGCGGCGGTCTGTCGGAATGATGACATTCTGTTTTTCAACATCTTTGACAATAGGCAGACTTGAAGACCAGTTTTTATTTTTCTTTTTGTTGATAAGGTCAAGCAGGGCTACAAACAGGGTGTTTGTGCCGGGATCGTTGAACTGGCTTGCAATCGTTCCGTAAACCGGAAGATCCTCAGCCGGACTTTCAAACAGCATATGGCTGCGCTGGTACTGCTTTTGCACCTGGCGCTTTGCATCCTGTGATCCTTTACGTTCAAATTTATTGATGACAATCAAGTCCGCGTAGTCGATCATGTCGATTTTTTCAAGCTGGGAAGGCGCACCGAATTCGCTTGTCATGACATACATGGACATGTCGCAAATCTCAGTGATGGCAGCATCCCCCTGCCCGATTCCGCTCGTTTCTACAATAATCAAATCATAGCCGGCTGCTTTCACAACGGCGATGGCATCATGGATGGCAAGCGACAGTTCTGATCTTGACTGTCTCGTCGCAAGACTTCTCATATACACGCGCGGTGAGAAAATCGCATTCATCCTGATTCTGTCACCAAGAAGAGCTCCGCCTGTTTTCTGTTTTGTCGGGTCAATGGAAATGACGGCAATCTTAATTTCAGGCACTTCATTTAAAAAACGTCTGATTAATTCATCAGTCAGTGAACTTTTTCCTGCTCCGCCGGTACCGGTAATCCCAAGGACAGGTGCATCAGATGAAAGCTGCTTGACCTCTGAAATGACTTTTTCTGCTGCCGCTGCCGCTTCCTGCCTGCTGCCGATTTGCGATTCAGCAACCGTGATCAGTTTTGCGATTGCTCCGGCATCGCCTGTTTTCAGCTTCTCCATCTCATCCTCAAGCTTTGCAGCTGTCTGGAAATCGCATTCTTTCATCATGAGTTCAATCATGCCCTGCAGACCGAGCTCTCTCCCGTCCTCAGGAGAAAAAATGCGAGCAATCCCGTACTCATGAAGCTCTTTGATTTCACGCGGAAGGATAACCCCGCCGCCTCCGCCGTAAAGCCTGATATGCGAAGCTCCTCTTTCTTTTAAAAGGTCATACATATATTTAAAAAACTCCACGTGCCCGCCCTGATAAGAAGAAATGGCGATGCCCTGAGCGTCTTCCTGGATCGCTGCATTGACGATCTCTTCAACCGAACGGTTATGGCCGAGGTGAATGACTTCTGCGCCGCTCGCCTGGAGAATTCTCCTCATAATATTGATCGATGCATCGTGTCCGTCAAACAAACTGGATGCCGTTACAAAACGAACGGCATGTTTCGGTTTATAGGTTTCCTTTGTATGCATGCTGGCCGCATCCCCTTTATTGTCGTTATTCCGGCTGATTTCCGCTTTTTTGTATCCCCCGCAGAATCAGCTTGGTCTGAACTTCAATGTATTCCTCAAGCGTATAGTTCCTCTGAAGGGCCCACCTTCTGAAGCCCCACATCTGTCCCTGAACGAAGATGTTGTGGGCAAGCAGCTGTCTTTCCGTTGCTGTAAGCGAGATTTCCCCTTTATCCGCACAGCCTGCTATCACCTTTTCAAACATCCCGACCATTTCAATTTCTTTTTGAAGCACATAAGGAAGCGCGTCACGGGACAGTGACTTCGCTTCCTGGTACATAACGAGAACCTCATCCTGCATCTCATCCACCACTCTGAAGTAGTTTGCGATGGCAAGCTTGAGACTCTCAATCGTTCCAAGCTTCATGTCGATGTTTTTCTCCAGCCGGTCGCGCACCTGATCATAGATCGTATCGCAGACCAGGTAGAGGACGTCTTCCTTCTGCCTGATATATTCGTAGAGCGTGCCGATGCTGAAGCCTGCCGCTTTGGCAATTTCCCTTGTGGTTGTGCGGTGGAATCCCTTTTGTTTAAAAAGATGAACCGCCCCTTTAATCATCTGGTCACGCCGCTTTTCCACAAGCCTCTCGTCTTTGACAGAGGCATGCACTTCCCGTTTAGACATGTTCCACCGCCTCCCTGTTTTGGCCTTTTATTTTGTCAGCATGCGCGAAATGACAAGTCTCTGAATCTCCTGAGTGCCTTCATAGATCTGGGTAATCTTCGCATCTCTCATGTAGCGTTCAACCGGATAATCTTTCGTATAGCCGTAGCCGCCGAATACCTGAACCGCTTCTGTCGTGACTTTCATAGCCGTATCTCCGGCAAACAGTTTGGACATGGCCGATTCTTTTCCGTACGGAAGGCCCTCAGACTCAAGCCATGCAGCCTGATAGGTTAATAGACGCGATGCTTCAATCGTTGTCGCCATATCAGCAAGTTTAAAGCCGATACCCTGCTGCTGCGCAATCGGCTTGCCGAACTGCTGGCGCTCTTTTGCATAGGCAACAGATGCATCAAGGGCTCCCTGTGCGATTCCGACAGCCTGGGCTGCGATGCCGTTTCGGCCGCCGTCAAGAGTCATCATGGCAATTTTAAAGCCTTCTCCTTCTTGACCAAGAAGGTTTTCTTTTGGAACGATGCAGTCTTCAAACATGATTTCGGTTGTAGGTGATGAGCGGATGCCGAGCTTGCTTTCTTTTTTGCCGACGGAGAAGCCTTTAAAATCCTTCTCGACAATGAATGCACTCGTTCCTTTATGCTTGCTTGAAGGATCTGTGACGGCAAAAACAACATACGTATCTGCTATGCCGCCGTTTGTGATGAAAATTTTCGATCCGTTAAGCACATAATGATCGCCGTTCAGTTTGGCAGTTGTTCTCATGCCGCCGGCGTCTGATCCGGAACCGGGCTCTGTCAGTCCGTAAGCGCCGATTTTCTCTCCTTGTGCCATTGGTTTTAAGTACTTTTGTTTTTGCTCTTCTGTACCGAATTTGTAAACCGGCCAGCCTGCAAGCGATGTGTGGGCAGAAAGTGTTACTCCGATGGAAGCGCACACTCTTGAAAGTTCTTCTACGGCTATGACGTATGCCAGGTAGTCGCTGCCGATGCCGCCGTACTCTTCCGGCCATGGGATTCCTGTCAGGCCTAGTTCAGCCATTTTGTCGAACAGCTCACGGTCGAAGCGCTCTTCTTCGTCGCGTTCTGCAGCTGTAGGCTCAACCTCGTTTTTAGCGAAATCTCTTACCATTTTGCGGATCATTTCATGTTCATCTGACAGTTTGAAAAACATTGCGTTCATCTCCCGTGTTCATTTATTGGTTGTTAATTCAGCATTGTTAATTTGGTGTTCTGGAATCGTTCCTTTCCGCTCCAGGAACTTGCTTTCCGCGGGGAGGGATGGGAGCCTCCTCGGCCAGCCTGCGGGGTCTCCCATTCCCTCTTCATCCCGCAGGAGTCAAGTTCCTTCCGCTGCAATCCACTATTGTGCAAGTGCAAACAGAAAGCGTCCACCTTTACGAAAATATCCTTCTGCTTTACCCCTTAGTTAAATGCTTGCTGATGACGATTCTTTGAATCTCGCTTGTGCCTTCGTAGATTTCGCAGACTTTGGCATCGCGGAAGTAGCGTTCGACGGGGTAGTCTTTTGTGTAGCCGTAGCCGCCGAAGACCTGGATGGCTTCTGTTGCTGTTTCCATGGCTGTTTTGGATGCGAACAGCTTTGCCATGGATGCTTCTTTGCCGCATGGCATGCCGTTCTCTCTCATGAATGCCGCTCTGTAGGTGAGCAGTTCTGATGCCTCGACGGCTGTCGCCATGTCGGCAAGCTTGAAGCCGATTCCCTGCCGGAATGAGATCGGCCTTCCAAACTGGACGCGCTCTTTAGCATATTCAATCGATTTTTCAAGGGCGGCCTGGGCAATACCGAGCGACTGGGCAGCAATTCCGATGCGCCCGACATCAAGGTTGGCCATCGCAATTTTGAAGCCTTCGCCTTCTTCGCCGAGCAGATTTTCAGCAGGCACTTCAGCATCTTCAAACGAAAGCTGAACCGTTCTTGAACCGTACAGCCCCATTTTATGTTCGTCTTTTCCGATGACAAGTCCTTTTGTGTTTTTCTCGACGATAAATGCAGAAATCCCTTTTAGGCCCGCCTCAGCGTTCGTAGAAGCGAAAACAATGTACGTGTCTGCTTCCCCGCCGTTTGTAATAAATACCTTTGAACCGTTCAGAATGTAGGTGCCGTCTTTTTTGACTGCTTTTGTTTTGAGGCTGCCTGCATCAGATCCTGATCCCGGTTCAGTCAGGCAGAATGCGCCGAGGTACTCGCCGCTTGCAAGCTTTGGAATGTACTTGTTTTTCTGCTCTTCCGTTCCGAAATAAAGGATTGGATTTGTTCCGACCGATGTATGGACGCTCAGGATGACCCCGACTGTCGCACTGACCTTTGAAAGTTCATGGATGGCGATGATGTAGGACGTAAAGTCCATTCCGGCTCCGCCGTACTGTTCCGGCACAGGGATACCCATCAGGCCGAGAGATCCCATTTTCCGGAGAATGTCCCGGGGGAATTCTCCCTTTTCCATCCTTTCGACAAACGGTTCAATTTCAGCCTGGGCAAAATCCCTGACCATTTTCCTCATCATTTCCTGTTCTTCCGTGAAGCGAATATTCATATCCCGTCCCCCTGTGATGTCCGTCTACCCTTCGTATGAATAGAATCCTCTGCCTGTTTTGCGTCCGAGCCAGCCAGCTTTCACATATTTTCTGAGAAGCGGACATGGGCGGTATTTGTCGTCTCCAAAGCCTTCATGCAGCGTTTCCATAATGTAGAGGCATGTATCAAGACCGATAAAGTCAGCAAGCGTCAGCGGCCCCATCGGATGGTTCATGCCAAGCTTCATCACTTCATCAATTGCTTCCTTCTCTGCCACCCCTTCATAAAGCGTATAGATCGCTTCATTGATCATCGGCATCAGGATGCGGTTTGAAACAAATCCAGGGAAATCATTGACCTCAACCGGGATTTTATTCAGCGTTTTCGTCATATCTTCTATCGACTGATACACTTCATCTGCTGTTGCAAGGCCCCGGATAATCTCAACAAGCTTCATGACAGGAACAGGATTCATAAAGTGCATGCCGATGACTTTTTCCGGACGGTTTGTTGCTGCTGCAATTTCCGTGATCGGCAGGGAAGAAGTGTTTGTTGCGAGAATCGTCGTTTCCGGCGTGATTTTATCAAGCTTTGCGAATATGTCTGTTTTGATCGCCATGTTCTCAACAGCTGCTTCAATGACAAGGTCCGTCCCGGCTGCGTCCTGCAAATCTGCTGACGGCTTGAGCCTGCTTAAGATCTCCTGTTTCTGATCTGCTGTGAGCTTCTGCTTATCTACCTGCCGCTGAAGGTTTTTTTCAATAGAGGCGAGTCCTTTTAAAACAAATTCCTCTTTCAGGTCGTTGACTAAAACGTTATATCCTGCCATTGCGCAGACCTGCGCGATGCCTGATCCCATCTGTCCTGCCCCGATTACCATTACGTTTTGAATACTCATCGATATCCCTCCTGCTTTTAAACTTCCACCATAATTGCGTCGCCCTGGCCTCCGCCGCTGCAGATGGCCGCAATGCCGATGCCGCCGCCGCGACGTTTCAGCTCGTGAATCAATGTGATGATAATCCGCGCTCCGCTTGCCCCGATCGGGTGTCCCAGTGCCACAGCTCCGCCGTTTACGTTCACTTTTTCAGGGTCAAGACCGGCAAGTTGATTGCTTGCAAGAGCAACCGCCGAGAACGCCTCGTTTATTTCAAATAAATCGATTTCTTCAAGCTTTCTGCCCGTTTTCTTTAAAAGCTCAAGAATGACAAGGCCCGGCGTCTTTGGAAAATCCTTCGCTTCAAGTGCAATCGCCGTGTGGCCAAGGATTGCTGCCAGCGGCTGCTTTCCTTCTTTTTGAGCCCGATCCTCGCTCATGAGAACAAGAGCGCCTGCCCCGTCATTCACTCCAGGGGCGTTGCCCGCTGTAATCGTCCCTGCCTGATTAAAAACGGGAGACAGCTTTGAAAGCCTTTCGATTGAAGTATCTTTTCTTGGTGCTTCGTCGTGCTGAACGATGACAGGATCTCCTTTTCTCTGCGGTACAGGGACAGGAACAATTTCTTCGCCCAGTTTTCCTGACTCAATGGCTGCGGTGGACCGCTCATGGCTTCTGAGCGCCCATGCATCCTGTGCTTCTCTTGAAATTTCAAGCTCTGATGCCGTTTCATTTCCGTAGGTTCCCATATGAACGCCTGTAAATGTGCACGTCAGTCCGTCATGCACCATCATGTCCTGAACCTTTGCATCTCCCATGCGAAGGCCCCATCTTGCTTTTGGCATCATGTACGGCGCATTGCTCATCGACTCCATTCCGCCTGCAACAATGACTTCCTCGTCGCCTGCACGGATAATCTGATCGGCGAGCGTTACGCTTCGAAGACCGGAAGCACAGACTTTATTGATTGTTTCGGTTTTCACTTCCCACGGCATGCCTGCGTGTCTTGCTGCCTGGCGGGAAGGAATCTGCCCCTGTCCGCCCTGAAGTACAGAACCCATGATGACTTCATCTACTTCCTCTGCTTTTACGCCAGCGCGCTCTAACGCTTCTTTAATGGCGATGCCGCCAAGCTGCGATGCTGTCAGCGTGCTCAGCCCTCCGCCAAATTTCCCAAAAGGTGTGCGCACTCCGCTTACAATGACTGTCCTGTTCATCGTTCATCATCCCTCCGTATTTTTATAAAAGATTTGTAGAAAGCGGTTACAAAATTGCCGATTGAACGCTCGCTCAGTATGGGTCCAGCCAAGAAGGTGAAACGAAATCCGTCTCACCTTCCTATTTGGACTATTGGCTGTTCACACTTTAAGCGGCACTTTCTTTTCCTTCTCCAATCACTGCTTTTTCAAGCAGCTCTGCCACATCATACGTGCTGACTGTCTCTTCAACTTCTTTTGCTTTCGTTCCGTCGCTGAGCATGGTCAGGCAGTAAGGACATCCGGAACTGATGACAGTCGGATTCACTTCAAGCGCCTGGTTCGTTCTCGCCACGTTAACACGCGTACCGGCATCCTCTTCCATCCACATCAAACCTCCGCCGGCTCCACAGCACATGCCTGTTTCCCGGTTCCGGTTCATCTCAACAAGCTTTACGCCCGGAATGGCTTTTAATATTTCGCGCGGCGGCTCATACACTTCGTTATAGCGGCCAAGGTAGCAGGAATCGTGGAACGTGATCGTTTCCTTCACTTCATGCTTTGGAACAAGCTTTCCTTCCTTCACTAGTGATGCAAGCAGCTCTGTATGATGGTATACCTCTGCTTCAAGCCCAAAGTCAGGATATTCATTTTTGAAAATGTTATAAGCATGCGGATCAATTGTGACAATCTTTTTGATCTCATTTTTCTGGAATTCATCAATGTTTTTCGTCGCAAGCTCCTGGAACAAAAATTCGTTTCCGAGACGGCGCGGCGTGTCTCCAGAGTTCTTTTCCTTGTTTCCAAGAATGGCAAACTTCACTCCCGCTTCGTTCAGAAGCTTTGCAAATGAAAGGGCGATTTTCTGGCTTCGGTTGTCATAAGATCCCATAGATCCGACCCAGAACAAGTATTCAAATTCTTCGCCTGCCTTGTTCATTTCTTTCACCGTCGGAACATGAACATCTTCGCGTGCCTCGCGCCAGTCTTCACGCTCTTTGCGGTTTAGTCCCCACGGATTTCCCTGGCGCTCAATGTTCGTCATGGCGCGCTGGGCATCTGCGTCCATTTTTCCTTCAGTAAGAACAAGATAACGGCGCATATCAATAATTTTATCAACGTGCTCATTCATTACCGGACACTGATCCTCACAGTTGCGGCACGTTGTACATGCCCAGATTTCCTCTTCTGTGATGATTTCGCCGATCAGGCTCGGATTATAGGCAAGCGATGCTGCAGCTTCCTGTGAATCCTGTCCCTGGGCCATCGCAGCAAGCTGGTTTCCCTTCGTATCTGCAAATGCATAGGCAGGAACCCATGGTGACATTGATGTGACGGCAGCGCCTTTTTCCGTTAAATGGTCGCGAAGCCTTAAGATCAGGTCCATCGGCGACAGCATTTTGCCTGTTCCTGTTGCAGGACACATATTCGTACAGCGTCCGCACTCTACGCAGGCATATAAGTCAATCAGCTGCGTCTGTTTGAAATCTTCAATTTTACCTACCCCGAAAGTCTCCTGAGTCTCATCTTCAAAATCAATTTTCTCAAGCTTTCCAGGATTCGAAAGACGTCCGAAATACACGTTGGCCGGTCCTGCGAGCAAATGTGCGTGTTTTGACTGCGGTACATAGACAAGGAATGTTAAAAGGATCAATAAATGAACCCACCATGAAATGTAAAAGATGACGGCAGCTCCCGTTTCACCGACAAAGCTAAGCAGATATGCAAAGCTTGATGCGATCGGTTCTGTCCATGTCAGCTCATGATTGTGCCAGATGAGGTTCATTCCGTTTCCAAGAAGAACAGAAAGCATAAGCCCGCCGATGAAAATCAGGACAAGACCCGCTTTGAAGTTCTTTTTAAGACGGACGAGCCTTTCTATGTATCTGCGGTGAAACGCCCATACAACCGCAACAAGAATCATCAGCGTGACGATTTCCTGGAAGAATGTAAATCCTGGATACAGCGGCCCAAGCGGCAGATGCGCATCCGGAATTAACCCTTTAATAATAAAATCAAGCGCCCCAAACTGGACAAGGATAAATCCGTAGAAGAACATGACGTGCATGATTCCGCTCTTTTTATCCTTTAATAGCTTTTTCTGGCCGAAAACATTCACCATAATGTTTTTCAGCCGCTCATTTAATCGCTGATCAAACTCCTGTTTTCGTCCGAGCTTGATATAAGCCATGCGTGAACGGATCAGGTATACAAACAAACTGACTCCGTAAGCGGTTACAAGTATGAATGCCAAAAAGTTGACCCATAGCAGTGCGTCCACTGTCTCTCCCCCGTTTCTGTGATGAAATTTCCCGTTTCCCCATGATTTCAAATACTTTAAATCCATTTAATTTTCAGAATTTAACCTATACTTACATGATAATAATGAATGAGCATTCAGTCAATGATTTTCACTCAATCTTCCCCTGATAATTTTTCATCCCGACGTAAAAGATAAAAGATAGATGAATTCATGGAGGGGTTGGAATGAGCGGCATTCTTTTTTTCACAGCGGTTATGGTTATTCTTGCTGTCATTCTCTCTATGGACTTTTATTTTGGTCGCAGACAGCATATAAAAACAGCGGCATCAACTGTCTTTCCTAAAAGAAAAAGTAATTTGGAGCTGTTCACAGTCGGCCAGCACTTTTATGAGCGGCTTTTTGAAGATATTGAAAATAGCACCCATTCCGTTCATGTGCTATTTTATATTATAAAAAATGATCCCGACAGCGAGTCCTTTCTTTCCCTCCTGCAGAAAAAAGCGGAACAGGGAATCAGCGTGCGCCTTCTCGCTGACTATGTCGGCAGCCATGAACTTGAAAATAAGAAAATCCAGCAGCTGAAAGAAAGCGGCATTTCCTTTGCTTTTGCCCATAGACCGAAATGGCCCTTCTTTTTTTACAGCTCACAGACAAGAAATCACAGAAAGATCACAGTTATTGACGGCAGAACCGGCTACACCGGAGGCTTTAATATCGGAAAAGAGTATCTTGGCAAAGATCCGAAGTTTGGCTTTTGGAGAGATTATCACCTTCGGGTTACAGGTGAAGGTGTCCGGGATTTGCAGCGGCAGTTTTTGACAGACTGGAATGCTGCGTCTGATGAGCAGCCTGAAGAGGATAAGGGGCTTTTCCCTGCTCTGTCACAAGGCCGGTTTGAGCACAGGTTTCTTACGACTCCGGGCATGGAACTTGAAAAGAATTTTCTCACTTTCATTAAAGAGGCCAAAAAGGAGCTTCTGATTTGTTCTCCCTATTTCATTCCCGGGAAGAAACTGATGAAAGAGCTTTTGAACGCAAGGAACCGCGGAGTTTCAGTCAAAATCATGGTGCCGATGAAGGCCGATCATCCGCTTGTGAAAGAAGCGTCCTTCCCTTATTTCGGTCCTCTTTTGAAGGCCGGCTGTGACATTTATCAATATTATTATGGTTTTTATCATGCGAAAGTCATTGTCGTGGATGACAGCTTCTGTGATATCGGGACAGCAAACTTTGATAAGCGGAGTCTTTTTTTAAATGACGAATTCAACTGCCTGGTTTATGACAGTTCCTTTGTAAAGGAGGTAAAGCTTACTGTGGTGGATGATATGAAGAGGTCTGCGAAATTAACCCTCGACCATTATAACAGCAGATCTGTCCGGCAAAGGGTGATGGAGAAAACCGCTTCCTTCGTATCTTATTTCTTATAAAACCGGCGAAAGGAGAATATCATGGAAATCCGGTTCGGCTATGTATCAAATGCTCTTAATTTGTGGGACTGCTCCCCTGCAAAAACGATGACTTTTGCCCGCTATTCTAAGCTTGACCGCGAAGAGGCTGATCAGGCGCTTCATACTGTTGCAAAGCAGAACCTCCAGCATACGCTGCGCATTCTGCATTATAGCGTCGCCCATGAGATTCCGCTCTACCGTTTCTCATCTTCTCTCATTCCCCTTGCTACCCACCCAGATATAAAGTGGGATTTCTTGACGCCGTTTGGCGGTCTTTTGCAGGAGATCGGCAGTTTGGTGAGAAAGAACAGTCTCCGGGTCAGCTTTCATCCTAATCAGTTCACCCTGTTTACGAGCGACAAGCCGCATATTACAGAAAATGCCGTAGCTGATATGCAGTATCACTATGATCTTTTAAAAGGGATGGGGCTTGAGGATGAGGGGTTTATCAACATTCATGTCGGTGGTGCGTACGGGAACAAAGAAACGGCGACAGAGCGCTTTCACCGCAATATAAAAAAGCTGCCGGCTGAAATTAAAGCACGGATGACCCTTGAAAATGATGATAAAACGTATACAACATCCGAAACACTGGCAATCTGCGAGAAGGAAAATATCCCGCTCATGTTCGATTATCATCACTACTTTGCCAATAAAACCGATGAGGATGATCTTGAGGAGCTGCTGGTCCGGTTTGCGCGGACATGGGACGGTACCGGAAAAAAACCGAAAATCCATATATCCTCCCCAAAATCTGAGAAGGAACTTAGAGCCCATGCCGATTATGTGGACCCCGATTTTATCATGCCTCTTTTGAAAAAGCTGAAAGAGATGGATTTGGACAGTGATTTTATGATTGAAGCCAAACAGAAGGACCGTGCCGTTTTGAGGCTTGTAGAAGAGATTTCCGCCATCCGGGGTGTAAAGCGAATGAGCGGAGGATCTGTTGTGTGGTAGGATCAGTCGGCTTACGCCCCCTGATCCTCTGTTTCTTTATCAAACAAAGTTATATAGGCGGCCCATGACATGAAGGCTGCAACAAGGCAAAACAGGGCCGCAGCGCCTGCAAGAAGATATTCGCCTTCTTTAAATGCAGCATACGTCGCATACCCCATCAAAACAGTGAAAAACGGCGTCATAATCAGCATCGCATAGTCTCCTGCTATTGACCTCGCTTTATACCGGTTTTTCCCCCACATCAAGTACAGAATACCTGCAAGAACCGCAAGAAAAACCGTGCATGCCGCTGCATATCCCATTGCTCCCGCTGAACTATTTTTTATCAGCCCGTCCGCTGTCACCCATCCAAGAAACAGGATTAATATCGTTCCCGGAATTTTCATCATGGAAGAAAGACATCCCATCTTCATGACCTCCTTTATGTATTCTGTTGATTTCATACCTCACCCTCATACAGTTTAAAACCTTTTTCAGGAAATTTAATGGGTTGATGGTACTGGATTTTGGCATATTTCAACAAAATACCGCTTAAAGCAAATAAAAAAGAACGGCCATCAGCCGTTCTTTCATACTTACATCTTTTCAGGAGCAGATACTCCAATCAGAGTAAGTGAGTTTTTCAATGTAATTTGTGTTGCTCTCATTAAAGCGAGACGCGCTTTGCTCTTCGCTTCGTTTTCAGGGTCAAGTACTTTTTCTGCGTTGTAGAAGCTGTGAAGCGCAGATGACAGATCATAAATGTAGTTTGTGATTCTGTGCGGGATGCGCTTTGCAGCTGCTTCTGTTACTGCCTGCGGGAATTCGCCGAGTTTTTTCAGCAGCTCTACTTCTTTTTCAGATGTTATATCGTTAAAGTTCTGAACATCTTCGTATGAAAGTCCCTGCTCTGCCCCCTGGCGCAGCATGCTTTCGATGCGGGCATGTGCATATTGGGCATAGAATACCGGGTTTTCGTTCGACTGTGATGCTGCAAGGTCCATATCAAAGTCCATGTGAGTATCAGCGCTTCTCATCGCGAAGAAGTAGCGTACAGCATCAAGTCCTACTTCTTCCATCAGATCGCGCATCGTCACAGCTTTGCCTGTCCGTTTGCTCATTTTCATCTTTTCGCCGTTTTTGTATAAGTGAACGAGCTGGATGATTTCAACTTCCAGTGTGTCTTTTTCGTATCCAAGCGCTTCGATTGCCGCTTTCATGCGCGGAATGTAGCCGTGATGGTCAGCGCCCCAGATGTTGATCAGCTTTGTAAATCCGCGGTCAAGCTTATCTTTGTGGTAAGCGATATCCGGCGTTAAATACGTGTAGGAGCCGTCATTTTTAATTAGCACGCGGTCTTTATCATCGCCGTATGCCGTTGAACGGAACCAAGTCGCTCCCTCTTCCTCGAAAATATGTCCTTTTTCGCGGAGAACAGCAAGAGCAGCATCAATTTTCCCGTTTTGGTAAAGAGAGGTTTCTGAATACCAGACGTCAAACGGCACGCGGAATGCATCCAGATCCTTCTTCAGTTTATCCATCTCGAATTTCAGGCCGTACTCACGGAAAAACGCAAGACGCTCTTCTTTGCTTTCTGACACGAACCGGTCACCGAATTCTTCAGCAAGCTTTTTGCCGATATCAATGATGTCCTTGCCGTGATAGCCGTCTTCAGGCATCGCCGCGTCCTGGCCGAGAGCCTGCAGATAGCGCGCTTCAACTGACAGAGCGAGGTTGTTGATCTGGTTGCCTGCATCGTTAATGTAATACTCGCGTGAAACATCATAGCCTGCTTTATCAAGAATGTTGCACAGGGAATCTCCGACCGCTGCACCGCGCGCGTGGCCCAAGTGAAGCGTGCCTGTCGGGTTGGCTGATACAAACTCAACCTGAAGCTTTTCATTGTTGCCGATGTTCACTTCGCCGTAGGCCTCTCCTGCTTCTAAAATAGACGGGATGAGATCCGTAAGGTACGAATTATTCATGTAAAAATTGATGAAACCTGGTCCGGCAATTTCAATTTTTTCGATTGATGCCTTTCCTTTATCAAAAGACGCTACAATGCTTTCTGCAATCGCACGAGGTGCTTTTTTTGCAACACGCGCAAGCTGCATCGCCATGTTTGTTGAATAGTCGCCATGCGCTTTTTCTTTCGGAAGCTCTAAAATCACATCTGGAATCTGGCTTTCTTCTGCAAGTCCAGCCTTAAGTACTGATGCTTTAATTTCGTCTTTTAACCGTTCTTTAACCTGCTCAACGATGTTCATCCTTTTTCCTCCCTAAACATGATCGTTAACATATGTGAATGCGAATCTTCTTCGCCGATTTGAAGTTCATATTGAACACGGATGATGCCGCCTGCGTTCCCGTCAGTCATCCTGACAGAAATGGCTTTTGTCCTCGTTTCAATCCTGAGCTCCCCGAACTGCGTCCTGTAGTTTGTCATGGTGTCCACATCTTTTACAAAGCGCTGTTTCATGGAGACTGCCCCGGACCTCATAATAAACACTTCATCATCCCTGAATTTGACGACTGTTTTTACTTTTCCGTACTCGTGTTCCTCGTGATAGCTTAAATAGGAGGCGTTATTTTTCACATAGTGCTCGCCGGAAGTAAAAAGCTCCAGGTTTTCTGTGTCCCCGCCCTGATTGATCTCCGTTTTTACGATCACTTGAACTGGTTTGCTTGCCGTCATTGTCACACATCCTTATAAAAGTATCCGCTATTAACTTATCCAGTATAAAGATTTCGGGCAGAAAATTCAATAGAAGGCAAGTAGTAGTTATCATCGTTGACGTTCTGGGGTCATTTATACCCAAAAATGAAAAAGCTCCAGTTTTGAACTGGAGCTTTTCTCATTATGGGCGCTTTTGCACCCAGCCTAAAATCATTTCACGAAGCAGTTTGCTTGCTGTATTGGCGGTCTGTTCAGAGTTGTCGTAGATAGGAGCGACTTCTACGAGGTCTGCGCCGACAACATGAATGTCAGAGCCTGCAATTGCATGAATGGAAGCAAGCAGTTCTTTTGATGTAATGCCGCCTGCATCAACAGTTCCCGTTCCAGGTGCGTGTGCAGGGTCCAAAACATCGATGTCGATTGTGACATAAACCGGACGTCCGGCAAGAATCGGAAGGATTTCCTTCAGCGGCTCAAGCACTTCGAATTTCGAGATGTGCATGCCGTTTTCCTTTGCCCACTGAAATTCTTCCTTCATGCCTGAACGGATGCCGAATGAATACACATTTGACGGTCCGATCAGATTGGCCGCTTTACGGATCGGCGTTGAGTGGGAAAGAGGCTCTCCTTCGTACTCTTCGCGAAGATCCGTATGGGCATCCATATGGATAATCGCAAGATCCGGATATTTTTTGTACATCGCCTTAATGACCGGCCATGAAACGAGATGCTCTCCTCCCATTCCAAGCGGGAATTTATCCTCTGCCAGTACTTTATCGATAAAATCTTCAATAATATCAAGGCTGCGCTGCGCGTTTCCGAACGGCAGCGGAATGTCGCCTGCATCAAAGTATTTTACTTCTTCAAGGTCGCGGTCTAAATACGCGCTGTATTCTTCAAGACCGATCGACACTTCGCGGATGCGCGCAGGGCCGAATCTTGAACCGGGACGGTAGCTGACTGTCCAGTCCATCGGCATGCCGTACAGGACCGCTTCGCTGTCTTCGAATGTCGGGTGGCTTTTAATAAAAACGTTGCCTGAATAGGCTTCATCAAATCGCATTTGTGTTTCCTCCTGATTATTTGATAAGATCTGCTACAAATTTCGGCAGGACAAACGCTGCTTTATGAAGCTCTTTTGTGTAATACTTCGTTTCGATCTCATGGAAGCGGTCTTCGCTCACTTCAAGCGGATCATATTTTTTCGATCCAAGTGTGAACGTCCAAAGTCCGCTTGGGTATGTCGGGATGTTTGCTGTGTAAAGACGCGTAATCGGGAAGATTTCTCTTACATCGCGCTGCACGTTGCGGATCAGGTCAGGCGTGAACCAAGGGTTGTCTGACTGTGCAACAAAGATGCCGTCTTCTTTAAGGGCTTTTGAAATTCCAGCATAGAAGCCTTTAGAGAAAAGGTTCACAGCAGGTCCTACAGGCTCTGTAGAATCAACCATGATGACATCGTATTCGTTATTGCTCTCTGCAATGTGCATGAATCCGTCGCCGACTTTTACCTCTACGCGCTCATTTTCAAGCTCTCCGGCAATTTCAGGCAGGTACTTTTTAGAGTACTCGATTACTTTTCCGTCAATATCAACAAGCGTCGCTTTTTTCACGCCTGGGTGCTTCATAATTTCACGGATTACCCCGCCGTCTCCTCCGCCTACAACAAGAACGTTTTCAGGATTCGGGTGTGTAAATAGAGGTACGTGAGCAACCATTTCATGATAGACGAATTCATCTACCTGTGAAGTCATGACCATGCCGTCCAAAAGAAGCATGTTGCCCCACTCTTCTGTTTCGACCATGTCAAGCTTCTGGAATTCTGTCTGCTCTGTATGTAAAGTGCGGTTAATTTTAATCGTAATGCCGAAGTTTTCGGTTTGTTTTTCTGTAAACCAATGTCCTCCCATATTAAAACTTCCTTTCTATATATAGTTTCTTTTAAAGCTACAGTAACGATTATTCCCTAATCGGTCATTCTGATTCGCCAAATTTCGAGTTCAAAACCTCACGGAAAAGTATAGATGAATCTAGCAAAATTGCAAGAAGAATTTTAATAGAAAAGGTTTAAAAAGACTGAGATTTTCTCATACTGATTAACAAGAAATGTTGCGGATTTCACGTATTTCGAAAAGATGCAGAAATGAGGTGGGGAACATGGAGGTTATGACGCCGCGGAGAATGCGCATAACTATTAAAGCAGTACGAGCTGCTTTTTTTATCAGTCTTATTGCCATTTTTACAGGGTCAGTCTTGCTCGGCACCGTCATGCTTACGGCAAAATGGCAGGGTGCTCCTTCCCTGGCCGTTCAGCAGTCTTCCATTATGTATGCAGGTGACGGGTCTGAGATTGCAAGAACCCATCACGGCGGCAAACGGTACTGGGTGAATCTCGAAGAAATGTCCCCTTCCCTGCTGGCAGCGACAGTAGCTGTCGAGGACAGGCACTTTTACAGTCATCACGGGTTCGACTATAAACGGATCGCCGGTGCTGCTCTTGCAGATTTAAAAGCAATGGCAAAGGTTCAAGGAGCGAGCACGATTACCCAGCAGTACGCACGGAACCTTTATCTTGGACACGATAAAACATGGAAGCGGAAGCTGTCAGAAGCTTTTTACACCATACGCCTTGAGCTGAATTACAGCAAAGAAGAGATTCTGGAAGGCTATTTAAATACGATTTACTACGGACACGGGGCATACGGGGCTGAAGCTGCCGCCAGGTACTATTTTGACAAAACGGCCGCAGAATTATCCCTCGCTGAAGCAGCAATGCTTGCAGGAATCCCTAAAGCGCCCGGCTCTTATTCTCCTTTTGACAATCAGGAGCGTGCGAAAAGCAGGCAGGAACTGATCTTAAAAACGATGGTGAACCAAGAGCTTATCACACAGGCAGAAGCAGATAAAGCCTATAATGAACCTTTAAAATACAGAGCAATTGAAGCTGTTAAAGCACCCGAAGCAGCACCGTATTTCCAGGATGCTGTCATGAAGGAGCTGTCTGAAAAGCTCAACCTTGACAGAGTCACAATTGAAACGCGGGGTTTGCGGATTTTTACGACCCTTGATCTTGAGATGCAAAAAATCGCAGAGCAGAAGATGGCAGACATCATTGATGAGGATTCAGCCATTCAGGCGGGATTTATGGCCATGGACCCGAAAACGGGGCAGGTAAAGGCGCTGATCGGCGGCAGAGACTACGCAGCAAGCCCCTTCAACAGGGCTACACAGGCTAAGAGACAGCCCGGTTCGACAATGAAGCCGTTTCTCTATTATGCCGCAGTGAACAAAGGGTTCACCCCTTCTACCCTGCTGAAAAGCGAGCCGTATACGTTCAAATTTGAGGACGGTAAATCGGTTTACAAGCCAAGCAACTATAACGGCTATTATGCAGACGGCGACATCACCCTTGCACAGGCCATTGCGCTTTCAGACAACATCTATGCTGTGAAAACACACCTTTTCCTTGGCATGAATGAGCTGATTGACTCGTCCAAAGCACTGGGCATTACAAGCAGGCTGCAGAAGGTGCCGTCACTTGCTTTAGGCACGTCTCCCGTAAAGCTTTCCGAAATGGTCGGCGGATACGGGATGCTTGCAAACGGCGGCAAGCAAATCGAGCCTTCCTTCATCAAAAGAGTGGAAGATGCAGAAGGAAACGTCATTTATCAGAAGGAAAAAACGGGTGAACAAGTACTGAACGCAGAAGCAGCCTTTGTCACATCCCATTTGATGACCGGAATGTTTGATGAGCAGCTGAATGATTATACATCCGTTACCGGCCACGCAATCATCCCGAAACTTTCGCGGGAATATGCAGGAAAATCCGGTACAACTAAGACTGACAGCTGGATGATCGGCTATGCCCCGCAGCTTGTTGCTGGTGTCTGGACAGGCTATGACAAAGACCAGACGATCGATGCAGTAGCAGAACGCAGCTATGCCAAGGACATTTGGGCAGGGTTTATGGAAGAAGCGCTGAAGGATGAGTCAGTGAAGGCTTTCTCTCCTCCTAAAGGCGTCATTGGCGTCTACATCAATCCGAAGACCGGCAAGCTCGCATCAGACAACTGTCCGGCTAAGAGGTTCGCTTATTTCGTAAAAGGCACAGAGCCGACGGAGTATTGCACAGATCACTTAGAAGACGGGAACAGCACTCCTCAAAAAGGGGAAGAAAAGCAGGAAGAAACGTGGTACAAAAAAGTATGGAAATGGTGGGACTAGGCATCAGCCGCCCCTACTAGATGAAAAACCCCGGACCGCCCATGGTCCGGGGTTTTTCGTGTCCTAGCTTTATAAGCTATCTTCAGTTTACTAAAATCGAAAGAATTTGACAATTTGTTCACAGGAACGTCACAGGATTGTCACGATTCCCCAAGCCCTGTTTTCAGCTCCGCACCGGAGTTGTTCCACATATCTGCATTGTGGTTCTTCAAAAAGTTCATCAGCACTCCTTTAGAAGGTACATCCATGTGATCAACCATAATATGGCGCTTAAGCGATTTATCCATCTTGTTTACGTGTTCAGGGAGCGACTTATAGCCTCTTCTGATTTCACGGTCGACCGTCATTTCACAAGCCGTTACGCCAGCGTAGTACGGCCCTTCTGCTTTGCGGTCAATGGTCACCCATACGAGCCAGAACGGCTTCCCGTTCGGCACATCCTCCTTGTTCGGAAGAAACTTAATACCCTTTTCAACCGTGCTTCTCGCATGCATCGCACCGATGTCGACAAAAGCTTCCCCCTCATTTACATCTATAAACACAGGAGAAATATTCTCAAGGCTCAGTGCACCGACCCCATAGCCGCCGTGGCCGTCAGTCGGATCGTTTTTGATGATATTGAACGCAACCTTTTTCTTTTTCTTATCTTGCTCCATTTAGATAACCTCCTAGAAAAACGGGGTGAGTATTGTTTGAAAAACCGTCAGCACAGCATCCGTTCCATATGAAAACGCCGGCTGAATCGTGTATTCGTCAAGCGGTGTCAGAACTAAAATCAAAAAAACAACAATCCCGTAGTTTTCAAACTGCGTCATTTTCGCCCGGATGCGCGAAGGCGCCAGATCTTCAATGATCCGGTATCCGTCAAGCGGCGGAAACGGAAACAGGTTGAAAATGAACAGGGTAATATTTAATCCCACAAGGATGTTAAAAAACTGCTCCAGACTTTCTGCCATACCTGATGACAAACCGTTCAAAACCCCTGTACTCAAAAGTATATACCATAACGCCAGGCCAATAAAAGCGACGAGCAAATTGCTGAGGGGCCCGGCAGCCGATACGAGAATTCCGGCAAGCCGCGGCTTTTTAAAATAAAACCGGTTGACCGGAACCGGCCTCGCCCACCCGAAGCCCGCAATAAATATCAAAATCGTCCCGAACGGATCAAGATGCTTCAGCGGCGACAGTGTCAGCCTTCCCTGATTCTTTGCAGTAGGATCTCCAAATTTAAAGGCTACATACGCATGGGCAAACTCATGCACCGAAAACGCAATGGCAAGCACAATCACAACGTACGGAATGAGCTCTAAATCAAACGCCAAAAATTCCACCAATCATTCTCCTCGCTAAACATTCTATTCTCCTTCAAGTATACTATAGAAGAATCCACCTAGAATACAAAAAGGAGAGTGTGACAATGCCATACGTAACTGTAAAAATGCTTGAAGGCCGCACAGAAGACCAGAAAAAAGCACTAGTTGAAAAAGTAACTGCAGCTGTATCCGAAACAACAGGCGCTCCTGCGGAGAAAATCGCTGTATTTATTGAAGAAATGAGCAAAAATCATTATGGAGTTGGCGGAAAACGCCTCAGCGATCAGTAAGCAAAAATCCCCCGGCAGAGCCCGGGGGATTTTCTATTGAAAAGCCTTCGTACGAATCGCCTCTATGTACTCATACGCCTGGCCGATTTCTTCTTCTGTATATTTCTGCTTGCTCTTAAGCGTAAAGACCTTTTCTTTCACTTCCTCTTTTTCAAGGGAATCAAAGTACAGAACTGTAGAGACAAGCTCGAGGAATCTGGCAGACTGGTCGTTTAAATCCTGCATGCATTCCTGCATCGGCGGCATGTCCGGCTCATAATTGGCAAGAAACTCTTCGCCCGACTCTGTCAGGGAATAGCGGTACTGAAAATATCCGCCTTTTTTCTCGTGCATTTCATTCAGAAACCCGAGATTGCAGAGCTCTTCAATCCTTAGCGTCAGTTCCTCTGAATATGGTCCGTAAAAGTGAAAATCATACTTTTCATAAAAAGGAAGATTGATCTTTTTGGCTATGTAGATCATCTTCTGCAGCTTTTTCCGTCCGGTAATCTCACCCGAAGAAGAAAAGACCTTCATCAGCTTTGCGTGTTCATTCAGCAAACCCCAACACTCCTAACCTTGTATTTTCACAGTATCTCTCTCTTTTTATTGTGTACTGAAGCGGCCCGCTCCCGGCCTAAACATTCAGCAATTCCATAATCCGTTTCTTCGCTGTTCGTTTTGATGACATATCCTTTATGAGATCTAATGGAAAATACAGCTTGTGGTCGGTTCTGCGCTTTCCTGATATCGCATCTACAATCTCCGACTGGCGGGAAAGCTCCCGCAAATCCCCGTTTGGCAGCTGCAGATGAATCGGAAGACGCTCCTCTTCCTCTCCCGGACGGTAAAAATCGTAAGGAAGATCAGACGATGAATCCACTACAAGATAATAGTCAGGGTCGATGCCTGCTTTTTTAAACAAAGCTGTAAGCTCCATCAGCTTCTTCATTTCCACTGTTGCAGCAGGATTAAACTCCGCATATTGAAACAGATTCCTGTTCATGAACCTTCTGCAAAGGTCGCTCAGAATCGGATCCGCTTCCTCCTGCCACTGCTGGAAATAATACATCACAACGGACTCATCAAGCTTCAGATAATCCTCCGTGGTGACTTCCTCTTCAAAAATAGAATAAAAGTGGACCGGGTCCTGCCTGAATGTGTAATAGTCTTTGTGAAGCTGCTTGGCACGGTGCAGAATTTTTGTCAGGATAACCTCTGCACTCCGTGTGACAGGATGAAAATACACCTGCCAGTACATCTGATATCTGCTCATAATGTAATCTTCTACAGCGTGCATCCCGCTTTGCTTAATGACCACCTGATCTTCGCGCGGCCTCATGACCCTGAGTATCCGCTCCATATCAAAATGTCCGTAGCTGACTCCTGTAAAATAAGCATCCCGCTGCAGGTAATCCATCCGGTCGGCGTCAATCTGGCTCGAAATGAGGCTGACGACCTGCTTATTCTCATACGTTTTGCCGATCACTTCGGCCACCTTTTTCGGGAAATCGTCACCCATCTGGCGCAGGACGGCGTTCACTTCTGTATCACCCGTCAGAATCTCCCGTGTAAATTGTTCATGATCCATGTGAAACACTTTTTCAAATGAATGCGAAAACGGACCGTGCCCCAAATCGTGCAGAAGGGCTGCGCAAAGCGAAAGAAGCCTGTCGTCATCATTCCACTCAGGACGTCCTTTAAACACGTCATCTACGATTCTCCGCACAATTTCATAGACTCCTAAAGAATGATTAAACCGGCTGTGTTCTGCTCCGTGGAAGACAAGGTAGGTCGTTCCGAGCTGTCTGATCCTGCGGAGCCTTTGAAACTCTTTCGTTCCAATCAGATCCCAAATCAGCTTGTCCCTTACATGGATATATCTGTGTACCGGATCTTTAAACACTTTTTCCTCAGAAAGCTTTCCGCTAATGGCCACTTAAAGTTCCCTCTTCCATCTTGACTTGTATCCATTATATCGATTTGGAAATGATGGCTTCAACCATTATTTTCAAAATGAATCCGATAAAAAAATCACCACTGCAGGATGTGCCAATGGTGATATTATTTCTTCAATTTTGTTTCAATTTTAACGATCAGCTCGTCCTCATTCGGAGCTGATAGCGGACGGTTATTAACAAACGCAAACGATTTTTTTCTGCCTGGACCGCAGTATGACTGGCACCCGATGTCAATTTTCGCATCAGGATCCACTTTTTTCAGGCGCGGCAGCAACGTCTTCATGTTGGTTGCCTGGCAATCGTCGCATATTCTGAATTCATTTGCCACTGTCTTACAACCCTTTCCTTCTGTGAATCACGTTCAAACACTATTTGGTATTTTACAGCTATTTGAACGCCAATGCAAGCCGGGGGAAATAACTTCTAGAAAGAATCCCTTTTCGGAAAATCTACTATCCTTGTAAAGTTTTTGTATAAAACCCGCCCAATCTGGCCAGAATGGTAACAAGAAAATACACAACTATTTATCTAATGAAAAGCGGATGCACATTTTATCTGCTTCGCATCTTAAGAAATTATTCTATCTACACTTTTATTAAGGGAGTTGGAACACATGAAACAGCGACAAGACGCCTGGTCAGAAGAAGATGATCTGTTATTGGCTGAAACCGTCCTCCGCCATGTGCGTGAAGGAAGCACGCAGCTGAATGCCTTTGAAGAAGTAGGAGACAAGCTTAACCGCACGTCGGCCGCCTGCGGATTCCGCTGGAACGCCGTTGTCCGCCATAACTATGAAAAAGCGCTTCAGCTGGCAAAAAAACAGCGCAAGCAAAAAATGCGCGCAGCCGGAAAAGGCCAGCCTGCCAAAAAGCAGCTGCTCTACTCTCCGCCTGAAACAGAGACTGTACCTGAGGAAACCCATACGGCTGTCTATGAACAAGAAGAACTGCCTGCTGTGACACACCCTGCCTACCAGGAAGATGTGCACATGGAAGAAACCTATGAGATTCCATTTACAGCCCGCAGACCTTCTGTGCCTTCGCTGCCTTCAGCACCAGCCGAACTGACCATGAATCAGGTCATTTCATTTCTAGAATCATATTCTCAGTCAAACGAGCACGTAAATGCACTGAAACTTGAGAATGAGAGATTAAAGCGCGAAAACTACGAGCTTTCCATGCGGAACCAGGACCTTGCTGTAAAAGTATCACAGCTTGAGCAGGATACCGTCATGGTGCAGGAAGATTACGAAACACTCATGAAAATCATGAACCGTGCAAGAAAGCTTGTCTTATTTGAAGAAGAAGAGCGTCCGGCCACAAAGTTCAAAATGGACCGGAACGGCAATTTGGAGAAGCTGGCGGAGTGATGCAAAAGATGTCCTGATGGGGCATCTTTTTTTAGTTGGGTACACATTGAGGAGAGAATTTAAATTGGAAAGCTGAATGCTCTTGTGTCGTGAGGAGAAAAAGAGGTTTGGACCACTTACGGCGGATCGTTATGGGGTGTTAGTGTTCTTGAACTTGGTTTGAAGCACAAACTCACGGGGTAGACACGTTTGTGCTCTTAAACCTGGTTTGCAGCACAAACTCTTAGCTGGGTAGACACGTTTGTGCTCTTAAACCTGGTTTGCAGCACAAACTCTTAGCTGGGTAGACGCGTTTGTGCTCTTAAACCTGGTTAGCAACACAAACTCTTAACTGGGTAGACACGTTAGTGTCCTTAAACCTGGTTAGCAACACAAACTCTTAGCTGGGTAGACACGTTTGTGCTCTTAAACCTGCTTTACCGCACAAACCTTGCACAAAGACACGCACAAAAAAACAGGCAAAGAGATCCCTCCCGCCTGCTTTTTCACCCTCTATTGAACTGTCCCAAATACCTTCTCATTTCTGTCATACATCCGAAGCAGGTTTTTTTCAAACAGCACCTGCTCATCAACAGAAAGGGATGCTGAATAGATTCTGCCGCTCAGTTCCTTCAGTGTCTTCAGAAAAGAAAGCATCAGCGACTGCACCGTGATGCCGTCCTGAAGCAGCTCGCTTAATGAAGCCATTGTTTCCGGGACAATTTCCGGATACGCAAATTTTGTCTGCTCCCCTTGTTTGGCTAGCTCATAAAATCTGCGGATGAGCTCAGCACGCTCTGAGCCGCTTCCATCTGCACACAGATAGATTTGGACGGCTATTCCCCCGCGAAGTCTTCGCTGCGAGATCCCTGCGAACTTTTTCCCGCCGATGCTGAGGTCATAGCTGCCT
Source organism: Metabacillus indicus LMG 22858 (assembly GCF_000708755.2). Taxonomy (GTDB): domain Bacteria; phylum Bacillota; class Bacilli; order Bacillales; family Bacillaceae; genus Bacillus_P; species Bacillus_P indicus. Next base: position 239,877 of record NZ_JGVU02000005.1, on the reverse strand, counting down.
GGGCAGTACGAACCGGTTATTTCACGGGCTTCAATCTCCGCATTATAAGGCTTCAGCATCCGTTTGATCAGATCCCACATCGTGTCATAGCCGCGGTTTATATCAATTCCTTTATCTGTTTCAGGAAAAATAAGCGAAATGTTGAGGACCCCTTCATCCAGCACAACGGCAAGACCGCCGGAGTTCCGGACGATGACGCGGTAGCCCTGTTCCTTTAAAAAAGCAATGCCGTCCTGCAGATAAGGAAGCTTTGTGTCCTGAATGCCGAGGACAACCGTTTTGTGGTGCACCCATGTCCGCGCTGTTGCAGGCGACGTGCCGTTTCCGACAGCCGTGCATAAGGTGTCATCCATGGCAAAGGACTGCCTCGCATCAAAATGAGGCCCTAGACTGGACTGGTCGACAATTTTCCATTCATCCTGTTTCAGCAGTGTTTCAAAAGACATCTTCGTAGACTCCTTAGCGTTTATAAACATGTTTATTATAGCATGAGCTCAAGAAAAAAGAGACAGCGGCTGCTGTCTCTTTCCGTTCTATTAGATTGCCTGTCCGGCAGTAATCAATGCAAGTTTGTATACATCTTCTGCGTTGCATCCGCGTGACAAGTCGTTAACCGGTGCATTCAGTCCCTGCAGGATTGGGCCTACTGCTTCAAAGTTGCCCAGGCGCTGAGCGATTTTGTAGCCGATGTTGCCTGCTTCAAGGCTTGGGAAAACAAATACGTTAGCGTCGCCTTTAAGAACGGAGTCCGGAGCTTTAGAAGCTGCCACGGAAGGTACGAACGCAGCGTCAAATTGGAATTCGCCGTCAAGCACAAGCGTCGGGTCCATTTCTTTTGCAATTTTCACAGCTTCTGCTACACGCTCTGTTTCAGGTGATTTAGCTGAGCCTTTTGTTGAAAAGCTGAGCATCGCCACTCTTGGCTCAATGTTGAACATGTCTGCTGTTTTCGCGCTTTCGATGGCGATTTCAGCAAGGTCCTGGCTGTCTGGGGCAATGTTGATTGCGCAGTCTGCAAAGACATATTTTTCATCGCCGCGCACCATGATGAACACGCCTGATGTTTTTTTGATGCCTTCTTTTGTTTTAATGATTTGAAGAGCCGGGCGAACAGTATCTGCTGTAGAATGCGCCGCGCCGCTTACAAGTCCGTGTGCTTGCCCTGTGTAAACAAGCATTGTGCCGAAGTAGTTTTCATCCAATAGAATCTTTTGAGCCTGTTCTTCTGTCGCTTTTCCTTTGCGGCGCTCTACAAAAGATGCCACAAGCTCATTCATGCCTTCAAATGTCTGAGGATCATAGATCTCAACACCTTCAAGTGTAAGATTCAGTTCATTCGCTTTTGCTGTGATCTCATCTTTGCTTCCGACAAGAATCGGCACGAGAATGCCTTCTCCGGCAAGACGGTTTGCAGCTGTAAGAATACGCTCATCCGTTCCTTCAGGGAAAACAAGTTTCAGCTCTTTTCCTGATACTTTCTCTTTTAAAAGACTAAATAAATCAGACATTCCAAAACCTCCTAATTTGTTAAAAACAAACACTCTACAGACAAGGATACTCCACTTTCAAGCAAATTCAAACAAGCCGGGACCAATGCAGCGCTTACACGACAAATTCTTTATTTTCTAAATAGACAAACACTTTTCCCTTTAAACATCCCTATTTAATATGTGCAGCAGAGTCTGATTTCATTATTCCATGGACAAACTGTGGTATAGTAAATAGCGTAAATAAGTATGATGAAACGGAGTGAACGTACATGAGTGAAGCTGCACAAACACTTGACGGCTGGTATTGCCTGCATGATTTCCGCGCAATGAACTGGGCGCTCTGGAAAACGGCAAGCAGCGATGAACGCCAGTCAGCCATTTATGAGTTTCAGGGTTTGCTTGAAAAATGGGGACTTGCAGATGAGCAGAAGCAGGGAAGTCAGGCGCTGTACTCAATCGTCGGACAAAAAGCCGACTTTATGCTGATGATTCTGCGCCCTACGATGGAAGAACTGAATGTCATTGAAACAGAGTTTAATAAATCTAAGCTTGCTGATTACACCCTTCCGACCTTCTCTTACGTGTCAGTCGTGGAACTCAGCAACTATCTTCCTGCAGGAGAAGATCCATATCAGAATCCGCAGGTTCTTGCCCGTCTGTATCCTTCCCTTCCTGAAGCGAAGCATGTCTGCTTCTATCCGATGGATAAGCGCCGAAACGGCGAAGACAACTGGTATATGCTTCCGATGGAAGAACGCAAAAGCCTGATGCGCAGCCACGGCATGATTGGCCGTCAGTATGCCGGCAAAGTGAAGCAGATCATTACAGGATCTGTCGGATTTGATGATTTTGAATGGGGTGTTACGCTCTTTTCAGATGATGTGCTTCAATTCAAAAAGCTTGTATATGAGATGAGATTCGATGAAGTGAGCGCGCGCTACGGCGAGTTTGGCACATTCTTTGTCGGAAATATTCTTCCTGAAGATAAATTGTACAGCTATTTCCATATTTAACGTTCACAAGCTCTTGCCGGATCAGGCAGGGGCTTTTTTTGTGTCATAACGCTTATTTTCCGTTCATACCTATAAATGAGTGAGATTGATCTTTCATCCAGTCACACTGCTTCTTTGCGCCATCGCGGGGCAAATGATTCTGGTGTTTATTCAATTCTTACTGATTAAGGAGGGTTATTATGAATTCAGGTTTCAATCAGTTTGGAGCAGGCTTTAATCCTTATGGATATGATTACCGTCAGCAGCAGCCGCAGTTCGGGCAGCAGCAGCAATTTGGACAGCAGCAGGGCGGCGGACAGCAAGGTATGCAGGGCGGGCAGCAGCAGACTCCGACTCAGGCACAGGGCGGGATGCTGCCGCTTGAAGAATCATATGTCGAAAACATTCTGAGGCTTAACCGCGGAAAAGTTGCGACGATCTACATGACATTTGAAAACAGCAAAGAGTGGAACTCAAAAATCTTTAAAGGCGTGATTGAAGCGGCCGGCCGCGATCATATCATTCTGAGTGATCCGAAAACGTCTAAAAGGTACCTGCTTTTGACCATCTACCTTGATTACATTACGTTTGATGAGGAGATCGCCTATTATTATCCATACGATATGACGTCATATTCGCCTAGATAAGGTCAGATCTTTAGAGCATATACCGTGTATGCTCTTTTTTAGCCTTTCCAGTAATAGCGGTCGTCTTCGCCTGTATCGTCAGGCGATACGTCCTTTTGCTTCTCCTGTTTAAAAAGCGCAATGGTTTCCTGTTCTGCCTGTGAAACCGTACTCTGCACTGGTTTGGGCTCTTCTTTCACAAGTGTGTGAACATAGCTCTCCATGATGCTCGTCCTGTCCTCATATCGCTTTAAAAAAGCCGATACGGCGAGCAGAAGGCTGCCGCCGATCATCAGGTAAACAAAGATCGACAGTCCGGGAAGCATCTGAATATAAAAAAGTCCGTACGGCTCGTAATACTGCTGATTCTCTTCTGACACCATTTTATAGATGGTTGATATGGAGCTTAACCCTCCGGCAAGCCCTCCAATGATCATGATACTCGCAATAATCGTCAGTATTTTCTTCACTCTTCTCCCCGCCTTCCTTTTTCATTATTTTACCATGCAGCTGAATTTTAAGGGTAGCAAAAAGGCGGTCAGAACTCTTCTCTCAGAATAGCCCGGCCTCATGAGAAAAGCCCCGCCTCAGGCGGAGCTCTTCAACACAAATTACAAGAATTTCACGGCTGCAATGATAATCATTACCCAGGCAATAAGGAAGGAAAGTCCCCCAAGCGGAGTGATGGCACCAAGAACACTGATTTGCGTAACAGCAAGAACGTACAGGCTTCCCGAAAACAGCAGAATGCCGATAAACATCAGCCATCCCGCCCAGTTCAGCATGCCTGCCTGCGGAAGCTTGTCCATGAGAAACGCGATGACAAACAGACCGCCTGCGTGAAACATCTGATAGGTGACGGCTTTTTCCCAGATGTTCAAGTATCTCTCAGGAATTTTCCCTTCAAGCCCGTGTGCGCCGAATGCGCCGAGTGCAACTGATAAAAAAGCATTTGCAGCAGCAAGTATTAAAAATAGTTTCACAATTATCTTCTCCCCGATTTTAAAATCTGACATCTGCTTTCATCTTACCTTAACGCACCTGCAAAGCAAAGGCAGGAAGCGTATTCGTCAACGGATAATTAGAAATCAAAAAGGGAATCGCCGCTGTCTACCTCTTCTTTTTTCTTATTGAAGGATGAGGCGCCCATCATCTTCTGCAGCTGAAGAGCATCCATTTCTAAAGGCTTTGATGACTGCAGCTTCGGCTTGAACGGTTCTGAAGATTCCCCGCTTTTTTCGTCAAGGACAAGATCGCACAGAGTCTTAACAGCGAGCAGACGCTCTCTTACTTCTGACTCGCTTGACCCATTCATCGCCATGCGGACCTCTTTTTCCATTTTTGCAAGCAGCTTTGAAATATGAATATCCATTTTCGTTCCTCCATTATCATTTTTTGAGCGTATATTTTAAGCAGTTTTCACCTGAAGATCTTTTTACCTCAACAGATGGCCTTGCAGCTGATTTAAAGCCGAAAGCCCTGCATCCGTTGGGAAATTGTCTATCCCAGGTCACGTAGTAATGTGCACATTTTAAACAGTTGATCTGCTGAACGTTCATCTGATATCCTGCCTTTTTCTTTTTCCTTGCCCCCTATTATAGCAGGAGTTATTGCACACCGCCTGTAAAAAAGAGGTTTACATCACGAGCCCGGGTGATAAATAACTAGTATTACTAAACAGGAGAGTGATTGAATATGAAACCGACAGTAAAAGAATACACAAATGATGAAGTATTGAAGCAGGATGTAAATGAGCTGAAAAATCAGGGTATTGATAAGCAGGATATTTATATTCTTTCACACGATGACGAGCGCACCAACCGTGTAGCAGGCAATGCGGACGCCAACACAATCGGACTTTCTGAAATGGGTCTAGGCAGCGCAGTAGGCAACATTTTCAGCAAAAAAGGAGACGAGCTCCGCACAAAGCTTGAAGAGATCGGATTCAGCAAGGAAGAAGCTGAGCGATATGAAGAAAAGCTTGATGAGGGTAAGATCCTTCTGATGGTAACAAACCGCGACCGCGTAACCGGCGGAATTTAATGGCTGACAAAAAGGAGGTGCAGAGGCACCTCCTTTTTTCATGCAGAGCGCCTGGGAACGGATGGTCCAAGGCGTTTACTCTTATTCTATTTCCCAGTCAATTTCATCCCGTCCCAGTTTCCGCAGTGCTTCGTTTGTTTTTGAAAACGGTTTGCTTCCGAAGAACCCTCTGCGTGCAGAAAAAGGACTTGGGTGAGGCGACTCAATGATGACATGCCTGTTTTCATCAATTAGCTCTTTTTTGGCCGCTGCATGCTTTCCCCATAGAATAAACACAACCGGCTGTTCCCGTTCGTTCAGGAGCTCAATGATCCGGTCGGTAAAGGTCTCCCATCCCTGACCTTTATGGGAGGCAGCCTGTCCCTTCCGCACGGTGAGGACCGTATTCAAGAGGAGCACACCTTGGTCTGCCCATTTTTCGAGGCAGCCGTGATCCGGAGGCTCGCATCCGAGATCATCTTTCAGTTCGAGAAAAATATTGCGCAGTGAAGGAGGCTGCTTCACTCCTTTTTGCACAGAAAAACTCAGCCCGTGTGCCTGGTTCGGCCCGTGGTATGGGTCCTGACCGAGGATAACGGCTTTCACATTCTCGTAGGATGTTGCATCGAGAGCATGAAAAATATCATTCATGGGAGGGTAGACAGTTTCAGATGCGTATTCCTCTTTCAGGAATTCTCTCAATTTTGCATAATAGGATTTTTCAAATTCGGGTTTAAGCCACTGCCACCAGCCGTCGTGAAGAAGCTGTTTCAATTGTGTTTCCCCCAATCACATGCAGGTTTCTTCTACTAATGAAATCAGTTTTTTCAGCATGGAAACTGAATCTTCAAGTGTTAAAGAATAGAAGCGCTTTGTTCCTTGCTGTTCAGTGACAACCAGTCCCTGATCTTTTAAGATTTTCAGATGGTGGGAAATAGCCGGTCTTGAAAGTCTGGACTGATCCGCAATTTCGTTGACGGTCAGCCGCTCTGTTTCTGCCAGTAATAAAATTATATCCTGTCTCGCGGGATCTCCGAGAGCATGGAATAATGGGATGCAAGATCGAAATGTATCAATTGCCTGATCTCCCATTCACTTCACACCTTTCTTACGCACGTTCCTGTGTTTTTCTCACAACCCCTGTTACCGTTTTGCGGGGCATAAACCGTACGGCTGCTGCGAGCATTTTATTTTTTAGTCCAGGGATAATAACAGTTTTCTTCTTGTGCAGCCCTTTATAAGCCGCGTCCGCCACCTCTTTGACATCCATGACCCCGCTTTTGAAAAGCTTGGACTGGCCGAGGTTGGCACGGTCGCTGAAACCGGTTTTTGTCGGTCCGGGGCAAAGTACGGAAACACTGACCCCTGTCCCTTTAAGTTCATTTTCTATGGCTTCACTAAATGATAACACATATGCTTTTGTGGCGTAATACACAGCCATAAGCGGACCCGGCTGAAAGGCCGCTGTCGAAGCAACATTGAGAATATGACCGGAACCTCTTTCAGCCATATCGGGTGCGAACAGTTTGGCAAGCAGGGTAATGGATTTAATATTGAGATCAATCATATTGAGCTCTTCATCAGCAGATGTGCGGAGAAATTCTCCGTACAGGCCGAAGCCTGCGTTGTTTACGAGCACATCTACACATACACTTTCAGCCTTCAGTTCTTCGTATAGCTCCCGGACCTGGTTCATATCGCTTAAGTCTTTTCTTTTCACGATGACAGGTGCAGGCTTAAGTTCTTCTGCAAGCTTCTGTAATTTCTCCTCGCTGCGCGCAGCCAGGACTAAGCGGTATCCATCCTGCGCATATTTATAAGCAAGTTCTTTTCCGATGCCGTCTGATGCTCCTGTAATCAATACTGTTTTCATTTTTAAAGGTCTCCTTCTGTTTGTTTGTTTAAATGTTTAAACATATAATATATTGGATGTGCAAAAAAGTCAAACAACACAAATAAAAAACTCCCGCATAGCAGGAGTTAAACCAGTCTTGACCGAATCGGCCTGCCGTCCCAGACAATCCGGCTTTCGGCCTCTCTCTTTTTCAGCTCCGGCTCTTCGAGGAGCACAAAGAAGTTTTTTTGCGGAAGCTTTCCAAGCCCGTGTTTTTCACAAAGGACTTCAAGAAACGACTGTCTTTTTTTATTAAGGGAAAAAGACTGATGGCTGCCGCCTGCAGAGAAGGCATAGATGACGCTTGCCACCGGAACCCGCTTCACGGAAAATGCTTCAGACACTCTCAGGAAAAAGTCCCAGTCCCAATAATTGTGGACCTCCGGATCAAAATAGCCAATCTCACTGTGAATGCTTTTTAAATAAAGACTGCCCGACGGCACATAGGTTGAAAAGCGCCTCATCTCATCCGGATCATATGTATAGGCAAACAGCCTCCTGCTTACAGGCAGACGGACATGATTCTCTTCTTCAAACGTAACAATTTCCACATCTGAATAGACAAACTGAGCACCGTCTGAAAGCTCCCCGGCCATCCGCTCAATATGCCCGGGAGTGAAATAATCATCGTCATCACTGAGCATGATGGCATCACCGGAAGCAGCCTCAATCCCGGCATTCCTCGCATGAACATGCCCGCAGTTCTCTCTCAGATCAACCACCTTTATAGGTAATTCATGATAAAACTCCTTCAGGGAGTCAACTGACTCTCCACCATCATTCACAATAATAATTTCTTCCGGCATCCGTGTCTGGCCGGCAATAGATTCCAGCAGATCCGCCAGTGCATATAACCGGTTGTACGTCACAATAACAATCGAAATTCGCACGCTTATCCCCCTCATTTCTGTTGGTTTCTTTAATCCATTAAACCATAAACGGGCATGGGATGCTTATTGACAGAAGGATTTGGCATGCTATTTTGTTGTAATTTCCGCTATTATGGACAGATTCAAACTCAGTGTATTGAAGCGGAAGGCACTTGACTCCTGAGGGATGAAGAGGGTGTGGGCCCCGGAAGGCACAAAAGCAGTTGGACTTTTCTCTTCAGCGAGCGGAAAACAGTGTGAAGGGCGAATCTGAGCTATCAGGAACGACACTAGCTCTTCACTCAAAAAAATGTAGGTTAATTTGGTTAAACTTTTTTCAAAAGTGAAAACCTTTCTGTGTAAATGACCCTCTTCTACATTCGCGACCGCAATTTTGCCTTTCAATATCCTAGATATTTGATGGCATTCTTCATAATACAGGATACGTTCGTACTTGTTTCCTGAATATAAGCTTAAAACACCAGTGGACTGAAGCGGAAGGCACTTGACTCCTGCGGGATGAAGAGGACACGGGAGACCCCGCAAGCGAAGCGAGGAGGCTCCCGGGGCTCCCCGCGGAAAGCAAGTGACTGGAGCGAAAGGGAACGGGTACGATTTGAAATCTAGATTCAGCATAAAAACAGCTTTTTATAAAGCTTGTTTTAAAAATAATTACACGGGGTAAATATAAACCATCAGCACAAAAGGAGAGATCGATTATGAAGACATTCGTTGTTGAAAACGGCGTACAAGCCACCGAAAAAATCAATCACCTTGAAGTTGAAGGGTTCACAAAGGATGATATTTATCTATTCGCCCATGACCCGAACCGTTCTAAGCATCTTACATCGGGAACAGATACGGAAAGCGTAGGCGTTTCAGAACAAGGCGTCTTCTCGTCTATGAAAAACGTATTCCGTTCACGCGGAGATGAGCTGCGTTCTAAAATGGCCTCACTTGGCCTGACGGAAAATGAAGCAGCACACATGGAAGAAGAACTCGATAAAGGCAAAGTTGTCATTATCGCCCAGCAGTAATCACGCAATCTATATTCCCCCTACTCAATATAGATGTGAGGCGTGTCTCGTCCAGACGAGGCACGCCTATTTTTTATTTCTCACGGAACAATTATGCGCTCCACTGCGTCTCACGAATAGAATGAACGGTAAAGAAAGACTTCCTTTATCAGCATTCGACAAGAAGATTCTACACATTCCTCAAATCCAGTCTGGTAATCTTTTCTTGTATTCATTTAAAAGGGGACTAGAGAGAAATGAAAAAATGGCTGTTCGCGTTCATCACGGCTTTCTTCCTGTTTTCTCAAGCTTCAATTCCGGCAAAAGCCGACGGCATTCCGCAGCTTATCATCATCAACAAAAGCACCAATAAACTGGCCTTTTTTGACAATGGAAAGCTCATACGCGTCTTTCATGTCGCTACCGGCAGAGACAATTCCTTTACGCCGGAAGGGACCTTTCCAATTGTCAATAAGATCAAAAACCGCCCTTACTACAAAGAGAACATTCCAGGAGGAGACAGCCGCAATCCTTTAGGCGACAGGTGGCTCGGCCTCAGGGCACTTGGGACGGAGGGCACCACTTACGCCATTCACGGCAATAACAACGCAAACTCCATCGGAACCTATGCCAGTGCAGGCTGCATCCGCATGCACAATGAAGAAATCCGTTATCTCTTTGACCAGGTTCAAACCGGCACATCTGTTATTATTCTGCACTCCACTCACTCCTTTGAAGCAATCGCCGCAGCAAACAACTATCCAAATTCCCTGCCTGCAGATTCACCTCCTGCAGATGATGAAAAGGCGCCGGCTGAGAAACCTGTGCCAAAACCGAAGCCTGCTCCAAAGCCGGAGCCAAAACCGGAACCAAAACCCGAGCCTGCCCCCGAAGACCCTCTCTCATGCATCAAAAGCAAGCTGCAGGGCCGCATATACTTCCCTGACATTCATGTAAAAATGGATGTATCATGTTCTGCTCAAGCCGGCGGGTCCTAATCGCCGGCTTTTTGCATGGAGAAATGACAGACACGCTTACAGCCATTCCTCCAACATGGCTAACCTTTTTTGAAATTGTTATAATAGGAGAGAAGATACGCTTAATCACCCGGATGGAGGTACACATACTTATGACAATGAAAAAAGCCCTAACGTTCGCCGGATCAGACAGCAGCGGCGGTGCCGGCATTCAGGCAGATTTAAAAACCTTTCAGGAGCGCGGCGTTTACGGAATGACAGCGTTGACCGTAGTAGTTGCGATGGACCCTGCAAACGAGTGGCATCACCAGGTATTCCCTGTGGAGCTTGAAACCATTAAAGCTCAGGCAGCCACAATTGTGGAAGGCATCGGCGTTGACGCCATGAAAACCGGCATGCTCCCTACAGTTGATATTATCAAGCTTGCGGCCGATACGATAAAGAAATACGATGTGCAAAATGTTGTTGTGGATCCTGTTATGGTCTGCAAAGGAGCAGACGAAGTGCTTTATCCTGACCTGGCGGATGCCCTCAGAGAGATTCTGACTCCGCTTGCGACAGTCGTCACGCCAAATTTATTTGAAGCAGGACAACTGAGCGGAATTGGTACAATTACAACTGTTGATCAAATGAAAGAAGCAGCTGTAAAGATTTTTGACCTGGGCCCGAAATTCGTCCTTGTAAAAGGCGGCGGCAAACTGGATCATGAAAAAGCAGTGGACGTGCTCTACGACGGAAAAGAATTTCAGATTCTTGAAGGCGAGCGCATTGACACATCTTACACGCACGGAGCAGGCTGCACATACTCGGCAGCGATTGCGGCTGAACTTGCAAAAGGAGCTTCCGTTAAAGAAGCCATCTACACAGCAAAAGAGTTCATCACGGCAGCCATCCGTCATTCCTTCCCTCTGAATGAATACGTAGGACCGACAAATCATGCTGCATTGCGTTTGCATGGAGATAAGTAATTTATGAAAAAATCACCCGGCGGATGCCGGGTGATTTTGTTTTGGACGTTGTGCTGTCCTCTGTGCCGCCAGCGCGACTTTGTTATGCCCTTTATCTCAGCCGTGCTTTATTATAGGGTTCCATTTTTACTTTTTGGTGCACCATATTTCAGCTGCATCACTTTATAGGGCACCATTTTCACCTTTTGCTACTCCATATTTCAGCCGCACAAATTATAGGGAACCATTTTTACTTTTTGCTGCCCCATATTTCAGCTGTGCCACTTTATAGGGCACCATTTTTACTTTTTGCTGCCCCATATTTCAGCTGCGCCACTTTACAGGGCACCATTTTCCTTTTTTGCTGCCCCATAACCCAGCCGCACCTGATTACAGGGCTCCAATTCCATCAAAAACCTGTCACCCGAGTTCATCACAGCTCCCACTTCTTCAAATCAAAAGCCGCCTCTCCCTCTGCAGAGACCACGATGCTTTTTTCATCCGGTTCCGGGAAAAATCTTGCTGTGAACACTTCTTCTCCGTCATTGATAAAGACTTCAATGGATGAGGTGTCAACAAATACATGAATGTTAGATAGGTGCTCCAGCCGGCACTGTCTTGATTCCGGCTGTCCGTCAGCATAGCTTGTGCGGGTCAGCGTAAAGACTTTCTCCTCACTGGAATAGTGAAGAGTCGCATTGTTCTTAATGGAAACGGAAAGGCCGGATCTGACTTCCAGGTTCTCAAGCTTCAGTTCAAAAACAGTTCCAGCCGTCTGGTGCTTCTCTCCCGCCTGCAGCCTGATGCCAGGCACTGACTCTTCTGTTTTCCTCAATGCCTCCAGCTCTTCGACCGGCTGCTGAACAAGTTTCTCTCCACGCATCGACAATTTCCTCGGAAATGTCATGTTGTGTATCCACTTATGCGGGATGGTTGGATGTTTGTCTTCCGCTTGATCCGGCACGCTCATCCAGGCGAACAGCAGGCGTCTGCCTTTCTCGTCTTCTGTTGTTTGCGGTGCATAGAAGTCAAAGCCTCTGTCAAGCTCGGCGAAGTCACCGTGCGTCAGTTTTGCCGATTCATAATCCATTTCCCCGGAGAAGTAGCCGGACTGGTAAACATTCTGATACAGCATTCCCTGCGGCTTAAGGCCTTGAGGCGAGACGATGAGAATGTCTTTGCCGTCAAGATGAAACAGGTCGGGGCATTCCCACATATAGCCGAATTCACCCAGCTGCTCTGTATGAGAACCCGCCACGTCGCCTAAATAGGTCCACTTCATAAGATCCTCAGAAGAGAAGATGGCTGTACGGCCTTTGAGTTCAGTTGTCTGGGCACCGACAACCATGTACCACTTTCCATCATGCTCCCACACTTTTGGATCGCGGAAATGAGCGGTATAGCCTTCAGGAAGCTCAGCTACAACGCCTTTTTTCTCAAAATGAAGACCATCCTCAGATACGGCCAGGCATTGATAGGTCTCTCGCTCCCCGTTCTCATCCTTTACATTTCCTGTATAAAAAAGATGCATTTTATCGAAAGCGTCCACTGCACTGCCTGAATAGCAGCCGTTCTTTTCATACCATTCACTCGGAGCGAGTGCAATCGGTTCGTGCTTCCAGTTCACAAGATCCTGAGATGTGTAATGTCCCCAGAATTTAGCACCATGCCCTGTCTTAAACGGCATCCACTGATAAAAAAGATGATAGACACCCTTCCACTGTATGAAGCCGTTCGGATCATTCAGCAGACCGACCGGCGGCATAATGTGGTGCTTAAGGCGATACGGATCGCTTTCAACCATTTCTCTATTCATTTCCGCTTCCAAATAGGCGGCTTCTTTCAGTTCAGCGTCCCGCTTTGTCATATCGCTTCAGCTCCTTATCTCTTTTTCAGAATGTTTTCCACTTCGCCAAGAGTCGGCAAAGCGGTCATAGCACCTTTTACAGATGCAGCAAGGCCGCCCGATACACTGGCAAATCGGCCGATTCGCTTCAGTTCATCCGCAGCCAGCTCACCCGGATGCGTTTCAAGCTCGTGCAGCTGATAAAGGATGCCCGATACGAAGGCGTCTCCTGCACCTGTCGTATCGACTGCATTCACCCTCATCGCGTCGATTTTGACTGCCCCATTCTTTGTAAATGCATAGCTGCCTTCGCTTCCCATAGTGATAAACAGCAGCGGAATGTTATAAGCAGCCAGTTTCTCTACACCTTTTTCAATGTCAGATTCACCTGTCAAAAATTCAAGTTCTTCCTCTGATATTTTGATCAGATCCGCCTTGCCGAACATAGATAAAATCGTTTCTTTGGCTGTCTCTCCGTTTTCCCACAGGCTGAGCCTCAGATTGGGATCGTAGGAAACAATCATTCCGTTCTCCCGTGCAAGTTCGACCGCCTTGACTGTCGCACTTTTTGAAGGCCCGCTTATCATCGAAATCGATCCGTAGTGAAGAATTTTGCTTTCAGCAAACAGGGACACATCTAAATTCTCTTCATGCAAAAACCGGTCTGCGCTCGGATCAATGTAGAAATCGAAGGACCGCTCGCCACCTTCTGCGAGCGTAATGAAGACAGCCCCCGTTTTCGCTTCTTTTGTCAGAAACATATGGTCTGTATTCACACCCAATGACTGAAGCGTTTCCTTTAAAAAAGTTCCAAGCACATCATCCCCGACTTTGCCGAGGAAAGAGGAAGGCGCACCCAGTCTTGCAAGTCCGACTGCTACATTTGCCGGAGCACCTCCTGGGCTTTTCTGATACACAAGGTTTTCAGAATCAACCGGTATAAAATCAATCAGCGCTTCTCCAAGACTGATTATTCCTTTTTTCATCGCACTCAAACCTTTCTGTTTTGAAAGGAAAAACAGGCAAGGTTACGGACCCTGCCTGATTTTCTTTTCCTTACTCATTCTTCTTTTAAACCCAAAATCCTACTTCTTCTCTTCCTCTTTTATGCCAAGAAGCATCGTGGCAATAAAGGCACCTGCAACCGCAATGGCAAAACCGATGAGGTAGTTCACGACGGCAGCCGTTCCAAACGGCGCCACAATGGCAATCATCGGGATTCCTGTGAGTCCGTAAGCATTTGCTGCCACATTCGTGAAAACAACATAAGCACCGCCAAGTGCTCCGCCGATCATTCCCCCGATGAATGGATTGCGGTAGCGCAGATTCACCCCGAATATAACAGGCTCTGTAATGCCAAGGAAGGAAGAAAAGGCACCTGGAAGGGCAATTTCTTTCGTTTTCGCTCTCTTCGTCATGAAGAAAACAGCAAGACCCGCTCCTCCCTGCGCTACGTTCGCCATCGACCAGATCGGGAGCAGGTAGTTTTTGCCGAGGTCAGCAAGCAAACCTGCTTCTATAGCATGGAAGCTGTGATGAACGCCCGTTAAAACAATGAGAGAATACGTTCCGCCAAAAATCAGTCCGGCAAGGAAGCCTGCCGTGTCATACACATATGTGAGAGCTGCTGTAATCCCTGACCCCAGCCCGCGTCCAAGAGGGCCGATGGCAATCAGTGCGATAAAACCTGTCGAAATGATGGTAAGGAACGGAGTGATAAGCAAATCAATTGAGTTTGGCACCACTTTTCGCAGTCCTTTTTCAATTTTGCTCATCACGTAAACAGCCAGCAGGATAGGAATAACAGTTCCCTGGTACCCGAGCATCGCAATGTCCATGCCTGCAAAATTCAAGTAATCTGGTTTAGCTTCTGCAAGTCCCCACGGATTTAATAGTGACGGGTGAGTCAAAATCCCGCCGATTACGGCCCCAAGGTACGGATTTGCCCCAAACTCTTTTGAAGCACTTACACCGATCAGGATTGGCAGAATGATGAAGGCTGCACTCGAGAACATATCAAGAAGCACAATGAAGGCACTGTCAGCGCTCACCCATTCGAACGCTTTCATCATGCCAAGAAGCCCCATTAACAGACCGCTTGCGACAATCGCCGGAATAATCGGCACGAAGATATTTGAAAGGGTTTTGGCAAACCGGGCAAAAGGATTCATCTTCTGTTTAACAGCATCGGAATGCGAGACATTCTCTGTTTCCTGAACGCCTAAATGCGGCTGAAGCTGTTCGTACACCTTGTTGACATTGCCTGTTCCAAAGATAATCTGAAATTGTCCGGAGCTTGCAAATGCTCCTTTTACTCCTTCAAGCTCTTCAATTTCCCCTTTATCAGCCTTGCTGTCATCCTGCAGGACCAGACGAAGACGTGTCGCACAGTGTGTTGCACTGATAATATTGTCTTTCCCGCCAAGGAGCGGAACCAACTTTTCAGCAGTATCTTTATAATTCATACCTTTCTCCTCCTTTTTTAAATAGAAAAAGACCTAAAACTTATAAAGGTATCATAGACAGAGTGTCTCCAATGATCTCTTTACAAATTTTAGGTCTTGCCTGCATAACCAGTCACAATCCCGGATATGAAGTTAAGTAATACGCTTTCATTGTAGGGGATGAAAACGCTCCGGTCAAGAAAAAACTATTCGCTCAGCCTCTGAATATGGAGAGTAATATATCCCATTTCAGATTCTGGAAACTGCATGCCGTATTCCTTTTTCAAATAGTCCGCTATTTTCTCAGAACATGCATAGGCGAAGCTGTAGGTTTTCTGAATCATCTGCAGCATCTCCCGGTCCATCACGTGGAAATCTTCGTTCTGCTCAAGCCGGTTTAAAGCAAATCTCAAATGCGTCAGCAGGCGCTGATAAGATATGGAATCCTTGCTCAAGCTCACACCAAAGTGGCGTTCAATCATATCAATTGATTCCTGGATAATGGCCGTATGCCTGATTGTCACTTTCATGTCTGCAGCGTCCAGTTTGGCTGTATGAATGTGGAGTGCTATGTGGCCCGCTTCATCCTCAGGGAGGGAGATTCCAAGCTTTTCTTCTGCCCGTTTAATCGCCCACTGTCCGATTTCAAATTCATTTCTATACAGCACTTTAATTTCGCTCAGCAGCTTATTCTGAATGGCATAGCCATTTTGAATCCGTTCGACTGCAAATGATAAGTGGTCCGTCAGGGCAATGTGGATATGATTGCTCAGCGGAGACATCAATCGGCCTTCTGCGTAGCTGATAATCTCTTCGGCAAGCTCGATGTGCTCTTCCGGAACCATCTGCAGCAGCTGCTGGAACTTTTCATTTTCTTCCTTCATCACAAAGATCTTCTCCACTTTGCTTTTTGGAATGATGTCATTTTTCTTTTTTTGAAAAGCTATTCCCGGTCCCATGACAATTTTCTCCTGGTCCCCGTCCCGGACGACAGCAGCATTATTGTTCAAAACTTTGTAGATTCTCACGTGACACGACCCTCTCCTGCTAATAGTCTCTTTATCATGACAAAAATGACGAAAAATCTCAAATTTCATCATTCTGTGTAAATATCTTGTAAACGTTTTTAAAATATTTGTCAAATTATAAGATATTCACACGATCTTCCACACTTCGACACAAGTTATCAACAGAAGTTATCAACATATCCACAATTTCTATCCACATTTTGTGTGGGTACAACTGTTCGCCACTATATATATAGAGTCCCAAACTTTATTCACAGGGGTGTTGATAACCTAAATTACTATTGTGAATGATTTAAAATTGATGCAAATCAGAGCTGTTTGTGCACATCTCTCAAAATCCAAAAAGGCACAAAAAAAGGGGCTCCTATGACAGGAATACCCCTCCGTACACAAGCGCACCTGCAATCACGTAAGCAGGATGCACCTTCCATTTTTCCAAAAGCAGCAGGCTGATGATAAACAGAAAAAGCGTATGCCAAATGCCAGATCCTTTCGCAGAGTTATCCAAAAACTGATACGTCATCACTCCAAGCATGACGGCGATGACAGGTCTGACAACCGCTGAAAGACGCTTTACCTGAGGAGATTCTTTGTATTTCATCAGGATGTTTAAAAGGAACAGCATAAGAATCAGCGAAGGGGCAATGGTGGCAAACAGCCCGACTGCTGCACCAAGCCATCCTCCCTGCTGATAACCGATCAGGCCGGCCATTTTTGTGGCAATGGGACCGGGCAGCGCATTGCCGATCGCCAGTGTTTCACTGAATTCATTCACCGATTGCCATTCGTAGCGGTCGACCACTTCCTTTTCTATTAACGGAATGGAAGCAGGGCCCCCGCCGTATCCGAGGATGCCGGGCAGGAAGAAGGCAAGAAAGATGTGAACATAAATCATGATGGCATCCCCTTTTGATCCGATTTCCGCCGGGGTTTATATAAAACCGCCCAAAGAAGAAGCGCACCGATAATGATACCTGGATGAATATGAAGAAATTCCATGAGGATCAAAGCTGACCCCATAAGCAGAATGGTCTTAAACATCCCGAATGACTGGGAGGATTTTTTTGAAAAGTCCCAAGTAAGTGTCAGGAGCATCACAGCTACAACCGGCAAAACGGCCTGCGACATTCCCCTCACCCACGCCTCTTCTTTATAGGCGTTCAGTGTTGAAAGCAGGAGTATCATCAATATAACTGTCGGCAGGGCTGTGGCAAGGACCGCATTCAGCATGCCGGCCACCCCTCCGACACGGTACCCGATATAACCGGCCATTTTCGTGGCAATCGGTCCGGGAAGTGTGTTGCCGAGGGCCAGAACATCTGAAAACTCGTCGTCATCCATCCATTTAAATGTACTGACCACTTCCTTGTGAACAAGCGGAATTGTGGATGGGCCTCCGCCAAATCCGAGCATGCCGGACCTGAAGAAGGCGATAAATAAATTCCGCTGCAGGATCAGCGGCGTCTCTTTTACCACGATGCAACGACCCCGTCTGCTCTGGATTCTGTTCCGCCGGACAGCACGCCCGTTTCAGGATCTCTCCATATAATCTGTCCGCGCCCAAAAGCTCCTTTATCAACAGCAACCTGGATTTGGTGGCCTTTTCTCGTGAGAGCCTGCGCAAGATGGGAAGGAAAATGCGGCTCTACAAGCACCTTTTTCCCCTCCATCCACTGCCAGCGCGGTGCATCAAGTGCAGCCTGCGGATGAAGACCAAAGTCGATTGTATTCATGACAACCTGCATATGCCCCTGCGGCTGCATATAGCCCCCCATTACACCAAAGGGACCAACCGCGTCATTCCCTTTCGTCAAAAACCCTGGAATAATCGTATGATACGTCTTTTTACCCGGCTTCAGGGCATTTGGGTGTGTTTCATCAAGGGAAAAATCATGCCCGCGGTTCTGCATTGAAATGCCGGTCCCCGGAATGACCACTCCTGAGCCGAATCCCATATAGTTGCTCTGAATAAACGAGACCATGTTTCCTTCTCCGTCTGCAGCGGCCAAATAAACGGTTCCGCCTTTGACAGGCTCATAGGCGGAAGGCTCCACAGCATGCTCTTTGATCTCGGCTCGGCGCTGCTCTCCGTAAGCATCACTGAGCAGTTCTTCTGTCGTGATTTTCATCTCTTTCGGGTCGGTTATGTATGCTTTTCCATCTGTAAACGCAAGCTTCATGGCCTCTATTTGTTTATGATAGGTTTCAAGGCTGTCTTTTTCGCGAATATCAAATCCTTTTACAATATTTAAACCAAGGAGCGCGACAAGACCCTGTCCGTTAGGCGGGATTTCCCAGACATCATAGCCCTTGTAGCGGACGGAAATCGGATCTACCCACTCAGCTTCATAGGAAGCGAGATCCTCTTTTGACAAGTATCCGCCCTGCTCCCCAATAAACGAACTGATTTTATCCGCCAGATTTCCCCGGTAAAAGCTTTCTCCTTCTGTTTCGGCTATTTCCTTCAGTGTGGCAGCATGCCCAGGCGAGCGCCATACTTCTCCAATTTTCGGAGCACGGTGATCAGGTGCAAACGTCTCGAACCACGCTTCAAATTCGGGACCGGAAAGGGTACGCTTGAATTTCTCATAAGCCAGTGACCAGTATTTCCCGAGAATCGGTGTGAGCGGATATCCTTCTTCCGCATAGCTGATTGCAGGTGCCAGCACTTCCTGCAAGGGCAGTCTTCCAAATCTCTTTGACAGCTTCGCCCAGGCGGACGGGGCACCGGGAACGGTAATCGGGGTCACCCCATAGACAGGCATTTCAGTATGTCCCTTTGCTTTAACGGCTTTGATGGAGAGGGAAGAAGGCGCAGGACCGCTTGCGTTTAACCCGTACAAACTGCCATTCGTCCAGACAAGAGCGAAGGCATCTCCGCCAATCCCGTTTGATGTCGGTTCAAGGACCGTGAGTGCTGCCGCTGTCGCAATAGCCGCGTCAATGGCATTTCCTCCTTTTTTCAATATATCGAGCCCGGCCTGTGCAGCAAGAGGCTGCGAAGTGGCAACCATGCCTTTTTTTGAAAAAACCGTTTGCCTTTCAGACGGGTATGGATGATACAGATAATCAAACTGCATAAGTAACCTCTCCTTATTTGACATTGCATATTATGTCGTTTCTCTAAAGTATATCTGAAAACGTCAAATATTCAATCTATTAAGCCTTTCCGTACCATCCACTATAATTCGTTTTTAAGTTCCATTTTCTGCGTTTCACGTGAAACAATCTTCAGCAAAATGATCCTTTTTTACACATAAAAATCCGGCAGGAATCTGCCGGATTTGATTATTTCGATAGTATTTTTACAAATTCTTTCGCTGTGTTGACGCTTGACTGCGGATTTTGTCCGGTCACAAGCTTGCCGTCTACTTCTGTATGGTCTGTGAATTTCGGTGCTCTGATAAATTCGGCTCCAAGATCAACTAATTTTGATTCAAGCAAAAAGGGCATATACTGATCGAGCTTTGTGTCTACTTCTTCCTCGTCTGTAAATCCTGTCAGCCGCTTTCCTTCTACTAAAGGCTTTCCGTTTGAAAGAACGGGTCCGACAAGTCCTGCAGGTCCGTGGCATACGGCACCGATTGCTTTATCAGATTCAGCAAAATGCACCAGGAGCTCCTGCAGTTTTTTGTTATCCGGGAAATCAAACATCGTACCATGGCCTCCAGGGAGGAAAATCCCGTCATACTCTTCGCCGTTTACTTCATCGAGATGGACCGTTTGCTTCAAAATCTGTCTTGCTTCCTGCCACTGATCCTCATTCACGCCCTCTAAGCTGTTCGGGTCAAGCGGAACGTTCCCGCCTTTCGGACTCGCCGCTGTCACTTCATATCCGTTTGAAGTAAACTCTTCATACGGCTCTGCAAATTCAGAAAGCCAAAGGCCTGTTTTATGATCATCGGTTATTTTATCTGCTGTTGTCACGACTGTAAGAATTTTTTTTGCCATATTTACCGCTCCTTTTAAAAGTGTCATTCGCAGTAAGTTTTCCCGGCTTATCTTTTATTAAACCCTTTTGTTTCCGTAAACTCTTTCATGTACATTCTCGTCGGCTTGGAAAGCATGGAAGCCATTTGACCTGTCCATGTATCGCTGCGCTTGCCCGAAGTCCGCTCGCGGTAATACTCCGAAATAAGCTCGTTATACTCTTTGAGCTCTTTTTTATAGACAGCTTCATCCGTTTCATACACATCTTCATGATAAACATGCTCAAAGTGAATTCTCGGTTTTTTGTCCGGATTTTGAGCCGGATATCCCACAGCGACTCCAAATAGCGGCATCACTCTTTCAGGGGTTTTGAGGAGCTCCGACACTTCCCTGAGGCTGTTTCTCAAGCCTCCGATGTAGACGGCTCCAAGCCCCATCGACTCAGCAGCGATGACGGCATTTTGAGCTGCAAGAGCGGCATCAATGACAGCGACCATGAACTTTTCTGTACTTTCAAGGGATTCGTCAATAGTGACGCCTTCCATTTCAGCAAGCACATCATGCCGGTGTAAATCCGCGCAAAAGACAAAGAAATGTCCGTTCTCTTCCACATATGGCTGATTGCCCGCAAGCTCTGCAAGCTTTTTCTTCATTTCCGGATTTTTGACCCCAATAATAGAATAAGCCTGGATGAAGCTTGATGTGGATGCAGCCTGAGCGCTTTCAACAATCATCCGGATCTGTTCGCGGCTTAACGCTCTGTCTTCAAATTTTCTGATTGACCTGTGTGACAGCAGGGTTTCAATGGTCTGGTTCATTGTATCCCTCTCCTTTTTGTTCGTTTTTCTTATCTTACCTAAGTTTCACCTTTTTTGCAGATATTAGGCTTAATGAGTACTTTTAAAGGGTAAAAAAAGGAGAAAATACAGGAAATTTGCTGAAAGGCATTGGCTTTTCTGCCTGTTTGCATTAAAATAACACAGGTTACATAAATATGTACTTTTACGTAAGGAGCATCCAAATTGACTTCACAGACAAAAAACAACCTTAAATTCATTCTTCCTTCCCTGTTGGGAATTCTTTTATTTATGGTACCGATCAGCTATAAAGGCGAAGTAACCATTCCAATAGCCATTTTCTCTGGCATGCTGCAGAAGGCGCTTGGCCCTTCGCTTCCGGCCATTATGACCGTCATCATCATTCTTACACTTATTGGGACACTTGCAGCCAAATGGATGAAACCGGACTTTGTTGCAAAGAGCCCGTTCTTTACAGCCTTGTTTGATGTCCCGGTTATCTGGGTGATTGCACGCGTACTTGGCGCCATTTTCGCCGTGCTTACGCTCTTTAAGGCAGGCCCGGAATGGATCTGGTCTGAAAATACCGGAGGCCTTCTGCTGAATGATCTGCTTCCGATTTTGTTTTCCGTTTTCTTTTTTGCAGGGTTGCTTCTGCCTTTGCTGTTAAACTTCGGGCTGCTTGAACTTTTCGGTTCATTGCTCGCTAAATTTATGAGACCTGTTTTTAAGCTTCCCGGCAGATCTTCTGTCGATTGTGTTGCTTCCTGGCTTGGAGACGGAACCATCGGCGTTCTGCTGACAAGCAAGCAGTATGAAGAAGGCTTTTACACAAAGCGGGAAGCCGCTGTCATCGGGACGAGCTTTTCAGTTGTTTCCATTACATTCAGCCTTGTCGTCATTTCGCAGGTTAACCTTGGCCATCTGTTTGTGCCCTTTTATTTGACTGTAACTTTAGCAGGCGTGATTGCCGCTCTTGTACTTCCGAGAATACCTCCGCTTTCTTTAAAAGCAGATACGTATTACCACGGACAGGAGGAGCAAATTTCAGAAGCGGTGCCTGAGGGCTATACGCCATTCAGCTGGGGCTATAAACAAGCTTTGAAAAGGGCTGAAAAAAACACAAGTACAGCTTCTTTTTTCCAGGACGGGGCAAAAAACATTCTGGATATGTGGATGGGTGTAGCACCGATTGTTATGGCTCTTGGCACCGTTGCGCTGGTCGTTGCTGAATATACGCCTGTTTTTGACTGGCTTGGCATGCCGTTTATCCCGCTGCTCGAACTGATGCAGATCCCTGAAGCACAGGAAGCATCCAAAACACTTGTTGTCGGATTTGCCGACATGTTCCTTCCAACTGTTCTTGCTGCCGATATCACTAGTGAGATGACTCGTTTCATTATTGCCTGTGTATCTGTCACACAGCTTATCTATATGTCGGAAGTGGGCGGGCTGCTGCTCGGATCTAAAATTCCGGTTTCCTTCAAGGATCTCGTGATTATCTTCCTGCTTCGAACACTGATTACATTGCCGGTGATTGTGGGTATTGCTCATATTTTATTTTAAAAACGTTAAAAGACCGTCTGGGATCTCCAGACGGTCTTTTGCTGTTTATCAGCCATCTTATACAGTCAGCGCCATTTTCTCAAGCTCCGCCTTCAGCACCTTCGCAATTTCAAGCATGCCGTATCTGCCGGCCTCTGCCTCTGCGTCTCCATTGTAATTTGTGTTGGTATTAATATCATACGTGTAGATCTCGCCGTCTGCATCGCGGATGAATTCAATGCCTGCCACTTTAACGTTATTTGCTTTCAGCATCGATTCATATTTAGATATGATTTCTTCATTCACGTCATCAACAATCTGGAACTTTGGTTTGGCAGGCGCTTCCTCTCCGACCGGGCAGAAAAGATCTCCAATCTGGCAGGCGTCCGCCGGGCAAAGCTCAAAGCCTTCTGACGTGTCTACACGCACAGCATACAGGAATTTGCCGTTTACAAATTCACAGCGGGTAATATACGGATCAGGCGCCTGAATGTATTCCTGTATAAGAGTAATGCCATCAACCGGCTCCTCGAAATCCGGGCCATTTACATACTGCTTTAGTCCTTCAATGGAATGGAAAAGCTGAACACCAAGACCTTTGCCTGCCCGGTTATGCTTCGTAATGAAAGGTTTTCCCTCAAGTTGGGCCGCTGCGTCTAAGACAGCCTCTTTCCCAACGGCAGCTGTTGTTTTTGGCGTTTTAATGCCGTGTTCATTTAAGGTCATATACTGTGCAACCTTGCTTACTTCAAGCTGGATAGCCCGGCTGCCGTTATAGACTTTGCGGCCATGACGCTCAAGCCAGTACAGAACAGAAGCTGCAAGTTCCGGTGCATACCTGTGCCCTCTTGTGTGTGAAGAGGCGCTCATACGATTATAGAAGATCCCTTCAGGCGGTGCTTCAGACAGGTTCACAAGCCCCTGATCGAGGTGCCATTCCTCATATGGAACATTCAGTTCGTTAAGTCTTTTCGTCAAATGATCTGTCCACTCTGTATTTTCATGAATAATATACACTTTGCTCATTACACATATCCCCCATCCTGATGCACTTAAATTAGCCTAATCCTACTATATCCATCAATTATCTGTCAATTTAAAATACCCTGTCAGTTACTGGCATGGACAAAGAACAGGTTCTTATGCGGGCCGTCCAAAATAGAATAAGAGTAAGATCTTTAATTTTTGAAAATTTAATTAAAAGAAATAGTTAGAAACACTGGAATTTTAACCCTGATGTGATATACTAATTGTAACAAAACGTTCACAAAGTATTTTCTTGTTTGTCACATTTTCAAATATGTAAGCGTTGACAATAATCTAAAACGGGAGTTGTTAAACATGGATGTATTCTTCGTCTATTTGCTCATTGTAAGTGCTACGCCGCTCTTCTTGTGGGATCAGCGAAAAAGCCTGGCGCTCCTTCATATACCGTTCATCTTAATGCTGTGGGTTTACTTCGGAATGTTTGCCACAATGGAGCTTGCCATGCCGCTTCACATTATCGGGGGTTCCCTCTTCCTGGTTAACCTGGTGTTCGCCCATGTTGCAGCCTACTTGATTTACGCTAAGCCGATCTTAAAGCGCAAAGCCGATCCTAAAAGCAATTTGGATATCATCAAATAAAAAATCCCGGACACCAAAGTCCGGGATTTTTTCTGTTTATTAATGATCGTTCATTACCCATACAGATCCAAGAACTGTTACAACGGCAACAAAGATCGCGAATGCTGTATTGACAACCTGTACGTTTCCGCTTTCTGATTCCGTCATGTGCATGAACATGAAGAGCTGAATGCCAGCTTGAAGGAATGCGAGAGTGAAAACAACAGCTATTTTAATAGATAATGAAAAGTCAGTATATAATCCAATCCAAAGTGCGACGATTGTCAGTACAATCGAGGAGATAAACCCAATCACGTGACTCCACGGAAAGTGGTTATGATCCCCTGCTGTTTTTTGCTGATTAGTGGCCATGCGGACTTAATCCTCCCATCATAAGGAGCAGGTATACTCCCGAAAAGATGAAAATCCAGACAACATCAAGGAAATGCCAGTAAAGACTTGAGATGAACAGCTTGGCTGACGTTTGAGGAGTTAATCCTCTTTTCTTTACTTGCATCAAGATGAAACTGATCCAGAATATCCCGATGGTGACGTGAAGTCCATGGGTTCCTGCAAGAACAAAGAATGCTGACCACATTGCACTTGACTGCAATGTAGCACCATGGTGAACATACTCTACAAACTCATATATTTCGTAACCGACAAATCCAAGTCCAAGGGCCAATGTGATGATTGTCCACATGATGACGCCTTTTTGGTTGTGGCGGCGCAACTCGTGAATTGCAAGGCCACATGTGAAACTGCTTGTAAGCAACAGGAACGTCATGATCAAGACGCCTTCAATCTTAAACAGATCAGTCGGCAGCGGGCCGTCTGCTGTCATCGGCGCAAGAACGAAGTAAGTCGCAAACAGCGTTGCAAACAGGGCAATTTCAGCACCAAGGAAGATCCAGAAGCCAAGAATATTCAACCTTCCTATTTCAGATTGATATTCAAGAGGCACATTCGGATCATGTTCTTCATGATGATGTGCATGTTCCATCATTCACGCCTCCTTTACACAGATATTTTTTGTTCTGTTTCTTTAATTTCTTCAACACTTACATAGTAGCCATGATCTTCTTCAAACGAGCGAAGGATCATGCAGGCAAAGATTCCGATTAAACCGGCAATGGCAGGAATCCACCATTCAAAGACAAGAGCGAAACCGCTGATTCCAAAGAACATGGACATGATGAACGGTCTGCCTGAGTAGTTAGGCATGTGAATCGGCTTGTACTCAACTTCTTTTTTCTTGCCTGTTTCTTTTTCTTCCATTTTCATTTGCCAGAATGCATCAAGACCCTTTACCTCAGGTGTAACCGCAAAGTTGTAGTGAGGCGGAATCATTGTAGTTGTAGACCATTCAAGCGTACGTCCGTCCCAAGCATCTCCAGTTTGCTCGCGTGGAGAGTAGCGGAAGCTGTAGTAGATGTTGTATACAAGAACAACGAATCCAAGGGCCATTCCAATTGCACCAATGGATGCTACCACGTTAAGCCCCGTCCATCCGTCTGCAGCGCCATACGTTGAAATACGGCGTGGCATGCCGGCGAGTCCAAGGAAGTACATTGGGAAGAAACAGATGTTAAAACCGATTGTGAACAGCCAGAAGCTGACTTTCCCGATTTTTTCGTTTAGTTTGTGTCCGAACATCTTCGGATACCAGAAAATCAGACCTGCGAAACATGCGAACACGGTTCCGGCGATCAATACGTAATGGAAGTGAGCAATCAGGAAGTACGTATTGTGGTACTGATAGTCTGCTGCTGCCATCGCAAGCATAACCCCTGTTACCCCGCCGATGACGAAGTTAGGAATAAACGCAAGTGACCAGAGCATTGGTACAGTAAATCTGATTCTTCCTTTGTAAAGCGTGAAGAGCCAGTTGAATATTTTAACACCCGTCGGTATGGCGATCGCCATTGTTGTGATGGAGAAGAACGAGTTAACAAGTGCTCCTGAACCCATCGTGAAGAAATGGTGAACCCAAACGACGAAACTTAGACCAGAGATTGCAACGATGGAGACAACCATCGCTTTGTAGCCGAACAATGTTTTACGTGCAAACGTTGAGATGATTTCTGAGAAAATCCCGAACGCAGGCAGGATAACGATGTAAACCTCAGGATGGCCCCAAATCCAGAACAAGTTCGCCCAAAGCATTGGCATACCGCCATTTTCAAGGGTGAAGAAAGCTGTTCCGAACAGCCTGTCAAATGACATCAGCGCAAGCGCAACTGTCAGTACAGGGAAAGCGAACACGATAATCAAACAAGTGATTAAAGATGTCCAAGTGAACATCGGCATGCGCATAAGCGTCATACCAGGCGCACGCATCTTCAAGATCGTGACCATGAAGTTAATACCTGTCAGGAGTGTACCGATACCGGCAACCTGAAGGCCAAGAAGGTAGTAGTTCTGTCCAGGTCCGGGACTTGCCTCGTTGCCTGCGAGAGGCGTGTAGCTCGTCCAGCCTGCATCAGGTGATCCGCCGATAACAAATGAAATGTTAAACAGCATCGCACCGACAAAGAATGTCCAGAAACTTAATGAGTTAAGATACGGATAAGCAACGTCGCGCGCTCCAATTTGCAGAGGAACAACAACGTTCATTAGACCAATCAAAAACGGCATCGCCATGAAGATAATCATGATCGTTCCGTGAGTCGTGAAGATTTCATTGTAATGCTGCGAATTCAGAAACTCTGAATCTGGCAATGTCAGCTGGGCGCGCATTAAGAGAGCATCTACTCCCCCGCGGAACAGCATCAGAATGGCAGCAATGATATACATTATTCCAAGCTTCTTATGGTCGACAGTCGTAATCCAGTCTGTCCAGAGCCATTTCCACTTTTTAAAGTAGGTAAGGCCTGCCACAATGGCGATGGATGTAAGCAGTATTGAGATTTGGGCGCCGAGTATAAGCGGGTCGCCCATTACAATAAATTCATCCCATTTCATAGTTGATGTTTCCTCCCTTCTCAGTGAGAATGTTCTTCTTCAGTCTTTTCGTCTGACTGATGCTCAGAATGATCTGCACCCTCATGTTCAGAATGTTCTGAACCATGTCCTGTGTGACCTTCTGATTTTTGAGTATGATCAATGTTCATTTCTTTATTTGGATCGATTTTCTCCAAGTGCTCAACTTCATCGTGCTTGTGAAGCTCATAACCGGACTGTTCGCGGACTCTCACTGCATATTCAGAGTCTGTTGAATGGTCCACCCACTCAAGGTGAGTGTTGGAGAATGTCATTTCTCCAGTTGTTCCAGGAATCATAAGCTGATCATACTGATCCTGCGTAAGCTCAGGTGCAGAACCTTTTGTTTCTTCAGCCCATTTCTCAAACTCTTCTTCAGGCATGGCTTCTACATCGAATGTATGTCTTTCAAAGCCTTTACCCGTAAAGTTCGCGTTGCGTCCTGCATACGTTCCAGGCTCATCTGCCTGCAGGTATAGCTTAGTCTGCATGCCGGACATCGCATATTTCTGTCCTCCAAGCTGCGGAATCCAGAAAGCTGTCATTGTATCAGCAGAAGTAAGCTTGAACAGGACAGCACGGTCTTCAGGAATGTTTAAGTAGTTAACAGTCTCAATTCCCTCTTCTTCATAAGAGAAAATCCATTTCCAGTCAACCGATGTTGCATGTATAACCAGAGGCTCCTTATCTCTAGATGATTCAGGCGGCTCTTCAAGTGCATAAATAGTTTGAACGGTCGGAACAGACAGAGCAATTACGATCAGAATCGGAATAACTGTCCAGACAATCTCTAAGAATTTGCTGCCTTCCATTTCAGGCGGCTCATATTCAAGGTTGTCTTTTCGCTCACGGTATTTAATGACAATGAGGGTAAACAGAACAAACACAACAGCTATAATGAAAAGCATAAAACCTATCGACAAAAGAATAAGGTCACTTTGTGCAGCTGCAACAGGTCCTTTCGGATCCAGGATCACATAGTTGCTGCATCCGCCCAGAAAAAAGACAGAGAGTAATAGACCTAACGCATAAAACGGTTTAAACAGCTTGAACACCAGGTTCACCTTCCTTCCTAATTAATGGCATGACTATTATGCATGCTTTTTGCAAAAAAAGCACGTTTAAATTATGGCAGAAAAACGATGTTTTCGTTTTCTTTTCCTCTATATGCTAGCAGAGCAGGCTTCATCATGTGAGTACCCTTCATCAAATGTCACGAACATTTCATCAGTCGTTCAAACAAATGTCACATTTTCATCATACTTTAGTCATATTTATTCCAGTCCTTTCTTTTAATGGAATTGAAAGTGTTTTTATTAAAAATTTTTCTTTTTAAGGATAAATAAGTAAAGAGAGCATCAAACCTCTTTTTACCCTTGCCGCAGAAGGGGTAAACTCTGTAATATGTTCAAACTCTCAGACTTTTTATCTAGTTTGGGAAGGGGTATTTTTAAAACTGAAAGAGCATTGGCGGATTCCAAAAGTTGGGTAATTCAGCATACCCCGTAAGGCATTTACTTACCCTCTCATATCGTTTTACAGTTTTGCAGGGTACAATTCCACCGGTTGCTTACCCTCCCAGATCGTTTTACAGTTTTGCAGGGTATGATTCTAGCATTTGTTTACCCTCCCATATCGTTTTACGGTTTGCCAGGGTACGATTCAGGCATTTGCTTACCCTCCCAGATCGTTTTACGGTTTGCCAGGGTACGATTCTCGCTTTTGCTTACCCTCGCTTATCGTTTTTCGGTTTCCGAGGGTAAGCAAACCACCGCTCACACCCCTTCCCCGCTCATAAAAAGCAGCCCCGGATTTCCGGGACTGCTGCATGTCAGTCAAACTTCAGCTTGGACAGGGCATCTGCCAGAGCGGGGTTTGATAATTCATCATTCTGTTTTTTCATGTAGTTTGCGACTTCTTTTTTGGACACTTTTGTGTTCTGGGTTTTCTTTTTGCGTTCCGTAAAGGAGGAGAGCTTTTCGCGGTGGCCGCATTTGCACAGGAAGAACTGCCCGTCTCCCTCGCCGCGAAGCTCGAGCTTTTTATGGCATACTGGGCATCTGGCATTGGTTGTGCGCGCGATACCTTTTCTGTAGCCGCACTCCCTGTCCTGACACACGTGCATTTTCCCTTTTTTGCCGTTCACTTCAAGAAGAAGCTTGCCGCACTCAGGGCATTTTTTGCCGACGAGGTTATCGTGCTTAAAGGTTTTGCTGCTGTTTTTCACTTCCTGGACAACCGCTTTTGCATAGCCCCTCATCTCCTGGACGAAGGCCTGCTTTGCAAGCTTGCCTTTGGCGATTTGTGTAAGCTTTTGTTCCCACTCCGCTGTGAGGGCAGGCGATTTCAAGTCTTCCGGCACAAGCTCGAGAAGCTGTTTTCCCTTGGAAGTGACGAAAAGTTCTTTTCCTTTTTTCTCAACTAAGAAGCTGTTGAACAGCTTTTCAATAATGTCAGCCCGGGTTGCCACGGTCCCAAGACCGCCGGTTTCGCCGATGACTTTCTTTAGATCTGCATTCCCGGACATATATTTTGCCGGATTTTCCATCGCTGAAAGCAGGGAAGCTTCATTGAAGCGGGAAGGAGGCTTTGTTTCTCCTTTCGTCTGAACAAGTGACTGAACGCTCAGCACGTCACCTTTGTTCAGAACCGGAAGCTGCTGCTCTGAAAGGCCGTCCTTCTCGTCTTCCTCTTCATACTCATACACTTCTTTCCACCCTTGAGAGAGGACCGCTTTTCCTTTCGCAAGGAAGGTCTCATCTCCAATCCTGCACGTGAGCGATGTTTGCTCATATTCAAAAGCCGGGGAGAGAACGGCAAGGAACCGCTTGACGACTAAATCGTAAATTTTTCTCTCTTTGTCGCTGAAGGCAGATGAAATAACCGTTTCTTCCGTTGGAATAATGGCGTGGTGATCAGAAACCTTGCTGTCATCCACAAATGACGAATTCGCCTTGATTGGCTTTTGGAGAATCTTCATCGCTGCTTTAGCATATGGTTTTACTCCGCAGGCTTTTACCCGTTCTGCAAGTGTATCGACAAGGTCTGAACTTAAAAAGCGCGAATCTGTTCTTGGATAGGTCAGCACTTTATGCTGTTCATAGAGCTTTTGCATGATGGACAGCGTTTCTTTAGCCGAGTAGCCGAACCGCTTATTCGCGTCCCTCTGAAGCTCTGTCAGATCATACAGGGCGGGAGAAAACGTCTTTTTGCGCGCTTTGTCCGCAGACACTATGACAGCATCTTTCCCTGAAAGCCCCTTTGATAAAGCGGCCACTTTCTCCTGTTGAAAGGATTTGATATCCTTCGTTTTTGCATCCTGCCAGACGAGATGCAGCCCCTCTTTTGTCTGGGCTTTCAGGCCATAGTATGTTTTCGGCTGAAACTGCCTAATTTCTTCTTCGCGCGCTGCAATAATGGCAAGCGTCGGTGTCTGAACCCGACCTGATGAGAGCTGGGCATTGTGCTTTGTAGTGAGCGCACGGGTCGCATTCATCCCGACGATCCAGTCCGCCTCCGCTCTTGCTTCAGCTGAATGGAAAAGAGGCTCATAGTCTTTTCCATTTTTCAGCTTTTTGAACCCTTCATTAATGGCTTTATCCGTCACAGATGATATCCACAGCCTTTTAATCGGTTTATGGACATGTGCTTTTTCAATAATCCAGCGTGCGACAAGCTCGCCTTCCCGTCCGGCGTCAGTCGCGATGACGATTTCTGTTACGTCCTTGCGATTTAATACGGCTTTTACCGCATGAAATTGCTTGCTTGTCTTTTTTATCACAACGAGTTTCAGCTCGTTTGGAAGCATCGGCAAATCTTCCATCTTCCACGTTTTGTAGGAATCACTGTACGCTTCAGGATCTGCGTGTGTAACAAGATGGCCTAGAGCCCATGTCACAATGTATTTGCTGCCTTCAAAATACCCGTTGCCTTTTTTTCCGCACTGTAACACTCTTGCAAGGTCCCTTCCGACAGAAGGCTTTTCTGCAAGTACTGCAATTTTTCCCATAGTCACATTCCTCACTTTCATTCGATAGTATATCGTATCACATCTTCACACTGAAGGTTTTGTACCACTCTGGCTCGCACTGGTCAAAATCTGAATGGTCTGCTGCAATCATGTTGAGCCTTGAGAGCATCTCATCCATCAGATGCGGCGTTTCTCTTTTCGTCCAGACAACGGCTGAAAAGATGCTCATTGCTGCATAGACACTGTACAGCGCCCAAAAATCATGCGGAATGCCGTCTTTAAAGTAACCGTCAATCTGTCCTGCCGAAAAGGGAACACTTACTTCCCTGCTGAACAGGGCCACTTTATAGAAATCATGATATGGATCAC
Source organism: Metabacillus indicus LMG 22858 (assembly GCF_000708755.2). GTDB lineage: Bacteria > Bacillota > Bacilli > Bacillales > Bacillaceae > Bacillus_P > Bacillus_P indicus. Next base: position 208,528 of record NZ_JGVU02000005.1, on the reverse strand, counting down.
CAAAATCATGGCGGTTAAAGTCAATGCAGCCCGCATATTTCCTGTCTTTCACAATCAGATTTGCGGGATGAAAATCATCGTGCTGAAAAGTGCGCGGACGGCCTTTGAGCAAGTGAAGATGTTGATCAATAAATTGACCGGCACGGTCACCATACTCAAGCTGGATGTCGAGCCCAACATATGCGTCCGCATATCGCTGATGCTTGGCAGAAGCGGCCTCATACCATGTGTGAGGCGACGGCGGCGCCGGGATTGCATGCAGAGCATGCAGCTCAAGGCCGGCCTTAAAGCCAATCTCGTACTGCTCGCTGACAGTAAGCCCGGGAAGTACGTCCAAAGCTTCTTCACCCTCAATATAACGGACGATCATATAGCAGATATTCAAAGATTCAATGATCCCGAAATCAACAGGGCCTGATGACTGAACACCGCGTTTTTCAGCTTCTTTTAGCATTTCATATTCTTTAAGCTTAGAAGCCTGCTGATTCAAATCTGCCGTGCGAATGACATATTTCTTCCCGTCTTCGTCCACTGCAAGATACTTATTATCATATGAGAACCCTTTTTCTATTTGATTTATGGTTTTGAAGCTGTCAAAATAGCTTTCTAAATCTCGTTCCATACCCATCCCCCTGTCCTGAAAAAAACAAGATTTCTCTCATATGTTACCATATTCAGAGACAGGAGGCTGTTTAGCACGAACACTGAAAGTGAGGTTCAGTCATGCACGCTGAAGTACAGAATTACTTTTCAAAAGCAAATATTAACCACCTGGCAGATATGGTTCTGCTGCGCAAGAAGATACTTGCTGCCCTTCCGTTTGCGGAGGAGGGCTTTCAATACGGATTTCCGGTCTATTCGCTTTCGGGCGAACCTGCTGCAGGCTTTGCAAGCCGGGAAAAAGGTCTGATGTTTTATTTAATGGATCCCGGAATCGTTGCCCCATACCATGAAGACCTTGCAACGAGAATTACAGGAAAAACCTGCATCATCCTGAAAGAAAACTCTGATACGCCTAAAAGCATTATCCTCGACTGCATTGACCGCATGCTCGCGGACGTAAGAAGCAAACACCTTTCCTAGCTGCGGCACCGCAGTTTTTTTCCCGTTTTCAGACAACATAGTGCCATAATGTTCCGCTTCTGCGGTATAGCTTAAACAACCCGGATTTAGTATGATGGTAGAATGAAACGTTTAGAAAGCAGCGGAGGGTTAAAAAGAACATGAGTTTACTTACAATTGATAAATTAGGCCATACGTTTGGCGACCGTACTTTATTTAAAGATGTATCCTTCAGGCTTCTGCCGGGTGAGCATGTAGGCCTTGTCGGAGCGAACGGCGTGGGGAAATCGACGCTGATGAACATCCTGACAAAAGAATTGATCCATGACACAGGAAAAGTCGAGTGGACACCCGGTGTTCACTACGGATACCTTGATCAGCATACTGTCCTTTCAAAAGGGAAGACGATCAGAGACGTTTTACGGGACGCATTCCTGCCCCTGTATAAAAAGGAAGAAGAGTTAAACGAAGTCATCGCGAAGATGGGAGATGCCTCTCCTGAAGAGCTTGAAGATCTTCTTGAAAAGATGGGGGAAATTCAGGATCACCTGGACGCAGGAGGCTTTTACTCGCTTGATATGAAGGTTGAGGAAGCGGCACGCGGGCTCGGCCTCGATGCCATCGGACTCGACCGCGACGTATCAGCCCTGAGCGGCGGGCAGCGGACGAAGGTTCTCCTTGCAAAGCTGCTGCTTGAACAGCCTGAAGTGCTTCTTCTGGATGAGCCGACGAACTACCTTGATGTTGAGCATATTAACTGGCTCAGCAATTACTTGAGAGAATATCCTCATGCATTCCTTTTGATTTCGCATGATACGGAATTCATGAACGGGATTGTTGATGTCATTTTCCATCTTGAGTTCTCAAAGCTGACGCGCTACACAGCAACTTATGAAAAATTCCTGGAGCTTGCGGAAATCAACAAGAACCAGCACATTAACGCGTATGAGAAACAGAAGGATTTCATTAAAAAACAGGAGGATTTCATCGCTAAAAACAAGGCACGCTATTCCACAACCGGACGTGCAAAAAGCCGCCAAAAGCAGCTTGACCGCATGGAGCGGATTGACCGCCCTGAGACAGCGATGAAACCGACATTTGAATTTAAAGAATCCCGCGGAAGCAGCCGTTATGTCTTTGAAGGAAAAGACGTCGAAATCGGCTATACGCAGCCACTGCTTCCAAAACTTACGATGACGATCGAACGCGGGGAAAAAATCGCAATCGTCGGCTGCAACGGGGTCGGAAAATCCACCCTGCTTAAAACAATTTTAGGAAAAATCAAGCCTCTTGGCGGGTCGATCCAGCTTGGAGACTTCCTTTATCCTTCTTACTTTGAGCAGGAAGTAAAAGCGGAAAACATTACGCCGATTGACGACGTGTGGAGTGCTTTCCCTGGCCTTGACCAGCATCAGGTTCGGGCGATGCTCGCACGTGTCGGCCTGAAAAATGAACACATTTCCCGTCCGCTTAATCAGCTGAGCGGAGGCGAACAAGCAAAGGTGCGCCTGTGCAAACTGCTTCAGAACGAATCAAACTGGCTGCTGTTTGACGAGCCTACGAACCACTTGGACGTAACAGCGAAAGAAGAGCTGAAACGAGCCATTAAAGCATACAAAGGGACCGTTGTCCTTGTCTGCCATGAACCTGACTTTTATGAAGACTGGGTCACAAAGGTCTGGAATGTAGAAGAATGGGCGGAGCAGTCTCAGTCATAAGAACAAAAGCGGAAGCGCCAAGACCCGCTCCGATAGGCAGATAAGAATCCGGCAGAAAAGTCCGGTTTTGACTTTTTTGCCGGATTTGTTCTGACAGAGGATCTAGGCGCTGGAGCTGGACGAGGATAAATTTGTTATATTATTCAAGCCTATTACTTTTATCATTTACTTAGCAGCAAAAAATCCGGCACATCGGTGTGCCGGATTTTTTGTTATTAATGACTTTCAACGTTACACCTTCACAGACTCCTGCACAGCTGCCTTCGGGTGGACATCAAGGCTTCCTGTATACTCAACCGTTCCGATTTCACAGTTTTCACCAATTGAAATATCCTTTCCCCTGACAAGCTTGGCTTTTGTATTCTGAAGGCGGATTGTATCTCCTTCAATAACCTCTGTTTGAAGATAAGGGTCTGAATTCAGAAAACGAAACAGGCGGCGGAACAGGCTAAATGATTTTTCGACACTCACAGTGATCGTTTCACCGCCAATTTCTTTCACTTTTGAATAGTGATCCATGCAAATCTCGATCTGATCCGCACTGAGCAGTCCGCCGATATGAATCACTCCGCTTGAACGGAAGCTCTCTGCTTCACAGTCTTTTGATGCACTCAGCAGTCCCGTTACTTCCACACGCTCTGCTTGAATCTTTCCCATCACTTTTGCAGACCCGTTCACTTTAAATTCCCCGGCCGTCAATTCTTTCAGCATTTTTGCAGATCCGTTCACCGTAAATTCTTCTGCAGAAACCGTTTCTTCAAACTTTGTGCTGCCGTTGACTTTGAGCAGTTTTGTTTCGATCTTCCCCTTTAACGTTGAAGATCCGGAGATTTTAATCTGCTCTGCAAGAACAGATCCTTCCACTTTACCGGAACCGTCAATTTTCAGGCTTTCACATTCAACGTCCCCATGGATCTTTCCGCTTCCGCTGATGGATACATCCTCATACTGTCCGCCGCCTGCAGAACCGGATCCATTTATTTTTAAATCATGCCGTTTCGTTGCCTGTTCCATTTTTCCCATCCCCTTATTATTAAATGGTCGAAAGCCGTTTTTTCAACTGATTAACCTTGTCTTCCAAATTGATCCTCACAAGTATTTCCGCTTCCGCAATGACCTCAGAAGGCGGGCTGATGATCACCCATATGGTGACCCCGTTCTTTTGAAATCCAACCAGTTCACTTGTTTTATGCTCAGCTTCCCTGTACCTGCCCGCCAAAAATCCAAGCATTTCTCTGCACTGATCATCATTGAGCTTTACCCGGAGGTCTTCTGCGAGCGAAAGAAAAAGAATGGAGTGGAAATCATAGCTTTCACCCCTGAAAAGATCACCAAATGCGTTCAATGTCTGGGGCTTCAGAAACTTCACGAGCAGATCTTCCTTCATCGTCACTTCCGCAGGCTTCGGTGAAAAAAACGCCGACAATTCGTCAAGGGAATATTCATCTTTCATTCCTTTTATCGCTTCCACACGTTCAAGAATCTTCTCTTTCGGGAAAAATGTCTCCTGGCCGGTGTAGCTTGATTTCTTTATAAACCATTCTTCAGGAATGATGTTTTTCCTCTTCCATCTGTAAAGCTGGCCATAAGAAATTCCGGTTTCATCAAGCAGTTCTTTTTTTGAAATAACCTCTTGTTCCAAGTCAATCCTCCTTTCGTAAAACATTGTTACGTTGTCTAGTTTGAATGTAACATAACATTGTTACGCTGTAAATATATTTTTGGTTTTTTTTGTAAGGATTTTGTTTTCTTGTGGCCAATGTTGTTCCAAATCGTAACCGGCCATTTCAAAAAAAAATAACGGAATCCGTATCTGGATTCCGTTAAATCATAGCTGTCCTAAGAGCCTGCTCAGACAAACTTATCAAATCATTGTCTTTTTGGTCGATTCCGTAGAGCAAAAGCAGGGATAGTGTATAGATTCCTTTAAACCTCGCAAGTTCTGCAGTTGCGGAGCTCACGTTACCGTATATCTCAAAAAACACCTTTCTTGCATAGGGAGTGAAAAATCCGTAAACCGCCGAGAGATCAACTGCCGGATGCCCGATATGAAGATCTCCCCAATCAATCACTCCTGTAAGGGAACCTTCTTCGTCTACGAGAACATTGCGTATGTGCAGGTCCCCGTGCACCAGGCAATTGGAGCTGTCCTGTTTCAATGGCTTCCGTTTTTCCACATATGTTTTCAGCTGCTTTACAATTGGACTTTCCGGAAGGAGATCACTCAGCTTAGCTGCCGTCTCCCTCAACATTGAGATGCGCTTGTTCATATCAAGTCTTCCAAATGTGTCCGGCTCAGCACCGGATTTTTCGGCTGTCTCAACAGGGATGCCGTGCAATGCTTTTAAGAAATACGCGAGCTTTTGCGCATTCTGGTTTTGCTGTTCCCCATTCCATTTAACCGGTGTTTTTCCAGGCACATGCCTGTAGCCAAGGTATGGCCATTTATAGCCGCATCCGGGGCTTCCGCTGAATAAGGGAACTGGAACAGCCATTCCAAGATCGGGAAGAAGAGGGAGCACGCCCTCCTCTGTCTTCAGCAGGTCAACCGCTGTTTCTCTCCGCGGAAACCGGAAAACGTACTGGCCGTTCACTTTGAACACCGTATTGTCAAATCCATACCCCAGCAGCTCGGCATGAACCGGATGCAGCTCGGGAAAATCCTTTGATATGAGCTTTTCTGCCTGATCGGCTGTAACAGTCTGGTCCGGTGACCATGGATTGGCCATCGTTATCTCCTCGTTTTAAAACGGCGCGGCTGTTCTCTTTTTTCTTTTTCAGGACGATACACCTGATCTTTGTTTTTCGGCTGTGAGGTGTATTCAGAGGAAGGAATGTCAATCACTTGCCTTGGCAGCTTCATGCCAATGCCCTTTTCAACCGTATTCAGGTCGTCCATATCTTTTGGAGCGGCGAATGTAATCGCCATGCCGTCTTCTCCGGCACGTCCTGTTCTGCCGATGCGGTGGATATAGGTTTCTGCATCCTGGGGCATATCATAGTTGTAGACGTGAGTGATTCCTTCTACGTCAATTCCGCGTGCGGCAACATCTGTTGCGACCAGATATTGAATTTTAGCTTCTCTGAAAAGCTTCATGACTTTTTCTCTTTTCGCCTGAGAAAGATCTCCGTGAAGCTCTTCTGCTTCATATTTCCGGGCTTTCATCGCATCAATCAGTCTGTCGGCCCTTATCTTTGTCCGGCAGAAAATAATGGCAAGGAAGGGCTGCTGCTCGTCAAGAAAGCGGAACAGGGCTGCCTGTTTGGCTCTGTCATTCGTTTCAATCACAAGCTGATTGATTTTTTCGACCGTAACCTTCTTTTCCTGCACCGTGATTTCTTTCGGGTTCGACATGTATTGTCTGGAAAGTTCTTTCACTTTTGGCGTGATCGTGGCTGAGAAAAGCATCGTCTGGCGGGACTGGAAGGTTTGGGATACGATGTCTTCGATATCTTTATGGAAGCCTGCGAGCAGCATTTGATCCGCTTCATCAATGACAAGCATGGAAACGCCGGACAGATCGATGGTCTCTCTGCGGATGTGGTCGAGAATTCTGCCAGGCGTTGCAACTGCAATATGAATGCCGCGGCCAAGCTTTTTTATCTGCCTCTCAACATCCTGTCCTCCGTAAACGGCGAGGATTCCGAATCCTCCAAGTCTGTCTGTCAGCTTCTTAATTTCCGCCGTTATTTGAATGGCAAGCTCTCTTGTCGGGGCAAGAATGAGTGCCTGCAGTTCATTCCGCTCCACCTCTATTTTTTCAAGAATTGGAAGGACGAATGCAAGGGTTTTTCCCGTTCCTGTTTGTGCTTTTGCAATAAGATCCAATCCTTCGAGTGCAGCAGGAATTGTCTTCTCCTGTATAGGTGTAGGTGCTGAAATTCCCTGGCGTTTAAGGGCGGCAGCTGTTTTTTCTGAGATTCCTAATTCTGAAAACGTCATTCTAATTTAGTTTCCTCTCTATTCTCCGTCTTTTCTTAGATTCTTATTGTACACTTCCGGACTGGTAAATAAAACAGCAGCTATTTCCCAGAAAATATCAGGATCTTTTCACAGCTTTCATTTTCAGCCCGTTCTTTACACGCAATGAAACAAGCGGTTCAGGCTGAAGCTCTTCGTCCGGAGAAGTGAGCTTAAGCTTGTATTTCCTTAAAACAGTGGCAGAGATTAAGACAGCCTCCATCATGGCGAACTGGCTGCCGATGCACCCCCTTGATCCTCCTCCAAATGGAAAAAAGCCGTACAGGGGAATTTCTTCTCCGCTGTCTTTTGAAAATCTGCCTGGATTAAATGTTTCAGGGTCCCTGAATAACGCCGGATTCCGGTGCATTACATACGGACTGATGAGAAAGATTGATCCTTTTTGAAAATGGTTTCCTGCAATTTCAACATCCGTTTTTGCTTCACGCAGGATAATCCAAGCCGCAGGATAGAGCCTGAGCGTTTCCTGCACGACCTGCTGCGTGTAGGGAAGGGCCTTCATTGATTCAAAAGTCAGCTGTCCCGCATCCTTTATTTCTGCCAGCATCTTTTCTTCCACTTGCGGATGCTTGGCCAGGACAGCAAAAATCCACGTCAGCACGTTTGCGGTCGTTTCATGGCCGGCTATTAAGATCGTGACAATTTGGTCTCTCAGCTCTGTTCTTGTCAGCGGCTCTCCCTTTTCATCCGCTGCCTGAAAGAGGAGGCTCAGCAAATGGCCGCTGCCCTGATTTTTCGCGCCCTTTTCAATAAGCAGGTCCGCGAGTTCATCAAGGGTTTTTACACCGCGTTTATATTTTCGGTTTTGCGCAGTGGGAAGAAAATCGGGCGGGGAAAAAGGTGTAAGAAGAGATTGGGCCGTTTTCTCAATGATATCGCTTACCGCTGATGCCACAGGATTTGTCTCGTTACTGAGCCTTTCTCCAAACATGGTCTGAACGATAATCCGAAGAGTCAGATTCATCATGTCCTCATGAATGGATCTTGTTTCACCATCCCTGTAAGAAGAAAGCAGTTCTTCCGTCATGGAAACGGCTGTATCTGCATATTCAGCGACTTTCCGTTTATGAAAAGACGGCTGCATGAGCTTTCGCTGACGCTTGTGCACTTCTCCTTCACTCGTCAAAACACCGTTTCCAAGCGTTTTTCCCAGCGTTTTTGAAGAAGAGCCTTTTACAAAAGCCTCCTCTTTTAACGTCAGGATCTGTTTGACAGCTTCTCTTGAATGAATGATATAGGATGTATTTTTTGACTTGGGGTTAATGGCGACAATTTCTCCGAGAGTATGTGTCCTGTATAAAAATTCAAGGGGATCTTTGCGAAATTTGAGGTAGTTCTGCAGCTGGGTTCCAGGTATTTTAGCAATCATCGGAAAATCCTCCTAATTGATTGATTATATGACCAGTATACAGCAGAACGCTGCATGCACGAGAGAAAGAAGCGTCCCCAAGAGAGAGTTCTATTGTTCTCTGTGAAAAGGTAGTATAATATGAATGAATGATTAAAAAGGAGGATGTCCCATGTCCGAGAAAAAAATGACCCTTCAAGAGGCGATCAAACAAAAGCTTGAAAGCAAGAAGCAGGCACAGGCAAACGGCCAGGCTGGCGCTAAAGGTTCAAACCAGACCAAGAGCATGAAAAGCCAGGTGTCAAAGAAAACAAATAATCAGCGCAGAAGAATGGGCGTCTGATGAACGGCCAGAACAGGGAACACGTTAAGCCCGGCATGTCCGTTCAAATTGTCTTAAAGCAGGACCAGCGAAGCGGCAAGCTTACGCCTGGTATCGTAAAAGACATTTTGACAAATTCCCCCTTTCACCCTCACGGCATTAAGGTAAGACTTCAGGATGGACAAGTTGGAAGAGTCAAGTCAATTGATGCTCAATAATTTCCATTGCTGCAGCGGCATGTTTTCATTGAACTTTCATCATCCCTCACTCATAAACAGCACTCCTCAATGAAATAAATGCTCTTTCTCATGCTAAAAAAGCTAACCTCTGAAGGTTAGCTTTTTTATTTGTTCATTTTTTCCAAAAACCCGCCAATCAGATCGTCTGCCGTTTCCTCTTTCTCTTCTTTCTCAGAGGAGGCTGCTGTTTCCTGAAGGGCTTTTTCCCAGTCAAAATCATCGAGGCCCTGATTTGCATCAAAGTCTTCTTCATGTTCTGGATCTGAGTCCAGACGAGCACTCGGTACTTCCTGCAAATAGAGCGCCTCGTCAATATCCAGCGATTTGCTCGTAAAGGAGGCAAGCAGGGAAGCGGCTCTTACCGGATCTGCAAGGATCTGATAAACAATGCTTCCAAGCAGCGCTTCAGAATGTTCATGCTTTATCCAGTCTCTTTGAGCTTTGCTGAGCTTTTGCGGAATGGGGATGGTGATGCTTTCTTTGTCTTTGACAAAAGAATCACTGACGCCCTGTGTGACGAATTCCGCAATCTTGCTTGAGAAATTCCTTTTTTCTGTCTCTTTCAGCTTCTGCAGCTGTTTGATAATATGCTCAGGGGTATCTGAGGGGATACGGAATGTGATTGCCTGTCCCCTCTGAATACCTGATGAACCGCCCTTATTCATATGACCACCCTATTTATTTGGCAGTAGCTGCTTTTTTATCTTCACTGCTTTTATCTTTGTTTTCCTTGCGGTAAAAATCAAAAATCAGCTTGTAATAAGCATTTGCCATCATCCAGATGCTTTCATTTTCATCTTCAAAGAAGTCGATATTGTAGCCGTCAAGATTGTTGTTCAGCGTTTTAAGGTAATCTTTCAGCACAACAGCTCCTCCGCCGACAAAGTAGCAGATCTCAGTCTGAGAGTTCTTTTGCCATACATTGCGCAAGTGACGGTACTGCTTTTTGGCAAGGTCAAGAAGGATGCGGTCTGTGATGTCATGGACGCTTGTGCGGCTTCCTCTTACATAAATGTGGTTGCGGTCCTGTTTTTTCGTAATAATCTCGACTACATCACGGCGGCTGTCTAGCTCTACACCGTGCTTAGTGCGGATTTCCTCACGGATCGCTTCAAGAGATTCAACAACACCAAGATTAAAGCCCTGTGCTTTGTCGTCATCCACGTTGCGGTTTTTAATAACAGCGATATCTGTTGATAATCCGCCGATATCCTGAATGATGATGCGCTTGTCGATCAGGTCTTTATTAATGATGTTTAGATCTTTATCCATCACCAGGTTAATGTAGGCAGCAAATCCTTCAGGATAAACTTTCACTTCATCAAACTTGATGTTGACTTTTAAGCCCTGATATTTAGGTGTGATTAAAAATTCAACCTGATGCACATTTCCAAGAAGCTTTGAACGGTAGCCCACATCTTTTCCTTCTTTTGCTTCTCTAAGCGGAAGGCCGGTTCCCAGCGTGTAGTTGGCATCAATCACTTTATTGTTTCTGCGGAACACTTTTTCATTTTCAGGTTTCACGGCATCAAGAGCAATAGAAGCAAAGAGCATAACAAGAGTCTGGTCTTCTTCTGATTTGCTGCTTCCTGGATCAAGCTCAGAAGCATTGTCGCTTTTTGTCGCAAGAGAACCCACGCGGTAAATCGCATTGTTATCTTTCAGGGCAGGGGAGTGCACTCTAATATGAATGCCGTCCAGCGGGTCTTTGCTGTCCAGTTCTTCAATTCCAATAACAGGGCGGTCTTCAATATCCCTTGCGATCACGTTTGGTATGTATAGTTGAGATTCGTATTTTCCAAAGATTGCTTTTACGGCATCATTGCCGACATCAATTGCTGCAATTCTAGATTTCGTCATATCAGTCATTCCTTTCCTTTCATGAATTAGTATAAAAATCCAATCACTTAAAGAGTATTAAAGTTTACTAGATTCGTCAATAGAAGAAGGGCGATTACAAAAATGTATACATGTAAACAAATCTGTCTACAAACGTATACAAATTCGTATACAACCACCACAATTTGTAAACATCCCTATACATCAACATGCGTACGCATTTGTACACTTGTAAACATTATTTGTATACAATAGATTACATTTTGTTTACAAGTAAACGAATAGTGTATACATGTAAACACTAAAGAATGGGTGCTGAAAAACTGTTCAAATAAACGGGTGCGCACACAGTCGGATTTCAGCGAAACATGCTGCCAAAAAAACAGGATTTTACCAGGTTGCTGTCGAAATAAACAGATTCAAGAAGAAAAAGGAGAGCGAATATGCCGTCAACATTTCCATTGATTGAAACGGACCGGCTCAGACTGAGAAGCATCGATCAATCTGACGCTGAACAAATCTATCAAACCTTTTCAAAAGAGGAAGTAACAAGGTATTACGGGATGAATGTCTTTAAAACAAAAGAGGAAGCAGAGGCCCTGATACACAGCTTCAAGCTTGGCTACCAGTCAAACAGGCTCATACGCTGGGGAATTGAGTTAAAAGACTCCGGCACATTGATAGGCACATGCGGGTATCATTCCCTGTCCCCAAAATACAAGCGCGCTGAAATAGGCTACGAGATCTCACGTGATTACTGGAGAATGGGCTACAGCATAGAGGCTATAAAGGCTATTTTGTCCTTTGGCTTTGAAAAAATGGGACTGATTCGCGTTGGGGCTGTAGTCATGATTGAAAATACCCCTTCCAGAAGCGTTCTTCAAAAGCTTGGGTTTAAAGAGGAAGGAAGACTGAGAGATTATATTATCCAGGACGATAAACCCTATGACGTGATCATGCATTCCATCCTGAAAGAAGAATGGCAAAAAAGCGGATTCCAATAAGAATACCGCTTTTTCACAATGGCTTTATTTCTGACTGGGGCGGCTGTTCAAACCACCCGCGCCGAATCATCAGCTGTGTGCCATCTTCCGTAAAGAGCATAATATCTTTCATGATCAGCAGATAATGGGCCCCTACATCCCTTCTCATCGACAAAGATAAACTCCTTCCAATCAGTGATATGGCAGCGCCTGTTGATGCTGTAATCATGAACATAATCAGCTTTTCAGAAAACGGACATACCTCTGAATCCGTCACCTCAAGCGATACTGGAATCGTTCCCAAATGGCCTTCTTTCTTCAGCAGAAGATTAAAGACATCCACCTGTTTTTCAGCGAACTTCTTCGCCCTTATTAAGTAGTTTTTAATTTCTTTGTCTTTCATGCATTGAAGGAAGCCCTTAAGCAGCAGAATACCGATATAATTGCGCTCGATAATAAAAAACGCTTCGCCAAGTTCATACGAATTAAGCGGTCTTCTTTCACCAAACCAGCCGGTCAAATAGGAGTTGTTTTCAACATAATGCACGCTGTCTGGATAGGTCATTTTCGGAGGGCGGTCATAAATCCCCTTAGAAAGCATTAAATCGACGGACATTTTATACAAACCTGTTACCTTCTGCTGCACTTGTATAAAAAACGCAAGCAGATCAGTTCTGGCAACATTCGTAATGAGTGTTGAGACGCTGACAAGAGTAAGCTGGCTTGTACGGTACACATAACTCAGCGCGTACAGATCTGTATATAAGGGAGGGGCAGACAAATCCACGTCTGCATCTGAAAAACCGTCTGGAACAGGATAGTTTTCACCCTCTAAAAAGCGTTTTACCGTTTCCAGATTAGATGCTGAAAGCTGCATCGCTTCTTTAACTAATGGGGCAATCTCCTCGTCCTCCATATGGACCATAAAATGCTTTAAAAAGCATAAAGATGCACTTTCCTGCATATACGTGGTCCACAAAGCGGAGATTTCAGGAGCTGTTAAGTTAATGTTGTGATGAGCCATGTGCAGTAATCTCCCTGTACCGGATTTTCTATTACTATTTCGTAAGAGCATTTATTTTATGCGAAAATAAAACCGGTCTAAAAAGACCGGCTCACCGTTTTTCTATAAACACCACTTTTAAATAATTGCCTTCTTTGTACTCTTTGATCGTCTTAAAATCATCAGGAAGAGAATATTCCTCAAGTACCCTGTAAGACTCGCCCCTCTCCTTAAAGGCAGCATCAATAAAGCCCTTAAACTTTTTCATAGAAAATGTACTGCAGTTTGTCGAAGCAACGATGACACCCTTATCTGAGGTCAGTTCGACAGCATCCTTCAGCAAGTCTTTATAGTCCTTAGCCGCACTGAAGGTAACCTTTTTTGACCTTGCAAAGCTTGGCGGGTCAAGAACCACCATATCGAACTTCAGCTTTTTCTTCACGGCATACTTGAAATAGTGAAACACATCTTCCACGATGATGTCCTGTGCTTCATAGTCGATGCCATTGATGCTGAACTGCTCGATTGTTTTGCTCATGCTGCGGTTCGCCAGGTCTACGCTTGTTGTTTTAACAGCTCCTCCAAGTGCTGCATAAACAGAAAAAGCACCCGTATAAGAAAAGAGGTTCAGCATTGTTCTTCCTTGTGCATACTTGTCTCTGATGGCTTTTCTGACCTCTCTCTGATCCAAAAAGACACCCACCATGGCTCCGTCGTTCAAATACACGGCAAACTTAACGCCATTTTCCTTCACAATCAGAGGAAACTCAGGCTGTTCCCCTTCCACATAGCTGTCTTCATCCACCACTTGGCCCTTTGTATCAAATCTTTTTTTCTGATAGATGCCTGCAGGTTCAGCGTACTTTTTCAGGGCATCCAGGATGGCTGTCCGGAACTGATAGATGCCTTTGCTGTACCATGTCAGCAAATAATAGCCGTTAAAGACATCAATCGTTAATCCGCCTATACCGTCACCCTCACCGTTAAACACGCGAAAAGCTGTTGTATCCGTGCTTTCGAACAGCTGCTTTCTGTAAGAGAGGGCGGTTTTTAGTTTTTCATCAAAAAAGGCCTGATCAATGGGTTCACCTTCTTTATGAGTCAGGATCCAGCCGGCTCCTTTATTCTGCCTGCCATAATAGCCCAAGCCAATAAATTGACGCTGCTCATCAAGGAGCCTGATCAATTCCCCTTCTTCTTTCAGAGCGGAGGGATTTACAAGAGCATCTTTAGGGATAAGCGGGCTGCCGCTTTTCATTTCATTTGCGTATTTTCGTTTGATCAAAATGGTTTTTTCCATGTCATGTTCCGTCCAATCTTTTGTGAATTCTTTTACCCATACTACATGAAACTCAGGTCACTTGCCAGAATGCCCAAAGAAGGCCCCTGAAAAGAATTTTTAAACAAAATGTTTCTTTTTGAAAAAGCCGGGGAATAACAACGAATAGAAACAGCAATACACAAAACCACACTGAAAGGATGAATGAAAATGGGCATTATTTTATACTTAATCGTCGGCGGTTTAATCGGCTGGCTGGCAGGAATTATTTTAGGGAAAAACGTTCCGGGAGGCATTATCGGAAACATCATTGCTGGTATTATCGGAGCATGGATCGGCGGAGAGCTTCTTGGTTCATTCGGCCCTTCATTAGCAGGAATTGCAATTATTCCGGCATTGCTTGGAGCAATCATCTTCGTATTCTTGTTAAGCCTTGTTCTTCGCTCAATGCGCAAAACAGCATAATAAGAGAACTGGCATCCGCTGACTGCGGGTGCTTTTTCTATGGAAAAAAGCATAAATAAAAGGCCCTGCTGTGCAGGGCCTCACATGTATTAATAAGTTGTGCGTCTTCCTTTGCGCTTGTTCAGCATCTTTTTCACAATCGGATAGACGATAGGTGCATATTTAATTGCTTTTCTAATTAAATTCTTCAAATCGATCTCCTCCTCTTTCTGTTTAGTTTCCCACTTTGGCTTTTTAATAAACGCTTCAGCCCTCAAAGTAGAGGTGGTAGTGATTTCTGCAGCCCGGGTTAAAGTCCGATTTGCAGGAAGGGCATTCATACCCGCTCTCCATGTATTCCTTAATGGTGAGTTCGGACCGGCAGTTTCCGCAGAAGATCGCTTTCGCATCGAATTCTTCTTTGTTCCACACCTCATGAGCATGACCTGACAGCTCCCTGTGACACTCAAAGCAGGCATAATAGGTCCCGCAGCATTTAAATTTTATCGCAATGATATCTTTTTCAGTTGAGTAGTGGCTGCATCTTGTGTTGCGGTCAAGACCAACACCCTTAATCTTCATGTATGCTTCACGCTCCTCAGAATGGCTTGCAGGGGGTTTTAGTTGATTACGCGGGTCTTTTTACTTGCCAAGGAAAAATGACTCAAGAGGGTACCCTGCAGCGCTCTATGGAATAAGCACAATTTTTCCTGTGCTTTTTCTGCTTTCAAGGAGACGGTGAGCATCAGCACCTTTGTTTAATGGGAAGATGGAGGGATCTTCCATAGCAAGTGATCCGGAGGTAATCCATTGAAACAGTTTGTTCGACCGTTTTAGACGTTCATCCCGAGAAGTAAGGACGTTCCAGAGGTCTCCTCCGGTCAGCGTTTTTGAGGTATCCATCAGCATTCTCGGGTCGATGTGAACAGGATCTCCTCCTGCCATGCCGTAGAAAACTACTGTGCCTCCTGTTCTCACTGCCTTAAAGCTGTCCATAATGGTGGACCCGACTGATTCATAAACAACGTCAGCACCTCTCCCATTTGTTGCGTCCAAAATTTCCTGTACCCAATGATCACTGTATAAAAAGGCATCTCGGGCTCCCATTCTTTTAGCAACCGCTGCTTTTTCAGGGGTCGAAACAAGCGCTATTGCCTTTCCGCCGAGTATACGAATCATTTGGGTAAGAAGCTGGCCTACACCTCCTGCAGCTGCATGTACGACGCAAACATCTCCTTCTTGAATGGCATAGCTGTCTGAGGTCAAATAGTGAGCTGTCAGTCCCTGCAGCAAAACACTTGCTGCTGTTTCAAAAGAAATATCTTCCGGCAGCGGAATGACTTTATCTGAAGGAGCGGCAGTCAGTTCTGCGTTTGAATAAGGAACATCGGCAAAGCCGACACGGTCACCTTTTCTTATATGGGTAATGTTAGAGCCGGCTTCCTCTACAATTCCTGCTCCTTCATAGCCAAGAATAAAAGGCGGGGAGCCTTCTAAGTGGTAATTTCCTTTTCTGCGGTAAACATCTGCAAAATTTAAGCCGACAGCCTTCATTCGTATGAGTACTTCGTCAGGGCCAATGACCGGTGCCTCAACATCTGCCATCTTGAGAACCTCTGGTCCGCCGAATTGATTGAATACTAATGCCTTCATAGGGTCAATCCTCTCTGTTCAACTGTTTTCTACAGTGTACCAAATTCTGAAGCCATAAAAAAAGACAGCCGTATCACCGGCTGCCTTCAATAGCGTCTGCTTTTTTGCTTTGAGTCATTTTAGGAATCAGAATTCCGATAATAAGCAATACCCCCACTGCAATCAAAAGGATATAAGTCATCAGCAGTCCTGTGTTCCCGCTTTGCTGCTGTTCTTCTTCGGTGCTGATTGTCCCTGACGCCTGATCTGTGCTTTCCGAGAACAGCCCCATTTGCTCCGCTTTGGATTTAATGGTGTTATTCTCTTTTGTATATTGAGTGAAAAGGCGGTCTTTCAGTTCATTCGCAGCATCTCTTCCGGGTTTTTGAAAGGTTAAGTCTTTTTGTTCTTCCGGAATTTCTTCTCTTTTTTCAAAAAGAGCCTTTTCATGAAGATACTCGGTGTTTTCCTTGCGCTCTTTTTCCTCATAGACGTTCGGGTCAAGCTGATTGAGATCTGTCTCAGCAAGTGCTGATGCCCCGCCTGATAAGACAAGGGCAAGCAGCAGAATCGAAGCTGAAAGTGTTCTACATGTCATGCGCATGATCCTGATCAGCCTGTTCATTTGTGTTTTTAAACGCATTGACGACAAACGGCAGAATGGTCAGAACAAGGATGATGCCTGCGAGTACCAATATCCCTTGTGTAAACAGGTTTTGAGCATCGTATTGGATTGATATATACACTTTTGACATCGGATCTTCGTAGTTGAAATTCGGCGCAGCCAGTGCAAGCAGCGGGCTTACAAAGAATGCGACAAGTCCTACGCTTGCAACCCATCCTAAGAAGTTGCTGAACAAGAAAGCCGTCCGGACAACCGTTGAGGCTGCGAATACAAGCAGGATGGTGAAGATGGACCACTGAATTGCCCGTTCATTCGTCAAGGTGTAAATATTTAGACCAAATACACTGATAATCAGCCCTACAAGGAGGTTCAGAAGTGTAAACATAGAACCTCTGACAAGCATCGGAGCCGTTTTGAAATAGTTGCTGAAGTAGCCGATCAGCAGACTGCTGATCAAGATAATGACCAAGATCACGACAGGAGGAACAGCTTTCGCCTGCGCTGCCGGTGCATCTCCGCTGATTTGAAGCGGATTTGCAAGGTGTTCGTACACATAGCCGTTATTCTGTCCGTCTACAAATGTGTTGCCGAGGATGCTGAACACATCATCCCTTACAAGCTGGGTAGACGCTACGTTTGTTGCCCATTTTTCATTCAGGACATCTGCTTCAGACTGAACCTGATTCACTTTTTGCTGGAGGTCGTCCGTACTGCTTACAACCGTATCCTGTCTCTCGCCAAGTGAATTCACAAGCTCTGTCATCATTGCAATTTCCTGTCCAATCGTTTGCTGATTAGAAACAAGAGTTGTCCCGTCCGAGTTTTCAAGAGGCAGTCTTGAAGTCGTATCGCCTGATTCCTGAACCTGGCTTAGAACCTTTGCTGCGCTCTCTTCCATCGCAGTCAGCTCTTCAAGGATGGCTGATTGCTGCGTCTCAAGCTCTGCACTGTACTCGTCCATGAAAGCAAGAGCGGATGCCTGGAGGTCTTCCATTTGCTTTTCTGCCTCGGGAAGTTCCTGATTCAGTTTATCCCAGGCTCCCTGCTCCTCTGAATTGATGGACAGGATGGTATTGACTTTCGTCTTTTGCCATTCATCTGAAAGGACGGCATCTTTAGCCGGCACTGAAGGGTTGTTTAATCTCGAAACGGCTGCTTCATATTGAGCAAGAACCGTGTGATAGCTTAATACTTCATTCATTGAACCGTTTTTGATTGGTTCATTAAATACTCCTTCAAGCTTTTGTTTTCTTTCAGCCGGCAGGGCGTCTAAAATCGTCTGCTCCTGGGACCGGATTGCTGCTGAGCCTGAATTTACGTTATCGTTCAGTTTTTTCAGGCGTTCTTCAAGTGCAGTAATCTGCTCCTTGAGCAGCTGGTTCTCATTTAAAAGCTCTGTATTTTTAGCAATAAGGGCATTGTAAAGCTCTAAAAGCTTGTCATACTCGCCTTTCCATGAGTTCTCATTCTCTTTAGCCTGTATGGCCTGTTCGACTTCAACTAGCTGAGCTGAAAGGCCGTCTAATTGGCCGATGACCTCATCCACTTGAAGGGGTCTAGGCTCAGGCACTGTTTCAAGAAGGGCTTTCAGACTTTTCAGCTGTTCAGATATGGCAAGAATTTTAGCCCGCTCTTCTTCCATATTGGCCGTGTTTCCTTCACCCGGCCCGCCTGGCTGCGGCGTTTCTCCGCCATCGCCCGGAGGCTGTTCTCCTCCGTCGCCCGGTTCTTCTTCAGAACTCCCGCTGATTGCCTGTCTTAGAGGAACAAGCTCTCCTTCAAGACGGTTCAGCGTATCCTGATTTTCTTTCAAGATAAACATGTCCACATAATCGTTGTGAACTGCTGCAAGTTCTCTTTCCTGACGCTCTGTCTGGCTGAGTCTTACATTTCCGAGGTTTTCGGCTGCTGCCTGATTTTGATCAAGCTTCTGCTGCATAGTCGTCATATCAGAAGCAAGCTTGTCTCCTTCAGCCAAAAAAGCAGCCTGAGCCGCATCCTGCCTTTGATCAACATCAGATGTACCGCCCTGGATGCTGTTCAGGCTCTCCTCTTGAGCCAGCGTCAGAAGCTGCTGCTGGTCTTCTTGATACGCTTGGTATCTCTCGACATATTCAACGAAAGCAGCAAGGCTTTTTTCAAATTGTTCAGCAGAATTCCTGCGGTCAGGATTCTCTTTTTCCGCCTGCTCAATAGTTGACTTCAGCTGCTCAAGCATTTGCTTTTGCTGCGTCAGTTCTCCGGCCAAATCTTTTGAGCTTGGTTTGTAAAAATTAAGCATGGCATTTTGAAAGGCGATTTCTTTCTCAAGAATACGGTCAAATTCCTGACGCACATTTTCCATATCCTGAGAAACGTAGCTCCAGTAGAGAGATGACATTTGCTTGTTTACACGGTTTGTCGCGTCTTCAAGCTCGCGGAGCACTCTCTGTCTGTTTTCAGCATTCAGCTGGTTTTGAACAGTATATTCAAATTCCGCTTTTGAAGGCTGCTGCTGATCATAGGTCAGAATGTTAGTTGAAAAGTTGGACGGGATGTAAATAACGGCATCATATTCTCCGTTTTTCAATCCGTTGACAGCAGCGCTTCGTCCAAGAATCGTCCACTTATATTGTGACTCATCATCAAGGATTGCCGCGACTTCTTTTCCGAACTGTACGGGCTCAGAATCGGACTTTTCTTCCTCTTCCACTTTCTCTGCTCCCGTATCTTCGTTGACAACGGCAATATTCCGGGTCGCGTTTTCTCTCACTTCAAGAGGGTTGTCCCCGATAAACTGAAAGAAAAGCGCGGGTACTGCCAAAATCAGCAGCACCGCAGCAATCATTTTTATCGTATGTTTTCGTTGATCTGTCATGTGTAGATCTTCCTTTCAATGGCGCAAAGAGGAATTTGAATTTTCGTTTCTTTGCCGTTTTCCACATAGTATCCAAATCCAGGGTGTATTTCGCTCTCTTTTCTGCTGTATGGCAGAGTGTACAGCGTTTGCTCTGATTTTTTCATAAGGATCAGAGCCTGTCTGATTTGCTTGATTTCCGTCGTAAATGAATCAAATCCTTTTGTCAGTTCATTGTTGTTGCCGGAAATAATGACGTTAAAGCCAAGATGGCTGTAGTTTTTCATAAAGCGTGACAGCCTTTCCTGAAGCATGCTGTCAAGCGACTGCTGAAACCTTGCATATCCGTCGACAACGAGCATGACAGGCGAGAAGGCCAGATTGTTTACCGCCCCTTGCTGGATCGCTGTCAAATAAGTGCTTTCCCTCTCTTTGAACAGTTCTTCTGAAGCATCCAGCCATGCTGTAATCTGCTCTTTTGTATCAAGGTAGGATATCTTGTCCTCTGTGGCATAACTTGAAAGCCCGCGGTCAATCGAATCAAAGACCCCGATTGAATCCGTTGCCTGCAGAAGAGCCGTATTAAGCACAACTTTGAGAACATTGGTTTTGCCTTTTTGCGTCTGGCCAATAATGACGCAGTGCTTCGTTTTAGCCAGATTGATGCTGACAGGCTGGACATGCTCCTCGTCCAGTCCGATTGGAATGACTCCTGTTTTTTGAGAGCCGTCTGTAAATTGAGTGAAATTGACCATAGAAAGCTCTGCAGGAAGCATAGGAATCGGGCGCGGAAGTTTCGCTCCGCTGTATTTCTCTTTGAGCATGCTGATGTCTTCCTTGATGGCATCAAGAAGCTCATAATCATCCCTGCCGTCAGCAGGAAGGAACATTTGCGAGAAGAATACTGACTCTTTTTTGATAATGGCCCTGCCCGGAACAGGCTCTGGGGCAAACGGAATTTTGCCCACTGCCATATAGGTTTCGGTCGTATCCATCAGGAAGTGCAGGATCTTGGTCTTCATGCTGTTCATCAGCGACTGGCGCATCGATTGAACTCTCGTAGCCGTGAAGATCATATAAATGCCGAGTGACTGGCCGTCACGCGCAAACTGGATCAGCTGCGCCTCGAGCTCCTGCATTTCTTCCTTGACCAGATCAAAATTATCAATGGTGATGTACATAAGAGGCAGTTTATGGCTGCTCAGGGAGTTGTACATCTTGATGCTGCTGACTTCCTGCTGCTGGAACAGCTGCTTTCTGCGCGAAATCTCATCGCGCACGATCCGCATGAACTTATCGATTTTAAGCTCCTGATCAAGCTGGAAATAGTCGGCTGTATGCGGCAGCTGTCTGAGCGGCAGAAGCGTTCCATTGCCGTAGTCAATCACATAGAAGTGCGCTTCCTCAGGGCTCAGCTTTGAGGCAATGCTCATTAGAAGAAGCATCACGGTGTGTGATTTGCCGTAGCCTGATGAACCGAAAATGGCCACGTTGCCGTCGTCCATCAGCTGATACGCAACTGGTGTCTGACTTTGCTTTTCAGGCTCATCCACAAGCCCAATGAAGATTTCATGCTGATCCTCTGCGCCGTACTGATGGCGCGAGATTCTTGCTTCGAGTGGAGGCAGCCACGGGCTTCTGAGCTTTTTGATGCCCATTTGATGCTGCAGCGCCTCAATTTTATCGACGATCACTTCAATTTCAGACTCAGAATCCTTCTTGCTTTGCTCAGCAGACTGGAGGTTTGAAAGCGGCTGAAGACCTAAATCCGTTACGATCGCCACCTCATCCTCTGATTCAGATGTTTCCTCGAGATAAGGCGCTCCTGACCATGCAGACTGGAACAGCTCGTACACTTCGTTGTTTCCGACCTGCAAATAGCCGCGGCCTGTAATCGTAATGGAGGCTGCATCTGCATTTTTCAGGATCTCTTTACTGTCGCTTGCATCCTGAACTTTCAGCGCCACGCGGAACCTTGCGTTGCTCCAGATTTGATCATCAATGACCCCGCCCGGTTTTTGGGTTGCGAGGATCAGATGGACACCGAGGCTTCGGCCGATACGGGCTGCACTGACAAGCTCACGGATAAAATCAGGCTCTTCGCTTTTCAGCTCGGCAAATTCGTCTGAGATTAAAAATAAGTGCGGCAGCGGTTCTTCCGCCTGATTGCGTTTGTAAAGCGTCGTGTAGTCGTTGATGTGATTGACCTGATACTGATCAAACAGCCTCTGGCGGCGCTTCAGCTCGCTCTTGATGGAAGCAAGAGCACGTGCGCTGAAATTTTTGCTGCCTTCTATATTTGTAATCGTTCCAAGCAAGTGCGGCATATTTTTAAATGGCTGGGCCATGCCGCCTCCTTTATAGTCAATAAGCAGAAATGCCACTTCATGCGGATGGAAATGAACCGCAAGAGACAGGATGTAAGTCTGAAGGAATTCACTTTTCCCTGAACCGGTCGTTCCGGCAAGCAGTCCGTGCGGTCCATGGGCTTTTTCATGAAGATTCAATTCGACGACATCTTCTTTTCCTTTAAGTCCTACCGGAACCGCCAGGGATTTTGCTGATTCTCTCGTCAGCCAGTTCTGCTCAATCGGAAGCTCGTCCACTTCTTTGACATTCACCATTTCAAGGAAGGACACGCTTTTCGGAATGGAATTCGTCATGCCGATCTGGTGGTCCAGTGTTCTCAGCATCCTTGCAAATGACTCATTGCCTTCCCTGTCATGCGAATCGAGCCTGAACGGAATGGAGGCTGCTTTTTTCTCCTGAATGAGAATATCGCCTTCCTGATCGTTCACATAGCGGACAAGCGTATGAATGTTATCCGAAAGACTTTCTTTCGCCTCAGCCGCAAAAATAACCGAAATCCCGAGATGAGAGAATTCACCCTCAAGATATTCCAGGATGACATGGTCTGAGATAAGCTGCTGATTGGTGATGACGAAAATCAGGTGCGGGGCAAATCTTGTTTTTTCATTTTTCTCTTCCAGATCGCGCTCTCTCAGGATCTCATAAATGGATGTGAGCAGCTGATCCCTTGTCTGTTCGTTGTAGATCATGCCCTTGGCATAGGCATGAGGCAGCTGAAAATGCGGGAGCCATTTCATCCACTCCCATGTTTTGTACTCTTTTTCGTTGAAAATAAAGACGAAGCGAACATCATGGTAGCTCTGGGAAAAAGCGAGTTGTCCGATCAGCTGGTGAAGCTCCTTTTTGATAACCGCTTCCTTCCCGATCAGGCCCATTGCTCCCTGTGAAAGATCCACACTGACAGGCACATCGCGCACCTCTTTGTAAACTTTCTCCATTTGCTGGGACTGCTCAAGCAGATCATCTACTTCGCGGTTGGCCATATCGTTTGAGCTCAGTGAAATTTCATAGCTGGATTTAACGGTTCCCGTTCCGATACGGAGCTCCAAAAAGTCCGTGCTCTCAGGCGTTCTTTCCCAAATCCGGTCAGAAAGCTGCTGTGTCATGTACTTCATCTGCTCAAACGACGGGAAATGAAACGAGAGAACCTGGCGCTGCTTTTCAGAAACTTCCTGAAGCTCGTGCCGCTTTGACTCCAAATATTGCGTGTAGACGCGAAGTCTGCGTTCCTGACGTCTTTTCGTCGTGCTTTTGTCTCTGAAATACTGCGCGGTTGACGTGATCAGGGTCATCACGAACATCACCATCGAAATGATGATGAAGATCCCCCGCGGCGCAACAAGCGCCACAATTCCCATTGCAATCATCATGACAAGAGGAGGAAGGATGATCAGCCACAGGCTGCGCGAGTGATCATCGCTCTCCTGGGAAGGAAAGGTGAGATTCACTTTATCCTTCGGCAATTCATAAATCATCCGCGGCGTTCTGCGGTACACTGGATATTTTTTGCTCATTTCAGAGCGCGGTTTTTCTGTTTTCGGAAGAGAAGACTGAAAGGCTTCAAAGCTTGTCACCTGAAGAAGATCCTCCTCCAGAAGACGCACCGTCATAAACGGCCAGAAGAGAAGGTCACCTGTCTCAAGCGGCGTGATGCTGTCGATTTTCCGGCCGTTCAAATAGACCGTTTCATCACCCGGCTCGACCTTCCAGCTGCCGTTTGTCCTGACCAGGCTCAGCTTGTTTTTTCCAAGCGCCGCTGACTGGCTTTCTTTGAAAATGTGAGCATCTCTGCCAACTGCCGAGAACGAAACCTCTTTCTTTGAACCTACGAATCTTGTCTCTGAAACTTCTTCTGCTGCTGTGAAAAACACCGTCAGCTTTTCTCCGTTATCCTCAAATACAACCGGTTCATCAGGGGAAGCCGCGCCAATCTCCCGGTCTTCCTGAAGAATGGACAGACCACTCTTATTGTCCTGTTTCACAAGCTTAAGCGGACCGGATGAAAACGGAAAATTTCTGATCGTCAATGTATGCTGGATATCAGGACCGATTGTAACCGGCCTGAATGATTCATCGTTCAGCTGAAGCTGCTGATAGGAATCCCCGTGGAAAACCCATAACGTACTCATGATTTCACCTCCTGTTGCTATGATCAGTTAGAGCCGGAACCTGCAGGCTTTTCTGCAGGAGCCTTTGCTTTTGCAGCTTCCTCTTTTGCTTTTGCCTCCTGTGCAGCCTGCTGTTCTTCTGCTTCCTTCTGCTGCTCTACCTGTTCCTGTGCCTGCTGTTCTTCTTCAAGCTTTGCTTCTTCTTCTTTCTTTTGAGCTTCCTGCTCTTCTTCGTACTGCTCTATTTCAGCTCGTATCTTTTCAAGCTGCTGCTGTTTTTCCTCGCTGTCCAGTTCACTGTCAGCTTTAATTTGCTCTTCATATTTGATCAAACCGAAAATGATTAAATCCCGTTCTTCAAGGTTTCTTGCAAGGTCAAGGGCTTCTTTAGCTTCACCTCTTCCGACATGAATCCAGTACTCAAGGTACTGGGGATCGGACTGCAGCGTCACCCGGTTTTTCAGCATTTCCTTCTGATCCTCTGTCAGCGATTCGTTCACAACATAAGAGGATGCGAGCTGATACTTAACGACAAGCGGCATCTCATCGATGCTGTAGCCTTCAAGTGTGCTGACAACCTCACTGAAGTTGTTGCCCAAGTAATGTTCATTGCTCGCGACAAACGCTTCCTGTTTAGGATTCAGGGAAAAAAGGGAATAAGCTGTATAAGCAAGGGCTGGTACAAGCAGGATCAGAAAGCCCAGTGCAACATACCGCGTCATCTTCCACTTTTTCTGTGGGATAGTCACAAGTGCTGCATTTCGTCTGTCTATTTCCTTCATGTTTTTTTCAATCAGCTCAAGGAGCTGTTCATATGTATCTGCTGAAAGAATCTCTTTCGGAACAGGCGGTACATCTAACGTTTCGTTAAATTTCAAATACTGCTCGAACGAATATTTCGAATCCACTGCAGCCGCCACGGACGCTTTAACCTCCCGCAGCAGCTGTGCGCTGTCCTGTTCATAAGGAGGAATGCTCTCCATGACGCCGTAGTGGAGAAAGTACGGGGTAAAGCTCTGGTCAAAAAGAAGATTCTCGGGACAAACAATGAGATGAATCCGTGAAAGCGAGTGATTTTTTACCTTTTTTACCAGCTGATAGGAAAAATTCCACTTGCTTCGTTCATCTTTTTTATTTAAACTGGAAAAACCCAAATAAGTCTTAGGCGGCTGAACATGAACCCTCAATTCATCTTCAGCCAGTGTCACATCACGCTTAATAGACGGGTCCATTTCTTTGATCATTTCAATCTCTGATACGTGATCAAGCTTTACTTTTTCTGTTTGAAAGACGAATGTATAGCCGTCTTTCTCTTTTTCGATGACAGCATCAAGCTGCTGCTCCAAATATGCCGGTTTTTTTTCTGACATTGAGAATGACTCCTTCATAGGATTTCAAATCGGTCTCCTGTTGTAATTCCGCATTCTACAAGCTTATGGTTGCCTGATAGGACAATTTGCTTATTGGGAACGCGCACCCAGTACCCTTCTCGAGGTGGGTCAGAAATGCATTTTGCCTGCCACACAATATCCACTGCTTTTTTCACAGAGTGATAGTTCGACAGCCTCAGATCAAATGTCTCTCCTGTATAATGCTTCAAATCTATCGTCACTTCTATATACATGCCTTTTCACCTCAAAAATGAAGAAGCGCCTTCATCTAAAATAGAATCGGCGCTCCTTTTTAGCACTTCACTAAATTGTCTTTCAGATGCTATTAGCCGCGGATTTGGCCAGCAATGTTTGCATCCGCTTCTTGAAGAGCGTGTGCTGTTTTGTCCAATTGTCTTGAGATATCTTCTACAAGATTCTGCATTTGCACGAAAGAAGGCTTAAGCTCCTCGTATTGGTCTCTGAAAGCGTTGCTCGCTTCCCCTTCCCACATAGCCTGTAGCTGACCGATCATGCTGTCAAGACGGCCGATAAGAAGTCCAAGTTCTCCACCCTCGTTGCTGTAGCGTTTTGACATATCGACAAGTTCTGCTGGTGTTACGCGAATAATTCCTGACATCATTATCTCTCCTTTTACATGAATTTACATTAATTGTATAAACAAAGACCATAGAGGTCAATTGTTACTTGGGTGATACTAGTAAAATGGTACAAACTATCTACTAATATGTAAGAGAGGAAAAAAATCTCACTACTAGTAAAATCTATTTATAAATACCCACTATTAAATGGATAATAAACCTATTATAAGGAAAAAATTTAATAAAAATTCCAGTTTATAGTTGGTAAGTCCTTTGTACTTTCTGATACTTAATGTCTCATTTAGTGAAATATGGTGTCGGATTAGCTTACTGGTTCTTTTTTATCATAGCGGATCGTTACGCTCTGAGTGCGGATTTCTTCTATTAAAGAAGTGTATTGGTTCGAAAGCATGTGATTCATATAGGTATACTGATTGACAGCATGTTCGTTCTCCCGCTGAAGCTGACTCAGCTCTTTAAACACTTCATCAATGAACAGGGCGGAGCTGCCTGCGAGTTCATTTGTGATATATGAAGTCAGAGCTGCATCTTCAGAAGCGATTTGGTTCAGCTGGGCATTGATATGCTCTGCTTTGCCGGGATGTTCCGAAATCGAATCAAACCGGTGCCTTTTAAAGACCTGGTTCATCAAAATAACCCCTTTCTATCTCAGCTCAAAAATGGCGGCAATATCCTTTTCTTCATTAAACATTTTCTCAATCGACGTCTTAATGGAAGTCACAAGCCTTCTTCCTTTATCAAACTGATACTGAAAATGATGCACAGCTTCCTCCATGCGGTCAGCAAATGCAGGAGGTAGAGGCGGAATGTGCTCATGGACCTGAATGCTGCTGATCTCTGAGTCCTCAAGGTTAAACACACTTCTGAAAGCGCGGGGGTTTGTCTCCATATCCTGAATCTGACTCAGGAGATGTCTTTTTCTCGTCTCAAAATCATCAAGAAATACGGCATCATAAGCAGCCTGATATCGCTTAAGTGATTCCTCCCGGTCTTCATAGCTGTCCATCCCCCTCTGATAAATACGTACCGAAGAGGAAAGATTCACTTCAATTTTCTTCCCGTCTGCACCCGTCTTATAAAGAATAAGATTTCCGCCTTCATAGCGCCTTCCTTTTTTCGCAAGCGCGTTTGAAACCTGCTGCAGGCTGTGGCCCTCGACAGCTGCCCCGAAATCAAGCTTCGCTCTGTCAATGGCAGCAAAGATCTTGTCGAACCTGTCCTTTAACCCGTTGATCTTAGAATCGATTGCTTCAAACTGTTCCTTAATATCCTTGATGTTTTCAAAGAACGTAAAGGGATTGAGAGTAAGCAGGTCCTCCATCGTGCTCATGCTCATCAAATCTGTTATCATCGAACGGATTTCAATCACATCACTCTCCATACCCGCGAGCTCACCCTCAATGACCGAAATCTCCTCGCTCGTTAAATCCGTGAAAATGCTGAGAATGACCGGTATGTT
The DNA here is from genome assembly GCF_000708755.2 of Metabacillus indicus LMG 22858. Taxonomy (GTDB): domain Bacteria; phylum Bacillota; class Bacilli; order Bacillales; family Bacillaceae; genus Bacillus_P; species Bacillus_P indicus. The sequence continues at coordinate 181,286 of NZ_JGVU02000005.1, read as the reverse complement.
CTCAGCAAGCACAGGCAGCTGCTCGATGAAATCTCTTAAACTCACAGCCATCTCATCAAACTTCTTCATCGTCTCCCAGGCAGAATCCAGCGTATCAACAGGATTATCCGTGATGCTGAAGCCCTCCCACTCGTCCTTTAAATCCTGCAGCAAGACAAGATCAATTCCCGTCATCGCCTTAATCAGTCCGTCGTAGCCTCCTGCCTTGTACGCAGGGGCATACTTCACAAGAAACTTCTGCATCTCATACAGATCCTCATCCGAAAGATTCGCAATCCGCTCCCTGATACTCTCAAAATTAGGATTCGAATCCAGCATAGTCCGGCTCCCCAAATCCAAAAATCCGCGCAGCTCAGAAGCAGCAAAGAGCATATCCTCCTCATTCGTGAGGTGGTGGATGTTCTTGCCTTGTTCTTTGTAGTAGGATTCGGCGAAGGCTTTTAGGTCTTTTGGGGGGATGGTGTAGATTTGGTCTATAGATGAACTATCTATATTAAATTCTTCCTCTATACTTTTTCTGAATTTCCTATCTATTGTAGCCAACTGATATGCACTTGGAGGGGCGTCATTTATTGCATAAACATCTTTAAAATTTCCGACTGATATGTGTAACATTTGAATGAGGTTTCCGCCCAGAGAATGTCCTATGCCATACTTAATTAGATCAACATCTTTTAAATCAATTTTTACATTTTTATTCCTCATTAATTTTATCTCTTTATCTATCATCTTGTTGATTTCTCTTGTCACTTTCGAATCGAATTGTACTGCTGAATCAAACTGACTTTGATTAACACCTGTATAAATTCCCATAGCATTGTAAATCCAATCAAGTGGAGTACTATCGTTTTTTTCTTTGTTTTCACTTCCTCTAGTTATTGTGTAAGATTCATTTATTCCATTTTCGATATCATAAAAATGAATTATCGTACCATCAAAACCTGAATCTAGGGAATCAGGGCTTTTAAAGTCATCAGAGTGATACAGAACAATGTTTTTAGGAGGGTTCTTACCAGTCTCCTCAATATAAATACGTCTTATGTCTTCTTCAGTAATACGTTTTTTATCTTTGCCTCCGTATTCCAGTTCAGCAATTCTACTCCTCATTAAATCTGAAAATAGTATTTGATTATCATCCACTATCAATTCACCTCGGATTTAACCATTTCATTTAAATTTTATGGAATTAACTACTTCCATTAACCTTTGCTCCAGCTTGTCAGCATCTACATCACACTCTGTTTCACCATTAGAACAACTACTGTCAAACGTCAATCTTATTAATTGATCTGTATTGTTTGCCTTAATTAGTGCTATATAATAAAACAGACCTTTTTCGTTATTATTCTCTCTAGCGTAATAGACTATATTTGTACCATTATCGATTTCTTTGAATTCCCCTTTATAGCCAGAAGTTATAGATAATTGATCTAGATGTACATCTATATCATTTATGTTTGGACTCTTTTCGTACGTTAATTTTATATAGTATGAATTATTAATATCGCTAATTTTTTCTCCTAGATTTAATGTTTCGTACTTATTTTCATGTAATTCGTAATCGCTTTTAGATACTTTGGCGTTCTCAGGAAACAACATCGTATAGCCCTTAGTCTTTGACTCAAATGTATAATATCCCTCTTCTGTTTCCTCCGCTGATTTTATAAATTCTCTGGTAAACTCATCTTTAAAAGCTTCTGTCTCAGGCATATATTGTTGTTCTACTTTACCGTTATCCTTTTCTTTAGTCATTCCGCAGCCTCCCGTAAATGCAAGCATAGTCGTTAAAAACAGCAGTAGTACTTTTTTCATTGTGTGTGGCTCCTCTCCGGAGATGAAATATGATAAGTGCTTGAAATTGCTTAGAACCTTATTCATAAACCTGACGTTTACTTCTGTTTAATTGTTTCATCCTTTATTTAAAGATAAGTGATTTCACAATCTTCTCAAAGCTTTCATTTCTATTTTTTGAATCGAGTCCGCAGGGTTTTTCTTCATCTGTACAGCCTCCGTTGAAATTGAATGAAATTGCTTTATTTGTTTTCTTATCTTTTATATAAGCTAAGTGAGTAACAACATTTTTCCCATAATTCATTTCTTCTTTAGATGCATGATAAACATCAAATTCTTTACCAGCTTCTTTCCTATACTCACCTGTATACCCAGCCATATCAGATAATACATTTAATTTTCCAGTAATATTTTTTGTCGTCTTTTTATCTTCGAAAATGACTTTTATGTAGTAGGAATAATTCTCTTCCTCCTTGTCTTCGCCAATTGAAAATGCTTCAAAGGAATCTCCGTTGACCTCGTATTCTATATCTGAGATGACTGCACGCACGGGGAAAAGCATCGAGTACGCTTCTGTTCTTGACTCAAATGTATAAAAGCCTTCTTCTGTTTCTTTATTTGATTTCATAAATCCCCGAGTGAATTCATCTTTAAATGCTTCTGTATCAGGGATCGATTCTTGATTCATTTTTTCCCTTTCCGAACCGGAACTTAACCCGCATCCGCCTGTAAAAGCTAATAAGATAATGAGATATAACAATGTCATTTGTTTCAATAGCATGTCTCCTGTTTAATATTGACAGCAGAATCGCAGGCTTGAATTTTTTCTGCTGCCACCTTTGAAATTTAGATAAACGTAATAGATTCCGTTACTCTTTTTATTCTATCTTTTATTACAGAAGGTGATGGGTGACACGATTTTGGTTCATCAATGCATCTTCCAGAAAATACAAAGCGGATACCCTTATCTGATTTATTGGATACGATATAAGCATTATAAAAATACAGCCCGCTCTCACGATCTTTATATTCCCCGTAATAGATGGTCTTATCTTCAAGTTTATAAGGTGTATACTCACCGCTGTATCCTGTTGAAATTGACAGCTGCTTAGTATACAACGAAGTGTTTTTAGTATGAGGGCTTTCTTCAAAATTGATTGTGATAAAATACGTTACGTTCTCTTGATCTATTTTTTCCGCAAAACTGAGTGCCTCATAATCGGTGTCAACCTGTTCGTAATCCCCCATAGATATTTTCCCGTTTTCAGGAAAAAGCATCGTATACCCCTTCGTCTTTGACTCAAACGTATAGTATCCTTCTTCTGTTTCCTCCGTTGATTTCATAAATTCTCTGGTAAATTCATCTTTGAACGCTCGAGTTTCAGGAAAAGAATCCTGATTTTCTCTTCCGCTTCCCTGTTCGCTATTCATTCCGCAGCCGCCTGTTACAGCTAGTAAAACAAGAATATACACCTGTAAAATTCTCTTCAAAATGTCGGCTCCCGTCATGACAAATAAGTTCCTATATGAATCCTTACTCAACAAACTCGATAGAATAAAGTATCTTATTAATCCGTTCTTCTGTTTTTTTCGTTATCCGCTCACAGCTTTTCTCTTCAACAATACAGTTGCTTACATAGGAGAAGCGAATAGCTTTATTAGAAGCGGTGGATTTTACATAAACCAAAAGGTAATAATAATCTTTATTTTTAGGACCATCATCTGAAAGGTAGATGACTTTATCTCCTTTTTCTATTTTCTTATATTCCCCTTCATAATCAGTACCGCTGGAAAGCAACTTTAATTTCGTATCAATTTCATCCGTGATTTCATTATCTTCATAGATTAACCGAATAAAGTATGAGATTTTCTCACTCAATAGTTCTTCTCCGAAGGATAAGCTTTCAAGTTTATCTTGCTCTGCCGAATAGTCACCTACTGATACTGTAGCATTTTTGGGAAACAAGATTGTATAGCCTTTCGTCTTTGACTCGAACGTATAGTATCCATCTTCTGTTTCCTCCTTTGACTTCATAAAATTTCTAGTAAACTCATCTTTAAAAGCTTCAGTATCCGGTATAGATTCTTGACTTGACACGCATCCGCTTGTAACTCCAAGCACAATCGCTAACAGCAGTATTACCCTTTTCACTTTGCGCGGCTCCTCTCAGTAGATGAAATACAATGTGTATCATTAAATGTATGAGCAGATTTATAAGCAGAAAAATTACTCTTTAAATTTGATTGAATTAAGTATCTGATTAATCCGTTCTTCTGTTTTTTCCGTTATCAGCTCACAGCTTTTCTCTTCAACAATGCAATTACTAAAATAAGTGAATCGAACAGCTTGATCAGATGCAGCGGATTTGATATAAGCCAAATAGTAGTAATACTCCGGATTTCCAGACCCATCATCCGACGAATAAATCATATAGTCCCCTTGTACTACTTTCTTATAATCACCTTTATACTCAACACCGTTGGAGAGCAGTTTTAATTTCGTATCGATATCCCTTGTACTGCTGTTGTCTTCGTAGCTCAACTTAATAAAATATGAAATTTTTTCATCAATTCGTTTTTCACCGAAAGATAAACTCTCAAATTGATCTTTCACAGCCTCATAATCACCTGTTGATACAATAGCATCCTTGGGAAACAAGATTGTATATCCCTTCGTCTTTGACTCAAACGTATAGTATCCTTCTTCTGTTTCCTCCGTTGATTTCATGAATTCTCTAGTAAACTCATCTTTAAAAGCTTCTGTCTCAGGCAAAGATTCTTGATTTGCTTTCCCGTTCTTACTTTCTTTACTCATTCCGCAGCCGCCTGCAAAGAGAAATAAAAGAATGAAGAATAGCATGATTCTTTTTTCCATTAAGATATGGCCCCTGTCAGAAGAATTAGTTTTTCTTCACTTTAATTAATAAAAGCAATTGATTCCATTAAGTCAATCGTATTCATTTTTTCTTTGGTTACATCAATCTTGCATGTCATTTCTGTTTTCAAACAGCTGACAGCGTTTGTGAAGCTTACAGCCTGGTCACTGTCAGCCGATTTTGCATATCCGAAGATTTCGTAGAACGTTGTCTCACCATTTTTGGATTTGCTGGTTTTTTCAGCGTAATAGATTGTTTTGTCAGTGAGTTCTTCTTTGAGGTATTCGCCACTGTAATTCACGCTGTCTGAAATCAATGATAAATTTGCTTCTATTTCAGCTGTAACGGGCTGATTCTCGTAGGTCAAAACCATTGAAAACGTCGTATTTTCATCTTTGTCATCAGCACCGAAGAGCATATTTTCAAAGTTTTTTCCTTCTATTTCATAAAACACCTGGTTTAAAGTAGCGTTTTCGGGAAAATTCATTGTAAAACTATCCGTTTTTGATTTGAATAAGTAGAATCCTTTTTGTGGTTTAGTGTCGGGATCAATAAAACTACTTGTAAACTCATCCCTTATTGCATCATTTCCTTGCTGGGGTTTCTGTGCTGTTTCAACGTTTTTGCGGTCTTCTCCTGATTGACATCCGCTTGTAATCACCAGCAGAATCAGACATAGGAATATGGCTCTAATCAAAATAACGGCTCCTGTCAGTAACGGATCTGCATATCATTTAAACTTTAGTGATTCTGCAATTCTTTTTATTTTTTCTTTTTCTCCTGGACCGGGTAATTCGCACGAAGTTCCTTTATCTAAACACCTGCTATGGTAGTTAAGGCTTACTGCTTTATTTGATCCATCAGATGTTACATAGGCTGCATACGAATAATAACCATCCTCTTCATTTCTTTTTTCTCCAAAGTATATTGTCTTTTCACCGCTTGTGTATTCTTTGTAGTCTCCTTCATAACCTGACACATCTGAGAGAATTCCAAGATTTATTTGAATATCATCTGTATCTGAACTGTCTTCAAAATTTACCGTCATAAAGTATGAAATGTTCTCTTTATGTACCTTTTCACTGTAGCTTAGAGCCTCATATGAACTTTTAATCTGTTCATAATCCATAGTAGAGATTTCTGCGTTGACCGGGAACAGCATTGTATACCCCTTGGTTTTTGACTTAAAGGTGTAAAATCCATCTTCTGTTTCCTCCGTTGATTTCATAAATTCTCTGGTAAACTCATCTTTGAACGCTCTAGTTTCAGGTAAAGATTCCTGATTTACTCTTTCGTTTCCCTGTTCGCTATTCATTCCGCAGCCGCCTGTTACAGCTAGGAAAATAAGGATGTAAAACTGTACGATTCTCTTCAAAATTTTTGCTCCTGTCATGATAAAAGGTTCTATAAGATCACTTACTCAACAAACTCAATAGAATCAAGAATCTTATTAATCCGTTCTTCTGATTTATCAGTCATTAGCTCACAGCTTTTTTCTTCAACATTGCAGTTACTCATATAAGTGAAGCGAATAGCTTTATTAGAAGCAGTGGATTTTACATAAGCCAAAAGGTAATAATAATCTTTATTTTTTGGACCATCATCTGAAAGGTAGATAGCTTTATCTCCTTTTTCTATTTTCTTATATTCTCCTTCATAATCAGTACCGCTGGAGAGCAACTTTAATTTCGTATCGATCTCATCTGTGATTTCATTGTCCTCGTAGTTCAACTTTATATAATAAGAAATCTTCTCATCCACTAATTTCTCCCCGAAGGATAAACTCTCCAGTTTATCTTGCTCTGCATAATAGTTACCTATTGATACAATAGCATCCCGGGGGAACAAGATTGTATAGCCTTTCGTCTTTGACTCGAACGTATAGTATCCTTCTTCTGTTTCCTCCGTTGATTTCATAAATTCTCTGGTAAACTCATCATGAAAAGCTTCTGTCTCAGGCATAGAAGCCTGATTTACTTTTCCGTTGCCATCATTTCCTATACTGATTCCGCAGCCGCCTGTAAATGCAAGCAGGCAAATCAATAGAAGCTGAATGTTTATTCTCAAAACAATTACTCCTGTCGAGGTGTTTTTATACTAGAACTGAATCGACTTCATCATCAGCAGTGCTCTTTCCTCTTCAACTTGTTCATTAATCTCGCATGGTTTATCTGCTTTTCTGCATGTCGTCTCATAAAAAAAGTGCAGTCCTTCTTGATCCTTTTGCGACTGAATATAGCCGAAATAACCGTAGAACATCACCTTCTTGCCTGTTTCATTATGGGTGAGTTCTTTGTTGCCTTTACCATAATAAATAACATTGTCCCCAGTTCTGATCTCTTTTAATTCCGACTCGTATCCAGTGTGCTCAGTCATTAATTCAAGGTTGTATTCAATATCTTTGGTGGAGGGCTTATCCTCATATGTAACCGTGTAATATCTTGATAAATTTTCCTCATCGATACTTTCACCAAAATTAAACGTTTCAAAATAATCATCTTGATAATTATGGGCTGCAGATGAGATCGTTGCATGTACAGGGAACAGCATTGTGTATCCTTTTGTCTTTGACACAAAGGTGTAGTACCCTTCTTTTAACTCATCAGATGACTTGATAAATTCCCGTGTGAAATCGTCTTTGAATGCTTCTGTTTCTGGAGTCTGCTCTGGATTCGTTTTTTCACTTTCTGAACCACTGCTCATTCCGCAGCCGCCTGTAAAAATAAAGAAAGAAATGATGAACAGCATTGTTGTTTTTCTCATCACAATAAGGCTCCTGTCAAAAAATAGTGAGCTGATCTGCATGTCATTTCAACTCAACTGACTCTACGATTCTTTTTATTTTTTCTTTTTCGCTTAACCCAGGTAATTCACAAGAATTGCCGTCGTCTAAACAATTGCTGTTGTAAGTAAGACTTACTGCTTTATTAGATATATCTGATTTTATATAGGCTATATATAAATAATAACCATCCTCTTCATTTCGTTTTTCTCCAAAGTATATTGTCTTGTCAGCGTTTGTGTATTTTTTGTAGTCACCTTCATAACCTGACACATCTGAGAGAATTCCAAGATTTATCTGAATATCATCTGTATCTGAACTGTTTTCAAAATTTACCGTCATAAAATATGAAATGTTCTCATCATCTACATCTTCACTATAGCTCAGAGCCTCATATGCAGTTTTAATCTGTTCATAATCCATAGTCGAGATTGTCGCATTTACTGGAAACAGCATTGTATACCCATTCGTCTTCGACTCAAATGTGTAGTACCCGTCTTCCGTTTCTTCTGCCGAAGCCATGAATCCCCGGGTAAATTCATTTTTGAATGCTTCGGTATCCGGCAGTCGCTCCCTAGGCAGAGAATCCTTGCTGCAGCTGGAGGAAATAAGAAGCAGGCAGGTAAGGATAAGGGTTATTATTCCTCTCAAATGGTGTCAGACTCCTTTGCTATTCTCATTTCTCCAGAAAGTCTATTGAAGATAAAATGGTGTCTTTCTCTTTTTCAAACGCAGCATGATCAAATTCACATGCCTCTTCCAGACAGGTCCCTTCAAATATGAAAGTGATTCCCATGGACTTCACAGGGTGTTTGATGTAAATCAGATGTATGTAATATTCCTGACCCTCTACCGTTTCAAGGGTCTGCGCTTCGTAAAGCTCGTTTCCATTGAGCATACGTTTTTTGAACGCACCATCGTACCCGTTGCGATTAGACAGCAATTGCAGCAGACTCTCAATGTCACTCGCCGATGAACCTGTGTCAAAGGTCAGTTCTCCTGAAATGCCGGCCGGCTCTTTTTTCTCTCCAAAACGTACGACCTCAAAGTCGTTTCCGTTTCTTTCGTAGCCCATCTCCGCCATTTTTGCGTTTTCAGGAAACCAGAAAGTGTACTTCCCTGTTTTTGAATGAAAGACGTGGTACCCGTCTTCCGTTTCCCCACCTTCCTTTATAAACTCCCGTGTAAACTCATCTTGAAAAGCTTCTGTATCAGGCACTTTTTCCTCTGAGCACCCAGCTGCAAGCAAAATAAACAATATAAAATAGAAATAACGCATGTTCGTCTCCTGTATTTCAATTTCCTTAATTTACAATTTACACATACCAATTCCCCAGTGGCAGGTATGATGAAACTCCTTTATTATCTCTTTTTTCCAGAAATGAGAAAATCCCGCATTGTTCCTAAAATGCGGGATGGGACTTTCTTCTTTAGTTTCGTTTGAATTCGATCGGGCCTTCGTCCATTTTGAAGGTGCCGTCCGGATAAAGCATGGGGGACCGTTCGGATCCGCTTTTTGAATAGGTTTCGACGTGGCTGACGCTCATGCTGGACGGATCCGTGAAGTCCAGGTGGGCAATGGCGACCCAGTAAGCGAACCAGTTTTTGTGAAAGAGAGGGGCTGTGACGACCTGACCCTGGTGGTTGTCTACGACCGCCCGAGCTTTCATGGATTTAAAGCTGCCGAATCCATTTGAGATGGCGCTGTAGGCGGCAAAAAGGGCGTAGCGCAGCTCTTCAGGTTTATGAATGATGATCGTTTCGCTGCCCGCTAGTTTTGAATCGCCGTCAAGCGTGATGAAAGGTGCCTGGTTCGCCTTGCCGAGTTCCTTATAGTAGACTTTTCCGGACTCACCGTTTTTCAGGACGTAAAAGCAGTAGAGGTCGAGGTCTTTTTTGCTGTCCCATTTGAGGACAGTTGTAACTCTGGCTGATTTTTTGATGGAAACGGTCTGCTTTTTTTCAAGATTGATCTTAAGGGGCTGGACGGGTTCGGGCTCTTTAGGAGGCGGTTCCTCTATGGCGGCTGCTGCTTCTTCCTGCGGCTCGTCTTTTACCTCAATGCCGAAGTTTGCGCACAATCCTTCCAGTCCATTGTGAAAGCCGCTGCCGATGGCGCTGAATTTCCATTCTCCATTATGCGCATAAAGCTCACCTGCCACAATGGCCGTTTCAAGCGAAAGCTCTTCTCCGCATTCAAATCGGATAAGCTCAGCACCGGAGGCGTCTTCAACCTGAAGATAAATGCCGCTCACATCTTTAAAATGATGGCCGCGTTCAGCGCCTTCGTGAATAGTTAGTGTAAACGCGATTTTCCGGACATCGTCTGGGATAGAGGAGAGGGAGATCTTCACTTCTTCCTGACTTCCTCCGCTTCCTGCAGAATGCTCCACTGCTCTGTTTCGGCTGAGCTGCTGTCCGTAAAAAATAAAATCCTCATCCTGTCCGCATGTGCCTTTTTCCCCCAGCAGAAAAGCCGCTCCGTCAATTTCCATGTCCGGATTTGCTGATTGAAAGCCCAGTCTGACAGTCAGACGGTCAATCTGTTTTCCTTTCGTGACATCCGCTTTTTGTCCCCTTTGTACAAGCACGTTTTCTCCTCCTATTTATCTGCAAGCTGTAAAAGGGATTCTTTTACTGTCTGCACCCCTTTTATACAGTCCGGCAGAGAGGTCCACTCTTCAGGAGAGTGGCTTTTTCCGTTTTGGCTCGGCACAAAAATCATACCAGATGGAACGTATTTTCCAAGTGTCATTGCATCATGCCCTGCACCGCTCGGCAGTGAGAGCGTCGAAAGGCCGCTTTTTTCTGCCGCTTGCCGGATGATGTCCTGAATGTCATCCGGGACAATGACCGGCGCAATGGAAATGCCGTCTCTGATTTCAACTGTCAAACCGCGGGATTCTGCAATGGTCTGTGCGGCTTCCTTCATTGATTGTATCACAGCATCCCGGGCCTCACGGTCGATATCCCTTATATCAGCCACTGCTTCTGTCCGGCCGGAAATCACGTTTGTGCCGTTTGGAAAAACGTTCAGTTTGCCGACTGTCGCAACCGCTGTTTCGCTGAATCTTCGGGGCATTTTTTCAACAGCCAGAATCAATTCGGCTGCCGCGGCTACTGTATCCTTTCGGAATTCCATCGGCGTGTTACCTGCGTGGTCGGTTTCGCCGATAAACGTGAAGGATGTCCAGGAAGGACCGGCAATGCCGCTGACAACGCCAATGTCATTCCCTTCTGATTCAAGCCGCTTTCCCTGCTCGATGTGAAGCTCGAGAAAGGCATAGATTTCTTCAGGAGCTCTCACATCCTCAGCTATCCTGTCAGGCTGATGGCCGTTCCGGATCATTTCATCATATAAAGAGCTGCCCTGTTCATCGTGAAAGGTTTTGTAATCCTCGGGGCCCGCTTCCCCCATCATCGCCCTGCTGCCGAAAATGCCGTTTTTAAACCTGGCTCCTTCTTCATCCACAAAAACCGCGAGTTCAATGGAGCGCTTATGTTTGCCGTTTTTTGCAATGGCCTTCATGGCAAGCAGGCTGCTCAGGCAGCCGAGCGGACCGTCAAATGCCCCTCCGTTCGGCACGCTGTCGAGGTGGGAGCCTGTCATCACAACGGGAAGCTCAGGCGACGTTCCGCGGAGGGTTCCAAACAGGTTGCCCACAGCATCCTCTTTCACCTCAAGACCTGCTTCCTCCATCCAGGAACGAAACAGCGCTTTTGCTTTGTTTTCTTCATCTGTATAAGGAAATCTTGTAACTCCGCCTTCTGGTGTTTTTCCTATTTCAAAAAGGGCAGACAGTTTTTCTGCAAGCTCCAGAGGATCAATTCCTTCATAAGAAGGGGTCTGATCCAGTTCCTTCAGCAGTCGTTCTTTTGAAAACATGCGCTCAGCTCCTATCAGTTATTTAAATGAATGTCTGCACCCGGACCGAGCGGAATGCCGAGGTAGTACCAGGCGATAAAGAACAGGATCCAGGCGATTCCGAAAAAGATTGTGTACGGAAGCATCACGGAGATAAGGGAACCGAGACCCATGTTTTTATCAAACTTCTTGGCACCGGCAAGCAAAATGGCGAAGTAGGCAAACATCGGCGTGATCGGGTTCGTGATGCTGTCCCCGATCCGGTAAGCCACTTGTGTGAATGCAGGATCATACCCGAGAAGCATAAACATCGGAACAAATACCGGCCCTACAATGGCCCATTTAGCCGATGCGCTGGCGATGAACAGGTTCAGCGTACCGCAAAACAGGATAAACCCTATCAGCAGCGGCAGGCCGGTAAGTCCGAGGCCCTTTAGCAAATCTGCTCCCGAGATGGCCATGATGATTCCTAAGTTGCTCCAGTTGAAATAGGCAATAAACTGGGCCGCGAAAAAGGCGATTGCCATATACATTCCCATTGTGCCTAATGATTTAGCGATTTCCTGTGCGATATCTTTATCCGACTGAATCGATTTCGTGGCTATGCCATAGGCAAGGGCCGGGAACAGGAAGAGACCCATGATGATCGGCACAAGGGAATTCATAAATGGTGATGTAATGACCGCACCGTTTTCACCGCGCAGCCAGCCGTTTTCAGGAACGATGGTGACAGCAACAAGCAGCAGGAAAACAAGTGTGGCAGCACCCGCATAGCGGAGCCCTTTCGCTTCCTCAGGCGACAGCTTGTCCATCGGCATACGCGGTCCTTTGTATTCAGGCAGACGCGGTTCTACAACCTTTTCTGTCACCCAGATGGCAAGCGGAACGAAGAACAAACATGACCCTGCAAGGAAATACCAGTTCATCGCAGGATTGGTCTGAAAGTCCGGATCAACAATCTCGGCTGCTGACTGTGTGAAGCCTGCAAGCAGGGCATCAAGCATATTCACAATTAAGTTCGCACTGAATCCTCCTGCAACAGAAGCGTAAGCGACGACCATACCTGCAATTGGATGTCTTCCTACACTCATGAAAACAAGCGCGGCGATCGGAGGCAGCACGATAAATCCTGCATCCCCTGCCATATTGGCAAGAAGACCTGCAAATACGATAGAAAACGTAATGATCCCCTTTGGTGCTCCGAGCACAAGCTTTCGAAGGAGGGCTGAAATCAATCCAACTCCTTCTGCAAGCCCAACACCGATCATGGTCACGAGCACAAGGCCAAGCGGCGGGAATTCCGCGAAATTTTTCACCATATTCGTCATGATTTTCTGAAAGCCTTCTTTCGTCAGAAGACTGACAGCCTCCACCGTTTCTTTTGTGGCAGGGTTAACTGCCTTAACACCCAGTACAGATGCAAGATGTGAGGCGAGAATAACGATCACCGCAAATAAAATAAACAGGGTGACCGGGTCGGGAAGTTTGTTCCCCGCTTTTTCTACTCCGTCAAGCATTCGGTTAAAGATGCCGCGGTTCTTCCTGTTTTGCACTGATGATGTGATTGGTTCCATAGACACCCTCCTGAATACTGAAAATTTTAATATTTCTTATTATAAAGTTTTCTTCTGTTTGCGCAACCTTAAAAAGCCTTTTCGGAAGCGCTTAATCCCTTGTCCCGCAGGCGAGCATATTCTTTTTGAAAAATTCTGCTTCATTTTCAAAAATATAGGGTAGAAAGTAGGATAACAGATACAACACAAGAAAAGGGGAATTCGGGATGGAACAGAATCACACGATGATGCAGTTTTTTGAATGGCATGTAAGGCCAACCGGCACACATTGGAACAGACTGAAGGAGCTTGCGCCTGAGCTGAAGGAAAGGGGCATTGACTCTGTCTGGATTCCGCCGGTAACAAAAGGGCAGTCCGGGGATGATGTCGGATACGGCGTCTATGATCTGTATGATCTCGGCGAATTTAATCAAAAAGGCAGCGTCCGTACAAAATACGGCCTGAAAAAAGAGCTGATCGCCGCCATTGAAGCGTGCCATAATGTCGGCATTAACGTATACGTGGACCTCGTCATGAACCACAAGGCCGGGGCGGATGAAACCGAGCTGTTTAAAGCCATTGAAGTGGACCGGGAAAACCGGACAGAAGAGCTGTCCAAACCTAAAAATATTGAAGGCTGGACGAAATTCACCTTCCCCGGAAGAAAGGGAAAGTATTCTGATTTCGAATGGAATTTCGAGCATTTTAACGGGACAGACTATGATGCAAAAAATGATAAAATCGGTGTATTCAAAATCGTCGGGGACAACAAAGACTGGAATGACAATGTCGACAGCGAGTTTGGAAACTATGACTATCTGATGTTTGCAAACCTTGATTATGACAATCAGGACGTTCAGGATGAGATGATTTCATGGGGCAAGTGGCTGGCGGATACGCTGAACTGCAACGGCTACAGACTCGATGCGATCAAGCACATCAACCATGAATTTGTTCACAGGTTCGCAGAAGAACTGTATGAAGACCGCGGCGATGACTTCTTTTTTGTCGGGGAGTTCTGGAAGTCCGACTTAAAGGCATGCCAGGATTTCCTGGATAAAATCAATTACAATATGAGTCTCTTTGATGTGTCTCTTCATTACAAGCTTCATGAAGCTTCGCAGGCAGGGAAGGATTTTGACCTCTCAACAATCTTTGAGGATACGCTTGTAGGATCCCACCCGAATCATGCGGTCACATTTGTTGATAATCATGATTCCCAGCCGGATGAAGCGCTTGAATCATGGGTAGAGGACTGGTTTAAACAAAGTGCCTACGCGCTGATCCTGCTCCGCGAACACGGCTACCCGTGTGTTTTCTACGGAGATTATTACGGAATTGACGGGGACAACCCTGTGGAAGGAAAAAGGGAAGCGATTGACCCGCTCCTTTATGTGAGACGAACGAGAGCCTACGGCGAGCAGGAGGATTACTTCGATCATCCGAACACCATCGGCTGGGTGAGACGCGGTGTGGATGAATTTGAGCGTTCCGGCTGTGCGGTCGTCATTTCAAACGGAGACGACGGTGAAAAACACATGTGCGTCGGTGAACACCATGCAGGCGAGGTATGGGTCGACATGACCGGCACGCGCGAAGAGCACATTACCATTGAGGAAGACGGCTTTGCGGTTTTCCCTGTGAATGGGCAGAGTGTATCTGTTTGGGCGCGTCCAGAAGAAGATGTAGAATAAATATAAAAACAGCCGGTCTCTCTTGAGATCGGCTGTTTTTTGGATGAGATTTGGAAAAATTCAAGTAAATCTGTATGCCCGACAAGTAATGTGCCTTGTTTTTCAAGTAACGCTGATTCTTTTTCAAGTAAGACGTGGATTTTTTCAAGTAAATGTATCTCTGCGGCCCAACTGAGCTAATTTCCAATAAAAATGCTGCAGATCTTCGTGCTAAACCGCGTCCAAAATCATCGTTACCTTGAAAAGATCGCCATCAACATCAATCTCAAGCTGGCCACCATGCAAATCGACTATCGATTTGGCAATCGTCAGGCCAAGACCGGATCCTTCTGTATGACGTGATGAATCCCCGCGCTTGAACCGTTCAAACAGCTCATCCGTGTTCTCGCTCAGCTCGTATTTTGTCACGTTTTTAAACGAGATGACCGCCTGGCTGCCTGACTGCTTCATGGTGATATAAACGCGCGTGTTTTCCATGGAGTATTTAAGAATATTTCCGAGCAGATTTTCAAACACTCTCCACATTTTCTGCCCATCGACTACCGCATACACCGGTTCATCCGGATATGTTACCCGAAAATGCAGACCTGATTCACTGATCGCTTCGTTGTACTCGGCAAGCGCCTGCTGCAGAAGCTGGGAGACGTCAACCTTCTGTTTGATGAGCTCAATGCTGCCGCTTGCCATTTTTGAAGCTTCGAATAAATCTTCAATCAGAATCTTCAGGCGTTGGGACTTGCGGTCAATGATTTCTATATAGGAAGCTCTTTCATCCTCGGTTAAAGCAGGATTTTTCAAAAGATCGGTGTAGCTGATAATCGAAGTGAGCGGTGTTCTGAGATCATGGCTGACATTTGTAATCAGCTCCGTTTTCAGACGCTCGCTTTTCACCTGCTTCTGCTGCGACGTTTTTACGCCGTGCTTTAAAGCATTCATATTTGACGCAAGTGCAGCCAGTGCTGATTTCCCTTTTACAGGAAGGTCTGTTTCCAGATTGCCGAGCATAATCTCATTTGAGTTTGCGACAATCTGATTAAAATAGCCGATGCGCTTGAACATAAACAGCACTGCCGGAATACCGATCAGGATGAAAGCAGGAACGTAAATGAGCACAAAGGCAGGCTCAAAAAGAACGGCAACGACTCCAATACCAAACCCAAATACAATGCCAAGCAGAATGACCAGCTGAATACCGACCTTCTGAATCAGAAAAGCATCTGCAACCGCTTTTGACAATCTGTAAAGAAGAGTCGTTTTCCATTCTTTTTTCAGATTTCCTTCGTTTTTCATTTGGTGAACAAGAAGGAAGGATTGAATGATCAGGGCAGAGATGAAGCATGCTCCCAAAATCAGAAAGATAAAGGAATAGAGCCATTCGTATCCATAGCGGAACGGATAGTAGTCGATTACTCCAAACAAGGAAAACATACTTCCGATAAACGCAATTCCGGCAAGCACAAACCTGACATCCAGCGGCAGACGGTTGTATCTGTCAGACCAGACGCTTTTCAGAATCGGATCAAACAGACGGCGTCTTCTTAAAAGAAGAACACTGATCAACAGCGCCAGCACTCCGCTTATAGAGTGGACATAGTAGATCGTCTGTGATTTTTGAAAATCACGAAGCTCGATCATCACTTCACTGTCTGACGGTGCGTTTTTAGGCAGGGCAATCTGGCCGGTGAATTTCTTTTCCTGAAGGCCATCAAATGAATTCAAAAATTCTCCGCTGCCGAAATAGTTGAAACCGTCAGTCGCATAAATATATCCTCTTGCTCCCGAATAGTTCTCAACATGGTACATGTCTTTTTTAGTAAAGAATGCTTTTGGATCATCCTTGGCGGATAATGGAAGGTTTGTATAAACCTCTTCTGAATTGATGCTTTTTAAATAATAGACAAACAAATCTTTATTGGCTTCATATTCAGCCTGAGTATATTTATAATTTTCTTCAAAAAACCGGTCAATTTCTTTCTGTTTATCTGCCAGAATCTTTTCCCTGACATGCTCATCATCTTTGAAATTCTTAGTGATATCCGCAATCTTTTTATTCTTTTCTTCCGTCAGGACTTTTTCAACTTCGGTGTTGCCGTTTTCCTTGGCAGCTGAAATATCCGAATCATACTGTCCTTCAATATTCATGATCTGCTCGCTTAAACTTCCGTATCTGTAGCGGTGTTCCTCAATCTCTTCCGCAGAAACGTTGATATTCTTTTTGGCTTCTTCTTTTGTCAGGCCGTTCAGTTCATATAAGCTTAAAAGATTCGCAAAGTAGTTTACACGTTCCTGATATTCAACAGATTGAAAATAGTTTTTGAATAAGTATTTATCTCCATTGGCTATACCGGTAAAAACCCCGCTGATTCCGTAGGTCAGCATCATGATGATGAAAAAAAACGCCAGACTACTTCTCCATTTTGTACCCAATTCCCCATACCACCTTTAAATATCTAGGATTTTTAGGATCGATCTCAATCTTCTCCCTGATTTTGCGGATATGGACAGCAACCGTTTTTTCGGCGTTGTAGCCCGGCTCATTCCATACGCGCTCGTAAATTTCATTAATGGAGAACACGCGGCCCGCATTCAGCATCAGCAGCTCGACAATGCTGTATTCAATCCGGGTCAGCTTGACATTCTCGCCGTTTACCGTTACTTCTTTGGCTGATTGATCCAGGGTCAGTCCGTTCAAATCAACGGTTTTATGTGCACCTTCATACGTGCCTAGCGTCACAAAGCGGCGAAGCTGGGATTTGACTCTCGCAATCAGCTCCATCGGGTTGAACGGCTTTGTCACATAATCATCCGCTCCGACCTGCAGGCCAAGAATTTTATCGGTATCTTCGCTTTTCGCACTTAAAATAATGATCGGTATGTTCTTTTTCTCGCGGATTTTAAAGGTTGTGGAAATACCGTCAAGACGCGGCATCATAATATCCAGCAGAATAAGATGGATCTGCTGTTCATTCAGTTTTTCAAGGGCTTCGACGCCGTCTTTCGCCTTGATGACGGTTATGTTTTCGTTTTTAAGGTAGATTTCTATCGCATCGCGGATTTCTTTTTCATCATCTACGACCAGTACGTTGTAATTTGTCATTTTTTCTCACGCTCCTTTCAAAAGTATAGCTAAACCAGTTGAATAACTATAGTGTAATTGGAAATTCTTAATAGGCAGTCAGTGGAATGTTTAAGAATTCCTTAAGAATCTTGCTGTTTTGTATAAAGAAGTCCTGGTATCGGCTGAACACGTTCCTTTCCGCTACAGTCATATGCTTTTCCGGGGAGTGCCGGAAACGATTCCTTCTTTAGCTTGACAATACTTCTTAACTCTTTTTAATGGCAGGGCTGTTTTTGTGTTGAATCTAGATCCCAAATCCTACCCGTTCCCTTTCGCTCCAGTCACTTGCTTTCCGCGGGGAGTGCCTGAAGCTTCCTCGCTGCGCTTGCGGGATCTTCAGTGCCCTCTTCATCCCGCAGGAGTCAAGTGACTTCCGCTGCAATCAACTTTATTGAAAGCTCTAAATAACATTCCATTAAAAAAAGCCCCCAAAAAGGGACTCTCAGCTCTGATTATTCTTTTTCGTCCCCGATATATAAGGGTTTCCGCTCACCCGGAATCTCCATGGATACTCCACTGCCTCTCCGCTGTTGTCAATGCCGATGCGGGGCCCCGCTGAAATTCCGTGCGGTCTAATACCTTCTGCAATATATAATGGGCTCTCCCACAGCGGATGGCCGTAATCCGCCATTGTGATTCCAAGTGCTTTCGTGAGTTTGCCTGGTCCGTTTGTCAGGTCCTGGTTTCTTTTAGCTCCGGGGCGTCTTTTTTTCATCAGCTCTTCTCCGGTGACCGGCTCGACTGCCCGGATCAGCACGGCTTCAGGAGCATCTTTTTCCCCGCTCACAACGTTCACGAGACAATGAGTATGCATAACGTAGGTGTAGGCGTATCCAGCGGGGCCAAACATTACTTCCGTTCTGGCTGTCCGGCGGTTATTAAAGCTGTGGGCTGCCCGGTCTCCCGGCCCGATATAGGCTTCCGTTTCGATGATGATGCCTGCAGCTGTTCCTTCAGCCGTTTCTTTCACGAGAATTTTCCCCAGCAGCTCCTCTGCAAGCTGAAGTGTCGGCATCAGGAAAAACGATGATTCTACCGGTTCAAATTCCATATTTCTTCCCTCCATCCATCTGTCTCTCTTACCATACCCAAAAGATGAAGATTGCTTCAAGCTTTACTGAACCCCATTTTTCTTAATATAATTAATTATCAGTAATCAGCAAAGGGGACAGGATATGATACAGGCAGCCATTATCGGCTTAGGGGCCATCGGACAACGCGTATTGAGCAACTTTATCAATCATCCGGAAATCAAAATTTCAGCTATTTGCGACAGGAATCCTGACGTTACACGTGAAACATCAGAAAAAATAGGAGACGTTCTGTCATTTACTGACCATGTTCTTCTTTTGAAAGAAGCAGATGTCGACCTGGTCTACATAGCCGTTCCGCCGAAATACCATCACCGGATTGCAGCAGATGTGATGCTTGCGGGAAAACATGTACTCTGTGAAAAGCCGCTGGCAAACTCGCTTGAGGAAGCGGAAAGTCTGGCAGCACTGGCTGATGAAAAAGGCATCGTTCATGCCATGAATTTCCCTCTGCTGTACAGTGCCGGCAGCAGCACCTTCGCCTCGCTAATAAAAAAAGGCTATATAGGAAAGCCCAGACGACTTGAGCTTAAGATGCATTTTCCTGCATGGCCGCGGCCGTGGCAGCAAAATGAGTGGGTTGCGGGCAAAGAGCAGGGAGGGTTTGTGCTTGAAGTCGGGGTTCATTACATCCATCAAATTCAAAGGATCTTCGGACCTGTTACTGTTTTGGACAAGTCCGTTCAATACCCCGAAGATCCGAACTCATGCGAAATCGGCATCATTGCCAGGCTAGAGCTTGAAGACGGTACACCCGTTGTTATAGACGGACTGAGCGGGATTGCCGGAGACGAAGAAATCCGCTTTACTGCCTACGGGACAGAGGGAACACTATCCCTGCTCAACTGGGCTGATCTCGAAGGCGGAAAGCTTGGGGAAAAAGTGCTGCCGATTGAAGCAGACGAGAGTCTGACCGGCTCACTTGTTTTGGAGCTCACAAAAGCGCTCAAAGGAGAAAAAGCAAATCTTGCAGACTTTCACGAAGGGCTTCATGCTCAAATGGTTTTGGAACAATTAAGAGGAGAGTGATAACTATGAAACAAGAAATAATTGAACGTTTTACTTCCTATGTAAAGATCGACACTCAATCAAATGACAGCAATGAATCCTGCCCGTCAACGGAAGGACAGCTTACACTCGGGAAAAAACTTGTGGAAGAACTGAAGGCAATCGGACTCGAAGATGCCGCTATGGACGAGTTCGGTTATGTGATGGCGACACTTCCGGCCAATACAGACAAGGATGTTCCGACAATCGGATTCCTGGCGCACACAGATACAGCTACTGATTTTACAGGGAAAAATGTGAACCCTCAGATTCACGAAAACTATGAGGGAGGGGACATTGCGTTAAACGGTGACGTTACCCTCTCTCCAAAGGATTTCCCGAATCTTGAAAACTATAAGGGCCACACTCTGATTACGACGGACGGCACGACTCTTCTCGGGGCAGATAACAAAGCAGGCATCGCCGAGATCATGACAGCTATGGATTATTTGGTGAAAAACCCAGATATCAAGCACGGCCGCATCAGAGTTGCCTTTACACCTGATGAAGAAATTGGCCGCGGCCCCCACAAGTTCGACGTTGCAGCTTTTGATGCCAAGTACGCTTATACAGTGGACGGCGGTCCTCTTGGAGAGCTTCAGTATGAAAGCTTCAGTGCAGCCGGTGCATCCATCACCATTAAAGGAACGAACATTCACCCTGGAACGGCCAAAGGAAAAATGGTCAACTCCATCAAAATCGGCATGGAGCTGCAAAACATGCTGCCAGCCGCGGAAGCGCCTGAGCTTACTGAGGGATACGAGGGGTTCTTCCACCTTCTATCCTTCAGCGGAGATGTGGAGCAGACAAAACTGAGCTATATTATCCGGGACTTTGACAAAGAGGCCTTTCTGCAGAAAAAACAAACGATGGCAGACGCCGTTGCCAAACTGAAAGAAAAATACGGAAGCGACCGCGTCCTGCTCGATATGAACGATCAGTATTACAACATGAGAGAAAAGGTAGAGCCGGTTAAACACATTGTTGACATTGCGGACCAAGCTATGGAAAACCTGGACATCCGGCCTGTTGTTGAACCGATACGCGGCGGCACGGACGGTTCCCAGCTTTCCTACATGGGACTTCCCACACCGAATATCTTTACCGGCGGAGAAAACTTCCACGGGAAGTTCGAGTTTATTTCTGTTGAAAACATGCTGAAGTCGGTTAACGTGATTATGGAGATTGCAAGGCTGTTTGAAGAACAGGCAGAATAATAACAAAACGCTTTGGAGCATGCTCCAAAGCGTTCTTCTTTTTAATTCTTGCCGTTTTCTTTTCCTTCACTTTCTTTTTCTCCGGCCTTTTCAGGTGCTTTTTCTCCTGCAGGCTCTTTCTCATTGCCTTCTTTTTCAGCCGGCTGTTTTTCTTCCTGTTCCTGGCCATCTTCCTCAGTGCCTTTTTCTTCTTCTAGCTCACCTTGTTCCGTTCCGTCTTCTTTTTCCTCTTCTTCCTCGCCAGCCTCACCTTGTTCTTCACCCTGGCCTTCTTCTTCTCCGGCTTCTTCACCTGTTCCGCCGCCCTGGCCTTCGCCTTCTCCGGCTCCTTCACCTGTTCCGCCGCCCTGGCCTTCGCCTTCTCCGGCTCCTTCACCTGCTCCGCCGCCCTGGCCTCCGCCATTGCCGCCTCCTTCACCTGCTCCTGCTCCGCCGCCCTGGCCTCCGCCATTGCCTGCACCTTTACCTGCTCCCGCTCCGCCTCCAGAAAGATTTTTAACTTTAGCGTACGCATATAGAAGAGACTGGAATGTTCTGTCATCTACAGCTCCGGTTACTGGCAGACCGTATCTCTTTTGAAAATACTTCACTCCCTGAACTGTCACGCTGTCATATTTACCGGTGATTTTTCCGGAATAGCTTCCTACTGATTTAAGCATCCCCTGAATGACAGATACATCAGATCCGCTTGCTCCTTTACCGACTGCAGAGCCGGAAAGAGGCATGCCGACTAATAGGATAAGAGCTAATAAAATACTGCTGACTGCTTTTTTAACTGCTGATTTTTTTGTGAACATAAAACACCTTCCATTTCTGATTTTTTAACAATCCTTACTATCCCCAAAAGCGGGCGGATTGTGCACTGAATTTGAAATTATTTCATGGAAGAAGCTTGACATATTTCCTTGCGGTCGCCTCAAAATGAGTTCATAATGTCATATGTGGCTTACAATTCCCAATTTGGATATACTTGTGTCCTTTCATGTATAATTATTCACGTATATACCCGCTGTAAATGAACGTTTTTTCGTATTTTATATAGATACCTGCTCTGCGCGTGAGCAGACGAAGAGGGAGAATGATCATGACAAACACCATTATTCAGTTTAAGCAGGTCACGAAGCAATACGATCATGACACTGCTGTCCTTAACAATGTCAGCTTTGAGATTGAGCGCGGAAAGTTTTACACCCTGCTCGGTCCATCGGGCTGCGGGAAGACGACAATCCTGAGGCTTATCGCCGGATTCACTGAAGCGTCTGAAGGCGAGATCCTTTTTAACGGCAAAAAAATCAACGATGTACCTGCCAATAAACGTCAGGTGAATACTGTTTTTCAGGATTATGCTCTTTTTCCTCACTTGAATGTTTTTGAAAATGTGGCATTTGGCCTTCGCATAAAAAAAATGAACAGCGCTGACATCAAATCAAAAGTGAAGGAAGCGTTAAGCTTCGTTAACCTTGACGGCTATGAAAACCGCGAGATTAAGGAGATGTCAGGCGGACAGCGCCAACGTGTTGCAATCGCGCGTGCGATCGTCAACGAGCCTGAGGTCATTCTTCTGGATGAACCGCTTTCTGCCCTTGATTTGAAGCTGCGTACGGAAATGCAGTATGAGCTCCGCGAGCTTCAGCAGCGCCTCGGCATCACTTTTATCTTTGTCACACATGACCAGGAAGAAGCACTCGCCATGTCCGATGAAATCTTCGTTTTGGATAAAGGGAAGATTCAGCAGAGCGGGACGCCTACAGACATTTATGATGAGCCGATCAACCGGTTCGTAGCCGATTTCATCGGAGAGTCCAATATAGTCAGCGGCACGATGGTAGAAGATTACCTTGTGGAGTTTACGGGCAAACAATTTGAGTGTGTCGACCAGGGTCTTAATCCGAACGAACCGATCGAAATTGTCATCCGTCCCGAGGATCTTGAAATCACGTCGAAAGAGCGGGGCAAGCTGCAGGTGCGCGTAGATTCCCAGCTCTTCCGCGGTGTTCATTATGAGATAAGCAGCTACGACGGCGACGGGAATGAGTGGCTCGTTCACTCGACGAAAAAAGCGGTTGTCGGGGATGAGATCGGTCTTTATTTTGATCCCGAAGCCATTCATGTCATGAGATTTAATGAAACAGAAGAAGAATTCGATAAGCGGCTTGAAGCTTATGAAGACGGAGAAGAGCATGGAAAATAAGCTGACCCGCAATTTGTACATGGTTCCTTATGCACTATGGATCGCTCTTTTTGTTATCGCGCCGATTGTTCTTGTTCTTTACTACTCATTTATTGATATCGAAGGCAACTTATCGCTTGCCAATTACCAGAATTTCTTTACACCTGTGTATTTGAAAATGACGCTCAGCTCCTTCTGGTATGCGTTTTTAATAACGGCTCTATCTCTGCTGATTTCGTATCCGACGGCTTATTTGCTTACCTATACGAAGCATAAGCATTTATGGCTGCTGCTGATCATTGTTCCTTCATGGATCAACCTTCTTTTGAAGGCCTATGCGTTTCTTGGGATATTCGGAACGTACGGTGTGGCCAACAGCTTCCTTGATGCGGTCGGAATCGGCTCTCAGCAGCTGCTGTTTACAGATTTCAGCTTTATCTTTGTTTCTGTTTATATTTTCATCCCGTTTATGATTCTGCCGATTTTCAACTCTCTGAATGAGCTGAACCCGACTTTGCTCGATGCAGCGAGGGACCTTGGTGCATCAAGCTGGACTGCTTTCCGGAGAGTCATTTTTCCGCTTACGATTGACGGCGTGAAGGCAGGCTGCCAGCTTGTGTTCATCCCGGCCCTGTCCCTGTTCATGCTGACAAGGCTGATTGCCGGAAACCGGGTCATTACGCTCGGAACGGCGATTGAGCAGCATTTCCTTGTTACGCAGGACTGGGGAATGGGTTCGACCATTGCGGTTTTCCTGATTATCTTTATGTTCCTGATTATTTTCCTTACTGGAAACAGAAAGCGGGGTATGTAAGTTGGATAAAAAAATATCCCCTTTGTCACGCATCTTTTTAGTGCTGATTTTCATGATTTTGTACACGCCGATCTTCTTCCTTGTGTTTTACTCGTTCAATAGCGGCGGCACGATGTACAATTTTGAAAGCTTCACGCTTGACTGGTATAAAGAGCTTTTCTCCGATACAAGGCTGCTGATCATTGTGCTGAACACGCTTGTCATCGCGCTGTTGTCCGCTTTGATTTCAACGATTATCGGGGTCATGGGTGCTCTTGCAATCCACTCGTTTAAAAGCAGGCAGACCAAAAATACGCTGCTTTCACTCAATAACGTCCTGATTGTAAGCCCTGACGTAATCATCGGTGCATCATTCCTGATCTTGTTCACGATGGCGGGAATCAAGCTCGGCTTTTACTCTGTTCTTCTTTCACACATCGCCTTCAGCGTACCGATTGTGGTCCTGATGGTGCTGCCGAAGCTGATGGAGATGAGCCCGACACTGCTTGATGCAGCACGCGACCTTGGTGCAAGCAGATGGAATGTGATGACAAAGGTTGTCCTTCCGTTCATCACACCCGGTATTTTTGCAGGGTTCTTTATGGCCCTGACGTTTTCGCTTGATGACTTTGCGGTAACCTTTTTCGTGACGGGGAACGGATTTACGACTCTTTCCGTTGAAATTTATTCCCTTGCACGGCGCGGCATCGCACTGAACATCAACGCGCTGTCCACCCTGCTGTTCCTGTTCACCGTTCTGCTTGTTATCGTTTACTACTTCATCACCCAGCGGAACAGACAAAACGGATGGGGGGTTAAAAAATGAAGAAGCTGGTTCGCGTCTTTATAGCGATCGCACTCGTTTCCGGCATTCTTTTATATACCATCTCTGAGCTGAATTCCTCTCAGGGATATTCAAGCGGCAACACCCTGACCATTTTCAACTGGGGGGACTACATCAATTCGGATTTAGTTGACCGCTTTGAAAAGGAAACCGGCATCAAGGTCATTTATGAAACATTCGATTCGAATGAAGCCATGATGACGAAAATTGAACAGGGCGGGACGACGTACGACATTGCCGTTCCGTCTGAATATATGATTGATAAAATGCGTCAGGAAGATTTGCTGATCCCGCTTGATCACTCAAAGCTTCCGAACTTGAAAAATATTGACCAGCGCTTTATGGATTTGCCGTTTGACCCTGAAAACAAGTACTCCATTCCTTATTTCTGGGGAACAGTCGGCATCGTCTACAACCCGTCCATGATCGGCGGGAAGAAAATCGAGAGCTGGAACGACCTTTGGGATCCCGAGCTGAAAAACCAGATTCTCCTGATTGACGGTGCGCGTGAAGTCATGGGGATGGGGCTGAACAGCCTTGGCTATTCCCTGAATGATACAAACCCGGAGCACCTCGAGGAAGCTAAACGGAAGCTTGATACCCTTACTCCGAATGTTAAAGCGGTTGTCGGGGATGAAAGCCGGATGCTCCTTGAAAACCAGGAGGCTGCCATCGGTCTTGTGTGGTCAGGTGTTGCATCTGAAATCATGTATGAAAACGAAGACCTGGAGTACGTTGTACCTGAAGAAGGATCAAATCTCTGGTTCGACAACATGGTCATCCCGAAAACAGCAAAGAACGTGGAAGCGGCTCATCAATTCATAAACTTCATGCTTGATGCCGAAGTGGCTGCGGAAAACACAGAGTACGTAAGCTACTCCACTCCAAACAAAGAGGCACTGAAATACATGCCCGAGGACATGGTCAGCGACGAACGCTTCTATCCTCCGCCTGAACTGACGGAAAAACTGGAAGTGTACGAAAACCTTGGGAAAAAGAATCTCGCTTATTACAATGAGCTGTTTTTGAAATTTAAGATGCATCCGAAGTAAAGATTATTTAGGAGAGGCGCCATTCTGGGGAATGGCGTTTTTTCTTGTGGATTAGTTGATGTGAGCTTGTGGAAGTTATAAAAAGAACTTGAAGAATAGGCCAGATATACTTCTATGAACCTGAAACATCACTTAGAATGGAGCATTAAATAGGAAGTCAGAACTCTATTTAAATCTGAAGGATGCATGTTGCCCCGAAAAGCAGGCAAATGCTGAATATTTAGGAGGGTTTGGGAATCTATCTGGGCATACGACATTTTAGAAAGGTTTGCGTAGTTCCAGAATGTGATTGGAATTCTGTGAGGGAATTGTGGTTTGGGGCCGGTGCCTGTTATTTTAATCGCAACAGCAAGAGCTTGTCCGTTATCAACCTTCAAAATAAGAGCAGGGCGAAGTTTGTATCCATGATCAGGAGGATCAAAGGGGAAGACGATATCATATATTTCACCCGGCTTCAATTAATCATCCATCCATTTTTTGTGAGATGGATTTTGCGGGTTAAAATTTTCCACTATGCCGCCTTCACCAATTATTAGTGGTTCCTGCTTAGATGTAATTGAATCAAAATCAATCGAGGCTGCAAGTTTTTCATTCAATTTTCTTAGCGCAGCACTGCCGTTTCGAAAGTTCCTCTTAGTACAATTTGCATTCATGCGAGCTGCCCTGCGGCTGGCAATTGTATTAAAAGAAGTTTTTTGTCTCATACGGGAAATCCTCCTTTTTGACACACCAACACCACCCTTAACTGAAAGTGTTATTAGTATATGTCATTTAGTAAAAAGTGATCTTTTTCTTATCCTATAAAAAAGGGCAGTATCTGTCAAATGAAGGAAAACTCTATTTCATACTCGTTTCGTAAAGTACGACTCGAACTCTCTACAAACACAAAACACCTCTTTTTCTAGCAATTTCTTGACCAATTGTCAGTTGATTTGCGGCCCTGAGCTGCGAAAATCAGCTAAATCATTACCTGCGCAAATCCTCCACACCCAAATAAAAAACCGGCAGGAACCACTTGGTCCCTGCCGGCTTGCTATATTTACACCATAATCTTGCAGATATCGTTTGTAAACTCTACCGGATCTTCGATTGTCAGTCCTTCGATCAGGAGGGCCTGGTTGAAGAGGAGGTTTGTGTACAGGGCCAATTTTTCTTTGTCGTTTGCGTGCGCATCTTTCAGCGAGGCAAAGACGTCGTGGCTGCTGTTGATTTCAAGGATTTTTTCGGCCTTGATGTTCTGGCTGTTCGGCATGGCTTTCAGGATTTTTTCCATTTCGGTTGTGACTTCGCCTTCTGTCGCGATGCAGACAGGGTGGCTTTTCAGACGCTTTGAGATGCGGACGTCTTTTACTTTGCCGCCGAGGATTGTTTTCATCTCTTCAAACAGCTCTTTGCTGTCCTGTTCGTCAGTCTCTGTGCTCTTGTCGCTGTCATCTGATTCAATGCCGAGGTCTCCGCTTGAGATCGACTTGAATTCTTTTTCTTTATAAGACATGAGCATGCGGATCGCGAATTCATCAACTTCGTCAGTGAAATAGAGGATATCATAGCCTTTATCTGCCACAACTTCCGTTTGCGGAAGCTTTTCTAGACGCTCGTGGCTTTCGCCTGCTGCGTAGTAAATGTGCGGCTGGCCTTCTGGCATCGCAGCTGCGTACTCATCAAGTGTGATCAGCTTTTTCTCTTTTGATGAGTAGAACATGAGAAGATTTTGAAGGTCTTCTTTGTTCGCTCCGAAATCACTGTACACACCGTACTTCAGCTGTCTGCCAAACGACTTGTAGAACGCCTCATATTTTTCGCGCTCATCTTTCAGCAGGGTTTGAAGCTGGCTCTTAATCTTGTTTTTAATGTTTTTCGCAATGAGCTTCAGCTGGCGGTCCTGCTGCAGGATCTCGCGTGAAATGTTCAGTGACAGGTCCTCTGAATCAACCATTCCTTTGACAAAAGAGAAATAGTCAGGAAGCAGATCCGAGCATTTTTCCATAATCAGCACCCCGTTGGAGTAAAGCTCAAGCCCCTTTTCAAACTCTTTGGAGTAGTAGTCATACGGAATCTGCTCCGGAATGTAGAGAATGGCATTGTAGCGCACAGCACCGTCGACGCTGATGTGGATATGCTTAAGCGGCTTATCAAAGCCGTAATGCTTTTCGTGATAGAAATTCTCGTAATCTTCATCCGTGAGCTCGTTTTTATTTTTTCTCCAGATCGGCACCATGCTGTTGATCGTCTGCTCTTCGACCGTCTCTTCAAACTCATCTTCGCTGCCGTCTTTTTTCTTGCTGACCGTTGAATCCATCTTAATCGGGTAGCGGATAAAGTCCGAGTACTTTTTAATGATGGCCTTCAAGCGGTACTCTTCCAAAAATTCATCATATGAATCCTCTTCTGTGTTCTGCTTGATGCTGAGGATGATTTCCGTGCCTACTTCCTCTTTTTCGCACGGCTCGATTGTATAGCCGTCTGCACCGTCAGAATGCCATCTGTATGCTTCGCTTGCGCCGATTGTCTTCGTTGTAACCGTAATCGCATCCGCAACCATAAATGCTGAATAGAATCCTACCCCGAACTGGCCGATGATGTCATGCCCGTCCTTCAGTTCATTTTCGCTTTTGAATGCAAGAGAACCGCTCTGTGCGATGGTTCCGAGATTGTTTTCAAGCTCCTCTTTCGTCATTCCGATTCCTGTATCGGCAATCGTAAGGGTGCGCTTTTCCTTATCCGCGCTCACTTTTATGTAATAGCTGCTCTGATCAAATGACAGGCTGTCATCTGTTAATGCCTTGTAGTAGATTTTATCAATCGCATCACTTGCGTTTGAGATCAGCTCGCGCAAAAAGATTTCTTTCTGGGAGTAGATCGAGTTGATCATCATGTCTAATAATCTCTTAGATTCTGCTTTAAACTGCATTTTTGCCATATTAAAAATCTCCTTTCAGCTTTTTTAGCACTCATCACCTTAGAGTGCTAACCCACTAAATAAATAACATATATTCCCGTTTCATGTCAACAATCAAACCGAGCAATCCGGTTTACACGGCTGATTTTCTCTGCTATATTAGTTACTTAGGATAACTGTTATCTAAGGTAACTATTTTAAGCGGGGTGTTTTCCATAAAAACGTATCAGAAATTTTTTCAGCAGCTTCTGCTTTTATACAGACCGTTTGAAAACAGGCTGAACCTGGAGCTTGCGAAGCATGATTTATACAGGGCGCAGTGGTCGGTTCTTCATTATTTGTCCAATTACGGGACGGCGACACTTGTTGAGCTTGCCGGCTATCAGGGCGTTGAAAAGCCGACTGTGACAAGGACCATCAGCAAGCTTGAAGAGCTGAACTATGTGGAACAGGTTGCCGGAAAAGATAAACGAGAGAAACGGATGCAGCTGACTGAGGAAGGGAAGAAGCTGTATGCGAAGGTGCGGATCACAATTGATGAATATGAGCTGGACATTCTTAAAGGCATTTCAGAAGAAGAGCAGCTCGCATGCATCCGGGTGATGGAAGACATCCGGAAAAATATTAGAGAGTAAGGTGAAGTCATTTGAATAAAGACAGACTGTGGACGAAGGACTTTATCGTTGTTTCGTCCATTAATTTTTTCCTAACCCTGATTTTTTACTTATTAATGGTCACCATCGCGGTGTTTGCGGTGGATGAATATCATGCTTCAACAAGTGAAGCCGGTCTTGTGACTGGTATTTTCATCATCGGAGCTCTGATCGGCAGGCTGTTCATCGGCAGGCTGATCGCAAGCTTCAGCCGGAGAAAAATTCTTTATACCGGGCTGATTCTCTTTACGATCACCACTTCTTTTTACTTTTTTGAGCTTGGACTCGGGTTCCTTTTAGCTAACCGTCTTCTGCATGGGATTACCCTGGGCATGGCAAGTACAGCGACGGGAACGATTGTGGCACAGATTATTCCTGCCTCAAGAAAAGGGGAAGGAATCGGGTATTACAGCATGAGTGCGACGCTTGCTACAGCGATTGGGCCGTTTATCGGTCTTTATTTGAGCCAGCACGCGAGCTTTCAGACAATCTTCACATTTTGTGTCGCGCTTGGCGTTCTCAGCCTGCTGATTGCCTTTTCCTTAACGATTCCGCCACTTGCCGGTCAGCCCAAGCATGCGGCCGTTAAAGGGTTCAGCCTCTCAAGCTTTGTTGAGCCCCGGGCACTGCCGATTGCATTTATTACACTGGCGGTCGCGTTCTGCTATTCAAGCGTTCTGTCTTTTATCAACTTTTATGCGATGGACATTGACCTTGTCAGCACAGCGAGCTTCTTTTTCATCGTTTATGCCGCGGCTGTTCTTGTATCGCGTCCGTTCACCGGCAGGCTGCTTGATCAAAAAGGAGCGAATTACGTTATGTATCCGGCGTTTGTGCTGTTTGCTGCCGGGCTGTTCCTTCTAAGCACGGCGAGCACGAGCACGGTGTTTCTTCTCTCCGGCGTTTTGATCGGACTCGGATTCGGCAATATGCAGTCAGCCACGCAGGCGATTGCGGTTAAACTGACGCCTCCGCACCGGATGGGGCTTGCCACGTCCACATTCTTCATCTTTTTAGATGCAGGACTCGGGTTTGGGCCTTACCTTCTCGGGTTCGTCATTCCGGTTACAGGCTACAGCACGCTTTACGTAATCCTCGGATTTGCCGTCATTCTCAGCATTGGGCTTTACTACATGCTTCATGGAAAAAAAGAGCACGCTTCACCTGCTGAGGTTCAGGCATCTCTTTAACGGGCACCCTTTATGGGGTGTCTTTTTTTTGCATGATGGAAAATGTCCAAAATTTGCTATAAACTTGAAGTATCTGAAATCTATCCTGAGTGGTGAGGCAGTTGTTTAAACTATTATTAATTGAAGATGACCTTTCTCTTTTCACGGAAATAAAAGACCGACTGAATCAATGGTCGTACGACGTATACGGCATAACCGACTTCAGCAGGGTGATGCAGGATTTCTCGGAAGTGAAGCCGGATCTTGTGATTATTGACATTCAGCTGCCGAAGTTTGACGGGTTTCACTGGTGCCGGATGATCCGGTCTCATTCCAATGTCCCGATCATTTTTTTATCCTCACGGGATCATCCGACAGATATGGTGATGTCGATGCAGCTTGGAGCGGATGACTTTGTCCAGAAGCCCTTTCACTTTGATGTGCTGATCGCGAAAATCCAGGCCATCCTGCGGAGGGTTTATAACTACAGCACGGAACAGGTTCACCTCAAGACGTGGTGCGGTGCTGCGGTTGATTATGAGCGGAATTCCGTTACGAATGAGCAAGGGACCGTCGAGCTCACAAAGAATGAAATGTTCATCTTGAAGCTGTTAATTGAACAGAAAAATAAGATTGTGAGCAGGGATAAGCTGATCAACAGCCTCTGGGATGATAAGCGGTTTATCAGCGACAACACGCTGACGGTTAATGTGAACAGGCTGAGGAAGCGCCTTGAGGATATTGGGCTCGGACGGTTTATCGAAACGAAAGTGGGACAGGGCTATGTGGCCCTGGAAGAGGAAATTCTATGATCCGTGTTTTTCTGAAAGAGCGCTTAAGCTGGATTCTCTTTTACCTGTTCATCCATCTTCTGTTCCTTTTTATCTCGTTTATAGACAATGCGGTCCCGTTTAAGAGCGTATTGTACATCGTCTTTTTATCCCTTCTGTCTTTTCTTGTGTTCCTGGCTGTCCGCTATCAGAAAGAAACGGCCTTTTTTAAAGCGCTTCAGGAAAGGGAAAAAAATCTGGATGTGACAAGCATTCCAGCACCAGGAAGTCCTTTTGAAGAGCTGGTTGAGGAGACGCTGGTTGATCACACCGGGCTCCTGAAGAAAGACGCGCAGCGCCATTACATCTCTCTCCAGCAGGAAAAAGATGATCTCCTGTCCTGGATTCATGAGGTAAAAACGCCGCTGACGGCGATGCACCTGATGATTGAACGGATGGAGGACGGACAGACGAAAACGAATTTAACCTATGAGTGGCTCCGCATTCACCTGCTGCTCGACCAGCAGCTCCATCAAAAGCGGATCCCATTCATTGAAAACGATCTATATATTGAGATGATCGACCTTGAAGATGTTCTCTTCAGCGAGCTGAAAACCCTTCAGGCCTGGTGCATCCAAAAGGGCATTGGCTTTGACATTGAGCTCCAGCAGCGGGACGTGCTCACAGATGCAAAATGGTTTGCGTTTATCCTGAGGCAGATCCTGACGAATGCGGTGAAATACAGCGAGGCGTCTGACATTGAGATCCGGAGCTATCTCGAACATGGAAACGCCAAGCTTGAAATCAGGGATTATGGCAGAGGCATTGAGGCGAGAGACCTTCCACGGATTTTTGACAAAGGGTTTACGTCCACCGCCAATCATCAGGATCAGGCGGCGACCGGAATGGGCCTTTATTTGGCCAAAAAAGCGGCTGCTCCGCTCCTGATTGAGATCCAAGCAGCTTCTGTCCCGGGTCAGGAAACCGTCTTTACTCTCTCCTTTCCGAAAAAGAACGATTTCGCAGCTGTCATGAGCATGTGACAACAATGTCACATGCTTTCTTTATTTGTTCGCACAATAAAAGGAAAAGATGCTTTCCCCTTTTTATACTAAAGGTATCGATTAAAGAGGAGGAACACACAATGGCCATTTTAGAAGCAGCCAAACTTCAGAAAAGCTATGGTAACAAGTTTAATAAACAAGACGTGCTGAAAGGCATTGACCTTTCGATTTCAGAGGGTGAGTTCGTGAGCATCATGGGAGCATCCGGCTCCGGCAAAACCACGCTTTTGAACGTGCTCTCTTCTATTGATAAAGTAAGCGGCGGCACCATCCGCATCGAGAACAAAGAGATGACAGGCATGAAGGAAAAGCAGCTGGCTGAATTCCGGAAGCACCATCTCGGGTTTATTTTTCAGGAATACAACCTGCTCGACACCTTAACTGTGAAAGAAAACATCCTTCTTCCGCTTTCTATTTCAAACGTACCCAAGAAGGAAGCAGATCAGCGGTTTGATATTCTTGCAAACGAGCTTGGCATTGCCGAATTGAAGGACAAATACCCAAACGAAATTTCAGGCGGTCAAAAACAGCGCACATCCGCAGCCCGCGCATTTATACACGAACCGAGCATCATTTTTGCGGATGAACCGACCGGAGCACTTGACAGCAAATCAGCTGCCGATCTGCTTAATAAACTGACAGATCTGAACGCCAAGCGCAAAGCGACCATCGTCATGGTCACGCACGACCCCGCTGCGGCGAGCTACTGCAGCCGCGTCATCTTTATTAAGGACGGGCAGATCTACACACAGCTGAACAAGGGCGGACAATCAAGGCAGGATTTCTTTAAAGACATTATGAAAACGCAGGGCGTTCTGGGCGGTGTGCAGGATGAGCGTTAATCAGCTGATTTTTAAAAATTTCAAGAAGAACCTGAAAAACTATTACCTGTACATTTTCGCGCTTCTTTTCAGCGTGGCGCTGTATTTTTCATTCGTCACCCTCCAGTATGACCCATCTATGGATGCGGTTGAAGGCTCCATCAAGGGAGGGGCGGCGATTAAATCAGCCTCTGTTCTGTTAATTGCTATTGTCACGATCTTTTTGCTCTACGCCAATAACATTTTCATTAAGCGCCGCAGCAAAGAAATCGGGCTGTTTCAGCTGATCGGGATGACAAAACATAAAATCTTCCGGCTGCTGACCGCTGAAAACTTCATGCTGTATTTCGGTTCACTTGCCCTTGGTATTTTTGCCGGATTTGCCATCTCCAAGCTGGTGATGATGATTCTCTTCAAAATTACAGGGACAGATGATGTGGCAAAGCTTCACTTTTCGAGTGAGGCCCTCGTACAGACGCTGATTGTCTTTACAGTCATTTACACGCTGATTATGCTGATGAACTATCTTTTTATTAAAAGACAGAGCATTCTCTCGCTCTTTAGAGTGCTTTCATCAGCAGAAGAGAAAGTGAAGAAAATGACCGCAGTTGAAATCATTATTGGTCTTTTAGGCATCGCCATGATTGCTGCAGGGTACTATGTTTCCTCCAGACTATTCGGCGGAGACTTCAAATCGACAACCGGCCTTTTCATGGCGATGATTTTCATTTTAGGCTCCGTTATTTTGGGAACCTACTTCTTTTACAAAGGGTCTGTCAGCTTTCTTTTCCATCTGATCCGAAAGAAAAAAGACGGATACCTGAAGGTTGATGAAGTCCTTTCACTCTCATCCATCATGTTCCGGATGAAATCAAACGCCCTGCTTTTAACCATTATCACAACCGTCTCAGCTCTTGCGATTGGGCTGCTGTCATTAAGCTATATCTCCTACTACTCAGCTGAAAAAACAGCACAGAATCAAGTGCCGGACGATTTTGCTTTTTCAAACGGCGAACATGCCGCGCAATTTGAAAAAGCTCTGGATGATGCGGGGATCGCTTATGATACGTCCTCTATTGAAATTGTGATGGCAGGGGTGGATATCTCTGATATATTCACATCGAACATTGAAGAGATTAACTATGAACCGAGTAAGATGGTACTGGCTGTCATAAGCGATGCTGCAGCCGGCAAAGAGCTTTCAAAGGAAGAAACCCTCTTTTCCGGCTACAGTGACCTGCTGCAGAAATTCATGCCGCTTGATGACAGCGGAAAGGTTACATTTCTCGGAAAAACAAGTGAAATCCCGCAAACGTATTTGGGAATGGAAAAAGAAGCTCCCGTCTTCTGGTACTTCACCTCAGGCGGATTGCCGGCAGCCATTGTCGATGATTCCGTCTTTCAGCAGCTGAAAAGTGATAAAAATCCAGAGATCCAGCTCCCTGAATCCTTTTACATCGCTGTGAACATTTCGGACAAAGAAGAGCTAAAAAGCGCCAATGACCTTTTCGTATCGATGAAGCTTGGAGAAGATGCCCCTAATGACTCCCAGCTTGAAACACTCAACACCCAAAAGCGCAACATGGGTCTTGCCATGTTCATAGTAGGCTTCCTTGGCCTTTCATTCCTTGTCACATCAGGATGCATTCTGTACTTTAAACAAATGGGCGAAAGCGAAGAAGAACAGCCAAGCTACACGATTCTGCGCAAGCTCGGCTTTACACAGGGAGACCTGCTGAAAGGCCTGCGCGCAAAACAGCTTTTCAGCTTCGGCATTCCGCTTGTAATCGGCCTGCTCCACAGCTATTTCGCTGTTCAGTCCGGCTGGTTCATCTTCGGGGCCGAAGTTTGGACACCGATGATCATTGTAATGGCCCTTTACACAATGCTCTACTCAATCTTCGGTGTGCTGTCTGTCCTATACTCTAAAAAAGTGATTAAAGAAGCATTATAAGAAGAACCTCCGGGTGGCCGGAGGTTCTTTTCACTTATTTTCAATTCCAAAGCATCGTCTTAGATCAGCCGCATTTTTCAGCACACTTGCCTTGCAGGATTCCGTGCGGCTGCCTGCCTCGATGAAGAGATATACCTGTGCATCACTCATGCCGTTCTCTCTTAAAAGACTGATTGCTCTCAACAAATTTTCCTCATTGTAGTTTTCTGTTAAACTCAGTGAGATTTCTTGATCGTAGTATCTTTCCTCGCCCTCTTCAAAACGCTCACTAAGAAATGAAAGTCCTGACAGTCCGAATGGTTCCAGCTTACTTTCGACAGACGTTTCAAAGGTGTGATGGAGTTTGAAGGTCTGCAGATATGTTTCAAGGGCATTCTTCAGCTCCGCTGTCTCACCGCTGCTGTAGGCAAGTGTCTCAATGGTTTCACCCGGTTCTTCTGTCTCCATGTTCAGAGACAGACTGTACGGCACATCCTTTATTATCATCTCGGACATTCCGGTAAGCGCATCCATGATTTGTCCGGCATTTGCGCTTTTGGGCCTTATTTTCCCGCTTGCTTCGATTGTTGACTCAAATCCCTGGCCCAGCATGATATCACTGATTCCATTCTCTTCGAGTATGCCGGCAAGCTTCTGATACACTTCATTTTCTTTCAGGAGAGATTTATGCTTTTCGGAAACGTAATAAACATGAAATTGAGTCAGTTCCCCAGTAACGGACGCACTGAAAGTCAGATCATCCTCTGTTTTCAGCGTAAGGTTATAGGTATCTCCGAAAAGCGATGCCAGAACGATAACAATTGTTGAGCCATACCCCTGCTGCTCTTCTATTTTGACTGTTTTGGATTCAACGCCGTACAGCTTTTCAACTTGCTGCTCCGTATAAGCTGCCGCTTCTTCTTCTTCTGACCCGCATCCGGCAAGCAAAAGGACGGCGAGGACAGGAAGGATGAGCTTTCTCACAAGGTAATCCCCTCTCAAATTGGAATGTTTCTCCAAAAAGTATAGCTTGTATTTGAGGGGGCGTCTATCATCACGTTCAACTTTATTTTATTATGACAGGTATCCAGATCTCACTCTTAAAATCCGGTGATGCCGTATCCTTCTGCTCATTCCAGAGAATTTCCGGACCCTCTGCCAGCTCATAGGACGAAGAAGGAAACCACTCTGAATAGATGCGGCCCCATATCTCCTGAAGCGTTTCCGGAAAAGGGCCGCAAGCTTCAAAAACAGCCCATGTCATAGCCGGAACATTCAAGTGATCGAGGTGATCAGGAACCTCCCTCGTTGTGGCTGCGCCAATATAATGATCGAGCTCGCCTTTTTCCTCCATCCTTCCTTCAGAAAAATTTGCAGATGCGCTTATAATACCTGAAGGCTCTGCATTAGAAAGGTTTTTTAGATCTTGAATGGCATCCATGGTCAGGCTTTGCCACATGGCGGCAATCTCAGGGTTCACCCCATTGAATATAATGGGTACTCTTTTTTTGATGCCTGCAATCTGAAAAGCTTCCTTTTCTTCTAAACGGTATTTCATTTCGCTGCCTCCCTTAATGATTAACTGGAAGGTCATCCTCGGAAAAGCTTTAAGCGTATGTCTGCCTGTTCTCGCTTCAGACGGCGTCAGTCCGTGCAGCTGCTGAAACGCCCGCGTGAACGAATCCGGAGAAAGATATCCATACTTGATTGCGACATCAATCACTTTCACTTCTTTGTTCTTCAGTTCAAATGCCGCAAGGGTCAGCCTTCTTCTCCGGACATATTCAGACAGAGAAATGCCCGCAAGAGATGAAAACATTCGTTTAAAATGGTACTCCGAACAGAGAGCAATCCTGGCTGCCTCCTTATAATCAAGCTCTTCTTCCAGATTTTCCTCAATATAAGACAACGCCTCATTCATGTGTTCCAGCATTCCCATCAGATGACCTCCTTTGATAACAGATTAGCAGGAATTTCGTGCGGGCTACCGACCTTTTTGCATTCAGTTTTGCAGGATTTTTATTATTGTTACAAAAAAACTCCCTCCCCATAAGGGAGGGAGCAAAGGACTTACTGATTACCGCCCAATACCTGCTTTGCCATTTGCTTGTATTCTTCCAGTCCTGATTTCAGCGCAAACTCAGCAATACCAATCGGATATGCTGCCGTTAATTCAATAATGTGTTTTTCCATGTTGGGCCAAACATAGCCACCCGCTTGTTCATACTGCAAAATAAGATCCCTCAAAGCCTGTTCACCAAAGGTGCGTAAGTGCGGTACAAAATCATTTGCAGGATCTGTCACTGAGGCCTCTGTCCAGTCAATGATACCGGTCACTCGAGCGGATGAATGAATTAAAATATGACCCGCATGCAGATCACCATGAACAAGGCACGTTTCAGCAGGCCATAGCGTGTCGTTGTTCACCCAGTCCTGCCACCTTTTCCACAGCTTTTCGTTCACATCAAACTCAGCTCTTACGTTTTCCATTCGTTTCATCATATTCTTTCTTGCCTCTTCAGCGTTTTCTACTGGCAAATTCACTGTTTCAACTGCTTTACTCTGAATGCGATGAAGCGATACCATTGCCTCTGCAAGGGTTTTTGTAAATTCAGACGGCACATTCTTTTCGTCAATTTCCCACACATAAGCCATTGCCTCGTGATCAATGGTTCCAGCAGGCACACCCGTTAACTGTCTGTATGCAATTAACTCATCGGTATATACGCGCCACTGCGGAACTTCAACAGCAATACGCGGCACAATCAGGTCCAATGTCCGTTTTTCCTTATCCGCAGATGTCAGAACATCTTCTCTTCTCGGAAGGCGCAAAACCCACCTTTCACCTTCTGCATCCTCTGCAAAAACGACAAGAAAATCAAGTCCTGACTGATTAAATGTCAATGAATCCTCTTTAACATGAATAGCATGTTTATGTGCGATTTCTATCACTTTATCTTTGTTCATACCAGCTTCTCCTTTTGATTCGTATTTTTTATAAATACAGACAATCAAAGAGGGAAATGGTGATAGAAAAAGAAGCCTTTCCAGGCGCAGCCATTAAAAAATGCCCCTTCTTCTTATACGTATCGCTAAATAAAGGTTTCCTTAAGCAGGCAGACCACTTCCATTTACTCTGCTTGTGTGCAGAGCCTTTGATTGTATGCTAGCAAGCGTTCAAAGCCTGGAATCGAAGTCTAATAGATGCTGTCATTAAGAAAACCCCCATTTCCTGAAAGATAGATTTAACGTATCACACAAATGAGATCAAATCAACGATTGGGAACGGTATCATAGTAGCTCAAAACCGTGACAAAAACGCACCCGCTGCAAGCCCCGAACGAATCGCATGCTCGGCTTTAGAAGCAGAGGACTTGCTGTCTCCCTTACATGCATCTCCTCCAATGAGCAGCGGTTTGTTCCCTCCCACATTCAAAAAAGAACGATTGATCTGCTCAATAGCCTGAGCATAGCGCCATCTTTTCACCTGAACGCTTAGCATGTCAGGTTCATCGCCTAAAACGGTGCGAATCGATGGCATCGCCTGTGCCAGAATCTCTTCATCAGGCAGGTCGTAATGCCGCGATGACCACTCGTTATCCATATGAACGGTTAATGCCCCGGTTTCACTGATGCCTTTTGCTCGGTTATCAGCCATCCAGGATATTACACCTGGAACAGGCTCCTTTTTATAGGTAAGGCCTGATTCTCCGGAAAGCTCCATCAAAATGGCGAGGCAGGGAACGTATTTGACTCTTTCAAGCTCGTTTCGCTGTCCGGTTTTCAGCTGCACATTTCCCGCATCAAGAAGCTTCAGAGTTTGAGGGAGAGGACAGGTCATGAAGAGGGAGCGGGCCTTCAGGATAAACGGCTCATTCGTTTTCTTATTCAACCCTTCAGCTGCATAATACTCTCCATGATCCACAATTCTTTCAACCTCGTACTCACACTCAACGCGAAGACCTTCAGCCACCCGCTTTGCCAGACCGTTCATTCCTTTATCAGCCACAAACCTTACGGCGTTTTCCTCAAACCACGGCCGAATCCACCTGCGCTGCTGCCAGTCCTCCAGAAGATTTTGGCATTCCCCGTTTGAAGCAGAAAGGAACTGGGCGCCATGATCAAACGTACCGCTTCCAATCCTCCTGGTGGCAAACCGTCCCCCGGGACTCCTGCCTTTATCAAGAAGAAGCACCTTGTTTTCAGAAAGCTTCTGCACGTTTTGGGCAGCAGCCAGACCGCTGATTCCCGCTCCGATGATTAACACATCTTCAAGATTCATGAGGCACTCTCCTTTTTGCTTTTGTTTTTATTATAGGAGAGTAAAAGACTTGGGCAAAATTAGAGTGTTTTTTTGAAACCTGCAGACTGCTTTACCACCTTTTCCGCCCGATCCCGCCTAGAAAAAACCGCCAAAAACCCAATACCCAATATCAAACAGGAAACCCCAGCCCATGAAAGCAAATCCAGCTGTTCACGAACCAGCACCACCCCAAGCATGGCAGCGGTCAGGGGCTCTGCCAGTGCCAGTGTGACAGCGGTCGAGGAGGGAACGTGCACGAGCGCTTTGGCAAAAAGAAGATACGCAGCGCCTGTCGCAAGCAGGCCGAGGTGCAGGCTAACGGCCAATCCGCGCGGCTCAGCCATCCAGCTCATATCATAGAAAAAGAGAACCGGAGATAATAAGACGGCACTCAGCGTAAAGACGACTGCGACAACCGATAGGGAAGATGCGGTGTGCACCAGCCCTTTGCTGACGATTGTATAGACAGCAAAGGACAGACCGGCGCCAAGAGCCATAAGTATGCCCGAAGGATCTGCATTTGCGGCACCTTTATTGAAAAAGAGCAGAAAGCACCCGATGATGGACAGCAATGTCGAAATCCACCAGCCTTTTGACGGCGTTTTTCTAAGCAGCAGCCACTCTAATGCACCGGATAAGAGAGGAGCGCTTCCGATGGCGATGACAGTTCCGACAGCCACTCCTGTCTGCTGCACGGCGGTAAAAAAGAGCGGCTGATAGGCAGCCATGCACAGTGCAGCCGCAACGGTCACTTTAATGGGCCAGTTCCGCAGATTTAATTGCCCAAGCAGTATGGCGACAAGCAACAAAGAAAGACCTCCTACCGCAAGCCGCGCCGCCCCGACAGCAATCGGATGCGCCGCATCCGGTGCATACGTCTGTGCCGTGCCCGTTGTTCCCCATAGTACCCCTGCGAGCAGCACCCACAGAGGAGCAAGTTTTTCTTTCATCCCAATCACTCCAATAAAAAAGACCTTATCCTCATCATAAAGAAGAACAGGACGTTTTTCTTTACAGAGAATAAGGTTCTTTTTAGCCGTTTTGCCTGAAGGTTTTCGGAGAGACGCCTTCCCGCCCCGTAAACCATCTCGTAAACGAAGAAACGTGTTCAAACCCGATGTCTTCACTGATGCGGGAGATGGATAAGTCCGTTCCTGAAAGCAGCCGTTTTGCTTCCTTCATCCGCAGTTCTGAGAGATACGTTTTTGGACTTTTCCCCGTTTGCGCTTTAAACCAGGCCGCATAATAATTCGGATGATAATGCTCAATCTCCGCCAGCATTTCCAATGTGACCGGGCGGTTGTAATGCTCATGAAGCCAGGCAATGGAAGGCGGCAGAGTCTTGTGCAGTTTCTGAGTCACGTATCGCGTAAGCTCGTTCAGCCCTGACCTGCTTCCCGAAGCCTCTTCCAGCAGCAAAAAGCGGATGGCGGACCACTGCTGATCCAGATTCAGAAACAGACTCTCCGTTTCATCCGGCAAATAGTACGTCGGAATATCCAAAATCAGAAATTCATTCCTATCATTTGAACGGTACACATGATTATATCCCGGCGGTATGTAAAAGCATGAATCCTCGCTTAAATGGATCTGCTGACGGTCTGTCCGGATCTCAAGCGAACCCTGCAGCGGAAAAAGAAACTGCCCGAAGTCATGCTTATGGGAGTGAAACTCTCTCGAATACGTTCTTTTTTCGCAAATTACCTGCCTGCCGCTTTCCATGCCCATCACTCCTTCTCCCCCTATTATATAGGAAACATCCAAACTGGAGTCCACCCCAAAAACGTTCTATAATGTGACATATTCCAATGAACGGGGTGTCAGCACATGCAGCTTCAGCAAATCGCCTATCAGTTTAATGACTATCCTTCTCTCTTGTTCGTACCGGCAGGCCGCAAGTATCCGGAGATCCGCTCGATCGGCCATAAAGAGGAACGCGCGGCACTGTCAAGGCTGCAGCAGGCAGCCGCGCAGGAACTCCAGTCAGTTCCTGAAGAAGAGATGACCCTTTTGAAAACCTTTCTCGGAACAGACCGGCCTTCTATTCCGCTTCCGGTCTACAAACAGGAACGGCTCTATCCGCACCTGATCAGGCCTGAAATGTTTCTCTGGAAAAAACATTCCGTTCAGCGCGGACTCCCCATCAACAGCAGCTATTTTTATCCGGAGGTCTATGGCACCTTATCAGCTCAAGACCTCTCCAGGCATGTGAAAAAAGTGGTGCAGGAATACCTATTTTGCGCACGTCTCAACAAATTAGAACGCAAACATTGGCTCGAGAAAATAAACTCCGCCTACACGCAGCATCCTTTGATCAGGCTTGCATCAAGCAAAGAGGCTGTCATACAAGCGGTCGAAATCATGAATAAATCCTCCCTGCTCGGCGTTTTGAAATATCCGGAGGACATCTCCTATTGGCGGCACCGCGTCGAAATTGTCATGCGTCCTTACCGCAGCATTCCGCCGGCATGGCAATGGACGGTCTGCAGCCATGAAAAAGAGCTCACACTGCATGCGGATACAGATTCAATCATCTGCACATGCAGCGCCTGCCGCTACTCGGTTTCCTATCACGTTTCAAAGGATGAGGCTTCCCTTCCAGATGAAGTCAATATCCCACAGGCAACGAAGAGGATTGCAACCATCGAACGGCAGTTCAATGAAATCGCCGTACAGTCTGAAGAAACCATGGAGAAGCTGCACGCGTTAAAAGAGATCCAAACCGAATTAGCACAGCACGCTCCAATCATCACACACATTCAAGACTTCCAAACCCGGCTTGAGAACGCTTCGGAAACACACCCTGCAGCAGCAATCTACACAGAGATTGAGAAGCTTGACTTTCCAAATGCGATTCGGCCAGACCTGCTAAGTCTCGCAAACATCTCTGTGCCGGATGCATCTGTCCTTAGAAGAGCAGAAAGCTGGAGTAAGCAGCACTCTCACGATTTGGGCGAAAGCCTTGCCCGTCATCTCCAGAAGCTTCAGGAGCTTGCAGAACAACACAAACCGCAGGCAGATGACGTCATGTTTGTAATCAAAGAATTCCGGCTGCTTCGGTCCCACCTTGAAAAAATCCAGCTTTTCCTGCAGGAAGAAACTGTTCCAAACCATATGCTCGTGCAGATCCTGAGGGGAGAAGCCACAAGCAAAATCCGGCGCAGCGGCTTCCATGAAGCTGAAGTCTTCGGTCTTTTAAACGAATGGCCGGCGAAATATATCACAAAAGCCATCATAAAAAGCTGCTGAGGTCATCAGCAGCTTTTTACTTTAAATTTTTCTCCTGTCTCATGACATAAAGCCACATAGACCCGTATGTCACAAAAAGCAGCAGGAGAAACACGGGTACAGATAAAACATCGCGTATCAGCATCTCGCATCCTCCTTTACTTTAGGTTTCCCCATGAAAACGGGAAGAATAAGTAAAAAAGAATGACGGCTAAAACAGATAGTAAAATAGCAATAGAAGGCTTCCTGTAATGGATGGTCAGGACGATAAACAAGAGCAGATTCAGCGGGATATTCAGCCAGCCGTTCCATCCGTTGTCATACACATACATGCCCTTATGCGAAAAAATCCACTCCAGCGCGGAATAAAAGGCCGTCCAGACCGCTATGTAGATCCACTGATTTCTTCTTTTAGCAGGAAATCTCTGCAGATAAATAATCAGCCCCATCGGACAGATGAAAAAGGTAAAAGCGGCATTGATGATTGAATGATTCAGCCATTCTGCCGTCACCCCTCTGAATGCCCAAAGCGTGTGGTCGTAATAAAAATAATTGTACGTCATATTCACGACAATAAAAAAAAGCACCGTCGGATACTGCTTTTCCCATTGTTTCCAGTCGATAAATTTATAAGCAAATAAGATCCAGACTGCGATTACAAGCAAGAGATACATCGATTCACCCCAAACGTTTAATCATACTTGCATTCTTAACGCATTATGGGGCTTGTATACACGCTCACAGCAAAAAGGTGCATTGCCCGGGGCAATGCACCTTTTCCTGCTTATAGTTGTCCAAATCCCCTTCTTTTTGGGGTCCTAGCTATAAACGAGTTCTTTTTTTTTCACAAGACCAAGCGTTTGCCCGGTCGACTCCTCCATCTTGCGGAAAAGCTCAGGATGATCCGACAGGGACAAGCCGTAGGAAGGAATCATTTCCTTAAGCTTTGGCTCCCATGCTGTCATATGCTGCGGGAAGCATTTTTCAAAGACCTCGAGCATGACATGAACAGCCGTTGAAGCACCAGGAGATGCTCCGAGAAGGGCGGCAACTGAACCGTCTCCGGCACTGA
Organism: Metabacillus indicus LMG 22858; assembly: GCF_000708755.2. Classification (GTDB taxonomy): domain Bacteria; phylum Bacillota; class Bacilli; order Bacillales; family Bacillaceae; genus Bacillus_P; species Bacillus_P indicus. Next base: position 137,481 of record NZ_JGVU02000005.1, on the reverse strand, counting down.
CCACCTCTGTACCGAACTGAAGTGTTCCTTTGCCGGCATCCGTATCTTTGATAACCTGTACGCGCTGGCCTGCAACGACGATGTCCCATTCCTCGTTTTTGGCGTTCGGAATGAATTCGCGCAGTTCATCCATGCGTTTTTCATGCGACAGCATGACCTGCTGAATCAGATACTTGGTCAGCGCCATTTCTTTCACGCCTGCAGCAAGCATCGTCATCAGGTTGTTAGGCTTGACTGAACTGATCAGATCCATGTTTGAACCCGTTTTTAAGAATTTCGGCGAAAAGCCTGCAAACGGTCCGAAAAGCAGGGATTTCTTCCCGTCAATGTAACGTGTGTCAAGATGCGGAACAGACATCGGCGGTGCGCCGACCTTTGCTTTTCCGTAAACCTTCGCATGATGCTGCGCGATGACTTCCGGATTTTTGCAGACGAGGAACAGTCCGCTGACAGGGAAACCGCCAATCTGCTTCGACTCCGGAATACCTGTTTTCTGCAGCAGATGCAGACTGCCGCCTCCGCCTCCGATAAAGACAAATTTCGCCCGGTGGCGCTCAACCTGTCCGAAACCGTTCTTCACTTTCAGTTCCCATGAACCGTCACGCGTCCGCTTTAAGTCCTCCACGCTGTGCTTGTAGTGGACCTCCACATTTTTTCTCTCCAAATGATCGAAAAGCATCCGCGTCAGCGCGCCGAAATTCACATCCGTACCTGAATCGATTTTCGTCGCTGCAATCGGCTCGGACGATGTACGGCCTTCCATCATAAGCGGAATCCATTCCTTCAGCTTTTGATGGTCGCTTGAAAATTCCATTCCGTGAAACAGCGGACTTGCTGATAACGCTTCCAATCTCTTTTTCAGGAACGCGACATTTTTTTCCCCTTCCACAAAGCTCATATGCGGAATCGGCATGATAAAATCCTCAGGATTGCGGATCAGATTTCGTTTAACCAAGTAGGACCAGAACTGCCTTGAAAGCTGGAACTGCTCATTCACCTTCACAGCCTTGCCGATATCTACCGAACCGTCCGCTTTTTCCGATGTATAGTTAAGCTCGCAAAGCGCAGCATGACCCGTTCCTGCATTGTTCCACTCATTTGAACTCTCTTCACCCGGACTTCCCAGTTTTTCAAATACTTTAATGTTCCAATCCGGCGCTACCTCTTTCAGCATCGCTCCAAGCGTTGCACTCATGACCCCGGCACCAATTAGAACCACGTCTGTTTTGTTCTTTAAGCTGCTCATACTACCCATCCTTATCCCCTAAATTTGCAAAAACGAGCAGGCTCCCGCATAAACATGCAGGCAGCCACCTTTGAACATACACAAGTCTTCTGAATATCAGTTTATCACAGTCTATTATGAATAGATTAAATTTTACTATTATCTGATAATTATAAACCATTTCCGGGCGGTTAAAAAGGATAAGTTCTCAGCGGATATGCAATTCCCTAATAAATGTATGAATTTTCACGGCAAAAAAGACTGATTCGAATATCCCGTGACGGGAAACCGAAATTTACATATATTGTTTATTTTAAAAATTTGTGTATAATGTATCTAAATGATATATATCTTTTAGATAGGGTGAAAAGATTTGAAAACCTACAACGATACAACCTACGCCATTCTTGGAATTTTAACGACAGACTGCAGATCCGGCTATGATATTAAACAGCTGATCGACAGGAGTTTAACTCATTTTTGGAAGATCAGCTACGGGCAAATCTATCCGACTCTTAAAACCATTGTCGAAGATGAACTGGCAACCGTCACGATCTCCTCTCAGCCATCGAAACCGGAACGAAAGGAATATCATCTCACGGCACAAGGGAAGGAAACGCTTAAGAACTGGCTTGAAGAACCAATTAAACAAATTCCGGCCGAGCGCAATGAAATTCTGCTTAAATTGTTTTTTGGACGTCATCAGTCAAAAGAAAACACGGTATCCACTCTAGAGGATTACAAGAAAAAGTTAGAGGCACGATACCTTACATATATAAACATCGAAGAAAGCATTACGGCCAACAAAGAACACGCAGAAGACGCCCTCTATTGGCTCTTCACACTGGATTACGGAAAACGGATGACAAAGGCTGCGATTGAATGGTGCACAAACACTCTTGAACAATTACTGAATGAGGGGGATTAAAGATGGCTGATAAAACGTTTGCAGGGCGGTACACAACGGAAAATCAGGACGATCTCGTTGTCTTTCTGATCGGAATGAGGGTAAACAAGCGACTCGCCCTGCACAAGTGGCTTCCGGTCTTTTTTGCCATGCCGGGGATGATCAGAGAGCTCTATATGAACAAGGACGAACTGGGCTTCCTGTCCATGGAAAGCTATTTCGGACTGAGAACAACGGTCATGATTCAATATTGGCGCTCGACGGAGGATCTTCTTGCCTATGCAAGAAGCGAAAAGCACATGGCGGCATGGAAAAACTTTAATCAGAAGATCGGCAGCAATCCTTCTGTAGGCATATACCATGAAACGTATGAAGTAAAAGCCGGAAACTACGAATCAATCTATGGAAACATGCCTCCCTACGGCTTAGGTAAAGCGCTCAGCTTTATTCCTGTTGAATCAAGCCGCGCCTCGGCAAAACAGCGGCTAATGAAAGCCGGTACTACAACCAACTGAAACGGAAAAGAGGCTGCCGACAATTGTCATGCAGCCTCTTTTTATCAGGTCAGAGACCTTTTTCTCGCAGAATACAGCACATACAGCAAGATAAACCACACAGGCGTCAGCATCAGAGCAGGACGTGTCTCATCCGCCACTAGCATCACCACTAGTATCAGCCCGAACAGCGCCAGCACCGCATAGTTGATGAACGGCGCAAACGGAGCCTTGAATGCGGATTCCGCATGCAGGTCCCCGCGGTTTCTGCGGTATTTGATGTGACAGATCAAAATCACACTCCACACCCAGATAAAGCAGATAGCGCTGATTGTCGTCACAATGCCGAAGGCCTGCTCGGGAATCAGCTTGCTTAAAAGCGCACCAGCTGACACCACGGCAGCTGACAGCCACAGTGCATTGCCGGGCACATGCTGCTTAGTCAGCTTCTTCATGGAGGACGGCGCCTGGCCGCGTTTGCTCAGCGTGAACAAGATCCGGCTTGTCGAAAACAGCCCGCTGTTGCAGGCAGACGCAGCAGACGTCAGAACAACAAAATTAATGATTCCCGCCGCAAGCGGAATGCCGATCAGACTGAACGTTTTCACGAATGGACTTTCAGAAGCATTCAGCTCCGTCCACGGATTGATGCTGAGCAGGACAATTAAAGCCCCGACGTAGAAAAACAGAATCCGAAGGGGAATTTTATTGATGGCAGACGGAATGTTTTTTCGCGGATTAGACGTTTCCGCAGCCGACACCCCGACCAGTTCCACACCGACAAATGCAAACACAACCATCTGGAATGAAAGCAAAAATCCGGTCATGCCGTTCGGAAACAGGCCGCCGTGCTCCCACAGGTTGCTTACAGACACGGTTCCCGCATCCGTCTTGAATCCCACCACAATCAAAATCACCCCAACGACGATCAGCCCAAGAATCGTCACCACTTTGATCAGGGCAAACCAAAACTCGAGTTCCCCAAAAAGCTTAACCGTCAGCAGATTGAGCCCAAGCAGAAGAAGCAGGCACACAATGGCAGGAACCCACTGCGGAATGTCATACCAGTACTGCACATATACACCAACCGCAATGACATCGGCCATCGCCGTCATGATCCAGCAGAACCAGTAGGTCCACCCTGTTACAAACGCCGCCCGCGGGCCCAGATAATCCTCGGCAATATCCGTAAACGACTCATAGCCCGCCTTTGACAGAAGCAGCTCCCCAAGCGCCCTCATCATAAAAAAAAGGGCAACCCCGACTATTAAATAAGCGAAAATAATGGATGGTCCAGCAAGCTGAATTGCCTTGCCCGACCCTAAAAACAACCCCGTTCCAATTGTTCCGCCTATTGCAATCAGCTGCACATGGCGGTTTGCCAAATCTCGTTTCAATTCCTGCTGTGCCATTTTTGATTTCCTCCTTCTTAGATGTAAAAAACCCAATAAAAAAAGAGACGGGAAGACTCCCAATCTCTTTTTTGAAGAATACCAAAATAGCATTTGCCGACCGAAAAACGGGTACACCAAACTCTAAATCTATACTCTTCTGTCCTTTTGCCTGAGATTGTGAACCCTTCGGCGCCGCTAAAGCGGTCTCTCCAGAAGCTGCTCCGGCTGTAGTGTGATCCACAGCCATCATAGCCTGCTCTATTTAAATTTGAGTATTTCTGAATAATGATTAATTGTAGGCGGTGAGGCAAGCATTGTCAACAGTCATGCAATGACAGGGAGAATGTCCCATATTCTAATTGATAATTATTTTCATTGACAACCTGACATATTGAGGATAAATTAATGATAATGATAATTATTATCAAATAAACTAGTGCTAAGGAAGGAACGACAAATGAATACAAGACGCAGATTTTTAACACTGGCTGTTTCTCTAATAGCTGTCCTTATGATTGCCCTTGCAGGCTGCTCAGGCGGTCAATCGGGCAGTTCGGAAAAGGCATCTGATAAGAAGGCTGATTCAAAAGAATCAGATACGCAATATCCAATCACGATCAAGCATGCATTCGGCGAAACGGTCATTGAAGAGAAGCCGGAACGCGTTGCGACCATTTCATGGGCAAACCATGATGTTGCACTTGCTTTAGGTGTAGTGCCGGTGGGTTTCTCGGCAGCAAACTACGGCATTCAGGATGACAGCGGCATGCTGCCATGGACGAAAGAGAAAGTGAAAGAGCTTGGAGAAGACAGCCCGAACATCTACCAGGATACGGACGGATTGGACTTTGAAGCGATTTCTGACTCACAGCCGGATGTCATTTTGGCCGCCTACTCAGGCATCACGCAGGAAGAATACGATACATTGAGTGAAATCGCACCGGTTGTAGCTTATAAATCGGCCCCTTGGGTTGCTTCATGGCGCGAACAGGTCACCTATAATGCAATGGGGATGGGAATGGAAGAGGAAGGCAAGGAACTGATTGCGGATACCGAAAAACTCATCCAGGAAAAAGCAGGCGAACACCCTGAACTTAAAGGGAAGAAAGCCGCATTCGTCAGCATTTCAGCTGATGATCTCTCTAAATTCTACATATACACTCCAGCAGACCCGCGCGGAGAGTTCCTGAGCGAGCTTGGGATGGAATACCCTGAAAGCATTACGAGCCAGCTTAAAGATGAAGACGGTTTCTACGTGGAATTAAGTGCAGAAAATGCGGATATGCTGAACGATGCTGAGATCCTTGTATCTTACGGAAACGAAAATACGTTAAAAGCCTTGCAGGAAGACCCGATCCTTGGAAAAATTCCTGCGGTTCAAAATGGATCTGTTGTGATCATCGGAGACAACACTCCGCTGGCAGCTGCAGGTAATCCAAACCCGCTTGCGATTGAATATTCCATTGATGAATACTTAACATTACTTTCAGAAGCTGCAGGCAAAGTAAAGTAACATGATGAACCAGTCCGTTACAGAAAAGAAGCAGCTGATGATGCCCAGAAATTTCATAAAGGTTTTGATCTTTTCCCTCATTTTGCTCGGCTTATGCACAGCGGCTTCTCTTATGTTCGGGTCCCGTACGGTTGGATGGAAGGAACTCATGGACGGACTGTTTCATCCTGACGTACAGTCCCACGGAGCAAATGTTGTCCGCCAGAGAATAGCACGGACGGTATTCAGCCTTATGTGCGGCGCGGCCCTTGGCATCTCAGGCGCCCTCATGCAGTCTGTCACGCGCAATCCGATTGCAGATCCGAGCATACTGGGAGTAAACACAGGGGCGGCACTCTTTGTCGTCTGCGGCATGACCTTTTTAAATATCAGTACGGCAGGCCACTATATCTGGCTTGCACTTGCTGGGGCAATCATAACGGCCATTTTTGTATTCGGAATCGGTTCAATGGGGAGTGGCGGAGCCACGCCCCTTAAACTCGTTTTAGCGGGTGCGGCCACAAGTGCAGCCTTATCATCGCTTGTGATGGCCATCATGATTCCCCGTTCAAGCGTCATGGACCAATTCCGTTACTGGCAGGTAGGGAGTGTCGGGGCAGGGAACTGGGATTCTATCTCTCTATTTGTTCCGTTTCTTCTCACCGGTGTTCTTATTGCCGTTTTGTCGGCCCCTGCACTGAATGCACTTGCTTTAGGCGATGAAGCTGCGTCAGGTTTAGGCGTTCGCACAGGCACGCTCAGGCTGTTTGCTGCATTTGGCGGCGTTCTGCTGTGCGGTGCAGCAACCGCGCTCGCAGGTCCAATCGGCTTTATCGGTTTACTTTCCACTCACGTCATACGGCTCGTCATCGGTCCTGATTTGCGGTATGTGATTCCGATGTCAGCTCTTTCAGGAGCCATTATTTTAACGGTATCTGATGTGTGCGGAAGACTTGCCGGAAGACCCGGCGAGCTTGAAGTCGGCGTAGTGACAGCCTTTATCGGGGCTCCCATCTTAATCCTACTAACTATGAAAGCGAAAATGCGTGCCTTATGATGAACGAAACGATCAACCTTATTATGACAGGCAGAAAAAAGAGACGGCTCCGGTTTATCCTCGTGACTTCCCTTCTGGCAGTCATTGCGCTTGCTCTTTGCTGCGCCATGCTGATGCTCGGGAATACGATTTATCCCGTTCAGGATGTCATACGTGTCCTAATGGGAGAAAAAGTACAAGGAGCCACGTTCACAGTAGGCACACTGCGCTTCCCGAGGATGGTTGCAGGCTTATTTGCAGGTTTTGCTTTCGGCGTTGCTGGAGCAGTCTTCCAAACCATGCTGCGAAACCCTTTAGCGAATCCGAATGTCATCGGAATCACTGCCGGCTCAAGTGCAGCCGCCGTTTTTTGCATCGTTGTCCTTCACGCGAGCAATACCGTCGTTTCCATTGCTTCAATCTTTGGCGGCCTTGCAGCAGTATTCGTTATTTTCCTTTTATCAAAAGGCTCCTCTTTTTCAATCGGCCGGCTGATCTTGATCGGCATCGGTATTCAGGCCATGCTTGACGCTGTGATTTCCTATCTGCTCCTGATCGGCCGGGAGAATGATCTTCCTGCTGCGATGAGATGGCTGAGCGGAAGTCTCAACGGTGCAAAGATGGAGACACTCTATCCTCTGATTATCGCTGTTTTGGTGTTCACTCCCGTCCTTGTAGGACTCGGAAAACGTCTGGACATGCTGGAGCTTGGGGAAGAGGCAGCGTCCTCTCTCGGAGTAAATACGGATCAAACACGACTGGTCCTGATTATCAGCTCTGTTCTGATCATTGCGCTTGCCACCGCTGCAACAGGACCAATCGCCTTTGTCGCATTCCTTTCCGGACCAATCGCAAAAAGACTGACGGGTGCCGGATTTTCGCCAATTATTCCCGCAGGTCTTACCGGCATCATCCTGGTGCTGGCATCGGACCTTGTTGGACAGTTTGCCTTTACTGCCAGGTACCCAGTCGGTGTCATCACAGGCATTCTTGGGGCGCCGTACTTGATTTACCTGCTGATCCGAATGAACCGGAAAGGAGATTTATAATGAAACCGGCACTTACCTTTAAATCCGAACAAATCACTGCTGGATACGAGAACAACCTCATCCTTCATGATGTCAGTCTCTCCATTCCAAGCAATAAAATCAGCATCATGATCGGAGCAAACGGCTGCGGGAAATCCACCCTGCTCAAAACAATGGCCAGGCTCATAAAACCCGCTTCAGGACAAGTCACCCTTAACGGGAAACCCATCAGCAAAATCCCACCTAAACAGCTTGCAAAAGTGCTTGGGCTACTGCCTCAATCCCCGATTGTACCAGAGGGGATAACTGTTGCAGACCTGGTAGGACGCGGAAGGTACCCTCATCAGACGTTTCTGAAAGGCTGGACAAAAAAGGACTATGAAGCCGTCGCCGAAGCCATGGAAATCATGAACATCACGGAATTTGCAGACCGCAGCATCGACGAGCTTTCAGGCGGCCAAAGACAGCGTGTCTGGATAGCCATGGCTCTCGCACAGCAAACAGACATCCTGTTTCTCGATGAACCGACAACCTATCTGGATATCACCTATCAGATCGAAATTCTTGATTTGCTGACAGACCTGAACCGCAAGCACGGCACGACCATCGTCATGGTTCTCCATGATATCAATCTGTCCGCCCGCTATGCCGACCACATCTTTGCGCTTCAACAAGGACGGCTTGTAGCGGAAGGCGCACCGTCAGAGGTCATCACAAGCACGTTGATTAAAGACATTTTTGGTCTCAACTGCACGGTTATACCGGACCCTGTCTCTGGATCTCCTTCCGTTGTCCCGATTGGACGGCATCATGTGAAGAGGGAGTGCAGTGTTTACTGACGGCATTTTAGAAATGAAAAGGGATCAGCTGAACAAAAAAAGGAAGGAAACCGTTAATTACGGGTTTTCTTCCTTTTTTCAACCGCTAAAACGATGAATCCTAAAAATCTACGTGAACAATATCAGGTTCTCTTCCTTGTTTTGTCAGGGTGACTACAGCTTCATAATCGCTTTTCCTGTCATTGTCATTCCAATCCAATGCCTTGTCATTTCTTCTCATTACATGATCTTCCAAAACAAAAAAGCCACAACCATTTTACTGTGACCCTGATTTCTTTTCATTCTTTCCGGCGAAATATGCTGCACACAAAAGGAATAGCATTCCCATCCCCCAGCCCGCTATCGGTGAATACTTAAACAAATCCTTTGCCGCCATTCCGCCCGTAATAGATGCTGTAAAAAGCATAATAAACATAACTGTATAGTTTTTCTTCATTGATCCGCTCACCTCTTTACCATAATTATACTAGTAACAGCGGAATAGCCCAACCTGAAAACCAGAACAATTTAAAGTTTCAGCAACTTGAATATGTGAAACTTTCACCGCACAGAAACGTATTTCCAGTACAACCATCGAAGCAATAAGTTTCGGAAGGGCAGGGAGCACCGTAACTAGACATATTAAGACGTGTGCATGATCCTAAGCCAGCCATAGGTTAATAATTGTTCTAAATAAGGAGAAGACACTATGAATGCTCCATCTAATTCCCAAAAAGACGGAAGAGCAAAGCGCGCTCTATCACTTGATCTTGCAAGAGGTGCTATGCTGCTGCTGATTGCACTTGCTCATGCCCCGCTATACTTGTACACCTCTGAACCCGGAATCATGCAAAGAGTTGAGGCTGTCAATTCCTTTGATCAAATTGTGAATCTCATCGGCCTTTTCCTGATTGATAACCGCGCAAGGGCGATGTTTGCCGTTTTGCTTGGCTATGGATTTGTTTTGGCATATGAAAGTCAGCTCTCTAGAGGAAAAACAGAAAAAGCTGCCATTAAGACGATACGGCGCCGTTCCTGGTATTTGATTTTATTCGGTGTTTTCCTGGCCGTCATCATTGGAGGACAGGATATCCTTATGGCCTATGGGATAGCCGGACTTATCGTCTGCGGGCTTTTGAAACGCAAAATAAAAACTTTAATCAGAACCTTTGTTTTTATTACATTGTTTTACGCGGCGACAGTACCGATCGCATGGGGCTTTAATATGCAGGAAATCGGTAGCTATGGTTTCCCCCCTGAGGTTTCAGCCGCAGATACCTACCTTGACACTGCTTTTGCTGCGCTGCTTTCATTTCCGATTACTCCTTTATTGATATATATCATGTTCCCGATTCTTCCGTCCGTTCTGCTTGGCATGTGGATGGCGAAATATCGCTTGTTAACAGAACCGGAGCAGCGGCTAAAAACACTCTATGTCATGACCTTTGCAGGATTATCTGTCTCGCTGGCAGGCGCTCTCCCATTATCTCTTTTAGGAACTGTCTGGCAGCCTGGATTCTTTACAGCCGGTATCATGAACGGATTGCACATTTTAACAGGAATTGCCGGAGGACTCGCTTATGCCTCGCTATTTGGAATCATCGGGGCAAAATTAGTCGTTCCGGGACGATTCACCTTTTCATTAGCGGCTCTGGGAAAACGTTCCTTAACCTTCTATATTTGGAATGAAGCGATGCTTGTCCTTCTTTTATCGCCAGCAGCACTTGATTTGGGAGGAAAGGTAAGTAACGGAATGGCTGCTGTGATTGCTGTTTTAGTCTGGCTTTTTTCAGTCCTGCTGGCCAATATCTTGGAGAAACAGAATCTTAACGGTCCTATGGAGGTTTTGTTAAGCAGACTGGTGTATAAAAAATAAGCAGAAAAAACCACACGGAGGCAATTGAAGCCCGGTGGTTTTTGTTTTTTACTGCTGACTTTTACTTCCCGCCGAGCTCCGCATACGTCTTCCTGCTAAATTCCTTATACGGCGAATCCGGCATTCCCTCAAACCGCTCCACCGCTGTACTTGCCGCCGCTAAAGCTTTTGCTGAATCCCCCAGCTTCTTATAGCACATGGCTTTGTACGTATCCCTCAAGTAAAACTGGGACAAATCAAACGGGTGGTGATGATAAGGCGGAACTTCCGCCAGATCCAAATAGCGGATGGCTTCTTCATATTCCCCGAGGCCATGCAGGGCTTTCCCCTTTTGGAGGAAGAACCATTCTTTGAATTTCAGGCCAGTTTCTGCCTTCTCCAAGTACGGATTGATCAGATCAAGCGCCGCCCTGTAATCATGCTTGACCAAAATGAAAGATTCAATTTGAAACAGCTGATAGCTGAGCCAGGAGCCTTCATCTTCCGAGAATTCAGCGTACTGCTTCAATTTCATGATGTAGTAGGTATACAGCTCTGTATCCTCAGCCATCAGGGCCGAAGCAGCTGCCATCCGGTACAAATCATCAATCAGGTAATACATTTTATTTTCTTTTGAAAAGGCGATCGCCTCATTCATCACGCGTTTTGCAGACATGGTATCGCCGACTGCAAAGTGCATGATGGCTTCATGATAATCGAGATCAAGCCTTGTGATCGGGTCAATATAGGCAAACCTTTTTTCGATTTCTTTCCGCTCAAAAAGCAGCACCTCCAGCGCCTTTTCGTAATGGTGCCCTATAAAATGGACAATGCTCCGGAACAGACCCGTGCTCGCCCTCTTTTGTGTCAAATTCATCTGTTCATAAAGCGCGGTCGCTTTGTCAATTGAACCCTTCCACTCTTTTTTCTCGCTGCACATGCTGCGGCCGTACAGTTCCAGCAGCCTTGCCGCTTCATAGCCCTGATTGAGTTTATGGACATGAGGCTCAATTAGCTGAATAAGTTTCTCATACTTATCGCCCGGATCTTCCTTGTTCGCGCTGTATATTCTCTCTGCCTCATCAAGCACCTCTCTCAGCTCAACCACATTCACTTCATTCACAAGCTGTGACACATCCACCTCAAGCCGCTTCGCGATATAGGCCAGGCTCTCCATGGACGGATTCGCTTTATTGTTCTCGATCAGGCTGAGCATCCCTTTAGTAAGTTCGGATCCCGCAAGCTCTGCAAGTGTCAGTTTTTTCTGCTTCCGCAGCTTTCGTATTCGTTCGCCAATCATGGTTAACACCCCAATTTTTCTAATTAGTTTAATTTTATTAAACTTTTGCTTGAAATGGAAGAGCAGAGTGCGGTATAATTTGTTTAATTAAATTAAACTTTTGATACTTGGAGGGTTTTTAATGGATGAAATAAGAAAATTAAAAATGGCGACCTACCATTTGTTCACCTTCACCATCAGCAAGCTCATCTCAACGTTCGGCGCACAGGTGTATGCCTTTGCCATCAGCTTCCACATCCTGCAGATTACGGGATCGGCCACAAGCTTCGCCGCAAACCTGCTTTGCAACATTCTGCCCCGGACGCTGATTTCACCATTTGCAGGATATATAGCAGACAAATATTCAAGGAAAAAAATCGTCATCCTCGCACAGATCTCAACCACCCTTGCTATCAGCGGACTTCTTTTCGTAAGCCTGACACACGGACTTTCATTGACCGCCATCTACATTACAACTTGCATCCTTGCCATCGCATCCACTTTTTCTTCCGTCACGTTCTCGTCCTCCATCACCGGCTTAGTCGACGAAGCACGCATCCAGCGGGCCATGTCACTCAACCAGATCGCCATGTCCTTCGCCGCCATCGGCAGCCCGGCAGCAGGAGGATTGTTATATGGAGCCGTTTCAATGGAGACTTTTCTGATCATCTACATCGCCGCTTCCATCGCAGCCGTACTTCTTGAATCCACCATGAATTTCACCCTTTTTGCAAAGCGCAAAACCGAAGGAAAGCCAAAAGAAACCATGTGGCAAAGCATGAAAGCAGGCGTAAGTTATTTGAAAACTAAGCAGGTGCTCATGACTATGATCTGGCTCTGTCTCATCGTCAATTTCCTGTTTGGCGCCTTTGAGGTAGGCTACTCCTACGTCCTAATTGAGAAACTAAACCTGGCATCACAGCATTTCGGATTCACCCAGGGAGCCTTCGCCGCCGGCATGCTTGTCCTATCAATTTACTTTTCAGTCCGAAAAGAAGTCAAGTATCCGTTTCTCGTCTCAAAGCGCGGTATCTTTGCCATTGGCTTCATCCTCGGAGCCACATCGCTGCCGCTAATGATTGATTTGTCCTACTGGACCATCTTCACCTTTTATATGATTCTCATGTTCAGCTTCGGCGCCATGATCATCATCATCAACACACCTATTCAGGTCATGATGCAGAAAATGATCGAAGACGACTACAAAGGCCGCGTTTTTTCCCTGATCGAAACGATGGCCATGGCCCTCATGCCGCTCGGAATGATCCTATTCGGATTCCTATACGACGCCGTACCGGGCCAGTACATCCTGCTTGCCTCAGCAGCAATCCTGCTCGGAGTGGTTGTCACCCTGGCAAGACCGAGCGTTGTAAAGAAGGTGCATCCGGAGCTCGGCGAGGAAAAGAGAGTGCTGTCTGAAGCAGGGACAGCTGTGTAAAAAACAGGGACCTGACCCTCAGCGCATTAAAGCGCCGGGGGTCAGGTCTTTTTATCTATAAAGTGGAAAAATTTGTCCTTATTTGTCCTTAATATGAAACTATCCTTTAGAAAATAATGTATAATAATAGATGGAAGATATAAAAATAGTAAATTATACCCAAAATGACAGCAGCGGGTGATTGCATGTTTAAATTTATGAAAAGCGAAAAGGGAGTTACCTTAATTGAACTGATCAGTTCGATAGCCATTCTATCGATTATTTTGGTAAGCTTTATGTATTTTTTTATTAACTCTGCTCAGTATAACGGGGTTTCAGCGGATAAGATGAATGCTGCCAATATTGCGAGGGAAGTACAGAAGGATTTTAAAGAAGATCCGGACAAAAATCTGGCATTGAAGAACCTCATTGCCTATTCCAGAACATCAGCCGCGACAACCATTTCAAAATCCAGCTACCCCGATTTGCATGTAACGCAGGACATTCAGGATAACAGCGGCCTTTTGACATTAACCACGACGAATCAAACCTTCACTGTGGTCGTCACCGTCGATACAACGGGTGACCCCAACGTAGATCTGTCCCTGTCCGAACTGCACGTCCAGGTTAAAAAGGACGCAAAGCTAGTATCAGAAACGTATACGTACTTCGAAAACTAAAAGCGAGGAAACAGGATGCGCACACACCTCCAAAAAAATGACGGGTTTACCCTTATTGAACTTCTTGCCGTACTGGTCATTCTTTCGATTGTCGGCACTCTCGTATCAAGTGTTTTGCTAAACGGGATCAACTACTCGAAAAAATCGGAAGAGCAGGTATCCATCCAGCAGGAAATGAATCTTTTTTTAACAACCATCACCAAATCACACGAGACTTTGACATCATATGAGCTTGTTGCTGACCATAATCCTGCCGCAAACACCATAAAGCTTATAGGAAAGGACGCGTCCGGGAAAATTGTCCGAACCGCAGAACTATCTAATGAGAACTATGTCTATTCCCTGTACAATTACCAGGGAGGACGCGACGTTCCTCTTCCTGCTTCAACAACCATTCAAACATCAAAGCCCTTCTACATACACATCATCATTACCAGCAAAAAGCAGCCGAATCAAACTTATGAGATAAAAACCATTATTTCCAGGCTATAGGGAGGGAATACACGTGCCGAATCTAAAGAATGAACGGGGGATGACCCTCGTTGCTGTACTATTGATCATGACGATGTTTACTATTTTAGGTTTGGCCGTCATGGCCGCTTCCATCAATAACATGAAGCAGGTCAGCAAGTCTGAATTCGACGTCAAACAGACGGATATCGCTGAAATGGGAGTCGTCTATTATAAAACTCAGCTCAAGGAGTTTCTAAGCCAGCACCTTCTTGATACAGCTGCACAGAACACGCTCATGAACAGCCTGTTTTCTGCAACAGCAACTAAAGATCAGCTGATTCAGAGCTTTAAAGCTCAGTTTCCAACTACGTTAAACAGCCTTTATAAAGCTGATCCTTCTCTGTACTCGGCAAACGGGTACCTTCCGGATAAAACAGTTGGTTCAAATAACTCCTTTAAGATTAAAATCAACTCCAGTGGGATCATACAGGTTACATGCAAATCGAACGTTCCGACAAGTTCACAGTGTTTCGAGATCCGTTTTACGAGTGAGGGCTATCACAATCAAAAGCAAAAGCCTGAAAAAACTTTAGATGCAGTGTATTCCTTTTCCTATTCAGTTAACACCGGCAGCATAAGCATTTCCACTGCGCCGACATCTGCACCCCTGTACAAAAGCATTTTGGACAGCATTCCCGGCAAAAATTTGAGGCAGTGCACCACGGCTGATTTTGGAAGGAACAACACGACGGCAACCTGCACAACAAACCTGCCGCCTGCAGGCATTCCAAAGATGAATGGAATCTCCAATTCATTTATTGTGTTCAACAACGGGGCCAATTTTCAGCATCTGTCTCATGCTGTGTCCCGTTCCACACTGGTCATTTACAGTACAGACAGCAATAACCCAACCACAATCGGGAAGTTTAATCCAAACGGTTTTACTTATTCACAGATTGTGATTGTCGGCAACGCCAGATTGGATGATCAAATCATGAAGCCCGTCAATTCAAGCATCTACATAACCGGTGATGCAGACCTCAAAGATTTTTCTTTCAAAAACCGTGATAACCTCACGAAAGTTTGTGTAGATGGGACCATCACTCCGTCTAGCAAGGCAGCTTACGAAGGAGTTTATTCAAAGAAATCAAATCCCTCAGCCTACCAGAACAGCTGCATGGGAGGCTCGAACACAGGCGGAACGGCATTCCTGAACATTAACGGTACGATCATTAACCCTCTATTAGAAGAAAAACCTGTGGTGATTTATAACCCAAAAACGGACTAGCCTCAAACCGGCAAGTCCGTTTTTTCATGTACGTCTTTTATTTATAATTATTGATCGGCCCAGCATCCATCACAACCTCAACCATATTGTCAGCGCCCATTCTAAGCATTGGTCTGTACTCTGAGTTTGGTAAGCTGTACAGCTCAAGCGGGCTGATAATCACGCCGTCCGGGGTATTATGGAGAATTCCAGGCACGCACGTATAAATCCGGTCGTTGTCATTGGCATTCTTGGCGGAAATCGTAACGGAGGTTCCGCTGTGGTTATCGATGCTCATCGACACCTTGTATCTGTAAAAAGAACCTGTCCCATTGGACTGGGCAGAGTAAACGATAGGTACGACGGCAAGGATGTCGTTTGTCAGCCTTAATTTAATGACCTCTTTCTTTGTTGAAAAGCTGTTGCGCCCGACATCTCCCATGTGCTCCACGGCTCCGCCTGCGAACTTCTTGAGCGGAGGTACACCTGCAGCACCGAACATTGCCACATCGACTTGCCTGCCGTCCTTCGTGTAAACGAGCGCATAGATATCATAATCCGTTCCGGTCTTCCAGGACACCGTAGCCGTGATTTCCGGCGTCTTTTCAATCATAATCGACTTCTGGCCCTTGTCCAGATTGATCTTGCCCTTTACCTTCTCAAGAACGATTTTTTTCTCAGGAGCAGGCGGCGCCTTTACAGGTTCTTTAACGGGCGGAGCTTGAACAGCTTTTGGAGGCGCGGTTTGCTCCTCCGGCTCCACTTCCACACCGAAATTCCTGCATAGACCATCAAGGCCCGAAACAAAGCCGCGCCAGATGGACTTCGCCTTTGTCTGGCCATTTCGCACATACAGCTCCAGCACCACGATCCCATTTTCCTTTGAAAAACTTGAAGGTGTTAACTCGATCACCGTATCACCCGAGCGCACCTGTGCCTTTAAATTCCGCACATTCGCAAACCCTGTGTGGTTGTCTTCTGTCAGCGTAATGGCAATCTTGCTGATTCCGGCAGGAGCTTTGCTCAAATCAAACTGAAGGTTATGTATGACCGTATTCCCTGCATTCTCAGACGGCAGCAGCGTCGCAACACCGGCAGGGCCATTTGGCTGATTGTAAAAGATAATCCCGCTGTCTCCCTGCACTTTATCTGTATCTGTTAACAGAAAGGCTGTTAACGAAATGTCGATTGTATTTGACCGGTCAAAACTCACTGTTACATATCCTTTTGGAGAGCTTAATACCGTATTCCCGCCCATTTGAAGCATTGCGTTCATTTGTGACCACCCCTTGTTTCTATTCATCTATCATCACCGCAGAAAAAGTCTTCTGCGTACAGCTTGCTTGTCTATTATTTCACTGTAAATTATACCATTTTATTGAAATGATGCGGGTGAAAATGACTAGATCACAAAAAAGAACTGCCGTGCAGCAGCCTCTCAATGAATTCCTATTAAACTATTGAACTATGTAAGGAGCGATTCCACCAAACAATTACCAAACGTTTTATACCGTTCGCAAAGCGCTTCTGTGTTATCATAATTAAATTGTTTATTGCGCAAGTTCACCTATGAAGGAAGGTCATTATGAACACTACAGAACTGACTAATCGCCACTGGCTGCTTATTTTAACACTATCTTTATTAACATTTGTCCTCGGAACAAGCGAATTTGTCATCGTCGGAATTCTGACAGACATTTCCTCGAGTCTCGGAATTACAAATTCAAAGGCAGGCACTCTTGTGTCCGCCTTTGCAATCACGTTTGCCATTGCCACACCTATCGTCATGTCAACAACAAGCCATTTTTCAAAGCGAAAATGGATGCTGTTTTTAATCGGAGCGTTCATCATTCTGAATGCTTTGTGCATCATTTCATCAAACTACCTCCTGCTCCTTGGGCTCCGCATGCTGACGGCCATTGTAACAGGGGTCCTGATCTCGCTTGCTATGATGGTTGCCAGTGAAACGATGCCGGCAGCAAAACGCAGCCTTGCCATCTCCTTTGTGTTTGGCGGGTTTACCCTTGCGAACGTAGTCGGCGTTCCTCTTGGTACGCTTGTCGCTGGCTGGTTCAACTGGAATGCAACGTTTATGCTGACGACGCTTCTCGGGGGAATCGCCTTTTTAGCGGCATTCTTCGTCTTACCTGACCTGCAGAAGCAAGCCCGAAGCTCGATGCGTGACCAATTCTCATTATTGACGCACCCGAGAATTCTAATGGCATTTTTCATTCCGTCTCTTGGATTTGGAGCAACATATGTTGTCTTCACGTATCTCGTCCCAATCCTGAAGGAGATGGAAGCACCGGGCGGCTCCATCAGCCTGATCCTGTTCGGCTACGGATTCATCTCGATTTTCAGCAACATACTCGCCGGCAAAATCGCGAGCCGCAACGCCATTGGACGACTCAGATTTGTCTTTCTCATCCAGGCCCTTGTCCTGATCAACCTCTACTGGACAACCAATCAGTTCACGCTCGGTTTGATTAACATCGGCCTCATGTCCCTGATGGCCATCTTGTTAACCACATCCACTCAGCTTTACCTGATCGACCTTGCCGGCATCTACCAGCCAAAAGCAACAGGCCTTGCAGCATCCCTCATGCCTGTCGCAAGCAACGTCGGCATCGCATTTGGCTCCGCACTGGGCGGAATCGTTTATCATCAAGGAGAGTTGATGAATGTAACGTGGGTAGGAGGAATTGTTGCCGTCGCCGCAAGTCTGCTGACTTTCCTGAGCTATCGTTTGGACCAGAAGCAGAAACAGGTAGTAAGGGAAGAGCTGCGAACTGGTTGAAGGATTATAAATTTAAAAGAAGTACCATGAACATTGAGTGTTCTTTGGTACTTCTTTTTAGTTGATTCCCTGCATATACTTGCTAAGCTGACAAGTTGTTCCTTTCAATTACCCGTCTATACTCTGTTTGAATTTATACCGTGCGAAGCAACAGGACGGTTCTTTTCCATGGGTCCAATTAAAGAAAAGCACGAGAACCGCCCTTGACTTTTCGTAAATCCCCCCAAAAAAAGACCTTTAATTCAGGTCCTTTTTATGTAAACTCATTTCCAATCCTTTTTAAACCAATCCCCTAGTAATTGAGCCTTTCCTCTATCTCCATTGTTGGAAAGTAATCCCCATATTCATTTGTTTCTTTCTCACTGCGATTCATGCTAACGGTGCCCACATTTATAAAAGTAACAGTGAGAGTTTCCCAGCCGGTATAGAATAAGAGCTCATCCGATAAATTAGCATAACTGGATACTGCCACATCTTCTGGAGAGCCTATATCATATCCTGATATGTCAGCTATTGCCTTTATCTCTCCATTTTCAAAAGAAAATTCGCCACCCAAGTGGTTATCGACAATTTCTTTTATTCCATCTTCATTTATTTCTCCCCCTGGTATCTCCAGTTCATCCAATAGCTCATCTTCCTCTTTAGACTCAGCCTCAGCTTGTAGTTTCGCCTCTTGTTCCGCTGCTTCTGCTTTGGCTTTCGCTTCTGCTTCGGCTTTGGCTTTCGCTTCTGCTTCGGCTTTTGCTTTCGCTTCTGCTTCAGCCTCTGCTTTGGCTTTTGCTTCTTCTTGTTCTTTAAACCAAGGTGCAGCTTCATCTACTTGGTGCTCTAAGCTTTCAATCTTCTCTTCCAAGACTTTCTCTGCTTTAGTTTTCTCACCAAGCTGTTCTTCCAAACCGGTTATTTTCGCACCAGCAATATTCAATTGTTCCTGAGAAGGTCCAATGAATGATCCAACAGTAAGCGCAATTATTACGGTTATTACGTATGTCCATCTCTTTTTCAAAAACTTAAATATGATATTCAAAATTTTATCCCCTTACCTTTAGTCATTTATACAAATCCCATTCATTTTACCAGAATCATAGTTAAAAAGGACTACCTTTACGACATATCTCGAGATGAACAGATAAATTATTTAATAGATCACAGACTACCCTTGCAGTAGAACGTTTTTTACGATTCACTTATCTAAAAAATTGAAATATTGAATTTTTTTAAAAGGTGTTATACAATCTCACAAACAGTGAATGAGGATGTGGGGAATGAAAACGTTAGAAAGATTTAGTCAGTTTGTATCAATTACCTTTGCTTATTGGGTCATTTTGTTTGCGGTCGTAGCTTTTATACTTCCGGCAGGATTCACGTGGATTGTTCCGTTTATTACCCCGCTGCTCGGAATCATTATGTTTGGTATGGGTTTGACTTTGTCAGCAAGCGATTTTAAAGGCGTAGCAAAACGGCCATTTGAGGTTATGGCAGTTGTAGTGGCACAGTTCTTAATCATGCCGCTGCTTGCTTTTGTTTTGGCAAAAGGGCTGCAATTGCCTCCAGAAGTAGCTGTGGGTGTGATTCTTGTAGGCTGTTGTCCTGGCGGAACGTCCTCTAACGTCATGACCTTCCTGGCTAAAGGTGATGTTCCCTTATCAGTATCGGCTACAGCAATAACAACAGTACTCGCACCAATCGTGACACCTGCACTCATTCTATTGTTCGCGAGCGAATGGATTGAAGTCAGCCCCGTCTCCCTATTTATCTCGATCGTGAATGTCGTCATCATCCCAATAGCTTTTGGACTGCTAGTAAAACGGTTCTTCAACAGACAGGCCGAAGCGAGCGTGAAAGTATTGCCCCTGGTCTCAGCTGTAGCTATTATAGCCATCGTAGCAGCTGTCGTATCCAACAGTCAGGAACAGATTGCACAGACCGGACTCGCAATCTTCGGTGTCGTGGTGCTGCATAATTTACTTGGCTATCTACTCGGATTCACCTTCGCTAAACTTCTTCGAATGGATCTGTCCAAGGTTAAAACCACTTCCATTGAAGTGGGCATGCAAAACTCTGGTTTAGGTGCTCAGCTTGCAACCGCTCACTTCTCCCCGCTGGCAGCTGTACCAAGCGCGATCTTTAGTGTCTGGCATAATATTTCAGGTTCCATTTTGGCTAATATCTTAGCGAGGATGGGAAATGTTGAGGAAGAGGGAGTTCCTAAGCAGGAGGTATCGTTATGAAATCAGCCATTCTCCTATTGGAGGATGGTAGTTCCTTTAAAATCAGTTCCCTGTCATCTCAAATAAAATGCTACAATATATTCCATATAACCCCAAAGAGGTGGCACTGATTTGATCATATACGAAGCAACAAAGACTGAATTCATATCGGATGTGACGAACGAGCTTATCATTGAACGTCTTCATGAGTCATACCAAAAGAAGATTTGGCCGGGAAGCAACGGGACGGTTCTCGTGCTTCCTTACTTTTTTATAATACGGTGATCTTGCGGTATATAGAGAAAAAAGGATTGGATACCGATAAAATGTACGGCAAACATGCCAATTTGGAATAGATGTGATAACCTCTTAGGCAGAGATAACTTTTTGTCTCTGCCTTATTTTCTTTACTGGGAGTGAATCGTTATGGCTTCAATAAAAGGAAAAGCAGCATTAATTACAGGAGCAGGAAGAGGCATTGGGCGATCCACTGCCATCGCTTTGGCTAAAGAAGGCGTAAACCTCGGGCTGCTGGGACTGAACCCGGACAACCTTGAAAAAGTGAAAACCGAATTACAGGAATACGATATCAAGGTTTCAATCGCATCTGGTGACGTTGCTGACCTTGAATCCGTCACACAGGCTGTCGAGCACATCAAATCCGAACTTGGATCCATCGACATTCTCATCAACAATGCAGGAATTGCTCAATTCGGCGGTTTTCTAGAGTTATCACCCGAAGAATGGGAAAAAATAATACGTGTAAATGTAATGGGCGTCTACAATGTCACACGGGCTGTTCTCCCTGAAATGATCGAAAGAAAAACAGGCGATATCGTGAATATCTCATCCTCTGCCGGTCAAAAAGGAGCACCTGTCACCAGCGCCTACAGCGCGTCAAAATTCGCAGTATTAGGGTTGACTGAATCCTTAATGCTGGAAGTACGCAAACACAATATCCGTGTGACAGCACTAACTCCAAGCACAGTAGCCACTGATTTAGCCTATGATGCCAACCTGATCAATGGAGATCCGGAAAGGGTCATGCATCCAGAGGATCTGGCTGAACTCCTTGTTTCCGGATTAAAACTAAACCGCAGAGTATTCGTAAAAACAGCAGGGTTATGGTCGACGAATCCATAAAATAGGTATATTAAATAAAGGATAGATGAACAGAGTATTTCTGTTTTGATCTATCCTTTATCTATTTATCCTTCTATCATGCCAATGTCACCCTTGAACTGAAACAGCATACACAGCCTTTACGGATCTGTATCAATTCTGTTATTGATTTTCTTACTAAAAGACACGGCGCTTCATTCACTGTGATTCTTATAGTCCCCCGTCTATACCCCTGTTGAATTTATAGCTGTTGAAATGCAGGATTTGCACGTTGACTTTCACCTCTGTGAGAGATTCCTGATCAAGATAAAAGGTGTGGTTTTCCTTTAATCTTTGAAACTGCTTCGGGTGCTTTCTGTACCATTTCCCTCCTGCATTCAGGATATCAAGCTCGTTTTCCACCCCTTCATAGTAGATGGATTCAACCTTTGCTTTGATATCTTCTTCTACCTGCCTTTTCAATGAATTCAATGTGAGGTTCTTTTGTATTTTTTCCAGGAGATCCGCACTGACGGAAATTTCTATGGAAAACTTCGGTTTTTCTGCCGTTTCATCATACTTGATTTTCATCTTCGGCTCCCCGAGCTTGACTGCAGCTGCAAGCTTTCCCTCTTTTTCGGCCCTCTGATTCATAGAAATTCCCTTTTCTGTCAGCCAATTAATGATGACCGCATGCTCCAAAGGAATGTCTTCCTTATAAGCCTGGTGCTGAAAAGTAGAAAATCCATCGAGATACAAGACCGGATAGTCCTGATTGGCCTTCCAGCTGCTTTTATCAATTTTTACAGTCGGGATTTTTGCCGTTCCCATCGGTTCATAATAGTCCCGCAGGAATTTCATCATGGTAATTGCTTTTAATTCATTTTCTGCCATCTGATTGATCTTCGCCTTAAAAAGAACGGTGTAAATAGCAGGATAGTTGAAAAGTGCCGGTATATTGAAGACATCCTCAATTTTTTCCTCTGTTGAGAATACTTTCATGGTCGGCCGCAGGGAACGGTTTCTTCCGACTTCCTCCAGTACTTCACTGGCCTTGCTTTGTATGAGACGGTTCGTTAACAGCAGCGTATTCACATGGCCGAAGTATAAGGGCGGTTCGGATTTCCCGTAGAGCTTGCTTACGGCCATATTCAGGGTTTCTCCTCTTGCCTTGGCGATAAAGATCGGTATTGGATCAACCGATTTTGCGCCTTCCTGCTTGGCAACATTGGCAAAATTTAGCCCCTGAAGGTAAACGACATACTCTTCCTCTGCCTCATCAAAGTCCATCCCGATTGCCACAATATAGGTTAAATCCTGGATATTCTTTATCCCTGAACACCCTGTAAGAAATAGGACACAGCTTAGTATGAGTATTTTAACCTTGCCCATTATGACTGGTCTCCCCTTGTGGAATCGTTTGGGCTAGTGGAGGAGGTTCGTGATTTATAAAATTGGATGGGAGCCCTAAGGAATGACTTGATGCCCTCTTTTAAACTGATAGGAGCCAGCGAACCGAAGTATGGCGTGCCAAAGGATGTCAGGGTAGAAAAATAAAAGACCGTTAGAATAAACCCTAACACTACACCGAACAATCCCAGGAAGGTACTAAGAAAGATGGCGCCGAATCTGATGATGGTGATGGCAGAACTAAGCGATTGATTCACCAGTGTAAAAGAGGAAATATAGGTGATGGCCGCAACGACAAGCATAGTCGGCGAGGTCAGGCCTGCCCTGATTGCAGCATCCCCCACAATCAAGCCCCCAAGAACAGCAACCGTCTGTCCGATTGCGCGCGGCAGACGCACTCCTGCTTCATTGAACAGTTCAAACAGAAAAAGAATGACAAACATTTCAATGGGTGCCGATAAAGGCAGGCCGAACCGTGAGACAGAGATGGTTGCCACAAGAAGATAGGGGATCTGCTCAATGTTAAAGGCAGAGAATGCAATCCAGATGCTCGGCAAAAAGCCGGATACCGTAATGCCAATCACTCTGATGATTCTCTCCAATGACACATAAGCATAGTTGATATACGTGTCTTCAGGAGATTTCGTCTGCAGCAGCAAATTAATCGGCGCATAGGAGACTGTAGGATTCCCATCGACTAAAAGGGCAAATCTGCCCTGGTTCATGGACTGTACAATAAAGTCCGGCCTCCCCGTATAGTCCATAGTAGGAAAGACGGAATAAGGAGTATCCCGTATGGCGGATTCTAATTCATAAATACTTGTTAAAAGATCAAGTTCAACCCCATTCAATCGTTTACGAACTTCTTCGAGAACGTTTGGATCAATGACATCACCCAGGTACATGAGGGCCACTTTTGTATTGCTTCTTTTTCCGATTGTAAACTTCTCAAGGCAAAGGGAAGTTGTATTAAGCCGTCTTCTGATCAGGGAGATGTTTGTTCTGATATCTTCTACAAATCCATCCTTTGGCCCTCTGATGGATGTTTCCAACGACGATTCCTCAGGCAGCCGTTTCGGGAAATCCCCTGCTTGAATGCTTAAAAACCTCTCTTTACTAAGAAACAGCACGTTGCCTTCAAAAAGCAGCTGAGACAGCTCTTCTGCCGACTGACAGGTAACATCCTCCGCCTGAAATCGTGCCTTGATTGTCTTCTCTACCGTTCCTTCATGAACTCCTCCAAGCTTCGGCAGAATCGATTGATTCATAAAATGGCTGTCAATTAAGGTATCCAGATAAATGAGATCAAAGCTGCCGATATCCGTTTCGTGCTGCTTCCAGACAAGATCCTGACTTTTCGAGAATTTTCCCTTAAGCCCCGCTGCTTTCTGTGCCACGCTTTCCTCACCCTGAGGAGTCGATCCTAGTATCATTGCCATGCTTTTCATCCCTTTTTTTGATTACGAATATGAGTAGAGCTGATAGTAGTATTTGGATAAAAAAGAATGCCATGCATGCCGGCAAAAAGTAATGAAAAATGACTTGAGAAAAGGTATAGGTGTCCACATCAATCATGATTGCGGCAAATAAGAGCAGATACATGATGATAACAAGCTTGGCATTCAGCCTGTAATGGTGTTTTTTCTTTGCAAAAAAAGCACCAAGCAAATACATGAACAAGCCTATCCGGATCACAGCTCCGCTCAGCCACTGATACAAAGCAAAAAAATCAAGATGGGAAATGTATTCCCCAATTTTCAGAATACGCCACTGTTCATAGGCCGGATAGCGGAAGTTGACCGCTTCTGTTGGCCCGAATTCCATAATGGAGGCGGTAAGAGGACCGAGAATCAAGCCAATCAATATGACAAGCAGCAAAAACAGCTGGCCAAACTTGATCCGTGCCTGGGAGTATGGCTGCAGGAGGATGACAAGATAGATTTCAAGCAAACCTGAAAGTGTGTAAATTCCTCCTTTTATCACAGGCTCATAGCCATCTGCAAGTAAAGGAAACAAAAGCTGCGGGTCCTTTACGCTCGTGTTTGTAATGGCTATGAAAATCCCAAAAAGCATCACAAGCGGCAGTAGGAAGCCGCTTGATATCGCCATCGTCCTTATTCCAGCCCAAGTAACCGCACAACAGACTATAATGAGCATGATATTGATCGTAACTATAGATGCATCCGCGAGAAAATAGGCGTTCAGCCATATGACAAGATCTTTAAACGTTAAATACGAACTGCAAAACAAAAAAAGAACGACCGGAAGCGATAAAATGGCGGAGAATACCTTGCCAAACCGGTTTTGAACCATGCTGAAAAAACCTTCATCCGGACAATTTTTAACAATGTAGTAAATAAGCCACAAAAAAAACAAGGCTACCGGACAGCACAAAAGAACACTCAACCAGCTGTCCCTTCCTGAAGCCGTAAGCAAATTCGGGATGAGGATCACGTGATTAAGAAGGCCAGTGGATAAAATCAGGAGCGTAAACAGCTGTCTCGGTATAAGGATTTTCGTTAGACTTTGCATAGGCATCTCCATATGTACATATTTACCTTTTTATGGTTGCCGGAGGGGTGGTTTATTATGTAAAAAAGAAGGACCAAGAACGTTGGGATGTTCTTGGTTCTTCTTTTATCATCGCTAAAATCATACATAAATGTCTTGTTTTAATTGGTTATAAAACCATAAGATGTCCTTACACCATACTGATTAGAAAACATATGCTAAACCTAAAAATGACAATAGGAGGGAAATGCTCACCGTGTATGTAACAAACAGCCTTCCATTTTTTCATGGATATTATGCTCCCATCGGGACAGGTCATGCAAATCTTTATAGACAAATCGAAAATTACGGTGCTAAAGGAGCACTAAATGCAGCAACGCTGTCTTTTCCTCAAATGCTGACTTACGCACTTCAGGATGAATATCTGGCTCAAGCAAGATACAACAATATTCTAGGAACATTTGGATATATCCCTACATTTGCCCGAATCAAAGAAGCAGAACTGAGACACATAAGCGCATTACTTCCACTCTTTGAACGCTATCAAGTACCTTTACCTGAAGACACATCACAGTCATTCGTGACAACTTCCCCAAACATTAAAGCAGCCTATGCAGCTGGCGTTCAAGGGGAAATCGACAATATCGGCATGTACAACAGATTCTTGACGTTCAATATCCCAAATGATGCAAGACTGGTTTTTACTCAATTGCGGGATGCTTCAATTAATCATTTGGCTGCTTTTGAGAGAGGGGTTGGGAGGGGTTAAGGAGGCCAAGCAATTACCTTGGGTGCTTTTCCAAAATAACGGGAAGGCATCTTTTTTGCGTTGAAAAAACTTTTTTATGGTGGCCGAAGGGGTTAATATTATGTAAGAAACTCGTTGCTAAGGGGAGATAATGAATGTAATGTGGGTAAGGACTCTTTGCAAGTCTTTTGACTTTCCTGAGTTGGGTTGTGAGAAGTGCTAAGGTAGACACAATATAAAAGACGTACCAAGAACAGCGGGGTGTTCTTTAGTACGTTTTTTTAATAAAGATAAATTTATTTATCATACAGTTTACCGTACCAACGGTATATCAGCGAAAGAAAATAGGTTAATATTTTCTATGAATTAAAAATTAAATCTAAATCTATATATATGTAGAATGAAACACCATTTCTTAACATAAAGGTGTGAATATCATTTATTTTATTAATGTTATCCTTAGTGCTATCATTGTTCTTATTAAACATTATAGGTAACGGAACAATAATTACTCGACCATCACGTCCTTTTAACTTGCATTCAGAATTGTAAATGTCTATTGGGAGTCTTTTCCCTTTTTCACAAAGTAAAATTTTATAGACCATTTTTTGCAAATTCTCACTGTATTTCCTCCTTCCTCCATTTGTAAAAAGATAATTTAAATCTGATATTTCCCAATAATTATGTGTAAAATGTGCCCAATTACTTTTTACATAATTAAATGCCTCATCACTCCAAAAACAGGAAGATCCACGACGATTAAATCCATGGGTATATGTACCCTGAATACCTTCATAGAAAAACATTTCCCATATTGCCACTTCATTTGTCCAATTATTCTGTCTAATAATTTGGTCTGTAAAGTGAGAAAATAATTTAAATACTGTACTCGGTTTCCCTTTATCCCTTAAATCATCCCATTTGTAGCTTGGGTTCACAATTACTCTAGGCCATTTAGATTCAAACATTCCAATCTTGGCTACATTATTTGATTTAAAGATTAATACTGCATCAGCCCCAAACTTTTGTTCAAAGTTTGGGGGCAACGTTTGGGCAACTGTATAAGCTAATTTTGGAAACCAAGGGCCAAACGGATATGTAATATGGGTGGTAAGTCGAGAAACATAGTCTCTTTCTGACACTAATAATTTCTCAGTCAAATCGTTTCTACAGTTTTGGTCAATATTTGAAATAAGCTCCGAAATTAAATAAGCTAATTTTGCTCCTAACAATTAAAATCATCCTTTAACACATTCATTACCTTTATCTTTAACCTCATAAATAAAAGGTTAAAGATAAAGGTAAGAATATAGAAGATAAATCCAACTTAAATTTGCCATACTTCCGTGCTAATTTTTAATAATGTTAATCTCCATTGTACATTCTGGCTTATAAGGCTCTCCGTGATATTTGTAAGTGCGGTTTTTTAATATATTTTTAAAGCGCATTCTTTTCTAACAAAACTTATTTGCCTTTCTTCTATATAAGATAAAAATAGTAAGTCTATTGTAATACCTAAATCTAAGCTATAAAAATAGGTTTTTAATTCTTTTTTGATTTTAGAAATTTCTTCTAAAGAGATTACTTCATTGTTATATGTTAGTAGTAAATCTAAATCATTTGGAGATTTATTATTTTTAGCTGAACCAAAAAGAAAAATTCTCATTTGTTCATTTTCTATTAAAAAAAGTAGTTTATTATTTTTTTTAATCTCTTTCTGGAGGCATGTAATCCAAAAATGCTCTACCATGGTAATATACAGCTCCCATTAATTCAGAGTATGTAAATACAGCTACTCCATGTTCTTTAGCTAAATTCTTTGCATCACATGTATATTGATTCCAAAGACTAAGTACTAGAATAGTATCAATAGTTGGATTATCCCTAATTATTTCAAATGTATCTCCTTCTCCTAAAACATATGCGTCTACAACATAAATCATCAAATTTTCATGTGGCGCTTTCCTAATAACTTTTAAAATTTGATGATTAATATAATCTACATCTTCTACAGTTGGTTTTATTAATAGTCTCTCAACTAATTGTCTTACACCTTGAGGTAGTGGATTTATAACTCTTTCTCCATACTCCATTTTTTTACCCTCCTAGAATGTTATTTATAGAAATCGGAAACTTAGGGTATTCTGCAATCCTATTGCTCCTATTTTGATTATCTTTAAAACCTTCAGCATGTAATTTGAATTCCATAAATATCATTTTTTCTTCAAAGTTCATTAAGTCTATATTTTCATTCAATAGGGTGATTATCCTATCATTATTAGGCACAATAAACTTTAATGCCATACTCCTCCATGCTTCATGTTTTCTAGTGGTTAAATCAGCAGTATTTTCTGGTGTAGGACCATACATTTTAAATACTGCTGCGTTTTCAGATAAAAGTAAATCTAATTCACCTTTTACTTGTAGCCTAGTTTTTTTTTCAGTATTTGAGTGAGAACCATAATAATTATTAGTAGTTGAACTGTTAATTGTAGATCCACCAATCGCATTATTAATGGTACTTCCTTCTATAAATGAATCCTTAATTTCAACACTATTATTACTTTTAGATTGAATTTCTCTTAATACTCCTTGTAAATCTTCATCTTCTTGGATAGCTAAACCTAAAAACTTTTCATTCTTTTTATATGCATCAGGAAGTTCATTAATCTTAGAAACTATCGTCTCTAATTGTTTATCATCTATAATCCACTCTTCCAATTTTCCTTTAAGGTATTGCGACGTAAGATTGCCTGCATATTTAATACCATCCCAGGCTAACCCAGCCAATATTGTTGAAGTTAAAAAATCCATATAAACACCCCTCCATAGAAAATTATACCAATTAAAATTAAAACAGCCTACCAATTTAATTTCGGTAGACTGTTCTTTATCTAAATTTAATTGTGAAATTTAAAAACCGCACTTACTTATGATACGGCTCCCCCCGATTAATCCTAAAAGCTCGATACACCTGCTCCACCAAAATCAATCTCATCAACTGATGCGGAAACGTCATTTTCGAAAAGGACAGGGTATCATTCGCTCTCTTCATCACCTCATCACTCAATCCAAGAGATCCGCCAATGACAAACGCCACTTTACTCTTTCCATAGGTAGCAAGACGGTCGAGATCCGCTGCAAGCTCCTGGGATGATTTCATTTTCCCTTTGATCGCCAGCGCTATGACATGGGTGTCATCGGAAATTTTTGAAAGGATGCGTTCTCCTTCTTTTTGTTTCACCATTTCCATTTCGGAATCGCTGAGGTTTTCGGGTGCTTTTTCGTCAGGGAGTTCGATGATGTCGACTTTGGCGTATGGTGTGAGTCGCTTCAGGAATTCGTCGATTCCTTGTTTCAGGTATTTTTCTTTTAGCTTGCCGATTGTGCAAATTGTGATGTTCACAGGCTATCCCCACTTTGTTTCAGATTACCAACAGATGTTATCCACATTTGTGTACAACTTATCCACATTTAGTGTGCGAATATTAGTTCCCCACTATATATACAGCAGGGTTTGTGCACAATTCACAGGATGTGGATAACTTGTTAATTTCTCTGATTTTTTCGATTTCTGGAGCGGTTTCGTGCTCGTCTACGTACATATCTATCGCTAATTCAATGTGTTCTTCGCAGCATTTCATGTTTACTACTCCTTTATCCACAATAAGAAAAGCGTAAGCGCCTGTTTAGCTCCGACAGACAGATAAGAAATCACACGAAAAGTCCGGTTTTGACTTTTTGGGGGATTTTGTTCTGGCCGAGGAGTTAGGCGCTGAAGCTGGACATCAATGTGGTAAATTCTTTTTTTGGTTTCCTCTTCAAAGAAAAAACAGGAGAAGTTTACCCCTCCTGTTCTTCTCCAAGCTTTAGCTTCACTGATTTCTGTTTGCCTTCGCGGTAGTAAGTAATGTCGATTTCTTCGCCGACTGACCGTTTGTAGAGCTGCTTGCGGAGGTCAATGATGTCTTTGATTTCCTGTCCGTCAAATTCGGTGATGACGTCCATTTCCTTTAGCCCGGCCTGGCCTGCAGGGGAGACCGGGTTCACGCTCATGACGACGACGCCGGATAATACTTTGTCAGGCAGCTTGAGCGTCTGCTCCCAGTGGTAGCTTGAGACTTCATTCAAGGATCTCATGCCGATTCCAAGGAACGGGCGTCTGACTTCGCCGTATTTCTCCAGGTCTTGGATGATTGGAACAGCAAGGTTGATCGGAATGGCGAGGCCAATTCCTTCTACCGCTGATTCGGCGATTTTCATGGAGTTGATGCCGATGAGCTTGCCGTCGATGTTGACGAGCGCCCCGCCGCTGTTGCCGGGGTTGATGGCTGCGTCTGTCTGGAGGACCTCCGCGTTCCAGTCGACTTCTCCGTCCTGGTTCGAGTCGACCGGAATAGCGCGCTCTGTGCCGGAGATGATGCCCTGTGTGACAGAGCCCGAGAACTGGAGGCCGAGCGGATTTCCGATGGCTATGACCGGCTCGCCGGGCTTCACATTATCTGAGTTGGCAAATTCAGCTACCTGCTCAACGGCTTTGCTTTCAGATCTTAAAACAGCAAGGTCCATAAGCTCGTCGCTGCCGAGTACTTCAGCAGGAATCCGGGTGCCGTCGCTCAGGCTGAGCTCGATTTGCGTGGCTCCTTCAATAACATGGTAGTTGGTGACGATGAAGGCACTTCCGCCTTCTTTCTTGTAGATGACACCAGATCCGGTTCCGGCTTCGCCTTTTTCATTCCAGAATCCCGCTTCCTGGATGTTGACGACCCCAACAACCGCTTTTGATACGCTGTCTACGGCTTTTGTGACCGCCGTGCTCACATCTACTGAGATGTTCCGGGACGGAACGGTCGAGTTCGGTGTCTCGTCCTCTGTTTCTTCCTCGTCCCCGCCGAGTGCGAGGTCGTACGGAAGGATGTTCATGTTGGCAAGGATCGGAACGGAAAAAAGGACGAGCAGGCCGCCAAGGATGGCGCCGAGCAGCCCGGGCAGAAATTTGCCGCCGCGGTTGCCTTTTTGCTTCCGGTTGTAGTGTTCATAGTCCTGATCATAGTACCCCATTGGTTATCCCACCCATCTTTTATGTAGCGCGAAAGCTCCTTTTTAGCAGGAGCTTTTGCAGGACGTTATATAGATTCAGTATACCCAAGGATCTTCAAAAAAACTCCAAGTTCTGTGCTAAACAAGCACAAGGGGGGTGGGGGTTTTCGGGTCTGTGTCGTAAAGGTCGAACTGCTCTCCCGGCATGTAGCCTTTGCCTTCAAGCGTCTGCTGGACGGACATGCGTGCGAGCTCTTTCATGTTGTTGTCTTTGCTGAGATGGGCAAGGTAGATGCGTTTTGTGTTGTCGCCGATGACATCGGTCATGGCAAGCGCAGCGTCTTCATTGGAAACGTGGCCGACATCGCTCAGGATCCGGCGCTTGACGCTCCAAGGATAGTGGCCCATGCGCAGCATGTCCACGTCATGGTTGCTTTCGAACACGAAGGCATCCGCATTGTGGATGATGCCTTTCATTCTGTCGCTGACATAGCCGGTGTCTGTGATCAGGGCGAGCTTTTTCCCCTCGTGGTGAAAGGTATAGAACATCGGCTCGGCCGCATCATGGGACACGCCGAACGATTCGACGTCAATTCCGCCGAACGATTGAACAGTCCCGGTCCCAAAGATGAATTTCTGGTCGGGATGGATCGCACCGATCAGTCCTTCCATCGCCTGCCACGTTTTTTCGTTGGCGTAGACAGGCAGATTGTACTTCCGTGCCAGGATGCCGAGGCCTTTGATGTGGTCGCTGTGCTCATGGGTAACGAGTATCCCGGACAGCTTATTGATTTTTCTTCCGATCTGCTGAAACAGGGCTTCCATCTGCTTGCCGCTGAATCCGGCATCAACGAGCAGCGAATGCTGATCTGTTTCGACATATGTTGCATTTCCCGTGCTTCCGCTTGCGAGAACACTGAATTGCAGACTCATTGCGTTCACTCCAATTTTTCATTAGAACGGATGACCTGTCCTTCTAATGCATTTACGTAATAATCCTCCGAATCATTGACGACGATGTGCCAGGTCGGGGCGAGGATCTGTTCGCCCGAGAGCGGGAACGGCGTATAGTAGCCGAACTGAACCTCTGTCACCGTACTGTTCGGTTTTAAGTCGTTCTTGTTGTAAAGGGCCTCAAGCGCCTTAATGGCAGGAAGCGTGTCCTGCTTGCCCTCAAGGTCCTGGATGTTTTCAAGCAGCGTCTGCTCGTAACTCACGAGATGGTTTTTATCATTTAAAAACAGTGTCAGCATTCCGATTTTCTGGTCGGCTGACAGGTCCTGAAACACAAGCCGGTCATTGTATGTCTGGATGTAGATGATCGTGTTTTTCACGTTGTCCGTTTTCCAGAAGGCATATTGGTCGCCTGAGAGAATGTTTTCTCTGACGATTTGATTAAGCTTGCTTTGTGTGTTCGTTTCAGGCAAGGTGAAGGGCTTTTCAAATTCCGCCCGCAGGGACGTAATTTTATCCTCGAGATTCAGAACGTCCTGGGCAGGGAGGGACTCCAGTTCTTCCTCTGTAAACACTTTGCTCTCAGCCGTAATGTAGGCGCCTGTTTCATTGCCTTGCGGAAGCTTCTTGTACGTAATGCCCTCTGCCGCAAGCTGCTCCTCGATCAATGGCTCTTTTATGACATCATACCGGCTGTTGGTAATGACGATATTAAAATATTGAATGGCCAAGAAGGTGTTTAGGACAAGGAAAGCCAGAATGAAAATGGTTTTCGTTTTACTCCAGTCCATCGCTGTTCCCTCCAAGCGTTTCAGTTTGCAGCTTTACGTATTGGCCGCCCGTTGTTTCGGCGTACCAGTACGGTTTGATGGCGACGATTCTCGGCTCTGCTGTTGCCGACATTTCATAAGCAGGGAAGACCCGCTTCACTTTGTCCGGTTCGATGCTTTTTTTCTGCTTCAGCTGGCTGACAACTTCTTTGCTTGAAGGCATATCTACAGAACTTGGGTTATATCCTGAATTCAGACGGTAGAGCGGTCTTGAGTAGGTGGCGATTTCATTTTCTCCCCAGCGTATCGAAATCTCCGTCGGTCCGAACGTTTTTGAATTGTTTTCAAAAACGGGAATGGAATCAATCATCAACCGGAATGAAACGAGCTGGCTATCGGGGTTCATGTTGTAGAAGTGGTACTCATCCGTCCATCCTCCGTGATCATTCAAAAACTCAATGCTCTGCTTCATCGCTTTTCCCCGTTCAATAAACATGCTCGGGTCAATGGTCGGGTTCACAAACCGCAGACGCTCCTGACTCGGATAGATCGTCAAAAGACTCGTTCCGTCCGTATAGATGTTTTGTGTCGGTTTCATTTCCCGGCGGACGTAGTCGGGATTTGTAAAGAGCGCCCGCTTGAACGCTTCGCCATTGACGGAATTAATGATATATTCATTTTCATTAAGAGCAATCCGGCTCTCAGGAAGGAGCAGCCGGTTGCCTTCAGCAATCACCTCAGGCACGAAGCGGTCAAGGTTTTCCCGCTTTTCAATTACAGACGCAATGATGCCTTTGGCGTTCTCATTGCTGATGGAAGCTTCATAGACAAGCCTTTGCTCCATTGAAATAAAGAGGATCTTTTGAAACGACCCGTTTTTTCCGCTTGGAAGGACAATCCGGTCAAATGAAGAGTAGATGGTCTTTTGAGACTTGTATTGAAAAATAGACTGAAAGAGTTCAAACGGAACTTTGTCGCTGAAGAGAAACTCGATCTTTCTTGATTCGCTTTTCCCCGTCAGCCACTCATCCAGCTCATCAGCCGTGTATTTGCCGGACACGTTTTTCACTTCGCCCATGTTCCAGTTTTTCAGCTGATTCCAGACAAAGTCAATTCGTTCCGGCCGGTAGGTGCCGTAATGCTCGGCTTTGTCATGAACCATCATCTGAAAAGGACGGATGACGTCCTCCGGTTCATGCTTCACGTTGCTGATCGGCTCGTTTTCAAGATACTGGCTGCTGTCGATAAAATCGTAGTTCGGCTTAAACGTCCAAAGGTTGTAGGTGAAAAACACGCTTCCGCAGACGAGCAGCATCAATATAACGGTTTTTATATTTTCACGATTCATCCCACTCATCCTCTTGATCCCTTGTAAATGGAAGGGTAAACAGGATCGTTGTTCCTTTCCCTTCCACGCTTTCAGCCCAGATTTCACCGTCATGGGCCCCGATCATTTCTTTTGCGATGGCAAGCCCCAGTCCTGTGCCGCCAAGCTTTCTCGTTCTTGCTTTATCCACGCGGTAAAACCGCTCAAAGATCTTATGCTCTGTTCCTTTTGGAATGCCCATGCCTTGGTCGGTGACGCTGATCTGCAGCATGTCATCAATGATTTCTGTCTTAAAAGTAATCAGTCCGCCCTCTGGAGAATATTTCAGGGCGTTGGAAATAATGTTGTCTAACACCTGTGTTATTTTATCAGGGTCAATATCGACATAGAGCTTTTCTTCCGGCAGATCGCGGAGGAAGGAGACATGCTGCTCTTTCGTCATTTCAAACCTGTCGATAATCTGGTTGAAGAAGGCTGTGAAGTTGACCCACTCTTTGTTGATGCGGTAATCCTTGCTGTCGAGCTTTGACAGCTGCAGTAGATCATTGACAAGGCGAATCATCCGCTCGGTTTCATTCTGAGTTACATTTAAAAACTGCGGGGCAATGTCCTTGTCTTCCCACGCGCCGTCAGCAAGTGCTTCAAGGTAGCTGCGCATCGTCGTAAGCGGCGTCCTCAGCTCATGTGATACGTTCGCAACGAATTCGCGGCGTTCCTCGTCAATTTTCTCCTGCTCCGTAATATCGTAGATCACGGCGATTAAACCTGTGATGCGTTTTTGCTCCTGCTGAATCGTCGAAAAGTTGACCTTCAGGATGTACGGTTTGTCCTCTGTGCTTGCATCAAGGATGAGAGAGTCCTGCTGGTCAATTAAACTATCAAACGTATATTCACCGTCAATGCCGAGAACCTTTGTAATCGGAACATCAATAACCGTTTCACGTGAAACGTTCAGCATTTCTATCGCTGGACTGTTCACGAGAATCACGTCGCCTGCGCGGTTTGTCGCGATAACACCATCAGTCATATGAGCAATCACGGATGCAAGCTTTTTCCGCTCGCCTTCTGTGGATGCCTGCGCTTCTTCAAGCTTGTCTGTCAGGTTATTGAACGTCACCGCCAGCTGGCCGATTTCATCCTCGCCGTAAACGCGCACTTTTCGCGAGAAATTCCCCTTTGCAAGCTCCAATGCCTGCTTTCGCATATCAGACATCGGCCTTGTAATTGTCCTGGCCAGAAAGACGCCCAGAAGCGCCGTAATTGCCAAGGAAATACCGGTTCCGGTCGCAAGAATTCCGTTGATAACCCGCATTTGAGAAAAAACTTCTTCCATTGATGCGACTAGGTATAGGGCACCAATCGTTTCCTGATTGATGTTTTTGATCGGTGTGGAAGAAATTTTTACGCGCCTGCTTGTTGGTTTATCTATATAGACTTTCTCGTCCGGCTTTTCAAAGACAAGCGTCCGTTTGACAAGCACCTCTGTCGTGCGTTTGCCGATAATGTCGCTGTTGTTCGGATCTGATGTCGCAATGACGCGGCTGTTTTTATCTATGACACGGATTTCCTGGATTTCATCCTTTGCGAAATCCTTTAGTATGGCGGTAATGTCTTCTTCAAGAGTGGGGAGGGTTCCGGTAGGATCCTCCGTCCTCTCCTTGGACATTTCCTGTTCGATGCTGTAGTTGATGAAATTGATTCGCTGCGTAATGGATGTATTGAAATTTTCGGTGAGGGACCGTTCAAGCTGCTGAACGAAATAGACACCGATAATCTGCATGGCAATCATGATCAGGAGTACATAGACCATGACGAATTTGAAATGGATGGATCTGAAAAAACCGACTTTGTTCATGAATCCTACTCCTGTTCAGGGTTACGCAGGTAGTACCCGACACCTCGTCTTGTCACAATCCATGTTGGATGACTTGGGTTATCTTCGATTTTTTCACGAAGTCTGCGGACCGTTACGTCGACTGTGCGCACATCTCCGAAATAGTCATAGCCCCATACAGTCTGGAGAAGATGCTCTCGGGTCATGACCTGTCCGATATGCTTGGCCAAATAATGAAGCAGTTCGAACTCGCGGTGTGTCAGTTCGATCGTTTCCCCGCGTTTTGATACCACATAGGCATCAGGATGGATCGTCAGAGAGCCAATTTCAATTTCGTTTTTATCTGACTGCTGCTCAGGAGGCAGCGCCTGAAGTCTTCTTAAATTCGCTTTGACGCGTGCAAGCAGTTCTCTTGTGCTGAAAGGCTTCGTCACATAGTCATCTGCTCCAAGCTCAAGTCCAAGCACTTTATCAATTTCCGAGTCTTTCGCCGTCAGCATAATAATCGGAATTTCATATTTTTTGCGGACCTCGCGGCATACTTCCATTCCGTCTTTGTTTGGAAGCATAATATCTAAAAGGATTAAGTCAGGCTGCACTTCTTCAACCATTTCAAGCGCTTCGTTTCCGTCATAGGCGCAAAAAACGTCGTAGCCTTCTTTTTTTAAGTTAAACTGCAGAATATCTGCAATCGGCTTTTCATCATCGACAACTAAGATTTTCTTTTCCACGGCCAATCGCCCCTTTTATATAAGGTGTTACGTGCTCTCTTCTTAATTTACCACTTATGACAGGCAGATTCATCTTTTCAGGCAGTTTCTTTTTAGGATGTCCCAAACCCGGTGCTGCAAATCAGCGGTGAAAAGACAAAAACCCGGCCATAAGCCGAGCTGTCTGAGCACTTGAAGTCAGAAAGGTTAAAATGAGGAAAACCTCGGGCATGGCCCAAGGTTATCTCTTTAAATACTTCAATGGATCTTTCAGTTTTCCGTTCTCATAGACTTCAAAGTGAAGGTGAACGCCTGTTGAGCGTCCGGTAGAACCCATGACACCGATTTTCTGTCCCTGGGAGACCGTATCGCCGACCGATACAGAGATTGAATCAAGGTGGGCATAAACCGTCTTCATGCCGTTTCCATGATCAATTTCAACTTTATTTCCGTATGCACCGGAATTCCCCGCAGAGATGATCTTGCCGTTGTCTGCCGCTTTGATCGTGCGGTCGCTCGGACGGGCAATGTCAATTCCTTTGTGCATCTTGCCCCAGCGCGTTCCAAGCTTGCTTGATACATATCCGCCGACAGCCGGCCATTGAAGAGAGCCGTTTCCGCGTGAAGGAACCACTTTAGTGCCTTTTACGATGATTTCTTTTACCGGTTCAGTGAGCGTTTCTTCTTTTGTTGTTTCACGTTTCACTTCTTTGCCGTTTTCCTTGTGAACAACATAGTTCATAAGCTTCTGTCCGTCTTTGCCTTCTTGCTTCGTTTTCTTGTCGCCTTTAAACATAGAAGAATCTTCGACCACTTCTGTTTCATAGGCAATGGCTTCTTTTTTAGAAACCTCTTCTTTTACAAGGACATTTGTAAAAGGCTTGTAGTCTTTTACGTTCAGTTCTTCACCAGGCTTGATCACATTCTCATCTGACAGACCCGGATTAAGAGCAAGCAGTTCTTCAACTGAGAGTTTGTATTCAGAAGCAACTCTTGAAAGGACATCTGTCTCTTTTACTTTGTGTTTTTTCTCTTCAAGCGTGCCTTTTGCAAGAAGCTTTACACCTTCCTGTGCTGTCAGCACCTCTTCAGGAGAAATTTTCCCCTCGGAAATTGAAACTTTTCCCGAGAAGGAAACGTCTACTATACGAGATTCATTTTCTTTTAATGGCTGAAGCGGCTGTGAGGACTGCTTCATTTTCTCAGCCTGCTCTACCTGCTCAGCCGGAACGTACTTGGCTTTGTAGGCTTTTAGAACTCTCTCTGCTTCTTCTTTGTTCTTGAAGTAGCCGACAGTCTGATTATCTATTTTAAGTAAAGCTGCGTCTGCTGCTACATTAAGCTCTTCTTTAAGCTTGGCAAGAGTTTCCTCGTTGCTTGCAGCAGGACGGAACATTTGCTCAGGGATAACTTCCATCTCTTCAACCGTTAATTGATAATCTTTATATTCTTTTTTGGCCTCTTCAATCTTTTGCTTTGAAAGGTCATCAATTAACTGCTGACTGTCTACCGTTCCGATTCTTTCGCCGTCCAGATAAATATGGTAAACGGTCTCAAGATTTTCCTCTGCAGAAGCATTCATGCCGAATGTCATGGCGCCTGCGAAAGTCAGACCGAATAATGCTTTCTTTATAGTGCTGTTTGTATGCTTCACGTTGTTTCCAACGAATCCAGTTATGCGCTTAAACACGATACAATTTCCTCCCAAATGACCACTGATCAGTACTTTATCTATCATCTATATAAGCCTATAGTGCTATGTTTGCGGATTTCTTTTTTAGCCACTCTACTAACCTACCATATTATCAGACTATTACCTAGCCATTTTCAAAAATGTAACATTTCTGTATTATTGATGTCATATTTTAGTTTTTGATGTAAAAATTTGCACTTTTATGTAACGGTTATGCGACTATAGGCATAACAAAAAAGACATGCATCCCGTTTAGGATCATGTCTTTTTTCTGTGTCCAGCTTCAGCACCCAGTGCTGAAGCTTTTCGTAGTGGCTTGGGACGGAATCGAACCGCCGACACAAGGATTTTCAGTCCTTTGCTCTACCGACTGAGCTACCAAGCCGAAGTATGTATGGATCAGCGATTATCTGCCGACTTAAATTATTATAGTTCAATAACGGCTTAAACACAAGACTATTTTTAAAATAATTAAAAAATCGAAAGGGACGGATCCCTTTCGATTGGATGGCTTAGCTGTATACGCTTCTTACAACGTTTGTCTGCGTTCTGTCAGGTCCGACAGAGAAGACGGAAAGCGGAATGCCTGTTAGCTGAGATACGCGCTCAATGTAGTTGCGTGCGTTCTGTGGAAGTTCTCCTAGGTCGCGAACGCCTGTGATGTCTTCTGTCCAGCCTGGAAGCTCTTCGTATACCGGCTCACATTCAGCAAGAACTTTAAGGCTTGCAGGGAACGACTCCATGATTTCGCCTTTGTACTTGTATGCTGTACAGATTTTAAGTGTTTCAATGCCCGTCAGAACGTCAATTGAGTTAAGGGACAGGTCTGTAATTCCGCTGACGCGGCGTGCATGGCGGACAACAACGCTGTCAAACCAGCCGACGCGGCGCGCGCGGCCTGTTGTAGTTCCGTACTCACGGCCGACTTCGCGGATCTGGTGGCCGATTTCGTTATCAAGCTCTGTCGGGAACGGACCGTCTCCAACACGCGTTGTGTAAGCTTTGGATACGCCGACAACGTGGTTGATTTTCGTCGGGCCGACGCCTGAACCGATCGTTACGCCGCCTGCAACAGGATTTGATGATGTAACGAACGGATATGTGCCTTGGTCGATATCAAGCATAACTCCCTGTGCACCTTCAAACAGAACGCGTCTGCCGCCGTCAAGAGCGTCGTTCAGCACAACAGCTGTATCGCAGACGTACTGTTTGAACTGCTGGCCGTACTCATAGTACTCATCAAGAATTTCTTCCATTGTGAAGCCTTCTGTTTCATAGTACTTTTCAAGCATGCGGTTCTTTTCTTCAAGGTTGCGCGCAAGCTTTTCTTCAAACGCTTCGCGGTCAAGAAGGTCAGCAATACGGATGCCGACACGTGCTGCTTTGTCCATGTAAGCAGGTCCGATTCCTTTTTTCGTCGTGCCGATTTTGTTGGCGCCTTTGCGCTCTTCTTCTACTTCATCCAGCTTAAGGTGGTAAGGAAGAATAACGTGTGCGCGGTTGCTGATGCGCAGGTTGTCTGTGCTGACACCGCGGTCGTGAAGATATTTAAGCTCCGTCATAAGAGCTTTAGGATCAACGACCATTCCATTGCCGATTACACAGGTCTTATCACTGTAGAAGATACCTGATGGAATTAAGTGCAGCTTATATGTTTCACCGTTGAATTTAATTGTATGTCCGGCGTTGTTTCCGCCTTGATAACGGGCAATGACCTCCGCATTTTCGGAAAGGAAATCGGTGATTTTGCCTTTTCCTTCATCTCCCCATTGTGTACCAACTACTACTACTGAAGACATTAATGTGCACCTCCGGTTATTTAAAACACTTTCTAGTTTCGCTCAATCAAACAAGCTAATTCTACCAGTTGACCGGCCAAAAGTCAATGAAAAGACGAACATTAATGAGATTTCATTTTCTTTTCGTTCGTAATATATCGTGATTACGGGTAATTTGGTTCTTCTTTTCATAGGTTAACCCTTGATTTAGTGTTTCATTCTGAAAGGGGGGATGTGTGATTGATAATGGCAATGGTACCCGTTCGGGCCATCCAGGTCGTTTACTTGCCAACCCGCGCTGTTTACTTGCCAAAATACCTCTTTTACTTGAAAAAGCCGATCCGTTACTTGTCGTAAACACCCGGTCACTTGAAAAATTCCATATTTCGCCTAAATAACAGCGTGCATCCTTCGTACATGTGTCCCGCTTCAGATAAAACGCACTCAAAATTACCCCAAACAAAAAAAGCCGCCCGCAAGGACAGCTTCTAAGCACCTGGAGGGACGCCGGCATCATCGAAGCGCCGTTCCAGGTTGACGAATTTGTTGTATTCTTTGACGAACGCCAGGCTGACGGTGCCTACTGGTCCGTTACGCTGTTTGGCGATGATGATTTCGATGATGTTTTTGTTTTCGGATTCTTTGTCGTAGTAATCATCCCGGTAGAGGAAGGCTACGATATCGGCATCCTGCTCGATACTTCCGGATTCACGGATATCGGACATCATCGGACGCTTGTCCTGACGCTGCTCAACGCCGCGGGAAAGCTGGGAAAGAGCGATGACCGGCACTTTGAGTTCCCTTGCGAGAGACTTCAGTGTCCGGGAAATCTCGGATACTTCCTGCTGACGGTTGTCCTTGTTCCGTCCGCTTCCCTGGATGAGCTGCAGGTAATCAATCAGGATCATGCCGAGGCCGCTTTCCTGCTTAAGGCGGCGGCATTTGGCCCGGATGTCGCTGACACGGATACCCGGCGTATCATCGATGTAAATGCCTGAGTCAGAGAGGCTTCCCATGGCCATTGTGAGCTTGCCCCAGTCTTCAGGGGTCAGGTTTCCTGTACGCAGTGCCTGGGCGTTAATGTTGCCTTCTGCGCAGAGCATCCTCATGACGAGCTGGTCTGCACCCATCTCAAGACTGAAGATGGCGACGTTTTCGTCCGTTTTTGTTGCGACGTTCTGGGCGATGTTCAGGGCAAAGGCCGTTTTACCAACGGAAGGACGGGCCGCCACGATGATAAGGTCATTTCGCTGAAAGCCTGCCGTCATCCGGTCGAGCTCGGTAAATCCTGTCGCGATTCCCGTGATGTCGCCTTTTCGTGTGTGGAGCAATTCAATGTTATCGTACGTTTGGACGAGTACATCTTTAATGTTCTGGAAAGCTCCTGCATTTTTGCGCTGGGAGACTTCCATGATATTCTTTTCGGCTTCGTTTAAGAGAACTGCCACTTCGTCTTCGCGCGAATATCCGTCCTGGGCAATGGTTGTTGCCGTGCGGATCAGGCGGCGAAGAATGGATTTTTCCTCGACGATTCTGCCGTAATATTCAATATTGGCTGCTGTCGGGACAGAACCCGCCAGGTCGCTTAAATAAGATACGCCGCCGATTTCCTCTAGTAAATTGGCATCAGCAAGCTCTGAGGTGACTGTTACTAAGTCAACAGGCTCTCCTTTATCCGCAAGCCCGAGCATGACATTGTAAATCTTCTGATGAGATGCTCTGTAAAAGTCTTCTGGAATCAGAATTTCAGAAGCTGTAATCAATGATGCGGGTTCGAGAAAAATGGCTCCGAGCACGGCTTGCTCCGCCTCAATATTCTGTGGAGGAATCCGGTCATCAAACATTTCATTCATGATGATCACCGTCCTTAACTTGATTTAGGCAGGACTGTGCCTGCAAAAAAGATGTGATGCGCAGAAAAGAAGCAGCATCCATTCACACATCACATCTTGCTTATTATTGTTCAGTTACATGCACTTTCAGTGTTGCAGTTACGTCAGGGTGAAGCTTGACAGGCACGTTTGTATAGCCGAGAGCGCGGATGGCATCCGGCAGCTCGATTTTGCGCTTGTCGATTGTATGGCCATGTGTTTTAAGCAGTTCATCTGCGATTTGCTTGCTTGTAATTGAACCGAAAAGGCGGCCGCCTTCTCCTGATTTTGCTTTGAGCTCAACTGTCAGGCTCTCGAGCGTTTCTTTCAGTTCTTTTGAGCGCTCAAGCTCTGCTGCGGCTTCTTTTTCTTCTTTTTTCTTCTGGCCCTGCAGTTTGCTGATTTCTGTGTTGTTGGCTTCGATTGCAAGCCCCTGTTTGATCAGGAAGTTATGTGCGTAGCCGTCTGCTACATTTTTCACTTCCCCTTTTTTGCCTTTGCCTTTAACATCTTTCAGGAATATAACTTTCATGATTTGGTTCCTCCTTCTAAATACTCCAGGATT
The DNA here is from genome assembly GCF_000708755.2 of Metabacillus indicus LMG 22858. Classification (GTDB taxonomy): domain Bacteria; phylum Bacillota; class Bacilli; order Bacillales; family Bacillaceae; genus Bacillus_P; species Bacillus_P indicus. Next base: position 94,817 of record NZ_JGVU02000005.1, on the reverse strand, counting down.
GCCTGTTCTAATCTCTCTTCTGCCTCATTCAGAGACAGGTTCTCAAGCTGAGTGGCCGCATTCGTAAGATGTCCGCCGCCGTCTAAGGCTTCCATGATCAGCTGGACGTTAATGTCCCCGAGTGAACGGGCGCTGATGCCGATGGTCTGGTCGTTCCTTCTGGCAAGGACAAAGGATGCCACAACGCCGCTCATCGACAGCAGGGTGTCCGCTGTCTGGGCGATGATGACCTGATCGAACATCTCGTCTGAATCAGGATCTGCCTTCGCGATTGCGATGCCTTCTCTCAGCATGTTTGTATTTTGAATCAGTTTTGAACGCTTCACATAGTGCGTAATATCTTCTCTCATAAACTTCTGCACAAGGATCGTGTCTGCCCCTTTGGATCTTAAATAAGAAGCCGCGTCAAATGTGCGCGATCCCGTTCTGAGCGTGAAGCTTTTCGTATCCACGATGATGCCGGCAAGCAGCGACGTCGCTTCAATCATGTTCATTTTCAAACGTTTTGTCTGATATTCCAGAAGCTCTGTTACAAGCTCGGCCGTTGAAGAAGCATAAGGCTCCATGTAGACGAGAAGCGGATCTTTAATAAATTCTTCGCCGCGTCTGTGATGATCGATGACGACAACATTATCCATTTTGTTGAGCAGCTTTTCATCGATGACAAGGGATGGCTTATGCGTATCTACGACGATCAGCACAGAATCATCGGTCGAGATCTCGAGCGCCTCATCTCTCGTAATAAAACGGGACCAGAGATCCGAATGCTGTCTGACTTCCTGGATCAGCCGCTGGACGCCTGTATCGATCTCGTTTTGATCAAGCACGATAAAGCCTTCTTTATCGTTCACCTGCGCCACTTTCAAGATGCCGATAGCGGAACCGATCGAGTCCATATCAGGGTATTTGTGACCCATGATGATGACCTTGTCGCTTTCAGAAATGATTTCTGTCAGAGCGTGTGAAATAACCCTTGCACGAACCCGAGTCCGTTTTTCCATCGGGTTCGTTTTCCCGCCGTAGAATTTCACTTTTCCGTTCGTCTGCTTGATGGCCACCTGGTCGCCACCGCGTCCGAGTGCAAGATCAAGACTCGACTGGGCAAGGTCTCCAAGCTCCGTCAGAGAAGGGACGCCTGAACCGATTCCGATACTTAGCGTCAGGGAAATGTTTTCTACGGTCGTCTGCTCTCTAACTTCGTCAAGAATTGAAAACTTTCCTTTTTCAAGCTTGATTAAAATATGTTCATTCAAAATCGCCATAAAGCGCTCTGAGGATGTTCGTTTCAGGTAAATGCCGTTTTCAGTCGCCCATTTGTTCAGGATGGATGTGACATGCGAGTTGATCGAGCTTTTCGTCTGATCATCTAGCCCCTGGGTCACTTCATCGTAATTATCAAGAAAAATAAGGGCAAGAACCGTGCGCTCATCTTCATACTGTTTCTCAATTTCAATCTGCTCTGTTACATCAAAGAAATAGAGCAGCCGTTCTTCCCGCTTAATGATCACCTTGAATTTCCGTTCATGAAGGGTGATCGTTTCGGTGTCCACTTCCTGTTTCACAAGCGGAACAAGAGCTTCTGCGACATCATACATGGACCGCCCGACAAGGGTATCCTCATGAAAACAGGAGGTAAGGAACGGATTGGTCCATTCAATATGGAACTGTTCATTAAACAGCATGATGCCAATCGGCATTTCCATCAAAGCTTCCTCTCCAACCCGCTTCAGACGGTAGGAGAGCGTGGAGATATAGGTCTCCATCTCTGCTTTTATTTTTTTATCAGCAGCCCGGAGAAGAAACAAAATCGCGCCTAAAAGAAGGACCCCGGCTAAACCGATCATCCACTGATAGTAAAAGAGGATGATGATGGAAATCGCGGTCAGGGCAATCAATGCTAAAAGGGGGTACCTGATTAATGGTTTTTCAAAAAAGCTGGGCATGTTGTTTCATCTCCTCAAACCTACAGTGAAACATACGCAAGATTGCTTTAGTCAATGTATGAATCTAGTTTATGCGCTTTTCTTTTATTTTTTCACGCGGCCCCGCAAATTAAATGCTAAATCAATTATACCTAAGATTCTTACGAGATACATCAGGATCGGGACAATCAATGAAACGATGACCGCAACAATCGGTATCGCTTTTGAATAGTTCTTCACATAGCTGTAGAACCAGATGAATGAAAAACCCTGGATGACAAGGAGCATCTGCAGCATAAACAGAAGGTTAACAGCTGCGATGAAAAGAAAGCTGCCTTCCTGAAGATCAAAAAACATCAGAAAGCTTACACCGAGGTAATACCAGACGATGCTTGAAGGAAGTTTCCACTCGCGGAAGTGCTTAATCTTCGCCATTTGCACATTCAGTCTCTTCATCACCGGAATGGCCGCGGCGTGCGAGAGCAGGGTGAAAATAAAAGCAGAAGAGAGAAGGACACTTGGAATCAAGTAGCCTATGAGCTTCATCTGCTCTTCCAATTGTTGAATTGCGTCTTCATTTGCTTCCTGTCCCACTGCTGCCATCATGGATCTCGCCATTTCAAAGGTTTCATCCATTGCAGCTGTCATTTCCTTCACAGGATCAACCTGAAAAAACGCAACGGATGCAGCATACAGCACGACAAAGCTCAGCAGAAAGGAAAGTGTTCCAGCTATTAAAGCTCCTGCTGTCTGCTTTTTTCTGTAGAAATGACCCATCACAATCCCGCTTATTGAAAAAATCAGGGTCAGCGGCAAAGCAAACAAAGAACCAATTAACAATGGCACAGCACAAGATGCAGCCGTCAAAATGCCTGCCGGCTTTAAACCATGCCTGACCGTGTACAAAATAAACGGCAGCGGCATAAAGAACATTAAAATCGCCCCGAACAGCGGCAGATAAAGCGTCATAAATGTTAAGACAGCAAACAGCGCCAAAAGAATCGCGCCTTCTGTCAGTACGTTAACCCGTTTCACAGATTCACCTCTTTTTTACCTTCCAAGCTTATTTTAAATGAAGCGCGGTCTGCAAATCAAATCATGCAGAGGTTTCTTTGAATAATAAAAAAAGCAGCAAGGAATCCTCACTGCCTTTTTCATCTTATTATTCGCCAGAAACGTATGGAAGTAAAGCCATTTGACGAGAGCGTTTGATAGCAATCGTTAATTTGCGCTGATATTTAGCGCTAGTTCCTGTTACACGACGTGGTAAAATTTTACCGCGCTCAGAAACGAATTTTTTAAGCAAATCTACATCTTTGTAGTCGATGTGAGTGATTCCGTGTGCAGTGAAGTAGCACACTTTACGACGTTTTGCACGTCCACCTTTGCGTCCGCCTGCCATAGTTGTTTCCTCCTTCCGTAACTTTATTTAGTTCGAGCTGTATGTTTTAGAACGGTAAGTCATCATCAGAGATATCAATCGGCTTTCCATCGTTAGCGAATGGATCGTCATCAAAGTTCGAACGCCCTTGATTACGCTGATTCTGATTTTGATTTTGGTTTTGGCTGAATGGATTCTGCTGTCCGCCTTGTCCACCCTGGCCTCCGCCGTAATAATTGTTGTTTCCGCCACCGCCGCTGTTTCCACCACCGCTGCTTTTAGGCTCAAGGAACTGGACGCTTTCTGCAACCACTTCGGTTACGTATACGCGCTTGCCAGTCTGGTCTTCATAGCTGCGTGACTGAAGACGTCCATCAACGCCCGCAAGACTGCCTTTTTTAAGGAAGTTTGCAACGTTTTCGGCTGGACGGCGCCATACGACACAGTTAATGAAGTCCGCTTCTCTTTCGCCCTGCTGGTTTGTGAAGGCACGGTTTACAGCTAATGTAAAAGTAGCAACTGCCGCTCCGGCTGGAGTGTAGCGCAGTTCTGGATCTTTTGTTAGTCTGCCGACTAAAACAACCCGGTTCATCATCAGAATCATCCTTTTCTGAGATATCTAATCTATATGAATTACGCTTCTTTTCTAGTTACCATGTGACGCATGATGTCTTCGCTGATTTTCGCTAAGCGGTCAAATTCTTGAACAGCTTCAGGCTGTGATGCAACTTGAAGAAGCATGTAGTAGCCATCGCGAAGATCGTTGATTTCGTAAGCAAGACGGCGCTTGCCCCACTCTTTTGTTTCTTCAACTTCCGCACCATTGTCAGCTAAAATTGTGTTGAAACGCTCAACAAGAGCTTTTTTAGCCTCATCTTCAATGTTTGGGCGGATGATATACATGATTTCGTATTTATTCATCTCTTACACCTCCTTTTGGTCTAAACGGCCCTAAACGGGCAAGGAGCAATTAACATTTCAATTACTCACAAGTTTAAATTATAGCAAACAAATGGACTTTAGGCAACCCGGGATTAGACATTAAAACGGAAATGAATAACGTCTCCGTCCTTCACGATGTATTCTTTTCCTTCAAGGCGCACTTTTCCGGCTTCACGGGCTGCTCCCATTGTTCCTGCATTCAGCAGATCTTCATAGGAAACCGTTTCTGCGCGGATAAATCCGCGTTCAAAGTCAGAGTGGATGACACCGGCACACTGAGGTGCTTTCATGCCTTTTTTGAACGTCCATGCACGCACTTCCTGAACGCCTGCCGTGAAGTAAGTAGCAAGGCCAAGAAGGTTGTATGATGCTTTGATCAGCTGATCAAGGCCTGATTCTTCAATTCCGAGCTCTTCAAGGAACATTTCTTTTTCCTCGCCGTCAAGTTCTGCAATTTCAGATTCAATTTTGGCGCAGACAACAATGACCTCTGCTTTTTCACCGGCAGCAAATTCGCGGACAGCTTTCACATATTCATTGTTTGACGCATCTGCCACTTCGTCTTCAGAAACGTTTGCTACATAAAGAACCGGCTTGCTTGTAAGCAGGTGCAGATGCTTTACGATCTTCATCTGTTCGTCTGTAAATTCGACAGAACGGGCAGGTTTGTCATTTTCAAGCGCCTCTTTAAGCATTAACAGAACCTCATGCTCATAAACGGCATCTTTGTCTTTTTGTTTTGCAAGCTTGCCGACGCGGTCTGCGCGCTTGTCTACTGATTCAAGGTCTGCAAGGATCAGTTCAAGGTTGATCGTTTCGATATCGTCAATCGGATCCACTTTTCCTGCTACGTGAGTGATGTTGTCATCAGCAAAGCAGCGGACAACGTGGCAGATTGCGTCTACCTGGCGGATATGGGAAAGGAACTTGTTTCCAAGGCCTTCTCCTTTGCTTGCGCCCTTTACGATTCCTGCAATATCGGTAAATTCGAATGCAGTCGGAACCGTCTTTTTAGGCTGAACAAGTGCTGTCAGCTTTTGAAGACGTTCATCCGGCACTTCAACGATCCCGACGTTCGGATCGATTGTGCAGAACGGATAGTTGGCTGATTCTGCTCCAGCCTGTGTGATGGCGTTAAAAAGAGTCGATTTCCCAACGTTCGGAAGACCGACGATTCCTGCTGTTAAAGCCATAATGAATTCCACTCCTCTATATTTATAAATGGCCCGTGTCAAAAAGGGCTTTGCGTTTTATCTTCTGGACAAAAAAAAGACAAGTCCTCGTTTCTAAACCAATCTTCAACAATTATAGATAGTAACGAGGGAAATGACAAGCTAAAGAGGGAGAGGCCCGGATTGCTGAAAAGGTATTTTCTCCACTAAAAAAAGGAAAACCGGCTTGTAAATCCGTGTTTTCCCTTTAGAAAAACTTATTCTTCATGTTTGACTAATCTTTTTTTCATCTTCCTGGCAAATTCCCTGCGCGGAATCATGACACTGTGTGAGCAGCCTTCGCATTTGATGCGGATGTCCATGCCCATTCGGATAATTTTCCAGCGGTTCTCTCCGCACGGATGAGGTTTTTTCATTTCGACAACGTCATTTAAGCCGAACTCTTTATCCACTATTCCGTCACCCTTTCTTTTGGCCTTGATTCCTCGTTTCTTGAGTACATCACCATGCGCGGATATGGAATTTCAATTCCGTGCTCATCAAGCCTCATCTTAATTTCCTTTCTGAGCACCCTTGAAATATGGAAATGCTTCATCGGGAGAACCTCGCTTACAACCCGGAGCACAACTTCAGAAGGTCCGAGATTCTGCACGCCGAGCAGTTCAGGCGGCGCGACCATTTCTTCATATTTATCAGGAAGCTCAAGCAGCAGATCCTCAATAACTTTTTCTGCCTTCGGAATGTCACCCTCATAGGCAATGCTGACATCAACAAACGCCACGCTGTTGTTGATCGAGAAGTTTGTCACTTCCGTTATGTTCCCGTTTGGAAGGATATTGATTTCACCGGTCCAGCTTTTGATTTTTGTCGTCCGCAGGCCGATTTCTTCAACCGTTCCTTCAAATTGCCCTACACGGATCATATCCCCTACAGAAAACTGATCCTCAAAAATAATGAAGAAACCAGTGATAATATCCCGTACAAGGTTTTGCGCGCCAAAGCCGACGGCAAGACCGACAATTCCCGCTCCTGCAAGAAGCGCCTTTACATCAAAGCTCAGCGTCTCAAGAATCATGAGGAGAGCAATGAAGTAAACAAGATAGGTCAGTACGTTGTCCAGCAATTTAACAAGGGTGTTTTCTCTCCGCTCTGAAATCCGGAGCGGTGATTTTGTGCGGAGCGTGAAGATCTTTCCGATCACCACATTGCCGATCTTGATCAAGATGGAGGCAAGAATGAGAATCCCGATGATCTTCAGCAGCCCTTGTCCGGCACTGAGCCACATATCTTCATTAAAAAAAGAATCTGTCATTTTATTCATCAGCTTGTTGGCAAAATCCACTATTTATCAACCTTTCTTAAGAAAGATAAAAGACTGCATATTTTAAGATAAAATTTATTTTAGCAATTTTTCATAGGAAATGACAGTCCTGAGCTAAAACTCCCGCAATCACGTAATCATGTATAGAATTCTGAATTCTTCCGTATACTGATACTACTAAAATGAGGGAGTGAAAGGATGAATTTTAAACCTGGCTTTTTAAAACCGTCGCGTGACCGTATCCATTATGAAGATGAACATGCGGCCGAGCAGCTGTCAGCTGAACTGAAACTCCTTCATTCTGTCCGGAAACCGGTTGTCGTGCTGTGCATCGGAACAGACCGTTCAACAGGCGATTCCCTGGGGCCTTTAGTCGGAACAAAACTGAAGGAAGCAGGGCTGCGCCATTTTCATATATACGGGACATTGGCAAACCCTGTCCATGCGGTTAATTTAGAAGAAACCATCGAGGCGATTGAACGTGTCTTCCACAAGCCGTTTATCTTGGCTGTGGATGCATGCCTCGGCAGGTTGAAAAGCGTCGGGACGTTTCAGGTTGGGGCTGGCCCGATCAAGCCGGGCGCAGGCGTCAACAAGGTTCTCCCTGAAGTTGGAGACATCCACATTAACGGCATTGTCAATGTGAGCGGATTTATGGAGTTTTTTGTCCTTCAAAACACAAGGCTGCATCTTGTAATGTCGATGGCCTCGATTATTGCAGACAGCATTGCATCCATTGACCGCGAAATGAACGCGGCGCCGCCAAAGAAAAAAACCTCCTGGCTGAACCAGGTCAAGGATGCCAGCAGGTCTATACAATAAGATTATACAAGTTTCATCACAGTGATGATCACAGCAACGACAGCAAGACTCGGAAGGAGATTTGCCACGCGGATCGCTTTAATCGAGAGCATGTTCAAGCCAATAGCAAATATCAGGATGCCGCCTACAGCTGTAATTTCTGAAATAAGATCATCAAGCAAACTCTTAGGAATATACTGATGAATCACATTGGCAAATACGGCAATGCCGCCTTCATACAAAAAGACCGGCACGGCCGAAAACAGCACGCCGATACCAAGCGTGCTTGAAAGGACCATGCTCGTAAAGCCGTCGATCATGGATTTCGTATACAGAATGTCATGGTCCTGTCTAAGACCGCTGTCAAGCGATCCGACAATCGCCATTGCGCCGATAACGAAAATAAGTGTGGCTGACACAAAGCCCTGCGCAAAATTTCCGGACTGATCCCTGCTGAATTTCCGTTCAAGCAGGCGTCCGACCCGGTGAAGCATTTGCTCAATATCAATCGCTTCCCCAATGACGGCTCCAAGCACGAGGCTGATGATCACAATGAAAAGCTGCTTGCTCTCAAGCGCCATATCAAGACCTAATACCATTACAAACAGACCGATCCCAGCCATGACGGTCTGTTTCATCGTCTCAGGTATTTTCCTCAGCAGAAGACCTAACAGGGCCCCTGCGACAATACCTGCTGCGTTAACCAAACTTCCTGTTAAAACCACTTTATATCACTCCGTTAGCTCTATGTATGTCAGCCAAAGCAAAAGAAGCCGCCTTATGGGCAAGATGGCTTCCTAAGATGATTGCTCCGCTTCAAGCAATTCCAGAATTCTCTCGAGATCTTCCTTTGAGAAAAATTCAATTTCAATTTTGCCTTTTTTCTTTTGCTGCCTGATGGTGACAGATGTGCCGAAATACTCCCGCAAGTAGGATTCTCTCTCTTTAATAAACACATCTTTGCTGACAGCCTTCTTTTTCGTTTCACGTGGAACGTTCTCGTTCAGCTGCTGCACCAGAAGTTCCACCTGACGGACATTCAGCTGTTCCTTCATGATTTTTTCAGCGAGAGGCTTCACTTTCTCTTTGTTTTTCAGTCCAAGCAGCGTTCTGCCGTGACCCATTGAGAGCTTACCGTCGGATATATGCTGCTGAATAGCTGACGGAAGGGAAAGGAGCCTCAAATGATTGGCAATGTGAGGTCTGCTTTTGCCGAGCCGCCTGGCGAGTTCCTCCTGCGTAATGTGCAGGTGGTCAAGCAGGGACTGATACGCAGCTGCCTCTTCAATCGGAGACAGATCTTCACGCTGAAGATTTTCAAGGAGAGCAAGCTCCATCATCTGCTGCTCGGTCAGCTCTCTCACAACAGCGGGCATAACCTCTAGTTCCGCTTCTTTCGCCGCACGGTACCTTCTTTCACCGACAACAATTTCATAGCCCTTTATACTTTTTCTCACAACAATCGGCTGGAGAATGCCATGCTGAAGGATGGACTCCTTCAGTTCTTCAATCGCACCGGGTGCAAATGTTTTTCGGGGCTGATAGGGATTGGGACGCAAATCCTTCAGTTTGATTTCCTGATAAGATTCATCTTTGCCGGCTTCTATATTCGTAAAAAAAGCGTTAAGTCCTTTTCCTAACCCTTTAGCCATTCACTACCACTTCCTTTGCCAATTCTAAATATACATCTGCGCCTCTTGATCGCGGGTCGTAAATGATAATCGGCTTTCCGTGACTTGGTGCTTCACTTAAACGCACGTTCCGCGGAATAATCGTTCTGTAAACTTTATCGCGGAAATACTTCTTCACCTCTTCAATGACCTGTATGCCTAAGTTGGTCCTGGCATCAAGCATTGTCAAAAGCACGCCTTCAATCATTAAATCGGTATTCAAATGTTTTTGGACAAGCCTTACTGTGTTTAAAAGCTGGCTCAGCCCTTCAAGAGCATAATATTCGCATTGCACAGGGATGAGGACGGCATCAGAGGCCGTCAGAGCGTTGATTGTCAGAAGCCCGAGAGAAGGCGGACAATCGATAATCATATAATCATAGTTATGTTTTACTTTTTCAAGCGCACGTTTCAGACGGACTTCCCTGGAAATGGTCGGGACAAGTTCAATTTCGGCACCCGCTAATTGGATCGTGGCCGGAATAACGTCCAGATTTTCGACAGCAGTCGGCTTTATGACATCTACTACATCTGCATCATCTACTAAAATATCATAAACACATAGTTCAACATCTGCTTTTTCAATTCCAATACCGCTTGTCGCATTTCCTTGTGGGTCAACATCAACGAGCAAAACCCGTTTTCCAATATAAGCCAGGCAAGCGCCAAGATTTACGGAAGTTGTTGTTTTGCCGACTCCGCCTTTCTGGTTCGCAATGGCAAGAATTTTCCCCACAGTGTCACCTCATTCACTAGACATGAACTCTATCATCTCTTTATTCTATCATGAAATATGGACAATAGTTTGAACTTTTTAGGAATTTGAAAAAATGCGCCAATAGGCCGTAAACCTTGTTTTATCAGGTCCTGTCCGCAAAAGAAAAGCCCGCCTGCAATGGACGCAGGAGAGCTTATTTCGGGATTTTTATAGTGAATTGAATGTATTCTTCAAACTCTTCTTCTTCGGCATTGATTTTGACGCCTGTGTCTGCAACCATTGAGAGCGACTGGCGGATTGTGTTCATGGCGATGCGCGTATCACGGCTGAACGCTTTTCGTTTCGCTTTTGCTTTCGGCGCCGTTTTTTCGAGCATTTTCACGACACGGTCCTCTGTCTGCTTCACATTAAGCTGCTTTTCCATAATTTCCGTGAGCAAAAGGATTTGAGGTTCAGGTTTCTTAAGAGGAATGAGCGCTCTGGCATGCCTTTCTGTGATCTTCTTCTGAAGCAGCGCCTGCTGCACTTCATCAGGAAGTTTCAGCAGCCTGAGCTTATTCGCTACAGTAGACTGTCCTTTTCCCAGTCTCTGTGCAAGGGCTTCCTGCGTCAGATTGTGAAGCTCGAGCAGCTTTGCATAGGCAACGGCCTCTTCAATGGCAGAAAGTTCCTCCCGCTGAAGATTTTCAATCAGCGCTACAGATGCCGTTTCCGTATCGTTGAAATCCTTGATGATGGCGGGAATGGTTTCCCAGCCAAGTTTTTGAACAGCTCTGAATCTTCTTTCCCCGGCAATAATTTCATAGTTGCCGTCTGCCTGGCGCACAACAATCGGCTGAATGATGCCGTGTGTGTGTATGGTAAGAGAGAGTTCCTCAATTTTTTCATCAGCAAATACAGTACGCGGCTGGAAACGGTTCGGGACGATGTCCGCTACCGGAATCTTCTTTACCTCATCATATACTGAATCATCAATTTCTTCTGTATCTATTCCTGCTGTTTTTTCTGCTGTATCTTCTTTTTCTCCCAAGCCGAAAAAACGAGAGAATGGATGCTTCATGAGCCTACACCACCTTTAGAAACTGCCATCATATTATTTCTCTTTCAAGTCTCTTTTTTCCTGCATGCAATTCAAACTTTCCTCCTGATTCGCTGCACTGAAGAACCCGCTGTCTTCAGGCGAGCCTGTCTACTCAAGAGGAAGTTTATTCGGTGTACCCGGTTTTCGCGGATATTTTGCAGGTGTCGGTTTTTGCTTATGGATGACGATGATTGAGCGCTCACTTTCTTCAAGAGGCAGCTCAAAAGCATATTTATTTTCTGTTTTTCCGCCGAGGGTGATGATGGCTTTTCTTGCAGTTAAAAGCTCATCCTCCGCACTTGCTGCCTTCATCGCAACAAAATGTCCGCCCGGCTTGACAAGCGGGAGGCAAAGCTCGCTTAATACGGAAAGGCGCGCTACCGCTCTCGCTGTCACAACGTCATATGACTCTCTGTGTTCTTTCTTTTTGCCGAATGTTTCGGCTCTGTCGTGATAAAGGGATACACCGGACAGATTCAGAGATTTTGAGAGATGATCGAGAAACGTGATGCGTTTATTCAGGCTGTCCACAATCGAGACGTTCAGGTGCGGAAAGCAAATTTTGATCGGCAGGCTCGGAAAACCGGCGCCTGCCCCTACATCACATATGGAAAGTGGCTTTGTAAAGTCAAAATAAAAAGCAGCGGAAATGGAGTCGTAAAAATGCTTTAAATAGACTTCCTTTTTTTCCGTAATCGAAGTCAGGTTCATTTTTTCATTCCACTCTACAAGCAGATCATAGTATGTCTCAAACTGCTGAAGCTGCGTGTCTGTCAGGGTGATTCCTTTTTCTTCGAGACTTGCCTTAAATAACGAAATGTCCATAGTCAAAACCTTTCTGATGCTTGAAATCGCATGCTATTCGTTCGCCACTCTGGCTATTTTGCCCTGCTCTAAATAAACAAGAAGAATGGAAATATCCGCAGGATTTACCCCTGAGATCCGCGAAGCCTGTGCCATTGAAAGCGGTCTGACCTCTTTCAGCTTCTGGCGCGCTTCTGATGCAATCCCTGAAATCGCGTCATAATCGATGTTTTCAGGAATTTTTTTGTTTTCCATTTTCTTGAGCTTTTCAACCTGCTGAAGGGATTTCTCGATATAGCCTTCATACTTGATTTGAATTTCAACCTGTTCGGCTATTTCTCCGGAAATAATTTCATCTGCCGGAACAAGCGCGTGAATATGATCGTAGTTCATTTCCGGTCTTTTGAGAAGATCGGCAGCACGGATGCCGTCTTTCAGCTCGCTTCCGCCAGCCTGTCTGATGACGTCCTGAGTTTGCTGATTCGGCTTGATGATAACGGTGCTTAAGCGTTTCTTCTCTTTTTCAATCTCGTCTTTTTTCAGAAGGAACGACTGATAGCGCTCTTCTTTGATCAGACCGATTTTATGGCCGGTTTCTGTAAGGCGCAGGTCCGCATTGTCATGTCTTAACAAGAGACGGTACTCAGCTCTTGAGGTCAATAAACGATACGGCTCATTCGTGCCTTTTGTGACAAGGTCATCAATCAGAACGCCGATATAAGCGTCCGAACGGCTCAGAATGACCTCTTCTTTGCCAAGGGCTTTGCTGGCAGCGTTGATTCCGGCCATCAGTCCTTGTCCGGCAGCTTCCTCGTAGCCGGATGTGCCGTTGATCTGTCCTGCAGTGAAAAGTCCCGGCACCTTTTTCGTTTCAAGCGTCGGCCACAGCTGCGTCGGAACGATTGAATCGTACTCAATTGCATAGCCGGCGCGCATCATTTCTACCTTTTCAAGACCAGGGATGGATGAAAGAATGCGTCTTTGCACATCTTCAGGAAGGCTTGTTGAAAGTCCCTGCACGTACACTTCCTGAGTGTTTCTGCCTTCAGGCTCAAGGAAAATCTGATGGCGCGGCTTATCGTTGAAGCGCACCACTTTATCCTCGATGGACGGGCAGTAGCGCGGACCCGTTCCTTTGATCATGCCTGAATACATCGGCGAACGGTGCAGATTGTCGTCGATAATCCGGTGCGTTTCTTCACTTGTATAAGTAAGCCAGCAAGGAAGCTGGTCTGTGATGTATTTTGTCGTTTCATAGGAAAAAGCTCGGGGTACGTCGTCTCCAGGCTGAATCTCTGTTTTGCTGTAATCGATGGAGTGGCTGTTGACCCGCGGTGGCGTGCCTGTTTTAAAACGGACCATATCAAGGCCGATTTCCTGAAGGTGCTCAGACAGCTGAATAGAAGGCTGCTGATTGTTCGGGCCGCTTGAGTATTTAAGCTCTCCGAGAATGATTTCGCCTCTAAGGAATGTGCCTGTTGTCAACACAACCGTTTTGGCGCGGTATTCTGCACCAGTCTGCGTGATGACCCCGCGGCATTCGCCGTCTTCCATGATCAGACGCTCGACCATACCTTGAAGCATCGTCAAATTCCGTTCGTTTTCCATCGTTTTTTTCATTTCATGCTGATACGTGAACTTGTCTGCCTGGGCACGAAGCGCTCTGACAGCCGGTCCTTTTCCTGTATTCAGCATTCTCATTTGAATATGTGTTTTATCGATGTTTTTTGCCATTTCTCCGCCCAAAGCATCGATTTCGCGGACAACAATTCCTTTGGCCGGCCCGCCAACAGACGGATTGCACGGCATAAACGCGACCATATCGAGATTGATCGTCAGACACAGCGTTTTGGCACCCATTCTTGCAGAAGCGAGAGCAGCCTCAACTCCTGCATGGCCGGCGCCTACGACAACAACATCATAATCACCTGCGTGATATCCCACGGCAGTTCCTCCTTTAAAAAATTCATTTATAAAAAGCGCAATCGCAAAACTTATAATCGCAGAGCTTATTTTCCGAGACAGAACTGGGCAAACAGCTGATCAATCAGGCTTTCGTGAACAGCATCCCCGATGATTTCCCCGAGAAGCTCCCATGTGCGCGTCAGATCAATTTGAACGATATCAATCGGAACGCCTGCATCAATGGCTTCAAGAGCATCTTCGATTGACCGTTTTGCCTGCGACAGCAGTGCAATATGTCTTGTGTTTGAAACATAGGTTAAATCTGTTGGACCGACTGCCCCTTCGAAAAAGAGGGAACTAATGGATTCTTCAAGCTGGTCAATGCCCTGTTCTTCGAGCAGTGACGTCGTGACGACCGGCGAGTTTCCGGCAAGCTCTTTTACCCGGTCCAAATCAATCTGCTGCGGCAGATCTGTTTTATTGACAATGACGATGACATCCATCCCGCTGACGGCTTCAAACAGCTGTTCATCTTCTTGTGAAAGAGCTTCGCTGAAGTTCATGACGAGCAGAATGAGGTCAGCCTTTTTAAGCACCTGTCTGGATTTTTCAACGCCGATCCGCTCTACGATGTCTTCCGTCTCGCGGATTCCCGCCGTATCGACCAGCCTGAGAGGCACGCCCCTTACATTCACGTACTCCTCAATCACGTCGCGCGTCGTTCCCGGAATATCTGTGACAATCGCTTTGTTTTCATGGATCAGGCTGTTAAGCAGCGAGGATTTTCCTACATTCGGACGGCCTACGATAACAGTCGAAAGGCCTTCCCGTAAAATTTTCCCCTGCTGGGAAGTCTGGAGCAGCTTTTCAATTTCCTGCTTCACATACGTCGCTTTTTCAACGAGCACATTGTGCGTCATTTCTTCAACGTCATCGTATTCAGGATAATCGATGTTCACTTCAACGTGTGCCAGTGTCTCAAGTATTTCCTGGCGCAGCTTTTGAATCAGCTTGGAAAGTCTTCCTTCCATCTGGCCAAGCGCTACGTTCATCGCTCTGTCCGTTTTAGCACGGATCAAGTCCATTACCGCTTCAGCCTGGGACAGGTCAATTCTTCCGTTCAAAAACGCACGTTTTGTAAACTCACCAGGATCTGCAAGTCTGGCTCCTCCGTTCAGGGCAAGCTGCAGCACACGGTTAACCGTAACAATACCGCCGTGGCAGTTGATTTCAACAATATCTTCTCTAGTGAATGTTTTTGGTCCTTTTAATACAGACACCATCACTTCTTCTACGATCTGGCCTGTATCAGGGTCCTTTATATGTCCATAATGTATGGTATGACTCTCAACGTCACGCAGTCTTTTTCCGGAAGGTCCTGAGTAAAGCCTGTCAGCAACCGCGATGGCTTCATCGCCGCTCAGTCTGACAATGGCGATCGCTCCCTCTCCCATCGGTGTGGATATCGCCGCAATCGTATCGAAATCCATGCGTTTCACCCCGCTTCTTTCAAAATTAATCTATAATGGCATGTTCTATTAAATACGCAGTCAAATTTATAAGATATCACAGTTATTTCTTATTTGAAAGGAAAAAAGTTCAATTTATCCACAGTCTGATTTTCCGCACATTCAGCTACCTATTATTTTAACTTATCCACATGTTAATAACAATATTTCCAATCCCGCTTCATCTAAGTCCTCCCGGGGACAGAAAAAACCCCGCTGACTGACTATCAGCGGGGTTTTTCTATTTAGGCGCAATCACTAAATGACGGTGCGGTTCTTCCCCTACAGAGTAGGTTTTGATCTTATGCTGCTGGCTGACCAGTGCAGCATGGATAATCTTTCGTTCATAGGAAGGCATCGGCTCGAGCGGAACCTCTTTCCTCGTCCGGATCGCCTGATGGGCAAGCTTATGAGCGAGCTGAATCAGGGTCTCTTTGCGGCGGGATCTGTAGTTTTCCGCATCAACGGTAATGTTCAGATAGTGATTGGCATGGCGGTTTGCCGCAAGCTGCGTTAAATACTGCAGGGAATTGAGGGTTTGTCCGCGTTTTCCGATTAAAAGAGCCACTTTCTCTCCTTCAATTTGAAACGTCACATTTTTCCCGTCCTGCTTCATTTCGACAGTGGCGTCCACGCCCATGTTTCTGACAACATCCATTAAAAAGCGATGCGCTTCTTCTGCGGGATTCGGCCGTTTAACGGCTTTCACCCTTGCAGGCTTTGAACCGAACAGGCCCAAAAAACCTTTTTTGCCTTCATCAATCACGGTGATTTCTACTTCATTTTCAGTTGCATGAAGCTCTTTTAAAGCGGATTGTACTGCTTCTTTGACGCTAAGTCCCTCAGCAGTTATTTCTCTCACTTTTTCTTTCCTCCCGATTTCAAAAGGGCATTCTTTTTAATATCAGGTCCGTAGATGATCATTGTCTGCACGATCATGAACAGGTTACCTACAACCCAGTACAAGGAAAGTGCAGCAGGGAAGCTGACAGCAAAGATGACGATCATAATTGGCATGATATAAAGAAGCATGGCCATTTGCGGATTTTGACTTGCTGTTCCTGCCATCGTTAATTTCTGCTGAATGAAAGTTGTGATACCTGCAATGACCGGCAGAAGGAATAATGGATCACGTGCACCAAGGTCAAACCACAGGAAGTTGTGATCGGCAATTGCTTCTGTTCTCATGATGGCATGATAGAATCCGATAAGAATCGGCATCTGCACAAGTAAAGGAAAACATCCTGCAAGAGGATTTACCTTATTCTTCTGGAAAAGAGCCATTGTTTCCTGCTGAAGCTTCTGCTGTGTTTTCTGATCTTTCGAGCTGTACTTTTCACGCAGCTTCTGCATTTCAGGCTGCAGTTCCTGCATCGCTTTGGAGTTTTTGATCTGCTTGATCATCAGCGGCAGAATGGCAAAGCGGATAATAAGCGTTACGATGACAATGGAGATTCCATAATTTTCACCCGTTAATTCTGCGAAATATATGATAAGCCATGACAACGGATAGACAATGTATTGGTTCCAGAACCCCTGGCTTTCTTCTGTGATTGGCTGATTGACTTCTGTACATCCTGCAAGAAGCATCACCATGCTCACTAAGCCAAGCACTAACAATATTCTCCTTTTCAACCGGTATTCCTCCTAACAATCTAACTGAACCGGGCATTTTTTGCCGGCGTATCCAACCTATATTCTAACATCTTTAGATAAGAAATCGAAATTTGTTCTAAACATTTCTATGTATTTTTTATGGCGCTTTCACGGCGAACGCCGGGCTTTAGGATTTTCGTTTTTCTGAAAAGGTGCAAAAGACTGCTTTTCACTTCATGATAGTCCATTTCAGACGCAGGTTTTCTGGCAATGACAATGTAGTCCATGCCTGTTTTCAAGCTGTCTTTTTCTTCAAGGAATACTTGGCGGACGAGACGCTTTACCCTGTTTCTGGTTACGGCATTTCCTATCTTTTTGCTGACTGACAGGCCTAAGCGGAATTCCTTTTCTTCAGGCTGATTCAGCATGTAGATCACAAATTGTCTGTTTGCCATCGACTTGCCCTGCTTGAATACTTTTTGGAAGTCTTCGTTTTTTTTAATGCGGTTTTTCTTTTTCATGCCCTCACTCCGGATCCTTCCCTGACGTTCCTTTAGCCTGCTGAAAGCTCTGCCATCATTATTTCTTTAAAAGAATCTATTTAAACAGCTGTTTTCCTAAAAACATGGCCCAATCTGTTTAAAGGATTGGGCCATGTAAAAAAGACCACTGATAGTTTTCAGTGGCCTATGCTGATAATACTTTTCTTCCTTTGCGACGACGTGCTGCTAGCACTTTACGTCCGTTCTTTGAGCTCATGCGAGCGCGGAAACCGTGAACTTTGCTGTGTTTGCGGTTGTTTGGCTGATACGTTCTTTTCATTATAGACACCTCCCTGAGGAATAGCTGTTAAAGACAGTCTTTCTAATTATAGAGAGTGACCCCTCGAATTGTCAACCATCTGTCAAAAAAGATTTCGATCTGCGGTTTTTCGTTCTCGTTTTTTCATTTGTTGTTTTTACCCGTTTCCTTCAGATGCAACTTCAACAACTTACATTCCATCCTATAAACCGTTACCTTCCGCTCCAGAAACTTGCTTTCCGCGGGGAGTGCCGGAAGCTTCCTCGCTGCGCTTGCGGGATCTTCCGTGCCCTCTTCATCCCGCAGGAGTCAAGTTTCTTCCGCTGCAGTACACTGGATTGCAGCTCTGTTCAAATTCAAAAACCATAAAGGCATAAGCAAATTCAGATTAGAACTGAAACACCTTCTGCAGCCTGTCCAATTTCTCCCTCATTTACCGACCTGTGCACAATTTTTTCGACATATTTTTTTATCCACACCCGTTATCGACAGGTTTCTCACAGAACAAACAGATGTGGACAATTTTTCTCAACAGGAAAGCGGGTATGTGGATAAGTTTTTCA
The DNA here is from genome assembly GCF_000708755.2 of Metabacillus indicus LMG 22858. GTDB lineage: Bacteria > Bacillota > Bacilli > Bacillales > Bacillaceae > Bacillus_P > Bacillus_P indicus. Next base: position 76,632 of record NZ_JGVU02000005.1, on the reverse strand, counting down.
AAACCATTGCGCCGCTTCGTTTAATTTGATATTATATTTGTGTTTTCACTCTGAATATCAAACGGTATAAAATCAATTATCCACACATTGTGGATAACATGTGGAAAGATTATAAACACCCTGTTAAAAAACTTGTCCACACGTGAAGGTTTATGTCGAAAAGATGTTTTTCTACTATATTATATATTTATGCACATTTTGTCCTTTTGTATATTTATTCGCACGCCTATGAATGGTTGTACAAAACATATACGCGTTACTTTTCTAAGAAGGAGGGAGATGCCTCATATGGAGAACATTGATGAGCTGTGGAGCAAGGCGCTGTCTGAAATTGAAAAAAAACTCAGCAAGCCAAGCTTTGAAACGTGGCTGAAATCGACGAAGGCCCATGCGCTTAAAGGAGACACGCTGACGATTACGGCGCCTAATGAATTTGCACGCGACTGGCTGGAATCACGGTATCTGCATTTGATTGCCAATACCATATATGAACTGACGGGCGAGGAACTGCTGATCAAGTTCATAATTCCCCAAAATCAGAACGAAGCAGATTTTATGCCGAAATCACCGATTAAGCAGGTGGCAAAAGACGAAGAGCAGATCGAGCTGCCTCAAAATATGCTGAATCCTAAATATACGTTTGATACATTCGTTATCGGTTCAGGCAACAGGTTTGCGCACGCAGCGTCGCTTGCCGTGGCAGAAGCGCCTGCTAAAGCCTATAATCCGCTGTTTATCTACGGGGGAGTAGGACTTGGAAAAACGCATCTTATGCATGCAATCGGCCATTATGTCATTGATCATAAACCAAATGCGAAGGTCGTTTACCTGTCCTCAGAGAAATTCACGAACGAATTCATTAACAGCATCCGTGACAACAAGGCGAAAGATTTCCGCAACAAATACCGCAGCGTTGACGTTTTGCTTATAGATGATATTCAGTTTCTTGCCGGAAAAGAACAGACGCAGGAGGAGTTTTTCCATACGTTTAACACCCTGCATGAAGAAAGCAAGCAGATTGTCATTTCCAGCGACCGTCCTCCAAAGGAAATACCGACACTAGAAGACCGCCTCAGATCGAGATTTGAATGGGGACTGATTACGGACATTACCCCTCCGGATCTTGAGACGCGTATCGCGATTCTCAGAAAAAAAGCAAAGGCTGAGGGCCTTGATATCCCTAATGAAGTCATGCTTTATATCGCCAATCAAATTGATTCCAATATTCGTGAACTTGAAGGCGCACTTATTCGGGTTGTTGCTTATTCATCCCTTATCAATAAAGACATAAATGCAGATCTTGCTGCAGAAGCTTTAAAAGATATCATCCCAAGCTCAAAGCCGAAAATGATCACCATTGCGGATATTCAGCGCATGGTAGGCCAGCATTTCAGCGTGAAGCTTGAGGATTTTAAAGCAAAGAAACGAACAAAATCCGTCGCTTTTCCAAGGCAAATCGCGATGTATCTATCACGGGAACTGACTGATTCCTCTCTTCCAAAGATCGGCGAGGAATTCGGAGGCCGCGACCATACGACCGTCATTCATGCCCATGAGAAAATCTCCAAGCTCCTTCAGGCTGATGACCAGCTTGTGAAACAGCTGAAAGAAATAGAGAGCATGCTGAAGAACTAGCTCTCTCTCTAGCAGCATAAACCAGGCAAAATCATCTCAAAATAAAATAGAGCATCCGGGATAATGTGAATAACCCAATACGATTCATACACAGTCTGTCCACATGTGGATAGGCTGTGTTTCCTTTCTTCAACAGAGTTATACACATATCAACAGGCCCTACTAGTACTTCTACTATTTTTTCTTTAAAAGATATATATATTAAGTCACCAGAAAAAATATTCCGCCGTACGAAAAAAAGGAGGATTTACCCTAATGAAATTCGTCATTCAAAAAGACCGTCTTGTTCAAAGCGTACAGGATGTCATGAAAGCTGTTTCGTCCAGAACGACTATTCCAATCCTGACGGGAATTAAAATTGTCGCGACAGAAGAAGGCGTCACTCTTACAGGAAGTGACTCTGATATCTCAATTGAGTCTTTCATTCCTACAGAAGAAAACGGAAAAGAGATTGCAGAAATCAAGCAGGCAGGAAGCATCGTCCTTCAAGCCCGTTTCTTCAGTGAAATCGTTAAAAAACTTCCTAAGGATTCTGTAGAGATGGAGGTTCATGGCCACCATATGACAGTCATCCGGTCAGGCAAAGCAGAGTTCAACTTAAACGGACTGGATGCAGAGGAATATCCGCATCTTCCACAAGTAGAAGAGCACAACAGTTTTAAAGTTCCTACAGATCTTTTAAAAACGATGATCCGCCAGACCGTCTTTTCTGTTTCAACATCTGAAACACGCCCGATTTTGACAGGTGTGAACTGGAAGCTTGAAAATAAAGAACTGATCTGTATTGCAACTGACAGCCACCGTCTTGCCCTCCGCAAGGCGAAAATCGAAATGGAAGCTGACACTTCCTACAATGTTGTCATTCCCGGAAAAAGTTTAAATGAATTGAGCAAAATTCTTGCTGATACGAGCGAAGAAATCGAAATCGTGATCACAGAAAGCCAGGTGCTTTTCAAAGCGGAAAACCTGCTTTTCTTCTCAAGACTTCTTGACGGAAACTACCCTGACACAACGAGGCTGATTCCTTCTGAAAGCAAAACAGAAATGGTTCTGAATACAAAAGATTTTCTTCAGGCCATTGACCGCGCGTCTCTTCTTGCAAAAGAAGGCAGAAACAACGTCGTAAAGTTTTCTACGCTTGAAGACGGAATTGTCGAAGTTTCTTCGAATACTCCTGAAATCGGAAAAGTCATCGAGGAAGTGCAGACACAGGAGCTCTCAGGAGAGGAATTAAAAATTTCTTTCAGTGCAAAATATATGATGGATGCATTAAAGGCACTTGAGGGAACAGAAATCAGCATCAGCTTTACAGGTGCGATGAGACCGTTTTTGATCCGCACTCCAAATGACGATTCCATCCTTCAGCTGATTCTCCCTGTCAGAACGTATTAATGACACAAGCTGCCGGCGGTCTGCCGGCAGCTTTCTTTTTTTAGCGAAAGAATCAACCTGACCCGGGAGGACTTTTGTCACGAAAGGTGTCCGCGCTGGAAAGACACAATTTTCTTTAAAAAGAACAGGCAGCTGCCTATTGTGGGATGGCTATCATATTTAGTAAAATAAAGTGTTAGAGATTTTAGAAAGAAGGCGATCCGGAATGTCCAGAAAACCTGTTAAAATAGATACAGAATATATAGCACTTGGCCAATTTTTAAAGTTGGCGGACGTAATCCAGACCGGCGGCATGGCAAAATGGTTTCTTCAGGAATACGCGATATTTGTAAACGGGGAGCCTGAGAACCGCCGAGGCAAAAAACTTTATGACGGAGATCTTGTTGATATTCCTGATTTCGGTACATTTATCGTTAAAAGCTGAATGTTTCAAGATGTGAAATACACAACTTAAAGTTGGTGAACGGATTTGTTTATCAAAGAACTGTCCCTGCGGAACTACCGCAACTATAAAGAACTGACTGCGGAGTTTGAAAACAAGGTCAATGTCATCCTCGGGGAAAATGCCCAGGGGAAAACGAATGTGATGGAAGCCATCTATGTCCTTGCCATGGCCAAATCCCACCGCACGTCAAATGACAAAGATCTTATCTACTGGGACGAGGAATATGCTAAAATAGAAGGCAGAGCAGAAAAACAAAACGGTTCTGTGCCAATGCAGCTCGTCATTTCGAAAAAGGGAAAAAAAGCGAAGCTGAACCACATTGAGCAGCAGAAATTAAGCCAGTATGTCGGAGCGATGAACGTGATCATGTTTGCTCCCGAAGACCTTAACCTTGTAAAAGGCAGCCCCCAGGTCAGAAGACGTTTTATCGATATGGAAATCGGACAGGTTTCGCCTGTCTATCTTCATGATTTAAATAAATTTCAAAAAGTCATGCTGCAGCGGAATCAATATTTAAAGCAGTTGCAGATGAAGAGGCAGACTGACCGGACGATGCTTGATGTGCTGACTTCGCAGCTTGCGGAATCCGCTGCAAAAGTAGTGAAAAAGCGAATGGAGTTTATCGGCAAGCTGGAGAAATGGGCTCAGCCGGTCCACGAGGGAATCAGCAGGGGGCTTGAAACACTGACGATTGAGTATAAAGCCTCCGCCGATGTATCAGAAGCCTCAAGTTTGTCGAAAATGATAGAAGGATATGAAGAGAAGTTTGATAAAATAAAAGAAAAAGAAATTGAGCGCGGAGCAACACTTGCCGGTCCGCACAGAGATGATCTTCTTTTCTTTGTGAACGGGCGGGACGTTCAGACGTTCGGCTCCCAGGGACAGCAGCGGACAACCGCTCTCTCGCTGAAGCTTGCGGAAATCGATCTGATCCACGAGGAAATCGGCGAGTATCCGATTCTTCTTCTTGATGATGTTTTATCTGAACTTGATGATTACAGGCAATCGCATTTATTAAATACAATTCAGGGGAAAGTGCAGACGTTTGTCACGACGACAAGCGTTGAGGGCATTGACCATAAGACGCTGAAGGAAGCAACAACGTACCGCGTTTCAAAAGGCACGCTTACTTAAGTGAGAGAGGTGGTTTTTCATGTATATCCACTTGGGAGACAATTTCGTGATTCCTTCAAAGGAAGTCGTCATGATTATTGATCATCAATCGTCAAAGACGTCCGGAATCGTCAGTGAATTTTTGGAAAAGCAGCAGAATCAGCCGGTAAAGCTTGCAAATGGCGAAACAAAGTCGATTGTTGTGACGACAGACAAGATTTATTTTTCTCCTCTTGCTTCAGGCACGCTGAAAAAACGTGCAAAATTCTCATTTGACATAGAGACGGCAGAATGAACGTTCTGAACCCAATCTATAAGCCCTTAAGAAAAGTGTAGGTGATCATAGTGGCGATGGAACAAAAACAAATGGAACAGCAATCATATGATGAAAACCAGATACAAGTACTAGAAGGCTTAGAGGCTGTCCGGAAACGTCCCGGAATGTATATTGGCTCAACTGCGGCGAAAGGTCTCCACCATCTGGTCTGGGAGATTGTCGACAACAGTATCGATGAAGCTCTTGCAGGATACTGCGATGAGATTAATATTATCGTTGAAGAAGACAACAGCATCACCGTAAAAGACAACGGCCGCGGAATTCCGGTTGGAATCCATGAGAAAATGGGACGTCCTGCAGTTGAGGTCATTATGACGGTGCTTCATGCCGGAGGAAAATTCGGCGGCGGCGGATACAAGGTGTCAGGCGGTCTTCACGGAGTAGGTGCATCTGTCGTAAATGCCCTGTCTACGTATCTTGAAGTCACTGTTTACCGCGACGGCAAAATTCATTATCAGAAGTTTGAGCGCGGTGTGCCTGCTGCTGACCTGGCAGTAATCGGCGAAACAGAAGTAACAGGAACAACCACTCACTTTGTCCCGGATCCGGAAATTTTCACGGAGACGACGGAATATGATTTTGACACACTTGCAAACCGTTTAAGAGAGCTTGCTTTCTTAAACCGCAATATCAAAATCACAATTGAAGACAAGCGTGAAACGAAACGCAAAAAAGAATATCTGTACGAAGGCGGCATTAAATCCTATGTTGAGCATTTAAACCGCACAAGAGAAGTCATCCATGAAGAGCCTGTCTACATGGAAGGCGAAAAGGACGGCATCACAGTCGAGGTTGCCCTTCAGTACAATGATTCCTATACAAGCAACATTTATTCGTTCGCCAACAACATTCACACTTATGAGGGCGGAACGCATGAAGCCGGATTTAAAACGGCTCTCACACGCGTCATCAATGACTATGCCCGCAAAAGCGGCGCATTTAAAGACAATGATGCCAACCTTACAGGTGACGATGTGCGCGAAGGTTTGACAGCCATTATTTCTGTTAAACATCCGGACCCGCAGTTTGAGGGCCAGACAAAAACGAAGCTCGGCAACTCAGAAACGCGGACTGTTACGGATAATGTCTTTGCAGATGCATTTGAGAAGTTTCTTCTTGAAAATCCTTCAACAGCAAAGAAAATTGTTGAAAAAGGGGTTATGGCATCAAGAGCGCGTCTTGCAGCAAAAAAAGCGCGCGAACTGACTCGCCGTAAAAGTGCGCTTGAGATCTCCAACCTTCCCGGGAAACTTGCCGACTGTTCGTCTAAAGACCCGTCCATCTCAGAACTTTACGTCGTTGAGGGTGACTCTGCGGGCGGTTCTGCAAAACAGGGGCGCGACCGTCATTTCCAGGCGATTCTGCCGCTTAGAGGAAAAATCATCAACGTTGAAAAAGCGCGTCTTGATAAAATCCTTTCCAACAACGAGATCCGGACGATTATCACGGCCCTTGGAACAGGAATTGCGGAAGACTTTGATCTTTCAAAAGCGCGCTACCATAAAATCATCATCATGACGGATGCAGACGTTGACGGAGCCCATATCCGCACACTGCTTCTGACATTCTTCTACCGCTACATGAGACAGATCATCGAAAGCGGATATGTCTACATTGCCCAGCCGCCGCTTTACAAAGTGCAGCAGGGCAAGCGGGTTGAATATGCGTACAATGACAGGGAGATGGAGAAGCTTATGGCAGAACTGCCTGCAACTCCTAAGCCTGGAATTCAGCGCTACAAAGGTCTTGGCGAGATGAATCCTGAGCAGCTTTGGGAGACAACGATGGATCCGAACACGCGGACATTCCTTCAGGTTACTTTGGAAGATGCGATGGAAGCGGATGAAACCTTTGATATTCTGATGGGAGACAAAGTCGAACCCCGCCGGAACTTTATCGAAGGCAACGCCCAGTATGTTAAAAACCTTGATATCTAAGTTTAAAAAGGCAAAGCCCATCCCGGCTTTGCCTTTTCTTTTTGCCTGAAATTCCGTCATAGCCCACTACATTTCACATGTCCCTGCATATCTTTGTAAAGAAAGTAGGCAATTTATCTAAGCAGGAGGCGTGAAAATGAACAATCAGCAATATGACATGAGGCGTCCATTTGGATTTGGAGGAGGCTTCGGGAGACCTGGATTTGGCTTTGGAAGACCAGGCTTCGGATTTGGAAGACCTGGATTTGGTTTCGGCAGACCGGGCTTTGGCTTTCCGTTAGGGTTTGTCGGCGGTCTTGCAACAGGAGCGCTGCTGTCGCCGGGCTATGGCTACGGATATCCTTATCCTTATTATCCGCCGTACCCGTACTATCCGTATTATTAATTTCTTTAAAAAACATCCGGGCAGGATGTTTTTTAATTTTTTAAAAAGAAAATGATCCAGTCTCGCATTCTCTCCGTTAGTCATGATGTAAACATCAAATAAACAGAAATAAAAGGAGAGAATAACATGAAGATGAAAAAAGCACTGATTGCTGTACCACTCAGTTTTTCCCTGCTGATTCCCGCTTTTGGAACAGTGAATGCAGAAGATCATGGAGGAAATCATGGCGGCAGCCACAGCGGCATGGCATCAGCAGAGGTTTCAAACCCTGCCATTGATCTTCGGGCATCCCTTGATGCGATCCTCTCAGAGCATGCATACTTAGCGGTTGTTGCGATGCAAAAAGGCATTGACGGCAAAGAAGACTTCGAAGCAGCTGCAGGACAGCTGAATAAGAATACAGAAGATTTATCGGCAGCTGTCGGATCTGTTTACGGTGAAGAAGCGGGAAATCAATTTAAAGAAATCTGGAGCAGCCACATCGGCTATTTCGTGGACTATGTAACGGCAACAGCTGAAAACAATGAAGAAGGCAGAAAACAGGCACTTGCAGAATTGGACAAGTACCGCGCCGAGCAAGCGGGTTTTCTGGATACGGCAACGGAAGGACGCTTGAAAGCGGCAGACCTTGAAGCAGGCCTAAAAGTTCACGTTGAACAGCTGATTGGTGCTTTTGAAAGCTACAGAGCGGGTGAATATGACAAAGCCTACGATGATGCAACAGAATCGATGCACCATATGTTCGGAGTCGGCAAAAGCCTTTCATGGGCCATCACTGACCAGTTCCCTGAGAAATTCGAAAGTACGTCCCCGGATACTGCCGCTGCTGACTTGCGTGCAGATCTGAATCACGTATTTTCAGAGCATGCAGCACTTGCGGCACTTACGATGCAAAAAGGAATTGACGGAGCAAAAGATTTTGATGCGGCTGCAGCTGCATTAAATGAGAACACAGATGACCTGACAGCAGCTGTTGAATCTGTATACGGCGCTGAAGGTGCTGCACAATTTAAAGAAATCTGGAGCAGCCACATCGGCTACTTTGTTGACTACGTGACAGCAACTGCCGAAAACAACGAAGCAGGCAAGGAAGAAGCGGTAGCAGAGCTTGATGCATACCGTGCAGAACAGGCGGCATTCCTTGATGCAGCAACAGAGGGCAGACTGAAAGCGGCCGACCTCGAGGCGGGTCTCAAAGAGCATGTAGACCAGCTTCTCGCGGCATTTAACAGCTACACAGGAAAAGACTATCCTGCAGCCTATGAAAATATCCATGTTGCTTATTCGCACATGTTCGGAGTAGGACAGGCCCTGTCAGGCGCCATTACAGATCAATTCCCTGAAAAGTTTGAGGGGCAAAAGCCTTCTGACATGCCGAAAACAGGCATGGGCGGCATGAGCCAGTCAAACAGCAGTGTCATCATGTGGGCTGTATTCGGATTTATCCTTGCAACTGCAGCGATCGCCATGATTGCACGCAAAAAATCAGTGAAAAACTAAGGGCTCGAGCAGAAGTTTTAAGCAAGGCCCGCCTTATTTAAAAAATATGAGTAAAAGAACTGTGATCCCTGCCGAAAAGGCAGGGATTATTCGGTTTTTCGGGATATTTCTATGAATTTGACGTGTAATGTCATAGGTTTATTGATATAATGGAGAGTAGGCTATTATTCAATTATCGGAAAGACTTACATATTTATGGTCTTATATATTTCAGCATGAACACCATTACAAAAACTTTTAACTCCCGTTTTTTATGGAGCTAGATAGATTAGGGAGGTTCAACTCATGGAAGAAAACAAAACACCAAACGTGAAAGAGATTAATATCAGTCACGAGATGCGTTCTTCTTTTCTAGATTATGCGATGAGCGTTATCGTTTCGCGCGCTCTTCCGGACGTTCGTGACGGCCTGAAGCCTGTTCACCGCCGGATTCTCTACGCGATGAATGACCTTGGCATGACATCGGACAAACCTTTCAAGAAGTCCGCGCGTATCGTCGGTGAAGTAATCGGAAAGTATCATCCGCACGGCGACAGCGCCGTTTATGACTCTATGGTCCGGATGGCACAGGATTTCAACTTCCGCTATATGCTTGTCGACGGTCACGGAAACTTTGGTTCAGTTGACGGAGACGGTGCGGCAGCGATGCGTTATACAGAAGCCCGCATGTCGAAGATCGCGATGGAGCTTCTCCGCGATATTAACAAAGACACCATCGATTATCAGGACAACTATGACGGGTCTGAACGTGAACCTGTCGTGCTTCCTTCAAGGTTCCCTAATCTTCTGGTAAACGGAGCAGCGGGGATTGCTGTCGGCATGGCAACAAACATTCCGCCTCATCAGCTTGGAGAAGTCATCGACGGGGTGCTTGCTGTCAGCAAAGATCCTGAAGTCAGCATACAGGAGCTGATGGAAATCATTCCGGGCCCGGACTTCCCTACTGCAGGACAGATTATCGGCAGAAGCGGCATCCGCAAAGCGTATGAAACCGGCCGGGGATCGATCACCATCAGAGCGAAAGTTGAAATTGAACAAAAAGCGTCAGGCAAGGAAGTTATTATCGTCAGAGAGCTTCCTTACCAGGTGAACAAGGCGAAGCTGATCGAAAAAATTGCAGAGCTTGTACGCGACAAAAAGATCGAAGGAATTACAGACTTAAGAGACGAATCCGACCGAAACGGCATGCGCATTGTCATTGAAGTCCGCAAAGATGCAAATTCAAATGTCCTTTTGAACAATCTTTTTAAACAGACAGCTCTTCAGACAAGCTTCGGCATCAACATGCTTGCCCTTGTAGGCGGACAGCCTCAGGTGCTGAACCTGAAGCAGTTCCTTGTCTATTATCTGGACCATCAAAAGGTGATTATCCGCCGCCGCACAGCCTTTGAGCTGCGCAAAGCGGAAGCACGTGCGCATATTCTGGAAGGACTCCGGATTGCTCTTGATCATCTGGATGAAGTGATTGCACTTATCCGTGCTTCACAGACAACAGATATCGCTAAACAAGGATTGATGGACAACTTCTCTCTTTCTGAAAAACAGGCTCAGGCTATTCTTGACATGCGTCTTCAGCGCTTAACAGGACTTGAGCGCGAAAAGATTGAAGAAGAATACCAGGGTCTTGTTCAACTGATCGCAGAACTGAAGGCGATTCTTGCAGATGATGAGAAAGTTCTTGAAATCATCCGCGAGGAGCTTGAAGAAATTAAGGAGCGCTTCAATGATGTGCGCCGTACGGAGATTGTAACCGGCGGCATCGAAATGATTGAAGACGAAGACTTAATTCCTGTTGAAAACATCGTGATCACGCTGACGCACAACGGCTATATCAAGAGACTTCCAATCTCGACATACCGAAGCCAGAGAAGGGGCGGACGCGGAATTCAGGGAATGGGCACGAATGAAGATGATTTCGTCGAACATTTGCTCACAACTTCAACCCACGACACGATCCTGTTCTTCACGAACAAAGGAAAGGTTTACCGTACAAAAGGCTACGAGATTCCTGAGTACGGAAGAACGGCAAAAGGTCTGCCGATCATTAACCTTCTTGAGATTGAAAAAGGGGAATGGGTCAATGCCATCATTCCTGTTTCGGAATTTGCAGATGACTGGTCTCTCTTCTTCACAACGAAAGAAGGAATCTCAAAACGGTCTCCGCTTTCTCAGTTTGCCAACATCAGAAAAGGCGGCCTGATTGCTGTCAATCTGCGCGAGGCAGATGAACTGATTTCTGTAAGGCTGACGGACGGAACGAAACACATCATGATCGGAACGAAAAAGGGAATGCTGATCCGCTTCCCGGAAACAGACGTCCGCTCAATGGGCCGTACGGCTACAGGGGTAAAAGGCATTACGCTTGATGCGGATGACGAAGTTGTCGGCATGGAGATCCTGGAAGAGGACGCAGACGTTCTGACTGTCACGCGAAATGGATTCGGCAAGCGGACGCCTGCAGCTGAATACCGCGTGCAAAGCCGTGGCGGAAAAGGGATTAAAACATGTAATGTAACCGAAAAGAACGGTACTGTCATATCTGTTAAGCCTTCAACAGGAGAAGAGGACCTGATGCTGATTACAGCAAGCGGCGTTCTGATCCGGATGGCAATTGACAGCATTTCGACAACGGGACGAAACACACAGGGCGTCAAGCTGATTAAGCTTGGCGGCGAAGAACACGTTGCAACAGTAGCGGTAGTGGAAAAAGAAGAACTGGAACCTGAAGAGGATTTGACAGAAGAACAGATTCAGGATTCTGAAACTGAAGCACCGCCGGAAGATCCATCAGGCACTGAAGAATAAGGGGGAAAAGTACAGCGGAAGCTGTACTTTTTTTCTGCCTTTTTTATTCAATAAATCCATATCCTTCTAAAATATTGGGTTATAATCAGGTTGGGAGGGATTCATGTGAGGGTCCATATCAATCAGATAAATGAGGGGAACATCTTGCTGAAGGATGTTCTTTCAGCATCGGGTAAACCGCTTATGCGGAAACATACTGTACTTAAACGGGAACTTATCGATGTTTTGCATGCGTTTTTAATAGAAACAGTAGATATAGAATCATTCAGTGAGACCGAGCAGGACAAAAACGTTCCGGCTGACAAGTCTGTTACACCGTTTGGGGCAGTCTATCATGCTGCTGTTCAGGGCTTTAAAAAACTGTATGCGGACTGGCATTCAGGTGCTTCAGTTGACATCTCAAAGGTTAGAAATCTTCTGATTCCTGCTGTGGAACATATCCTGCAGCACCCGTCAGAAGTGTTTAAAACAACCGGATATACAGGAGAAGAAGACTATCTCTACCATCAATCTGTATCAGCGGCGCTCCTAAGCGCAAGCCTCGCCAAATCTTCAGGCTTCCCGCACGGCGACGTGATTCAGATTGCAATGACAGGACTTCTTTGCGACTGCGGTCTGACAAAGCTTGATCAGGGGTTTATTCAGAAGAAAAGAGCTCTGACGGCAAAGGAATTTGACGAAATCAAACAGCATCCTGTGCACAGCTATAAAATGCTTAAAAACATTGTATCTTTAAAAGAAGCTGTCAAGATCGGCGTCCTGCAGCATCATGAACGAATGGACGGGAGCGGGTATCCCCTCGGCACTAAAGGAGATCAGCTTCATCCTTACGGTAAAATTGCAGCACTCGCCCACGCCTATCAGGCCATGGTCAGCACCAGGCCTTACAGGCACCGGCAGTCTCCATTTCTCGTTCTTGAGCAGCTGATGGAAGATGAGTTTGGTAGATTTGACCTTTCAGCTCTTAAAGCATTGAGAAAAGGGCTGCTGACATTCAGCAGCGGAACATTCATCAGGCTGTCTGACGGGCGAACAGCAGAAATTGTCTTTATAGAAGACCAGCAGCCTGCAAGACCTCTTGTGAAGCTTCAGGACAGCGGGGAAATGATTGCTCTGAAAGAATATAGACAGCTATATATAGAGGAAATATTATAAGAGCAACTTTTTGCTCTTTTTTTATTGCTTATTTAAAAGAATGCTGATATAATTCTAAAAGTCAGTAAGAAAGCCACTACATAAGCGAGTTTAGCAAAAAAACATTTTCAAAATGTTATTGACTTAATGGGCTTTAGAGTGATATACTTATTAGGTCGCTTCGAGATGAAACGACATCAAAAGTTCTTTGAAAACTAAACAAAACCAAAAGCGTACCAAACGTTTTAAATTTTTAAGTCAGCAACATTTATGAGTCACAAATTTTCTTCGGAGAGTTTGATCCTGGCTCAGGACGAACGCTGGCGGCGTGCCTAATACATGCAAGTCGAGCGGACCTCTTCGGAGGTCAGCGGCGGACGGGTGAGTAACACGTGGGCAACCTGCCTGTAAGACTGGGATAACTCCGGGAAACCGGAGCTAATACCGGATACTATGTCAAACCGCATGGTTTGACATTCAAAGACGGTTTCGGCTGTCACTTACAGATGGGCCCGCGGCGCATTAGCTAGTTGGTGAGGTAATGGCTCACCAAGGCGACGATGCGTAGCCGACCTGAGAGGGTGATCGGCCACACTGGGACTGAGACACGGCCCAGACTCCTACGGGAGGCAGCAGTAGGGAATCTTCCGCAATGGACGAAAGTCTGACGGAGCAACGCCGCGTGAGTGATGAAGGTTTTCGGATCGTAAAACTCTGTTGTCAGGGAAGAACAAGTGCCGGAGTAACTGCCGGCGCCTTGACGGTACCTGACCAGAAAGCCACGGCTAACTACGTGCCAGCAGCCGCGGTAATACGTAGGTGGCAAGCGTTGTCCGGAATTATTGGGCGTAAAGCGCGCGCAGGCGGTTTCTTAAGTCTGATGTGAAAGCCCCCGGCTCAACCGGGGAGGGTCATTGGAAACTGGGAAACTTGAGTGCAGAAGAGGAGAGTGGAATTCCACGTGTAGCGGTGAAATGCGTAGAGATGTGGAGGAACACCAGTGGCGAAGGCGACTCTCTGGTCTGTAACTGACGCTGAGGCGCGAAAGCGTGGGGAGCGAACAGGATTAGATACCCTGGTAGTCCACGCCGTAAACGATGAGTGCTAAGTGTTAGAGGGTTTCCGCCCTTTAGTGCTGCAGCTAACGCATTAAGCACTCCGCCTGGGGAGTACGGTCGCAAGACTGAAACTCAAAGGAATTGACGGGGGCCCGCACAAGCGGTGGAGCATGTGGTTTAATTCGAAGCAACGCGAAGAACCTTACCAGGTCTTGACATCCTTTGCCACTTCTAGAGATAGAAGGTTCCCCTTCGGGGGACAAAGTGACAGGTGGTGCATGGTTGTCGTCAGCTCGTGTCGTGAGATGTTGGGTTAAGTCCCGCAACGAGCGCAACCCTTGATCTTAGTTGCCAGCATTCAGTTGGGCACTCTAAGGTGACTGCCGGTGACAAACCGGAGGAAGGTGGGGATGACGTCAAATCATCATGCCCCTTATGACCTGGGCTACACACGTGCTACAATGGATGGTACAAAGGGCTGCGAGACCGCGAGGTTTAGCCAATCCCATAAAACCATTCTCAGTTCGGATTGCAGGCTGCAACTCGCCTGCATGAAGCTGGAATCGCTAGTAATCGCGGATCAGCATGCCGCGGTGAATACGTTCCCGGGCCTTGTACACACCGCCCGTCACACCACGAGAGTTTGCAACACCCGAAGTCGGTGGGGTAACCGCAAGGAGCCAGCCGCCTAAGGTGGGGTAGATGATTGGGGTGAAGTCGTAACAAGGTAGCCGTATCGGAAGGTGCGGCTGGATCACCTCCTTTCTAAGGATATGAGGTCGCTTTTGGTTTTTGTTTAGTTTTGAGAGATCATTCTCTCTATATGAAAGAAGGCGATCATTTTTGATCTGCCGGTTGTTCTTTGAAAACTGGATAACGTAATTGATAACAAGTAATTCACTGAGATTTACGCTTACCATAGTGATTTTCTTAGACTTTACAGTCTAAACAAACGATTGACCAATTTTGGTTAAGTTATGAAGGGCGCACGGTGGATGCCTTGGCACTAGGAGCCGATGAAGGACGGGACTAACACCGATATGCTTTGGGGAGCTGTAAGTAAGCTTTGATCCAGAGATTTCCGAATGGGGAAACCCACTGTTCGTAATGGAACAGTATCTTTACCTGAATACATAGGGTACTGAAGGCAGACCCGGGGAACTGAAACATCTAAGTACCCGGAGGAAGAGAAAGCAAATGCGATTTCCCAAGTAGCGGCGAGCGAAACGGAATCAGCCCAAACCAAGAGGCTTGCCTCTTGGGGTTGTAGGACACTCTATACGGAGTTACAAAGGAACGGGGTAGATGAAGCGGCCTGGAAAGGCCTGTCATAGAAGGTAAAAACCCTGTAGTCGAAACTTCGTTCCCTCCAGAGTGGATCCTGAGTACGGCGGGACACGTGAAATCCCGTCGGAATCCGGGAGGACCATCTCCCAAGGCTAAATACTACCTAGTGACCGATAGTGAACCAGTACCGTGAGGGAAAGGTGAAAAGCACCCCGGAAGGGGAGTGAAAAGATCCTGAAACCGTGTGCTTACAAGTAGTCAGAGCCCGTTAACGGGTGATGGCGTGCCTTTTGTAGAATGAACCGGCGAGTTACGATCCCGTGCAAGGTTAAGTTGATGAGACGGAGCCGCAGCGAAAGCGAGTCTGAATAGGGCGAATTAGTACGTGGTCGTAGACCCGAAACCAGGTGATCTACCCATGTCCAGGGTGAAGTTCAGGTAACACTGAATGGAGGCCCGAACCCACGCACGTTGAAAAGTGCGGGGATGAGGTGTGGGTAGCGGAGAAATTCCAATCGAACTTGGAGATAGCTGGTTCTCTCCGAAATAGCTTTAGGGCTAGCCTCGAGTATGAGAGTCTTGGAGGTAGAGCACTGATTGGACTAGGGGCCCTCATCGGGTTACCGAATTCAGTCAAACTCCGAATGCCAAAGACTTGCTCCTCGGGAGTCAGACTGCGAGTGATAAGATCCGTAGTCAAGAGGGAAACAGCCCAGACCGCCAGCTAAGGTCCCAAAGTATACGTTAAGTGGAAAAGGATGTGGAGTTGCTTAGACAACCAGGATGTTGGCTTAGAAGCAGCCACCATTTAAAGAGTGCGTAATAGCTCACTGGTCGAGTGACTCTGCGCCGAAAATGTACCGGGGCTAAACGTATCACCGAAGCTGCGGACTGTTCTTACGAACAGTGGTAGGAGAGCGTTCTAAGGGCGTCGAAGCCAGACCGGAAGGACTGGTGGAGCGCTTAGAAGTGAGAATGCCGGTATGAGTAGCGAAAGAGGGGTGAGAATCCCCTCCACCGAATGCCTAAGGTTTCCTGAGGAAGGCTCGTCCGCTCAGGGTTAGTCGGGACCTAAGCCGAGGCCGAAAGGCGTAGGCGATGGACAACAGGTTGATATTCCTGTACCACCTCCTCACCATTTGAGCAATGGGGGGACGCAGGAGGATAGGGCAAGCGCGCTGTTGGATATGCGCGTCCAAGCAGTTAGGCCGGGAAGTAGGCAAATCCGCTTCCCATATAAGGCTGAGCTGTGATGGCGAGGGAAATTTAGTACCGAAGTTCCTGATTCCACACTGCCAAGAAAAGCCTCTAGCGAGGTGAGAGGTGCCCGTACCGCAAACCGACACAGGTAGGCGAGGAGAGAATCCTAAGGTGAGCGAGAGAACTCTCGTTAAGGAACTCGGCAAAATGACCCCGTAACTTCGGGAGAAGGGGTGCTTTTTAGGGTGAATAGCCCTGAAAAGCCGCAGTGAATAGGCCCAGGCGACTGTTTAGCAAAAACACAGGTCTCTGCGAAGCCGCAAGGCGAAGTATAGGGGCTGACGCCTGCCCGGTGCTGGAAGGTTAAGGGGAGAGGTTAGCGCAAGCGAAGCTTTGAACCGAAGCCCCAGTAAACGGCGGCCGTAACTATAACGGTCCTAAGGTAGCGAAATTCCTTGTCGGGTAAGTTCCGACCCGCACGAAAGGCGTAACGATCTGGGCACTGTCTCAACGAGAGACTCGGTGAAATTATAGTACCTGTGAAGATGCAGGTTACCCGCGACAGGACGGAAAGACCCCGTGGAGCTTTACTGCAGCCTGATATTGAATTTTGGTACAGCTTGTACAGGATAGGTAGGAGCCTTGGAAGCCGGAGCGCAAGCTTCGGTGGAGGCATTGGTGGGATACTACCCTTGCTGTATTGAAATTCTAACCCGCAGCCCTTACCGGGCTGGGAGACAGTGTCAGGCGGGCAGTTTGACTGGGGCGGTCGCCTCCTAAAATGTAACGGAGGCGCCCAAAGGTTCCCTCAGAATGGTTGGAAATCATTCGCAGAGTGTAAAGGCACAAGGGAGCTTGACTGCGAGACCTACAAGTCGAGCAGGGACGAAAGTCGGGCTTAGTGATCCGGTGGTTCCGCATGGAAGGGCCATCGCTCAACGGATAAAAGCTACCCCGGGGATAACAGGCTTATCTCCCCCAAGAGTCCACATCGACGGGGAGGTTTGGCACCTCGATGTCGGCTCATCGCATCCTGGGGCTGTAGTCGGTCCCAAGGGTTGGGCTGTTCGCCCATTAAAGCGGTACGCGAGCTGGGTTCAGAACGTCGTGAGACAGTTCGGTCCCTATCCGTCGTGGGCGCAGGAAATTTGAGAGGAGCTGTCCTTAGTACGAGAGGACCGGGATGGACGCACCGCTGGTGTACCAGTTGTCTTGCCAAAGGCATCGCTGGGTAGCTATGTGCGGAAGGGATAAGTGCTGAAAGCATCTAAGCATGAAGCCCCCCTCAAGATGAGATTTCCCATCACATTTGTGAGTAAGAACCCTGAAAGATGATCAGGTTGATAGGTCTGAGGTGGAAGCGCGGTGACGTGTGGAGCTGACAGATACTAATCGTTCGAGGACTTAACCACAGTCTAACTAAGCGTAAGTTGCACGTGAATCTTGTTATCAAACGTTACTCAGTTTTGAAAGAATAACTTCTTTCAGCCAATTGCATATTGTCTGGTGATGATGGCAAAGAGGTCACACCCGTTCCCATGCCGAACACGGAAGTTAAGCTCTTTAGCGCCGATGGTAGTTGGGGGTTTCCCCCTGTGAGAGTAGGACGTTGCCAGGCACGCAGAAAAAAGGACAGCAGAGATGCTGTCTTTTTTTGTTGTTCAAAATGAGGATAATAGATAGCTGAATCGTACCCTCCAAAACTGTAAAACGATATCCGAGGGTAAGCAAAGTCCCAAATCCTACCCAGCAAAGCCGGAAAATCGATATCGGAGGGTAAACAAAAGCCTGAATCCTACCCACCAAAACCGATAAAATGACATCCGAGGGTAAGCAAAGTCCCAAATCCTACCCAGCAAAGCCGAAAAATCGTTATCAGAGGGTAAGCAAATGCACCAATCATACCCTTCCAAACCGCAAAACAATCTCACAAGCTAACGACTCGTCCCCATGCCGCATACACAATTATTCTTGCACAGAAAAGCTGCGTTTAATGGATCCAGGTCAGAAAAACAGCTCATCATTACCGATTCCTGACGTATACATAAAGTATTATCCTTCCTCCACCTTCCCTTAATTACTCTTCCCAATTAAAATAATGCGGCAAATTCTGTTTAAAAACGTTTCACTGCCGTTAATAATGGAAATAGATAGATGAGCAGTTATGAGTTGAAAAAAAGGTTCGTTCGTTTTATATTAGTGTTAAAGTCAAATATAGTCAAAGTCAAGTTAGGGGGAGGCGGAGTGCGTAACATCTCGGATGTCATTGAACAGTATTTGAAGCAGGTGCTTACGACTAGCGGCAAGGAGATCGTCGAAATCAAAAGAAGCGAAATTGCGGATAAGTTTCAGTGTGTGCCTTCACAGATCAATTATGTCATCAATACCCGTTTTACGATTGAAAGAGGATATATCGTAGAGAGCAAAAGGGGAGGCGGCGGCTACATTCGGATCATTAAGGTGAAATCGAATGATGCTGCGCATTTAATTGATCAGATCATGGGCATTATTGACAGGCGGATCTCGCAGTCATCTGCTGAAGATCTCATTTTAAGGCTTGTAAGTGAAGATGTCATTTCAGAACGGGAAGCAAAGATCATGCTGAGTGTGATTGACAGATCCGTTTTATATATTGAACTGCCGCACAGGGATGAATTGCGGGCAAGAATGATAAAGGCCATGCTGACTTCCTTGAAATATCGATGAGAGCAGGTGACAGACTTGATATGCCAGGAATGCAATGAGAGACCGGCAACATTTCATTTTACGAAGGTTGTAAACGGGGAAAAAACTGAGGTTCATATTTGTGATAAGTGTGCGCAGAACAACAGTTCCATGTTCATTGACACCAGCACGGGATTTTCTATTAATAACTTGCTGGCAGGCCTTTTGAACATGAATACATCCGTTTCCGAGTCAAAGCAGGATGTTTTTAAAAAAAATGAAGTTCTGCAGTGTCCCGGCTGCGAGATGACGTTCCAGCAGTTTACAAAAGTGGGGCGGTTCGGATGTTCCGAGTGCTACCGGACGTTTAAAGATCAAATTAACCCGATTTTAAGAAGAGTTCACAGCGGCAATACGGTGCATGCGGGAAAGATTCCAGAGCGAATTGGCGGTAGCATTCACATCCGCAAACGAATAGAGTTATTAAAACAGAATCTAAAAGAACAAATTCAGCAGGAAGAGTTTGAAAAGGCTGCTGAAATTCGGGATGAGATCCGTTCGCTTGAACTTTCGTTAAAAAGTTCCAGAGGGGGTGAATCCTGATATGTCACTTCAGCAGTTTATTAACCAGGCGATGAGTGCCTGGATGAGCAAGGATGGGCCAGATTCAGACATTGTTCTCAGCAGCCGTGTCAGACTGGCAAGAAACATTGAGAAGTACAGGTTTCCGACTTTTGCTTCGAATGAAGAGCTGCAGGGAATTCTCTCTCTTTTTGAAGAGACGTTTGCCGATAGAAGCGTAGATGAGATCGGCAAGCTTGAAATGCTCCGCATGGATGATTTGCAGCCTATTCAAAAAAGGGTGCTCGTCGAAAAGCATTTAATCAGTCCGAATTTAGCAGAGGATTCTTCGTTCGGCGCGTGTTTGCTGTCTGAGAATGAAGAGGTCAGCATCATGCTGAATGAAGAGGATCATATTCGCATTCAGTGTCTGTATCCAGGTCTGCAGCTGAAAGAAGCCTTAAAAGCAGCGAGCAGGCTTGATGACTGGATGGAAGGTTCGGTTGATTATGCGTTTGATGAACAAAGAGGATACTTAACAAGCTGCCCGACAAATGTGGGAACAGGGCTGAGGGCGTCGGTGATGATGCACTTGCCGGCTCTTGTGCTCACACAGCAGATGAACAGAATTATTCCGGCTATTAATCAATTAGGTCTGGTTGTTAGAGGAATTTACGGGGAAGGCAGCGAAGCATTAGGTAACATCTTTCAGATTTCCAATCAGATTACTCTCGGCAAGTCTGAGGATGATATTGCAGAAGATCTGCTGAGTGTGGTGCACCAGCTGATTGAAAAAGAGCGCTCTGCACGGGAGGCTTTATATAAAACGTCGCAGGTGCCGCTTGAGGACCGTGTGTTCAGATCCCTGGGCACGCTGACATACAGCAGGATCATTGAATCCAAAGAAGCAGCAAAATGTTTATCAGATGTGAGACTGGGAATTGATTTAAATATCATCAAAGATATTTCCAGAAATATTTTAAATGAGCTGATGATCCTGACTCAGCCGGGATTTCTCCAGCAGTACTCCGGAGGGGCATTGCGCCCGGATGAACGGGACATTAGAAGGGCTTCATTAATCAGAGAAAGACTAAACCTTGAAATGGTCAGAAGGATGGAGGATGATGAAGAATGATGTTTGGAAGATTTACTGAACGCGCTCAGAAGGTTCTTGCATTAGCACAAGAGGAAGCCGTCCGTCTTGGACATAACAATATCGGCACAGAGCATATTCTTCTCGGTCTTGTTAGAGAAGGTGAGGGCATCGCTGCAAAAGCGCTGACAGCTCTTGGCCTTGGATCAGATAAAATTCAAAAAGAAGTGGAGAGCCTCATCGGCAGAGGACAGGAAATTTCACAGACGATACACTATACTCCCCGAGCTAAAAAGGTGATTGAGCTTTCCATGGATGAAGCGAGAAAGCTTGGACATTCATACGTAGGCACAGAGCACATTCTTTTAGGTCTTATCCGCGAAGGTGAAGGTGTGGCTGCGCGGGTGCTTAATAACCTCGGTGTAAGCTTAAACAAAGCACGCCAGCAAGTGCTGCAGCTTCTTGGCAGCAATGAGTCGGGCTCAGGCCACCAGAGCGGATCGATGAACAATGCCAATACGCCGACTCTGGACAGTCTTGCACGCGATCTGACGGCCATTGCTCGCGAAGGCAGTCTTGACCCTGTCATTGGACGAAGCAAAGAAATCCAAAGGGTCATTGAAGTTCTAAGCCGCAGAACGAAAAACAATCCTGTTTTAATCGGGGAGCCTGGTGTCGGTAAAACGGCGATCGCAGAAGGCCTTGCCCAGCAGATCGTGAACAATGAGGTACCTGAGATTCTCCGCGACAAGCGTGTTATGACACTTGATATGGGTACTGTTGTTGCCGGTACGAAATACCGCGGTGAATTTGAAGACCGTCTGAAAAAAGTGATGGATGAAATTCGCCAGGCAGGAAACATCATCCTGTTTATCGACGAACTTCATACACTGATCGGTGCAGGAGGCGCTGAAGGTGCAATTGATGCTTCCAATATCCTTAAGCCGTCGCTTGCACGGGGAGAACTTCAGTGCATCGGGGCGACTACGCTTGATGAGTACCGCAAATATATTGAAAAGGATGCAGCGCTCGAACGCCGCTTCCAGCCGATTCAGGTTGATGAGCCGACAGCTGATGAAAGCATCCAGATTTTAAAAGGGCTTCGCGACCGTTATGAAGCTCATCACAGAGTATCCATCACGGATGAGGCAATTGATGCAGCGGTTAAGCTTTCAGACCGCTATATCTCAGACCGTTTCCTTCCGGATAAAGCAATCGATTTAATTGATGAAGCCGGTTCGAAGGTTCGCCTCCGTTCGTTTACAACTCCTCCGAACTTAAAAGAGCTTGAAATGAAGCTTGAGGAAGTGCGCAAGGAAAAAGATGCATCTGTTCAAAGCCAGGAATTTGAAAAAGCGGCTTCTCTCCGTGATACAGAGCAGCGTCTGCGCGAGCAGCTCGAGGAAACGAAGAAAACATGGAAAGAAAAACAGGGTCAGGAAAATTCGGAAGTGACAGTGGATGATATCGCAATGGTTGTTGCGAGCTGGACTGGAATTCCTGTATCGCGTCTTGCCCAGACAGAAACAGATAAGCTGCTGAACATGGAGCAGATTCTTCATAACCGCGTGATTGGCCAGGATGAAGCCGTTGTAGCTGTTGCAAAGGCTGTGCGCCGCGCAAGAGCAGGGCTTAAAGATCCGAAGCGCCCGATTGGGTCATTTGTTTTCCTCGGCCCTACAGGCGTAGGTAAAACAGAGCTTGCAAGAGCACTTGCAGAATCCATCTTCGGCGATGAGGATGCCATGATCCGGATTGATATGTCCGAATATATGGAGAAGCACTCCACATCAAGACTTGTTGGTTCCCCTCCGGGATATGTCGGTTATGAAGAAGGCGGACAGCTGACTGAAAAAGTACGCAGAAAGCCGTATTCTGTTGTTCTTCTCGATGAAATTGAAAAAGCTCACCCTGATGTTTTCAACATTCTTCTTCAGGTGCTTGAAGACGGACGATTAACAGATTCTAAAGGAAGAACGGTCGATTTCAGAAATACCATTTTAATCATGACGTCGAATGTCGGCGCAAGCGAACTGAAGCGCAACAAGTACGTTGGCTTTAACGTGCAGGATGAGGCGCAGGATTACAAGGATATGAAGGGCAAGGTTATGAATGAGCTGAAAAAAGCATTCAGACCTGAGTTCCTGAACCGTATAGATGAAATTATCGTGTTCCACTCTCTTGAGAAGAAACACATTAAAGAGATTGTTACTCTTATGGCTGATCAGCTGATGAAGCGTCTTGCCGAACAGGACCTTGTGCTTGAACTGACAGATGCTGCACAGGAGAAAATTGCCGATGAAGGATTTGATCCTGAGTACGGTGCCCGTCCGCTGAGAAGGGCGATCCAGAAGCATGTTGAAGACCGCCTGTCTGAAGAGCTGCTTAAAGGCACAATTGAAAAAGGCCAGAAAGTTGTTCTCGATGTGACAGAGGGAGAATTTACTGTAAAAAGTTCTTCAGAAGCTGAAACGGAGAAAATCAAATAATCATCAGAAGCGAAACAATCATGAGGCATACATTTTTCACGTATGCCTCGATTTCGTTTCTTAGAGCAAACACACTGAATCTACCGATTCTCTTTTTAAAAAGGTAATCTAGTAAGGAAGGACAGAATGTATGGCTAAAACAAAATCGAAATTCATGTGCCTTGAGTGCGGATATGAGTCCCCAAAATGGATGGGGAAATGCCCTGGCTGCGGAGCATGGAATACGATGACAGAAGAAGTTGTAAAAACAGGAACGGCAAACAGGAGAGTGGCTTTTGCACACTCTGCTCCGGGTCAGACCGCAAACAAACCTTCACCTATCACAAACATTGAAACGTCTCAGGAACCGCGCATTAAAACCAACCTCAAAGAATTTAACCGTGTTCTCGGCAGCGGGATTGTAAAAGGTTCCCTTGTCCTGATAGGGGGAGACCCCGGAATTGGAAAATCAACGCTTTTGCTTCAGGTTTCCTCACAGCTTGCCGATAATGGAAACGATGTTCTTTACATATCGGGAGAAGAGTCGGTCAAGCAGACGAAAATGAGGGCTGACCGCCTCGGTGTTAAATCTGAGAAACTGCTTGTACTTGCTGAAACCGATATGGAATATATCTCTAAGGCGATTGATGATACAAATCCGGCTTTTGTGATTGTCGATTCCATTCAGACGGTGTTTCAGAGTGACATTACCTCAGCGCCTGGAAGTGTCTCGCAGGTAAGGGAGTGTACGGCAGAACTTATGAGACTTGCAAAAACGAAGGGCATTGCCATCTTCATTGTCGGACATGTTACAAAGGAAGGCTCAATTGCCGGTCCGAGAATTCTTGAGCACATGGTTGACACTGTTCTGTATTTTGAAGGGGAGCGCCATCATACGTACCGGATTCTAAGAGCAGTGAAAAACCGTTTTGGGTCCACAAATGAAATGGGTATTTTTGAAATGAAGGAAAGCGGGCTTGAAGAGGTGTTGAATCCGTCCGAGATCTTCCTTGAGGAACGTTCCAAAGGGGCTGCAGGCTCTACCGTTGTAGCTTCCATGGAAGGGACAAGACCGGTGCTTGTTGAGATTCAGGCGCTGATTTCGCCGACAAGCTTTGGCAACCCGAGAAGAATGGCAACAGGAATCGACCATAACCGGGTGCCGCTTCTGATGGCTGTGCTTGAAAAGAGAGTCGGTTTGCTGCTGCAGAATCAGGACGCCTATTTAAAAGTGGCCGGCGGAGTAAAGCTTGATGAGCCTGCGATTGATCTTGCAGTTGCTGTAAGCATCGCTTCAAGCTTTAAGGATGCGCCTTCAAAAGCAACAGATATTATTATTGGAGAAGTAGGGCTGACAGGCGAAGTAAGGCGCGTTTCGAGAATTGAGCAGCGCGTCATGGAAGCAGCCAAGCTCGGGTTTAGGCGTGCGATCATTCCAGAGGCGAATATAGGCGGTTGGACGGTTCCGCATGGCATAGAGGCAGTGGGTGTGAAAAACGTCGCAGAAGCCCTGCAAATCACACTGGGAGGGTAGCAATGTGAATGAGAAAGAGAAAAAAACAAACGAAAAGAGCATGAAGGAAATTCTGCAGTTTATTGCGCCCGGAACTCCCTTGAGAGCAGGCATTGAAAATGTTTTGCGCGCGAAAACAGGGGGGCTGATTGTCGTTGGCTTCAGCGACAAAGTAAAAGAACTCGTTGATGGCGGATTCTATATAAACTCCGCTTTCTCTCCCGCCCACTTATATGAACTGGCTAAAATGGACGGAGCCATTATTTTAAGTGATTCGGGAAATAAAATTCTTTATGCAAATGCCCAGCTCGTCCCGAATGCATTTATCAGTTCAAGTGAAACGGGCATGCGCCACCGTACGGCGGAGAGGGTGGCAAAGCAGACGGGCAACCTGGTGGTGGCCATTTCCCAGAGAAGAAACGTCATCACCCTCTACTACGGGGAACTCCGTTACGCACTGAGAGATATCGGTGTCATTTTAACAAAAGCGAATCAGGCGATTCAGACTCTTGAAAAGTACAGAACGGTGCTTGACCAGTCCATCATCAACCTTGGGGCGCTCGAATTTGAAGAGCTTGTCACATTTGATGAGCTATTGCAGGTGATTCACAGGATTGAGATGGTGCTGCGGATTAAAAACGAAATCCTGAATTATATCAATGAGCTTGGCACAGAAGGGCATCTTATCAGGCTGCAGCTGAATGAGCTGCTTTCAGATATCGAGGAAGAGGCAGCGCTTGTCATTAAAGACTATTGCTTCGATAAAACACTGGATCCCAAATACGTGCTTGAGCAATTTCAGGTGCTGACAAATACAGAACTGATGGATGACATGGTCCTTCTGCGGCTGCTCGGCTATTCGGCCCATTTCACCAACCCTGATGACCTCGTCATGCCGAGAGGGTACAGAGTGCTCAAGAAGATCCCGAGGCTCCCGCCGGTCATTATTGAAAATTTGGTGAACAAATTCTCAAATCTGAAACTTATTACGCGCGCAACCGTAGAACAGCTTGATGAGGTGGATGGAATTGGCGAGGTAAGGGCGAAGAAGATAAAAGAAGGTCTCCGCAGACTTCAGGAGCAGCTGCTGATAGACCGTCAGATATAACGAACTTTTTATGAATCTTTCACTTCAAACGTTTTAATCATCATGTTTTAGGTTATATTATTCTTGTTTTTCATTTTTCGGAAATGATATGATTCTCATTACATTTCAATCTGTTTACAGGTTCCGGAAATTCGCGTTTTCACCGTTTTAAACGGGAGAAAGTGATTATAATAGATAAGAGAAGGAGGTGGGGGTATGTTAAAACGAATTGTGCAGATCTTTTTCCTTTTCCTTGGAGGAACGCTGGGTATTTTCTTTATGCCGCAGCTGATGAAATTGTTAAGCCTGCAGGACATACCTTTTATTAATTCACCATATGCTCTGGCCATTTTAGGAGCAATATTATTTTATATCGCCACATTCTGGCTTGTTGATTATGTCGTTAACTGGGTAAAGCTTCTGGAAGAATCATTGGTAAAGGCGCCTGTGACGGATGTTCTTTTCGGTAGTTTGGGATTGATTGTCGGACTTATAATTGCCTTTCTTATTGTTAATGTTATTCCGTTTAAAGACATTCAGTATCAGGTGTTCAGCACGATCATACCGATTTTTCTGACCCTTTTGCTTGGCTACCTTGGTTTTCAGGTTGGATTTAAGCGCAAGGATGAACTGATCAGCCTGTTTTCGATTTCCGGAAAAATCGGAAAGAAAAAAGGAGCGGGTGAAGAAGAAGCGGAAGCTGAGAGCACGAAGCTCAAAATTCTGGATACAAGCGTCATTATTGACGGGAGAATTGCGGACATTTGCCAGACCGGATTTTTGGAGGGCACGATTGTCATTCCTCATTTTGTACTGGAAGAGCTTCAGCATATCGCTGATTCTTCAGATGCCCTGAAACGGAACCGCGGCCGGAGAGGCCTTGATATTCTGAACCGCATTCAAAAAGAGCTCTCAATTAAAGTTGAGATTTACGAGGGCGATTTTGAGGAAATTCAGGAAGTGGACAGCAAACTTGTGAAGCTAGCCAAGCTGACATCAGGTGTAGTTGTCACAAATGACTTTAATTTAAACAAAGTGTGCGAACTTCAGGGAGTCGGAGTGCTGAACATCAACGACCTGGCAAATGCCGTCAAGCCGGTGGTCCTGCCTGGGGAAGAGATGAAAGTTCTTGTCATCAAGGATGGAAAAGAGCACAATCAGGGCGTAGCCTACCTGGATGACGGCACGATGATTGTTGTGGAAGAGGGCCGTAACTATATCGGCAAGAACATCGACGTCATCGTGACGAGCGTTCTTCAGACTTCTGCCGGAAGAATGATTTTCGCAAAGCCTAAGCTGCTTGAAAAAGCGTTGTAGGGGAGCGGGCACATGAACTATGAAGTGATTATTCCTGCCGCTGGACAAGGAAAACGGATGAAAGCGGGCAAAAACAAACAGTTTATTGAGCTTGAAGGAAAACCGGTAATCGTTCACACCTTGACGGTTTTTGAGAAAGATCCTGCATGCACAGGCATCCTTCTTGTCATCAATCCGGATGAACGGGCTCTTTTTGAAGAAATGGCCGCAGGCCTGACAAAAATCAAAAAGATGGTCAGCGGAGGCGATGAGAGGCAGCACAGCGTCTATAACGGACTGAAAGCGGCGACCTCAGATATCGTCCTCGTGCATGACGGTGCAAGGCCATTCATAAAAAAACACGTCATTTCAAAGCTCGTAAAAGCAGCATATGAAGATGGAGCTGCAACCGTTGCAGTCCCTGTGAAGGATACGATTAAACGTGTCCTGAACAGTGAAGTGATTGAAACCGTTGAACGTTCTAGCTTGTGGGCCGTACAGACCCCACAGGCTTTTCGTCTTTCTGATATTCTTGCGGCTCATAAAGAAGCATCGGCTGCAGCATTTCTTGGAACAGATGATGCAAGCCTGATGGAGAGAAGCGGCCACAAGGTTCAAGTCATTGAAGGAGACTATACAAATATTAAACTGACTACGCCTGATGATCTGCTGATGGCTAAAGCGATACTTGAGAGTGAGAGAGGGGAATAAGGAATGTTTAGAATTGGACAGGGTTTTGATGTGCACCAGCTGACAGAGGGACGCCCCCTTATCATTGGAGGCATTGAGATTCCATATAAAAAAGGCCTTCTCGGCCATTCTGATGCAGATGTGCTGCTTCATACAGTGGCAGACGCGTGCCTTGGAGCAATCGCGGCAGGCGATATCGGAAAGCATTTTCCGGACACAGACCCTGAGTTTAAGGATGCTGATTCTGCGAAGCTGCTTCAGCATGTCTGGCAGCTTGTAAAAGAAAAGGGGTATGAACTCGGCAACATTGATTGTACGATTATTGCCCAAAAACCGAAGATGGCTCCCTATATTGATCAAATGAGAGAACGGATTGCAGAACTTCTTGAAGCTGATGCAGACCAGGTGAATGTGAAGGCGACAACGACCGAACAGCTTGGCTTCACCGGCCGCGGAGAAGGGATTGCCTCACAGGCTTCTGTTCTGATTGTGAAAAAATAAAATCCCGGACAAGCTTTTGGACACCCTGTTTTTAATGATAAAATGGAACAGATGTTAGAGATTAACGGAGGTACAGATATGACAAACGAAGTAAGAGTGCGATACGCTCCAAGTCCGACTGGACATTTACATATCGGAAATGCCCGGACAGCGCTGTTTAATTACCTTTATGCGCGCAATACCGGCGGAAAGTTTATTATCCGTATTGAAGATACAGATAAAAAGCGAAACATTGCAGGCGGCGAAGAAAGCCAGCTGAGATACTTGAAATGGCTTGGCATTGACTGGGACGAAAGCGTTGATACCGGCGGAGAATACGGCCCCTACAGACAATCAGAGCGCAACGATCTTTATAAAAAATATTACGATCAGCTGCTTGCAGAAGGAAAAGCGTACAAATGCTACTGCACAGAAGAAGAGCTTGAGCAGGAGCGGGAAGAACAGACTGAGCGCGGTGAGACGCCGCAATACTCAGGCAAATGTGCAAACCTGACACCTGAGGACCAGGCGAAGCTTGAAGCTGAAGGAAGAATGCCGAGCATCCGCTTCCGTGTTCCAAAGGGAGAAGTCATCACGTTCAATGACATCGTGAAAGAAGAGATTTCATTTGAAACAGACGGCATCGGCGATTACGTCATTGTTAAAAAAGACGGTACGCCGACTTACAACTTTGCTGTAGCGGTTGATGACCACCTTATGAAGATGACGCATATTCTAAGAGGAGAAGACCACATCTCCAATACACCAAAACAAATCATGATCTTCAATGCGTTCGGATGGGACATTCCTGTTTTCGGCCATATGACGCTGATTGTTAACGAGAACCGCAAAAAGCTCAGTAAGCGGGATGAATCAATCATCCAGTTTATTGAACAGTATAAAGAACTCGGCTATCTGCCGCAGGCCCTATTCAACTTTATCGGGCTGCTTGGCTGGTCTCCGGGCGGAGAAGAAGAAATGTTCACGAAAGATCAGTTTGCCGAGATCTTTGATCCTGCAAGGCTGTCTAAATCGCCGGCTGTTTTTGATACACAGAAATTGCTGTGGATGAACAATCAGTATGTTAAACAGCTTGATGCGGATCAGCTTGTTGAATTGACGCTTCCGCACCTTGTAAAAGCAGGCAAAGTATCTGATTCTGCATCTGCAGAAGAGCTTGACTGGGCCCGCAAACTGATTGTCCTTCATCAGGATAAAATCAGCTATGGCGCAGAGATCACAGAGCTGACTGAGCTTTTCTTTAAAGAGGAAATCTCCTATAACCGCGAAGCGCGCAATGTGCTGGACGAAGAGCAGGTGCCTGAAGTGCTGACGGCATTCGCAGAAGAGCTGGGTAAACTTGAAGCGTTCACGGCTGAAGGCATTAAAGCTGCAACGAAGGCTGTGCAGAAATCAACGGGCCATAAAGGCAAAAATCTGTTTATGCCGATCCGCGTGGCAACAACAGGCCAGACTCATGGGCCGGACCTGCCGCAGGCAATCGAACTTCTTGGTAAAGAAACGATTTTAGCAAGATTAAAAAGTGCGAACAGTTAACTTTTTGCATGAAATGTAATATAGTATGTGTAATACATTGAAACACGTTGAGAAGGAGAAGTAGAGACGCCGTTTCCATTCCAGAGAGAACCTCGCCCGGTGAAAGAGGTTTATGCGACAACTGTCTTGAAATGCACCTTTGAGTCTTTTATTGAACCTTCATATTGAAGCAGTAAATAAAAGCGGATGCTCCCCGTTAAAGGAGCCAAAGTTGAAACAGGCTTTTAACCGCCTGTTTAAACAGAGTGGAACCGCGCACAAAGCGTCTCTGTCTATTAGGACAGAGGCGCTTTTTTTATAGTCTGTTTCACAATTAGATTAAAGGACAAAATAAGGGGAAGGCTTGGGGGGAATAAAATGTTTAAAATGCTGAAAGAAGACATAGAAGTCGTATTTGAACAGGATCCGGCTGCAAGATCGTATCTGGAAGTGATACTTACTTATTCAGGACTGCATGCAATATGGGCTCACCGGCTCGCACATGCGTTTTTCAAACGGAACATGTTTTTTATCGCAAGAGTTATTTCACAAGTAAGCAGATTCTTCACAGGCATTGAAATTCACCCGGGTGCAAAGATCGGAAGGCGGTTTTTCATCGATCACGGCATGGGAGTTGTCATTGGCGAGACGTGCGAAATCGGCGATAACGTAACGGTTTTCCAGGGTGTTACCCTTGGCGGAACCGGAAAAGAGAAGGGTAAAAGGCATCCGACGATACTGGACAATGCTTTAATTGCGACAGGTGCTAAAGTGCTTGGCTCCATCACGGTTGGTGCTTATTCCAAAATCGGAGCGGGGTCTGTCGTGCTTCGTGATGTGCCGGATCATTCAACCGTTGTCGGCATTCCGGGCAAGGTCGTGATCCGAAACGGCAAGCGGATTAATCAGGATATGGATCACTGTAATCTTCCGGATCCTGTGGCAGACAGGTTCAAGGAACTTGAGGCAGAGCTCATAAGCCTGAAAGAAGAAATCGCACAATGGAAAGAAGGGAAGAGTCAAGATGACCATCAAGTTATTCAATACGCTAACCAGACAAAAAGAAACCTTTAAGCCCCTTGAAGAGGGAAAGGTAAAAATGTATGTGTGCGGACCAACGGTTTATAACTATATCCATATAGGAAATGCCCGTCCTGCGATTGTGTATGACACTGTCCGCAAATACCTTGAATACAGCGGGTATGACGTCAATTATGTATCCAACTTTACAGACGTGGACGATAAGCTGATTAAAGCGGCAAATGAGCTTGGAGAAGAAGTCCCTGCGATTGCCGAACGGTTCATCGAGGCGTATTTTGAAGATGTGACGGCGCTTGGATGTGACCGTGCGGATGCCCACCCGCGCGTAACAGAAAGCATGGATATTATTATTGATTTTATTGAAGCGCTCGTTGAAAAAGGATTTGCCTATGAAGCTGAGGGTGATGTTTATTACCGCACGAGAGCTTTTAAAGGCTACGGAAAACTCTCCCATCAGTCTGTTGATGAGCTTCGGGTGGGTGCAAGAATTGAAGCGGGAGACAAGAAACAGGATGCCCTGGATTTTGCTCTTTGGAAAGCAGCAAAACCGGGAGAAATTTCGTGGGATAGCCCTTGGGGAAAAGGACGTCCGGGCTGGCATATCGAATGCTCTGCGATGGTCCACAACCATTTCGGGGATACCATTGACATTCATGCAGGCGGACAGGACCTTACATTCCCTCACCATGAGAATGAAATCGCCCAATCAGAAGCATTGACAGAGAAGCCGTTTGCTAACTACTGGCTTCATAATGGGTATATTAATATTAACAACGAGAAAATGTCCAAATCACTTGGCAACTTCGTTCTGGTGCACGACATTATAAAAGAACATGATCCACAGGTTTTGCGGATGTTTATGCTGTCTGTTCACTACCGCCATCCAATCAATTACTCGGTTGATCTGCTTGAAAGCACGAAGAATGCGTTTGACCGCCTGCAGACATCTTATACAAATCTGCAGCACAGATCAAAAAGCAGTTCCGAGCTGACTGATGACAACGAAAAATGGCTTGGCATTATTTCTGAGCAGCGGAATCTATTCACAGAAGCTATGGATGACGACTTTAATACGGCAAATGCCATCTCGGTGCTGTTTGAGCTCTCAAGACAGGCGAACTACTACCTGCAGGAGAAAAACACGTCGCAGGAAGTCATTTTGGCCTTTACTTCAGCATTTGACGAGCTTGGAGCCATACTTGGCCTCAAATTTGGCAGCCAGGATCTATTGGACGCAGAGATTGAAGAATTGATCGAGCAGCGGATACAGGCGAGAAAAGACAGAAACTTCAAGCTGTCTGATGAAATCCGCGATAAACTGAAAGAGATGAATATCATTCTTGAAGATACGCCTCAAGGAACGAGATGGAAAAGAGGGTAAACATGCTTCGCTTAGAGGAAGTACCAAATTCAAAACAAATGAACAGTCTGGCGCTTGCGTATATCGGTGATGCCATTTACGAGGTTTTTGTAAGGCATCACCTCCTTGCCAAAGGACAGGTGCGCCCAAACCAGCTGCATAAGCTTTCAACGACCTATGTTTCTGCAAAAGCCCAGGCAGCCGTTCTGCACGAGCTTTCAAAAAAGGAAGCGTTCAGTGAAGAAGAAATGGCGATTATCCGCCGCGGCAGAAATGCAAAATCAGGCACAGTGCCAAAAAATACAGATGTTCAAACGTACAGATACAGCACAGCATTTGAAGCGCTGATCGGCTATCTTCATCTTGAGAAAAGGGAAGAGCGCCTCTCGGAAATTATTGAAGCTTCTTTTGAACTGATAGAAAACGGAGGGAGGAATTGAGGATGGCAGAAGAATACATTATTGGCCGCAATACGGTCATTGAAGCATTAAAATCAACGCGCAATGTATACAAGATCTGGATGGCCGAGAACTCAGTAAAGGGACAGGCCCAGCAGATCGCACAGCTTGCAAAAGAAAAAGGCATCACCATCCAAACGGTTCCGAAGAAAAAAATTGACCAGATGGCAGAAGGGAACCATCAGGGAGTTGTCGCGCAGGTGGCTGCCTATGAATATGCCGAGGTCGACGATATCCTGAAGGCTGCTGCTGATAAAGGCGAAGCGCCGTTTATCTTGATTCTTGATGAAATTGAGGATCCGCATAATCTCGGCTCCATCATGAGAACGGCAGATGCAACAGGCGCTCACGGCATTATCATTCCGAAGCGGAGAGCGGTAGGCCTGACAACGACAGTAGCAAAATTATCAACAGGTGCGATTGAGTATATCCCGGTTGCAAGAGTGACAAACCTTGCGAGAACAATTGAGGAGCTTAAGGAGCGTGGCGTGTGGATTGTAGGAACAGACGCGAAAGGCTCGGATGATTACCGTTCCATGGACGGCAAAATGCCGCTTGGACTCGTTATAGGCAGTGAAGGAAAAGGGATGGGAAGACTCATCAAAGAAAAATGTGATTTTCTGGTCAACTTGCCGATGGCTGGCCGGGTCACATCTCTAAATGCTTCAGTAGCAGCAGGCCTCCTTATGTATGAGGTCTACAGAAAGCGTCAGCCTCTAGGAGAATAGAAAATGGATATCCTTCTTGTTGACGGATATAACATCATCGGTGCATGGGCGAATCTTCAATCATTGAAAAAAGAGAATCTCGCAGAGGCTAGAGAGGTTCTTATTCAAAAAATGGCAGAATATCAAGCGTACACCGGATACAGAGTGATTGTTGTTTTCGATGCCCATCAGGTGAAGGGCATTGAGAAAAAACAAAAAAACCACAGAGTGGAAGTTATCTATACAAGAGAAAATGAAACAGCGGATGAGAGGATCGAAAAATTAGCCATCTCTCTGAGCAACATCAAAACACAGATCCATGTGGCAACATCAGATTTCACTGAACAATGGGCCATTTTTGGCCAGGGAGCCCTCCGCAAATCAGCAAGAGAGCTTTTGAATGAAGTGGAAGCCATTGAAAAGAGAATACAAAAGCGGGTCGAGAAAATTAAAGTAAACAGTCCCCAGTCAAAAATTCCGATAACAGATGATATGTTGAAATTGTTTGAAAAATGGCGCAGAGGCGGCTTCTAGGCTGTTGACGCTTTCAAAATGCATACTGTATAATATTTCTATCTATTGTGCGGTCGGGGGGATCGGCATGAACACACATTTCAGCATGGGCAAACTCAGCAAAGAAGATTTTCATGCTCTACTGGATGAACAGGTTGTTGAGCTTGTTCATAACGGGAACAGCGATGCTCTGGATTATTTAATCACCAAGTACCGCAATTTTGTCAGAGCAAAAGCAAGATCCTATTTTTTAATAGGTGCTGACAGAGAAGATATTATCCAGGAAGGGATGATCGGATTATATAAAGCAATCCGTGATTTCAGAGAGGACAAGCTTACATCGTTCAAAGCTTTTGCAGAGCTGTGCATCACTCGCCAGATTATTACCGCAATTAAGACCGCTACCCGTCAAAAACATATTCCTCTTAACTCATACGTTTCTCTGGATAAGCCAATTTACGATGAAGAATCTGACCGGACGCTTATGGATGTCATATCCGGGGCTAAAGTCAGTGATCCGGAAGAACTGATTATTAATCAGGAAGAATTTGATGATATAGAAACGAAAATGGGAGAGCTGTTAAGCGATCTCGAACGGAAAGTACTCGTGCTTTATCTGGACGGCAAAAGCTATCAGGAGATCTCAGAGGAGCTTAACCGCCACGTGAAATCAATCGATAACGCCCTTCAGCGTGTAAAACGCAAGCTTGAGAGGTATCTGGAACTGCGCGAAATCAATTTGTAAAACCTGTCAGGCGAGATTGACGAAGGTTCCCAGCGTGTGTTACATTTTTATAGAAAAAAGCAGGACTAGCGGAAGGTGTCGAAATGCGTAAGAAAGTATCTATGGCTTGCACAGACTGTGGAAGCAGAAACTACACAACGATGAAAAACACGTCAAGCACAGAAGAGCGTTTAGAATTCAAGAAATTTTGTAAAGCTTGCAACGCACATACGGACCACCGTGAAACAAAGTAGCACTCATCACATGATTCTATATTTCTATGACAGGCTTTCTGAATTCTCTTGGAGGTAATGTACATGCAGCGTATTGTTAATTTTTTCAAAGATGTTTCCCGTGAAATGAAAAAGGTGAGCTGGCCAAAAGGCAAAGAACTGACGCGCTATACGATTACAGTTATTGCGACAGTAGCTTTTGCAGTTGTCTTTTTTGCCATCATCGACTACGGAATTTCATCGCTGATCCGCCTTGTATCTTAAAAATAAAGCGTCTGTTTTTGATTTCGTTTTATTTTATTGAATAATAGATAGAAAATCGTGCTATAATAGAGAATATTATTTTTCCGCAAAAACCCGTTCGACGGGTTTTTTCATTGTTTAAAAATAACAGTCAGCAGAAGAAAATAACCGCAGAGTGCAATATAAGAGTCAATATGCAGGGAGGGAATGGACAAATCGTCCTATAGAAGATGGAGAAAAACTGGTATGTAGTCCACACTTATTCCGGTTACGAGAATAAGGTTAAGGCCAATCTTGAAAAGCGTGTAGAATCAATGGGCATGCAGGATAAAATCTTCCGTGTCATCGTGCCGGAAGAAGAAGAAACAGATTTCAAAAACGGCAAAAAGAAAGTCACAAAGAAAAAAGTTTTCCCTGGCTATGTGCTTGTTGAGATCGTCATGACGGACGATTCATGGTACGTTGTCCGCAACACGCCGGGTGTTACAGGTTTCGTAGGATCAGCAGGATCGGGCTCTAAGCCGACGCCGCTTCTTCCTGAAGAGGTTGTAACAATTCTTAAGCATATGGGCATGGAAGAAAAACGCATTGAAGTCGACTTTGAACTAAAAGAGTCTGTCAAAGTAATAGACGGTCCTTTTGCCAACTTTACCGGATCAATTGAAGAGATTGACAAGGATAAAGGCAAAGTGAAAGTGCTTGTCAACATGTTCGGCCGCGAAACGCCGGTTGAGCTGGAATTTTCTCAAGTTGATAAATTATAAGAAAAAAACTTGAATTCGAAAACGAAAAGTGGTAATATTTCATAAGTCAGTATGTCTCGCTTTGCGGGGCATAAAACTTGATTATTTTCTATCATTCATATAAAGAATGACGACATGAGTGGGAGGGTACAAACCCTATTACCACATCACGGACTTAAGGAGGTGTGTCTCGTGGCTAAAAAAGTAATTAAAATGGTTAAGTTGCAAATTCCTGCTGGTAAAGCTAATCCAGCGCCGCCGGTTGGTCCTGCATTGGGTCAAGCTGGTGTTAACATCATGGGATTCTGTAAGGAGTTTAACGCTCGTACAGCTGATCAGGCTGGACTTATCATTCCTGTTGAAATTACGGTATTTGAAGACCGTTCATTTACATTTATTACAAAAACTCCGCCTGCTGCAGTATTGCTTAAGAAAGCAGCTGGAATTGAGTCTGGTTCTGGTGAACCAAACCGTAATAAAGTAGCAACAGTTAAGCGTGATAAAGTACGTGAAATTGCTGAAACAAAAATGCCTGACTTAAATGCAGCTAATGTTGAATCAGCTATGCGTATGGTTGAAGGTACTGCACGCAGCATGGGTATCGTCATCGAAGACTAATTGTTGTTTTTGTTTTAGGGGGTTGCGAGTTGCTTTTCGCAACCTTTATTCGTGGGAGGTTATTCCGCTAAAACCACTAAGGAGGAAATCTATAATGGCTAAAAGAGGTAAAAAGTACGTTGAAGCTGCTAAATTAGTAGACCGTGCTCAAGCTTACGGAGTTCAAGATGCAATTGAACTTGTAAAGAAAACAAACACAGCTAAATTTGATGCAACAGTTGAAGTTGCATTCCGTTTAGGCGTTGATCCACGTAAAAACGATCAGCAAATCCGCGGTGCAGTTGTTCTTCCAAACGGAACGGGCAAAACTCAGCGCGTACTTGTATTCGCTAAAGGCGAAAAAGCGAAGGAAGCAGAAGCTGCCGGAGCTGACTATGTTGGCGATGCTGACTACATCAACAAAATCCAGCAAGGCTGGTTCGACTTTGATGTAATCGTAGCTACTCCTGACATGATGGGTGAAGTTGGTAAACTTGGACGCGTCCTTGGACCAAAAGGCTTAATGCCAAACCCTAAAACTGGAACAGTTTCTTTTGACGTTGACAAAGCGGTAAAAGAAATCAAAGCCGGTAAAGTTGAATACCGCGTTGACAAAGCTGGAAACATCCACGTGCCAATCGGTAAAGTTTCTTTCGAAGACAGCAAGCTTGTTGAGAACTTCACAACAATCTTCGAAACACTTCTAAAAGCTAAGCCAGCTGCTGCAAAAGGTACTTACATGAAGAACGTTGCTGTTGCTTCTACTATGGGACCTGGCGTAAAAGTTGATGCTTCAAGTTTCGGCATTAAATAATAGTTGACATCTCAGTCACCTTTATATATAATCAAAAATGTTGTTTAACTAAATAACTTCATTTATACCGTAGACAGCAGGTGCTACCCATGCTTAATTTCCTGCCGAGGTGTATATATGTGAACTAGTAATTAGATCGCTTGTATATATACTGCCTCCATGTCTGACGTGGAGGCATTTCTTTTGATAAGAAAGAAACCGAACGGTATAAGTGCGGAATCTTAATTCTTACAGGAGGTGTACCAATGAGCAGCGCTATCGATACAAAAAAATCCATCGTAGAAGACATTACGGCTAAGTTTCGCGAGAGCAAAACGACAATCGTTGTTGACTACCGCGGTTTAACAGTTGCAGAAGTGACAGAACTTCGTAAAACTCTTCGTGATGCTGGCATCGAGTTCAAAGTTTACAAAAACACAATGACTCGCCGCGCAGTTGAAAATGTTGAACTTACTGGTCTTAATGACGCCCTTACAGGCCCAAATGCAATTGCATTCAGTAACGACGACGTAGTTGCTCCGGCTAAGATTCTTAACGACTTTGCTAAAAAGCATGACGCGTTAGAAATCAAAGCAGGTGTAATCGAAGGAAACATTGCGACAGTAGAGCAAATTAAAGCTCTTGCAGATCTTCCATCACGCGAAGGCTTGCTTTCTATGTTGCTTAGCGTACTTCAAGCTCCAATGCGCAATCTTGCACTTGCTGCTAAAGCAGTTGCAGATCAAAAGGAAGAGCAGGGAGCTTAATCTGATCGACCCGTACCAAAACAAAAAACTAATAGGTTTATAAGGAGGAAATATACAATGACTAAAGAACAAATCATTGAAGCAGTTAAAGAAATGACTGTTTTAGAACTTAACGACTTAGTTAAAGCAATCGAAGAAGAATTTGGCGTAACTGCAGCTGCTCCTGTAGCAATGGCTGGTGGCGCTGCTGGCGGCGAAGCTGCTGCTGAGCAAACTGAATTTGACGTGGTACTTGCTAGCGCTGGTGCACAAAAAATCAAAGTTATCAAAGTTGTACGTGAAATCACTGGCCTTGGCTTGAAAGAAGCTAAAGAACTAGTTGATAACACTCCAAAAGCTATCAAAGAAGGAATCGCTAAAGAAGAAGCTGAAGAAATCAAAGGCAAACTTGAAGAAGTTGGCGCTTCTGTAGAAGTTAAGTAATTCCTGAAAAGACAAAGCTCGCTTGAAATAACAGCGGGCTTTTTTTTCACGTTTGACACCAAATGTGAACGTGCAGGTATGAATGATTGCCTGTTTAGGTATACTCCTTTAACATGGAGGGGAAAAGATGACAAATCACTACTATTCACAGCAGCCGGAAGCTTTGAGTGACCGTAAGTCATGGACATATACGTTAAGAGGGAATTCCTTTCATTTTCAAAGCGATCGCGGCGTATTTTCCAAAAACGAAGTGGACTTTGGATCAAGACTGCTGATCAATACATTTGCTCTGCCAAAAACAGATGGTGATCTGCTTGATGTCGGCTGCGGCTACGGGCCGATTGGAATTGCACTTGCGAAGGAGTTCGGCGACCGCACAGTTGATATGATTGACATCAATGAAAGAGCAGTCCAGCTTGCAAAAGAAAATGCAGAGGCGAACGGTGTCAAAAATGTCCGTATCCGCACAAGCAATCTTTTTGAAAATGTTGATCCTTCAAAAAAATACGCGGCTATCCTTACCAACCCGCCAATCCGTGCCGGGAAAAAAACAGTGCACGAGATTTTTGAAAAAAGCTATCATTCTCTTTGTCCGGGAGGAGAGCTATGGGTGGTTATTCAGAAAAAGCAAGGTGCCCCGTCTGCTATGGCCAAGCTTTCTGAAATGTTTAAAGATGTCGCTGCAGTCAAAAAGGATAAAGGCTACTATATTATCAGGGCAGAAAAAGATTGACTCGAATTTTTGCCTATGTTAACATTATAAAATGCCAATATATATATTCCAGGAGTCTCTATTTTTTTGATTGAAATGTATAAATATAGGACAAATGGAAAAGATGTTAAAATCAATAGCACGTTTGACAAAAGTGGTTTTCTAATTATAGAGACCTTTTTATTTTTGTTTTCTCCTTGTATGTGTATTGGCAGCTGCTAGATTCATTTGCGGATACATATTACAAGTTCTATTACGCTTGATTTGAGGGGTGAAGCAGTTGACAGGTCAACTAGTTCAGTATGGACGACACCGCCAACGCAGAAGTTATGCACGCATTAGTGAAGTGTTAGAATTACCAAACCTTATCGAGATTCAAACCGCTTCCTATCAGTGGTTTCTTGATGAGGGCCTCAGAGAAATGTTCACGGACATCTCTCCAATTGAGGACTTCACTGGTAACCTCTCGCTGGAATTTATCGATTACAGTTTAGGTGATCCTAAATATTCAGTAGAGGAATCCAAAGAGCGCGATGTTACCTATTCTGCACCGCTTCGTGTAAAGGTGCGTTTAATTAACAAAGAAACTGGTGAAGTGAAAGATCAGGATGTATTCATGGGTGACTTCCCATTGATGACTGAGACAGGCACGTTCGTGATCAACGGCGCCGAGCGCGTTATCGTATCACAGCTTGTTCGTTCACCAAGTGTTTATTACAGCGGAAAAGTCGATAAAAATGGTAAAAAAGGCTTTACTGCTACTGTTATTCCAAACCGTGGTGCCTGGTTAGAGTACGAAACAGATGCTAAAGATGTTGCATATGTGCGCATTGATCGCACTCGGAAACTGCCGGTAACGGTTCTTTTGCGCGCTCTCGGCTTTGGTTCTGATCAGGAAATCGTTGATCTTTTCGGAGAAAACGAATACCTTCGCAATACGCTTGATAAAGACAACACAGAGAGCACAGAGAAAGCTCTTCTTGAAATCTACGAGCGTCTGCGCCCGGGCGAGCCGCCGACTGTCGACAATGCAAAAAGCCTTCTGGATTCCCGTTTCTTTGATCCGAAGCGCTATGACCTTGCGAGTGTCGGACGCTACAAAATCAATAAAAAGCTTCACATTAAAAACCGCCTTTTCAACCAGCGTCTTGCTGAAACCTTAGTAGACCCTGAAACTGGCGAAATCATTGCAGAAAAAGATACGTTAATTGATAGACGCACACTTGACCGGATCATTCCGAACCTTGAGAGCGGCGTCGGCTTTAAAACCATCACGCCATCAGGCGGAGTAGTAGAAGAAGATGTGACGCTTCAGTCCGTTAAAATCTATGCTCCAATCGATCAAGAAGGCGAAAAAGTCATTAACGTAATCAGCAATGCTTATGTTGAAGAAAATGTGAAAAATATCACGCCTGCAGATATCCTTTCTTCTATCAGCTACTTCTTCAACCTGCTGCATGGAGTTGGGGATACAGACGACATCGACCATCTTGGAAACCGCCGTCTTCGTTCTGTAGGAGAACTCCTTCAAAACCAATTCCGAATCGGACTTTCCCGTATGGAGCGTGTTGTCCGCGAGAGAATGTCGATTCAGGATACAAATACAATTACACCTCAGCAGCTTATTAACATTCGTCCTGTTATTGCATCCATTAAAGAGTTCTTCGGAAGCTCACAGCTTTCCCAGTTCATGGATCAGACGAATCCGCTTGCTGAATTAACGCATAAACGCCGTCTTTCTGCACTTGGACCCGGTGGTTTGACGCGTGAGCGCGCAGGCTTTGAAGTCCGTGACGTTCACTACTCTCACTACGGCCGCATGTGTCCGATCGAAACTCCTGAGGGACCGAACATCGGTCTGATCAACTCTCTGTCTTCGTATGCAAAAGTAAACCGTTTCGGTTTCATTGAAACGCCGTACAGACGCGTAGACCCGGAGACCGGCAAAGTAACTGCACGAATTGATTATCTGACAGCAGATGAAGAGGATAACTATGTAGTCGCACAGGCGAACGCACGCCTTGCTGATGACGGCTCTTTCCTTGATGAAGATATCGTTTCCCGTTTCCGCGGTGAAAACACGGTCATGTCACGTGACAGAATGGACTACATGGATGTATCTCCAAAGCAGGTTGTATCTGCAGCGACAGCATGTATTCCGTTCCTTGAAAACGATGACTCCAACCGTGCCCTCATGGGAGCGAACATGCAGCGTCAGGCAGTTCCGCTTATGAATCCTGAATCTCCAATTGTCGGAACAGGCATGGAGTATGTATCAGGAAAAGATTCGGGTGCTGCTGTAATCTGTAAATTCCCTGGTGTTGTTGAGAAAGTTGAAGCTAAAAACATCTGGGTGCGCCGCTATGAAGATGTGGACGGCGTTAAAACAAAAGGCAACCTTGATAAGTACAGCCTTCTGAAGTTCATCCGTTCTAACCAAGGTACGTGCTACAACCAGCGTCCGATTGTAAGTGTTGGCGATGAAGTTGTAAAAGGCGAAATCCTTGCTGACGGACCTTCAATGGAACTGGGCGAACTTGCACTTGGACGCAACGTAATGGTTGCATTCATGACATGGGACGGCTACAACTATGAAGATGCCATCATCATGAGCAGACGTCTTGTAAAAGATGATGTATACACGTCTATTCATATTGAAGAATATGAATCAGAGTCCCGTGATACAAAGCTTGGACCGGAAGAAATTACGCGCGACATCCCGAACGTAGGGGAAGATGCCCTTCGCAATCTTGATGACCGCGGTATTATCCGTGTCGGTGCAGAAGTAAAAGACGGAGACCTGCTTGTTGGTAAAGTAACACCTAAAGGGGTTACGGAACTTACAGCCGAGGAACGTCTGCTTCATGCAATATTCGGTGAAAAAGCAAGAGAAGTCCGCGATACTTCCCTTCGTGTTCCTCACGGAGGCGGCGGAATCGTTCTTGATGTAAAAGTATTCAACCGCGAAGACGGCGATGAGCTTCCTCCTGGCGTAAACCAGCTAGTCCGCGCATATATCGTTCAGAAGCGTAAAATTTCTGAAGGCGATAAAATGGCCGGACGACATGGTAACAAAGGGGTTATCTCAAGAATCCTTCCTGAAGAAGATATGCCTTATCTTCCAGACGGAACTCCGGTTGATATCATGCTTAACCCGCTTGGTGTACCATCCCGTATGAACATCGGTCAGGTGCTTGAGCTTCATCTTGGAATGGCAGCGCGCAAACTAGGCATGCATGTAGCATCCCCGGTATTTGATGGCGCCCGTGAAGAAGATGTATGGTCAACACTTGAAGAAGCCGGTATGGCGCGAGATGCCAAAACCGTCCTTTACGACGGCCGTACAGGTGAACCGTTTGATAACCGTGTATCAGTTGGAATCATGTACATGATCAAACTTGCCCACATGGTAGACGATAAATTACATGCCCGTTCAACAGGTCCATACTCACTTGTTACGCAACAGCCTCTTGGCGGTAAAGCCCAGTTCGGCGGACAGCGTTTCGGAGAGATGGAAGTATGGGCGCTTGAAGCTTATGGCGCTGCTTATACTCTTCAGGAAATTCTTACTGTTAAGTCAGATGACGTTGTCGGACGTGTTAAAACGTATGAGGCGATTGTCAAAGGCGAAAATGTACCGGAGCCGGGAGTTCCAGAGTCATTCAAAGTATTGATCAAAGAACTTCAAAGTTTAGGTATGGACGTTAAGATTCTTTCAGGCGATGAACAGGAAATCGAAATGAGAGATCTTGAAGACGATGAAGAAGGACAGCAGTCAGAAGGCTTATCCCTGAATGATCAGCCGGATGATCTTTCATCAGCAGCAATGGAAAAAGAAAAAGACGCAGTTACGAAAGAATAGTAAGCAATAAGGGTAAAACCTGAAGACGAAAAGGGAGGTAGGCCCCTTGCTAGATGTAAATAACTTTGAGTATATGAACATCGGTCTCGCATCACCCGATAAAATCCGCTCGTGGTCATTCGGTGAAGTGAAGAAACCAGAAACGATTAACTATCGTACGTTAAAACCAGAAAAAGACGGGTTATTCTGTGAGCGCATTTTCGGTCCTACAAAGGACTGGGAATGTCATTGCGGAAAATACAAACGAGTACGCTATAAAGGCGTAGTCTGTGACCGATGCGGAGTCGAAGTGACTCGTGCAAAGGTTCGCCGTGAGCGTATGGGGCACATTGAGCTTGCTGCCCCAGTCTCACACATTTGGTATTTCAAAGGAATCCCGAGCCGCATGGGACTTGTTCTTGACATGTCACCTCGTGCTCTCGAAGAAGTTATCTATTTTGCTTCTTACGTCGTAACGGAAACCGGCGATACACCTCTTGAAAAGAAACAGCTTCTTTCCGAGAAGGAATATCGTGCTTACCGTGACAAATACAGCTCATCGTTCCAGGCTGCAATGGGAGCAGAAGCGATCAAAAAGCTTCTTTCAGACATTGACCTTGATAAAGAGGTAGACCAGCTTAAAGAAGAGCTTAAAACGTCACAGGGACAGCGCAGAACACGTGCCATCAAGCGACTTGAAGTGCTTGAAGCATTCCGTAATTCAGGAAATGAGCCATCATGGATGATCCTTGATGTGCTTCCGGTTATTCCTCCTGAGCTGCGCCCGATGGTTCAGCTTGACGGCGGACGTTTTGCAACGTCTGACTTGAATGACCTTTACCGCCGTGTTATTAACCGCAACAACCGCTTAAAGCGTCTATTGGACCTTGGTGCTCCGAGCATCATCGTTCAAAATGAAAAGCGCATGCTTCAGGAAGCGGTCGATGCATTAATTGATAACGGACGCCGCGGCCGTCCTGTAACCGGACCGGGTAACCGTCCGCTTAAATCACTTTCACACATGCTGAAAGGGAAACAGGGACGTTTCCGTCAGAACCTTCTTGGAAAACGTGTTGACTATTCAGGCCGTTCGGTTATCGTTGTAGGTCCGAACCTGAAAATGTACCAATGCGGACTTCCTAAAGAAATGGCACTTGAACTTTTCAAGCCTTTCGTAATGAAGGAGCTAGTTGAGAAAGGCCTTGCACACAATATTAAAAGTGCAAAGCGTAAAATAGAACGCGTATCTCCTGAAGTATGGGATGTATTAGAGTCTGTTATCCGCGAGCACCCAGTGCTGTTAAACCGCGCACCGACTCTTCACAGACTTGGTATTCAGGCATTCGAACCGACACTTGTAGAAGGACGCGCAATCCGCCTTCACCCTCTTGTATGTACAGCTTACAACGCTGACTTTGACGGTGACCAAATGGCGGTTCACGTACCGCTTTCAGCTGAAGCTCAGGCAGAGG
Organism: Metabacillus indicus LMG 22858; assembly: GCF_000708755.2. GTDB lineage: Bacteria > Bacillota > Bacilli > Bacillales > Bacillaceae > Bacillus_P > Bacillus_P indicus. The sequence goes on along the minus strand of NZ_JGVU02000005.1, from coordinate 32,389 downwards.
CCCGAATCCTTATGCTTGCAGCGCAGAACATCCTGAATCCTAAGGATGGTAAGCCGGTTGTTACACCTTCTCAGGATATGGTTCTTGGAAACTACTACCTGACACTTGAGCGCGAAGGTGCTGTTGGGGAAGGTATGGTCTTTAAAGATACAAATGAAGCACTTCTTGCCTATCAGAACGGCTATGTGCATCTTCATACCCGTATTGCTGTTCAAGCAAGCTCTCTGCCGAATGAATCATTTACAGATGAGCAGCGCAAAAAGCTTCTTGTAACAACAGTCGGAAAATTGATCTTCAATGAAATTCTTCCTCCTTCATTCCCGTACATGAATGAACCGACGAAGAGCAACATTGAAGATGAAACACCGGAAAAGTTCTTTATTGATGCAAATGTGAATGTCAAAGAATTCATCCAGAGCCAGGAGGTTATTTCTCCGTTCAAAAAAGGAATTCTTGGTAAGATCATTGCTGAAATCTTTAAGAAATTCCACATTACCGAAACATCCAAAATGCTTGACCGCATGAAGGATCTTGGTTTCAGATATTCTACAAAAGCCGGTATTACGGTTGGTGTGTCTGACATCATCGTACTTCGGGAGAAAGAAGAAATCCTTAAAGAAGCTCAGGCTAAAGTTGATAATGTTCTTAAACAGTTCAAACGCGGTCTGATTACAGAAGAAGAGCGCTATGAACGCGTCATCTCTATCTGGAGTGCTTCTAAAGACGTCATTCAAGGCAAGCTGATGGCTTCCCTGGATAAACGCAACCCAATCTTTATGATGAGTGATTCCGGAGCCCGTGGTAACGCATCTAACTTTACGCAGCTTGCCGGAATGCGCGGACTGATGGCCAACCCGGCCGGACGTATTATCGAACTTCCGATCAAATCAAGTTTCCGTGAAGGCTTAACAGTTCTTGAGTACTTTATCTCTACGCATGGTGCCCGTAAAGGTCTTGCGGATACAGCCCTTAAGACAGCTGACTCAGGTTACTTGACAAGACGTCTTGTTGACGTTGCCCAGGATGTTATCATCCGTGATGAAGACTGCGGAACTGACCGCGGAATTCTGACACGTTCAATTAAAGAAGGAACAGAAATTATCGAGCATCTTGAAGAGCGCCTTATCGGACGCTATGCTCGCAAAACGCTGAAACATCCTGAAACAGGTGAAGTGATTGTTGAGGAAAATGATCTGATTACAGAAGATCTTGCTCATACAATTGTGGAACTTGGTATTGAGGAAGTCTGGATCCGTTCTGCATTTACGTGTAACACACGCCACGGCGTATGTAAAAAATGCTATGGACGCAATCTTGCTACCGGAACAGAAGTTGAAGTGGGAGAAGCAGTCGGTATCATCGCTGCCCAGTCAATCGGTGAGCCGGGAACTCAGCTTACAATGCGTACGTTCCATACAGGCGGTGTTGCCGGAGACGACATCACTCAAGGTTTGCCTCGTATTCAGGAGCTGTTCGAAGCGCGTAACCCTAAAGGTCAGGCGACAATTTCCGAAATTGACGGTGTTGTTGTTGAGATTAATGAAGTACGCGACAGACAGCAGGAAATCGTCATCAAAGGCGACGTTGAAACACGCACGTACACAGCTGCTTACAATGCAAGACTGAAAGTTGCTGAAGGTGACCAGATCAGACACGGCCAGGAGCTGACTGAAGGTTCGATTGATCCTAAAGAATTGCTCAAGGTGACAGATCTCACGTCTGTTCAGGAATACCTGCTTCGTGAAGTGCAGAAAGTATACCGCATGCAAGGGGTAGAGATCGGTGACAAACACGTAGAAGTAATGGTTCGCCAGATGCTTCGCAAAGTAAGAGTAATGGATGCTGGAGATACAGATGTATTGCCGGGCACATTGCTGGATGTTCACCAATTTACGGATGCCAACAAGAAAGTGCTTCTTGACGGCAAGCGCCCTGCTACAGGACGTCCGATCCTTCTTGGTATCACGAAAGCTTCTCTTGAAACAGATTCATTCCTGTCTGCTGCATCGTTCCAGGAAACAACTCGTGTCCTGACAGATGCTGCAATCAAAGGAAAACGTGATGAACTTCTCGGCCTGAAAGAAAATGTAATCATCGGTAAGCTTGTACCTGCCGGAACAGGAATGCAGCGCTACAGACGCGTTAATCCGATTCCGCGTACACAGCCTGAAGGTGAAACAATACCTGCAGAGTAACTAACTGAAGAAGAGATGGGTGAATCCAGAAAAATGTTTCACTGATCTGGTTGACATCCATCTCTTACGATGTTAGTATATCCTAGGTGCTTAATTAAAACCTGTTGCTTTGGAGGATGTATTTATATGTCTTATGAAAAAGTATCGCAGGCACATAAAGTAATCGTTGGTACGAAGCAAACAGTAAAAGCTCTAAAGCTTGGCCAGGTAAAGGAACTGGTTGTTGCTGAAGATGCAGATCCAAGGATTGTGAAACCAGTCATTGAACTTGCAGAACAGAAGAACATTTCCCTTCACATGGTCGACTCTATGAAAAAGCTTGGAAAAGCTTGCGGAATAGAAGTTGGAGCCGTAACTGTAGCTATTATCAATTAAAAACCGTTTTTGCCAAGAGTGACAAACTCTCTGCAAAAACTTTGTTTTTGCCCAAATATGAACCACCTGGATGTGTGGTATTAAACATTAAGAGAGGAGGACATAAACATGCCTACTATTAACCAGCTAGTTCGCAAAGGACGCGTAAGCAAAGTTGAAAAATCAACTTCTCCTGCACTGAACAAAGGTTACAACAGCTTCAAAAAAGAGCAGACTAACACTTCATCACCGCAAAAACGCGGAGTATGTACTCGTGTTGGTACAATGACACCGAAGAAACCGAACTCGGCTCTTCGTAAATACGCTCGTGTACGCCTGACTAACGGAATCGAGGTTACTGCCTACATTCCAGGTATCGGACACAACCTGCAAGAGCACAGTGTTGTACTTATCCGCGGCGGACGTGTAAAAGATTTACCGGGTGTACGTTACCACATCGTTCGCGGTGCGCTTGACACTGCAGGTGTTGACAAACGTATGCAAGGCCGCTCTAAATACGGTACAAAACGCCCAAAAGCACCAAAAAAATAATGCCTTAAGTCATATATCACTTAAGTATATTGCATGAAGGGAGGATATAACATGCCACGTAAAGGTCCTGTTACAAAAAGAGACGTATTGCCAGATCCACTTTACAACTCAAAGCTTGTTAGTCGTCTAATCAACAGAATTATGGTTGACGGTAAGAGAGGTAAAGCACAAACTATTCTTTACACTGCTTTTGACATCGTGAAAGAGCGTTCAGGTAAAGAAGCAATTGAAGTGTTCGAGCAAGCACTTAAAAACATCATGCCAGTTCTTGAGGTAAGAGCTCGTCGTGTGGGTGGTGCAAACTATCAAGTACCTGTTGAAGTTCGCCCTGACCGCCGTACAACTCTTGGTCTTCGCTGGTTAGTAAACTACGCTCGTCTTCGCGGAGAGAAAACGATGGAAGAGCGTTTAGCTAACGAGATTCTTGATGCTGCCAACAACACTGGTTCATCAGTTAAGAAGCGTGAAGACACTCACAAAATGGCTGAAGCTAACAAAGCATTCGCTCACTACCGCTGGTAGGATTCAATATAAACCAATAACTATACTAATCCTTATAAAAGGAAGGAGAAAAGACCCCAATGGCAAGAGAGTTCTCCTTAGACAAAACTCGTAATATCGGCATCATGGCTCACATCGATGCCGGTAAAACGACGACTACTGAACGTGTACTTTTCTACACTGGACGTATTCACAAAATTGGTGAGACACACGAAGGTGCGTCTCAAATGGACTGGATGGAGCAGGAGCAGGAGCGTGGAATCACGATCACTTCTGCTGCTACAACTGCTCAGTGGAAAGGCCATCGCGTAAACATCATCGATACACCTGGACACGTAGACTTCACAGTTGAAGTTGAACGTTCACTTCGTGTACTTGATGGTGCTGTAGCAGTACTTGATGCACAATCAGGTGTTGAGCCTCAAACTGAAACAGTATGGCGCCAGGCAACAACTTACGGAGTACCGCGTGTAGTATTCGTTAACAAAATGGATAAAATCGGTGCGGATTTCTTATACTCTGTAAAAACATTGCATGACCGTCTTGAAGCAAATGCTCATCCAATTCAGCTTCCAATCGGTGCTGAAGATCAATTCGAAGGAATTATCGATCTTGTAGATAACGTAGCATACTTCTACGAAGATGATCTTGGAACTCGTTCTGAGGCTAAAGAAATTCCTGAAGAGTATAAAGATCTTGCTGAAGAGTGGCGCGGCAAGCTTGTAGAAGCTGTTGCTGAACTTGACGAAGAGCTTATGATGAAATACCTTGAGGGTGAAGAGCTTACAATCGATGAATTGAAAGCTGGAATCCGTAAAGGTACAGTAAATGTAGAATTCTACCCAGTTATCTGCGGATCTGCATTTAAAAACAAAGGTGTACAGTTAATGCTTGACGCAGTTCTTGATTACCTGCCATCACCTCTTGATGTACCTGCAATCAAAGGTATCACTCCTGACACAGAAGAAGAAGTAATCCGCGAATCAAGCGATGAGGGTCCTTTCTCAGCACTTGCATTCAAAGTTATGACTGACCCTTATGTTGGGAAACTTACATTCTTCCGCGTATATTCAGGTGTTCTTAACTCTGGATCTTACGTACAAAACTCAACGAAAGGCAAGCGTGAGCGTGTAGGACGTATCCTGCAAATGCATGCTAACTCTCGTGAGGAAATCTCTACTGTATATGCTGGTGACATCGCTGCTGCTGTAGGTCTTAAAGACACTACAACTGGTGATACTCTATGTGATGAAAAGAGCCTTGTTATCTTGGAATCAATGGAATTCCCAGAGCCGGTTATCTCGCTTTCAGTTGAGCCAAAATCAAAAGCTGACCAAGACAAAATGTCTACAGCTTTATCTAAGCTTTCTGAAGAAGATCCAACTTTCAAAGCTCACACTGACACTGAAACAGGTCAAACGATCATCTCTGGTATGGGTGAACTTCACCTTGATATCATTGTTGACCGTATGAGACGTGAATTCAAAGTTGAAGCTAACGTTGGTGCTCCTCAGGTTGCATACCGTGAAACTTTCCGCGGATCTGCGAAAGTTGAAGGTAAGTTTGCACGCCAATCCGGTGGACGCGGTCAATTCGGACACGTTTGGATCGAATTCGAACCAAATGAAGAAGGAAAAGGCTTTGAGTTCCACAACAAAATCGTCGGCGGTGTTGTTCCTCGTGAATACATCCCAGCGGTTGGAGCAGGCTTAGAAGACTCCATGAAAAATGGTGTTCTTGCAGGCTACCCGCTAATCGATGTTAAAGCATCATTAGTAGACGGTTCTTACCATGATGTTGACTCAAGTGAGATGGCGTTTAAAATTGCTGCATCTATGGCACTTAAAAACGCTGTATCTAAGTGTAACCCTGTTATTCTTGAGCCTGTTATGAAGGTTGAAGTAGTTATCCCTGATGAGTACATGGGAGATATCATGGGTGATATCACTTCTCGCCGCGGTCGCGTTGAAGGCATGGAAGCTCGCGGAAACGCTCAAGTAGTACGTGCTATGGTACCACTTTCTGAAATGTTTGGATATGCAACTGCACTTCGTTCAAACACTCAAGGACGCGGAACATTCTCTATGCACTTTGATCACTACGAAGAGGTTCCAAAATCAATTTCTGAAGAAATTATCAAAAAAAATAAAGGTGAATAATTGATTTTCACTCTTTATTAAAGTATAACTACTTATGTATGTATAGAAAGTGGACAACGTTCACTTTCTGAAATCTATATAATCAATCATGACTCTAAGGAGGAATTTAGAATGGGTAAAGAAAAATTCGACCGTTCCAAAACGCATGCCAATATCGGTACAATTGGACACGTTGACCACGGTAAAACAACTCTAACAGCTGCAATTACAACTGTACTTGCAAAACGTAGCGGTAAAGGTGCTGCAATGGCATACGACATGATCGATGCTGCTCCTGAAGAGCGCGAGCGCGGAATCACAATCTCAACTGCACACGTTGAGTACGAAACTGACACTCGTCACTATGCACACGTTGACTGCCCAGGACATGCTGACTATGTTAAAAACATGATCACTGGTGCTGCACAAATGGACGGCGGAATCCTAGTTGTTTCTGCTTCTGACGGCCCAATGCCACAAACTCGTGAGCACATCCTTCTTTCTCGTCAAGTAGGTGTACCTTACCTTGTAGTATTCATGAACAAATGCGACATGGTAGACGACGAAGAGCTTCTTGAGCTAGTTGAAATGGAAGTACGCGACCTTCTTTCTGAGTATGACTTCCCTGGCGATGACATCCCAGTAATCAAAGGTTCTGCTCTTAAAGCTCTAGAAGGCGAAGCTGAGTGGGAAGAGAAAATCGTTGAGCTTATGAACGCTGTTGACGAGTACATCCCAACACCAGCTCGTGACACTGAAAAGCCATTCATGATGCCTGTTGAGGACGTATTCTCAATCACTGGCCGTGGAACAGTTGCTACTGGACGCGTTGAGCGTGGAGTAGTTAAAGTTGGAGATGTTATCGACATCATCGGCTTCACTGAAGAGCCAAAATCAACAACTGTAACAGGTGTTGAAATGTTCCGTAAGCTTCTTGACTATGCAGAAGCTGGCGACAACATCGGTGCACTTCTTCGTGGGGTTTCTCGCGACGACATCCAACGTGGACAAGTTCTTGCTAAGCCAAAAACAATCACTCCACACACTAAATTTAAATCAGAAGTTTACGTTCTTTCAAAAGAAGAGGGTGGACGTCACACTCCATTCTTCTCTAACTACCGCCCACAGTTCTACTTCCGTACTACGGACGTAACTGGTATCATCCAACTTCCAGAAGGCGTTGAGATGGTTATGCCTGGCGATAACATCGAAATGACTGTTGAACTTATCGCTCCAATCGCGATTGAAGAAGGTACTAAATTCTCAATCCGTGAAGGCGGTCGTACAGTAGGCGCTGGTGTTGTAGCTACAATCACTGAGTAATCCTGCTACTTAAGAAGACGAGCATTCGTGCTCGTCTTTTTTTGTTTCTTCTATATATAGTAGAAATGATTTGAGCTTAAAAAACGAAAACTTTTCCAGCTGCTGATCCCCCTTGTTTTTACCTGTTGATGTATGTATAATAGGAAAAGTGCGCAAGAAAGTAAAAACATAATTTTTATCTTGCATTGGGCGCAAAATTTCTATATAATAGACAATGTTGGTCTTTGACTGCGATGAAGTAGGAGGTTGCCGATACACACGGCCGCTTTGCCATGGCGAGTGTACGGAAAATTTCTACGGAGAAAGTCTATTTTAAAAGTAGGCGAAAAGGAGGGAAAATAATGGCAAAACAAAAAATTCGTATTCGTTTAAAAGCATATGATCACAGAATTCTTGATCAATCTGCTGAAAAGATCGTTGAAACAGCAAAACGTTCAGGTGCTAACGTTTCTGGTCCGATCCCGTTGCCAACTGAAAAATCGATTTACACGATTCTTCGTGCGGTACACAAATACAAAGATTCACGTGAGCAGTTCGAAATGCGCACACACAAACGTTTAATCGATATCATCAACCCAACACCACAAACTGTTGATGCATTGATGAGATTAGACCTGCCATCAGGCGTTGACATTGAAATCAAACTTTAATTTCAAAAAATAGATTTTATAACATTATAGGAGGTGTGACTAATGACCAAAGGAATCTTAGGTAAAAAAATCGGTATGACTCAAGTGTTTACTGAAAAAGGTGATCTTATCCCGGTAACAGTAATTGAGGCTGCTGAAAACGTAGTTCTTCAAATCAAGACTGTTGAAAGCGACGGCTATGCTGCTGTTCAAGTTGGTTTCTCAAACAAACGTGAAAAGCTTTCTAACAAGCCTGCAAAAGGACACGTTGCAAAAGCTAATACTGCACCTAAGCGCTTCGTAAGGGAGTTCCGCGGAGAAGCTGGTGAGTATGAAGTTGGTCAGGAAGTCAAAGTTGATATTTTCTCTGCTGGAGATACAGTAGATGTAACAGGAATCTCAAAGGGTAAAGGTTTCCAAGGCTCTATCAAGCGCCATAACCAATCTCGCGGACCTATGTCACATGGTTCTCGTTACCACCGTCGCCCAGGTTCAATGGGTCCTGTTGCTCCTAACCGAGTATTCAAAAACAAATTATTGCCAGGCCGCATGGGTGGAGAGCAAGTAACTGTTCAAAACCTTGAGATCGTGAAAGTTGACGCTGAGCGTAACCTTCTATTGATCAAAGGTAACGTACCTGGTCCTAAAAAATCACTAATCACAGTGAAAAAGGCTGTTAAATCTAACTAATTTTTCTAAGAAAGGAGGAATTCGATAATGCCGAAAGTAGCATTATTAAACCAAAGCGGATCAAACGTTGGTGAAATCGAACTAAATGATTCTGTATTTGGTATCGAACCTAATCAGCACGTTTTATTTGATGCGGTTATCATGCAAAGAGCTTCTTTGCGTCAAGGAAACCACAAAGTAAAGAATCGTTCAGAAGTTAGAGGCGGAGGTCGCAAGCCTTGGCGCCAAAAAGGTACTGGACGCGCTCGTCAAGGATCTATCCGCTCACCACAATGGCGCGGCGGTGGTATCGTATTCGGTCCAACACCACGCAGCTATGCTTACAAATTACCTAAAAAAGTTCGCCGCTTAGCGATCAAATCAGCTTTATCTACAAAGGTACAAGAGAACAACATTCTAGTATTAGAAGATCTTCTAATGAATGCTCCTAAAACAAAAGAAATGACTGCTCTACTTGCAGGACTTTCAATTGAAAAGAAAGCATTGATCGTTACTGCTGATGTGAACGAATCTGTTGCACTATCTGCACGTAACATCCCTGGCATTACAGTTCTTGAAGCTAATTCTATTAATGTACTTGATGTACTTAACCATGAAAAGCTTGTTATTACGAAAGCAGCGGTGCAAAAAGTAGAGGAGGTGCTTGCATAATGAAAGATCCTCGTGATATTATTAAGCGCCCCGTAATCACTGAACTTTCAACGGACTTAATGACTGAGAAAAAGTACACGTTTGAAGTTGACGTTCGTGCTAACAAAACTCAAGTGAAAGATGCTATTGAAGCAATCTTTGGCGTAAAAGTGGAGAAAGTTAACGTTCTTAACTACAAAGGCAAATATAAGCGTGTAGGTCGTTACACAGGTCTTACTAATAAACGCAAAAAAGCAGTTGTTAAACTAACAGCTGACAGCAAAGAAATCGAATTATTCGAAGTCTAATTCATTATTTAAGATAGGAGGGAAACGAGATGGCGATTAAAAAGTACAAACCAACCTCAAATGGTCGTCGCGGCATGACTGTTTCTGATTTCGCTGAGATTACTACAGACAAACCGGAAAAGTCATTACTTGCGCCTGTACACAGAAAAGGCGGTCGTAACAACCAAGGTAAAATTACTGTACGTCATCAAGGCGGCGGTCACAAACGTCAATACCGTATTATCGACTTCAAACGCGATAAAGATGGTATACCAGGACGCGTTGCTACAATCGAGTATGATCCGAACCGTTCTGCAAACATTGCACTTATCCACTATGCAGATGGTGAGAAAAGATATATCCTTGCTCCAAAAAACCTTGAAGTAGGTTTACAAGTTGTTTCTGGACCAGAGGCTGATATTAAAGTAGGAAATGCACTTCCACTTCAAAATATCCCTGTAGGTACAGTTATTCACAACATCGAACTTAAACCAGGCAAAGGCGGACAATTAGTACGTTCTGCTGGTACTTCTGCACAGGTTCTTGGTAAAGAAGGCAAATACGTTCTTGTTCGTTTGAATTCTGGTGAGGTTCGCATGATCCTTGCTACTTGCCGCGCTACTGTTGGTCAAGTAGGAAACGAGCAGCATGAACTTATCAACATCGGTAAAGCTGGACGCTCTCGCTGGTTAGGTATCAGACCTACAGTTCGTGGTTCTGTAATGAACCCTAACGATCACCCGCACGGTGGTGGTGAAGGTCGTGCTCCAATCGGACGTAAGTCTCCAATGACTCCTTGGGGTAAACCAACTCTTGGTTACAAAACTCGCAAGAAGACAAACAAGTCCGATAAATTCATCGTACGTCGTCGTAAAAAATAACGTGATGGTTCTACGGTTCGAAGGAACCGTAGCGCAATCGCGAAGGGAGGTACAAGTATGGGCCGTAGCTTGAAAAAAGGACCATTCGTAGATGAGCATTTATTCAAGAAAGTTGAAAAGTTAAACGAGTCAGAGAAAAAACAAGTGATCAAAACTTGGTCTCGCCGTTCTACTATTTTCCCGCAATTCATCGGTCAAACGATCGCTGTATATGACGGTCGCAAGCATGTTCCTGTATACGTTACTGAAGATATGGTAGGACACAAACTCGGTGAGTTTGCTCCAACACGTACGTATAAAGGCCATGCAGCTGACGACAAAAAAACAAGACGCTAATGAGAGGAGGCTTTTAAATGCAAGCTAAAGCCGTTGCAAGAACAGTACGTATTGCTCCTCGTAAAGCTCGTTTAGTAATTGATCTTATCCGAGGAAAGCAAATCGGTGAAGCGGTAGCGATTCTTCGCCACACACCTAAAACTGCTTCTCCAATTATTGAAAAAGTTCTAAAATCTGCTGTGGCAAACGCAGAGCACAACTATGAAATGGACATTAACAACTTGGTTGTAACTGAAGCTTATGTAGGCGAAGGTCCAACTCTAAAACGTTTCCGTCCACGCGCAATGGGCCGTGCGAGTGCCATCAACAAACGCACAAGCCACATTACAATCGTTGTATCAGAAAAGAAGGAGGGATAATCCGTGGGTCAAAAGGTAAATCCAGTCGGTCTTCGCATTGGTGTTATCCGTGATTGGGAATCTAAATGGTTCGCTGGCAAAGATTATGCTAATCTTCTGCACGAAGACATCAAAGTTCGTGAATATATCAATCAGCGTTTAAGCGATGCATCTGTTTCAAAGATTGAAATCGAGCGTGCTGCTAATCGCGTGAACATTACGATCCACACTGCTAAGCCAGGTATGGTTATCGGTAAAGGCGGTACTGAAGTTGAAGCACTTCGTAAAGCTCTTAACTCACTAACTGGCAAGCGTGTACACATCAACATTCTTGAAATCAAGAGAGCTGATCTTGATGCTAAACTAGTAGCTGACAACATCGCTCGTCAACTTGAAAATCGTATTTCATTCCGTCGTGCTCAAAAGCAAACAATCCAACGTGCTATGCGCGCAGGTGCACAAGGAATCAAAACAATGGTATCTGGTCGTCTTGGCGGCGCTGATATCGCTCGTTCTGAAAGCTACAGTGAAGGAACAGTTCCACTTCACACACTTCGTGCTGATATTGACTATGGTACAGCTGAAGCTGACACTACTTATGGTAAATTAGGCGTTAAAGTTTGGATCTATCGTGGAGAGGTTCTTCCTACTAAGAAGAAAAAAGAGGAAGGAGGAAAATAATTATGTTGTTGCCAAAACGCGTTAAATATCGCAGAGAACACCGTGGAAAAATGCGCGGTCGTGCTAAAGGCGGTACAGAAGTTCACTTCGGTGAATACGGCATTCAAGCTCTAGAAGCTTCTTGGATTACAAATCGTCAAATTGAGGCAGCTCGTATTGCTATGACTCGTTACATGAAACGTGGCGGTAAAGTCTGGATCAAAATTTTCCCTTCTAAGCCTTACACGGCTAAACCTCTAGAGGTCCGCATGGGATCCGGTAAAGGTGCTCCTGAAGGCTGGGTGGCAGTTGTAAAACCAGGAAAAGTAATGTTTGAAATTGCTGGTGTATCAGAAGAAGTAGCACGCGAAGCATTGCGTCTTGCATCTCACAAATTGCCAATCAAAACAAAATTCGTTAAACGCGAGGAAATTGGTGGTGAATCAAATGAGAGCTAATGAAATTCGTGATCTTACCACTGCTGAAATTGAACAAAAAGTAAAATCACTGAAGGAAGAGCTGTTCAACCTTCGCTTTCAATTGGCGACTGGACAACTTGAAAACACTGCTCGCATTCGTGAAGTACGTAAATCGATCGCTCGTATGAAAACTGTGATCACTGAAAGAGAGATCGCTGCTAATAATCGATAATCCTGAGAGGAGGTTGCAGAATGACTGAACGCAACAACCAGCGCAAAGTCTACACTGGACGTGTAGTTTCTGATAAAATGGATAAAACGATCACTGTTCTTGTTGAAACGTATAAGAAGCATTCTTTATACGGCAAGCGTGTTAAATATTCCAAAAAGTTCAAAGCTCATGATGAAAACAACCAAGCTAAAATCGGCGATGTGGTTAAAATCATGGAAACTCGCCCATTATCAGCTACTAAACGTTTCCGTCTAGTTGAAATTGTTGAAGAAGCTGTTATTATCTAATATTGTTCGGATTATATTTCCGAAGGGAGGTAACGTAAATGATTCAACAAGAATCCCGTTTAAAAGTTGCTGACAACTCTGGTGCTCGTGAAGTTCTTACTATTAAAGTTCTTGGCGGATCTGGACGTAAAACTGCTAATATTGGTGATGTAATTGTTTGTACGGTCAAACAAGCAACACCAGGAGGCGTTGTTAAAAAAGGTGACGTTGTTAAAGCAGTAATCGTTCGCACAAAGAGCGGCGCTCGCCGTCAGGACGGATCTTACATCCGTTTCGACGAAAACGCATGTGTAATCATTAAAGATGACAAGAGCCCTCGCGGAACTCGTATCTTTGGACCAGTTGCACGTGAATTGCGTGAAGGCAACTTCATGAAAATTGTTTCTCTTGCTCCAGAAGTATTATAAATCGAAAATAGATAGCCTTACTAAGGAGGTGCGACTAGGATGCATGTAAAAAAAGGTGATAAAGTAGTAGTGATCTCAGGTAAAGATAAAGGCAAACAGGGTACTGTACTTGCTGCTTTCCCTAAGAAAGATCGCGTGCTTGTTGAAGGCATCAACATTATGAAGAAGCATTCAAAACCTTCTCAATTAAACCCTCAGGGCGGAATTATCAGCCAGGAGGCACCTATCCATGTATCAAATGTTATGCCACTTGATCCTAAATCAGGTGAGCCAACTCGTGTTGGTTTCAAAGTGGTTGATGGCAAAAAGGTACGTGTTGCGAAAAAATCTGGTGAAACTTTAGATAAATAGTAAATAAGGAAGGGAGGTCCTCGCATGAACCGCCTTAAAGAAAAGTATCAAAAAGAAATTACACCTGCTTTAATGAGCAAGTTCAACTATAAATCAGTGATGCAAGTTCCAAAGCTTGAGAAGATCGTAATCAACATGGGTGTTGGTGACGCAGTATCTAACTCTAAAGCTCTTGATACAGCTGTAGAAGAGTTAACTACAATCTCAGGTCAAAAGCCGGTTATCACAAAAGCTAAAAAATCAATTGCAGGATTCCGTCTGCGTGAAGGTATGCCTATCGGTGCGAAAGTAACTCTTCGCGGCGAGCGCATGTATGAATTCCTAGATAAATTAGTTTCTGTATCATTACCACGTGTACGTGACTTCCGCGGTATCTCTAAAAAGTCTTTTGACGGACGCGGCAACTACACTCTTGGTGTTAAAGAACAATTAATCTTCCCTGAAATTGATTATGATAAAGTATCAAAAGTTCGTGGTATGGACATCGTTATCGTTACAACTGCTAACACTGATGAAGAATCTCGTGAGCTTCTTACTCAGTTCGGTATGCCATTCCAAAAATAATCGAAATAGGGAGGCGAAAACGTGGCTAAAAAGTCAATGATTGCGAAACAAAAACGCACTCAAAAGTTTAAAGTACAAGAGTACACTCGCTGCGAACGTTGTGGTCGTCCACATTCAGTTCTCCGCAAATTTAAACTTTGCCGTATTTGTTTCCGTGAACTCGCATATAAAGGTCAAATTCCAGGCGTTAAAAAAGCTAGCTGGTAATACCCCATAATCGGGAAGGAGGTAATTTTGATATGGTAATGACAGATCCAATTGCAGATATGCTTACTCGTATTCGCAACGCGAATATGGTTCGTCATGAAAAATTAGAAATTCCTGCATCGAAAGCGAAAAAAGAGATCGCTGAAATCCTTAAGCGTGAAGGTTTCGTTCGTGATGTTGAATATGTAGAAGATAACAAACAAGGTATCATTCGTATTTTCCTTAAATACGGATCAAACAACGAGCGTGTTATCACTGGCCTGAAACGCATCAGTAAACCAGGATTGCGCGTATACGCTAAAGCTAACGAAGTACCTCGCGTACTTAACGGTTTAGGAATCGCAATCGTATCTACTTCTCAAGGAGTCCTAACAGACAAAGAAGCCCGCGCGAAACAAGCTGGCGGAGAAGTTCTGGCATACGTTTGGTAATAACCTGAAAAAAGAATGGAGGTGTACATGAATGTCTCGTATTGGTAAAAAACCACTTGAAATCCCTGCTGGCGTAACAGTTGCGATCGACGGAAGCACAGTAACTGTTAAAGGACCTAAAGGTGAATTAACTCGTACTTTTAACTCTGATATCAACATTAAGGTTGAAGACAACGTACTTACAGTGACACGTCCTTCTGATCAAAAAGAACATCGTGCTCTTCACGGTACAACTCGCAGCCTTCTTGGAAACATGGTTGAGGGCGTTTCTAAAGGATTTGAAAAAGGTCTTGAATTAGTAGGTGTCGGTTACCGTGCTACTAAATCAGGCAACAAGCTAGTTCTTGCTGTTGGATACTCACATCCTGTAGAAATCGTTCCTGAACAAGGAATCGAAATTGAAGTGCCTTCAAATACAAAAGTAATTGTAAAAGGTACAGACAAAGAGCGTGTTGGAGCTGTTGCTTCTAACATCCGCGCTACTCGTCCGCCAGAGCCTTACAAAGGCAAAGGTATCCGCTACGAAGGTGAATATGTACGTCGTAAAGAAGGTAAAACAGCGAAGTAATATCGCTTAGATGATAAGAAAGGAGTGACCTGGATGATTACGAAACTTGACAAAAACGTTGTGCGTAAGAAAAGACACGGACGTGTCCGCGCAAAATTATCTGGTACAACTGCTCGTCCTCGTTTAAACGTATTTCGTTCTAATCAGCACATCTACGCACAAGTAATTGACGATGCTCAATCAGTGACAATTGCAAGTGCTTCAACATTAGATAAAGACCTTGCTCTTGATGCAAAAAGCAACGCTGAAGCTGCTGCTAAAGTTGGCGAATTAGTTGCTAAACGTGCAATCGAAAAAGGCGTTAAATCTGTTGTATTTGACCGCGGGGGTTACTTATACCACGGCCGTGTTAAGGCTTTGGCTGAAGCTGCTCGCGAAGCTGGTCTAGAATTTTAATAAAAAAAGGAGGGACACAGAGAATGGGTCGTATTGAACCAAACAAATTAGAGCTTGAAGAACGCGTTGTTACAGTAAACCGTGTAGCTAAAGTAGTAAAAGGTGGACGTCGTTTCCGCTTTGCTGCATTAGTAGTTGTCGGCGACAAAAACGGTCATGTAGGTTTCGGTACTGGTAAAGCACAGGAAGTTCCGGAAGCGATTCGCAAAGCGATCGAAGACGCTAAGAAAAACCTTGTTGAAGTACCTATGGTTGGTACTACTATTCCTCACCAAGTCATCGGCAGATTCGGTGCTGGAAACATCCTTTTAAAACCTGCATCTGAAGGTACTGGTGTTATCGCTGGTGGTCCTGTTCGTGCAGTACTAGAATTAGCAGGAGTTAGTGACATCCTTTCTAAATCACTAGGTTCTAACACTCCAATTAACATGATCCGTGCTACAATTTCTGGATTAACAGAACTTAAACGCGCTGATGAAGTTGCGAAGCTACGTGGCAAGTCGGTTGAAGAATTGTTAGGATAAGGAGGGAAACATGATGGCAAACAAATTAGCGATTACCCTCACTCGCAGTGTGATTGGTCGCCCAGAAGACCAACGTATTACTGTTAAAACACTAGGTCTTAAAAAAATGCACCAAACAGTAGTGCTTGATGACAATGCAGCGATCCGCGGCATGATCAACAAAGTATCTCATTTGCTAACAGTTAAAGAACAATAATATAGATCTTCTAATATCAAGGAGGTGTCCCGATGAAACTTCATGAATTAAAACCAGCAGAAGGGTCACGCAAAACACGTAACCGTGTTGGCCGTGGTACTGGTTCTGGTAACGGTAAAACAGCTGGTAAAGGTCATAAAGGACAAAACGCCCGTTCCGGCGGCGGTGTTCGCCCTGGATTCGAAGGTGGTCAAACTCCTTTATTCCAACGTCTGCCTAAACGCGGATTCACAAACATCAACCGTAAAGACTATTCGATTGTCAGCCTTGACAAACTTAATCAGTTCGAAGACGGTGCTGAAGTAACTGTTGAACTTCTAGTTGAAGCTGGAGTAATCAGCAAAGTGAAATCAGGCGTGAAAGTACTGGGCAACGGAAAGCTTGAGAAAAAGCTTACAGTTAAAGCCAATAAATTCTCTGCATCTGCTAAAGAAGCTATCCAAGCTGCTGGCGGTACAGTAGAGGTGATTTAATGTTTAAGACAATCTCCAATTTTATGCGCGTGGGTGATATCCGCAATAAGATCTTGTTCACCCTTCTAATGTTAATTATTTTTCGTATCGGTACGTTCATTCCTGTGCCTAACGTCAACGCTGACGTTTTAAAGGCTCAGGATGAAATGAATGTTTTCGGAATTCTTAACACCTTCGGAGGCGGTGCGCTGTATAACTTCTCGATCCTTGCGATGGGAATTATGCCGTACATTACAGCATCCATCATCGTGCAGTTATTGCAGATGGATGTCGTTCCGAAATTTACTGAATGGTCAAAGCAAGGTGAAGTTGGCCGTCGTAAACTAGCACAATTCACTAGATACTTTACGATTGTACTAGGTTTCATCCAAGCGTTGGGTATGTCTTACGGTTTTAATAATCTCGCTGGGGGATTATTAATTGAAAAACCGGGAATTACAACGTACCTTTTAATTGCAGTTGTCTTAACAGCAGGTACTGCTTTTTTAATGTGGTTAGGAGAGCAAATTACATCCAAGGGTGTGGGTAATGGTATTTCCATTATCATTTTTGCGGGGATTGCAGCAGGAATCCCGACAACTCTTAACCAAATCTATGTGCAGCAATTCCAGGACGCTGGAGATCAGCTTTTCTTGAACATCGTAAAAGTTGCGCTGATAGTATTAGCGGTAATCGCAATTATAGTTGGAGTTATCTTCATTCAGCAGGCTCTTCGCAAGATCCCGATTCAATATGCGAAGAACTCAGCAGGCCGAGCTCCTGCGAAAGGTCAGTCTACTCACCTTCCGCTTAAAGTGAATCCTGCCGGTGTTATCCCTGTCATCTTTGCGGTTTCGTTCATTATTACACCGCCAACAATTGCTTCGTTCTTTGGATCCAATGATGTTACAAACTGGATTACAAAAACGTTTGATTATACACAGCCTATCGGCATGGTTGTATATGTTGCATTAATCATTGCTTTTACTTACTTCTATGCATTTGTTCAGGTTAATCCGGAGCAGATGTCAGAGAATCTGAAAAAGCAGGGCGGATATATCCCGGGCATTCGTCCAGGGAAAAATACGCAGGATTATTTAACAAAAACTCTATACAGACTGACGTTTGTTGGTTCACTTTTCTTAGCAGCTATCTCAGTTCTTCCTGTATTCTTTATTAAGTTCGCTAACTTGCCAGCTTCTGCACAGATTGGCGGAACGAGCTTGTTGATCGTAGTAGGGGTTGCTCTTGAAACGATGAAACAACTTGAAAGTCAGCTTGTTAAGCGTCACTATAAAGGATTTATAAAACAGTAAGGTTATGGGACTTGTGTCCCTTTCCTTCTAAATAGAGACTGAGGGGGGTAATATTCTTGAATCTAGTATTAATGGGTCTGCCGGGAGCCGGTAAAGGCACACAGGCAGAACGAATCGTTGAAAAATATGAAATCCCTCATATCTCAACAGGGGATATGTTCAGAGCTGCCATTAAAGGTGAAACTG
This sequence comes from Metabacillus indicus LMG 22858, assembly GCF_000708755.2. Lineage (GTDB taxonomy): Bacteria > Bacillota > Bacilli > Bacillales > Bacillaceae > Bacillus_P > Bacillus_P indicus. The sequence goes on along the minus strand of NZ_JGVU02000005.1, from coordinate 14,339 downwards.
AGCTAGGTCTTAAAGCAAAATCCTTCATGGATCAAGGTGCTCTCGTTCCTGATGAAGTAACGATCGGTATCGTCCGTGAAAGATTGGGCAAGAATGATTGTGAAAAAGGTTTCCTGCTTGACGGGTTCCCGCGCACAGTTGCTCAGGCTGAAGCTTTGGAAAACATCCTGTCTGATCTTGATAGAAAAATGGATTATGTCATTAACATTGAGGTTGATAAAGACATCCTGATGGAACGTCTTACAGGACGCCGCATCTGCAAACAATGCGGATCAACATATCATCTCGTTTTCAATCCTCCAGCTGCTGAAGGACGCTGCGACAAATGCGGCGGTGAACTTTACCAGCGTGAAGATGACAACGAAGAGACTGTTGCTAACCGGCTTGAAGTAAACCTCAAGCAGACACAACCTTTGCTGAATTTCTATGAAGAAAAAGGATATCTGCGTAACATTAATGGCCAGCAGGACATCAACAAAGTCTTCGCTGACGTTAATGAACTGCTTGGAGGATTAGGTGAATGATCATTTGTAAGACTCCACGTGAAATCGAAATTATGCGTGAGGCTGGTCGCATTGTCGCATTGACCCACCAGGAACTCCAAAAACATATACAGCCTGGAATTACAACAAAAGAACTGGATGCAATTGCCGAAAAGATTATTCGTGCAAACCATGCAATTCCTTCTTTTAAAGGTTATAATGGTTTTCGCGGAAGCATTTGTGCTTCTGTGAATGAGGAGCTCGTTCACGGAATACCTGGAGATCGAGTATTGCGTGAAGGAGACATTATCAGCATCGATATCGGTGCGAAGTATAATGGCTATCATGGTGACTCTGCTTGGACTTATCCTGTTGGAAACATCTCAGAGGAATCCAAAAAGCTTCTTGAAGTGACTGAGGAATCCCTCTACAAAGGTCTGGCTGAAGCCAAACCGGGCGAGAGACTATCCAATATATCACACGCTATTCAGACGTATGTTGAACAGCATCAATTCTCGGTCGTACGTGAATATGTTGGACACGGCGTTGGACAGGATTTACATGAAGATCCGCAGATTCCGCATTATGGTCCGCCAAACAAAGGTCCGAGGTTAAAACCTGGCATGGTCTTGGCGATTGAGCCAATGGTGAATGCAGGAAGCCGATATGTAAGAACTCTTGCTGACAACTGGACAGTTGTTACTCAGGACGGCAAAATGTGTGCTCACTTTGAACACACGATTGCCATTACAGAAACTGGCTATGAAATTTTAACTAAAGCCTAAATCCGCAGGTGATATTGTTTGAACGAAGCCGAATCGAGTCCGCGCATAGGTCAGTTTGTCTATATTACTGAAGGCAGAGAAGCTGGACAATATGCTGTCGTGGTCAGTATTTTAGATGAACGGTTCGTATTTATAGCAGACGGAGAGAAGCGACCCTTCCACTCCCCTAAAAAGAAGAATGTGAATCATCTAGAGTTTATTGATCGCGTATCTCCGGAAGTTCAGAACAGTATAAAAGAAACAGGACGTGTAACAAACGGAAAACTCCGGCATGCCCTGAAGACGTTTGTCAATGAGCAAGCTGCTGATTTGAAGAAGGGAGAATAATGAATGGCGAAAGATGATGTAATTGAAGTTGAGGGTACCGTACAGGAAACATTGCCAAATGCAATGTTCAAAGTAGAGCTTGAGAATGGTCATACGGTATTAGCGCATGTATCTGGAAAGATCCGCATGCATTTTATTCGCATTTTACCTGGAGACAAAGTTACGGTAGAATTATCACCATATGACTTGACTCGCGGCAGAATTACGTACCGTTTTAAATAAAACACTCCGCAACTAAGGAGGTAAGAGAAATCATGAAGGTAAGACCATCGGTTAAACCAATCTGCGAAAAGTGCAAAGTCATCCGCAGAAAAGGTAAAGTAATGGTAATTTGTGAGAATCCAAAACATAAACAAAAACAAGGTTAAAACTGAAGGAGGTGCAGCTTAAATGGCTCGTATTGCTGGTGTAGATATTCCTCGTGACAAACGCGTTGTAATTTCATTAACATATGTTTTCGGTATTGGACGTCCAACTGCTGGAAAAGTATTAGCTGAGGCTGGTGTTTCTGAAGATACACGTGTGCGTGACTTAACAGAAGAAGAACTAGGTAAGATTCGTGATATCGTAGACAAGTTGAAAGTTGAAGGTGACCTTCGCCGTGAAGTATCCCTAAACATCAAACGTCTGATTGAGATCGGCAGTTTCCGTGGCTTACGTCATCGCCGCAGTCTACCTGTTCGTGGTCAAAATACCAAAAATAACGCTCGTACTCGTAAAGGACCTCGTCGTACGGTTGCGAACAAGAAAAAATAAGGTAAAGGAGGTTAACCGACAATGGCTCGTAAAACGAACACTCGTAAGCGTCGCGTAAAAAAGAATATCGAGGCAGGTATTGCTCATATTCGTTCAACATTTAACAACACGATTGTTACTATTACAGACGTACATGGTAACGCTCTTTCTTGGTCAAGTGCAGGTTCACTCGGATTCAGAGGATCACGTAAATCCACTCCATTCGCTGCACAAATGGCTGCTGAAGCTGCAGCTAAAGGTTCAATTGAACACGGTATGAAAACTCTTGAAGTAACTGTAAAAGGACCAGGCGCAGGCCGTGAAGCTGCAATCCGTGCTCTTCAAGCTGCTGGTCTTGAAGTAACAGCTATCAGAGACGTTACTCCGGTTCCACATAACGGATGCCGTCCGCCAAAACGTCGTCGTGTATAATTTTTCTGTATAGATTTTGTATCCCTGTCAATAATGGGTTATGATACAGTTAAAAAGTTCTCGCAGAAAATAACTATTTGTTGTTGTGCACATTCGGGACTTTATAATGGGGAATTTCGGTTAGACACACGCCTTGGAGCTTCATAATCTGTCTAGCCGGGGTTTCGACGTTTTGAAGGAGGGTTTATAGATGATAGAAATTGAAAAACCAAAAATCGAAACGGTTGAAATCAGCGACGATGCCAAGTACGGCAAATTCGTCGTCGAACCACTCGAGCGTGGATATGGTACAACTTTGGGTAACTCCTTACGTCGTATTCTCTTATCCTCACTCCCTGGTGCCGCTGTAACATCAATCCAGATAGATAGTGTACTCCATGAATTCTCTACGATTGAAGGCGTTGTTGAAGATGTGACTACGATCATCTTAAACATTAAAAAACTTGCTCTTAAGATCTATTCAGAGGAAGAAAAAACGCTTGAGATCGATGTACAGGATGAAGGAGTTGTAACGGCTGCAGATATTACTCACGACAGTGACGTTGAAATTCTAAATCCGGACCTTCATATTGCTACATTAGCGAAGGGTGCACATTTCCGTATGAGATTGACTGCGAAACGCGGTCGCGGATATACTCCGGCTGATGCAAACAAAAGAGAAGATCAGCCAATCGGCGTTATCCCAATCGATTCTATTTACACACCTGTAGCACGCGTGTCCTATCAAGTTGAAAATACACGTGTTGGTCAAGTGTCAAACTATGATAAACTTACTTTTGATGTGTGGACTGACGGAAGCACAGGTCCGAAAGAAGCTATTGCACTTGGTGCAAAGATTCTGACGGAACACCTTAACATCTTCGTTGGGCTTACAGATGAAGCTCAAAACGCAGAGATTATGGTGGAAAAGGAAGAGGACCAAAAAGAAAAAGTTTTAGAAATGACGATCGAAGAATTGGATTTGTCAGTTCGTTCTTATAACTGTTTAAAACGTGCAGGCATTAACACTGTACAGGAGCTTGCTCATAAAACAGAAGAAGATATGATGAAAGTTCGTAACTTAGGTCGTAAATCTTTGGAAGAAGTGAAAGCGAAACTAGAAGAACTTGGCTTAGGTCTTCGTAAAGACGACTGACGACTAGTTAACAAGTTAACTAGCGTTTTCGCGTGTTTCTAAAATTAACACACAGTACTAACGAAGGAGGGAACACATAATGCCTTACAGAAAATTAGGACGTACAAGTGCTCAGCGTAAAGCGTTACTTCGTGATCTTACTACAGATCTAATCATCAGCGAGCGCATTGAAACTACTGAGGCTCGTGCGAAAGAATTGCGTTCAACTGTAGAAAAAATGATTACTTTAGGTAAACGTGGGGATCTTCATGCCCGCCGCCAAGCTGCTGCTTACATCCGTAACGAGGTAGCTAACGAAGAAGGCACGCAAAATGCACTTCAAAAACTATTCAGTGACATCGCACCGCGTTACTCAGAACGCCAAGGCGGTTACACGCGCATAATGAAACTTGGACCTCGCCGCGGCGACGGAGCACCAATGGTCATTATCGAATTAGTTTAATCATTATTTTCTTTACTCAGAGGGCGGGTCAGTTTTCCTGAAAACTGGATCTATGCCCTTTTTTTGTACACTCAGACAGCCTCTCATGGTCATGAGGGGCCCATGAGTGCCGCAGCAGAGACAGAATAGAAGAGCATGGCTTTTGCGCCTGCGCAGGAGTACAGGTGAGGGAGGCAGCGATGGAAGAGACAATTATTGAAGTGGATCAGGTTACATTTCAGTATCATGAAGACGATGCAAGACCCGCCCTTAACGCTGTTTCGTTAAGTGTGAAAAAAGGCGAATGGCTTGCTGTTGTCGGACATAATGGTTCCGGCAAATCAACCCTTGCCAGAGTCCTCAACGGTCTTATACTGCCGCAGCACGGCCGCGTCGCCGTAAACGGCATTCCATTAAATGAAGACTCGATTTGGGAAGTGCGCAAACAAGTCGGAATGGTTTTTCAAAACCCGGATAATCAATTTGTAGGAACGACGGTTAAAGATGATGTGGCTTTTGGTTTAGAAAACCACGGAGTGCCGCGGGAAGAAATGAAAAAGCGCGTCGAATGGGCTACTCAAAAAGTGAAGATGGAAGAATTTCTGGGTCAAGAGCCGCACCATCTTTCAGGAGGCCAAAAGCAGCGCGTGGCCATTGCGGGCGTCATTGCCGTTCAGCCGCAGATCATTATTTTAGACGAGGCTACATCGATGCTTGATCCGCAGGGAAGAAGCGAAGTGATGGAGACTGTGCGCGAGCTTAACAGACAGGGAATTGTAACGGTCATTTCGATTACACACGACCTTGAAGAGGCCGCGAAAGCAGACAGAATTATCGTTATGAATGGCGGAGAGAAATTTGCCGAGGGGTCACCTGAAGAGATTTTTAAACTCGACCGCAAGCTGGTTGAAATAGGACTTGATCTGCCTTTTTCTTATCAGGTCAGCATGAAACTGCGAGAAGCAGGCATTGCTCTCTCAAAGAACTACTTAGACGAAGAAAGCCTGGTGAATGAACTGTGGACATTACATTCCAAGAGCTAGAGCACAGATATCAGGCTCGTACGCCATTTGAACGCCTTGCGCTGCATGACATAAACCTTGAGATTAAAGATCGCTCCTTTGTCTCGATCATCGGGCATACGGGTTCCGGCAAATCAACCATTCTTCAGCATCTGAATGGACTGCTTAAGCCTACAAAAGGTTCTCTGACTGTTGGTGATCGTAAAATCCAGGCAGGTAAAAAGATCAAAGATCTGAAACCGGTCCGCAGGGCAGTAGCCATCGTTTTTCAATTTCCGGAGCATCAGCTTTTTGAGGAAACGGTTGAAAAGGACATCATGTTTGGTCCTATGAATTTCGGCGTCCCAGAAGAAGAAGCACGGGAAAAGGCGCGCAATGCTCTCAAACTGGTCGGGCTTCCTGAAAACGTACTTCAGAAGTCACCGTTTGATTTGAGCGGCGGTCAAATGAGACGGGTCGCTATAGCTGGAGTTCTTGCCATAGAGCCTGAAGTGCTTGTGCTTGATGAACCGACTGCAGGGCTTGATCCGAGCGGAAGGAAAGAGATCATGGATCTTTTCTACTCTCTTCATAAGAGCAGGTCACTTACAACTGTTCTTGTCACACACAGCATGGAGGATGCCGCCCGCTATTCAGACGAAATTGTTGTGATGCATAAAGGCACCGTTCAGATGAAAGGCACGCCTGAAGAGATTTTCAGCCAGTCTGAAGTGCTTGTCTCAGCAGGGCTTGATCTTCCTGAAACCGTAAAGCTTCAAAAGACGATTGAGCAGAAGCTCGGGAAAGAGTGGAAAGGGATCTCACTTTCAATCGATGACCTTGTCAGTATGGTTGTACGCGGGATCAAAGGTGATGCCATATGATGAACAGCATGATTATCGGAAAGTATGTTCCCGGCGCCTCGCTCGTTCACAGAATGGACCCCCGTTCAAAGCTCACGATGATCTTTCTGTTTGTTTTCATCGTGTTTTTTGCCAACAATGCGGTGACGTATGCCATTCTCGGATTGTTTACCCTTTTTATCGTCGGTGCGACAAAACTGCCGCCAAGATTTCTATTGAACGGCTTAAAGCCGATCATATGGATCATCCTTTTTACGTTTATTCTGCATATTCTTGTGACAAAAGAAGGTCCTGTCCTGTTTGAAGCCGGCTTTCTTGCGGTTCACAGGGAGGGAGTGATCCAGGGGATTTATATTTCCCTCAGATTTCTGTTTCTTATCCTGCTCACGACCATCCTTACGTTGACGACAACACCGATTGAAGTTACAGACGGAATGGAAAGCCTGCTGCATCCTTTTAAAAAAATCGGTCTCCCGGTCCACGAACTTGCGCTGATGATGTCGATCTCACTCCGGTTTATTCCGACGCTTATGGAGGAAACGGATAAAATCATGAAAGCGCAGATGGCAAGGGGAGCAGACTTTACTAGCGGACCGATTAAACAAAGAATCAGCGCCATCATTCCGCTGCTTGTGCCGCTGTTTATCAGCGCCTTTAAGAGGGCGGAAGAGCTTGCTGTTGCGATGGAGGCAAGAGGCTACCAGGGCGGCGAAGGAAGGACGAAGCTTCGCGAGCTGACGTGGAGAGCCCTTGATACGATCATACTCGGCCTGCTGATTGCTGTAGGCATTGTTCTATTACTACTGCGTTCATAGGAGTTTACAATGAGGGTAAAATGCACCGTTTCATATGACGGAACAGGATTCAGCGGATTTCAGATTCAGCCCGGACAGAGGACCGTTCAGGGTGAAATTGAAAGAGGCCTGAAAAAACTGCATAAAGGGCAGGAAGTGAAAGTTTTTGCATCAGGCAGAACTGATGCAGGTGTTCATGCCATCGGCCAGGTCCTGCATTTTGATACAGAGATCTACATTCCGGAGAGCAGATGGCCGAATGCCTTAAATTCGCTTCTTCCAGGAGATGTGGCTATTCAGGCTGCAGCATTTATTGAAGAAGACTTTCATGCAAGGTACCATGTCCGTGCAAAGGAATACCGCTATAAAGTAAGCCGCTCGGAAGTCAGGGACGTGTTCAGCCGGAATTATGCGTATCATTATCCGTATAAACTTGATTATGTGAAAATGCGGGAAGCGATAAAGTTTCTGATCGGCACCCATGATTTTACAAGCTTCTGTTCAGCTAAAACAGATAAAGAGGACAGAATCAGAACTTTATATGATATCGAATTTTACGAAGAAGACGATGTTCTGACATTCCGGTTTGTCGGTGACGGATTCCTCTACAATATGGTCAGAATCCTTGTCGGAACCTTGATAAATGCCGGGCGGGGAGTGCTGGATCCTTACCGGATTCCAGACATCCTGAAGGCGCGTGACCGTTCCCTGTGCGGGAAAACAGCCCCGGGTTCCGGATTATATTTATGGAAAGTTTACTATGACAACTAAACCTGGTGTAACATTATCTTGACAATGTTGCCAGGACGTTATAAACTATCATATGGTATGTATTTCAACCCCACAAATAAGCCCCGGAAGAGTTTATCTGTGTTTTGAAATAGAATGATTAAATTTAAAATGAAAGATATTGGAGGGAAAATCATGCGTACAACATATATGGCGAAAGCAACTGAAGTTGAACGTAAATGGTTCGTGGTAGATGCTGCAGGCAAAACTCTAGGTCGTCTTGCCAGCGAAATCGCATCTGTTCTTCGCGGAAAACACAAACCAACTTATACACCACACGTAGACACTGGTGATCATGTAATTATCATCAATGCAGCACAAATCGAACTGACTGGAAAGAAACTGACTGACAAGATCTACTACCGTCACAGCCAATTCCCAGGCGGACTAAAATCAAGAACTGCTCTTGAAATGCGTACAAACTACTCTGAGAAAATGCTTGAACTAGCAATTCGCGGAATGCTTCCTAAAGGTTCTCTAGGACGTCAAATGTACAAAAAGCTGCATGTATACGCAGGCAGCGAGCATCCACACCAAGCACAACAACCTGAAGTTTACGAACTTCGCGGTTAATTATTAAGGAGGTTATTAATTTGGCACAGGTTCAATATTACGGTACTGGCCGTCGTAAAAGCTCAGTAGCGCGTGTTCGTCTCGTTCCAGGCGAAGGCCGTATTGTTATCAACGATCGTGAAGTAAAAGACTATATCCCATTCGCAGCTCTAATCGAAGACATCAAACAACCGCTTAACTTAACTGAAACAGCTGGAAGCTATGATGTTTTAGTAAGTGTTAATGGCGGTGGATTCGCTGGCCAAGCTGGCGCTATCCGTCACGGCATCTCACGTGCACTTTTAGAAGCAGATCCAGAATACCGCGGCACTCTTAAGCGTGCAGGTCTTCTGACTCGTGACGCTCGTATGAAAGAACGTAAAAAATACGGTCTTAAAGGCGCTCGTCGTGCACCTCAGTTCTCAAAACGTTAATTTTTTCTTCAAAAACCACAGCGGTTCTGCTGTGGTTTTTATTTTCCCCAAAGCAGACAATCTTTACCTCGCATGAAACCGTCCCCCGGAAAAACAATAGACTGAGGGGGCATATACATCATGGAAAAGATTACTTCACTTTCAGATAAACGAAGAGAAAAGCAAATAAACTATGAGCGCATCATCCTGAAAGAACTGACTCTCACCCAGCTGAAGGCGAAAGCCTATGAGTGTTTCGGTGTCTACATGCATTCAGGATCGATTGATTATTCCGCCATTGAAGAAGGCTGCATCGACTATTCTATAGAAGCCTTCCTGCTTGGTGCCAGCTACAGCAGATTCGGCTATTACGGCGAACCGCAGAAGTCAGTCAGCATGAGGTCAAGCCGGGAGGAAAAAGAGTTAACTGACCAACTATTTGATTACATGCTCATATGGGGAAACCACGGTGATGATTTTAAAAACGAATCGGTTTACTATGCATGTGAGCACCTGATTCATTTATGGTGGTCTGAAGGGTTTGAAAAAGGGGCAAAGAGGCTGAAGCTCAGACTTCATTAAAACGCTAATGCCCATTCATATTTCCTGTTTGTCCGCCATATAGTGGTAAAGGACGGGCAGGAGGGTGGAAAAATGAAAAATAAGCTGAGATGGTTCGGCTTTGGCGCAGGCTTCATCTTATTACTTTTATTATTTCAGTTTCAATTTAATAACGACAGCTCTTGGAAGTCGTGGAATCTGCCGCTTACAGGTAAGGTCATCTACATAGATCCCGGACACGGCGGACCTGACGGGGGAGCGGTAGGAACGGAGCATCTGGAAAAAGACATTGCCCTTGCCATTTCAAAGCAGATCAGAGACTATCTGCAGGAACAGGGGGCACTCGTCCTTCTTACAAGAGAAAGAGATACAGACCTTGCGGATAAGAGTACGAAGGGCTATTCAAAAAGAAAAGGCGAGGATCTGAGAAAACGCCTGAAGCTGATTAACGAGTCAGAGGCAGATATGTATTTAAGCATTCATCTTAATGCAATTCCCTCGAGACAATGGAGCGGGGCACAAACGTTCTACCACACCAAAATGGAGGAAAACCAGGTGCTTGCAAAATTTATTCAGGATGAACTAAGGCGCAACCTGGAGAACACTGACCGTAAAGCCAAACAGATGAATACAATCTACCTGATGAAACACATTGATAAGCCTGGTGCTCTGGTAGAAGTGGGTTTCTTATCTAATCCTGATGAAGCGCGCCTTCTTGGCACAGAGGAATATCAGGATAAAGTGGCGGCTTCTATCTATAATGGCATCCTGCGCTATATGACGAACGAGAAAAATCCTCCCGAGTAGGGATGGATTTTTTGTTTTTATTGCATAGTCTCAGGTATAAAGCCCGGAGTCCCAATTTTCTTTCAAATTATGATATACTGATGAAAACGAATACAACAAAGGGTGGTTAACATGCTGAATGAGCAAACAGCTCGCAAAATCGTCGGAGAACTAAATGAACCTTTTTTACATAGAAGCCTTGAAGAACTGAATGCCATAGAAGAAATTTCAATAAAAGCTGAGAAAAACCATATCAGCATGAAAATCGGTATTGCCAAGACAGGTACGTCTGAGCAGATGCAGCTTCAGCAGGAGATTGTCGCTAAACTCAAAGAAGCAGGCGCAGGCACAGTCGGTCTTCGCTTTACAGAGCTTCCCCAGGAAGTAACAGCAAAATATCAGGCGCCTAAACAAGAAGATCCTTCTTTGCTGTCATCAGCCAAGCAGCCTGTCTACATTGCAATTGCCAGCGGTAAAGGAGGCGTCGGTAAATCGACTGTTTCCGTTAATTTAGCTGTGGCTCTTGCCCGTCTCGGCAAAAAAGTCGGACTTATTGATGCGGATATCTACGGATTCAGTGTGCCGGACATGATGGGTATTACGAAACGCCCTGTTGTCAGGGGAGAGAGAATCATTCCGGTAGAGCGATTTGGCGTCCAGGTCATCTCTATGGGCTTTTTTGTAGAGGATAATGCACCGGTCATCTGGAGAGGGCCTATGCTTGGAAAAATGCTTAATAACTTCTTTCAGGAAGTAGAGTGGGGAGACCTTGACTACCTGCTTCTCGACCTTCCTCCGGGCACTGGAGACGTAGCGCTTGATGTTCATGCGATGCTTCCTTCCTGCAAAGAAATCATTGTAACGACTCCGCATCCTACAGCTGCTTTTGTTGCAGCAAGAGCGGGTGCTATGGCGCTTAGAACAGATCATGAAGTAGTCGGTGTCGTTGAAAATATGTCTTATTTTGAAAGCAGAACAACAGGGGAGAAAGAGTATGTCTTCGGCAAAGGCGGAGGAGAAAAGCTTGGACAGGAGCTTAATGTCCCGGTGCTTGGAAACATTCCGCTGCAGCAGCCTGACTGGAACGAAAAGGACTTTGCTCCTTCCGTATATGCAGCAGATCATCCTACTGGAGAGATTTACTCATCAATCGCTAAAAAGGTTGCAGAGATTGTGCCTGTAAATGTATAAACAAAAGCGCCAAAGGTTTGGCGCTTTTCTAAAGATGTATGACATTTAGAGCTTGATTGTCCAGCGACTCGGTACTCCGTCAGAACGGATCCGGCGGAAAAGTCAAATCCGGACTTTTCTTCCGGGTCCTTTTCTGCCTGTTGGACCTTGAGCAGTGCGATTTTCTCTATTGGCCGCCTTGTCCGGATTCTTCGGACTTGTCACCTTGTCCGGAGTCTCCTTCGCTTCCGCCTGAGCCTCCACCCTGCTTGTTCATTTCTTTCGCAGCTTTCGTCAGACTTTCCTCCAGTTTGGCTTTAAACAGGGGACTTTCAATCGTCTCTGTGATGACCTCCTGAAGGTGTTTGCGGTATTCCTGGCTTTGGAGAACCTTCATCGTCTGCTTCTCCATCTCGGGATTTTCAAGGACGCCAATGAGCATTTTTTGATACTCCGGGTCTTTCATGAGCCCTTTAATAACCTTCTCGTGTTCAGTCTGAAGGCTTTTTGCAAAGCTTTCACTGAACTTTGGGTCTTCAAATGTTTTTTTCCAGAACTCCTGTCCTTTTTCAGACGTCAGGGTTTTGGAAATGGTGTCAGAGACAATTTTCTGATCCATAATCAGGTTTTGCTTCATATCATCATTTTTAAGAATTTCCTGAATGGCTTTTTTTCCGTCATCGGTTTTTAAAATATCGACAACCATTTTCTTTGTTTCTTCATAATCGAGCTGTCCTGAAGGCTGATCTTTAGGTGCGCAGCTCGCAAGGAAAAAACACATGGCTGTAAGTGTCAGAATTGAGAGCAACCTTCGCTTTTCCATCATGCAAAGCTCCTTTCCATTTAGAGTTGCTTATTTCTAATATGAATGAATCGGCCTGTTTTAATACTGGTAATTAACATGGCTTTTTACAAAAGACACTGGTAAAATTTTTGGAGTAGAATACATATTGGGGGATACAATTGTGAACAGTAGAAATTGGGTTCGGTTATTTTTATCGACTCTGCTTGTTGGCGGCATCACTACGAGTATTACTGGTTTTGCCTTAAGATGGGGAGATTATAAAGAGTTTTTCTTGTCGTTTGACATTGTTGAGATTCTTTCCATATTGCTTTGGCTTGTCGGAGTCGGATTTATTTTCAGCATCATCAGCCAAATGGGGTTTTTCGCCTATTTGACGATTCACCGGTTCGGACTTGGAATCTTTCGGACGGCTGCTTTATGGAATGCCATTCAGATTGTTCTGATCCTGTTTGTCATCTTTGATCTCGTCTATTTCCGCTATCAGCTGTTCGCAGCAGAGGGTGAATCCGTTGTTCCTTATCTTATGGTTGCCTTATTTTTGCTGTTATTCAGTGCAGCGGTCGCTTATATCAAGATGAAACAGACAAACAAAATGGCTTTCATACCGGCCCTGTTTTTTATGACAGTCGTTACAACGGTCGAGTGGGTGCCTGCATTGCGTGTAAATGAAGGTGACTGGCTGTACTTAATGCTGATTCCGCTGCTTATATGCAATGCCTATCAGCTGCTGCTCTTATCTAAATTATCTCAAGCTAAAAAAAGCTGAGCCCTGTAATTCCGGGCTCAGCTTTTTTCATAAGATTATTTCACTTCCGTTGATTTGGCTGTTCCTCCCGAAATTAAATCCGCTACCGTTACGTTATTCAGGCCTTTTTGCTTCAGCCCTTCAACAATTTGCGGAAGTGCCTTCTGTGTCTGCTTGGCGGAATCAGAGGCATGAAGCAGGATAATATCTCCTCCCTGAACCGCATCGTTTACATTTTTCACAATGGTGCTGACACCTGGATTGGTCCAGTCATCTGAATCTACACTATAATGAACGACAGTGTATCCGTATCTTTCGGCTATCGTCAGAATCTCCTGATTGAAGTTGCCTGTTGGCGGCCGGAGAAGTTTTATATCTTTCAGTCCGAGTTCGCTGAATACATCCTGCGCCATGAGAATATCACGCCGTATTTCATCTGCCTCAAGCGAGGTGTAGTTTTTATAGGCATATCCCATGCTCCCGACCTGGTGTCCATCCTTTACAATTTGTTTCACTATCTCAGGGTGCCGCTCAGCCCAGGCTGCAGATAGAAAAAACGTCGCATTCGTCACACCATTTTTCTTGAGGGTATCAAGAATCGGCTTTGCCTTTTCATCCCCCCAGCTGATGTCAAACGTAAGGGAAACGCTGTTTGCTTTCTCTTCTCCCCTGAAAACAGCCTTTGGTCCGTCTGCTGTTGAGAAAACGGGAAATTGAAGGACATTTTCTATATATAGAATACCGGCAGTAAAGAGAGCGGCAATGACAATGATGAGCAGCTGTTTCACTTTTTTTATATGCAGTACATAGAAATTGTTCATTCTGATCAGCCCCGTCCCTAATGTTCTTGTCTCATATGTATGCCAAGCTGTGAAGAATATGATTAGAAAAATTCAAGTTGTGCCATAATGATAAAACTTACGCATCTTTAGAGGAGGATCACATGTCAAAAGGGTTTATCTTCAATGATAAAGAAGCTCAGGAAATGGAGCTGCTGCTTGAACAGGAACTTCAGATCATAAGCAATATTCTTATTGACGACAGTCTCACATTTGTTCAAAAAAGATCACTTCTTGAAAAAAGAGAATTGCTGGGCAACTTATACAAAATCATAAGCGGGAATATTGATTTTCATTTTATAAAAAATAATTTATAAAATATATTGACCTTGAAGTGGTAATGATGGTATATTATTCTTCGTCGCTGAGAAACAAATGGATTTTTAAAGTCTTAAAAAACTTCAAAAAATCCTGTTGACACAGTGATGGTCACCATGTTAAATTATATAAGCCGTCACCAATGACGAGCGAAAATGATCTTTGAAAACTAAACAAAACCAAAAGCGTACCAAACGTTTTATTTTTTTAAGTCAGCAACATTTATGAGTCACAAATTTTCTTCGGAGAGTTTGATCCTGGCTCAGGACGAACGCTGGCGGCGTGCCTAATACATGCAAGTCGAGCGGATCTCTTCGGAGATCAGCGGCGGACGGGTGAGTAACACGTGGGCAACCTGCCTGTAAGACTGGGATAACTCCGGGAAA
>NZ_JGVU02000004.1 GCF_000708755.2 Metabacillus indicus LMG 22858 | reverse complement strand
AAATGGTCCCGTGGTGTAGCGGTTAACATGCCTGCCTGTCACGCAGGAGATCGCCGGTTCGATCCCGGTCGGGACCGCCATTTATGTAAACAACAACGAAACGATTAGGTTTCGTTTTTTTTATGCTCTTTTTGAGGTAGACACTGGACGAAACTTGGACAAACTAGATAGATAAGATACACTGAATATCAGGGAACTTTCCTTAGAACTGCGGAGTTCTAAGGTTTTTTAGGATAGACTCGAATATGAGAGGCTGGGCTTTGCCATGACGATAAAGGACGAATTTCAGTTTATCAGCCGGATCCGTCAAGATGAGGTCCGCCAGTCCGGTTTAGTCGAAGGGATTGGCGATGATGCTGCCCTGTATGGAACGAAATCAGATTACCTTGAAGTTGTCTGTACGGATACGATGGTTGAAGGGGTTCATTTTTTAAAAGAATTATCTTCTCCGAAGGAAATAGGCTATAAGGGGCTTGCCGTAAATGTGAGCGATGTGGCTGCTATGGGCGGCGTGCCAAAGTATTATCTTGTGGCCATTGCGGTACCCAAAACATGGTCAGAACAGGAGCTTGCCGAATTATATGCAGGAATGGACGAGCTGGCTGAACCGCTCCGCATCGATTTGATTGGGGGAGACACGGTCTCGACCTCGGATAAGCTCGTTCTTACCGTGACGGTGGTTGGTGAGGTGAAAAAGGGCAAGCAAAGGCTGCGGAAGGATGCACGTCCGGGAGATGCTGTATTTGTAACAGGTACAATCGGCGATTCGGCTGCAGGGCTACAAGCTTTGCTTGGAAATCTTCACCCAGACCGGGATGCAGCGTCTTTTCTAATCAACAGGCATAAGCGCCCTGTCCCTCAGGTGAAAGCAGGGCAGATTATGAGCTCTGCCGACCGCGTATCGCTGAATGACATCAGTGACGGACTGGCGAGTGAACTAAATGAAATAAGCGAGTCCAGCTGTGTTAAAATAGTGATAGATAAAACAAGACTTCCAATGAGTGACTCAATGAAGTCACTGAACCACGAGGATGCAGAAAAATGGATGCTGTTTGGTGGAGAAGACTTTGAATTAACGGGCACTGTTTCACGGGCTGTATTCACTGATCTGCAAAAGAGATGCCTGGCAGAAGGAATCCTTCTTACGGAAATTGGACGTGTTGAAGAAGGGCCGGCAGGTGTATTTTTTACTGAGGACGGAAAGCAGACGAAGCTTGAGAAGTCCGGATATAATCATTTTAAGTAAGGTGAAGTTATGATAAAGCATGTAGTGAAATCAACTCATACAGACGAAACGACGCGTCTTGCCATAAGACTCGGAGAGCTTTTGAAGCCGGGGGCTGTCATTACACTTGAAGGTGATCTTGGGGCCGGAAAGACGACATTTACTAAGGGACTGGCAAAAGGTCTTGGCATTCGCAAAAATGTCAACAGTCCTACGTTTACGATTATGAAAGAATACCGGGATGGCCGGATTCCTTTGTATCATATGGATGTGTACCGCATGGAAGACAGCGGAGAGGATCTCGGATTTGATGAATATTTTGAGGGTGACGGCGTGACTGTTGTGGAATGGGCAAGCATGATCGAAGAACAGCTTCCAAAGGAGCGGCTTGACATCAGAATTCACCGCTCAGGAGACGATGAGCGTGAAATCATTCTCATTCCTCTCGGTGAGGACTATATTGGTTTATGTGAGGAGCTTGTAACCGGATGAAAGCATTAGCAATTGATACGTCAAACCTGACACTTGGGGTGGCCCTTGTGGGGGAAGAAACGGTGATGGGTGAGTATGTCTCGCACGTCAAACAGAATCATTCGGTCCGTGCGATGCCTGCTGTTGAGTGGGTGCTGAATGAGTGCGGCGTGAAGCCTGCGGAGCTTGACCGAGTAATCGTAGCAGAGGGCCCGGGTTCCTACACCGGGCTTAGAATCGGCGTCAGCATTGCAAAGACACTTGCCTGGACTCTGAACATTCCGCTTGTCAGTGTTTCAAGTCTTGAAGTGCTTGCAGCAGGAGGCACTTACTTTTACGGAATGATCTGCCCGCTGTTTGATGCTCGCAGGGGACAAGTGTATACAGGACTTTATGAATATGAAGACGGCGTTCTTTTAAATAGAAGAAAAGATTGTAATCTTCTTCTTGCAGACTGGCTTGAAGAGCTGAAGAAAGAAGATAAGCAGGTTTTGTTTATTGGCAATGACGTCAGCCTTCACAGGGAACTTATCGAACAGATTCTTGGCGAACAGGCCATATTTGCAGCGATGACAGAGAACAATCCCAGACCATCCATGCTTGGGAAAATCGGGCTAAAAAAAGATCCTGTTGATCTCCATACATTTGTCCCGAACTATATTCGCATGGCTGAAGCAGAAGTAAAGTGGCTGGAACAACAGAAATAAGCAGGTGAAAGAGATGAAGCAGGATACAATGGTCATCCGGCCAATGAATGTAACGGATATAGATGCTGTCTATGAAATTGAAACTCAGTCCTTTGCCACTCCTTGGCTGAAGGAGTCTTTTCATAATGAACTGACGCAGAACCATTTTGCTAAATACCTGGTTGTGGAATTCGACCGGCAGATTATCGGCTATTGCGGACTTTGGATTATTATGGATGAGGCGCAGGTAACGAATATTGCTGTTCTTCCTGCTTTCAGAGGCAATAAAATCGGCGAAACACTACTTCGGCAGGCGATTGGCGTTGCAAAGGAGTATGGGGCAGGGAAAATCTCGCTTGAGGTCAGGGTGTCAAACCATGTGGCACAGTCCCTGTACAAAAAACTCGGGTTTCAGCCGGGCGGAATCAGAAAGCGGTATTATACCGATAACGGAGAAGATGCTTTAGTAATGTGGGTGGGTTTAAAATGACGAAAAAAGATCTGTACGTACTTGGTATTGAGACAAGCTGTGATGAGACAGCTGTATCAATCGTAAAAAATGGACGGGAAATCATCTCAAATGTAGTGGCTTCTCAAATTGAAAGCCATAAACGTTTCGGCGGAGTTGTTCCCGAAATAGCTTCAAGGCATCATGTGGAGCAGCTGACGATTGT
Organism: Metabacillus indicus LMG 22858; assembly: GCF_000708755.2. Lineage (GTDB taxonomy): Bacteria > Bacillota > Bacilli > Bacillales > Bacillaceae > Bacillus_P > Bacillus_P indicus. The sequence goes on along the minus strand of NZ_JGVU02000004.1, from coordinate 47,397 downwards.
TCTGGAAGAAGCGCTGAAGCAGGCTGACATGGGCTTTAAAGATCTCGATGCAATTGCTGTAACAGAGGGGCCGGGACTGGTCGGAGCCCTTTTGATTGGTGTCAATGCGGCAAAGGCTCTTGCATTTGCCCATCAGCTGCCGCTTGTTGGCGTTCACCATATTGCGGGGCATATATATGCCAACCAGCTTATTTCTGAGCTGAAATTTCCGCTGCTGTCGCTTGTCGTTTCAGGCGGACATACGGAACTTGTCTATATGAAGGAACACGCATCTTTTGAGGTCATTGGAGAGACGCTGGATGATGCTGCCGGAGAAGCATATGACAAAGTAGCAAGAACGCTGAAGCTCCCTTATCCGGGAGGCCCTCACATCGACCGTTTGGCTGCAGAAGGAACGCCATCCATTGATCTGCCGCGGGCATGGCTTGAGCCGGATTCCTTTAACTTCAGCTTCAGCGGTCTGAAATCAGCGGTTATTAACACTCTCCACAATGCTGAACAGCGCGGAGAAGTGATTGAGCCCAAAGACCTTGCTGCAAGCTTCCAGGCAAGCGTCATTGAAGTCCTTGTTACAAAGACAGCTGCAGCTGCGGAGAAATATGGAGTGAATCAAGTTCTTCTTGCCGGCGGTGTTGCTGCAAACAGGGGATTACGTGCAGCCCTTACGGAGAAGTTCAGCGGGCTTCAGGATCTTGAGCTTATCATACCGCCGCTGTCTCTCTGCACAGACAACGCAGCAATGATTGCAGCAGCAGGAACCGTCTTTTATGAAAAAGGATACAGAGGGTCGATGAGAATGAACGCAAATCCAGGTCTTGAGCTTCCGAATTAATGGTTATCAACAAGTTATTCACACTCCGTCCAATAACTCCTGCAAGAATTTATGAAAGCTTGTGGAATATGGACGGGGATAACCTGTGGGTAATGTGGATAAAAAACGGTTAAAATGTGGATAATGTGTATAATTCACATGAAACCTTGTAAAACTTGAACTTTAGATTGTGGATAACAAAAAACTCAGCACCGGTTATGGCGCTGAGTTTTTTTATCCACAATTTTTTTTAATCTTCCTGCAGCTGCTCCCAGTCATTCATCAGCTGTTCAAGCTCTTCCTGCAGGACTTCGTTTTCCTGATTAATCTCCTGAACCCTTGTGTGGTCCTGATAAATCTCAGGATCGCAGAGGAGCTGTTCATTTTCTTCTACTTTTTCCTCAATAGCTGAAATGCGCTCTTCCACTTCCTGAAGCTTGCGCTGCTTTTGCCGCACTTGTTTTTTCAGTTCTTTTTCCTGTTCATAGGAGAGCTTATTTCCGTTTTCTTTCTCTTTCACTTCAGGGGCAGCATCCAAAGCAGCAAGCTCGAGCTGCTCTGCTTTTTTATGTTGATAGTAATCGTAATCTCCGAGGTATTCAGTTACACCGCCCGGCGAAAGCTCGTATACCTTTGTCGCGATTCTGTTGATGAAATACCGGTCATGGGAAACAAACAGAATCGTCCCCGGGTAATCAATCAGTGCATTTTCAAGCACTTCCTTGCTGTCCAGATCAAGATGGTTTGTCGGCTCATCCAGAATGAGCAGATTGGCTTTTTGCAGCATCAGCTTTGCAAGGGCAAGCCGTGCCTTTTGTCCGCCGCTTAAGGTTGATACATTTTTCAGGACATCGTCACCGGAAAAAAGGAAGTTTCCGAGTACAGTGCGGATTTCCTTTTCGGTAAGCATCGGGTAGTCATCCCATAATTCATCAAGCACCCGTTTATTGGACGTCAAATTCGCCTGCTCCTGATCGTAATAGCCAATCTTGACGCCGGACCCAAGCTGAAATGAACCCTTTAGTGGAGAGAGTCTTTCAATGATCGTTTTCAAAAGTGTCGACTTCCCGACTCCGTTCGGTCCGACGAGCGCGATGCTGTCACCTCGTGAAACGGAAAAAGAGACATTTGAAATAATCGGATTCGTTCCATCATAGGAAACGGCGATATCATTCGCTTTTAAAACATCATTTCCGCTCTGACGCTCGATATCAAATTTAAAGTGGGCAGACTTCTCATCCCCAAGGGGCCTGTCCATCAGATCCATGCGCTGCAGTTTTTTCTGACGGCTTTGCGCGCGCTTGGTGGTTGACGCTCTAGCCATGTTCCGCTGGATAAAATCCTTCAGCTTCGCCACTTCATCCTGCTGTTTTTCAAATAATTTCAGCTCGCGTTCATAGTTTTCAGCGGCCTGCTCGAGGTAGCGGCTGTAGTTGCCGATGTACTTTCTGCTTGCGTGTCTTGAAATCTCGTACACCTGGTTAACTACCTTATCAAGGAAATACCGGTCATGGGAGACGATCAAAAGAGCACCGCTGTATCCCTGCAGGTATTGCTCAAGCCAGGAAAGTGTAGCGATATCCAGGTGGTTTGTCGGTTCATCCAGCACGAGCAGATCAGGACTTGTCAAAAGAAGCTTACCGAGGGCAAGCCGTGTTTTCTGGCCTCCGCTCAAACGCTGGATCGGTGTTGAGATGTCAAAGTCAGCGAACCCGAGTCCGTGAAGAACAGAACGGATGTCTGCTTCATACTGATAGCCGCCTTTTACTTTAAATTCAACCTGCAGACGGTCGTATTCATTCAGCAGCTGCTGAAATTCCCGTTCTGAAGGGTCTGTTTCGGCCATTTTCATCTCCAGGCTGCGCATCGTTTTTTCCATGTCCTTCAGCGACTGGAAAACGGAGTTCATTTCATCCCAGATGGAAAGCTCGGATTCGAGGCCGGTGTCCTGTGCAAGGTAGCCGATCCTCATATCTTTCGGCTTGATGATCTCTCCTGATTCATAGGAAAGCTGTCCTGCGATAATCTTCAGGAGCGTTGATTTTCCGGCACCGTTTCGGCCCACGAGTGCAATCTTGTCCCGCGTTTGTACTTCAAGTTTAATGTTCGATAATATAAGATCAGCAGCAAAATATTTTGTCAGCTGGTTAATTTGCAGCAAAATCATGTCTTTTCACCTCAGGCTATGATAGTTTAAGTGTAGCTTATCCGAGGGGCACCCGCAATGATTGGGACTTCTGGAAGCGTGTATTTGTCACAATAAGTAAAAAGACAGATTTATAAAAATAGTGTATAGTCTAGGTATGAGGGGCGTAAAAAGATGTCAAATTTTACTCATTTTAACCAGCAGGGCAGAGCCAGGATGGTTGATATATCAGAAAAAAATGATTCAGTCCGCACAGCCGAAGCCATTTCAAGCGTCATCATGAGCCCGGACGTGCATGATAAAATCGTGCATCAGCAGCTTGAAAAAGGCGACGTTCTTGCTGTTGCGCAGGTAGCAGGCATCATGGCTGCCAAAAACACATGGAACATCATTCCGATGTGCCACCCGATTCCGCTTAAAGGGATTGATATCTCATTTGACTGGGAAAAAGACGATGGACAAGTCCGCCTGGTCATACACGCTGCAGTCAAAACAAAAGGAAGTACAGGTGTTGAAATGGAAGCGCTAACTTCCGCTTCCGTCTGTGCACTGACGGTTTATGATATGTGCAAGGCTTTAGACAAGGGCCTTGTTATTGGTCCAACGTACTTATCTCAAAAGACCGGCGGGAAAAATGGGGATTACAAGAGAGATAAATCTGCATCTTTGAATGTGGGGGTTAGAACGTGAACAACATCGAGCAATCAAAAATTCCGCAGGCGACTGCAAAACGCCTGCCTCTATACTACCGTTTTTTAAAAAACCTGCATGCTTCAGGGAAGCAGCGGGTGTCATCGGCTGAACTGAGCGATGCCGTGAAGGTCGATTCCGCGACAATCCGCAGAGACTTCTCCTACTTTGGGGCTCTCGGAAAAAAAGGATACGGCTATAACGTCAATTACCTGCTGTCTTTTTTCAGAAAGACGCTTGACCAGGACGAGGTCACAAAGGTTACGCTGATTGGAGTGGGAAACCTCGGGACAGCTTTCCTTCATTATAACTTTACGAAAAACAACAATACGCTGATCTCACTTGCATTTGATGTGGATGAGAACAAAATCGGCACCGAAATCGGCGATGTGCCGATCTATCACCTTGATCACATGGAAGAGCACCTGCCTGAGGATGTGACAGTCGCGATTTTGACCGTCCCTGCCCAGGCCGCCCAGGCGATTACAGACAGACTGATTGCAAAGGGCATTAAAGGCATTTTGAACTTCACGCCGGCAAGGCTGAATGTGCCCGAGGAAATCAGAATTCACCATATCGATCTCGCCGTCGAGCTGCAGTCGCTCGTCTACTTTTTAAAACATTATCCGAACGCATAAAGAAAGAGGTGAAAACTATGCCAAACCTTGGATTTGGAAGTCTGCTGCTGATTGTTTTTGCTGCTTTATTAATCTTCGGTCCCAAAAAGCTCCCGGAACTCGGAAAAGCGGTAGGGAATTCTCTGCGCGAGTTCAAGTCAGCCACAAAAGGCCTAGCTGATGACGACGATGAAGACAAAAAGAAGGAAGAGAAGTAAGATAGGATGAAAGCAGTTATGAAACAAAACGACATGTCGGTCGTCGATCACATTGCTGAGCTCAGAAAAAGGATCATCATCACCGTCTTTTTCCTGTTTCTCGCTGTGATTGCCGGCTTCTTACTCGCAAAGCCAATCATCATTTATCTGCAGCATACGACAGAAGCAGAGAACTTGACGCTGAATTCATTCCGCATGACAGACCCGATCATGGTCTATATGCAGTTTACCTTTATCATCGCCTTTATCCTGACGTCGCCGGTCATTCTCTATCAGCTTTGGGCCTTTGTCAGCCCGGGGCTCTATGAAAAAGAACGCCGCGTCACGCTGAGCTATATCCCGATCAGCATCGGACTGTTTTTGGCCGGTCTGAGCTTCTCGTATTTCCTGCTGTTTCCGTTCGTAGTGGATTTTATGGAGCGGCTCTCAAATGACCTTGATATTAACCAGGTCATCGGGATCAATGAGTATTTTCAGTTTCTCATTCAGCTGACCATTCCGTTTGGGCTGCTGTTTCAGCTGCCGGTTGTCATCATGTTTTTGACAAGGCTCGGGATTGTCACGCCGATGTTCCTGTCAAAGGTGAGGAAATACGCATACTTTGTTCTGCTTGTGATCGCAGCGCTTATCACACCTCCGGAGATTGTCTCGCATCTCATGGTGTCTGTGCCGCTTTTCATTTTGTATGAAGTCAGTATTTTCGTCTCAAGGTTTGCCTACCGGAAAGCTCAGAAAACACAGTTTGAGGAAGAAAATAAAGAAGGGTAATCCGCTGCCGGATTACCCTTTTTTCTTCGTTTTCACTTTATACGAAAGAGTGAACATTCGGAATGCCACTCCAAGGTCAAACGTTGCAATCAGCATCAGCAGGATGGTCGGAAAAGACCAGAGCCCGTTTTCCGAGCTGTTCACCGCAAGATAGGTGAACAGGATACCCATTGCCAAGTAGAAAATTCCCATCGATACCGGGCTTGTTCTCATTCTTACATGCCTCCAAAAATAAATTGCATTTGTTCCGCCTTTTTCATCATTTCTTCAAGCTGTTCGCGGTTTGACTGCAGCAGCACGACCAGTGTATTCATGGCGACGTGCGCAAAAATCGGAACGAGCAGGCGCTTTGTCCGGATATACAGGAAGGCAAACACAAAACCCATCGATCCGTACAGCAGCAAATGCTGCGGCTCACCGTGCACAAGCGCAAAAACGATTGAACTGATCAAAGCCGACAGAAAGAAATTCATGCGCTGATAGAGAGCGCCAAACAGAATCTTTCTGAAAATGATTTCCTCAAGGATCGGTCCAATAATGGATGTCACTAGTATTAGAAGAGGCGTAACCTTTAATACTTCCATGATAATCTGTGTATTTTCTGATTCTCCCTGAATTCCGAGCACTCTTGTTTCAATGCTCGCTGCGAGAACCTGCACAGTCAGCGCCAAGAATACCCCGGCCACTGCCCAGAGGATGGACACACTTACCGGAGCCGCGTCACCTCTTAATTCCTTGTTGTCTCTGAAGTGGGTGCGCATGAAAAACAGGACGAGGACAAATGCAGCCGCAAAGCTGAAAACGGTCCAGTATCCGGATGCCATAATCTGAGCCATTCTCATGGATTCGCCTTCGCCTACACCAAGCTTAAGGAGCAGCGGGATGCCAAGAATGCCTGAAAACTGCATGACGATGTATGTCAAAATGATTAGCCAGTATTCTTTCTTCAATCGAATGACTCCTTTTTTCGCCGATTATCGGTCATATGTTTATGTGTCAACTAGGCATTATTGTACCATAAACAGGGCAGCATGTAGGAGGATAACGCCTTTATGGTATGCCTCAGAGCGGTGAAACATGTAATTGATGACGATTTCAATTTTTTTTGACTTATCACTTGAATTTGAGTGAGAGATTCTATAATATAATACTTGTGTTAGCACTCAAGACATCTGAGTGCTAATAAATAAGAAAATTTAAATCAATGAAATTTGAGGAGGTTGTTTCACTTGTTAAAGCCATTAGGTGATCGTGTCGTAATTGAGCTTGTACAATCTGAAGAAAAGACTGCCAGCGGAATCGTATTGCCGGACAGCGCGAAAGAAAAGCCGCAAGAGGGCAAAGTTGTAGCAGTAGGTACTGGTCGTGTGCTTGACAACGGTGAGCGTGTTGCTCTTGAAGTTGCAGAAGGCGATCGTATTATCTTCTCAAAATACTCTGGTACTGAAGTGAAGTATGAGGGTGCTGAATACTTAATCTTACGCGAAAGCGACATTTTAGCAGTTATCGGCTAATTTTATAAATATCATAAAAAACTTTTCAGGAGGTAAGAAATTATGGCTAAAGACATTAAATTCAGTGAAGACGCTCGCCGTGCAATGCTGCGCGGAGTTGACGCACTTGCAAATGCTGTAAAAGTAACACTTGGACCAAAAGGACGCAACGTGGTTCTTGAGAAAAAATTCGGATCTCCGCTAATCACAAATGACGGTGTAACCATCGCAAAAGAAATCGAGCTTGAAGATGCATTCGAAAACATGGGTGCAAAGCTTGTTGCTGAAGTTGCAAGCAAAACAAACGACGTAGCGGGAGACGGTACAACAACTGCAACGGTTCTTGCTCAGGCAATGATCCGCGAAGGTCTTAAAAACGTAACTGCAGGCGCTAACCCAATGGGTATCCGCAAAGGAATTGAAAAAGCGGTTGTTGTTGCAACAGAAGAGCTTAAAGCGATCTCTAAACCAATCGAAAGCAAAGAATCCATTGCTCAAGTAGCTGCGATTTCTGCTGCTGACGACGAAGTAGGACAATTGATTGCTGAAGCAATGGAGCGCGTTGGCAACGACGGCGTTATCACAATCGAAGAATCAAAAGGCTTCACAACGGAGCTTGAAGTGGTTGAAGGTATGCAGTTCGACCGCGGATATGCATCTCCATACATGGTTACTGATTCAGACAAAATGGAAGCTGTCCTAGACAACCCATACATCTTAATCACTGACAAAAAAATCACAAACATTCAGGAGATCCTTCCTGTACTTGAGCAGGTTGTACAGCAAGGCAAGCCTCTACTATTGATTGCTGAGGATGTTGAAGGTGAAGCTCTTGCTACTCTAGTAGTAAACAAACTTCGCGGAACATTCAATGCAGTAGCTGTTAAAGCTCCTGGATTCGGCGACCGCCGCAAAGCAATGCTTGAGGACATCTCTGTTCTTACAGGCGGAGAAGTAATCACTGAAGACTTAGGCCTTGACCTGAAATCAGCGAACATCTCCCAGCTTGGACGCGCTTCTAAAGTTGTTGTAACAAAAGAAAACACAACAATTGTTGAAGGCGCTGGCGAGTCTGACAAAATCGCAGGCCGCGTAAAACAAATCCGTGCTCAATTAGAAGAAACAACTTCTGAGTTCGACAAAGAAAAATTACAAGAACGCCTTGCTAAACTTGCTGGCGGTGTAGCAGTCATCAAAGTTGGTGCTGCAACTGAAACAGAACTTAAAGAGCGCAAACTTCGCATTGAAGATGCCCTTAACTCTACTCGCGCTGCAGTAGAAGAAGGTATCGTATCAGGCGGTGGTACTGCCCTTGTGAATGTATACAACAAAGTAGCATCTGTTGAAGGAGAAGGCGACTTCGCTACAGGCGTAAACATCGTTCTTCGCGCACTTGAAGAGCCAGTACGCCAAATCGCTCACAACGCAGGCCTTGAAGGCTCCGTTATCGTTGAGCGCCTGAAGCATGCTGAAGTAGGCACTGGATTCAACGCTGCAACTGGCGCATGGGTAAACATGATCGAAGCCGGTATCGTTGACCCGACAAAAGTAACGCGTTCAGCTCTTCAAAACGCTGCATCTGTAGCGGCTATGTTCTTAACTACTGAAGCAGTAGTTGCTGACAAGCCAGAAGAAAACGCTCCTGCAATGCCTGATATGGGCGGTATGGGTGGAATGGGCGGCATGATGTAATCATTGCCCAAAAACCTGAGATAGCATAATTTGCTATCTTCAGAAGAATGAGAGGTTTCCCAATAGGATTTGGGAAGCCTCTTTTTTATTTTTCGTCGTTATGGATCTAAATGAAATTTGATATTTAATATACTTACAGGTCTCGGTAAACACAGCATGTATACATATAAAAACTAAAAAACTAAATACCCCCCATCACTTGACCTAGAGCCACCTCTAACAGTTACCATGGTTTCACAAGAGCAAAAAGAGGTATAGAAACATAGAGAGTATTGTGCTCTATACTTTGCTTTCTCTTAATCTGAAACTATCATTCTGGAGGTTTTTAAATGATTACTGCTAAAGCAAGAGCTGTTGACGGGCCGGACAAGCCATTTAAGGAAGCCGAAATTAAACGTCGCGATCTGGACACTAAAGATGTATTAATTGAAATTAAATTTGCGGGGATTTGCCATTCTGACATTCATACAGCGCACGGGGAATGGGGAGAGGTGAACTATCCGCTAGTCCCGGGCCATGAGATTGCGGGGATTGTCACGGATGTAGGGCCCGAGGTTACGAAATACAAGGTCGGTGACCGCGTAGGAGTCGGATGTATGGTAGACTCATGCGGAGATTGTGAGAACTGCCACCAAGGGGAGGAACAATACTGTCTGAGAGGAAATGTTCCTACCTATGCCGGTGTCGACAAATACGGTGAGCCGACGCAGGGCGGTTATTCTACTCATATTGTTGTGGTTGAGGACTTTGTGCTGAGCATTCCGGATGAGATTGAGCTTGATCAGGCTGCGCCGCTTCTTTGTGCGGGCATTACGACCTTTTCTCCGCTGCATCACTGGAAGGCAGGTCCGGGCAAAAAGGTAGCGGTTGTCGGTCTCGGTGGTCTTGGCCATATGGCTGTTAAGATTGCACACGCTATGGGAGCGGAAGTGACGGTGCTTTCCCAATCCCTTAAGAAAAAAGAAGACGGCATGCGGTTTGGAGCCGCTGATTACTATGCCACAAGTGATCCGGAGACGTTTGAAAAGCTTGCCGGTACGTTTGACCTGATTATTAACACGGTGAGTGCCAAATTGAAGCTGGATGATTATCTTTCCCTTCTTGCACTTGACGGCAGCCTGGTAAACGTCGGTGCACCTGCAGAGCCGCTGTCACTAAACGTATTCTCTCTGATTGGTCATCGCCGTTCGTTTGCGGGATCATTAATTGGAGGGATCCGTGAAACACAGGAGATGCTGAACTTCTGTGCAGAACATAAGATTGGCCCTGAAATTGAAGTGATTTCAGCCGATCAAATTAACGAAGCATACGACCGTGTATTGAATTCAGATGTGAAGTATCGTTTTGTCATTGATATCAGCACAATGTGAAGTGCCAAAAAGGAAAGCAATAAAGGTTATATTCAGGGTTTCCAAAAATTCAATTTTGGGAAACCCTTTTTATTTTTCTCCAAATGCTTTAACCTATAGCTTTAGATTCCTGCGTTAAACTTCACGCATAAAATGTTTTATTAAATAGGTAAGGGATATACATAGGTGGATCTAATCTAGCCAAAGATTTTCATAGTTTTTTGTGCAGGTTTAAAAGACAGTAATTCAGAAACTGAATTTATTCTGTCATGGCATATTCAAGAAAATAATAAAAAGGAGCATGAATTATGAATATCAATGAAGAGTATGAATGGTTAAAATTTTTTTTCGATTGTTACTATAATCAATCTTTTGAAGGTAACTTAGATGAGAGATTTATTGATATCTTGGATTCTGAGAAAGAGTGGGTAATAGAGAAATTAAGACATGAAATTTTGGAATTGGAAAAGGTTTATACCAAAATAGATAGTGAAAAATGGAATGAAATTGAAGCTTTAGTCCACGAAAACAGTTTAAGATATCTTCCGTATGATTTTGGAGAAGAATTTATTAGAACTGCCAAAAGGCATTTATTTTACAAATGATAAGCCACTTCCTGTACATGGGAAAGTGGCTTTTTTGTTATTAAAGATCTTTCGTTATATTTCCCTATTGCAAAAGATGGGATGTCCTCATTCTGCTTTAACTTAGATGAATATTAAAACGATTTGTGCATCTCCCCCATATCCATAAAAAATAAAACTTTCTATAATTAGGAAAAGATCAAATTCCTAGACAGAGGTGAACAGAAATGAACCTATTTAAAATAGGCGTCATCGGAATCGGAAACATGGGAACATCCCATATTCAAAGGTTACTCAATAAGGAAATTGCCGGTGCTGCCGTAACTGCGGTGTGTGATGGCAGGGAGGAACGGCTGAGCTTGTACAGAGGCTCAGCTGAGATCGATTGCTTCACTGATGTAGATAAATTCTTCAATGAGGCTGACATGGATGGTGTCATTATCGCAACACCTCACTACAGTCATCCTGAGCTCGCACTAAAGGCTTTTTCAAAAGGTCTCCATGTCCTTCTTGAAAAACCGGCAGGAGTTTATACAAGGAATGTTCTTGAAATGAACGAGGCTGCCAAAGAAAGCGGGAAGGTGTTCAGCCTGATGTACAATCAGCGGACGAGCCCTCTTTATCAGAAGCTGAGAGCTCTGATTCAGGCTGGGGAAATTGGTGAAATTAAGCGCACCAATTGGATTGTGACAAATTGGTACCGCTCTCAAAGCTATTATGATTCTAGTGACTGGCGGGCTACCTGGTCTGGAGAAGGCGGCGGTGTGCTACTGAATCAGGCCCCGCATCAGATCGACCTGTGGCAGTGGACGACCGGACTGATGCCGGTGAAGGTTCAGGCGTTCTGTAAGGAAGGAAAGAACCATGATATTGAAGTGGAGGATGAAGTGACCGCTTTTGTGGAGTATGAGAACGGTGCGACGGGTGTGTTCATTACTTCGACCGGTGAGGCGCCTGGAACGAATCGCTTTGAAATTGCAGGGGACAGGGGCAAGCTCGTGGTCGAAAACGATCAGCTGCTTTTTTATAGGTTGACCCAATCGGAAAGGGAGTTCAATGCCACCTTTACGGGGGGCTTTGGGGAGCCGGAATGCTGGAAGATAGAGGTGCCGGTTTATGGGGAGAGTACAGAGCATAAGGGCATCATCCAGAACTGGACGGATGCGGTCCTGAATGGCGCTCCCTTGCTCTCACCAGGGGAAGAAGGGGTGAAGGGCCTTGAAATCAGCAATGCCATTTATCTCTCCTCCTGGATGAAAGAAGCAGTGACACTGCCGTTGGACGCGGATTTGTATTATGAGAAGCTGCAGGAAAAGATACAAGGTTCCACTTTTACAAAAAAGACTGTGAAGAACGTGATACTGGATGTTCAAGGAACACATTAAGGGGAGTGGGAAAATGGTGAAGGATGGAATGACATATGCCCCAAAAGGAAAGCCGAATCCGGTTGTAGGGGAGAATGAGTTCTTTATCTCGGCGGTAGCGCTCGATCACGGGCATATCTATGGCATGTGCAACGGCCTGGTGGAAGCGGGAGCCACCTTGAAATGGGTGTATGACCCGGATCCTGAAAAAGTGGAAGCATTTATAAAGGCTTTTCCGACCGTACAAGCGGCACAATCGCTCGAGCAGGTTCTGGAGGATGAATCGGTTGCTTTGATAGCTGCTGCGGCAATCCCATCAGAGAGAAGTTCATTAGGAAATAAGGTGATGGAAGCCGGAAAGGATTATTTTACTGATAAAACTCCGTTTACTGCCCTGTCTCAACTAGAGGAGACAAAGAGGGTGGCTGCCAAAACGAAGCAGAAATATATGGTTTATTTCAGTGAGCGTCTGCACGTGGAAGGGGCCGTTTTCGCTGGAGAGCTGATACAACAGCAGGCCATTGGGAAAGTCGTTCAGGTGACGGGATTTGGTCCGCACCGATTGAACGCAGCAAGCAGGCCGGCATGGTTTTTCAATAAGGAGCAATATGGCGGCATTTTGTGTGATATCGGCAGCCATCAAATTGAACAGTTTCTATTTTATGCAGGCTGTAAGGATGCCAAGGTGCTGCATAGCAAAGCAGGAAACTATAATAACCCCGAATACCCGGAGCTTGAAGATTATGGAGATGCCACTCTGGTAGGAGATAATGGCGCAACTCAATACTTCCGGGTCGACTGGCTGACACCCGACGGCCTGAGCACATGGGGGGATGGAAGAACGTTCATCACCGGAACGGAAGGGACGATCGAAATCAGAAAGTATGTCGATGTCGCAAGATCCAGTACGACCGACCATGTGTATTTAGTGAATAAGCAAGGCGAGCAGTATTTCGATGTCGCAGGAAAAATTGGCTTCCCGTTTTTTGGTCAGCTGATTCTCGACTGCATCAACAGGACAGAAACGGCCATGACGCAGGAGCATGTATTCAAAGCATCGGAACTTTGTTTAAAAGCACAAGAGCAGGCCATGTTCCTGACACCTGAAGCAAGTAAAATCTGAAAACGGCTGCCCGCTGTCAAACAGAAGGAGGATTTATGAAACCTATAAATGAAAGCGTCATCACTACCAGCCGGCATCAGCCAATCGTGTTGAAGTCGAAAAAAAGCAGGAGATGGGAGACTCCTTTTGCAGGCTATGCGTTTCTTTCTCCATGGCTGATTGGGTTCTTTCTATTAACGCTCTACCCTATGGTTCAATCACTCTATTTTTCTTTTACAGACTATTCGTTATTGGAAGCCCCGAACTGGGTCGGGGTGGAGAACTATACAAAAATCTTTACAGAAGACAGGCTTTTTTATAAATCCTTGACCATTACCGTTCTGTTTGTGATCATTTCCGTGCCGCTTAAATTAATCTCCGCCTTGCTGATGGCGATGTTCCTCAATCAAAAGATGAGAGGAATGTCGATCTACCGGACGATGATCTATTTGCCTTCATTGATCGGAACGAGTGTTGCAGTGGCAATCCTTTGGAGAAACATCTTTGGAAGGGAAGGTATGGTGAACGGATTTCTTGCACTATTCGGCATAAAGGGTGAGAACTGGATTGGCAATCCTGATACAGCTTTAAGTACGCTGATTCTTCTGGTGGTTTGGCAGTTCGGTTCCTCCATGGTGATTTTTCTTGCAGGCTTAAAGCAGATTTCTCCGGAGCTGTATGAGGCATCTGCAATTGACGGAGCGTCCAAGGTGAAACAGTTCTTCAAGATTACTCTGCCAATGCTGTCGCCGGTCATCCTTTTCAACCTGGTGCTGCAAACGATTGGATCATTCCAGATGTTCACGCAGGCATTTGTTATTACAAAAGGGGGACCGGTCGAGTCTACATTTATGTTTGCCCTTTACCTTTATCAGAAGGCTTTTGCCGGTTTCGAGATGGGCTATGCGTCCGCACTGGCATGGATTCTCTTGATTATCATCGCCATTTTCACCGCAGTCATCTTTTTAACTTCCAGGTTCTGGGTGTTTTATCAGACAGAAGGAGGTAAAGGCTGATGAAAAAGAAGAGCTGGATCAGTCATCTTGTATTAATCAGTATAAGTGTATTCATGGTATATCCAATCATCTGGTGGGTGGGAGCGGCATTCAAATCCAATGAAGAGATGAACTCCATCAGCATTTTCCCGGACACACTCATTTTTTCCAATTTCACGGAAGGATGGACGGCGATACCTGGCTTTACGTTCACCCATTTCTATGTGAATACGTTTGTACTTATTCTGGCTGTATTGTTTACAACACTGATCTCCTGCAGCCTGGTGGCGTTCGCTTTTGCGAGATTGGATTTTCCTCTGCGTAATTTCTGGTTTGCCATCGTATTAATTACCCTGATGCTGCCAAGTCAGATTACGCTTGTACCGCAGTATGATCTATTCAATGCATTTGGCTGGGTTAATACGTATTTGCCGTTCATTGTTCCGCATCTATTGGCTGGCGGAATCGGCGGGTCGTTTTTCATCTTCCTGCTTGTTCAGTTTATACGCGGCATTCCAAAAGAGCTGGATGAAGCTGCGAAGATGGATGGATGTTCGTGGTTTGGGATCTATTGCAGAATCATCCTTCCTCTGATGAAGCCGCCTCTGGTCACTGTAGGAATCTATTGTTTTCTATGGAATTGGGATGACTTCCTTGGCCACTTGATTTATATCAATTCTGTCGATAAATACACGGTCGGGCTGGCACTGAAGATGTTTGTCGATTCCAATTCAGCGGTGCCTTGGGGACAGCTGTTTGCGATGTCCCTTGTCTCCATCCTTCCGGCCATACTCATTTTCTTCTTCGCGCAGCGTCATATCGTGGAAGGTGTTGCGACAACAGGTCTGAAAGGATAAGGGATTTATAGAGAGAAAAGGCGATATGGCGGCCTTTTCTCTTTCTTATTATGGTAATCTTTACTAGAGATAGAAAGTAGGGAGAACTATGAAAAATCCATTCAAGCAATATCCCATCCACAAAGCTTTTTTTATCACTTTTTCTCTATTTATCGCACTTCTTCTCTTTATTATTGCCTTTGTCAGCTATACGGTTTCTCTGAATCAAATGAAAGAGAATACAACCTATTATCAGCAGAAGCTGTTAAGAGAAAAGAATGAAAAGATCGCATTGCAAAAGAAAGCCATTGAAGAGGTTACACTGGCAATGTCAAGGAACAGTGACCTTCAGGCATATATCCGCGGGGATCAAAACGAATATGAGGCCTATCGTGACATTCTCCAAATCAATAAATCCTTTTTCAATATCGCTTTCAGTGTGCCTCTGATTGATTCGATTCACGTCTTTCTTGAGCAGCAGCCCCTGAAGGATAGGACCGGTCCGATTCATTATTTTACAATGGAGGAGTATACAGCCGAAAACTCGCTTGCCCCTTTGAAGGACGCGGATGCTTCCTGGCTGATGAAGCACAGGATTGATTCCCTTCAGGGGAAGATTGATGTTGTCAGCTATGCAAGAAAGGTGTATGACGGAAACCAGAAAGCACGGGCCGTCATCGTCGTTAACATCAAAGCTGATAAATTCCAGAACATGATGATTGATGAACAGACTCATGTTAACCGGCTTTTGATTGACTCATCCGATACACCCATCACCTTTGTGGGGAATCTTGATGGAGGAAGCCATCTGGCCATTCTCGATGAACTTAAAGGGAATGCCGCCGTGAATTTGAATAAAGAAGGCTCCGTTAAATATGAGGATCATTTTGTCGTCTGGTCGAGGCTTTTCGGATCGGAATGGATTTTAATTGAGGTCACACCGTGGGAGGATGTGGCAATGGGCAGTATCCAGCTGTCCGGCATCCTGATCAGCATCGGTTTAGCTGCCCTCGGAATCGCGATTCTCATCAACTATCACATTTCCAGGCAGTTCACAAAACCGCTTCACATCCTATTGAACCGGATGGAGAATTTCTCCCTTGATGACAAAGATGCAAACCTGCCGGAGGATTATCATAATGAATTTGGTTCCCTATTCATGCGATATAAGAGTTTAATACATAGAATCTATAAACTTTATGGAGACCTGGAAACGGAATATAAGAAAAAGCGCAAGGCAGAGGTCGAAACCTTACAGGCTAACATTAATCCGCACTTTTTATATAACACACTCGATCAGCTGAACTGGATGGCAATTGAGGCGGACCAGCCAAAAATCAGCAAAGTGCTGGAATTGACCGGCAGAATGCTGCGCATCGGCTTATCCAAAGGGGAAAGCTTTATTCCAATCCATGATGAAATCCACCATATAAAATCCTATCTTCAAATTCAGCAGATACGATTAGGAAAAAGCCTGCAATATTCGATCCATGTGGAAGAAGCTTACCTTAGCAGCTATATACCGAAACTGACGCTTCAGCCATTTGTGGAGAACAGCATCATTCATGGCTTTCACAACCGGGACCATGGACGCATCGAAATCAGGCTGTGTGACCTTCATAACCATTTATATATTTTCATCAAGGATAATGGAAAAGGGTTTAACCAGGAAGAAAACCAGCAGATGAAGAAAACAAGCGGCGGCTATGGAATCAAGAATGTAAAAGAGAGATTGGAAGTCTATTTTGGAAACAATTATTCGCTTGATATAAAAAGTGAACCGGATAAAGGGACGATTGCCGTAATCAAAATACCTAAAATACGTATTCCTGAAATGATTGGAGGGCTTGAAGATGTGGAAAGCAGTGATAATCGATGATGACAGGCAAATTCTGCGCATCATGAAAAAAGCGATTCCATGGGAACGGCTCTCCGTTTCCTGTGCAGGTGAAGGGGCGGACGGGGAAGAAGGGTTAAAGCTGATTAAGGAGCACGAGCCAGACATCGTCATCACCGATATCTATATGCCCATCATGAATGGCATGGAGATGCTGCAAGAGTGCCGGGACATGGGCTTTGAAGGTAAAGTGATCATTCTCAGCGGGTATTCCGATTTCGAATATGCACGAACAGCCCTGAGGCTGAACGTTCATGATTATTTATCAAAGCCGGTGAGTATAGACACCATCGAAACCGTCTTAAATGGCGTCATAAAAGAATTAGAAGAGGAGCAGAGCAGCCAGACGCTGCACCAGAATCTCACCAGGCAGCTGGAGTATTACCAAGCTCTATATGAATCCGTTTGGATGAAATCTATCGTGGTGGGAATGGAAGACCCTATGTTTATAGAGGAACAAAAAGAAAGCCTGCAGCTTGAGAACTATAAGCATCAGGTGGTTGTATTGTCCTTTGATGTAAATGATTCAGATAATCGTGATATAGAGCACCTGGTGGAAAAGTTCAAGAACAATCATGATTCGTCCATTGTAAGAATGGACCTCGTGGAATTAAGCATCCGCTACACGGCAGTATTATTAAAGTTTGATCATGCAGCAGCTGCAGAAGCCTGTATGGGAGAAGCACGTAGTTTCGCCGAGTGCCTGCTGGGTGAGCTGCCTGATGCCGCCGTTATCGGCATTGGCAAAGTGGTGGATGATTGGCGGGAAATCAGTCTTTCCACAGAGGAAGCATTAAGGGCTGCAGAAGAAGAGGCGAATCCTCGCAGAATCAGGAGTTACAGTGAATTGGCAGAAGACATGGAGAACCTGGTGAATGCTATGGAATTTACCAGACCTGTTTCCTTCTACCAGGAGATTTCGGAAACGATAAAACATAACCAATTTGAATCCACGCTCAGCGTATTGAAAAAATTTGTTGAAGAATGCAAAGAGGAGAAACGGTACTTATTCTATCATTGGAAGAGGATAGGGAAAGAAGCCTGGATCATCACGACATTCAGTCTCCACGATAATGGAATCAAGTATACGGAGATATTTGAGGAAAAACAGATTGAAAGACAGATAGAGAATCTTGAGAACGAAGAGCAGTTTCAAGAATGGCTGAGCCGGATCATCTTGAATGTACAGGAATATCAGGAGCTGAATGACAAGGAAAATAGAAGGCATAAACAAGCCGTGGATTACATGATTCAATATATCTATGAAAATTATGAACAGAATATCACGCTGAATGAACTTAGCGAGCAGGTATTCATCTCCAGAAATTATTTGAGCCAAATCTTTAAGAAAGCGACAGGGCATTCCTTTAATTATTATTTGACCAAGGTGAGAATGGAAAAGGCGAAGCAGATGATTCTGGAAGGGAATCTGCTGATCTATGAGATTGCAGAAAAGGTGGGTTTCAAAAATACGCCATATTTCAGTTCCCTCTTTAAAAAATACATGGGAGTCAATCCGACAGATCTGCTAAAGAAATAGATAATTGTTCATTTTTAAAATGAATTGTGCATTCCTCTTATATAAACACGATTGAAAGCGCTTTATAATTGGTTCAAGCAAAACATTTCATTAAGGGGGATGGATGGACTTTGAGGAAAAATAAAGTCAAGAAATGGCTAGTATTGTTGATGGCTTCTTTATTATTGGTAAGTCTGGCAGCGTGCAGTGCAAGCAGCAATAGTGCTAGCTCAAGTGATGAAAAGGGCTCCAGCAGCAAGCTCCGCATTGTTTGGTGGGGATCTCAGGAAAGACATGATGCCACCATTAAAGTACTGGAACTCTATAAAAAAAAGAATCCAGATATTACGTTTGAAATGGAATATTCCGGCTGGGATGGATACTGGGATAAGCTGGCTACGCAATCTGCTGCCAAAAATGCACCGGATATCATCCAGATGGATGCCCAATATTTACAGGAATATGCGACCCGAAACCAGCTTGCAGAGCTGGATAAAGTGAATACCGGAGATGTGGATGAGTCACTGGTGGATTCCGGGAAATACAATGACAAGCTATATGCGGTTGCACTGGGGAACAATGCATATGGAATGGTATACAATAAATCCGCTTTCGAGAAACTAGGCGTTTCACTTCCTGAATCCGGATGGACATGGGATGACCTTTTCAATATGGCAAAAGAAATACAGCCAAAGCTCGAGGAAGGAAAATATGTGCTTAGAGATTTCACATTTGATGCCTCTATCTACGAAATGTATCAGTTAAGTAAAGGAAAAGGTCATCTTTCCAAAGAGGACGGTTCCTTCAATATTGATAAACAAACATGGCTGGAATGGGTCAACACGTTCAAGGAGCTTCGTGAGCTTGGAGTGGTGACACCACCGGACGTAACAGTATCAGAACAGGAATATGATCCAAAACAGGATTTGCTTTTAAACAATACGGTCCTGATCAAACAATCTTTTGCTGCTCAATTTCCAAGCTATGACAGTGTGCAGCCGAATACGTTTGCACTTGTAAAAGCCCCTATGAGCAAGGACGCTGGAGGCTATCTGAAGCCTTCGATGTTCTGGTCGGTAAGTGAACATTCCAAGAACAAAGAAGAAGCGCAAAAGTTCATAGACTTCTTCATCAATGATCCAGAAGCAGCGGAAATTCTTGGCGTTTCTCGTGGAATACCTGTTTCCAAAACCATCTTGGATACCATGAAAGAAAGCTTCGAACAATCTCAGCTGTCTCAGTTAACTTTAATTGAAGAAACAGCACCGGATGCCCAGACATTCAATGGCGGTCCAAAAGGATGGGGAGACTTCCAGAACAACGGGTACAGACAAGTTGGGGAAGAGCTGTCCTTTGGTCAAATAGAGCCTGAAGCGGCATACGAGCAACTAAAACAAGTTTTTGAGGATATGATTAATTAATGTGAAGAGAGGGTAATCACCTCTCTTTTTATAAGGCTAAATCTTCGAAAAAGGATGATATCAGAGGGAGGTTGTCATGGCACGCTGCGGACTTATTTTACTGGTAATGGTGTTCATTCTTTTACTGGCGGGATGTCAACAGGAAAGCAAAGAAGATGCAGTGAGAATTCTTATTTTCTCTGACATCCATCCTGCCTATCAAGAAGAAGTGGAAAAAGAGCTGCAGCAAAGGGCCGCAGATTCTCCCTTAAATGTAGAGCTACACCCGCTCTCCAAAGAAAAATTTGCCGTTCTTCTAGCTCAACAGGACGGTGACCTGTATATGGCAGACACAGAATACGTAAAGAGTCTGGCAGGGAAAAGCGGTCTTGAGTCCTTGGGGAAGCTTGCCGGGGCCTCTGATGTGGAGGAGTATAGGAATGGACAGGAGCATTTCGGTGCCTCCCTTCCGTCGGGACTTATCCCCTATAACCAGAATCAGCAGACCTTAGCTGCCTTTGTACCAAGTTTTAGCGACCAAAAAGAAAACAGCATGGAAGTATTGGGAAAACTTCTGAACAGGAGGAATAGATGATGCAAATGCCCACAGACAATGCACTGTACAGGTTGATGGATTGGATGGTAAAGCTTGCTTATCTAAATCTGTTATGGATATTCTTCACCTGTTTGGGAGCCGTATTTTTAGGCTGGGTTCCAGCGACCAAAGCCATGTACAGCATTCTGAGAAGATGGACCCGCAAACAGGAGACGTTCAACGTCGCGGCAAGTTTCTGGAAGGAATACAAAAAAGAGTGGAGTAGCGATATTCTCGCATCATTCCTTTTTTTGATACTTGGAATGCTGTTAGTGATTGATTTAAAATTCTTCTTAGCCGGCTATTCGGCTATGCACACCCTTGGTAAACTTTTCACCATTCAATTGATTACAGTGGCTATCGTTTTGGGAATGAATTATGTGTCCTCTTCCTATCCTGATGAGTGGAGTCTTCTCCAGAAGTTGAAGGACGGATTGATAAGAGGTGCAACATCACCATTTAAAACGTTACTGGTTATCATGACGTCCATTCTGTCGATCCTGCTGCTGTTTCTTATACATCCTGGACTAGTTGTTTTGTTCGGTGGGAGTTTGCTGGCGCTGCTTAATTTAGTATTATATGATGTTTTAAATTTAAAAAGTGAAACTTTTTGTCAGGGGACTTCATCTTAATTGTTGTTCACTTGCACACTGTGGGTGCCGAAATGACTACAGCAAATAAAACTAAGTGTCATTACATAGTTACGAGAAATACCTTACGTTCCACTGAACATATTGGCATCATTTATACGTATAGATTCATGAGATTTTAAAGAAACAATATGAATACATTTATTAGAGAAAGAAGGGCTCGTTTAAAAGAGGCGTTCTTTTTCTATTGAACTATTTTTAGTTCTAGAGCCATTTATTTCTATTAATACCCTTAAAAAACCTCTATTTTCCATCCCGCCCAAATCCTTCAACGCTTTTTACCTCCCCTTTACATTCTTATAAACGCCTTGTAATAAGTCCTTATTACTGCCTTTAAATTGAGCCGGTAGAATCATGGGTGAAGACATCTTGAAGGAGGAATTACCTTGGACAAGAATCATGATCAGCATCAATCAGGCAGTAATTACGATAAATCACGCAGGACGTTCCTGAAGTATTTTCTGGCAGGATCTGCGGTTATGGCACTCGAGACGTCGGGAATTTCCCGCTTGACGTCGATGGTTTCCCGTGCGGAAGCGGCAACGGCGGTTCAGCCTTATGCAGCATCACAAGCAATTGGGAAAGGATTCCCGCAGTCTGTTGCGTCAGGTGATCCGACGCCGACCGGTGCGATGCTTTGGACAAGGGTTGATCCTTCTTTGGAGACTGGTTTAACGAATAAGGAATTCTCCAGTGAAGTCATTTACTGGCTTGAAAATGAAGCTGCAAACGATGTTTCTTTAGAAGATGGCATTAATCAAGGTAAATTCATTATGTTTGAGATAAGTAAAAAAGAAGATTTTTCTGAAGTGGAAATGAGAGGCTTCTCTCCGATCTGGAAGGACCATGACCATGTTGTGCGTGTCGACTTGGATGGTGAGCTTGCTTCCAGTCAGACGTATTATTACCGGTTCATTACGAAAAGCGGACTTGTCAGTAAGACGGCCCGTTTCAAGACACTGCCGGCAGAAGGAGCGGATGTTCAGTCAGCATCCATCGGGTATGTGTCGTGCCAGGATTACACTAATGGCTACTTTAATGCGCTAGGCTACATGGCGGATGAGGAAATGGACTTTTTCCTGCATCTCGGAGACTACATTTATGAGTCGGTCGGCGACGCTGCCTACCAGGGGAATATTGACGGTCGCCAAATTAAACTGCCGAGCGGTCAGAGCAAGGCGTTCACGATTGGGGACTACCGCAAGCTGTACCAGACGTACCGTTCGGACAAGGACCTGCAAAAGCTTCATGAAAAGCATGCCATGATTGGAATCTGGGATGACCATGAGTTTGCCAACGACACGCACTATCCTGCAGTCGCACCTGATGATAATCCGGACTCCGACCCGGCCCGCCGCCTCGTTGCGAATCAGGTCTGGTTTGAATACATTCCGGCCCGTGTCCCTTACAATCCAAATGGAACGTTTGAGGATTCCGTTAAAATCTACCGCACCATTACGTTCGGAAATCTTGCATCGATTATCATGACGGATGAGCGGCTATACAGAAGTGCACACCCTTGCGGACAAGGCACGCTGGACCGTTACCTGGCAGGCGGGTGCGAGGATATTAACCTTTCCAGCCGTACGATGCTTGGGAAAACCCAGAAAGAGTGGTTCTTAAATGAGCTGAAAAATGCCAAAGGAACGTGGAAGATCTGGGGCAATGAAGTGCAAGTGACACAATTGAAAGCGCTGGGGAGATATCTGAACCTCGATGCTTGGGATGGCTACGCTTATGAAAGACAGCAGATTGCCCAAACGGTTTTAGACAATGGAATCAAAAACTTCCTTGCGCTGACAGGTGATTTCCACACGTTTGAAGCATCTTACATGCAAAATGAGTATAAGCGCGGCGGTGAAAAGTACGGGGTGGAGCTGATGGTTGGTTCCGTCACATCAAGTAACTTACGAGAATCCCTTCGCAACTCCATGAACTCAATACCTGATGTTTCGAGTCCAATACCGATGGACGCAGCTGATGAGCTGGTGAAACTGTTAAAAGGGAAATTCAGCAGCGTTACCACTTTTACGGCAGAGCTGCTTTTTAAAGAGCTTCAGAATATCGTGAAAATCGAAAATCCATGGATCGATTTATTTGACAGCACAACTCACGGATATGCCGTGCTGCAGCTCAGCAAGACAAAAGCAACTTGGACTGCTTACTCGGTCGATAATATTGAAAAGCCGGAAGCGACTAAAAAGCTGCTGTGGCAATGTGAAGTTCCAAACGGCGAAGTGAAAATAAACGTTTTAGAA
Source organism: Metabacillus indicus LMG 22858 (assembly GCF_000708755.2). Classification (GTDB taxonomy): domain Bacteria; phylum Bacillota; class Bacilli; order Bacillales; family Bacillaceae; genus Bacillus_P; species Bacillus_P indicus. The sequence continues at coordinate 24,413 of NZ_JGVU02000004.1, read as the reverse complement.
GGAAGTATACTTTAAAAAACAGGAGGGCGTAACCATGCTGCAAAATATCGGAATTCCAGGACTGATTTTAATTGTGATCATTGCATTGATTGTATTCGGGCCTTCAAAACTGCCTGAAATCGGACGTTCTTTCGGGGTAACTCTGCGAGAGTTCAAGAAAGGCACGAAAGACCTGATGTCAGATGAAGAGCCGAAGAAAGCGAAGACAGAAGAAACGGCTGCTGTACAACGGGAATCTTAAGAGCAGAAAAGGAAGGGACTTGGCTGGTCGAACGGCAGGTCCCTTTTTTCTAAGATGGAGGGGTGAAGATGACACAACAGGAGTTTATCCAGAATCATTTGATGGAATTGCGGAAGCGGATTATCACCGTGGCTGTGGCCTATGCGGTTTTATTAATAGCCGGTTTTTTAAGTGTAGAGCACATTTACCGCTGGATTCTTAATGACGCAGAACTTGAGTTGACGGTGCTTGGACCTTCTGATATTCTTTGGATTTATTTTACGCTCGCAAGTATTTGTGCGTTTGCGTGCTGTATTCCGCTGATCACCTATCAGGTGTGGGCATTCATAAAACCAGCATTGAAGCCGGTGGAACGGACGGCAGCTTTGATGTTCATTCCACTGTTATTCCTTTTATTTGTGAGCGGGGTTGCGTTTGGCTACTTTTTAGTTTTTCCGATGGTGTTTGAGTTTATTGTGTCCCTATCGGACGGGATGTTTGAAACGATGTTCACGGCTGAGAAATACTTCCGGTTTTTATTCCAGATCATCCTGCCGCTGGGGCTGCTCTTTGAATTGCCGGCTGTCGTTTTATTCCTGACGGAGCTTGGGCTGTTAACTCCTGTTTTTATGAGAAAATACCGTAAATACGTCTACTTTGGACTGGTTGTCCTGTCGGCTCTCATTACGCCGCCAGATTTCGTATCCCAGCTGTTCGTGCTCATTCCGATGTTCCTGCTGTACGAAATCAGTATCTGGCTCTGTGCGTGGCGTGCGCAGAAGAAAGCTGTAAAACTAGTATCTGAGAGTGTTTGACTGAATAAAGGTACAAAAAAGAAGGCTTCCAGTAAGTTGCTAAAACTTGCGGGGAGCTTCTTTTTAGAATGAATATATATACAGGCGAAATTTTTTTAAAAAAGTTGAAACCTCCACTACTTAGTAATACTATATATAAGTAATAAGTGTTACTGAATAGAATCGAATGAAGTCATACATGATAAAGGAGGTTCTCACCATAGAAAACTTAACAGAAATGCTCAAGGGTTCCCTTGAGGGCTGCGTGCTGGAAATCATCAGCCGGCATGAAACGTATGGCTATGAGATTACCCGCCGTCTGAATGAACTTGGTTTTACGGAAGTGGTGGAAGGGACAGTCTACACGATCCTTGTGAGACTGGAAAAGAAGAACTTGGTAAACATTGAGAAAAAGCCGTCGGATATGGGCCCTCCCAGGAAATTTTACACACTTAATGAGGCTGGCCGGGAGGAACTTGGCCTGTTCTGGAAAAAATGGGATTTTGTATCCGCAAAAATCAACAGTTTAAAGTCCAATTAGCAGGTTGTCTATCAATAAAAAGGAGGAAAAACACCATGATGGAATGGGTTAGAAAAGTAATTGGCGATAAGAAAGAATACAGAACGATGATGGCACGGGTTGAGGCTCTTCCGGAGGATTATCAGTTTGTTTTTAAGAAAATTCAAGGGTACATGTGGAGTTTTTCTTCAGGGAGCGGCATGGATATGCTGCATATCCAGTATGAGCTGATCGAACTGTTCGAAAGCGGAGCAGCAGAAGGCAGACAAGTGCTTGAAATCACAGGGGAAGACGTGGCAGCATTTGCGGATGACCTGGTGGCAACCGCCAGAACGTACACGGCTCAACACCGCGAAAACTTGAATCAGAGCATCATGAAGCGATTGGGAAAAGAGAAATTCAATAAATAATAGAACAGCTGGTTTCATGGACGTTTATGCTGTTCAACTATTTTTTGCTAGAGTAGTAAGTATTACTTAATACTAGATCTGACTAAATAGAGGCTGCGTATCTTAGGCTTGGCTGTTCATTTGGATGGGCAGCCTTTTAATCAGAAAAAGCTGCAGCTTTGTAAAATTAAGGTAAATTTCCTTGTTGTATATTGACTGAACCTGGAGGAAATGTAATGATTGAAAAGAAAGGAATGAGTCTTTTATCCTATTCAAATACCCCTGTCATTCTTCAGAAAATCCTCTCAGTGTGAACTTTTCTAATGATTGATTTATGTTGAAATTCCCTTTAAAAAAGGAGGTGAATCTATTTGTAAACGAATGTTTAAATTTTCTCAGGAATTGTATTCTTATCACCATTTAATCTTAAAGGAGGACAATTTATGGGTCACGATATTTGCGGTTACAATCAGGCAGGAGAAGAGATCGCCTACCTTCGCTTCAGCATGGGCAATGGACACGCGTCCATCGTTTATGGTGTGCTGGATGCTGACGAATATAACGGAGGAGTAAGCGGAACAGGCAGCAGCTCGTCGTTTTCCATGCAGCAGATGGAGAAAGCGTTGAACGAATATCAGAAGTTCTGGAAAATCAATAAAATACCGGAAAGTGAATTCGTTAAGTGGGAAATCAAACAAATACAGGACTTTTTATCTATATGTATGTCAGCGGCAGAAAAAGAAGGAAATGTAAGGGTTTGTTTTAGTTAGGCCTCATGATATCCTCACTCAGAAATCCTCTTAGCACCCCTGCATGAAATTCTGCCTTATATATCCCTGAATTAAAAAAGCTCATTCTCTGCTGAAGCAAAGAATGGGCCTTTTTCCATTAAAATCAGCAAAGCACAATCACCCTGTAAGGCACAGTCTGAGCAGGAATGCTTTTCGTTGCGGCCCCGTAAATCACAGCAAGATCACGGTTAGCCGGATTGCTCGTAAAAGCCTGGCCGTTTGTCAGTAAAACTTGTGTAAAAGGTGACAGATTCAGTTTGAGCTGTCCGTCGCTGCTCACAAGCTGATTATTGAAATACGATACTTTCACATTTTGATTCTGGCTTTCTTTTACCATCACCAGCGCCTGATATTGGGGCGGATAGATGAGGGGGACCGGTGCATTTCCGTCATAATATCCCGTCACAAAATCTCCTGTTGATACCATGGCATGGTCGACAAAATAAGTGGCAGGTGACACAATGAAGTTTACAGTCGAGCCCGATTGATTTTCTACAGTGAATACTTTGAAGCAGCCTTCGCCGCTTTGTCCTGTGTTAAAATCACTGATAGCTGTGACGAGTCCCTGAAACGCATAAAAGTTTTTCATGGATAAGCCTCCATCCTTCGTACGCTTATGTACGTTATGCGGGCAGACACCTAAATGAGTGGGCGGATGCCTACCCTGAGGCAAAACATCAGGATTGATTCTCTTAAAAATTTATGTATGATATTTTTATGAATTCGTTTACAATATTTTCAGCTATAATCATTTCTAGTTTTTAGTATATATAGAGAGGTGTCGAACAGAATGGCTCCAAAGTATCTTCAAGTGGCCGGCCAGATAGAGTCAGATATTATCCATCATGTTTATCAGAAAACAAATAAATTGCTGACGGAAGATGAATATGCCGTAAAATATCAGGTCAGCCGCAACACTGTCCGTAAAGCAATCGATATTCTTGTTAATAAAGGATATGTGTATCAAGTTCAGGGCAGCGGTGTGTTTATCCGCAACCATCACAACAGAGGGCACGTTAATCTTGAAAGACTGCAGGGGGTAACGAACGATTTCAGTGACCGCCTTGTAGAGAACAAACTTCTTGATTTTAAGCTGATAGAAGCAGGTGAGGACCTTGCAGTCAATATGGGCTGCAAAGCCGGAACCTCTATTTATTATGTGAAAAGGCTGCGATATGTTGATGGAGACCCTTTTTCGATTGAAACCTCTTACTTCAACAAAGATCTTGTGAAATATCTTGATGAAAATATCGTGAAGAAATCCATTTATAATTACTTGAGAAATGACCAGAAGCTTGCGATTGGCTTTGCAGACAGAATTATCGGTGCGGACTATCTCACGTCTGAGCAGGCTGATTTACTCGGGTTAAAAGCCAATGATCCGGCACTGGTTGTGGATAATACGGTTTGTTTAACAAACGGCGCAATCTTTGATTATTCACAGTCCGTGCATCATTTCAAACATGTGAAATTGCTGAAAGTATCGAATATGAAAGGGAGTTAAGTGTGAAGAGGGCTGAGAGCTCTCTTTTTTTTGTGAGCTAAAAAAGGGTTTACATTTGAAATCTAGTAAGTTATTATAAGTTTATAAAATTTGTACCTATGAATTTAAATCATACTTATGAAAGGGTGTACATAGATGGTTGAACAAGCAATTGAAATAAGCCCTGAAGATATTTTTGGATTGATCGCGTTTTCAGGAGATGCGAAAGCAAGTTATCATGCAGCCCTGCATCTGCTCAGAGAAAACAAAATCGAAGAGGCAGAAGCTGAAGTAGCGAAAGGTGATTCCGTATTAAAGGAAGCACACGCGATTCAGACAAAGTTTGTCACACTTGAGGCTCAAGGAAAATCAGCAAAAGTCGGCGTCCTGATGGTTCATGCCCAGGATCACTTGATGAATACTATTCTAGTAAAAGAATTATTGGATCATATGATGGCTATGCAAAAAGAAATTAACAATTTGAAAGGGATGAATTGATATGGTAAAGATCGGACTATTTTGTGCAGCAGGCATGTCAACTAGTATGTTAGTGGAGAAAATGAAAGCGGTTGCCTCTGAGCGCGGTGTAGAGGCTCAAATTGCAGCATACCCTGAGTCAGAGATGGAGAAGTATGCGGATGAAATCGATGTCGCTTTGCTTGGTCCTCAAGTGAAATACTTACTGAACAAAGGAAAATCAATCTGTGAACCAAAAGGTGTTGCGATTGATGTTGTCAACACGGTTGACTACGGCATGATGAACGGCGCAAAAGTATTTGATCAAGCATTGAAACTAGCAAATAAATAAACGGGGTGAATGATTTTGAAAATGCCAAAGGATTTCCTTTTCGGTGCAGCATCGGCTTCATACCAAGTAGAGGGTGCATGGAACGAGGATGGTAAAGGAGTTTCAAACTGGGATGTCTTTTCAAAGATTCCCGGTAAAACATTTGAAGGAACGAACGGTGATGTGGCCATTGACCACTATCACAGATATAAAGAAGACATCGCGCTCATGGCAGAAATGGGCCTTGAATCATACCGCTTCTCAATTGCCTGGACACGCATTATCCCGGACGGTACTGGAGAGGTAAACCAAAAGGGACTTGATTTCTATAACAATGTCATTGATGAATGTCTGAAATATGGCATTATCCCTTTCGTGACACTGTATCACTGGGATCTGCCGCAGCCTCTTGAAGAAGACGGAGGATGGCGGAACACGAAAACATCTGATGCATTTGTCAGATTTGCTGAAGTTTGCTATAAAGCTTTCGGCGACCGTGTACGAAACTGGATTACGTTTAACGAGACTGTTATCTTCTGTTCGTTAGGCTACTTAACAGGCGCACATCCGCCGGGAATCGAAGGGGATGCCAAAGCCTACTTCCAGGCAACACATAATGTATTTGTTGCTCATGCACGTGCAGTGGAAAGCTTCAAGAAGTCAGGCTATGAAGGCGAAATCGGCATCACTCACGTATTCAACCCTGCGTTCAGCATTGATAACGACGAAGAAAATAAATTTGCTGAAAGACATGCGAATGCCTATTCGACACACTGGTATTATGATCCAATCTTAAAAGGATCTTACCCTGAATACGTAACGGATGCGCTTGAAGCTCAAGGGCTGCTTCCGGAAATGACAGAGGAAGAGCTTGATTTGCTTCGCCGGACGGCTCCTATGAATGATTTCATCGGACTGAACTATTACTGTCCGCAGCGGGTCATGAAAAACGATTCAGCACTCGTTATGTCAGGCGGCCGCGAGAATTCAACAGGCAAGCCTGGAAATCCGTCATTCGACGGCGTATACAAAACAGTCATGATGGATGATAAAGAATATACGAAATGGGGATGGGAAATCGCTCCTGACGCATTCCTTGATGGTATGCGCATGCTTAAAGAGCGTTACGGAAACATCAAGATCTACATCACTGAAAATGGTCTGGGAGATGAAGACCCGATCGCAGGCGAAGAGATTCTTGATCAGCCCCGCATCGACTACATTGAAAGCCATCTAAGAGCTGTAAAGAATGCCGTAAGCGAAGGAATTAATGTTTCAGGATACTTTGCCTGGTCTGTCATTGATTTGCTGAGCTGGCTGAATGGATATAAAAAACAATACGGATTTATCTACGTTGACCACAAAAATGGTCTTGCACGAAAACGGAAGCAGTCGTTCTTTTGGTACAAGGACATCATCGCCACTCGCGCAGAAGAACTTTAAGGAGGCAATCTGATGGGCCGCTTAGAAAGTATATTTGAAAAGTTCATGCCTTTCTTCCTTCGATTTGCAAATGCGAAACCGACACTTGCAATTAAGGATGGATTTATTTTAACAATGCCGATGACGATCATCGGCTCCCTTTTCCTGCTCATTCTTGCTGCTCCGATTCCTGGCTGGGCAGAAACTATGGTAAAATTGTTCGGTGAACAGTGGAGCCTGCCGCTTACTCAGGTTGTCGGTTCTACATTTGATATTCTGGCGCTGATCGGCGTCTTTGGAATTGCATACTCATACGTTAAGAATGAAAAAATAGAAGGTACGCCGGCCGGTATTTTAGGAATCATTGCCTTCCTGATTATTACCCAGGCTTCTGTCCTGACAAAAGACGGCGAAACGGTCACAGGCGTTATTCCAAAAGTCTGGACTGGCGGACAAGGTGTACTTGCAGCCATTGTAGTCGGACTATTTGTTGGATTCGTTTATGCTCAATTTATTAAACGCGACATTCGCATTAAGATGCCGGATGGTGTTCCTCCTGGTGTAGCGAACTCGTTCTCTGCCTTAATTCCGGGATTTGCGGTTATCACAGCTGCAGTCATTGTATTTGCACTTTGTCAGGCTTTTGCTGATAAGACATTTACTGAAGTTGTTTATACACTGCTTCAGGTACCTGTGCAAAACTTGACGGACACGCTTACTGGAGCAGTCCTGATCATGGTCTTGATGTCCCTTTTATGGTGGTGCGGAATTCATGGTGCTGCCATCATCATGGGGGTTATGGGACCGCTTCTTACAGCCAATGCCCTGCAAAACCAGGCAATTATTGATTCTGGTGAAGCACTGGTTGTCGGAGAAAATGCCAAAGTTGTAACCATTCAATTCCTGGATGTATTTACAAAACTCGGGGGATCAGGGATTACGATCGGTTTCATTATCGCGGCACTTATGGTGGCAAGGTCGTCACACTTAAAGCAGCTCGGCCGATTATCTCTTGGCCCAGGACTATTTAACATCAACGAACCAATCATTTTCGGTATGCCGATTGTGTTCAACCCAATCATGTTTGTTCCATTTATCGTGGTTCCTGCACTTGCATCGTTCATGGTCTACTTCTCCATCATTTGGGGATGGGTAGAACCGTTCAACGCCCTTCAGGTTCCTTGGACGACACCGCCGATTGTTTCAGGCTTTTTGATTGGCGGCTGGAGAGCTGCCCTGCTGCAGCTTGCAACGATTGCGATGTCTGTGGCAATCTATCTGCCATTCGTCAGAATGCAGGACCGCTTATCTTACAGCGAAGAGCTTAAAGCAAAAGAACAGTCAGAAAGTGCGATTGCTTGAAAGAACTGAATATAAAATTACCCCCCGCACACAGATGCAGGGGGTAATTCTTTATTTTCATGAGAGCGGCCATATTAAATAGGAAAGAAGGAGATACAGATGAAGCATCTATTAGCTTTTGATATTGGCGGAACCGATTTGAAAATCGGGAAATTTTCTCTTGCAGGTGAGCTTATAGAGTCCGGGAAACTGTCTTTGGAGAACAGAAAAGGCGAGACGATTCTATCTCAAATTGAAAGGCAGATTGATTCGGATACAGCAGGTTTAGCTCTCAGCATTCCAGGATATATTGATCCGGCCACGGGTTTCATTGAAATGGGCGGTGCGATTGTCGATTTTAATGGCTTTAACATTTTTGACTACTTTAAAGAGAGATATCCCGGCCTGACTATTAGTGCAGAAAATGATGCGAATTGTGCAGCGCTTGCGGAAAAATGGAAAGGAAGTGCAAAGGAAGAGCGGGACTTTCTTTTCCTTACGATTGGAACGGGTATTGGCGGTGCCATTTACCTGAACGACGCTCTTTACCGCGGTGTGCGCAACCGTTCGGGTGAGTTTGGTCACATGTTCAGCGAACACGTTACAAGTGACGTTGCAGAAAGTCATAAGTTTAACAAATCAGCGACGCTTGCAATCCTCCGTCAGAAATACGCAGAGTGCAAGAACATCCCTTTTCAAGATATATCCGGCGAGCAAATCTTTGAAGCCTATGACAATGGGGAAGAAGCAGCCTCGCGTCTTGTCGGTGACTTATACACCGGACTCGCAATGAACATATTGAATTTATATTATGTATTTGCACCTCCTGTTTTTTATATCGGTGGCGGCATTATTTCAAGAAAAACATTCATGCATGAATTAGAGCAGCGGATCCTGGAAATTGAACCGGCATTCTCGGCTGCAATGAAGCCGGCAAGTTTCGGAAACCAATCAGGCATAATCGGTGCAGTCTATCATCATATCGCTTCAAAAAACATGGAGTAACGCAGAAAAAATAAGAACCACAGACTAAATTGGGGTGCACAGGTTCGAATACTATAAGTGAATACCAGTAAATGAAGCCTGATTCAAGTATGAATGAGGCTTTTTCTTCAGCTTTTCACCTTCATGCTGACTTTATCTGATTCATCCTCGTATCGCCCGGCGATACAGCTTGCAAAAAGGAAGGAAAGCCTTCATAGTTAAAGGAAAGGGGGGCCGATATGAGACGCGATATACAACCGAATGAACGGGCATTTTCTTCAAAGGAAGCCGCGGAAGAAGTGGGGATTGCAACGCCCACCGTCCGTAAATATGGCCAGATCTTAGAACGGAACGGATATGAATTCTTAAAAGATGGAGACAGGCGAATTTTCGTTCAGACTGATCTGAATGCGCTTATAGCGCTCCGCGATACGGACAAGCCGCTGGACGAAACGGCAAAGGATCTAGTGGAACGGCAAAAGGAGCGTTTAACAGAATCCGATACGTCAGAGATTGCTGTATCAGGTACATACAATCAGCTGCCGAATGACCCGGCTCAGCTGAAAGAAGCTCTGATGTATGTGGTAAATGAGCTTGCAGCCGCGCGGGAGATGAATCTGGAGCTGAAAAACGATATGTCTCACCTGAAAACAGCTGTCTCCAGACTTCAGCAGGACCACCACGTCATCAGCTCCACAATCGGAAATTCAGCTCACAAGACGAACGTGAAAATGGAAAAGCTGATTCAGCAGCAGAGTGCCCACTATGAAGCGCTTCTTGAAGAGGAAAAAGAAAAGAGCGAGCTGCTTCAAAAGCAAATTCAGGCCATGCGTGATGAGCAGAAGCAGGAATGGAATTCGCAGAATGACTTTAACAGACGCCTTGAAGAAAGAATGCAGGGGCCTAAAGAGAGCTGGAACTGGCTGTTTTCTTTATTCAAAAAATAACAAAGCAGGAGTCAACCCCATCATAAGCGGATTGACTCTTTTTTTATTGTATCGCCCGGCGATATGTCCAAAATAGACACGATATGATAGAAATCTGTCTGTATCGGCAAAAGGTGATCTCATTCCCGGGGAAATATCTGCATGTTTCAACGTTATTCAATCAATTATTCTCTCACACTCTAAATCTCGCTTCCGCATCAGGATCAATCTCTATGCCGAGTCCGGGCCTGTCAGGAAGATGTACGTATCCATCTTTAAAAAGCACCGGGTTTTGGACAAGTGTCCTGGCAAGAGGCGAATCGGAAACTGTATATTCCATTAGAAAACCATTAGAAATACTGGCGGCAAAATGAGTGCTTGCAGCGACCAATATGCCTGTTTTAAATGCGTGGGGGACGATCATTTTTTGCTCGGCATAAGCAAGATCAGCGATTTTCTTTCCTTCCGTCAATCCTCCGCACCTGCCCAAATCAGGCTGGATAATATCCACCCGGCCTTCTTTAATAAGTCTTTCAAACGCTTTTCTTCCGCTCTCATTTTCCCCTGCCGCGATATGAATGTCGGTTGCTGCCGAAAGCATGGCATAGCCCTCCAGATCATCCGGAGCAAGCGGTTCTTCTATCCAGTGCACACCATACTCTTCAAACCGCCTGGCCATTTTAATGGCATGCTTGGCATCCCATCGCTGTCCGATATCGATCATAAGCTCTGTCCGTTCTCCGATAACAGACCGAATGGCCTTCACAGCCTCAACATCAAAATAGTCGTCTGCGCCAAATGGACCCCAGCCAAATTTAATGGCTTTATACCCCATGTCCATAAACTTTTCTGCCAGCAGGCAGGCGTCTTTAATCGTTTCAGGCATAACGAGGCTTGCGTAAGCTTTTACGCGGTTTCTGTATACGCCGCCCAGCATTTGAGCGGTTGTCCGTTCTGCGGTTTTGCCGACAATATCCCATAAAGCCATATCAATTCCGCTGATGGCGTGGATGGCTGCCCCCTGTCTTCCATAGTAGGAGGAGCCATGAAACATATCGTTCCAAAGCTTCTCACGGTCAAAAGGATCTTCTCCAATAATGATATCCTTTAACCCATTGCTTATTAAATGAGAGGCCGACGCTTCAATAATAGCTTTAGCCACTTGCGGTGAAGAATCAACCTCTCCTATTCCAGTTATACCTTCATCAGTATGAATCCGGACCAGCAGTGTATCCTGTGTCCCGTCACAGCGGAGGGCATCGATTTCCGGCAGTCGCAAGTATATGGCTTCTACGTCAGTAATTTTCACGAGTCTTTCACCTATTTCGTATGGAATATGAGTTATGAATGATACCTGGACAAACGCCATGTCTTCCTGAAATGAGTAGGAGAGACACCTTCATGCTGAAGAAATGTTGTCAAAAAAGCATTGTAGCTGCTGAAGCCTGATGCCTCTGCAACTTCGCTCACTTGATTGTCGGAATAGATCAGGATCTTTTTCGCATGGCCAATCTTCAGCTTGGTTAAGTATTCTTTAGGAGAAATGCCATAATAGCGCTTGAACTGGCGGATGAAGTGATAATAGCTTAAGCCTGCCGCTTTGGCAGCATCCTGGATGTCTGCTGCTTGAGAGAAATGCTCTTCCATGTACATTCTGCCATGTTCAAGCGACTCAGGCTTTGCTCTGTTCAGGTCTTTAGGTTCGGTTCGGCTGTACTTCAGCAGCTGTGTCAGCATTTGATAGATGAGAATGTTGGTTTCGGTTTCTGCTTTGTCATCAGCCGATTCGCCCGTTTTTAAAATCCGGATCAGCGTTGTCTCATACTCCTCTTTTCCTGCCGTGCCTCTGATTAAAGTGGAGGGGGATGGAAACCATTTTTCCATGAGATGCTTCATTTCATCGCCATTAAAGACGAGGTACATCATTTCGTACGGATCTTCAGGGTCTGCTTTATATTTGTGTGGGAGTCTCATGTCGTACAGGAGCCCATCACCAGGTTCGAGTTTCATCCATTGATCATTTATAGCAAACCAGCCTTTGCCGGAGGTAACATATAGAAATTCCCATGCAGGGTAATAGTCACGTTCGAAATAAAACTCGGGCGACATCTTGTTGAATCCGCCGATTAAAGGAAAAAACAAATGCGAGCGGGCAAACCCGCTCGGCGAATAAACATGTTCAAAGTATTTTTTTTCGCTCATCGACTCACAGCTTCTTCTTCAAACGCCTTTGCATCTGAACACCACGGCGTCATGCCGAGAAGCATTTTTCGCAGGTTTGTATCCGCTTTTGCTTTTAAAGCCTCTGAAGGCTCATATCCCGGCCAGGTGCGGACGAAGGAAGGTGCGTAATTAAAAATGAGGGAGCGTCTTGTTTCCTCAGATAAATTGTTTAAAGCTGAGTGATAGGCAGAGCCGTGAAAAACAACGGCTGTTCCCTTTTTCACGTTCATTCGGACATGCCCAGGCATATCTTCCTGATTCTCAACCTTTGGCAGCTCATCGTTGCTCATGTGAACACTTCCCGGAAGGAAAGCAAGACATCCCCCGTCATAGCTTACGTCAGACAGGAAGTAGAACACTTTAATCATGAAGGGAACCGGTTTTTCATCGACAAACAGCATTGTGCCCGTGTCACGGTGCCAGTTTGTATGAGCTGCTTTTTTCGGAGGCTTGATTAAGCCGTCGTTATCGATCATCACGAACTGGTCTCCAAGGAGGTCCCGCATCACATTCATCATTTTTGGATTTTCCATCAGCTCAAGAAAGGCCTCTTCATGCTCAATGATTCCGCAGATCTGATCGACATGATCAAGGACTCCGGTTTCAGGATTTTTACGGTTTTCCTCGCGAAACACTGTCATCGCCTGATCCAGCTTCTCATTATAGTAAGCGGTTTCTTTTTGCGGCAGAAAATCCTCAAAAACCAAGTATCCGTCTCGTTCCCACATCATTTTTTGTTCAATAGTTAAACCGTGTAAATTCATTCCGTCTCCCCCTTAATCCCTTGAATAACCTCATTATAGAAGAAAGTTTATTGATAGGCTATATTGATTTATGCTCAATATACACAAAAAATTGCTGTTATTTATCACAGCAATTTACGGGTTTATGAAAGAGCGGATAATGTTTTTTTAGAGGGTGACCTGAGTAATTTACTAAAACACAAGCTTGTCAAAAGAGAGAATACAAAGTATATTTAATTGAGAATGATAATCAATCGTAATTGCACAATCAAAATAGATGATTCATTAAGGGGATGAAGGGTGTGAAGAAACACGAATTGTTTGATGTAACAGTCATAGGAGGAGGTCCGGCGGGGCTGTATTCTGCTTTTTACAGCGGGCTTAGAGAAATGAAAACGAAAATTATTGAATTTCAGCCGATGCTTGGCGGAAAGGTTCATGTATATCCAGAGAAGATGATTTGGGATATTGGAGGAATGACTCCCATTACAGGTGCAAAATTAATTGAACAGCTTGTTAAGCAGGGGCTGACGTTTCAGCCGGAGGTCGTGCTGAATGAGAAAATCGTGTCCATTTCAAAAACTGAAGAGGGAATCTTCGAACTAGAAGCAGCATCAGGCCGCACACATTTCTCCAAGACGATTATCGCGGCAGTTGGAGGCGGCATACTGAATCCTCAGAAACTCGAAATTGAAGGGGCAGAGAGATTTGAAGTATCAAACTTGAATTACACGATTAAATCGTTAAAGCGCTTTAAAGACAAGACGGTCATTATTTCAGGGGGCGGGAATTCAGCGATAGACTGGGCGCTTGAACTGGAGCCGGTAGCAAAGAGCGTCTATGTTGTGTACCGAAAGGATGCGCTAAAAGGCCATGAAGCACAAGTATCCCAGCTGATGAACAGCAGAGCGGAGTGCCTTTTCCATACATCGATTACAAAACTCCTCGCTTCTGATGATCACGAACGAATCGAGAAGGTAGAACTGACGAATCATCAAACAGGAGATACCTTCTTCCTCGAAGTAGATGAAGTTGTCATTAACCATGGATACGAAAGGGATGCGGCCCTGTTGCAAAACAGCAGCCTGAACATAGCCCTTGCTGAGGAATTTTATATTGCCGGGAACCAATCAAGCGAATCATCTGTAGAAGGTCTTTATGCAGCGGGAGATATTCTCATGCATGAAGGCAAACTGCATCTGATTGCGGGAGCTTTTCAGGATGCAGCAAACGCCGTGAACAAGGCAAAGCAGTACATACAGCCGGGAGCGCATAAAGCAGCAATGGTTTCTTCTCATAATGAGGTGTTTAAAGAGCGGAACAGAGAATTAGTTAAAGAGATGATGAGATAGCTGAATAATAGAGAGGGCTCATCTCTCTTGATTTATGAAACAGTAATATATATAAAGCAATGCGTTTTATGGGGGGGGGATTGCATTGCTTTATGTATTTTCAAGAACGATTGTATATTTTTTTTGAATATGGAACGTATCAAGTAAAAATACTTGCCGCCGAATATACCAACAATAAACTCATGATCACTCGAAAGAACTTGTCATATTCAGAAAAGAATTTTTTGAACATTGAACCGAACCCAGACCACAATAAAAGTGCTGTCCACCCTAGAAGAATAGACAGAGATAAGTAAAAACCTATTGCTTCATATGATGAATAGTACGGTAATACAAAAATACTCATAACGGTTAAAAAGAACAAAATGCTTTTGATATTTATTAGCTGGAAGATAAACCCTGATAAAAAAGAAGATCTCTCGATGCTGGAATCTTCCCCCGAGCCTTTTCGGAAGCCCACCCTCCATGCCAAGTAGAGTAAATATGCCGCACCAGCTGCTTTAAAATACGGCTCTACTAAAGGTATCGAATCGTATAAGCTTGTAGTAAATACTCCGCTTAAAAGACCTAATAATGCAAATCCTGCCAATATTCCGCTGTTGAATTTCCATGATTTTATAAAACCGAATTTCCGTCCTTCATTCATCATTAAAATATTGCTTGGACCTGGTGTAACTGAAGTAATAATTACATAGGAAAGAAACGCTGCTATATTCATAAATCCACCCTCGTTTTCTAATTTACTATTGAACAGTCTTTATTGTAAGATGACATTGATGATAAATAAAATCGAAATTGTTATTTTCATTATCATTTTTTTCGATAATATTTTCAGGTAAGGAGAAACGTTATGGAAATCAGACACCTAGTAACATTTATGACGATTGTGGAAATAGGAAGTTATACAGCCGCTGCTTCTAAGCTAGGCTATACGCAATCCACAATTACTGCACATATACAATCGCTTGAACAAGAAATTGGAGGAGAGTTATTTACTTATGTAAAAAGGAAACTGCAGCTTACTCATACAGGCAGGGAACTGATCCCCCTAGCCGAAGATCTACTGGCTACTCATGAACAAATAAAAAATATGCGGGGTGCCAATGAATTTGGGGGAGTTTTAAAAGTGGCTGCTCCGGAATCACTGACTATTTCAAGGCTGTCCCCAATTATTAGAGAGTTCACTTTAAAATATCCTCATGTCAGACTTATACTTAGCAACGGTACATGCGGGCAAAACCAAATTGACTTGATGACAGGACGGGCAGATGTCGCCTTTATGGTCTATCCGGAATTCAAACCGGAGAAATGCTATCATTATCCATTGCTTGAGGAGAAAATTGTCCTTGTGGGCAGCAATAATAGCCTGTACCATTTTGACCAGTACAAAAGAAACCAAACCAACCATTTTTTTATCACAAATGAAGAAGGCTGCAGTTACAGGTCGATGTTTGAAAAATATCTCTTGAAACGTGATCTATACAACTTTCAAATAATGGAATTATGGAGTATAGAAGCTATTAAAAAGATTGTTATGAGTGGGATTGGCTTTTCTGTATTGCCTTACATTACTGTTAAAGAAGAAATAGAAAGGGGAGAATTGAAAATCATTCATCACAATGAAAAGTTTGATCAAATTTATTCTCATATGCTGATAAAAAGGAAAAAATGGCTGTCTCCAGCAGTAAAAGCATTTGTTGAGCTTGTTTTAAATTCAACCAATGAAACGGATAAAGGTGTTCAAAATAAAATCGTGGAATTAACCAATTGATTATAGAACTGACAAATAATTAATAGAGTGCTGAATACAGTGCGATATCAGTTGGAAATGGAAATGACATTCTCAGACGTGGTCACACAACTCGGACAAAACAAAGCAAATGCCATAGAGGCTCTTTGCGGCGTTTCCCAGAAAGTGACGTCTAATATGGGAATCCTGGGAGAGCAGGTTGATCGCGGGACTGTAAACTAAAAGCATAATACGAAAGTCGCCTCCATCCTGTGAAGCGGCTTTTTTAAATTATGGATAAAATCATAGCTCACATGAATCTGCTGTGAATGTGCTCACTTTTGATTTGAGGAAAAGGTTTCGTGATATTGTTAAGAAAAGATTAAATGTGTAAAAAGAAACAGGAATTTGTCGTTTTATTTCGAATGTGTATAGAGTTAAGCAGCATGCCCGATAAATGGTCCTAGGAGGATGAGAATGGCTCAAAATGATATGATGCATCCGAAATTAAGCAAAGTGATTGAAAATATAGAGCGTGTCATGGTCGGGAAGCGCGATGTCGCTGTACTCAGCCTTGTGGCAATTCTTGCGGAAGGACATGTTCTGCTTGAAGATGTGCCGGGAGTCGGAAAAACGATGATGGTCAGATCCCTTGCAAGATCTGTGGGAGCGGATTTTAAGAGAATCCAGTTCACGCCTGACTTGCTTCCTTCTGATGTCACAGGTGTTTCCATTTACAACCCGAAAACCCTGGAATTCGAATACCGTCCGGGTCCGATCATGGGCAACATTGTCCTTGCGGATGAAATCAACCGGACATCTCCTAAAACGCAGTCTGCTCTCCTTGAAGGAATGGAGGAGGCCAATGTAACGGTTGACGGGGTGACGAAATCACTCGGCAAGCCGTTTTTCGTAATGGCTACACAGAACCCTATTGAGTATGAAGGCACGTACCCTCTGCCTGAAGCACAGCTG
Organism: Metabacillus indicus LMG 22858; assembly: GCF_000708755.2. Lineage (GTDB taxonomy): Bacteria > Bacillota > Bacilli > Bacillales > Bacillaceae > Bacillus_P > Bacillus_P indicus. The sequence continues at coordinate 7,734 of NZ_JGVU02000004.1, read as the reverse complement.
GACCGGTTCCTTTTCAAAATCAGGATGGGATACCCATCTGCAGGTGAAGAGCTTGAGATCCTGAACCTTGCGGAGAAAGAACGTCCGATTCACACTCTTGAACCTGTCATCACAAAAGAAGAACTTGTTAAGTTGCAGGGTGAAATTCAAACCGTGTATGTGGACGAAACGGTTAAACGGTATATTATTGACCTCGTCACAAAAACACGCAAACATCCGTCCGTTTATTTAGGAGCAAGTCCCCGCGGGTCCATCGCCCTCATGAAAGCCGCGCAGGCATATGCCTTTTTATACGGCCGTGATTATGTGATTCCGGATGATATCCAGTTCCTTGCTCCTTACACCCTTCCTCACCGGATGATCCTTAAGTCCGAAGCGAAATACGAAGGAAAGTCTGCCGAACAGCTGCTGACTGAAATCATTTCCAGGACGCCCGTTCCTGTGCAAAGGTCGATGAGCCGTTAATGAAAAGTTTTTTTCTGAAAATCCGGTATGTCTGGAAGCTTGTCAGTCTGTTGTTTTTCACGGCGGTTACCTTTGCATATGCGATGTTTCAGGGGGGATTTGTCAGCTGGTTTCTTTTTTACAGCTTTATGCCCATTTCCCTGTATTCCCTGCTCGTTGCCCTCTGCCCGCTGCGGACGTTTGAAGTCACAAGGGCCATTAATCAGGAGCAGTTTTCAGTGGGGGAAAAGCTGATCGGGACAATAACAATTGAGCGTGCCTTCCCGTTTCCCTTGTTTTACTTGGTGGTGGAGGATGTACTGCCGGAAAAACTCTCAAAACTTATGGAGATGCAGGAGCCGAAAAAGCTGCTGTATCCATGGTTTAAAAAGAAAATCATCATGAGCTACGAATTAAGCCGGATGCCAAGGGGAGAACACCGGTTTACACAGGTCCGGGTAAGAACCGGCGACTTGTTCGGACTGATTGATAAAGAAGTGACATTTGATGCCGAAAACTACTTTCTCGTCTATCCGCATTCTGTTGATTTATCCTACAGACAGAATGAAAAACAGTTTGAGCAGGGGGCAGCGAGCTCAAAAGCGAAGTTCTGGCAGGACACGACTATGGCTATCGGCATAAGGGATTACCAGCCGGGAGACAGGTTCTCCTGGATTGACTGGAAATCAACTGCAAGACGCGACCGCATTATGACAAAGGAATTTGAACAGATGCAGAGTCACGATGTTGTAGTGATGATGGACCGCACGCCATCAGATGTATTTGAGGAAATCGTCACGTTCTCGGCATCCCTTGCTAAATCAATCATCAAAAGCGGTGCCAAACTCGGATTTGTTTCCATCGGCAGCGAAAAGTCCATTTTTTCCATTGGGGAGACGGAACAGCATTTGCAGCAGATCTACTACCACCTTGCAAAAACGGACTGCGACAGCGGGACATCGTTTGCGGAAATTGCAGAAACGGAGCTTCCTGTCTGGCAATCTAAAAATGCGACCCCTCTGCTTGTTACATCCGCCTTATCTCTTGATTTGGTCAGAAAGCTTGAACGCCTGGGATCGCGCAGCCATGCGACGCTCGTCTTTCTTGTGAAAAAAGAGGGTGAACGGATAACAAGTGAAGAAAAAGTGATGATGGACCGGCTGATCAAACGGAAAATCATAACAAAAGCCGTCGGAGCGGGACGGTTTGAAGAAGCCTTTAAAGAGGTGAGCATGCTGTGAGTGAACAATTTGAAAGACAGACAGCGATTTTCATCTACTATGCCTTTGCCTTTCTTTTATTATGGGAGTGGCTAAGACCCCTTCAGGACTTTACCGAAACAGGAAACACCCTTGTGTTTGTCCTCTTTATCGGGATCAGCTTCTTTTTCATTTCAATTGGAGCCAAATGGTACACCGCTGCTGCTGTAAAAATCGTCTATATTCTGTTTGTGCAGCATCTTTTGTTTTTTGAAGGATCTCTTTTGAATCCTTCCTGGATAGGGACGTTTATAAATGACATTAGAGATAACATTGCTCTTATGATGAATGCGTCATGGATGGACATAACCTCACCGTTCAGGACGCTGCTGTTCTTTGTCCTGCTTTGGCTGCTTGTGTACCTGATTAATTATTGGATCGTTGTCCAAAAGCGCATCATGTTCTTTTTTATCATAACTCTTGTGTATGTCACCGTTCTTGATACGTTTACAGAGTATGATGCAAGCATCGCCATTGTAAGAATTGTCGTGATTGGCTTTGTGCTGATTGGTCTTCTGTATCTTGAAAGACTGCGTATTCATGAACGGATTAAGAGGGACCGCTATATGACAGTCAAGTGGGTTCTGCCGCTTAGTGCCTTGATCGGTTCTGCCGTTTTTGTCGGAATCCTTGCCCCGAAAGCGGAGCCGCAGTGGCCGGACCCGGTTCCTTATCTGACGGCTTACGGCAGTCAGGATGAAGGGCCGAACGGCGGTGTCAATAAAATTGGATACGGCCCGAATGATGAACAGCTCGGCGGTTCTTTTGTAGCTGACAATACCCCTGTTTTCACCGCAGTTGCTGAAGACCGTCACTACTGGAAAGTGGAGACAAAAGATGTTTATACGGGAAAGGGATGGGAACTGTCAGATCCTGAAGCGGATAATGTGCAGATGGATCCAGATGAAATCACGGTCCTTTCTACAGAAGAAGGGACAGAGACCGTTCCGATGACAGCCAGTGTGGAAATTGACCGAAGGTACAGATATGATCACATCATTTACCCTGCAGGCGTGCAGTCTGTCAGTCTCCCTGAGAATGCCATTCTCGATGTGAACCCGGTTTCTGAACAGATGAGACCGCGCATTTCAGAAGACAGAGGCTACTTTCCGCCCGGCTCCTACGAAACAGCATACAATTTTCCTAATTTTAAAATTGACGAACTGCGGAAAGTCACATCAAATGAAGGACTCTCAGAAGAGGAGATTGCCCGGTATACACAGCTGCCTGAAGAACTTCCGCAGCGTGTCCGCGATCTTGCGCTTAATCTGACGGAGAGCAACGGCAATTACTATGATAAGGCAAAATCAATCGAGACGTACCTGGGCGGTTCACAGTTTTCCTATGAAAGAACAGACGTAGCAGTTCCAAGAGGGGAAGAGGATTACGTTGACCAGTTCCTTTTTGAGACGTTTAAAGGCTACTGTGATAACTTCTCCACTTCCATGATCGTTCTGCTTCGTGCTGCGGATATTCCTGCCCGCTGGGTGAAGGGCTATTCAGACGGTTCTTTCGTCCAGAGCCTTGGAGGCAGCAAAAAAGAGTATACAGTGACAAACAATAATGCCCACTCCTGGGTTGAAGTATATTTCAGCGGCATCGGCTGGGTGCCGTTTGAGCCGACGAAAAGCTTTACAAACCCCTATGATTTTACGTTTAATCTCAATACTTCCGAAACGCCTGAAGCCGAAACACCTGAACAAAGAGAACCTGAGCGGGAGCCTGTTCCTGAAGATAGCCAGACGGCAAACTCAGACAGCACATCAAAAAATCCACTTCCGTTTAACATTCAGATCGGCAGTACTGCTTTTTATCTCATTCTGGCAGCTGCTGCGGTCATTGCGTTAGTTCTATATAAAACAAGATTAAGATGGATGCCGTACGTGATCCTGTTCAGGTATAAGCACCGGAAGGACGAAAAGGTCTACGGCGAGGCCTACAATGCCCTTCTTAAACAGCTTGAACGATACGGTCTGAAGCGTCAGGACGGACAGACCCTGCGTGATTATGCCCGCTATATCGACTCGTTTTTCGATATGCGGGATATGACTCAGCTGACGGCCAGCTATGAGAAATCGCTGTACAGGGGAGACAGTTCGAAAGAAGAATGGATAAAATCGATAAAGTTGTGGGAAAATTTAATTAAAAAGATAGCATCTTGACCGAATTGCGGGAGATTGTTAGAATAGGGAAAATTAATAGTACTTACCCTTCATATATCCTCGATAATATGGTTCGAGAGTCTCTACCGGATTGCCGCAAATAATCTGACTATGAAGGCAGAATATACACCTGTAAAAGCTGGAATTCTGCCTTCTTTTCTTTTTGAATTGGAAGGTGTAGTTCCAGCTTTTTTTATGCTCAATTTCTGAATCCTATTTTTTAGGGTATCTTTTAAATGAGGTGAACATCCGTGAACAACTTGCATGATGAAATGGTAGTCGTTTTGGATTTCGGAAGTCAGTACAACCAGCTGATTACCCGCAGAATCCGTGAGCTTGGCGTATACAGTGAGCTTCATCCTCACACGCTGACAGCAGAAGAGATCAAGGAAATGAACCCTAAAGGAATTATCCTTTCAGGCGGACCAAACAGTGTTTATGGCGAAAATGCCTTCCGCTGCGATGAGCGGATTTTTGACCTGGGCATCCCGGTTTTCGGGATTTGCTACGGTATGCAGCTGATGACTCACTACCTTGGCGGGAAAGTAGAAGCTGCCAATCACCGTGAGTATGGAAAAGCGACATTGAACGTTCAAACAGAAACTGCTCTTTTCGCAGATCTTCCTAAACAGCAGATTGTGTGGATGAGCCACGGCGATCTTGTAGCTGATATCCCGAATGACTTTATCGTTGATGCAACTAGCCCATCATGCCCTTTTGCTGCAATCAGCAATGAGGAAAGACGTCTTTACGGCGTTCAGTTCCATCCGGAAGTGCGCCATTCAGAATTCGGAAACGATATGCTCCGCAATTTCGTATTCGGAGTGTGCGGATGCAGCGGTGAATGGTCCATCGAAAGCTTTATCGAGCTTGAGCTTCAAAAAATCCGCGATGAAGTCGGCGACAAAAAAGTGCTTTGTGCACTGAGCGGGGGCGTAGATTCTTCCGTTGTGGCCGTACTTATTCATAAGGCGATCGGCGATCAGCTGACTTGTATCTTCGTTGATCACGGACTTCTCCGCAAAGATGAAGCTGAAGGCGTAATGAAGACATTCAGTGAAGGCTTTAACATGAACGTCATTAAAGTGGATGCAAAAGACCGCTTCATGGACAAGCTCCGCGGCGTATCCGATCCTGAGCAAAAACGTAAAATCATCGGCAATGAGTTCATTTATGTATTTGATGATGAGGCAACGAAGCTAGAAGGAATTGAATTCCTTGCGCAGGGTACGCTTTACACAGATATTATCGAGAGCGGAACGGCAACAGCTCAAACGATTAAATCGCATCATAACGTAGGCGGACTTCCGGAGGATATGCAGTTCAAACTGATTGAGCCGCTGAACACTCTCTTCAAGGATGAAGTGCGCGCGCTTGGTTCTGAGCTTGGCATTCCTGATGCAATCGTTTGGCGCCAGCCTTTCCCGGGTCCTGGACTTGGGATTCGCGTATTGGGTGAGATCTCAGAAGAAAAACTTGAGATTGTTCGTGAATCAGATGCAATCCTTCGTGAAGAAATCGCAAAAGCGGGTCTTGAACGGGATGTATGGCAGTACTTCACTGTTCTCCCTGATATACGCAGTGTAGGTGTTATGGGGGATGCAAGAACATATGATTACACAATCGGCATACGCGCCGTAACGTCAATCGACGGCATGACCTCTGACTGGGCACGTATTCCGTGGGAAGTTCTCGAGATCATCTCTACTCGCATTGTAAATGAAGTAAAACACATAAACCGCGTAGTTTATGACATCACGAGCAAGCCGCCGGCTACAATTGAATGGGAATAAACGAACAAAAACGAACATTTTATATAAAATGTTCGTTTTTTTTGTTGACGACTTTGTGCCTATGCTGATAAGATAGACCTATCAAAAATATTGTCTAAATACGTCGTATAAAGTTGGGGATATGGCCCAAAAGTTTCTACCAAGCTGCCGTAAAGAGCTTGACTACGAGGTATTATATAGTTCGGTGCATTTGGATAACTCTAATGTGTGCCAATCTGTCTAATATCCATGTCGTCAAGCGCTCCTCTGCAGCAGGGAGCGCTTTTTTTGCACTTATCTGTTTGTTCATACACGGGCCCCCGGCACGACGTTAAGATACAGGAGGATTTAACATGAAAAAGTATTTTCAGTTTGAAGAGCTTGGCACGAACTATCGCCGCGAGTTTATCGGAGGACTGACAACGTTCTTATCAATGGCTTACATCCTGTTCGTCAATCCGCTGACACTTTCTCTGGCGTCAGTTCCTGATTTTCCAAACGAATTAAGAATGGATCAGGGAGCTGTGTTTACGGCGACTGCTCTTGCTGCAGCTATTGGATCTCTATTGATGGGGCTCATAGCCAGGTATCCGATAGCGCTTGCTCCGGGAATGGGGCTGAACGCATTCTTCGCCTTTACAGTTGTTCTAACAATGGGCATCCCTTGGCAGACAGCATTATCAGGCGTTCTTGTTTCGGGTCTGATCTTTATTGTTTTGACAACTTCAGGTCTCCGAGAAAAAATCATTAACTCAATCCCGGAGGAACTGAAGTACGCTGTTGGAGCCGGTATTGGATTGTTTATTACTTTTGTAGGTTTTCAGAATGCGGGAATCATAACAAACAACGACGCTGTGCTTGTAGGTCTCGGCAATTTGAAAGACGGAAACGCATTGCTTGCGATTTTCGGAGTATTTGTGACTGTTATCTTTATGGTTAAGCGAATTAACGGCGGAATTTTCTACGGAATGATCCTTACAGCAATTGTGGGAATGATCTTTCAATTAATTGACGTTCCGACACAAGTGGTTGGAGCTGTTCCAAGTCTTGAACCTACATTCGGTGCTGCTTTTGCAAATCTTGATCAATTATTCACCATTCAAATGCTGGTTGTCATTCTGACTTTCCTTTTTGCAGATTTCTTTGATACTGCAGGAACACTTGTAGCGGTAGCTAACCAGGCAGGGCTTATTAAAGAAAATAAACTTCCTAGAGCAAGTAAAGCGTTATTTGCAGACTCTGCTGCAACGGTTATTGGTTCGATTCTGGGTACATCAACAACGACTTCCTACATTGAATCATCTGCAGGAGTTGCGGCAGGTGCGAGAACGGGATTTGCATCCGTCGTAACAGCCGGGCTGTTCCTTCTCGCCTTGTTCTTCTCGCCGCTGCTCGGTGTCATCACAGCGCCGGTAACAGCGCCTGCACTTATTATAGTAGGAATACTCATGGTTTCATCTCTCGGAAAAATAGACTGGAACAAGTTTGAGATTGCTGTACCGGCATTCCTGACTATCATTGCCATGCCGCTCACGTACAGCATCGCAACAGGAATTGCTATTGGGTTTATCTTTTATCCGGTAACAATGATTGTGAAAGGGAAGGCGAAAGAGATTCATCCGATCATGTATGGATTGTTCATCATCTTCATCCTCTACTTTGTCTTTTTGGCAGGATAATAGAATAGAAGGAAAAAAGAGATGCTGCGGCATCTCTTTTTTTGTTGACTTTACCTTCTGGTGTTGGTATATTAACTCTTGTGCTTTTTAAGAGAAGCGCACGGAGCTGAAAAATACCATTAAAAAAACGTTGACGCATCAAAGTTATCGTGGTATATTAATATCTGTTGTCGCGAACGAATGACAACACAGCTTCTGAAAAAAGATGTTGACTTTATGAATCTAGTATAGTATGATTTAAAAGTTGCTCTTGAAGCAAAAAAATGATCTTTGAAAACTAAACAAAACCAAAAGCGTACCAAACGTTTTAAATTTTTTAAGTCAGCAACATTTATGAGTCACAAATTTTCTTCGGAGAGTTTGATCCTGGCTCAGGACGAACGCTGGCGGCGTGCCTAATACATGCAAGTCGAGCGGA
>NZ_JGVU02000003.1 GCF_000708755.2 Metabacillus indicus LMG 22858 | reverse complement strand
CAGTCTTACAGGCAGGTTGCCCACGTGTTACTCACCCGTCCGCCGCTGACCTCCGAAGAGGTCCGCTCGACTTGCATGTATTAGGCACGCCGCCAGCGTTCGTCCTGAGCCAGGATCAAACTCTCCGAAGAAAATTTGTGACTCATAAATGTTGCTGACTTAAAAAATTTTAAACGTTTGGTACGCTTTTGGTTTTGTTTAGTTTTCAAAGATCATTTGCTTCAAGAGCAGCTTTATAATAATATCAAATCTCAGTTATTAAGTCAAGCACTTTTTTCACTTTTTTTATTTCTCGCCGTCGCCGTTTTTTGCGGCAACGTTTAATAATATATCACCGCAGACACTATTAAGCAAGGCTTTTTTTATAAAAAATAAAAATAAAAAACCTCCGCCGAAACAGCGGAGGTTTTCATGTGTATTTAACGGTGTCTCATATGAGGGAACAGAAGGACGTCCCTAATAGAAGCGGAGTTTGTCAGAAGCATGACTACACGGTCAATTCCAATCCCAAGACCGCCTGTTGGAGGCATTCCATACTCCAGTGCTTCAATAAAGTCTTCATCCATCATGTGCGCTTCGTCATTTCCTTGTTCTCTTTCCTGCAGCTGCGCTTCAAAGCGTTCTTTTTGATCAATAGGATCATTCAGCTCAGTAAATGCATTTGCATGCTCACGGGCAACGATGAACAATTCAAATCTGTCTGTAAAACGAGGGTCTTCATCGTTCTTCTTGGCAAGAGGCGAAATTTCAACCGGGTGGCCATAGATAAAAGTAGGCTCAATCAGATGCTCTTCCACTTTTTGCTCAAAGAATTCATTGATGATATGGCCGACCGTCATGTTTTTGTTGATTTCCACGTCATGCTCAGCCGCATGCGCTCTTGCATCTTCCACTGACATTTCAGCCCAGAAATCTACACCGGTGCGCTCTTTGATCGCATCAACCATGTGAAGTCTCTTCCACTCCGGCTGAAGATCGATTTCATGTTCACCGTATGTGATTTTTGTAGAGCCTGTTACTTCTTTGGCAATATGGGCAATCAGGTTTTCTGTCAAAGACATGATATCTTTGTAGTCTGCATAAGCCTCATAAAGTTCAATCATTGTGAACTCAGGATTATGACGGGTAGAGATTCCTTCGTTTCTGTAAACACGGCCAATCTCATATACCTTTTCAAGGCCGCCCACTATTAGTCTCTTAAGGTGAAGCTCAATTGCAATCCGCATGTAAAGCTGCATATCAAGAGCATTGTGATGTGTCACGAACGGACGTGCTGAAGCTCCGCCTGCAATGGTGTGCATCGTTGGCGTCTCAACTTCAAGGTAGCCGTTTTGGTCAAGGTAGCGGCGCATAGATTGAATAATTTTACTGCGTGCAATGAACGTGCTTTTGCTTTCATCATTCATGATGAGGTCGAGATAACGCTGGCGGTAGCGCTGTTCAATGTCTTTTAAGCCATGGAATTTATCAGGAAGCGGACGAAGAGACTTAGTTAAAAGCTCAAAGCTTGTAGCCTTAATGGAAAGCTCGCCGACTTTCGTTTTAAACATAACGCCTGTAACACCGACAATGTCTCCAAGGTCAGCTGTGTTGAACAATTCATACTGCTCATCACCGACTGCATCCTTGCGCACATAAATCTGAATCTGACCTTCAATGTCCTTAACGTGGGCAAATCCGGCTTTTCCTTTGCCGCGTTTTGTCATGATTCTTCCTGCCAGCGTGACAGAAATAGATCTTTCCTCAAGGTCTTCTTTTGAAATTTCGCCGTATTCGCGAACGAGCTGCGCTGTGTATCCAGTACGCTCAAAACGTTTTCCAAACGGGTCGAGACCCTTCTCACGCAGTACACTAAGCTTTTCCCGTCTTACTTTCAGCTGGTCATTTAATTCTTCATGTGTCAATTCTTCATTACTCAAAAAAATCAGCTCCTGTCCTCTATAAGGCTTGTTAGTCAATTATACCGGCGAATGCAGAAAAACTGCCAGTTCAAACTGGCAGTGTGCAATCGCTGCGGGGAAAGGCAGTTCAGCCTGCCTGTATGCTGCTTTGTTCTTTCGATTCTGCCTGCAATGTAAATTCATCAAGCAGGTTCACAATCTCGTCTCTTGTTTCTGTCGTATTTACGGCATTTCTTACAATGGCGTGCCCTCTGATCCCTTTCAAGTACCACGCAGCATGCTTCCTCATTTCTCTGACAGCTGTTTTTTCGCCTTTAAGGGCAACCAGACGGTCGAGATGCAGTTTGCATACATCCATTTTTTCGCGTACTGAAGGTTCGCTGATCAGTTCACCCGTTTCAAGATAGTGAACCGTACGGTAAATCATCCAGGGGTTCCCCAGTGCGGCACGGCCGATCATCACGCCGTCAACACCTGTTTCATCAAGCATTCTCTGGGCATCCTGAGGTGTTTCTACATCCCCGTTTCCAATAACCGGAATGCCGACAGATTCTTTTACTTCTTTAATGATAGCCCAATCTGCCGTTCCTTCATACATTTGAACTCTTGTACGCCCGTGAACAGCTACTGCCTTGCCTCCGGCTTTTTCTACAGCCTGCGCATTCTTGACAGCAAAGATATGCTGGTCGTCCCATCCAATGCGCATTTTCACGGTAACCGGTTTATCTACTGCATCTGTAACGGCAGAAACCATGTCATAGATTTTATCCGGATCAAGCAGCCACCTAGCCCCTGCATCACATTTTGTGATTTTCGGAACAGGACAGCCCATATTGATATCAATGATATCGGCCGTAGTGTTTTTATCAACGAACTTGGCAGCTTCTACAAGTGTTTCTTTTTCTCCTCCGAAGATCTGGAGGCTGAGCGGCTTTTCACGCTCATCAATGTAGAGCATGTCCATCGTTCTTGCGTTGTTAAGAAGGATGGCTTTATCACTGACCATTTCAGCGCAGACAAGTCCCGCTCCGAATTCCTTCACCGTAAGGCGGAATGCCGAGTTGCAGACTCCGGCCATAGGCGCAAGGACAACGCGGTTTTTCAATTGGATATCGCCGATATTAAACATCGGGTTACCTCCTTTCAGGGCCTTACTCTCTCGGTGAAAGCTCTTCTACCGTGACGTTCAGCGCGGCCGCTACTTCTTCAATAAGCTGATCATTCGGAAGCCTGTTCCCGCGTTCAACCTCGCCTAAAACAGACACGGATATGCCAAGGTCTTTTGCAAACCCTTCCTGGGTAAATCCTTTTAATTTTCGAAAAGCGCGAATACGTCTTCCCCATTTTTCTGCTGCTTCCATATTCGTACCCCTTCTTTGTCCGGTAGTTGATCGATTATGACTGAAAGCGGCTGATTGCTTGCTTGTATATGAATATTCTGGTCTATCTCATATAACGGGATTAATACGAACGAACGCTCTAACATCCTAGGGTGTGGAATAATTAGTTGCTCTGTTTCAATATTTTCATGATTATAGAGTAAAATGTCAAGGTCCAAAGTCCGGGGACCCCACCTGATGTCCCTTTTTCTTCCGAGACTCTGTTCAATTCCCTGCATGACAGACAGCAGCTCAAACGCTGTCAGATCTGTGCGGACGGAGAGCACCATATTTAAAAATGCATCCTGATTCTCATAACCCACCGGATCTGTCTCATAAATAGAGGAAATTTCCTCCACCTTAATAGAAGAATGTTCATTCAAGCTCAGGATCGCATCTTTTAAATAGCGCTCTCTGTCTCCGATGTTGCTGCCAAGCGCAAGAAAGGCTCTGTTCATGAGCGTCCTCTCCTGATCTCCACGGCCACATAGTCGTAATGGCCGGGTATAGGCGGGTCCGGCTTGTAGAGTTTTACTGTGCAGAAGCTTACCTGCTGAAATTCTTCAAGAACCTCCGCCGCAATTTTCTCGGCGACAGCTTCTACAAGCTTGAACGGCTTTCCTTCAGCAACACCCCTGCAAATTTTATAAAGCGAAGCATAATTGACCGTATGCTGCAGATCATCTGTCTGCCCTGCCTGCTTTAAATCAAGCTCAATGGTCATGTCAGCCCGAAAACGCTGGCCGAGCTTCGTCTCTTCAGGAAAAACACCATGATACCCGTAAAACTCCATCCCGTTCACAAAAATTTTATCCAAGCTCAGCCGCTCCTTTTCCAATCATGGCATCCATCATTTTTGCCATTCTTGCAATTCCTTTCACATCATGCACCCTCACAATGCTGCATCCTTTTTCGATTCCGAGGCAAACTGTAGCCCCTGTACCCTCCATTCTATCAGAAGGCGGGAGATCAAGTATGCGGCCGATGAAGGATTTTCTTGACGTTCCGAGCAGGACCGGATACCCCAATTGAGTGAAAGTCTCCAGGTTTCTCATGACCTCAAGATTATCCTCCATCGTCTTCGCAAACCCGATGCCCGGGTCAAGAATAATTTTGCTGTCCTTGACACCTGCACGTTTGGCGATTGAGACACTTTCATTCAAATCCGAGATCATGTCCGGAATCAGCGCGGTATAATTCCGTTCCGGCCGGTTATGCATGAGGATAATCGGCACATCGTATTTTGCCGCAACAGCAGCCATCTCAGGATCTGCTTTTGCCCCCCATACATCGTTTAGAATCGTTGCTCCGGCAAGAACAGCCTGCTCTGCCACTTCTGCTTTGTAAGTATCAATGGAGATTGGAACACTGATTTCTTTAGAAAGCTCTTTAATAATTGGAACAACTCTCCGGATTTCTTCTTCAGCAGGGACAAAATCCGCGCCTGGGCGTGTGGACTCTCCCCCGACATCAATGATATCCGCTCCGTCTGCAATCATTTCCTTCGCGTGGGCAAGCGCCGTTTCTATGCGGTTGAACCTGCCTCCATCCGAAAAGGAGTCAGGCGTCAGATTCAAAATCCCCATAATCAATGTCTTTTCATAAGGATTTAATCGGTACGGTCCGCAGATCAGATCCTTTTTATCATCAGCTAAAATGGTGTCCATTTATCATCAATCCTTTACAGCTCTTCTCTGCTTTTCAGCATTCTGCTTTGCTTATAAATCCTTTTTAGTGTTTGCGTTACAGCGCCATTCTTTCCTGAAAAAACGCTAGAGCCAATTTCTTTCAGCGGAATGATTTCCTGAACAGAGTTCACGGCAAATACTTCATCAGCCTGAAGCAGCTCATCTGCTGTAAACCTGCCTTCCACCCATCTCATTCCCTCTTTTTCCAGACAGCGGATGACAAACTGCCGGGTGATGCCGTTCAAGATCCCTGTATCCAGAGAAGGTGTATACACACACTCATCTTTTACCCAGAAGAGATTTGAGACAATCCCTTCTGCCACAAACCCGTCTTTCGTAAGAAAAATCCCTTCGACCGAAGGATCATTTCCCGCTTCACGCTTCGCCAGAACATTGTTCAGATAATGATGGGACTTGATCCGTTCTTTTCCCTCAGGGGTATTTCTCGGAACAGACAGAAGCACCCCTCGTTTTTCAAGGTCAGCCGGCAGCTCAGGCAGTTTCCTCATAAACATCATGACAGTGGGCTCACGATATTCCAGTGCACCGAACATCAGTCCGCCGTCTCCCGCTGATACGTTAAGGCGCACCGATACATCCTCATCCTGCAGATCGTTAAGCAGAAGCAGACGCTGAATGACCTCTTCTATATTCAGGCTGGAATCATCCAACTGAATATTCAGCTCTCTCATGGCTTTTTGCAGCCTGCTCATGTGATCATTCAGCAAAAATGGATGCCCCTTATAGACTCTGAACGTTTCAAACACCCCAAGACCATATAAATACCCGTGGTCAAAGGGAGAGATCCTGGCATCCTCTGCCTGAATGAATTCGGAGTTCAGGTAAATATACATCAGATTTTTTCAGCAGGCCGGTGCGTTTTAATGAAGTTGCCGAGCAGATTTTTCCCAAAGGATGTCATGATTGACTCCGGGTGGAACTGCACGCCTTCAACCGGCAGTGTTTTATGGCGGATTGCCATGATTTCGCCTTCTTCGGTCCAGGCTGTGATATCAAAGCAGTCAGGCAGTGTTTCTTTTTTCACAATAAGTGAATGATAGCGGGTAGCTGTAAATGGATTTTCAATATCTTGAAAGATCGTTTTGCCGTCGTGGTGCATTTCGGATGTTTTTCCGTGCATCAGGCGTTCTGCGCGGACGACATCTCCCCCGAAAACCTGCGCGATGGATTGATGTCCAAGACAAACTCCGAAAATCGGAATTTTTCCCGCAAAGCGCTCAATGGCCGCCATGCTGATTCCAGCTTCATTCGGACTGCACGGGCCAGGAGATATCATGAGGAAATCTGGAGCCATCTCTTCAATTTCATCGAGCGTGATCTCATCGTTCCTGCGAACGGTAAGCTCCTCCCCAAGCTCCCCTAAATACTGCACCAGGTTAAACGTAAACGAATCATAGTTATCAATCATTAAAATCATTCTCTCTCACCTCATACTGTCATAGTCTCTTCTTCGCTCAGCTCTTTCGCCCTAAGCAAGGCCTGCGCCTTCTTAAGCGATTCTTTATATTCGTGTTTAGGATTGGAATCGATGACAATTCCGGCTCCAGATTGGATATAGGCATGCCCTTCCTTCGCAAGCAGCGTGCGGATGACAATGTTCATTTCCATATCTCCATTATACCCAATCCAGCCGATCGATCCTGTATAAATGCCTCTTCTTGTCGGCTCAAGCTCCTCAATAATTTCCATCGTTCTGATTTTGGGAGCTCCCGTAATCGTCCCTCCCGGAAAAACACCTTTAAGGACGTCCATATAATCTTTTCCTTCTGCAAGCAGGCCGCGGACATTTGAAACGATGTGCATCACATGTGAATATTTTTCGATGACCATAAACTCGTTTACTTCAACTGTTCCGTATTTGCACACTCTTCCAAGGTCATTCCGTTCAAGATCCACAAGCATGACGTGCTCAGCACGTTCTTTCTCATTCTCAATCAGTTCTGAGGCAAGCTTTTGATCTTCTTCTTCACTTTCCCCTCTTGACCTTGTTCCCGCAATCGGCCTTGTGCTTGCGTGTTCGCCGTCTATTTTTACCAATAGCTCAGGCGAGCCGCTGACAATCTGGAAATCCAGCAGATCCAGGTAAGCCATATACGGCGATGGATTTACTTCCCTCAGGGTTTCATACACTTTAAGCGGATGCACCTTCAGAGGTTCAGTCTGCCTGACAGACAGGTTCACCTGAAAAACATCACCGTTTGCGATATATTCCTTTATCGTCTCAACAGCATCCATAAACGACTCTTTTGTAAACCGGTGCGGGGATGCAGGATTTCCGGTTCCGCCTGCTGGCTTATGAACAAATGCAGCTGTCTGTTTTTCAAACCAGCTCTTTTCCATTTCAGCTATTCTGTTTCGCGCCTCTTTTTGGTCAGTATCAGATGAATAGTGGGTAATGAACCAGATTTCCTTTGTCTGGTGATCATAAACGGCCAGATCATCAAAAAGCAGAAAATTTAAATCCGGTGTTTCAAGATCGTCGATCGAACGGCTTTCAAGCTTCTCAAACGCCCTTACACAATCATAGCTGAAAAAACCGATTGCCCCTCCCTGAAAATCCGGAAGCTCATCATTCTTAACGGTGTTAAACTGACTGAACCAGCTCCTAAACTCATCAAGAATATTTCCTGTCCGCTGTTCAGTTCCGCTCTTTGTCTGGATTGAAAGGACCGAATCTTTCCCTTTAATGACCGCTGCCGGGTGAAGACCCGCGATGCTGTACCGGCCGCCCCTTCCGCTTTCAAGGATCGCGTGACGCTCCTCGTTTCTGGATAGATGCTGATATTGTCTGAAGAAATCAAGATTGTAAGCCGCTTTCTTTGCAAGCGGTTTTCTCTCAAGGTGCATGCTTAACCCTCTCCTTAAAAACTCATATGTTCATTTTACATAAAAGGGCGGAAGAATACATGTTGAAAATTTCTCCCATAAACAAAAAAACAGCCCAAGGGCTGTTTCTTGATTAATCAAATTGGTAAAGCGGCGTGCTTAAGTATCTTTCCCCGTTACTTGGGATAATGGCAAGAACCTTTTTGCCTTTACCAAGCTCTTTCGCTACTTGAAGGGCTGCTTTAATCGCTGCACCGGAAGAAATGCCTCCAAGAAGACCCTCTTCTCTTGCCGCTTTCCGCGCCACTTCAAAAGCTTCTTCATTTTTCACTTGAATGACACCGTCGTAAATATCCGTTTTTAAGATATCCGGAACAAATCCTGCTCCGATGCCCTGGATTTTATGAGGACCCGGTTTTCCTCCAGAAAGGACAGGTGAGTCAGCAGGCTCCACCGCATAGATTTTTATATCAGGATAAGCTTCTTTAAGGACCTCGCCGGCACCCGTAATGGTTCCGCCCGTTCCGATTCCTGCTATGAATGCATCAAGCTGGCCGCCCATCTGACTGACAATCTCAGGACCTGTCGTACGGCGGTGAACTTCAGGATTTGCTTCATTTTTGAACTGCTGAGGCATGAAATAGCCATGCTCTTTTGAAAGTTCTTCCGCTTTTCTGATAGCTCCGCCCATGCCCTCAGGACCAGGAGTAAGAACAAGCTCGGCACCATACGCCCGAAGAAGGTTGCGGCGCTCCATGCTCATTGTTTCAGGCATAACAAGAATTGCCTTAATCCCTTTTGCAGCTGCAACCATTGCAAGCCCGATGCCTGTATTTCCGCTTGTCGGTTCAATGATTGTATCGCCTTCCTTAAGAAGACCTTTTTCTTCGGCAGCTTCAATCATCGCAAGTGCTATGCGGTCTTTTACACTGCTTCCAGGGTTCATGAACTCAAGCTTTAAATATACATCTGCACTGTTTTCATCTACAATGCGGTTTAATTTGACAATAGGTGTTTCCCCAACCAGTTCGTGTATAGAATTTGCTACACGCGTCAATCTGACCACCTCTATTTCCGAGTATTTTTATTGGCTTTAAAAAGAATGTACCAAACCTCAGTCTGAATTGTCAATCTTTTCTTACTTCTCGGATAGGGCAAAATACTCAATTCTGTTTCTTATTCAGATGTGCCGCTGCCGTAAAACCACGTTACTCCCGCTTCTTCCCATAAAGGCTTTACAGAAACGGCTGATTCCATCTGCTCAAGGGCAATTTGCCGTCTGATCTGGTTCTTGGCTTCTTCAAATGAGTACTGCACGCCATTAACCTTCTCTTTCAGAAGGATGACAGAATAGCCGTTTTCACTTTTGATCGGCTTGCTCCACTTATCTTTTTTCAACTTTTCAGCTTCTTCGATATATTGAACAGGCAGATAATCGTTTTCTGATGAAACATAACCAAGGTCTCCGCCCTCGTTTGCAGAAAACTCATCGATTGATTTTTCCGCAGCAAGCGCTTCAAAGCTCGATCCGCCCTCAAGCTCTTCGATTACCTTTTTCGCTTCCGCTTCTGTCTTTGTCACGATGTGAAAAAGGTGATACGTATCTTTAATGGAATAGAGATCTTGATTGGACTCGTAATAAGCCTTCAATTCCTTCTCCGGTATTTCAACATCTTTTGTCAGCAGCTCTTCAAGCAGCATGCTGTACCTGATCTGTTCGCGCAGCTCTCCGTCTTCTGAAAGCTGCTCGTTGTCGAGTGCATTGTACATGGATTTATACATGGTAAGCTCACGTTCAAGCTCCTCATCAGGGATGCTGATGTCATGTTTTTCAGCAAGCTCCTCAACAACCGTAAAGTTAATCATTTCTTCAAGTGTTTCCCTGCCGAAACGATCTTCAAGCTCTGCCATCCACTGCTCTCTTGTTATTTCCTTACCTCCGACAGATGCAATGGATTCTGAGCTTCCGTTTGAAGCAGGTCCGATTGCAGCGATGCTGTCATCCTTTGTTAGAAAATATGCCAGAGTAAAACAGTTGATAATCACGAGTCCGAAGATAATCAGCCAGACCGCTTTTCTGTTCATCTCTCCATCTCCTGACCGCATGTTCAGCGCGCTTCTTCTTTCAGCTCTGTCAGTTCTTCTTTTGAAAAATGATACCGTTCATTACAGAAGTGACACTCTGCTTCAGCTTTCCCGTCCTCTTCAATCATGCTTTGGATTTCATCCGCTCCAAGACTGATAATCGCATTTGAAATTCTCTCGCGTGAGCAAGGGCAGTGAAAAGCAACTGGGTGCTGATCAAGAATCTTCACTTGATCGTTGCCGAGAACCTCAAACAGAATTTCTTCCGGCGTTAGCCCTTTTTGGATCAGTTTCGAGATTGGCTCTACACTACCAAGCCGTTTTTCAATTTCCGCAATCGTTGAGTCGTCCGTGCCGGGCATAAGCTGAATGATGAAGCCGCCTGCCGCAAGAATTGAGTTGTCAGGGTTAACGAGTACGCCTACCCCAACGGATGATGGAACCTGTTCAGAGCTGACAAGATAATAGGTAAAGTCTTCGCCAAGTTCACCCGACACAAGTTCAACAGAACCGGTGAAATGTTCTTTCATGCCAAGATCCTTTACAACGGAAAGCGTTCCGGATGTTCCAACCGCTCTTGCTACATCAAGCTTTCCTTTTGCATTCAGGTCAAAGTGTGTTTGAGGGTTTGTCACATAGCCGCGAACCTCGCCTTTTGCATTGCTGTCAACGACAATCACGCCTATAGGCCCGCCTCCCTCCACTTTAATCGTCATTTTGCTTTCGCCTTTAAGCATTGAGCCCATCAGGACACCAGCCGTCATTGAACGGCCGAGGGCTGCAGATGCAGTCGGCCATGTCTGATGCCTTCTTTGCGCCTCTCCAACTGTGTCTGTTGTTTTGGCTGCGTATGCACGCACTTGTCCGTCAAACGCAAGTGCCTTTACAAGATAATCCATGTTTTATCACCTTTCCAATTAAATGCTGTTTCGTTCAAAAATCAGCTGAAGCCCTTTTAATGTGAGGAACGGATCAACGATGTCAATCACCTTCGACTCAGAAGCGATCAGCGTTGAAAGTCCTCCTGTTGCAATAACCTTAGGCTCTGCTTTAGACTGCTGTTTCATTCTCCCGACAATACCTTCAACCTGTCCGACATACCCATAAAGAATGCCCGCCTGCATAGCGCTGACCGTATTTTTGCCGATAATATCATCAGGTCGTGCAATTTCGATTCTTGGAAGCTTGGCTGCCCTCGAATAGAGAGCCTCGGTTGAGATATTGATGCCCGGAGCAATGGCGCCGCCCATATATTGTTTTTCCTCGTTAATATAGCAGTAGGTCGTCGCTGTGCCAAAATCAACAATAATCAGAGGACCGCCGTATAAATGGATGCCTGCCACCGCATTTACAATCCGGTCTGCACCTACTTCACGGGGATTCTCATATTTAATGTTCAAGCCTGTCTTGATGCCAGGTCCGACAACGAGGGGCTTTTGTTTGAAATATTTCGTGCACATCCGCTCAAGCGAGAACATAATCGGCGGAACAACAGAGGAGATAATGATTCCTTTAATATCGGTCAGATGAATGCCTTCATGTTCAAAGAGGGATTTGATGAGCATGCCAAATTCATCTTCTGTTTTGTTGCGCGTCGTCTCAATGCGCCAGTGATGCTTGAGAGCATCTCCTTCAAAAACGCCTAAAACGGTATTTGTATTCCCTACATCCAGCACTAAAAACATATGTATCACCACTTTATCCAAATTCTTTTTCTCTGTATTCAATACTCTTTCATCATATCATGAAGCCAACTTAAATTTATGCAAAATTTATGTGTGCAGCCCTGTCTTCCCTCACTCATTTTAGTCTTTTTAGACAGCGGAATGCAAAAGGAAGAACCTGAAACGGCGTTAAAAAACCGCATGTTCAATGTGAACATGCGGTTTTGATGTATGGTCAGTCTTCTTTTCGGTCTTCGTGAATCTCAGATGTCTGCTCTTCATCCTTTTTTGGAAGGATGTTCACTTTTACATCTTCTTTCTTTTCATGTTCTGAAACCGGACGGTCAGGCAGTGTGCCATGATCCACTAAATGCTTGATTTGCTCTGCATCGAGAGTTTCGATTTCAAGCAGGGTTTGAGCAATCAGTTCAAGCTTATCACGGTTTTCAGTAAGGATTTTCTTAGCGCGCTCGTAGCATTCTTTGATAATGCGCTGTACTTCCATGTCGATTTCATGGGCAATCGCATCACTGTAATTCTGCTCGCTGTTAAAGTCGCGGCCTAAGAATACCTGTCCCTGGGACTGTCCGAACTGAAGCGGTCCAAGCTTGTCACTCATACCGAACTCAGTTACCATGCGTCTTGCAATGCCAGTGGCACGCTGGAAGTCGTTCGTCGCACCTGTGCTCACTTCGCCGAAGACGATATCCTCAGCCACACGGCCGCCGAGAAGTCCTGTAATTTTATCAAGAAGTTCAGGCTTCGTCATGAAATAACGGTCCTCTTTTGGAAGCATAACGGCATAGCCTCCAGCCTGCCCGCGAGGCACGATTGTTACTTTATGAACCATATCGGCTTCATCAAGAACTACACCGATAATCGTATGTCCGCCTTCATGATAGGCAACAATATTGCGTTCTTTTTTGGAAATAACGCGGCTTTTCTTGGCTGGACCTGCAATTACGCGGTCTGTCGCCTCGTCTATATCCGTCATATCCACTTTCTTCTTGTTGCGGCGTGCGGCAACAAGCGCTGCTTCGTTCAGCAGGTTCTCAAGGTCTGCACCAGAAAAACCAGGTGTACGGGCTGCGATGGATTTCAGGTTAACCGTGTCATCCAGAGGCTTATTGCGGGCATGAACTTCAAGCACCGCCTCGCGGCCTTTAAGATCCGGACGGTCAACTGTGATTTGACGGTCAAAACGTCCCGGACGAAGCAATGCCGGGTCAAGAATATCCGGACGGTTCGTTGCAGCAATCATGATGATGCCTTCATTTCCGCCGAATCCATCCATTTCAACGAGCAATTGGTTCAGCGTCTGCTCGCGCTCGTCATGGCCGCCGCCAAGACCGGCGCCGCGCTGGCGTCCAACAGCATCGATTTCATCGATAAAGATGATACAAGGTGCATTTTTCTTTGCATTTTCGAACAGGTCGCGGACACGGGAAGCTCCCACCCCTACGAACATTTCAACAAAGTCAGATCCGCTTATAGAGAAGAACGGAACGCCGGCTTCACCTGCTGCAGCACGGGCAAGCAGGGTTTTACCTGTACCCGGAGGTCCTACTAGCAGAACGCCTTTTGGAATACGGGCGCCAAGCTCGGCAAATTTGCGCGGGTCTTTAAGGAACTCAACAACTTCGACAAGCTCTTGTTTTTCCTCATCTGCACCGGCAACATCTTTAAAGCGCACTTTTTTCTTTTCTTCGCTGTAGAGCTTCGCTTTGCTCTTGCCGAAATTCATGACACGGCTTCCGCCGCCCTGAGCCTGGTTGAGCAGGAAGAAGAAAAGAATAAAGATAATGACAAACGGTATGATGGATGTAAAGAATGTTACCCATCCGCTCGTTTCTTCTGCAGGAACAAACTTAACATTCGTTTTGCCCTGCGCTGCAGCATCCACACGGTCCAGCGCTTTATCGCTCAATACATGTGTAACAAACTGCTCCTCTTCTTTATAATCATCCAGCTGGCCCTTTACTTCATATACTCCGCGAAGCGGCTGTATCGTAATTTCTTTCACGTCACCAGCTTCAAGTTTGGAAATGAACGTACTGTAAGTTAATGGCTCAGTTTTTGTGTTGTTTCCCTGGAAAAAACTGACGACTCCAATAACCACTAAAAAGATTAGCAAATAAAATATGGTATTACGGAAGATCCGATTCATTCCTTACCTCCTCCCACAGTAAACACAACTATTTTAAATAGTATCATAGAAAATCATTCCAATACAACTGATTGGCCGTTTTGGTACTTGACAAATGCAGCAATTACTTATTTTCGTAAATTTCAGGCTTCAGAACTCCAATATAAGGAAGGTTGCGGTAGCGTTCGATGTAGTCAAGTCCATATCCTACAACAAAAGCATCCGGCACTTCAAAGCCCACATAATCAGCCTGAATATCCGCTTTGCGTCCTGTTGGCTTATCAAGAAGCGTCACAATGCTGATCGTTTTTGCCTTGCGGTAGCGGAAAAGCTCTACAAGGTAGCTCAGTGTAAGCCCGCTGTCGATGATATCTTCAATAATCAGGATGTCTCTGCCTTCTACTGAAGTGTCAAGGTCTTTCAGGATTTTCACTTCACCGGAAGATACTGTAGAAGTACCATAACTCGAAACATCCATAAAGTCCATTTCCAAGTATGTATCAATGTTCTTCAGCAGATCTGCCATAAACGGCATAGCGCCTTTCAGCACTCCGATAGCAAGAGGGAAGCGGTCATTGTACTCTTCAGTAAGCTGCGCTCCAAGTTCCTTTACCTTGCGGCTGATTTCTTCTTCTGTTATTAATACTTTTTCGATATCCTGCTTCATTACAAGTTGCCCCCTACAAAATCATTGCTCTTTATATTGCAAAACAACGTAGTCACCTGCGCCGCACCCGGCATCTTCAAATGAAGACTTTTTAAGGCCGGGAAGCCAAAGGATCTTGCCGCTGCCATCTTCTAAAACAGGCCAGCTGTTCCTTCTATGGACCGGTACTTTTGCATCAATAAATATATCTTTTACTTTTTTCGTACCGTTCATGCCCTTGAGTTTGATTTTATCGCCCTGCCTTCTGGTACGGATAAGCAGAGGCTTGGTCAAAGACTTGGCCGGCATGACGAACACATCGTTTCCAGCTATCCATTCATCAGGCTTTCCGCTGATGATCTCACAAGTGAGGAGATGCCCGTTTGGAAGTATTGTGCTTGACGGGATCTGCACTGTCCTTGAAAATGACTGGTCCTTTATTTGTTCAAAAGTAAACAAACACGTTTGGTAGGATTTGATTACTTTAAGGCCGTCTGGATAATCTAGTGAACCGGAAGGATGTGTATGCGAGAGTAAGGATTGTAGACTCTCAATATGTATAGAAGAAAGGGAAGATGGTTGGTCTTCATAAAGATAGTTTAATATTAGTTGAATACATCTTCTTTGTAAAGGCATAGGCAGGGTGTTGAACAAATCGATATCGAGTTCGGCTTCGTGCTTTTCTTTCCTTTTCAATACTGTATTCAACTTTTCTTTCGATAATTCCTGTAAGAACTCTTCATCTTCTTTGAAAGTCCTGCTGAAATACTGAAATCTCCCGTGCACTTTCGGGTTCTCTTCCTTAAGGAATGGAAGAACCTGTTTACGGAAGCGGTTTCGGGTGTAATCAAGCTTTTCGTTGCTTGGGTCAAACCTTGGAGCCAGATGGTTCAGGCTGCAGTATTCGAGGATTTCCCTTTTATCAGCTGAAAGCAGGGGCCGGATAATGCTTCCGCCTGTAAACTCCCTTTGTTCCGGTATCCCGGCAAGCGCTGTTCCCGCGCTGCCCCTTGTCATTCTCATCAGAATCGTCTCAATCTGATCATCGCCATGATGGCCTAAAGCTATGAACGGGGCATGATGCTTCTTCATGACACTTTCGAAGAAGGAATAGCGGCATTCTCTTGCCGCGCTCTGAAGGCTCATTTCAGGGTTTTCCTCCGCATACTTCGGGACATCGATCTGAACAGCTTCGCACAGAACATCATGGTTCCTGCAAAAGTCCTTTACAAATTCCATTTCAAGAGCGGATTCAGCTCCCCGGAACATGTGATCAACATGAGCGACAGCAAGACTCAGGCCGAATTCGGACCTAAGCCGGATAAATAAATGAAGCAGGGCGAGTGAATCAGGACCTCCTGATACACCTATGACGACTGCTGTGTCTTTCACTCCATAGTGTGTAAGAAAACGTCTGAAACGTTCTAGCATGGCATTCCTCTTTTATAGCATAGTCTTTGCGTACCTTCATACTATCATGACAGCTTTCAGCCCTGCAAAAAAGAAGTCCCCCGTTCACATATTTACCATAAATTCACGCTACATCAGATAGTGATAGACGTAAAACGAGTAGATAATGCAAAGTGCGGCAAGGATCATGATGGTTTCAACCCATCCTCCTGCCCTGCTTCTCTTTTTTGCTTTTACACGGACCGGCCCGTGACTTGCGGCATTGCCTGACGGCACCGGCCTCCCCGCTTTCGCCTGTTTGGACGTTCTGCTTTGGCGTCCATGCACCTGAGACGGTTTTGCCGCTTGAGCCTGTCCTGTCTGCACGCGGCTCTTCTGCTGTTTTTGCGCTGCTGAACCCTGCTCATAGAGCGACGTCAGAAAGTCTTTTTTCATATCAGCGGCATATTGGTATTTTCCCAATAACGCTTTTTTCAAAACAGCTGAATGCTTTCTTAAATAGGGGTGGTCCTGAATGACTTCGAGGAGCTGTCTGCCGCCCTCATCCTGCTTTTTAAACCGTTTGGGATGGACAGAGTTAATGACGATCATGGCAGCTGCAAACAAATCGTAGGACGGCTCAGCCCTGCGGGTGCCGAGACCCCAGTACCCTCTGTCAAAAAAATCGGTAAACTCTTTGATCGACCTTCCATTCAGAGTTGTGCCCCCGACGTCAATAAACCGCAGCTTTACCGGCCGTTCTGCCACCATCAGATTTTCAGGCTTCAAGTCGCCGAATACCCATCCGGCCCTGTGCAGCTCCTCTAAATTCGACAGCAGCTGAACCGTCAGGACTCCTATCCATTCCATTCCCTGATTGCTGATGAAATCCAGGTACTGCTTTCCGCTGATATATTCCATCACATAGAACGGAACCCGCTCCCCCGTTCTTGGATGGATCCAGTCATCTACATCAACTAAAGCAGGCCCAAGGGAACTCCCCTGGACCTTTGAAAAGTGCTTAAGAACATTCACTTCAGACGTAATGGACATGCTGTTCCCGCTTACCTTCAAAGCGGCAAGTCCACTTCTCCCTTCTGCCAAGTAAACGATCCCTGTAGCACCCTGTCCAAGCGGCTTTACGATGCGGTACTTGTTATGATGCCACTTTCCTTCAACGACAGTGCCGGGCAGAAGATTACATGTTTGATTCATTGAAGTATTGTTCATCATCTGAAAGCAGGCTCCTTAACGAACGCTTTTTCTTAAACGAATGAATGCCATCGCGAATGGCAGGTCCCGTAGGCGTAATGCCGCCTGTTGTCAGCTTTGGGAAAATAGAAGAGAGAGATTCAAGTTTCGGCGTCCACTCAAGGACCGTTTCGACTTCTTCCTTTTTCCCAGGAAATACAGACACTGAAAATTGATTTTCTCCTATTCTCGAATTCAGGCTGATTGATAAATCAAGCAGCGATTCTTTAACGGTCGGAAGCTTGGGTTTCATGCTTCCGCTTGTATCAACAAGAATCAGGATCTCCATGCCGATTGTTTCTCCAAGCTCATCGACTACTTCCATGACCTCGCCCCGTTTTTCGGGGGAGAGCTCCTCCATTGTCACTTTTTTGCCCAGAATCTGCTGCAGTTCGGAGTTCACAACACCCTGCAGAGTTTGAGTCATCGCCTGTCTGGTGACCATTTGAACCGTCTGTGACAGCTGTTCAGCATACACCACCTGGCTCACTCCGCCCCCGGACATCGCAATTCCTTCGATTTCATTTATCGCATCCTGGTCAACAATGTTTTCTTCCAGTATTCCAATGACGTTAACGGTAATCCCCTGTTCTTTTGCAAGAGCAGCCATCGCGACCGGATCTTCGCCATGATTGGAACATCCGTCTGTTATCAGCAGTATTTGTTTCAGTTTCCCTTTATTCATTGGTTCAGCCCCTCCAGGTATCCTCTTATCACCAAGGAAATAATGTAGTATCATCCTCGCCAGTAATAAAGAGTTTTATACTCTGAAAGAAGGCTTTAAAGCTTTAAACCGCCCCTTGCTTTTTAATATGTTTTGCAGTCGGAATGGATGCCCATTTCGGTGTATTGTGGTCGACTTTAGCAACGACAACGGTCATATCGTCCTCAATTTTCCCGCCCCGAGTCCGGATAACCTCCTCCATAATTAAATCTGCGACCTCCTGAGGATCCATTGTCTCAAGCTCTTTAATCTTCCGTTTCATCCAAAGATCGTGATTCTCTACATGCTTTGGCCCTTCAAAGATGCCGTCGCTCATCATAATCAGCAGATCTCCCGCTTTCAGCTGCTCTCCCACAACTTCCACATCAAACTCATCAATGATGCCCATCGGAAGATTGCTTGCCTGTATCTTCATGATCTGGTCTCCGCGTTTAATAAAGCTTGGCGTAGAACCGATTTTAAGAAACTTGCACGTAGCATCCTGCAGATCGACAATCGCAAGGTCAAGCGTGGAAAAAATTTCATCTGTCGTCCTCAGGGACAGGATGGAATTGATCGTTTTAATCGCTACCTTTTCTTCAATTCCGGACTGAAGAATTTTCTGAAGCAGCTTGATGGTTTCATTGCTCTCAAAATGGGCTCTTACTCCGTTTCCCATACCGTCGCTGATGGCAATCGCATATTTGCCGAAACCAAGCTCAATAGTTGAGTAGCTGTCTCCCGAAACGAGACCTCCGCCTTTTGCCGCATGGGCGACACCCGAATCAACCCGATACGTTCTTGAAGACCCGAACGATACATGACAGTAGCCATTCGGATAGCTTGAGCATTCCTCATGTTTCACAATGACGGATTCCTCCAGAATATCAGAAAGCATCGGAGCTATGATTTTTTCGCACTCCCCGTGGCCGTTGCAAAACGGGATGCTCATTTCAATATCGACATTTCCCTGTTCAAGACTGTATATATCAACGTGCCCTATCTCAATGCCAAAGCTCTGAAGCGCTTCAAGAATCTGCTCCTCCTGCACAAAATGATTCTCACGCTCACGCTTGATTTCTTTTGAAAAATCCTCCATGACCTGAGACACGCCAAGCAGCTGTTCAGCTACAAGCCGCCTGCTTTCCTGCACTTGCTGCTTCAGTTTTTCGTTCGCATCATAATAGTTGATTTCCTGCTCAATAGCCTCTTCCACCTTTTTCGGTTTGGAGCAGTACTTTTCAAACTCTTTTTTCAGCTTGCGGTTGCTGTGATACGTATTTTCTTTGCTTTCATCCATAATGGCCTTCATAAACTCATAGGTTGTATCAAAATTCTGTACCCAGCACCTTTCTTTTTTAAAGCAGGTCTGGCACGTTTTTTCGGTAATCGTGCTCAAGAACAAATCTGTTCCCCGCTGGTCTTCTGATTCTTCGCTTTTTTCATAGAAGGTGGCAAAGCTTTCAGAAAGAGCATAAAAAACCTGGGAGAACTGATCGACTCTGTGCGCGGTCACGTCCCTGATTTTCCGCACATACTGCTGCTGCTCCTGGGTGTGTTCGTTCGTACCCGGAATGTGCTTGGCAAGCTTATTGGTGATCGCCTTCGGGGTCAGCAAAAACAGGCCGATGGCAATAACGGACTCTGTCAGGTTTTTCATCAGATCTGTTGAACCCTCTCCGTACAGGGTAATAAGCAGCGATCCAATCAGGAGGCCGATTGCCGCTCCAAACTTCTGCCCTTCTTTCAGCAGGCCTCCAAGAAGCCCCGAAAACGCAAGGAGGCTCATCTGATATAAATTCCCTACGTTTGCCAGACTCAAAATCAATCCCGTTACTACACCGACCGTACAGCCGATGCTTGAGCCCCCGATGAAGGCAAACAGCAGGACAATATAGCGAGAAAAGATGTGCTCGGCCTGAAGCTCCTGATAAGTGACGCCGACAAACCCTGTCAGGACAGAAGCCAGAAGAATCATGATGCAGATAATTTCTTCTATTTTAAGTGACTGCTTGTGCTTCTTTGCAGTAAGAAGAGGCAGACTCTGAAGGAAAATGAGCGACAGAATAAAGGCAAGACCGGACTCGACTCCTGCCATCATATAATCGTAAAGAGTAAGCGGGCCCTGAAGATAAAAGTACCCGATCCGTGTAAGCATCATAGAAGCAAAGACAACAAATGGCAGTGCCTTCATCTTGTCTTTGTAAAGAATAGATGTCAGCTTTTTCATCACCAGGAAGACGAAGATTGAGGCGGTGACAAAGAGAGAGGTTTGCCAGGAGATGGTGGCTGCTCCTCCGATCAGAGCAAGCGAAGCAAAAAGCGCTTTATCTTTTTTCATCAGCAGAACGGCTCCGAAAAAAGGCAATGCAAACGGAAGCACCTCTGTCAGAATTAAAGCCCGTCCAAGAAGAAAGCCAATCAGCACAAACAGCAGGCCTCTATGTAAAAAAAGAAGCTGCATTCTTGTCCCAAAACGGTTCAAAGAACGATTGAACCACTGATGCGTTCTTTCAAGGCTGACTTCGGTCATCGGCTCGATTACCCTTCTTTCTACCTTTTCCATATTTTCATTCCCCCGTTTTTTGATATTACGGCTATTATATAAAAGGCTCAAAAAAGAATTTGTCAAACGAGGGGCCGGTATACCAAGAAACGTTCGACTGTTTTTTTGAATAGCGACAAAATGCACGAAAAACAGGGTCATTTTACAGGAAAAGGGGGTAAGCAGTCTGAGAAATGAGTCGCAACCGGGGGAAATGGCAGGAAACTGATAGGAAAAAATCCATACAAAAAACCCCGGCTCTCAATATGAGAACCGGGGTTTACAAGATGACCCGTACGGGATTCGAACCCGTGTTACCGCCGTGAAAGGGCGGTGTCTTAACCGCTTGACCAACGGGCCAGTTAAAAATGGTAGCGGCGGAGGGAGTCGAACCCACGACCTCACGGGTATGAACCGTACGCTCTAGCCAGCTGAGCTACACCGCCATTTTTATAAGCCATTTGTGTTAGGCACAAGATATATAATACAAAGGATTGTCCCTTTCGTCAACAAAAAGTTTAAAAAAGTTTTCAGGATCCATTTTTTCCATAAAAAAAAGAAAGCACACGCGCATGTGCTCTCCTGACGATTAAGCATTTATATCAGATAGCAGCAAGTTAACCTCTTCTTGCTCCGCGACCGCCGCGTTTTGATTCCGTGTTGCGTTTTAGAGATGATAAGCGATCCTCGCTGTCTTTAAGGAATCTGCTCATTTTTTGCTCGAAATTCTCTTTAGGACGGAACTCATTTGTATTTGATCTTCCTCTTGGACGATCTGGGCGGTTTGGACGGTCTGAGCGGTTCGGGCGGTCTGGACGTTCTGGGCGCTCAGGACGATCAATAGCTTTCTTGATGGATAAACCGATTTTTCCGTCTTTCTCTACGTTGATGACTTTTACAGTAACTTCGTCACCTACTTTTAAGTGATCGTTAATATCCTTCACGTAATTATCAGCGACTTCACTGATATGGACTAGTCCTGTAGTGCCGCCAGAAAGCTCTACGAACGCTCCGAAATTTGTAATGCCCGTTACCTTACCTTGCAGCTTGCTGCCAACTTCTATCGACATAAAAAAAATGCTCCTCCTTAATAAACATAAAAACTCATTATAGTTAATTATACATAATGTAAAAATCAAGTGTCAACAACACTACTCTTTACCTTTTTTTGGCAAAGAGAAGATAATTTCGTTCTCATCCGATAAAAAATAGTCGCGGCGGGCGATTTTTGCAATATAATCATCGTCGTTCAGCTTCACAATTTCTTCTTCGAGCACCTTTTCTTCTTTCTCAAGCTCAGCAAGCTGACTCTCAAGCTTTTTCTTTTCTTCTGCCTTTTCTTCAATGGCGCTTGATTGGGAAATCAGGGTCGAAAGCACAATAACAGAAGTTACAGCTGCAATTAATCCAAATAACGTCAGCCGTCTGATAAGGCCGCGTTTCCGCCGTTTCATGATCTGGTCTTTTCGCTCCTGCTGCTGCACGTACTGTGACTGAAGCTGGGTAATTTTCCGTTCTTTAGCGAGACTCATCCATTAGCCTCCTTACTTCTTCTTTTTCCGTAAAATCCATAAGTTACCACACATATTCAAGATTTTCAAACAAAATCCTGCCGCTTTTTTGAAATAATTGTGAAAGAATTTCCGTATGCGAACAGGAACAAGTTTAAGCAATCCTTTCAGTATCCAAATGACAGGAGCCATCAGCACTTTAAGCGTTCCGAATATCAGCCTGCAAAGCCATTTTACCAACTTCCATAAAAAGATGACAAGTCCGGTGACAATGGCAATGAGCAATTTTGTCAGCCCTGTGACAGGCTTGACCAACATGAAATCACCAATTCTTAAAGCTGTTCTGTACAGACCGACAGCAAACCTTATCATCCATTCCAAAACAGCCAGGTACATTTTTTTCAAAAGACTCTGGTAGGCAGCATATCCGCACAGCAGCGCAAGGAGAATGTATACCCTGAACTCGCCTTCATTAACCTGGAGAAGAACGTAAAATAAAAGAAGGCCCTGAAACAGCCAGAAAAAGACGTCGTTTATAAACACAATCCATTTTGCTCTTTTTGACCGCATGAGGAAACGGCTGTATGTATCAAGGGAAACTCCGATAAAACAGCCGGATCCGACCATGCTGAGCATGGTAAGGAATTGAACGGACAGCGTCATTTAAACAACTTGCTAAAGAGCCCTTTAGCTTTCTCCGTCTGTTGGTCATCTAGGTAGACAAGGTCAAAAACTCTCCCTTTGATGGAGACAATGCCTTTGTCGACATCCAGGTTTTTCATTTGCAGATTTTCCCCGCGAATGGCAAGTGCGCCCATGACCGTCTCAAGAAGAAACTCTTCGTTGTCAAAACTTTCTACATGGGTTACGCCTGTGATGTCCAGCAGCTTGCGGCCTCTCATAATCACGTCATGCTCCTGGATGGTTCCTTTAGACTGTGATCCATTGTCATAATATTGATTCATAGCCAGCCCCCGCATTCTTCTTAGAAATATTCTTATCTATTTCTATGAGAAAGGGAGGCAAAATAGAACAAGCCCCTGCTGACTATTCTTCGCTTAGCTTTTCTTCCTTTATGATTGTGAACATGCCGGCTGCATCTTCTTTCTTAGAAGAATCCTGGAGTTTTTCGACCTTGGCCGTAATGCGTTTTTGTCCGAAGCGGATTGCGAGCTCGTCCCCTTCTTTAACAGTTGAACTGGCTTTTGCAACCGTTCCGTTCACAGTAATCCTGCCCTGGTCGGATACTTCCTTTGCAAGCGTCCGGCGTTTAATTAATCTTGATACTTTTAAAAATTTATCCAGTCTCATGGTTTAAGCACTCCCCTTTTACAGGCCCTTTTGTTTCGCTTCATTCCAGTAAGAGTCCATTTCTTCTAAAGACATGTCCTCAAGCGGTTTGTTCAGCTCTTCAGCCCGCTTTTCAATATATTCGAATCGTCTTGTGAATTTATGGTTAGTAGACGTCAGCGCTGTTTCTGGCTCTACGTCATAAAATCTGCCGATATTCACGAGTGCAAAAAGGATGTCCCCGAATTCTTCAAGCACTTTTTTGGAATCCGCTCCTTTTGCCTCGTGTTTGAATTCCTGTATTTCCTCCTGCACCTTGTCCCATGCAGGGTTCACATCATCCCAGTCAAAACCTGCCTTGGCCGCTTTTTTCTGAAGATGAAAGGCCTTTGACAGGGCAGGCAGTGAAGCTGCTACAGATTTCAGGAACGGCTCCTTCTGCTGTGAGCCTTTTTCTGCGCGCTTAATCTCCTGCCAGTTGGCAAGGACTTCTCCTTCATCACGGGCCTCTGCCGTCCCAAAGACGTGAGGGTGTCTCCGGATCATTTTATCCGTCAGCGTCCGAATCACATCATCTATGGAAAACATGCCTTCATCAGATCCGATTTGGGCATGCAGCATAACCTGCAGCAGGACATCCCCGAGCTCTTCAACCATGTGGTCGTCGTCCTCTTCGTCAATCGCTTCGATCAGCTCATAGCATTCTTCGATTAAGTACCGCTTAAGAGAGCTGTGTGTCTGCTTTTTGTCCCATGGACAGCCGTTTGGGCCCCGAAGCTCGGCAATGACTGAACGCAAAGTCTGAAATTGATGATTCAGCTGCTCTTCTTCTTTTATCGGAGGAACATAGACACTTGTTAAATTATCCACTGCCGCGGCTCTGTCCAGTTCAAACAAAGGGACTTTAACAATCTTTTCGTCCCGTCCTCCGGCTGCAGTGACGATCATCACTTCATACTCATCAGGCAGATCTTCCATCAGCGTCAGCTTTACTTCAGAAGCAACCATCTGATCATAGACCTGGCAGATAATCAGGTGCTGCCTGTAGTTCAGCTGCTCTCTTTTCATCGAGAGGCCGTCCACCATCTGAAAGCCGTCAATCGGATCGATTCCAAGTGCCGTAAATGTCGGATCCAGGAAGCTTTGTCCTCCTGCAATCTCAACCTCATACCCTCTTTTTCTCCCGTTTTGCAGAAGATATTGAACGGTTTGCTCTGCAACGAGGGGATGTCCGGGTACAGCATAAACAATGTCCTTGTCACTTGCTTCTTTATAAAGCTCTTCTTCAATTATTTTATATACATCACCGAACTGGCTGTTTTCTTCATAGACAGAATCAAAGGACACATAGCCCGGAAGCTCTGCCCCAAGCTCTGCTACAACAGGATGCTCCTTTGTTCTTAAGTACAGCGCAGATGCTGAAGTGAGTCTGCGGTATACCCCAAGCGGCATATGGCTTGCATCAGAGCCGCCAAGTCCGACAACCGTAATCTTCCTGGCCATATATTCATACCCCGTTTCCTTTATTTTAAAAACGCTCCGAGCTTCTTTCCGCCCGGAAAAGCTTCAAGTTCTTTTTGTGTAAATATAGATAATTTCAGGATGGCAATCAAGTAGATTGTTCCCCCGAATAAAGCTCCTGAAAGTGAAGCTGTCGTTGCAAGCAGACGGTTTTTCCCATCCCATATTTGTTCAAATCCCTCTAAGAAAAGATATAGACCGACAATCATAATAAGTGTTGCAAAAATAACCTTTATAACATCCCGTACACTTAAAAGCAGATAACCCTTTGACTTTAGGTATCCTGCATTCAATACTGCAATAAAAAGATAGGCCAAAACAGTTGAATACGCGGCTCCGCTCGTACTGTATTGCGGCACAAGATATATATTTAAAGCAAGCTTTACAATTGTCCCTAAGACTACAGTGACAGCAGGAAAAACAGTATGATGCAGACCTTGGAGTATCGCGGACAATGTCAGCGAGAATGACGTGAAAATGACAGAAATACTGAGAATTGATAATACTTCCGTTCCAAGCTTGTTTCTAAAGAGCATGATATTTACAGGTTCCATTATCATAAGCAGGCCTATGGATGCACCAATTCCAACTACAGTACAAATTTTAAGCGACATTTTTATCTTTGAAGCAATAACCGTTTCATTGTTATTTTTTCTTGCAAAAGCAATAAGCGGCACGAGTGACAGTGAAAATGACGTGGCAACAACCGTCCCAAGCTGGATAAGGGGTTGTCCGCGGTCATAAACCCCTTTCAAAGCCTTTGCTGCATTCGCTTCAATTCCGCCTTGCAGCAGCTCTGAATATAAATGCATTGCGTCAACAAGTTGAATAAATATAATCATTAAGCTTGTGATGCAGATTGTAAGAGAGTGTTTCAGCAGATAAGAAATAATGGCAGTTGTTTTTAGATTCCGTTTTGCTTCTTCATTTCCAACTGTCAGCATTTTCTTTTCTCTTGAAAAGAAAATGAATAATATAACAGCTGCAGTTAATCCTCCTGTAAGCGAGCCAAAAAGAGCCCCTCCTCCCGCTTCGTACAATCCGTAACCGTTAGTAATCAGAATATACGAAAAAAAGAGGATGGTGATTACCCTTATTCCCTGCTCAACTACCTGGGAGAGGGCTGTAGGAAGCATGTTCTCCTTTCCCTGAAAGTAACCTCTTAATAAAGAAATAAAAGGCACAAGCAGGAATGAAAATGAAATAATTTTTACTAGCGGTTCAAGTTCTTTGTCACCCATTATAAATGAAATCCGACCGGCACCTAAATATAAAACAAGGAAAAAAAGAGTACAGATAGTTATTAAAAATAGGAAAGAGATTCTTAAGATTTTGGAATTGACCAGTTGATTTTCTTTCCCGTCAAATTCAATGATCATTTTAGAAATAATAACTGGAAATCCAGTTGTAGCAAGCATAATAGCTATGCCGTAAAAGGGATATACCTGCTGATATATGTAAAATCCTATGTCACCAACTATATTTTGATAAGGAATTCTATATGCCGCGCTCATTATTTTTATAATTAAAGCAGCTAACGTCAGTACTATTGTTCCCTGCAGAAAGATTTGTTTTGCCGGTCCAGAACGAAAGTTCATGGCCCTATTCCCCTTCCAAATTTAAACTAAGATTTGCCGCTTCATTATAACATAAAATTAAATACATCCATTTCATTCAACTGTTTACTTTAAAACGGCATAAGAAAAGGCAGCAAAAGCTGCTGCCTGATTAAAACGGTATAAATAAAGACTATTGTTCCATCTGACGGGCTAAAAAGCCTGCAGCTGTTTCTACTGCTTTATGTTCTACTTCCCCAACAGACTGATCCTTCGAGAAAATGACAACCGCCCCGATTGGATCTCCATTTGCAACGATCGGTCCGACTGTGAACGATTTAAGTTCCTCTGCATTGCCGTCGATAAGCTCGATGCTGCCGCCCTCAGTATTCAGCAAAGAGCTGCGGTCCTCCATTGCTTTTTCAACCTGCTCGCTGATGTTTTTGTTCATGTATTCCTTCTTTGAACCGCCTGATACTGCTATGTAGGTATCACGGTCACAAATGAGGACTGGATGTCCAAGGCTGTCATACAGAGCGTCTGCATATTCCTTTGCAAAGTCACTCAGTTCACTGATCGGGGAATATTTCTTTAAGATAACTTCACCGTCGCGGTCTACAAAGATTTCAAGCGGATCTCCCTCACGGATGCGCAGAGTTCTGCGGATTTCCTTTGGAATCACCACGCGGCCTAAATCATCAATACGTCGTACTATACCAGTTGCTTTCATCTAATGCTGCCTCACTTTCACTTGATGATTGAGTAGTTGATGATTGCTTGCTCGCAGGAACTCTTTGCAACAACCACCATTTCTTACGGATAGTATCCTTCAGCCCTGCACGCAATATACACAACATCAGTGAAATTTTCTTGATTAGGCAGTATTTTCTTCTACAGCTTTGACAGTCAGAGGCAGATCTAAACCCCTTTTGCAGAAATCTCTTCTTTTTTTGCTGATCCAAGACCGTTCAGCAGTCCTTCAGCGATCTTGAGCCATTTATCCGGCTTAACTCCCTTAATCTGAATCGTCATCTTCAGGCGTTTCCCGTCCATGCCAAGACCGACCGCGCGTCCATATTGATTGCTCAGATCAAACAGCTTCTGGCCGTCTACCTGCGCGCTTGTCTCTTCGCTTACATAGATGGACACCGTGTCCTTATCCTGCTTGATCATCTCCACTTTTTCCTGAACGGCGAACACTTTAAGCTTGGCAATCTGCATAAGGTCATTTACTTCCTGAGGATAGTCCCCGAAGCGGTCAATGATTTCCTCCTGCAGCTCTTCTAGATCGGCAAGAGAAGAGATTGCTCTAAAGCGCTTGTAGATGTCGATTTTCTGTCTGCCGTCTGAAATGTATGTTTCAGGAAGGTACGCATCGACTTCAAGATCGATTTCAACCTGGAACGGCTTTTCTTTCGGCCCTTCCACACGTCGCTCTTCAATGGCTTCTTTCAGCATTTGAGAGTACAGGTCAAATCCGACGGAATCAATAAATCCATGCTGCTGGGCACCAAGCAGATTTCCAGCTCCGCGGATGGAGAGGTCCCGCATGGCAATTTTAAAGCCTGAACCAAGCTCCGTAAATTCTTTGATCGCCTGCAGACGTTTCTCTGCCACCTCTGTCAGAACTTTATCTTTCCGGTAAGTGAAATATGCATAGGCAATTCTGCTTGAACGTCCGACCCGGCCTCTAAGCTGATAGAGCTGAGAGAGGCCCATCTTGTCTGCATCATGGACAATCAGCGTATTTACATTTGGAATATCAACGCCGGTTTCAATAATCGTCGTACTGACAAGCACATCAAATTGTCCGTCAAGGAAATTAAGCATGGTTGACTCAAGTTCATTTTCCGTCATTTTCCCGTGTGCATAGGTCACCCTTGCGTCAGGAACAAGCATGGAAATCTCATCTGCTTTACGGTCAATATCATCCACTCTGTTATAGAGGAAATAGACCTGTCCGCCGCGTGCAAGTTCCCGCTCGATGGCTTCGCGGACAAAACCGCCGTTGTATTCAACGACATACGTCTGAACCGGAAACCTGTTTTCAGGCGGCGTTTCAATTACAGACAAATCACGCACTCCGAGCATGGACATGTGAAGCGTCCGCGGAATTGGTGTAGCCGTAAGCGTAAGTACGTCAATGTTGGCTTTCATCTGCTTGATTTTTTCTTTATGCGTCACGCCAAAACGCTGTTCCTCGTCAATGATGAGGAGCCCAAGCTCTTTATACAGCACGTCTTTTGAAAGAAGGCGGTGGGTACCTATTACCATATCCACCGTTCCGTTTTTAAGACCTTTTACGGTTTCATTCATCTCTTTTCTCGTTTTGAATCTGCTTAACAGACCGATATTAATGGGATAGTCCTGAAAACGCTCACGGACTGTTTCATAGTGCTGCTGGGCAAGAATGGTCGTAGGTACAAGCAGTGCGACCTGTTTGCCGTCAGCAACCGCTTTAAAGGCAGCCCTGATGGCAACCTCCGTCTTTCCATAGCCCACGTCTCCGCACAACAGCCGGTCCATCGGGCGTTCCCGTTCCATATCATGTTTAATTTCATGAATGGAGCGAAGCTGATCATCGGTTTCCTGATAAGGGAAAGCGGCTTCAAACTCGCGCTGCATTTCGCTGTCAGGTGAAAATCCGTACCCAACGCTTGCTTCACGCTCAGCATAAAGCTTGATCAAATCATCTGCGATATCCTGTACAGACGATTCAACCTTCCGTTTTACACGCTTCCAGTCACTGCCGCCAAGTTTATAAATCTTAGGCTCTTTGCCTTCTGATCCAACATATTTCTGGATAAGGTCAATTTGCTCAACAGGAACATACAGCTTGTCGCTTCCCTGATAGCGGATGTGAAGATAATCCTTGTGAACGCCGTTGATGACAAGCGTTTCAATTCCGAGGTACTTCCCGATCCCGTGATTGACATGCACGACATGGTCGCCGACCTGAAGCTCTGAATAGCTTTTAATTCGTTCAGCATTCGAGATTTTCTGGCTTCTCGGCTGCTTTTTGACCCTCTTCTTAAACAGCTCCTCCTCCGTTACGACTGCAAGTTTTTGCATCGGGAGTTCAAAGCCTGTCTGAAGGTCGCCCTCCATCATGTACAGATTGCCAAGCTTGGGTGTCTCATTTTTCTTTAAAAAGGCAGCATTAATTTCGTAGTCACCTAAAACAGCTTCAAGCTTTTTGACCCGCTCTTCTGTTGCGCCAAGGAAAACGACGGAAAAATTCGCTTTCTTCCAGCGTTCAATTTCACTTCTCAGCACATTCATCTGCCCGTGGAAATTCTGCATCTGCTTGCACGAGACATTAAGAATGTTCTGAGGGCTGGTATGCGGGACGTGGCGCACAAATAGAGAGAGATAGACCAGCGGATGCTTCGTCTTTGTAAGCACATCTGAATAGTCGTGCGAAAGCTTGATATTGTTCACGATCTTCCCGTGCTCAAGCAGGCTTGTATACCAGTCTGCCTCTTCTTTTTCAAGACTCTCATACATTTCCTGTATCCGGCTGATCTCATCCATTACAACAATGGTCTGCTCCGGAAAATAATCTAGTAAACTAGCAGGCTGCTCATAGAAGAAGGTGAGATATTTCACCATTTCCTGATTAAACTGACCGTTTCTGAGCTGTTCAAGCTCATATCCGATATTTTCAGCAAGTATTTCTTTTTGCTTATCGTCTTTAAGGCGTTTCAGGCTGTATGCAAGCGCCTGTTCCAGCTTTTCAATGCATTTCTTGATTCGCTCCCCGTTAACAACAAGCTCTTCTGCTGGTCCTATATGGATCTCTTTCAATTTTTCAATCGAACGCTGATCTTCGCTGTTAAAAGTGCGGATTGAATCGATTTCTGTATCAAACAGCTCGATGCGGACAGGATACTCTTCTGTCAGCGGATATATGTCGATAATCCCTCCGCGCAGACTGAACTCACCCGGCGAAGAAACCATACCGGCCCTCGCGTAACCCATTGTCACCAAAGAGGCGAGAATTTCATCCAGGTCAAGATCCTGACCGAGCTTTAGGTGAAACTGATTTCTTTTCCATTCTTCTTTTGGCGGCAAAAATCGTCTCAGTGCCGCAATCGGTGCAACAACCACTCTCTTTTTATCTTCTGAAAGCTGGTTTAAAACATCCATACGCTGCGCTTTAAGCTCAGGGCTTGCTATCGCAAGCTCAGATGCAATGAGTTCGTTAACTGGGTAGAGAAGCACCTGATCGCCGGCAAGGTTCGTCAGGTCCTCATAAATTTTCTGAGCCTGAAAAAGGTTATGGGTGATCACAAGGAGCGGTTTGTCTGCATGCTTAAAGAGCGAAGAAGTGAACAAAGAGCGTGCAGACCCCGAGAGCCCTGCAACAAGCTGCTCCTTTAACCCTCCCTGTATCCCCTGTAAGATGGTTTGAAAATCATCATTTTCATAAAAGTAATGCTGCAAACTTTGCAAAAGTGGAACCTCCCCGTTCGGCAGTGTTTCAGCCGTTTATCTATCCGAATGAAGCAGGACAGGGATTCTGCCGTCTTTCTCCCTGCCTGCCAACTAACAGAAAAATGCCTTGACTTCATAACAAAGCCAAAGCGTCGCTTATTGAATAAATCGCTGCAGCTGGTGATAGTCCGGATTGCGTTCGAGCGCTTCCTGACAATCCTCGCAGATGGTTTTTACTTGAATATCGCCATTTTGTTCATAGGAGATCATCTCTCGTCTCTCTTCCTGCGACAGGTGCTGAAAACCCAATTGCTCGCTGTATACTGAAACGCTCTCAATTGTTCCGACCTTAACGCCGCAATGGCGGCATGTATAGTGTAGCGCCATTTTAGCCCCTCCTGGAAAGGTTTTAGTTACAGTATGAACCTTCAGGGGGGCGCTTATACTAAATCAATTGTATTTGTTCATCACTTGAAGGAAAGGCTCTTTAATAAAACTCTCGCATGCATCTGCAGAAAGAGCGACTGCATCCTGAATGCTCGGCCACTCTTCTTTTCCAAAAGAGCCAAGCACGTAATTGGATACACTCATCCCTCCTGAGGGACGGTCGATCCCGATTCTCACGCGGTTGAATTCCTGTGTATTCAAATGCTGGATCATCGACTTGATTCCGTTATGTCCCCCGGCACTCCCTTTTGTTCTCAGTCTGACCTTCCCTGCCGGCAGATCTAGGTCATCATAGATGACGGCGAGATCCTGGTCATCGATCTCATAATAGTCCATTAACGGCCTGATGCATTCACCGGAGAGATTCATGTAGGTAAGTGGTTTTAATAATATGACTTTCTCTCCCGAAACATGCCCCATTCCGTAAATCCCGTTAAATTTCGTGCGGTCAAGAGGGATGCCGAACCGTCTGGAAAGCTCGTCAATCGCGATAAAGCCTACGTTATGACGTGTGTTTTCATATTGTTTTCCCGGATTTCCGAGTCCAATGAAAAGTTTCATGATTGTACCTGCCCATTCTTTAAGCCAAACGGCTCTTTGTCAGTATGCCCATCCATCCGGAAGGACCTTATGTTTAAAATCAGGCGCCAATGAAGCCCCGAGCTTCTAAGATCAGGCTGCCGTCATTTTCAATGTGTCTTCAGTTCAACAATACCATAAAAAACGCAGCCATTAAACGGCTGCGTTTTTAATTTACTCTTGTTTTTCGCCTTCAGCAGCATCCTCTTCGTTTTCTCTGCCTTCAGCATTCTCAGGCTCTCCAGGCTCCTGCTCCTCACCGCTGTCGATTTCCTCTTCCTGCTGAGGAGGAAGAATAGAAGCAACGACCTCGTCCTTTTCATGGTTGAATGAGTATTTGCCCGAGATCTTCACATCGCCGATTGTCAGCGTGTCATTTACGCCAAGCTCTGAAATATCAACCTCAATTGTCTGAGGGATTTCACCCGGTTTGGCTGTGATGGAAGCCTGGTACAGAGGCTGCTGCAGCACGCCGCCGTCCTTGACTCCCTGTGCATCTCCAGTAAGAGTGATCGGCACATCGACTTCTACATCCTCTTTCATGTTAACAACGTAGAAATCTGCATGAGTGATTTCGTTTTTAAGCGGATCCGTCTGCATTTCATACAGCATGACAGAATGGGACTTTCCGTCAAGATCCAGTTTAATAATTGCGTTGCGGCCTTCGTCGCGCAGCGTTTTAATTAATTCTATGCTATCTAATGAAATAGATTTAGGTTCTGTTGTTTTACCGTAAATCACAGCGGGAACTTGTCCTTCTTCGCGGACCTTTCTTCTCGCCGAGTTCGTAAATACTGTACGTTCTTTTACTTTTAGAGTTGTCATAGTCCAAAACACCTTCCTAACGATAAGTTATGTCTTATTTAATTCCCATTATTGAATGGGTCTAAACATTTTTCTTATGAAAAGGATTGTTTTCCCCTGGCTGAAATGAGCCCTTAAGCAAAGATCAGTATGTATTTTAAACGAAGATCAAGGTGTTTTTCAAGTTATAATGCTCCGGGTTTGTAAGTGTACAGCTGAATAAAAAACCCCTCCTGCTCTAAGCAGAAGGGGCTGCAATGATCAATCAAACAAAGTAGAAACAGATTGCTCTTCGTGTACACGAATGATGGCTTCACCGATAAGCGGTGCAACAGAAAGCTGCTTAAGCTTGTCGATCTTTTTCTCTTCGCCGAGAGCAATAGAGTTTGTTACTACAAGTTCTTTAATATTTGAGTTTTGAATGCGTTCGATGGCCGGTCCTGAAAGTACAGGGTGCGTACAGCACGCGTATACATCTGTCGCGCCGTTTTCTACTAGTGCATTTGCAGCAAGAGTGATTGTTCCGGCTGTGTCGATGATGTCGTCGATCAAAATGGCTGTTTTGCCTTCGATGTTACCGACAATGTTCATGACTTCCGCAACATTCGGTCTTGGGCGGCGTTTATCAATAATGGCAATCGGCGCTTTCAGACGGTCAGCAAGTTTGCGGGCGCGGGTTACTCCGCCGTGGTCAGGAGAAACAATGACGATATCCTTAAGGTCTTTCTCCTGGAAGTACTCAGCAAGAATTGGAACACCCATTAAATGGTCAATTAAAATGTCAAAGAAACCTTGAATTTGAGGAGCGTGCAGGTCAAGAGTAATTACTCGGTCCGCTCCTGCTGTCTCAAGGAGGTTTGCAACAAGCTTAGCTGTAATCGGTTCGCGTGCACGGGCTTTGCGGTCCTGGCGAGCATATCCGTAATAAGGCATAACAATGTTGATTGTTTTTGCAGAAGCACGCTTTAACGCATCAATCATGATCAGAACTTCCATCAGGTGCTCATTTACCGGAGCACTCGTAGACTGAATGACAAAAACATCACAGCCGCGGATACTTTCTTCAATGTTGATCTGAACTTCGCCGTCACTGAAGCGTGTTACCGAACATTTACCTAAATCAACACCGACTTCATCTGCAATTTCCTGAGCCAAAGCAGTGTTTGAGTTTAATGTAAAAATCTTTAAATTTGAATCTGCATAACGATTTGACATTTTTAAAGGAGACCTCCACTGGGTTTTATTGGTTAATCTGTATAAGCCGGGTGAACAGCAGCAGAATGCCTGCCGCTGCTCTTTAACCTTTTTATTTTAAATAATCATCTTTATTGACTTGTCTTGCACGTGCGATGGAAAGGGCTTTGCCTGGCACATCATCTGTAATCGTAGAACCTGCAGCAACATAGGCTCCCTGGCCCACTGTTACAGGTGCGATTAAATTCGAATTGCAGCCGATGAAAGCTCCGTCTTCAATCTTAGTGAGGAATTTATTTTTGCCGTCATAATTGACTGTAATCGATCCGCATCCCAGGTTTACGTCTGCACCCACTTCAGCATCTCCAATATAGCTCAGATGTGAAGCTTTGCTCGCTTTGCCCATGGATGATTTCTTGATTTCAACAAAGTTTCCGATCTTAACTTCGTCACCGATTGAAGAATCCGGTCTGATATGTGCAAACGGTCCGATGTTTACATCATGGCCAATTTCGCTGTCGTGTGCAGCGGACTGGCGGATTGTTGTCCGGTCTCCGATTTTGCAGTTTTTAATTTCCGTGTGAGGTCCGATAACCGAATCTTCACCGATTTCGGTTTTCCCCGAAATGACGGAACCTGGATAGATAACCGTATCTCTTCCGATGACTGCATCGCTTGAGATATACGTGTTGTCAGGATCAATGATAGAAACACCATTCTTCATATGGAACGCATTAACGCGCTTTTTCATGAACTTCTCTGCCTGGGCAAGAGCCACTCTGTCATTAACACCTAGAGTCTCTTCAAAAGATGCCGTCTGAAAAGCCGAAATGATTTCATTTTCCGATTTTAAAATTTCAATAACATCCGGAAGGTAGTATTCACCTTGGGAATTTTCATTGGACACTTTCTTCAATGTGTCAAAAAGAGCCTTATTGTCGAAGCAGTATGTTCCAGTGTTGATTTC
Organism: Metabacillus indicus LMG 22858; assembly: GCF_000708755.2. Taxonomy (GTDB): domain Bacteria; phylum Bacillota; class Bacilli; order Bacillales; family Bacillaceae; genus Bacillus_P; species Bacillus_P indicus. Next base: position 20,576 of record NZ_JGVU02000003.1, on the reverse strand, counting down.
TGTAATAAGAAGTTCCTCTTCGTTTGAATCTTTGTGTTCAACAATCTTCTCAACATGTCCTTCAGCGTTTCTGACAACACGTCCATAGCCTGCAGGATCGTCTGCTTTAGCTGTAAGAATCGTAGCTTTTGCATGTGTCTCTGCGTGATGAGCAAGCAGGGATGCCATTGTATCTGCCGTAATTAACGGTGTATCGCCGCAAATAACAATGGTTGTCCCTTCTTTTCCTTCCAGCTGGGATGCAGCCTGCATAACAGCATGAGCCGTTCCAAGCTGTTCACTTTGAAGGGCATATTCTGCTGTATCGCCAAGCTGATCTTTTACTTTCTCCGCACCGTGACCAACTACAGCAACGATTTTGCTTAAGTCAAGTTTTGAAACTTCATCTGCTACGTGCTGAACCATTGGCTTGCCGCCAACTGGATGAAGCACTTTATAAAGCTTTGATTTCATCCTTGTGCCTTGTCCTGCAGCTAAAATAACTGCGTATCGGTTATCCATTATCGAGGCCTCCAGTATCCCTTTTTATCCATAGAAAAATATATCTCAAATAACCCTTTATTTCAAGAAAACATGAGAAAGTACATAATATTTCATAAAATTGTCATGATCTGTCAAGCTTTATTTATAGCATTCCCTATTTTAAAAAATCTTCTTTGCACTACGTAAAAAGCCGGTCAGGATCTTGTCCTGACCGGCTTTTTTAAGCTTCATATAATCAAGAAGCACCTGCTTCTTCAAATTCAACTTCAAGTTCACCTAAACGATGATACTCTGTTAATACAGCTTCCTGAATTTTCCCTCGAGTTCCAGAATTGATCGGATGCGCGATATCACGGAACTCACCATCAGGAGTTCTTTTGCTGGGCATTGCAACAAACAGCCCGTTGTTGCCATCAATAACGCGGATGTCATGAACAACAAATTCATGATCAAGTGTGATGGATGCAATCGCTCTCATGCGGCCTTCGGTGTTTACGCGGCGTAATCTTACGTCAGTAACTTCCATTCTGTTCACCACCTTTTCCCTGTATGAAAAACTTTAGTTAAGTTATTCAACGGAATCTTTCTATTTCCTGCAAGAACAGAAAAATATTTTGAAAAATCAGGTGATTTTATGGAGTCTTGTATACCATTTCATATTTCTTCAGCAGGTTTGTATGGTACAAAAGGTTTACAGACCGATCAGCAGCGCGTAAATCAGCTTACAGCAGCAATAACTTCTATCTCCACAAGCGCATCTTTCGGAAGTCTGGCAACCTCCACGCATGAACGTGCAGGCTTGTGACCGCTGAAGTACTGGGCATAGACATCATTGAAAGCGGCGAATGAATTCATATCTTTCAAGAAAACGGTGGCTTTAATGACACTTTCAAGTGAAGCGCCAGCTTCTTCAAGTACAGCCTTCAGGTTTGAGAAAACCTGATGAGTCTGCTCTTCAACAGTGCCTGTAACCATTTCTCCTTCTGGAGTAAGCGGAATCTGGCCGGAGCTGTAAAATAATCCGTTGATGACGATCCCCTGGCAGTATGGACCAATGGCAGCCGGCGCCTTTTTCGTATCGATTGTTCTCATCTTACCCTCTCCCCTGTCAGTTCGTTTTATTTAAAAACCGGAAATAATTTCCGTCCGAAACTTCTATCTGTTTTTCCTTTACATCAACGTCTGTCAGTTTGACTACTGATATGTACTCATCAACAAGACGCTCTTCAACGCCCTCTGATTCTACCAGTACACCAATGCCTGCAAGGTTTGCATTGAACTCCTCGAGCATGCTGACCATTCCGTTAATCGTCCCGCCGGCTTTCATAAAGTCATCAATGATCAGGACATTTGACCCTGTTTTGAGGCTTCTCTTTGAGAGAACCATCGTTTGAATCCGTTTTGAAGAGCCTGAGACATAATTAATGCTGACTGTAGGACCTTCTGTAACCTTGCTGTCGCGTCTGACAATGACAACGGGCACATCAAGCTGATTAGCCACAGCATAGGCAACAGGAATCCCCTTCGTAGCGACCGTCATGACAAGGTCAATTTTCCGGTCCGCGAAAACAGACGCGAAAAGTCTTCCAATCTGGTTCACAATGGAAGGGTTGCCAAGAATATCTGTTAAGTATAAATATCCTCCAGGCAGCAGTCTTTCCGGTTTAGCCATGAGACTGCACAGCTCGTCAATGATCTCTCTTGCTTCTGAAGCTCCGATTCTCGGGATAAACTTCACCCCGCCGGCTGCTCCCGGCACCGTTAAAAGAGAACCAATGCCTCTTTGTTCAAATGTTTGCTTTATAATAGTCAAATCCTCACTGATGGACGATTTGGCAGATTGGTACTGATCAGAGAAAAAAGTTAAAGGAACAAGTGCATGTGGATGTTGTAGCAAGTAATAAGTCATATCAACAAGCCGTCCACTGCGACGAAATTTCATGGAATAACCTCCAAAATCCGAATATTTTAAAGTAAATATAACTTAATATACGGATTTAATCAAGGCTATTCCGTTCTCCAATCAACCTTACAGCAAAAACCTGATCACAGAAACCTCTTAATCCGTTATACACCCGGTGCAGCCTTGACTCATAGCGGACCAGCCCAAAAACAGTGGGCCCGCTTCCGCTCATCAGAACGGCATCGGCACCAAAGCGTTTCATCTGATCTTTAATATTCGCAACCTCAGGGTACATATTCAGCGTGACATCTTCCAGCACATTGCCGAGAAGGCCGCAGATTTTGTCAAAATCCTGTTCCTTAATTCCCTCTACCATTCCGTCAACATCAGGATGTTTAACAGAATCAAGTTTCAGGTTCCGGTATACATCTGCCGTTGATACGCCGATTGTCGGCTTGGCAAGCACAACCCAGCAGTGCGGAGGAGTATCAATATGCTGAATCTTTTCCCCGCGGCCGGTAGCAAGGGCCGTTCCTCCATACACACAGAATGATACGTCGGAACCAATTTCCGCTCCAAGCTCTGCAAGCTCATCCAGGCTTAAACCAAGCTTCCACAGCCGGTTCAGCCCCCTGAGAGCGGCAGCTGCATCGCTGCTTCCTCCTGCAAGTCCCGCAGCAACCGGAATGACTTTCGTTATGGCGATGGAAACGCCCTTTTTCACCCCGTACCTCTTTTTCAGAAGCAGGGCGGCCTGATACGCGAGGTTCCGCTGATCATCCGGAACAAAGCGGTTGTGGGAGATAATTTGAATCGTATCTTCAGGCAGTTCCACAAGTTCAACGCGGTCAGCTAAATCTATCGTTGTCATGATCATCTTGACTTCATGAAATCCATCTGGTCTTTTATGGAGTACATCAAGCGAAAGGTTGATTTTAGCCGGCGCTTTTTCCAAAATACGCAACATTTTCACCTACTTTTAACGAACTGAAATTATCCACATTGTACCACAAAAAAGGCGAATATAACGGGTTTTTCCGGCAAAACCGCTATAAGGCGCGATATTTCAGTATTTCAAAAGATTTTCTTGCAGAAAAAGCCGGAGCGGAATGCGCCCCGGCTTTATAAGTTCGTTACTTTTTCACCTGACCGGCCATATGCTGTTCCGCAAATTCAATTGCCCGCTTTACCATATTTCCTGCATCACGGGATCTGATTGCCCCCCAGCCATCCTGTTTGACCGTGTCGTAAAACCCTAAATCCTTTGCCAGCTCGTATTTAAACTCTTCGGACATAATTCCTTGACGACGTCTTCCCATCACAGAACACTCCTATCCTCTGGCTTTTGCTGCAGCCGGAAAGACCGAAGCCCGGCCGGACGGCAGTCTGCTTTACCTGAAAATAAAAAAGCAGCACCATTAGTATGTGCCGCTTCATGTATGTATATCCTTCAATTGCCTGCAAGCTTTTTAAGGCAACAAAAAAAGCAGCAAACGAGTGTCTACTGCCCAGCAACTGCTACTGAACCTGATGTATCTTCAAAAAAAGTTAATTGCACGGTTTCAGTTAAGACATCTGCATAACTGTATGATACGCGTTCAAATGCATTTTCATCCTGATCTAGTTGTACAACGAAAACAGCTGGGTACGTCTCTGTAAGAACACCTGAACGTTCAATCGTTTTTCTTCGGCCGCCGTTTGCTTTCAGCGTAAGCCGCTTGCCAAGATTGGATTCCAGGGAGTTTTTGATATCGCCTAACGTTTTTGCCATTGCAACCACCTCACTACATTCAGTATACACTACCGCCCAAATTAAGTCAAATAAAATTTAAATTATATCAGTGATGAAAGATCACTGTCAACAAAATATTTTCTACAAAATTCCCTCTATCTCTACAATGTAGGATTTACCTAATTCTCTTGTTTTATGTAAAGAAAGGAAAAATTGTTTTCATAAAGAGATTTAAGGGGGAAAAGACCGCTGTCTCACGAGAAGCGGTCTCACGAAGAACTGTTGTCTTCGTGCCTGCGATAAGGCATTCCTGTTCTGAGTACTCCCTTTGTTTCAATGCCGCCAAGCCCCTTTTCCCTTGTCAGGGTATTGCGCAGCACATCCCAGACGTTGATTCGTTCTGAAAATGGCGTAAAACTGATTTTGGCTACAATATAAACAGGGTCAAGCGCATGAATATTCACTCTTGACGGGGAACTGGCAAAATTGGCTCCCGCTCTTATAATCGACTCAAAATGCGACTGGCACGCACCGGCAAAAATGACCAGCTGATCTAGATGCGGCACCGCTTTCCGCGCATTTCTGACGGTCTGAACAAAGTGCTTTGAATGGCGGTACGCATTCAGGTCATTGATCGGCCCTTTATGCTTTGAATAAGCATCATGACCCGTTATGACCAGAATGTTCGGCCGGTATTCTTCAATCAGCTCTGCCACAACATTTTCCATTTCCGTTTCTTTCACGTGAACGCCAAAAACAGGAACGCCCACCCGTTCGTAAAGCGACAGGCACTTTTGCAAGTATGTCGGATCTCCGTCCAGGTGAAGAACCTTTCCCGGAAGATGAAAAAACTCCTCATTGTGGCTGTAGTTTGCCGTTGCCTGGTACTCCCTTTTTTCCTGCAGCAGCCGGTAATCCTGTTTCAGCAGATAGAGAGACTGCTCAAGCTTTTCTTTTTCGTGCACTTTCCTCTCCATGCGCTCGCGGTCATCGATCACCGCTAAATCATCGCAGAGAGCATCAGCGATCAGACGTACTTCTTCTCCGTATAAAATAGCAGCCCAATTGCCGTCTTCTGTCTGCTTCAGATCTATGACCCTGAACAGGACATCGCACTGATACGATTTGCGGGCTACAATATCACCTATTTTAACTTGCATGTTCTTCACTCCAAATGACCGATTCGCTGAAACATTCCCATACAGGACACTGCACAGACCAAGAGAGGACTCGCTGTGCCCGATCCGTAAACATCAGTGTGCTTAGAACTCCTTTTCTAGCCTATGACATTTCAGCAAAAGTGTGATAATTTGGAAGCTTCCTTCCCTCAGTCCGCTGCATGCACATAGAAAAACCCTGCAGCCTCATGGACTGCAGGGTTCACCTTGCCGTTATTCCTTAAAATCCTCAATGAGCTGATCACTGAGCAAAGCAAATTCTTCGATAGAGAGTGTTTCTCCCCGTCTTCTGCCGTCGATGCCGGCCTTCTCAAGAGCCTCTTCAATGACACCCTTCTTTTCTTTTCCGTTTTGGAGGGAGTGCTGCAAATTGTTGAGCAGGGTTTTTCTCCTTTGAGCAAAGCTTCCTCTGACCACTTTAAAGAAAAACGACTCATCTTTCACCGTTACTTTCGCTTCGTTTCGGAGCAGAAGCCTGATGATGGCCGAGTCCACGTTCGGCTGCGGCATGAAGACTGTTCTTGGGACTGTCATGACGGTTTTGGCCTCTGTGTAGTACTGCACTGCTATAGAAAGCGATCCGTAGTCTTTAGAAGACGGAGACGCCTCAATTCTGTCTGCAACCTCTTTTTGGAGCATAACAACGATTCCTTTTAAAGGAAGCTGATCTTCAAGCAGCTTCATAATGATCGGAGTCGTCACGTAGTAAGGCAGATTGGCAACGACCATGACTTCCTTGCAGTCTTTAAACTGATCATTCATGACCGCTTTGACATCAGCCTGCAGGACATCCTGGTGAATGACTGAAACGTTATCATAAGGAGACAGAGTATCCTCTAAAATCGGGATCAGCCGCTGGTCAATCTCAAAGGCAACAACTTTCTTGGCCCGCTTTGCCAGCTGTTCTGTCAGTGCCCCTATTCCGGGGCCAATTTCAATAACACCCGTTTCTTCCGTTACCCCTGCATGGTCAACAATTCTTGTCAGGACATTCGGATCGATCAGAAAGTTCTGCCCAAGACTCTTTTTAAATGAAAAGCCGTACTTTTCTAAAATGGCCTTCGTGCGGACCGGTGTTGCAATATCTTTAATCATTCTGCTGCTCCTCCCGAACAATCTCCTCAATAGCTTGTGCAAAAGCTTCTCTTGTTATCTTGAACATATGAAGTCTTTTTTCAAGCTGCTTGCCGTTTGTGTAACCTATTTTCAAAAGCACGCCAAGTCTTTCTCTCCGGTCCTTTGCTTTTGGACCTCCGATTAGACCCGCTGTGAGCAAATCGCTTTTAAGAATGACAGGATCAGTATCCGCCATTTCTTCTTTAACATCCTTCAGAGCGTTCCTGATGGCCTCTTTTGAAGCATGCTCTACGCCTATGCCCCTGCCGTTTTTCGGACGTGCATCCGGCTTTGCCAAAAAGGCATGCTTGCAGCCGGGAACCTGTTCGGCAACCAGCTTGCGGATTTTTTCACCAGGAAAGTCAGGGTCTGTAAAAATAATAACTCCCCGCGTCTCCTGTGCAAGACGGATCTGCTCAATGACCGCATCTCCGACCGCAGAGCCGTTCGTCTCAATTGTGTCGGCGTCAACAGACCGTTTGATGGCCGTCGTATCGTCTCTGCCTTCCACTACAATAATTTCTTTGATTTTCATATTTTCCTCCAAAAAAGGTGAAACTTTTATGAGTAGTCAAACGTCTAATTTATAAATAGCGCTTTGTGCTTCGCTGTCCGGTTAAAACGTAATTGTACCCCATTCAAACACAAAAAGACAGAGGGACTTACATCCCCCTGCCGTCATATAATCAGTTCAGTACTCTTATTTTAACGGTCTTTCTTCCCCAGCGATAGGCTGCTCCCTTGTCAGAGAAGAATACATCAATCTTTTTCCCTTTAATTGCGCCGCCTGTATCAGAGGCAACGGCATACCCGTAGCCTTCAACATACACTTTTGTGCCAAGCGGAATCACGCTCGGATCAACAGCAATAACCTTGGCGTTTGGATTTGCTCTCAAATCCACGCCTGTAGCCGTTGTACCTGAACATCCATTGCAGTGTGCTGTGTATGCGGTTGATGTTACATAAAACTCCTTGGATACAGAATCATTAGACCTTGACACTGTTTCCGGTTTGCTTGCAGCCGGTTTAGGCGCAGCTTTTGTGCCAAGTGCCACTACACGATCCTGACTTTCTTTTACAGTCTCTTCTTTGATCAGCTTTCTAGACACTTCTTTTCCATTTTCAAGCATAACTTCAAAATGTTTCGCAACTTTGCCTTCTGAACCAGGTTTAATAACTTCCTGTTTTCCTTTAGGAATGTCTTGGTCATTCTTTGTTACAACTGAAAACGCAACTGGTTCTTCCACTACATCGGTGACTTTTTCTACGCGTGTGACGATTACGGCATCATTTGCACTCAATGTTTCATGAATTTGGGGTTCAACCTTATCAAGTTCATTTACCTGTACTTTTTGGTCTTTCAAAAAGTCAGCGACAGTAGTCGAAGTTGACCATACTTGTTGTTTTTTATCTCCAACTGTTAGTGTAATCTGTATGGCTTTCTCAATGTTGAGCTTAAGATTATCTGAGATCTTTGTATCTTTTGAAGCATTCATCTTATCGTGCTTGGTAATCTTTATTTTCTGTTCCTTCAAAAATTCTTCTACGGTTTTGGCTGTTGTCCTTATTGTCCTTTTCTCATCATCCACAGTTACGTGTACAGGTTTCGAAGCCTCATAAACAACGTTCAGGTTGTTTTTGATTTCAGCATCGCCTTCCGGTGATACATTATCTTCTTTTTTTCTATCTATGTTCAAATCTTGGAGTAATTCATCTACTGTACGTGCATGTGTCCTGAGCTTCTCGCTTTTGCCGTTCATCGTGACAGTTACGGTGTTCTTCGTCGCTTCAAATGTAGCGAACGCGGTACCCGTAGCTAAAACGACTAAACTGACAATTGCGAGGACAATCTTGTTCATGCTTAGTCTTTCGGATAACAGCTTTTTCATAAGATTTATCACTATGAAAAACGCCTCCTTCTCCTCCGAGGATTATATAGAGTAACGATCTTGCTGTCAACCCTCACCCACTTTTTTCATTTTTTTCTAATCGTAAACACTATTATGCTAAAAAAAGATCAAAAAGTGAAGAATTTCTTGTCGACAAATATATCCTATGAGGAAAAGAAGACAGGTAGAACTTCATATTTCTATTGAGTTTTTGGACAGGCTCCCGCAAAAAATGACAAAATCTCTTAGCGAGAAATGCCGAAAATTCTTTTTGCATTGTCGGACGTTTGTTTTACAAAATCCGCGTAATCCATGCCGCGAAGCTCCGCAATCTGCTCCGCTACATACTTTACATAGCTTGGTTCATTTCGTTTTCCTCTGAACGGATGAGGTGTCAAATAAGGACAATCCGTTTCAATTAAAAGTCTTTCCATTGGAATTTCAGCTGCGACCTCTTTTGGCTTTTTGGCATTTTTAAAAGTGACAGGCCCGCCGAATGAAATGTAGAAATTCATCTCCATGCACTGTCTTGCCACTTCAAGGCTTCCTGTAAAGCAGTGCATGATCCCGCCTACTTCGCTCGCCCCTTCTTCCTGAAGAATCTCCACCACATCTGCTGTTGCATCCCTGTTATGGATAATAATCGGCAGATTTACTTCCTTTGCGAGGGCAATCTGCTTTCTGAATACCTCTTTTTGAACATCCTTTGGTGATTTGTCCCAATAATAGTCAAGGCCCATTTCCCCTATAGCAACTACTTTAGGATGAGACGCAAGCTCTTTAATCCATTCTAAATCTGCATCCGTCATATCAATCGCATCAACTGGATGCCAGCCGACTGCTGCATAAATAAAGTCGTATGCTTCAGCAAGTTCAATCGCTTTTGTAATCGTTTCTGTATCAAAGCCAACGACAACAGTATGGGTCACGCCTTCATGGAGCGCCCTTTCAATCACTTCTTCAAGGTCATCCTGATACTGGATGGCGTTCAAGTGTGCATGTGTATCAAATAACATCTTTCGACATCCTTTCGCCACGATTTGAAACAGAAAAAAAGAGGCGTTATCCCCGATTGTTACACGTGAAACACCTCTTTTTTTCTCTTTTTTATTTAATAATTGTACCATTCGGGAGACTTGAATCGACAGTAGCAAGCGACAAGTTTCCTTCTCCGCCGCCTGCAAGGATCATTCCTTGTGACAGCTCTCCGCGAAGCTTAACCGGTTTAAGATTTGTAATGCAGATGACTTTCTTCCCTAAAAGCTGGTCAGGCTGATAGCTTTTGGCAATCCCTGATACTACTTGTCTTTTTTCTGAGCCAAGATCAAGCTGCAGCTTGAGCAGACGGTCTGCTTTTTTTACAGGTTCTGCATGGATGACTTCAGCAACACGCATTTCAACCTTCATAAACTCATCAAACGTAATTTCCGGTGCTGTTTCTGCTTTTTCTTCTTTCTTAGCTTCTTCAGCTGGTGCAGGAGCCGTACCCTGCATCTGTTCTTTAATGTAGGCAACCTCTTCTTCAACCTCTAAACGGGGGAAGATTGGAACTCCTTTGGCAACCTTTACCTGAGGGATGCTGCCGAATGAGGACAGGCTGTCCCATTCCTTCAGGGAAGCATCCGAAATGCCAAGCTGTTCGAACATCTTTTCAGGTGTTTTGGTCAAAAACGGCTTCAGCAGAATGGCAGAGATGCGGAGCGACTCAGCTAAATGCACCATCACCGAACCTAATTTGCCGCGGTTTTCCTCGTCTTTTGCAAGAACCCATGGCTGTGTTTCATCAATGTATTTATTTGTTCTGCTGATAAATTGCCATAGTGCATTAAGAGCAATCGAGAATTCCATCTTTTCCATCGCTTCTTCATACTTCTTGATCGTTTCCCCGCTGAATGCAGCAAGCGTACCGTCAAATTCTGTTTGCTCACCCGTGTAGGCAGGAATTTCGCCGTCAAAGTATTTCTGAATCATGGCAACCGTTCTGTTCAGCAGGTTCCCCAAGTCATTGGCAAGGTCATAGTTCACTCTTTCAATAAATCCTTCCGGAGTGAAAACACCGTCAGAGCCAAAAGGCACTTCTCTCAGCAGATAGTAGCGGAGAGCATCGAGGCCATAGCGGTCAATAAGCGTGACCGGATCCACAACATTGCCTTTTGATTTGGACATTTTACCGTCTTTCATCAGCAGCCAGCCGTGTGCGAACACTTTCTTTGGCAGAGGCAAATCAAGAGCCATCAGCATGATCGGCCAGTAAATCGTATGAAAGCGGACAATTTCCTTGCCGACGAGGTGCACATCCGCCGGCCAGTATTTCCGGTACTTTTCATCATTTTCAGTGCCGTATCCAAGAGCTGTTATATAGTTGGAAAGAGCGTCAATCCATACATAAATGACGTGCTTCGGATCACCTGGAACCTTTACTCCCCAGTCAAATGTCGTACGGGAAACAGCAAGATCCTCAAGGCCGGGCTTAATGAAATTGTTGATCATTTCGTTTTTGCGTGATTCAGGCTGAATGAATTCCGGGTTTTCTTCGTAGTACGCAAGAAGACGGTCGGCATATTTGCTCATTTTAAAGAAATAGGACTCTTCCTTTACTTTTTCAACAGGCCTTCCGCAATCAGGACAGTTGCCGTTTTCAAGCTGTCGTTCTGTAAAGAAGGACTCACACGGCGTACAGTACCATCCTTCGTATTGATCAAGATAGATATCGCCCTGCTCAAGCAGCTGTGCAAATACTTTCTCTACTATTTCTTTATGGCGGTCCTGAGTCGTACGGATAAAATCGTCGTAAGAAATGTCGAGCTTGCTCCACAGATCTTTAATTCCGCTGACAATGTCATCGACATACTTTTGCGGAGTGACGCCGATTTCTTCTGCTTTCCGCTGAATTTTCTGTCCGTGCTCATCTGTTCCTGTCAGATACATGACGTCGAATCCGCGCATGCGTTTATAGCGGGCCATTGCATCTCCGGCAACGGTTGTATATGCATGTCCAATATGTAGCTTTCCGCTTGGATAATAAATAGGTGTTGTAAGGTAGAACGATTTTCTCTGATCTTCCATCGGTTTCCCTCCCGGTAATGGTGACTGTCTCTAGGATAGAGATAAGAAAAGCGCAGGCGTCTGTTGCCGGCAATGCGCATCTATATATTCTTATTTCTGGAAAAAGCCCCCGCCCAATGGACGAGAGCGATTATCCTCAATAGATTTCCAATCGAATTATACTCTTTATGATACCATCTTAGCCTTTAATATCAAGAAAATATACCTTCTATGGACAAAAAAACAAAGACCCCCATGAATAGTATGAGTGGCATATTTATGCCAAATGTTTCCTGATGAATAATTTTTGTTGATTCTTGTCGAACAATCGTTATAATATAGTTAACATTATTTTGAATTAATACTATTCTATGTATAATTATATATTCCCTTTTATGCGTTTATTTTCCTTTTTTGACGGGTATATATCTTAATACCGCTAAGGCTGTAGGGGTTCACGAAAATTTCACTTATTTTCGCAGCCTATTGAATAGTTTCTGATTGACGTTTATTGGAAACACTGTTATGCTTATGAGGATGAAGATTTTGTCGAATTATGACGAAGTTTAAGAAAAAACACATATAGAACCTTTATTATTGGGAGGAGAACAAATATGAAATCTACAGGTATTGTACGTAAAGTTGACGAGCTTGGCCGAGTGGTAATTCCGATCGAATTGCGCCGTACACTTGGAATTGCTGAAAAAGACGCTCTTGAAATCTATGTGGATGATGAAAGAATTATCCTTAAAAAATATAAACCAAACATGACTTGCGCTGTAACTGGCGAAGTATCTGACGATAACTTCACTCTTGGCAACGGAAAATTAGTCCTGAGCCGCGAAGGTGCAGAGCAGATCCTTAAAGAAATCCAAAGCAACTTAGTGAAATAATGACGAAAGACCTGGCGGAAATCCGCCAGGTCTTTTTTTATCCTATTCAACGTGATAAGACTGATACACATCTCTCTTCGGAACATTCCGCTCCTTTGAAACCTGTTTGATGGCCTCTTTCGATGACATTCCTTCGTTCACATAATGCGCAACATGCTCTTCAAGCGACAATGAATCCCACCACTCATCTTCTGCAGGGATGTTGTTTACATCCTGTCCTTCCACAATCAGACAGAACTCTCCGCGGATCTGGTTTTCCTCAGCCCACTTCACAGCTTCAGGTATTGTTCCTCTGATGAATTCTTCGAATCGTTTTGTGAGCTCTCTTGAAAGACAGATACGGCGTTCTCCCAGAATCTCCGCCATTGCTGCAAGTGTTTCTTTCAGCCTGTGCGGAGATTCATAAAAAATCATGGTTTCGGTCCGGTTTGCTAGAGCTTCCAGCTGTTTTTTCTTTTCTTTTTTCTGCCTGTCCAGAAAACCGAAAAAGTAAAAGGGCTGGGGAGTTATGCCTGATGCTACTAGTGCTGTAAGTGCTGCATTTGCACCAGGAAGAGGGATAACCTTTCCGCCTTCAGCAAGAATATCCTCCACAAGCTTGCTTCCAGGGTCCGAGATAATCGGCATGCCCGCATCGCTGACAAGCGCTACATTTTTCCCCTGTTTCATCAGTTCCAGGATTTTAAAGCCGCTTGATTCTTTATTATGTTCATGATAGCTGATCAGCTGTGTGCCAATCTCAAAATGATTGCAGAGCTTTTTAGACTCCCGTGTGTCCTCTGCAGCAATCACATCCACTTCTTTCAAAATGGAAACGGCGCGGAAGGTCATATCCTCCAGATTGCCGATCGGCGTTGGCACAAGGTAGAGCGAGCCCCACTCTGTGTCTCTGTTAAAGCTTTTCTGTTCCTGCATTTCCATCATCCTCTCCCTGCCAGAAATCCCAAGCTGCAAAGCGTTCAGGATCAGCGAGAAACTCTTCCTTCTTTTTCCTCGTCAGCTGTTTAAAAGCATATTCCGCCCTCATTGCCGGTCTTTTTGAGGAGAATTGCTTAGCGTACAGAAGCTTTACAGGGCCTCTCGCCCGTGTATACTTGGCACCCTTTCCGGCATTATGCTTTTCAAGGCGGGCGGCAAGATCATTCGTATAGCCTGCATAGTAACTGCCGTCCCTGCACTGGAGCACATAGAAAAAATGAGTGCTAGTGCTTTCCATACAGGATTTCTTTCACTTCATCTGTATATTCATTGTTCTGATCATAAACAAAAAGCGGAGGAAGAATTTTCAGATCTGGCTGCCCGCCTTTAATTCCTTCTATCAGTAGGGTATTTGCCTCTTTTCCCTGCTTAGGATAAACGAGCTGAATCCGTTTCGGCTCGATTTTGTATTTTTTCATAAGCTCCGTAATTTCAAGCAGTCTTCCCGGCCGGTGAACAAAGGCGATCTTTGCCCCCATTCGGGCAAGCTTGCTGGTTGCACAAATAACATCCTCAAGCGTGCAGAGAATTTCATGCCGCGCAATCGCTAAATGCTCATTCTGATTTTGTTCATCCTTTTTCGGTGTTTTAAAATATGGAGGGTTGCACGTGATCACATCAAACTTCCCGTGGCCAAGTACGTCAGGCATATCCTTTAAATCACCGTGAATCATCTTGATTTGATTTTGGAGGTTGTTATAGGCAATGCTTTTTTCAGCCATTTGAAATAGCCGCTCCTGAATTTCAACTCCAGTAATGTCTGCCTTAGATCTTGTCGAAAGCAGCAGCGGAATTACCGCGTTCCCGGAGCATAAATCAAGCACTTTCCCTTTTTGAATCGGCATATAAGCAAATTTGGAAAGAAGAACCGCATCTAAACTGAAGGCAAATACAGACGGACTCTGGACAATCCTCAAATCCTCAGCCAGAAGGTAATCCAAACGCTCATCTCCTGTTAAATCGACCATCGTAAAATCCTTTCTTTCTATAAATATGGACAAAATTTAATGTTTCAGACCTTAAAAAAAGCTTTCCCCTCGCAGGAAAGCCCGGTTATTTCTTATTAAGAAAGGAAAGACAGAACAAACAGTCTCCGTCTTTGCGGACACTTCCATAGTGAACATTGCATATATGGAAACCTTCCTGATAGAGACGGGCAAGATTATCATAGCCCTCTCCAATGTCCACAATCTTTGAATCCATTCCCTGTTTATCTGTATGCTGTTTCATCTGCTTCTTTTGATCTGCTGCAGCTGCTGTTGCATTCAGGCGTCTGCGGAGGTTATCATTTTCAATCTGAAGATGATGATTCTCCTCAAGCAGGCCGCCAAGGTGATGCTTCAGCTCTCCAAGCTGTCTGTACAGGGAACCGATTTGTTCTTCCATGCTGCTTACAGATTCAAAGATTTCTTTTTTATCCACTTGTTCCACCTCATCAATCTGTGGATTTCATTGGAACAGCGCCTTCTTTCATTAATTCTTCCCAAGTAAATTCAACCACGCGGTCTTTTTCTGAAAGTTCAACCTGCAAAACCCGTTCCAATATATTTAACCCGACTACTTTTCCTGTTCCTATCGGCGTGCCGATTGACTCACCGATATCAGGAAGCTGTTCTTTGGCAGATTCATATTCGTCATTTTCATATTTCAGGCAGCACATAAGCCTTCCGCACAAGCCGGAGATTTTTGTTGGATTGAGTGAAAGGTTCTGATCTTTTGCCATCTTAATGGAAACCGGTTCAAAATCTCCAAGGAACGTGGAGCAGCAAAGCATTCTGCCGCAGGGTCCGATGCCTCCAAGCATCTTCGCCTCATCCCTGACGCCAATCTGGCGGAGTTCAATGCGCGTTTTGAAAATAGCCGCAAGATCTTTTACAAGCTCCCTGAAGTCGACGCGGCCGTCTGCTGTGAAATAAAAAATAACCTTGTTCCGGTCAAATGTATACTCAACATCTACAAGCTTCATATCAAGCCGGTGCTCTGTCACTTTATGCTGACAGACCTCATACGCCTCTTTAGCTGCATGATGGTTTTCATCTACGATCAAGCGGTCTTTTGCATCAGCCACCCTCAGCACTTTTTTCAGAGGAAGAACGATGTCATTCTCTCCAACCTGCTTTTTATGAATGACGACTTTGCCGAACTCGACGCCTCTTACTGTTTCGACAATCACAAAATCTTCGTTTTCTATTTGAAGCCCATTAGGGTCGAAATAATATATTTTACCCGCTTTTTTAAAGCGGACACCCACTACATCGTACAATTCTATCCCTCCTGCAAAGATAAAACCAATTGCTCCATCAGTAATTGTGGACTCACATTCATCTGGAGTCTTTTTTTTGCTTCTAAAATAGAAGTGATTTTTTCAAGGATCTTTTGTCTGGATACTTGAATGGCATGCTGTTCTAACTGTGGAAGCAGATCTTGATAGATAACATGATCTGTATTGCCTATTTGGATGGAAAGAATGTCTTTATATACATATAAAAGCAAGTCAAAAGCCATGTCCTGCTGTTCTTTTTCAGCGAAAAAAGGCACCCATTGCGTTTGAACCTGGACGAACGCCTGTCCATTTCGCTTAAAGATCACTTCATACAATTTTATCACTACAAGTCTGGCCTGTGCAAACCAATCATCTCGACTTAATTCGAGCGCTTTTTCAGAACTGTTGGTCATTCTTGCAGCGAGTCTTGCATAATTAGCAGGCACATCCTGCTTTAGCAGCTCTTTTTCAATGGCTGAAACGGGAAGAGGCATGAAAGTCAGCGTCTGGCATCTTGAGAGAATAGTGTTCAGCATTTGATGCACTTGTTCGGTCAAAAGAATGGCCATCGTGTCTGCGTTTGGCTCCTCCAGGAATTTAAGCAGGCTGTTTGCGGCATTTGCCGTCATTTTATCAGCGTGGGAGATGATATACAGCTTTTTGTGTGATTCTACCCCTGTTTTTGTAAACTCTTCCTGAAGGCTTTGAATCTGCCATTTTTTTATCGAAAGTCCGTCCGGCTCCACCAGATGCAGATCTGGATGGTTTCCTGAATGGATGCGCTTGCAGTTTCTGCATGTCTCACACGGCTTATGTCCGTCCGGTTTTTCACAAAAATAGCTTCTGGCGAGAAGAAGACTGACTTCCTTTTTCCCGGTCCCTTTTTTCCCTTCAAAAAGGTACGCGTGAGCAAGGCGGTTCTTCTCAAAGCTGTTTCCAAGAAGTTTAAGGACTCTGGGCTGGTACTCTTCTAAATCATTCCACGTGCTCATCGTCATTTCTATCACTCTTTACGTATAAAGGTTCATTAAAAGGCCTTTAATTTCGCCTATTTTTGCCAGTATGTCAATGGAGGACTGCTCCTCTTGAAGCAAAGCCTCTGTCAGCTCAATCAGCTGCCGGTCAATTTCCAATACGGTTATATGATTTCTGCTGCTGCCGGTGAAGTCAAAACTTGAGGACTGTTTCAGCTGCAGTCCGTATTCTACAGCTTCTTTCATCATCCGCTTTACAAGGGATTTGTACCGCGCAAGGTCCCTCATATTACGGGACTTGGCCACACGGCGGCCGGCTTCCTCCACACTTGCAAGCATTCCGTTCAGCTGATGCAGATGCAGCTTCGTCTCCTGTTTTTGCACAAGTTCGGAAAACGGCCGGCTTGCACCGGATGGCGAAGGGCCTGCATTTCGTTTATCCGGCGCTGTGCGGAGCTCCTGATTAATTTTCATATCGTCACCTTAAAAATGGTGAAATTGTTCAATCGGAAGAACAAACACAGTCGCTCCGCCGACCTCTACTTCAACAGGATAAGGGACATAGGAATCCGCATTTCCTCCCATTGGAGAGACGGGTGCCACCAGCTGTTCTCTAGACTGGCAATTTTCCCTGATGACAGACAATGCCTTCTCAACCCGGGCATCTTCTGTCCCAATCATGAACGTTGTGTTTCCGGATTTTAAGAAACCGCCTGTTGATGCAAGCTTTGTCGCTCTGAAATTATGTTCAACCAATGCACTCGACAGCTTATTGCTGTCCTGGTCCTGTACAACCGCAATGATCATTTTCATCATTATATGCCTCCTTATAGTTTAACAGCTATCTTTCTATAAAGCATTGTTTCATTTATGGTAATTGTATTCCCATTATATCAGCGTTCACTTTAAATAAGGAATTAAAACTTCCATTACGTCCCGGCACACATCTTCAAGACTCTGATCGGCGTTGATCACTTTGATCCGGTCCGGAAATCTTTCTATCGTTTGTTTATACCCTTCCTGAACTTTCTCATGAAAATCCATCTTTTCAAGATCAAGCCGGTTCACTTCACGGCCGTCATTGCCGCTGATCCTCATCAAACCGCGTTCAGGAGCGATATCAAAATAAATCGTGAGGTCAGGCATGACCCCGTCGATGGCAAACAGATTGATGGAATATACCTCTTCTGTGCCAATCCCGCGCGCATATCCCTGATAAGCAAGAGAACTGTCAATAAAACGGTCGCAAATGATCAGCTTTCCTTCATTTAATGCCGGAATGACTTTTTCGACCATATGCTGTCTTCTGGCTGCTGCATAAAGCAGCGCTTCTGTTCTGGCATCCATTTCCGTATTTTCTTTATTTAAAATCACTTCACGGATTTGTTCGGCAATCCGGATTCCCCCGGGTTCTCTTGTGAAAACAGCCTGGATGCCTTTTTGTTCAAACTCCTCACGGATCTTTTGCAGAACAGTCGTTTTCCCTGCACCCTCCGGCCCTTCAAATGTAATAAACGTCCCTTTCAATACAATCACCTTTTCTGTATATAAACAGCAAGCTGTCCGTCTTTCAGTGCCTGTCCGCCCTGAAAGCGCGCTTTGCATGCCAATAATGTTCTGATCTGCCTAACATGCTCCTCCGTAATGACTTCCCCTTCCATTAAAAGAGGAATACCCGGCGGATACGGTATAACAGCCTCTCCGCTTAAATGCCCGGCTGCATCCTTAAATAATACGGCTTCTTTACTATACCCATTTAATTCCCCGTACGATAGGGGAAGCATACTGATTTTTTGATTTTCTTCCTTATATAATAAAGGCTCAAATGGAATACTGCCCTCACCGCTATTATCAGAAGAAAAGAGGAATGAATCTGCCTGATTGCTGCTGAGGGGCAAAACAAGGAGAACATTTTGGATATCTGCAAGCTCAGTGAAGACTCCCTGTTTTTCAAGGCGGCGCTGAAGCTCAAACCCTGAAAGCCCGGCTGCAGACCTGATTGCCAGTTTTAAAGGATCGATGATTGCACGTTTATCTGTTGTCGTGACAATTTCAACCTCCTTGTTCGCCTCCACGCTCTTTTTAAAGACATCGACAGCGCGCAGGATTGCATCCGCCTCTTTTGACAAAATGAGATTCTCTATATACTCTCTGGCCAAATCAAGCGAAGCCATAATGGGATAAGAAGGACTGCTGCTTTGAAAAACAGACAGATAGTAAGACAGACGCTCTCGATCAATTAGCCCGCCATTCACATGGAGGAATGAACCCATTGTCATTGCAGGAAGCGTTTTATGCGCGGACTGAACAACAGCATCAGCCCCTGCTTTAATTGAAGAAGCAGGGAATGGCAGACCGGGAACAAAATGAGCGCCATGAGCTTCATCCACAAGAACAGGAATTCCTTCACTGTGAGCAAGTTCCACCGCTCCTCTGAGGTCTGCAGTGATACCGTAGTAATTCGGATTTGTCAAAATGAGTGCCTTTGCCTCAGGGTACCTCCTTACGGCTTCTGAAACCGTCTCAATCTCCACGTAAGAAGGAACACCGTACGCTTCATCCATCTTAGGGGAAAGGAATACCGGCTTTGCACCGGAGAGCCTGATGGCATGAATGATCGACTTATGGCTGTTGCGCTGAACCAAAACAGGCTTTCCCGGCTCACAGCACGCCATGATCATCGCCAAATTCCCGGAAGTTGACCCGTTAACAAGGAAAAATGTTTCATCTGCCTGATACAGCTCAGCAGCCAGCCTCTGCGCCTCCAATATAGGGCCGCTTGGATCATGAAGGTCATCAAGTCCCGTGATCTCCGTTGCATCAAGCCTGAGAACGCTCCTGAAATCTCCTGCAGCCTCCTCCGGAAAAACCTTTCCATACTTATGCCCCGGCACATGAAACGAAACCGGATTTTGAAGCTCATGCTTCTTTAATGCTTCATACAGTGGTGCTGCCATCTAACCAAACCGTCCTTTATTATGTCTTATGGCCATTATATCAATAGAAGCCCGCCAAAAAAAGCGCAAGCGCCGGAGCCAGTTCTGACAGACTTGTCCGGCGGATTCGTCCCGGCTGTATGGCGGACGCTTGCACCAGAGAACTAAACATATACTTCTTTTCGCATAAAACAAAGAAAGCCGCCTGTAACGGCAGCTTAAGAATAGAGCGGCGGTGTTTTCACTCTCCGCAGTTTATCAACGTAATAGGCGTACTTGGGATCTTCCGTTTCTGTCTGAATCATATCAGTCTCGCAATCTGTACAAACAAAACTTGTATAGAGATGAATTCCCTTCGCCTTTTCTGTATCGCATATAATACACGTTTCCCCAGCCGGTTTCTTCACATCTTCCGAATTCACTGTACTCCACCTCCATACAAGCAGTTTTGCCACAGATCCACTGTTGTATACAAAATTTCGAATACTCATTCCCTCTCCCATTGTATGCCGGTGAGCCCAAATCGTGTATGTCTATATAAAATAACCGGGCTGCAGGGAGAGGCGTTCATTTTTTATAGATCATGCAGGGTCTACTTGCTTTCATTTTGGCTTTTGCTTACCCTCCGTTATCGATTTACGGTTTTAGAGGGTACGATTCGGGCGGTTTCTTACCCTCGGATGTCATTTTTTCGGCTTTGCTGGGTAGGATTTGGGACTTTGCTTACCCTCTGATGTCATTTTATCGGTTTTGGTGGGTAGGATTCAGGCTTCTGTTTACCCTCTGATATCGTTTTTTCGGCTTTGCTGGGTAGGATTCAGGCTTTTGCTTACCCTCTGATATCGATTTACAGTTTGGGAGGGTACGATTCGGGCGTTTGCTTACCCTCTGATATCGTTTTACGGTTTTGGAGGGTACGATTCGAGCGTTTGCTTACCCTCTGATATCGTTTTACAGTTTCACAGGGTACGATTCCCCATTTGTTTGCACTAATTAATCCTGCATTCCTTCAGAACAACAAAAAAGACAGCATCTCTGCTGTCCTTTTTTCTGCGTGCCTGGCAACGTCCTACTCTCACAGGGGGAAACCCCCAACTACCATCGGCGCTAAAGAGCTTAACTTCCGTGTTCGGCATGGGAACGGGTGTGACCTCTTTGCCATCATCACCAGACAATATGCAATTGG